>CAVQWE010000006.1:0-544814 GCA_963717385.1 Ilumatobacteraceae bacterium
TGACGGTTATGCGACCGGTTCGTCGATGCTCCCGCAGAAGAAGAATCCAGACATCGCTGAGCTGGCCCGTGGCAAGAGCGGCCGGTTGATCGGCAATCTCACGGGTCTGCTCGCCACGCTGAAGGGGTTGCCGCTGGCCTACAACCGCGATCTCCAGGAGGACAAGGAGCCGTTGTTCGACTCGGTCGAGCAGGTGACGCTGGCCGTTGCGGCGCTCACCGGCATGATCGCCACGGCCACCTTCGTCCCCGAGGCGATGCAGGCGGCCGCCGACGAGGAGACGACTGCAGCGACCGATCTCGCGGAGCATCTCGTTCGTGCCGGGGTGCCCTTCCGCGAGGCCCATGCCGTCGTGGGTGCACACATCAGGGCGACGCTCGCAGGTGAGGGCACGCTGCGCGAACTCGTCGCGGCCGACCCACGGCTGGGACCCGACGCGGCAGCGCTGGTCGGTCCTGGTCTCGGCGTGCGAATGCGGACGTCCCGCGGGGCAGCGGGCCCGGCCGCGCTCCCGGTCCAGTTGGAGTCGTACCGCGCCATGCTGGCTCGCGATGCGGAGCGCCTGGACGTGTGAGGCTCACACGGTTGTCCTCGGGGTGGTTCGCTCGCGATGCGCCGGTCGTCGCGAGGGACCTCCTCGGCAAGATCCTCGTGGTCGAGCGTGATGGGACCCGTGTCGGCGGCCGGATCGTGGAGACCGAGGCGTACACGCAGGACGACGCGGCGAGCCATTCGTTCGGGGGGCCGACGCCACGGAACTCGGTGATGTTCGGTCGGGCGGGGAGGCTGTACGTGTACCTGAGCTACGGCATCCACTGC
Source organism: Ilumatobacteraceae bacterium (assembly GCA_963717385.1). Classification (GTDB taxonomy): domain Bacteria; phylum Actinomycetota; class Acidimicrobiia; order Acidimicrobiales; family Ilumatobacteraceae; genus Sva-07. The sequence continues at coordinate 820 of CAVQWE010000006.1, forward strand.
TGCGCAAACGTGGTCACGGGCCCCGAGGGCGACGGCCAGGCGGTGCTGCTGCGGGCGGTCGTACCAGTCACCGGGACGGAGGTGATGCGTGAGCGTCGATCGGGACGAGCGGATCGTGATCTGGCGAACGGCCCGGGGAAGCTCTGCCAGGCCTTCGCAATTGGGTTGTCCGACACCGGCGTCGACCTCACCCGCCTCCGGTCGCCGGTCCGGATCGCTGCCGACGGCACACCGCCCCCGACCGATCCCCTGGTGGGCCCGCGTGTTGGTATCACCAAGGCCACGGAGACGCCATGGCGCTTCCGTGGTTGATGATGAGTGCTGCTATGCGCCCAAGTACTTGAGGATGATCGGCACGGCGTCGCCGACGTTCAGGATCGGACGCACGTCGAATTCGAGCCACTGGGCGTATGCCGTGACCGTCTCGTAGACGACCGCCAGATCGCTCTCGCTCGTGATCACCATGCCGCCGCCGCCGGGATACACATAGTGAGCGACCGTTCCGGACATCTCACCGCGTTCACCGAACTCCTTCATCAGTGCGGCCGTCGACTCCTTTGAGCCAGCCGACGGGGCGGTGGTGTAGTGAATGACGTACATGGGTTCCTCCTGGATCGCATGATGGCCCGACGCCCTCGTGGCGCGGGTCCAGCAACTGACTACACCTCGGACAGAAGCGTTGTCTGTGATCCCGATCACAGACAACGTCGGCCGGCCGAGGGCGGTGCGCAAGGCCGCGTCGAGTCAGCGCCAGTGCATCCAGAAGCCGTGGGGATGCACCGTGGCGAGATGGTCGACGAACCGCTTGCCGTCACGCCAGCGAACCATCGACAACACGGTGCGGTGTGCGCTCTTCGGATCCGGCTCGTTCGGGAGTTCGGGAATGTGAGCCGGGGCCTCCGCGTAGACCCAAGAGATGTCGCGGGTGGTGGCGATGCGCTCGAGTTCGGCGAGGTACGCGGTCCGCTCGGCGGATGTGAGGTAGTTCAACACCCACGAGTTCATGACGACGGGGTGCGCGTGCGCGCCGACCCGCTCGATCGCCGGACCGAGCGACGTGACGGCGTCGCCGGCCAGGATCTCCGGTGGGTTGGCCCGAGCGATGTCGATCGCCGCGACCAGTCGATGGAAACGGTCGGCCTGGTCCGGCCAGACGCATGCCTCGAGCCAGTGCGCTTCGCCGTCGTCGGTCACGTCGATCGGTCGCTGGTCGATCCCACAGCGTGCAGTGATCGTCGGAATCGCCGTCGGGACGGGGACGTCACCGGTCGCGTCGACCGTGATCGTGACCGTCGACGGACCACCGACGGCCCGCTCGATGCCATCGGGGCCCCGGTACCGGTACTCGTACCGGTCGAGCAGCAGGTTCAGCCCGCCGCTGGTGCCCACGTCGAGCAATCCGAGTGCTCCGACCTCGTCACCGAGCAGACCGAGCGCCGGCAGCAACGACCCGCAGCGGCCCACCTCGTTGGTCTGCGTGGTCCGTGTGAACAGCAGCTGCACGAGCCGCTCGTGGTGCAGCCCGACGAAGCTCGTGAACGTCGAGGCGAGCGCTCGGTCGGTCGGCGACCGCGGGACGGCGGTCAGGTTCGGGTACCAGTCCGCCAACGGGTGCTGGGGGTGTTCGATCACCAGCTCGTGCACGCAGGCGAACAGCAGCACCGGGAGACGCTGAGTGGGCGGTGCATGTCGCAGCAGTCCGTACAGCTGCCTGTCGCGGGCGATGACGGTGGACAGTGCTGCATACAGCGGTGCTCGCGGGCTCGACGTGGTGGCGAAGTGCTCGAAATGCCGCCTGAGTTCGTCAGCAACGAGTGATTCATCCACCGGGCCGGTCACGGCGTGACAGTACCCTTGGTAGACGTATGTCTGGCACCGATCTCATCGCCGAACTCAAGGCGCGCAACCTCATCCACGACTCGACCGACAGAGAGGCGTTGCGAAGCGCCGTTTCTGACGGGCCGGTGGCGATCTACTACGGGTGCGACCCCACAGCCGACAGCTTGCACGTCGGCAACTTGATCGGCCTCATCGTGTTGCGGCGGTTCCAGGATGCTGGACACCGGCCAATTGCACTCGCCGGTGGCGCCACCGGAATGATCGGCGATCCGGGCGGACGCTCGGAGGAGCGCAACCTGCTCGACGAGGAGACGTTGAACCACAATGTCGCCAAGATCAAGGAGCAGCTGGGCCGGATCGTCGATCTCGACCCGGCAGGCGGTGCGGGCACGGGAGCACTGGTGGACAACCGTGACTGGACACAACCGATGACTGCGCTCGAGTTCCTGCGTGACGTCGGCAAGTACGTCACGGTGAACCAGATGCTGGCTCGTGAGAGCGTCAAGCAGCGGATCAACTCCGAGCATGGGATCTCATTCACCGAGTTCAGCTACATGTTGCTGCAGGCGAACGACTACCTGTGGCTGCACGACAACCTCGACTGCACGATCCAGATCGGGGGTTCGGACCAGTGGGGCAACATCCTCTCGGGCGTCGACTTCATCCGTCGCAAGCGAGGCGCCCACGTGCATGCGTTCTCGTGGCCGCTGCTCACCGCAGCTGACGGCACCAAGCTCGGCAAGACGACCGGCGCCCGCGTGTGGCTCGACGCCGACAAGACCACGCCGTACCAGTTCCGTCAGCACTGGATTCAGACCGCCGACGAACTCGTCGAATCGCAGTTGCTCACCTTCTCGTTGCAGCCGATCGAACAGATCCGTGCGGTCCTCACCGAGCACAACGAGGCACCCCACCTGCGCTTCGGGCAACGAGCCCTCGCCGACGAGATGACTGCACTCGTCCACGGTGCTCCTGCGGCGATCGCTGCTGCTGAAGCTGCCGAGTTGCTCTTCGCCAGCGATCCTGCAGCAGCGTCACGGGAGGCCTTTGCAACGATCGCTGCGGAGATCCCCTCGTCCCGGGTGGCTGCCGACGACCTGTCCGACCCGATCGCGGTGTTCGTCGCGGCCGGCTTGGCATCGTCGAACGGCGACGCCCGGCGGTCGCTGGCCCAGCGATCGTTCTATGCAAACGGAGTGCAACTCGACGAGAACTCCCTGCTCAGCGACCAGAAACTGATCCACGGGAAGTACCTCTTGCTCCGCAAGGGCAAGAAGTCGCACCACCTCGCCGAAATATTTTCCTGAGGGGTGTTGCAAAGCACTACGGCGGTGCTATCTTTTAACTCCGCCTCACGGAAGGATCTACTCCTCCGGAAAGGCCACTCGGCACCAACGCCGACCGCAGGAAACCCGCAAGGCAATCCCCGGTCCTGGTGCGTGCCTGAGCTTCGGCTCCTTGAAAACGGAAGAGAAGACAGAACGCCAGTGCGGGCAGTACGCGCCCATCCTTCGGGGTGGACACGGAACTGTCTGTCAATTTCTGCTGTCGCCTACCCTGGCGGCAGCAACCATGGTTATCGGCCGTTCCACGCTTTGTACAGTGGATCGGCCAAACAGCAAGGACGTATCGTCCACATGAGTCTTTCCCGACTCGGACGATGCGCTCGCTGACTATCGTTGCTGACTCGAACAACCACTTCGGTGGACGGGAGAGTTGGCCACGTTTTTGTTGGAGAGTTTGATCCTGGCTCAGGATGAACGCTGGCGGCGTGCTTAACACATGCAAGTCGAACGAGGTCCATGGAGCTTGCTCCGGAAGACCTAGTGGCGAACGGGTGCGTAACACGTGAGAAACCTGCCCCGATCTCTGGGATAACAGTTGGAAACGACTGCTAATACCGGATGCCATCACACCGCTTCATGGTGGAGTGATGAAAGATTTATCGGATCGGGAGGGTCTCGCGGCCTATCAGCTAGTTGGAGAGGTAACGGCTCACCAAGGCATCGACGGGTAGCTGGTCTGAGAGGATGATCAGCCACACTGGAACTGAGACACGGTCCAGACTCCTACGGGAGGCAGCAGTGGGGAATCTTGCACAATGGGCGAAAGCCTGATGCAGCAACGCCGCGTGCGGGAAGAAGGCCCTAGGGTTGTAAACCGCTTTCAGTAGGGAAGAAAATGACGGTACCTACAGAAGAAGGTGCGGCCAACTACGTGCCAGCAGCCGCGGTGACACGTAGGCACCAAGCGTTATCCGGATTTATTGGGCGTAAAGAGCTCGTAGGCGGTTTGGTAAGTCGGGTGTGAAAACTCTGGGCTCAACCCAGAGAGGCCACCCGATACTGCTATGACTAGAGTACGGTAGGGGAGCGGGGAATTCATGGTGTAGCGGTGAAATGCGCAGATATCATGAGGAACACCAGCGGCGAAGGCGCCGCTCTGGGCCGTAACTGACGCTGAGGAGCGAAAGCATGGGTAGCAAACAGGATTAGATACCCTGGTAGTCCATGCCGTAAACGTTGGGCACTAGGTGTGGGTCTCAACCAACGAGATCCGCGCCGTCGCTAACGCATTAAGTGCCCCGCCTGGGGAGTACGGTCGCAAGACTAAAACTCAAAGGAATTGACGGGGGCCCGCACAAGCAGCGGAGCGTGTTGCTTAATTCGATGCAACGCGAAGAACCTTACCTGGGTTTGACATGTACCGAAAAGCTCTAGAGATAGGGTGTCCTTCGGGGCGGTACACAGGTGGTGCATGGCTGTCGTCAGCTCGTGTCGTGAGATGTTGGGTTAAGTCCCGCAACGAGCGCAACCCTTATCCTATGTTGCCAGCACGTAATGGTGGGGACTCGTAGGAGACTGCCGGGGTCAACTCGGAGGAAGGTGGGGATGACGTCAAGTCATCATGCCCCTTATGCCCAGGGCTGCAAACACGCTACAATGGCCGGTACAGAGGGCTGCGATCCCGCGAGGGTGAGCGAATCCCACAAAGCCGGTCTCAGTTCGGATTGGAGTCTGCAACTCGACTCCATGAAGCCGGAGTTGCTAGTAATCCTGGATCAGCACGCCAGGGTGAATACGTTCCCGGGCCTTGTACACACCGCCCGTCACACCACGAAAGTCGGCAACACCCGAAGCCGGTGGCCCAACTCGCAAGAGAGGGAGCCGTCGAAGGTGGGGTCGGTGATTGGGGTGAAGTCGTAACAAGGTAGCCGTACCGGAAGGTGCGGCTGGATCACCTCCTTTCTAAGGAGTGCTTCTCCACTCGATGATCGACACATGTTCGATCCGGGTGCGAGACACACCTGTTGGTGCACTGGTGGGCTGTCGACGTAACGATCGGAGATCGAGGGACTTGTCCCTCTCGCCGACACGTACAACGGCGGTTACCGTCTTCTCTTCCGTTTTGAGGGAGTTGTTCCCTCACACCCCAGCGTTGAGCTGGCCCTGCACTCGAGTTTCTCGGGCACGTGTGGTCAGCGCCGCTGGTTCGGTGGCTCCTTGAGAACTGCAGAGCAAGCACGAGCATCTTTTCGGACGACCTTCGGGTCGTCCAATGAACGAGATAACTTGTTCTTTCCAAGCTAATAAGAGCCAACGGTGGATGCCTTGGCGCCAAGAACCGATGAAGGACGTGAGTGACTGCGAAAAGCTGCGGGGAGCCGTCTACTAGGCCTCGATCCGCAGATGTCCGAATGGGGAAACCCAGCACTCGTCATGGAGTGTTACCGCTGCCTGAACACATAGGGCAGCAGGAGGGAACCGGGGGAATTGAAACATCTCAGTACCCCGAGGAAAGGAAAGCAACCGCGACACCCTAAGTAGCGGCGAGCGAAAAGGGTAGAGACCAAACCGTGCCAGTGCCAAGCCTGATGGCGTTGCTGGTGCGGGGTAGTGGGACCAGGAGACACAGCATCAGATGTGTCACGACTTACAAGTGCTGCATAGGAGAACGACTCAGGAAAGGGTCGGCCAGAGTGGGTAACAGCCCCGTATCCGAAATGTACGCACTAGTCGCCTGTCATCCCAAGTAACGCCGGAACCGTGAAAGCCGGCGTGAATCTGTGGGGACCACCCCATAAGTCTAAGTATTCCTTGGCGACCGATAGTGAACCAGTACCGTGAGGGAAAGGTGAAAAGTACCCCGGGAGGGGAGTGAAATAGTACCTGAAACCGTTGGTTTACAAACAGTCAGAGCGTCGTCATGCCTTCGGGTATGGCCGCGATGGCGTGCCTTTTGAAGAATGAGCCTGCGAGTTACGGTGTGTGGCAAGGTTAACCAGTGATGGGAAGCCGAAGCGAAAGCGAGTCTGAATAGGGCGTAGAGTCGCATGCTGTAGACCCGAAGCCGAGTGATCTATCCATGGCCAGGTTGAAGCGGAGGTAAGACTCCGTGGAGGACCGAACCCACGTCAGTTAAAAATGGCGGGGATGAGCTGTGGATAGGGGTGAAAGGCCAATCAAACTCGGCGATAGCTGGTTCTCCTCGAAATGCATTTAGGTGCAGCGTCGTGTGTTCAGTACCGGAGGTAGAGCACTGAATGGGTAAGGGGACCTACAAGTTTACCAACCCCAATCAAACTCCGAATGCCGGTACTCCAGAGCACGGCAGTGAGACCACGAGGGATGAGCTTCGTTGGTCGAAAGGGAAACAGCCCAGATCATCAGCTAAGGCCCCTAATTCAGGACTAAGTGGAAAACGATGTGGAATTGCACAGACAGCCAGGAGGTTGGCTTAGAAGCAGCCACCCTTGAAAGAGTGCGTAATAGCTCACTGGTCGAGTGATTCTGCGCGGACAATGTAACGGGGCTCAAGTCCTGAGCCGAAGCTATGGGCTTCGATGAGACTTCGGTCGATTCGGAGCGGTAGAGGAGCGTCGATAGTGCAGCGAAGCGGCGGTGGAAACCAGTCGTGGAGCGCTATCGAGTGAGAATGCAGGCATGAGTAACGAGAGAGGGGTGAGAAACCCCTCCGCCGAAAGCCCAAGGGTTCCTGGGGAAGGCTAATCCCCCCAGGGTGAGTCGGGAGCTAAGGCGAGGCCGAAAGGCGTAGTCGATGCACAACTGGTTGATATTCCAGTACCTCTGTGCCCGCGCCAAGTCCAAGAGCCGCAACGTTGGGGCTGTTCACCTTCGGGTGAGCGAACCGACCGAGCAGCTGGCGGATAGTTGACGGGGGACGCAGGAGGATAGGTGAACCCAGGCGATGGTAGTCCTGGGGTAAGCGTGTAGGTGGGCCCCGATGAGAGTTGGGGCCGTGAACACTGAGACGCGATGCCGAGCGATATACCGCGAAGTCACTGATTCCATGCTGCCAAGAAAAGCCCAGCAATGAGTTGGCACAGAGCCCGTACCCCATACCGACACAGGTGGGCGGGTAGAGAATACCAAGGCGAGCGGGAGAACTATGGTTAAGGAACTCGGCAAATTACCTCCGTAACTTCGGAAGAAGGAGGACCCTTTTTGGTGAAAGCCTTTACGGCTCGAGCTGAGGAGGGTGGCACAGACCAGGGGGTAGCGACTGTTTACCAAAAACACAGCAGCGTGCGAAGCCGCAAGGCGCTGTATACGCTGTGACGCCTGCCCAATGCTTGAAGGTCACGGGGAACGGTTAGCTCTTCGGAGCGAAGCTGTGAACCTAAGCCCAAGTGAATGGCGGCCGTAACTATAACGGTCCTAAGGTAGCGAAATTCCTTGTCGGGTAAGTTCCGACCTGCACGAATGGCGTAACGACTTCCCCACTGTCTCAACCATAGACCCGGTGAAATTGAAGTACGAGTAAAGATGCTCGTTAGCTGCGGAAGGACGGAAAGACCCCGTGGACCTTTACTATAACTTGGTGTTGAGTTTTGAATTGCGTTGTGTAGGATAGGTGGGAGACTTGGAAGCATTGGCGCCAGCCAGTGTGGAGTCGTCGTTGAAATACCACCCTGCGTACTTTGGAGCTCTAACCTCGGTCCGTGATCCGGATCAGGGACAGCGCCAGGCGGGTAGTTTGACTGGGGCGGTCGCCTCCTAAAGAGTAACGGAGGCGCCCAAAGGTTCCCTCAGGCTGGTTGGCAATCAGCCGTCGAGTGCAATGACACAAGGGAGCTTGACTGCGAGACCTACAAGTCGAGCAGGTACGAAAGTAGGGCATAGTGACCCGGCCATCACGTGTGGAAGTGTGGTCGCTCAACGGATAAAAGGTACCCCGGGGATAACAGGCTAATCTTCCCCAAGAGTCCATATCGACGGGAAGGTTTGGCACCTCGATGTCGGCTCATCGCATCCTGGGGCTGAAGCAGGTCCCAAGGGTTGGGCTGTTCGCCCATTAAAGCGGTACGCGAGCTGGGTTCAGAACGTCGTGAGACAGTTCGGTCCCTATCCTCCGCAGCCGAAGGAATACTGACAACTGCTGTCCTTAGTACGAGAGGACCGGGACGGACGTAGCTCTGGTGTGTCTGTTGTTTCGCCAGAAGCATCGCAGATTTGCTACCTACGGAAGGGATAACCGCTGAAAGCATCTAAGTGGGAAACCCGGTTGAAGATGAGTATTCCCATGCGGTTAACGCAGTAAGGCCCGTGACGAGACCATCACGTTGATAGGCCGGAAGTGTAAGCGTGGTAACACGCTCAGCTGACCGGTACTAATCGGCCGAGGGCTTGGTTTTGAACAGCTCGTGCTTGCTCTGGAGTCCTTGAGGGGGTCACCTCTCATTGACAACTGATTTCGGTGACCATAGCGACAGGGTCACACCCGTTCCCATCCCGAACACGGAAGTTAAGCCTGTCAGCGCCGATGGTACTTGGGGAGAGATCCCCTGGGAGAGTAGGACGTCGCCGGATTTCGATCGAGGAACGCACTGCCCGGGTTTGCCGGCAGTGCGTTCTTCGCGTTTTCGCCCCGGTTCGCCGCCGATGGGGCCCATCGAGCCGTAGCATGGCGACCCATGTCTTCCGGCTCGAACTCCCGTCCACCGCGCCGCAACGACTCCGGTTCACGCGGTTCGTCTCGCCCGTCGGGCAAGCCTGGGTCGTCGAGTCGTTCGGGCAAGCCTGGGTCGTCGAGCCGTTCCGGTGGTCGCGGTCGTGACGATCGTTCGAGCGATCAGCGAGGCCGGCCGAAGCCGCGGCCGATGACCGAGGCCGAGCGCCGTTCGAAGGCGGTCAAGGAACGTCGGGCGCCGCGTGCTCCTCAGGATCCCGACCTCGAGCGCCGCAAAATCGAAGAGCGCACGACCGAGCAGTGGATCGACGAAGGGTCGGTTCGGCGTGAAGCATCCAGAGCGGCACAGCGTGCATCGAGCGGCGACAGCTCGTCGACTCGACGGGCACCGAAGCCGCTCGATCCAGAGGTGGCAGCTGAACTCAGCGCGGCGCTCGGGTCACAACGGGGTGCACGGCTCACCGACCGTTTGGCGCAGGCATCCGAAGCGCTCGACCGTGAGCGATTCCAGGAGGCGCGCCGGATCGCCACCGCAATCGCCAAAGAGGCGCCATCGGTTGCTGCAGCGCACGAACTCGTCGGCCTCGCCAGCTACCGGCTCGGCCTCTACAAGCAGGCCGCATCGGCGCTCGAGGCTGCACAGGCGCTTCACGACGATCCGGCCCTGCTTCCGGTGATCGCTGATTGTCATCGGGCGCAACGACGGTGGGCAGCGGTCGATCTGGTGTGGACCGAGATCAAGGAGTCGTCCCCGAGCCACGAGATCATGGCCGAGGGTCGCATGGTGGCTGCCGGTGCGCTCGCCGATCAGGACGACCTCCGAGGAGCGCTCGAGGTGATGCAGCCTGCGACCAAGCGACCGAAGGTCGTCCGCGACTTCAATCTGCGCCAGTGGTACGTGCTTGCTGACCTGTACGACCAGTTGGGCGACCCGATCAGCGCTCGGCGCTGGTTCTCGGCCATCCTCGAGTTCGACAACGAGTTCGGCGACGTGAACGACCGCCTTCGCGGCCTGGGCCGATAGCGGTTCGCACATGCCGAGCGCGAACTTTCGGGCCGGTGTCGTCGCGGTGGTCATCAACTCGCATGACGAGGTGCTCGCCTTCGAGCGCAGCGACATCCCCGACGCTTGGCAGCTGCCTCAGGGCGGGATCGATGTCGGAGAGACGCCGTTCGACGCTGCGTGGAGGGAGCTCAGCGAGGAGACCGGGCTGGGCTCGAGCGAGGTCGAACTGGTCGGCGAGCACCCGATGTGGATGGCCTACGAGTTCCCCGGTCACGTGCGGTCCGAAGGCAAGCGACTCGGACAGGTGCAACGATGGTTCTTCTTCCGAGCGCTGTCCGACGAGGTGGAGCCGACCCCTGATGGCGTCGAGTTCGTGGCATGGCGTTGGGTTCCACGTGCGTGGCTGATCGAGCAGGTCGTGCCCTTCCGCCGTCAGGTGTACCAGGCCGTGCTGACCTCGTGACCGACGACCTGTTCGCTGTGGCTGCCGAGGAACAGCGTCGCGCACGTGCGCCCCTTGCCGCCAGGCTCCGACCGCGCACGATCGACGACGTGGTCGGCCAAGACCACCTCGTCGGGCCCGGCAAGCCGCTGCGGCGCCTCGTCGAGACCGATCGCCTGACCTCAGCTCTGCTGTGGGGACCACCGGGCACCGGAAAGACCACGCTTGCTCTCGCAGTTGCTGGCAGCACCGACCGAGCGTTCGAACAGCTCTCGGCGGTGAACGCCGGGGTCAAGGACGTTCGCGAGACCATCGAACGGGCGCGTCAACGCCTGGGCGAGCGCGGCCAAGGAACCATCTTGTTCCTCGACGAGATCCACCGATTCTCCAAGTCACAACAAGATGCGCTCCTCCCCGCAGTCGAGGACGGAACGCTCACGCTGATCGGGGCGACCACCGAGAACCCGTTCTTCGAGGTCAATGCCCCGCTTCGCAGCCGTTCGACCCTGTTCAGGCTCGAACCGCTCGACCGGCCGGCGATCGAAACCTTGGTACACCGGGGCCTCGAAGCGGAAGGGGCATCTGCGGATCACGAGGCACTCGTCCTCCTGGTCGACCGGGCAGGCGGCGATGGACGTCAAGTGCTCACGGCGCTGGAAGTGTCGTGTGCGCTGGCTGGCTACGGCCACGTCGAGTTGGAGCACGTCGAGGCCGCACTCGGAACCACCGCGCTGCGATACGGGCGCGACGATCACTACGACGTGGTGAGCGCGTTCATCAAGTCGATGCGCGGCTCCGACCCTGACGCCGCGGTGTATTGGCTCGCACGGATGCTCGAAGCCGGCGAGGACGCTCGGTTCATCGCCCGGCGCATGATCGTCTTCGCATCCGAAGACGTCGGCCTCGCCGACAGCGCAGCGTTGCAGGTGGCGGTCGCCGCAGGCCATGCGCTCGAGCACGTCGGACTCCCCGAGGCGCAATTGAATCTGTCGCAGGCAGCGATCTATCTGGCGACAGCGCCCAAGAGCAATCGGGCGGCACTGGCGATCTGGAACGCCCGATCAGATGTTCGCGATGGTGCGGTCGGCGAAGTCCCGCCACATCTGCGAGACGCTCACTATCAGGGTGCTGCGGCGATCGGCCACGGCGAGGGTTACGACTATCCTCACGATCATGCCTCGGGAACCGTTGCCCAGCAGTACCTCCCAGATGCACTGCGCGAACGACACTGGTACGAACCGAGCGTCCACGGCGACGAAGCCGACATCGGTGATCGGATGAAACAGCGACGTACAGGCGAACCCGGAAGTGCGTCATGACCGCTGGTGAACTGGTACTCATCGTCGCGGCGGTGCTGTGTGCGATCGGTTTCGCGGCATTGATCGTGGTGCTCTTGCGAGTGCTCGACACCTTGCGCGATGTGCGACGAGAAGTCGACCAGCTGCGTATGGAGACCACCCCGTTGATCCGCGAACTCCTCGAGACCACCGACGAAGCGCGCGCCACCGTCGACGAGGCACGCGCCGACCTCGAGCGTTTCGACCGGGTACTCGGCTCGGCTGAGGCGATCGGCGATGCCGTCGGCGGAAGAGTCGCTCGCACCACCTTTTCGTCACCGATGATCAAAGCGGCTGGTCTCGCCCGAGGGACATCCCGCACGATCTCACGACTGCGAGGAGCGCCGAAGCAAGCGTCCTTGGCACCGGTCACCGTCACATCCTTCGAGACGGCCGTGGAGATCGATCCGGTCGAACCCTCACGACGCAGGAAGCGAGCATGATGAAGCGAGTCACCTGGTTCGCCGGCGGAGTTGTTGCCGGTCTCGCCTCCGCTGGATACGCCAAGAAGAAGGTCAAGGAGACCGCATCGCAGATGGCGCCGACGCAGATCGCGAAGTCGGCTGCCGACTCCGTCCGACACAAGACGAGCAACGTGGTCGACGCATTCCGCGAGGGTCGCCAGGTGATGAAGCACACCGAGGACGAGTTGCACGCCAGGCGAGAGGGTCGTTTGACATCGCTCGACGAGCATGTCGCGCCCGGTGACCAGGTGTTCGTCGACGGCGTACCCGTCGAGAGTGGGCGCGTGATCGTGATGCGCGACAAGGAGCGCAAGGCACCACGGTGACGAGTCCGCTGGTAGCGAGGTTGCGCGAGCGACTGCGGCCCGATCAGGTTCGTGACGGTGCCGCCGAAGTCAACCTGTATCGCCACGACGCATCGAACCTGACCGGTCACCCGGCAGTGGTCTGCTTCGCTGAGAGCAGCGAGGACGTTCAGCAGATCGTGCTGGTGGCCAACGAGTTCGGGGTGCCGTTCGTGCCACGAGGCTCTGGCACCGGTCTTGCCGGGGGAGCAGTGCCGGCAGCTGGCTCGATCGTGATCTCGACGTCGAAGATGAACCGAATCCTCTCGGTCGATCCGGTGAACCGTCAGGCGTGGGTCGAACCTGGTGTCCTCAACCTCGACCTGTCGAACCAGATCGCTCACCTCGACGTGCACTTCGCGCCGGATCCGAGCAGCCAGCAGACCTGCTCGATCGGTGGGAATGTCGCCAACAACTCGGGTGGGCCACACTGCCTGGCCGACGGTGTGACCAGTGCGCACATTCACGCGATCGAGGTCGTGCTGCCCGACGGGTCGACGTGCGTGCTCGGCGGCGAGGAGCCCGAACCCGACGGCTACGACCTGCGCGGTGCCTTCGTCGGTAGCGAAGGGATGTTCGGCGTGGCGACCAAGGTGTGCGTCAAGCTGATGCAGAATCCGCCCGAGGTGGCCACGATGCTGCTCGACTTCGCCGACGTCGCCGACGGGGCGCAGCTCGTGAGCGACATCATCGCCGACGGCATCGTGCCAGCGGCGGTGGAGATGATGGACCAACTGTGCTTGCAGGCGGTGGAGGAATTCATCCACGCAGGACTCCCGGTCGACCAAGCCGCGGCGTTGCTGATCGAGGTGGTCGGATTGCCGTCCACCGTCGCCGCCCAGATCGAACGCATCCAGAGACTGGCCGTGGCCCGCAACGTCGGCACCGTCCGCGTCGCCGCCGACGATGCCGAGCGGGCGCTGCTGTGGAAGGGCCGCAAGTCGGCGTTCGGGGCCATTGCCCGGATCAAGCCGAACTATTACCTCCACGACACCGTCGTGCCGCGACGTGAACTGCCCGGTGTACTCGCCAAGGTGTACGAGATCGCAGCTCGCCATGAACTGTTGGTGCTCAACGTGTTCCACGCCGGCGACGGCAACCTGCATCCGCTGCTGGTGTACGACGCACGAGAGCCTGGTGTCACCGAGCGCGTGCATGCCGCTGGCGACGAGATCGTTCGTGTGTCGGTGGCCGCCGGCGGTGTGCTGAGCGGCGAGCACGGGATCGGGCTCGAGAAGCGCGACCTGATGCCGTTGATGTTCTCCGAGGTCGACCTCGCCGCGCAGGCCGACCTTCGCCGAGCGTTCGATCCGCAGCTGCTGTCGAACCCCGACAAGGTGCTGCCGAGCCCGGCCGGGTGCGGCGACATCCACAGCGTGCCCGATGGCGCATGGGTGTAGACGTGGTCGATCTCGACACGGCGGTTGCTGCGTTCGCTGCCGATGTGGGCGGCGAGGGGCCGGTGACGATCAGTGGGCTCGGCACGCGCGGCGGCCCGGTCGGTGGAGTGCGCTGCGTGCGTGCGCCCGTGGGGATCGAGTGGATCGAACCGGCGGAAATGACGATGCGCTGCGGCGCTGGCACCTCGGTGGCCGAGGTCGACGCGGCGCTCGCCGAGCACGGACAATGCGTGGCCATTGCGCCGTCTGGCACCATCGGCGGTGCGCTTGCAGTCGGTCACAGTGGGCTTCGCCGTCTCGGCTGGGGACCTGTTCGCGACACGCTCCTCCAGGTGCGCTACGTGTCGGCTGCGGGAGAGGTCGTCAAGGGCGGTGGCCCGACCGTCAAGAACGTCAGTGGCTTCGACATGTGCCGTCTGATCGTCGGGTCGCGAGGAACCTTGGGTTTCATCGCCGAGGTGATCCTTCGCACCAGACCGCTTCCAACCCATGAGCAGTGGTTCACCAGCCTCGCCGACCCCTGGACGCTGCTCGCTGGGCTGTATCGACCGACGTCGGTGCTCTGGAATGGCACCACGACATGGGTGCTGCTCGACGGACACCCCGACGACGTCGAATCGCAAGCGACTCGTTTCGACCTCGCACGTGTGGAAGGACCTCCCGACCTGCCCGAGCACCGCTGGTCGATGGCGCCCTCGGCCCTCGCCGAGCTCGGAGACGACCCAGATCCGTTCGTGGCCGAGATCGGCGTGGGGATCGCGCACCACAGCCGCCCAGCGGTCCAACGTGAGCTCGATCCGATGGTCGCCGATCTGACCAACCGAATCACCACCGAGTTCGATCCCCGGGGACGGCTGAACCCCGGTCGCGCCCCCTTCTCGGGGCGCTGAAGGTGGCTGCGAACACCGTACGCGCATATGTCGACCGACCCGTTGGCGACCTCACTGCGGCGACCGGCGCCGCGCACGTCGCTGCCGAGCGATGGCGGCTCGAATCACCGGTGCTGCTGCGACAGGGAATGAATGCGATCTTCGCGTGTGGGGACGTGGTGCTGCGCGTGGCCACGCCGAGTGTGGACGCTCAGGCGTCACTCGACCTGGCGGCGTTCCTCGCTGATGCCGGCATCCGGGTGGCACAGCCACGTCGCGACGAGTCTGTGCTGCACGACGGGCGCAGCGTGACCGCTTGGGAACGGATCCCGTTCAGTGATGAGCCCGTCGACTGGGTGGACGTCGGCGCAATGGTCAAGCGTGTGCACGCCATCGACGCGGCGTCGCTGCCGGCGACCGTGCCGCTGCCGCATCCGTCGGTGTTGCCGTGGTGGAACTTCGACGCGATCTTCTCCCGAGCCGGCGATGCCCTCGACGATCCCGCCCGAGATGGTCTGCAGGCGGCGATCGACCGTCATCGCGGTTGGAGCGACTTCGCACCGAATGTGGTCTGCCACGGCGACGTGCATCCCGGCAATGTGATGGCCGGCGCCGACGGTCCCGTGCTGCTCGACTGGGACCTCCTGTGCTTCGCGCCTGCCGGTTGGGACCACGCTCCATTGCTCACGTGGCACGACCGCTGGGGCGGCGATGCGCACCTCTACGAGTCGTTCGCAGCTGGGTACGGGGCGTCGTTGTCGAGTGACGAATCGGCGGCTGCGTTCGCCGAGTTGCGGCTGGTTGCAGCAACGCTGATGCGGGTGATCGCCGGACTCGACGACCCGATGGCGCGCGCCGAGGCCGAGCGTCGCCTTCGCTACTGGCGAGGTGACCCCGACGCTCCTCCGTGGACGGCCCAGTAGACGGCCGAGGCGTCGACCGATGGCTCGGCCGCGGATGGTCACATGAACTTGCGGATGATCTTCTGCTTCGTGCTCGTGTAGGGCGGGTACATCAGCGCCGGGTCGGGCCGGGTCGGTTTGTCGAGCACTGCCTTGAAGTGGCTGAACGTGTCGAAGCCGGGCTTGCCGTGATACGAGCCCATACCGCTCTCGCCGACGCCGCCGAATGCCAGGTCCGGCACGGCGAGGTGCAGCACCGCGTGGTTCAGCGTGACGCCGCCAGCGGAGGTGTTGGCAACGACATGTTCCAGCGTGTCGTCGTCGCTGCTGAACGCGTACAGAGCGAGGGGTTTCTCGCGGTCGTTGACGAACCGGATCGCCTCGTCGACGTCGCCGACGGTGAGTATCGGCAGGATCGGCCCGAAGATCTCCTCGCCCATCACCGCTGCATCAGGCTTCACGCCGGCGAGCACCGTTGGCGCCAGGTATCGACTGCCACGGTCGCCCGTGCCACCGATGACAGTGGACTCGAAGCCACCGTCGTCGAGCAGTTTCGTGAGGCGGTCGTGGTGGCGCTCGTTCACGATGCGTGCGTAATCGTTCGACTGTCGTGGATCGCTGCCGTAGAACGAGGTCACGGCTTCGACGAGCGCAGCGATGAATTGGTCCTCGGCCTGCTCCTCGACGAGCACGTAGTCGGGCGCGACGCAGGTTTGGCCGGCATTGAGGAACTTCGCCCAGGCGATGCGTTTGGCGGCGACCTCGAGGTTGGCGTCGGCGGCGACGATGGCGGGGCTCTTGCCGCCCAATTCCAGCGTGACCGGCGTGAGGTGTTCTGCGGCTGCCCTCATCACGATCCGTGCGACCTTGCCGTTGCCGGTGTAGAAGATGTGGTCGAAGTGCTGTTCGAGCAGTGCTGTCGTCTCCTCGACCGCGCCGGTGACCACTGCGACGGTCGAAGCGTCGAAGTACCTCGGAACGAGTTCTTCGACGAGCGCAGCGACCGACGGAGTGACCTCTGATGGCTTGAGCACCGCTGTGTTCCCGGCTGCAAGCGCAGGCACGAGCGGGGCGAACAGCAACTGCACCGGGTAGTTCCACGGGGCGATGATGCACACCGTGCCGAGTGGCTCGGGACGCAGCGTGGCCTTGCCCGGCTTGAAGGTGAGGGGCACCTTCACCTTCTCGGGCTTGGTCCACGAATCGAGATGCTTGAGCGTGTGATCGATCTCGTTGACCGTGAAGGCGATCTCGGTGGTGTACGCCTCGATGCGCGGTTTGCCCACATCGGCGACCAGCGCATCGATCAGGCGGTCTTCTTGTTCGACGAACAACTCGCGCAAGCGCCGCAACTGGATCCGGCGCGATTCGATGTCGCGGAGCACGCCGGCCCGGAACCCGGTCTGGAGCTCGTTGACGATCTCGGGGATGCGCTCGACTGGAGTCATCCCGCCAGGTTAGGTCGTCAGCGAGGTTGATGGGTCGGGCAGTGATAGCTGGTGCGATTCGCGATCTGGATGCGTTGGATCTCGTCGCCACACAGCAGGCAACGGTCGCGCTTGTAGGCGTACGTCGCCTCACCGCGCTTCACTCGGACACCAGGGGGGATGCCGAGGTCGTCGCGACTGACGGTGACGATCCGGTTGTCCTTCACACCCTGGCGCAGCATGCCCTGCGCGGTGGCCCACAGCGCCTCGAGTTCCGTGACGTCGCACTGGTTCCCGGGGCGGAGGGGGTGGATGCCGGCGACGAAGAGTGCTTCTGCTCGGTACACGTTGCCAATCCCTGCGACCACCGATTGATCCATCAGCAGATCGCCGATGCCGCGATTGCTCCGTTCGATGCGTTCGATCATCGCGTCGGGCTTCGAACCGCGCCGGATCGGATCGGGGCCGAGCCGAGCGAGGATGCCGCGTCGCACCGATGGTGGGTCGATCGTGCATGCCGTCGGACCGGCCAGGTCGATCGTCACGTAGTTGTTGCGCTCGTCGGCGGCTTCGGTCTGCAGGCGCATACGCACCTGGCCAATGGGCTCGGGGGAGTGATCGGTGCGCTGGACCCGGTACTTGCCGAACAGACCGAGGTGAACGTGGCCGACCTCCCCGGTCGACCATCGGTAGAAGAGGTGCTTGCCGTACGGCTCGATCCGTTCGAGCACCGCACCGTCGACACGAGCGGCGTCGGCCTCGAAGCGACCTTGGGGGCTCGACACGCGGATCGTACGGCCAGCGAGGAGCTTGCCGTGGTCGCGGGCGATGCGATGGATGGTGTGGCCTTCTGGCATGACGTGCGAGAACGTACGATGGCCGGACCATGAGCGCCCCATCGAGCCCCGAACGCACCTCGCTGTCGGTGCTCGGGCTCGACGCCGACCAAGCAGCCACGTGTGTCAGCTGTGGACTGTGTTTGCCGCACTGCCCGACCTTCAGGGTGACGGGCGAGGAGAGATACTCCCCACGTGGGCGCATCGACGCCATGCGCGCCGTCGACAGCGGCGAGTTGGCCATCGAGGATGACTTCGTCGACTTCATCGAAACCTGCGTGCAGTGCCGCGGCTGCGAGACAGCGTGTCCGAGCGGGGTCGAATTCGGCGCGCTCATGGAACAGACCCGCACCGTGCTGGCCGACAGCGGCCGCATCACTCCGTGGTGGCAGCGCATCGGGTTCGGGCTGCTGCCACGTCACCGAGTTCTGCTCGCCGGTTCCACCGCGCTTGCTGCGGCGCAGCGTCTCGGTGTCGTCCCCAAGCGGTTCGGGTTGCCGATGCTCCCGCTCCGGCGTGTCCGGAAGGTCGAGTCGACGGGCACGGAGGTCTGGCTGTACACCGGATGCGTGATGGACGCGTGGCAGCGCCACACGCATCGCAACACCGCTGCGCTGATCGATCTCGTCGGTTCGTCGTATTCGGTCCCGGGGAGTGGCGGCGGGTGTTGCGGGGCATTGCACCAACACGCTGGGCTCCACCGCTGATGCGGTGACGTTGGCACACGACGTGATTGCGTCGATGCCAGGGGATGCGCCGATCCTCGTCAACTCCGCCGGCTGCGGGGCGGCGATGAAGGACTACGGAGACCTGCTCGACACCGACGATGCTCGGCGATTCAGCGAGCGTGTCGTCGATGTCTCGGAGTGGCTCGCCGAACGCGTCGGGCGGCTACCGACGCCGGCGGGGGAGCGGCTGACCATCATCGTGCAGGACCCGTGCCACCTTCGCCATGTGCAGCGGGCTCACGAACCCGTGCGCACGTTGCTGGCTCATGTCGCTGACGTGGTCGAGCTCGACGACGACGGCCTGTGCTGCGGGGCGGGGGGCGCGTACTCGGCGCTGCAGCCAACACTCGCCGGTGAGATCCGCAAGCGAAAGGTCGCTGCGATCGATCGAGCTCGTGTGCGATCCGATGCCGTTGCGGTGGCGAGTGCCAACCCCGGCTGCTCGATGCACCTCGGGGTGGTCCTCGAGCTTCCGGTGCGACACCCGGTCGATCTTGTCGCCGAAGCGCTCGGAGTGCACGGATCGTGAACGACTCGTACGACAACCTGGTCGAGCGTCTCGAGTCGATTGCAGCTGATCTCGACGAGATGGCGTTCGATCGCCTCCGCGAGGCGGTTGCCGACGGCGAGGTCACCCGCCCTGCCGACGACAAGAAGCTGATGCAAGCTCGCCGGGCAATCGAGAAGGCCGCCTCGGTTCTCCGGCAACTCGACGACGCAGACGCCACCCCGTTCTCGTGAACCCGGGCGAGTCCGAGCATCACGCAACGCGGCGCTGGCAAACCGGCGAGAAGCCCGGCCGGTACCCTGTGGGTGTGCGCATCGGGATCCTGACCCGCGAGTATCCGCCCGACGTCTACGGTGGCGCCGGAGTCCACGTCGACTTCCTCGTCCGTGAGTTGGTGCAGCTCGCCGACGTCGACGTGCACTGCATGGGCGATCCCCGCCCGGGCGCCACCGCCCACTCGGAACGCAACCCGCTGCTCGTCGACGCCAACGCTGCGCTGCGGACGCTGGCGGCAGACCTGGTCGATGGCCGATCAGACCGCTGGTTGCGACATCGTCCACTCCCACACGTGGTACGCCAACATGGGCGGCCACTGGGCGAAGCTGCTCCACGACATTCCCCATGTCGTGACCTCGCACTCGCTCGAGCCCCACCGGCCGTGGAAGGCCGAACAACTCGGCGGTGGCTACCGGGTGTCCTCGTGGGCCGAACGCACCGCCTACGAGGGCGCCGATGCGGTGATCGCGGTGAGCCACGGCTCCAAGCGCGACGTGCTCTCGGCCTATCCGACGCTCGACGAGGCCAAGGTGCACGTCGTCCACAACGGGATCGACACCGACTTCTACCGGCCCGATCCCGACACGGACGTCCTCGAACGTCTGGGTGTCGACCCCGAGCGTCCCTCGGTCGTCTTCGTCGGCCGCATCACGCGCCAGAAGGGTGTTCCGCACCTGCTTCGCGCTGCACTCGACTTCGACGAGTCGGTCCAGCTCGTGCTGCTCGCCGGCGCAGCCGACACACCCGAGCTCGCCGCCGAGACCGACGACCTCGTCGCCACCCTGCGCGCCGAACGCGACGGCGTCCACCTCGTGTCGGAGATGCTGCCGCGCGAGCAGGTGCGCCAGGTGCTCACCCACGGCACCGTGTTCGTCTGCCCGTCGATCTACGAACCGCTCGGCATCGTGAACCTCGAGGCGATGGCGTGCGAAACGGCTGTTGTTGCGAGCGATGTCGGTGGGATACCCGACGTCGTCGTCGACGGTGAGACGGGCAGCCTCGTGCACTACGACGCCAGCGACCCGCGAAGCATTCGAGGCGGGGCTCGCGGACGCGGTCAACGACGTTGTCCGCTCCCCCGACCGGGCGAGGGAGATGGGCGTTGCGGGGCGTCGCCGGGCGGTCGCGGACTTCGGCTGGGACGTCGCGGCCCAACGCGACGATGGCGATCTACGAGTCCCTCGTCGACTGAGTGTTCGGTCGCGTCCCGTGACCGTCGACGAGCGTGCTCGCCGGAGCCTCAGTCGACCCAGGTGTTGAGCTGGCGGATCATCGCAACGAGGTCGCTGTAGCCGCGCTTGGCGAACACGAACGAGAGTCGATCGAGATCGACCTTGTCGTCGTCGCGACGCTCGACCTTGAATGGCTCGGCCCGATCGATCTGACCCGATGACGCAAGATGCCCGAATTGCTCGTTGAGGTCGGCGAGCTGGTCGTCGGTGGGCCCTTGAAGCATCCTGATCACGATGTTGTCGCCGACGAACCGGATCGAGTCGTAGTTGGCGTAGAACGCCTCGATGATTCGCGCAGCCTCGTTGCAGTCGTTGGTGATCGTGTACAGGTCGACGTCGTTCGCCGAGACCAGACCGCGGGCGATCAACTGCTCGCGAACGAACGTGTCGACGCCTTCCCAGAACGGGTCGCCGGGGGCGTCGAGCAACACGATCGGCACGGGCATTCCCTTGCCGGTCTGGGTGAGTGTGAGCAGCTCGAACATCTCGTCGAGCGTGCCGAAGCCGCCAGGCATGCAGACGAACGCCTGTGCCTCCTTGATGAGCATCAACTTGCGGGTGAAGAAGTACTTCATGCTGACGTGTTTCTCGTCGCCGGCGATGACCGAGTTCGCTCCGGTCTCGAACGGGAGCCGAATCGACACCCCGATCGACATCTCGCGACCAGCGCCCTCCATGCCGGCCTGCATGATCCCGGGGCCGGCGCCGGTGACCGCCATCCAGCCGTGGTCTGCCAGCGTCCGCGCGAGGCCGACGGTCAATTCGTAGAGGGGATCGTCCGGGCTCGTGCGTGCCGAACCGAAGATCGACACTTTTCGGCGTTGCTTGAACGGCGCGAACATCGCGTACGCGTCGCGCATCTCGGCGAGGGCAGCGGTGGCAATCTTGAGATCGAGCGTGTCAGGCTGATCGGTGATGAGCCCCAACGCTTCGGAAACGAGTTCTTCCGAGAGTCGAACATTCTCGGAAACACCCAGCTCGGAGACGATGGATCGGGCCTGGGCGGCCGCGGAATCGGGTACATCTGTGTCCATGGACAACCGATCGTACGGGCCGCGCTGGATGGGGCCTCTGCTGGGCCTCGTTGCGACCGGCGCCGGGCTTGCCGCTGCGGAACTGGTGGTTGGGCTGTTCGAGCGGACCTCGTCGCCAGTGGTGCCGGTCGGCCAGGTCTTCATCGACTGGGTTCCCAGGCCGCTCAAGGAGTGGGCGATCGACACCTTCGGCACGAACGACAAGGTCGTGTTGGTGGTGGGCGCACTCGTGGTGTTGTTCGGCATCGGCATCGGTGTCGGTGTCCTGGCACTGCGTGGTGCCCGGTCGAGTGCTGTTGCATTGACGTGCGTCACCGGGGTGATCGGTGCGTGGGCGGTCCTGACCCGACCGGAGCCCACGTTGGTGAAGCTGCTCCCGACGTTGGTCGGCACGGCGGTGTCGATCGCTGTCTTGCTGTACCTGGCGCCACGTCCAGAACGCGGTGCCACCACCGTGGATGCAGACCGTTCTGCGGCGGAGCCGATGGGGGTCGATCGGCGTCGATTCGTGGGCGGCGCCATCGGTATCGGTTCGGTCGCCGTGATGGCCGGCGGCGTCGGGCGGATCCTCCAGCAGCGCTTCGAGGTCAACAACGAACGAACGCAGTTGAGCTTGCCGGCCGTCGACACCCCCGTGACAGCGCTGCCCGCCGACGCGCAGCTCCCACTCGACGGCCTGGATCCGTTCGTGACACCGAACGCCGACTTCTACCGGATCGACACCGCCCTGGTGGTGCCGCAGGTGTCGAAGGACTCGTGGAGACTCCGGATCGGCGGCATGGTCGACAATCCCATCGAGCTGACGTTCGACGATCTCCTCGCACGGCCGCAGGTCGAGCGCTACATCACCCTGTCGTGCGTCTCGAACCCGGTCGGCGGTGACCTGATCGGCAACGCACTGTGGCAGGGCGTGCTCCTTCGTGACGTCCTCGACGAAGCCGGCGTCCAGCCTGAAGCCACGCAGATCGTGAGCCGATCGATCGACGACTGGACTGCCGGCACCCCGACCGAGGTGGTCATGGACGGACGTGACGCCATGTTGGCGATTGCGATGAACGGCGAGCCGCTGCCAGCGCGTCACGGCTATCCCGTACGGATGGTGGTGCCGGGGTTGTACGGCTACGTGTCCGCAACGAAGTGGGTCACCCAGATCGAGTTGACGCGGTGGGAGGACTACGACGCCTACTGGGTGCCTCGAGGTTGGTCGAAGAGCGGGCCGATCAAGACGATGTCGCGAATCGACACCGACCGCCGAGGCGCTACGCCGAACTCCGTGATCGTTGGTGGCATTGCCTGGGCGATCCACCGCGGCGTCTCACGAGTGGAGGTCCGAGCCGACGGAGGCGAGTGGTTCGAGGCCGATCTGGGCGGTGTGCCGTCGAACGACACGTGGGCTCAGTGGATGGTGACCCTCGATCTCGAACCTGGTCGCCACATGATCGAGTCGCGGGCCTTCGATGGCAACGACGTGCCCCAGACCGAGGAGACTGCACCGGTGGCCCCCAATGGCGCCCAGGGCTATCCCCGTCGATTCGTCGACGTCTGAGCTGCCAGCTGACTGGCGGCGGTCAGGCGAGGGTGGCGGCTTTGGCGTCGAGGGCGGCGATCAGTTCATCGAATGCCGTGGAGAAGCTGGCCACGCCTTCGCGTTCGAGCTGGGCTGCCACGTCGTCCATGTCGACGCCGACGTCGGCGAGCGATTGCCAGATCCCTCGGGCATCGTCGATGTCGGCATCGACCCGACGGGCAACGGTGCCATGGTCGGCGAACGCCTCGAGCGTGGCTTCCGGCAGGGTGTTGACCGTGTCGGGGCCGATGAGCTCATCCACATAGAGCGTGTCGGGATAGGACTCGTTCTTGGTTGACGTGGACGCCCACAGTGGGCGTTGCACCTGGGCGCCTCGCGCCGCCAGTGGCTCCCAACGGGACCCCGAGAACGCTTCGATGAACAACTGGTAGGCGAGCTTGGCCTGGGCAACGGCGGCCTTGCCGCGCAGGGCAAGCGCTTCATCGGTGCCGATCGCGTCGAGACGCTTGTCGACCTCGGAATCGACGCGACTGATGAAGAAGCTCGCGACGCTCGCCACCTGCGACAGATCGGCGTCTGGGTCCTGGGCGAGCTGTTCGAGCCCGACGATGTAGGCCTCGATCACCTTGGCATAGCGCTCGAGACTGAAGATCAGCGTGACGTTGATGCAGCGCCCCTCGGCGATCATCTGCTGGATCGGTGCGAGACCTTCCTCGGTGCCGGGAATCTTCACCATCAGATTGCGGCGATTGATGCGCTCGTGCAGGTTCCGTGCGGCGGTTTCGGTGCCTGAACCGTCGTGGGCGAGCGACGGGGCAACCTCGACACTGACGTAGCCGTCGACGCCCGCTGAGTGGTCGTACACCTTGGAGAACACGTCGCACGCGCTGTGGATGTCGCGGATGACCATCGCCCAGTAGGCATCGTCGATCGACGCGCCCGACGCCTGCAGTTCGGCGAACTGCTCGTCGTAGTCGCTCGAGTCCTGGATGGCCTTCTGGAAGATCGACGGATTCGACGTGAGGCCGCGCACACCACCGTCGCGTATCGAAACGAGTTGTCCTGAGGTGATGTAGTCGCGCTTGAGGTTGTCGAGCCAGGCGCTTTGGCCCTCGTCGTCATGGAGGGCGATGATCCGATTGTCTGACATTGCGTCCTTTCGTGGGGTGTCAGCCGACCAGCGCACTGGCGCGGGCGACCACGTTGTCGACGTTGATGCCGAGCTTGTCGAGCACCAGTTCGCCGGGTGCGCTGGCACCGAAGCGATCGATGCCGATCGAATCGTCGGACCAACGCTCCCAACCGAACGTGGTCGCAGCTTCGACCGACAGCGCCGGCACGCCGGCCGGCAGCACCGAATCCCGGTAGGCCTCGTCCTGCTCGCTGAAGCGATCCCAGCTCGGCAGGCTGACCACTCGAACACTGCGACCCTGCTGGCGGAGCTGGTCGGCGGCGTCGACGCACACCTCGACTTCGCTGCCGGTGGCAACGAGCACGACGTCGGGGGCTCCTTCGGAGTCGGTCACGATGCCGCCGCCACGGCTGACTGCGGAACCATCGGTGACCACACGGATGTTCTGACGGCTGAGGATCAGCGCGGACGGTCCGTCGTGGCGGACCACGTCAGCCCACGCTTGGATGGTCTCGTTGCCGTCGGCCGGTCGAAGGACGTGCAGACCGGGCATGGCGCGCAGGGTGGCCACGTGTTCGACGGGCTGATGAGTCGGCCCGTCCTCGCCCACGCCAACAGAGTCGTGGGTGAACACGAAGCACACCTTGGCCCCCGAGAGCGCTGCGAGGCGGATCGATGGGCGCATGTAGTCGGAGAACACGAAGAACGTGCCACTGATCGGCAACGTGCCGCCGTGCTGGGCCATGCCGACCAGGGCGGCACCCATGGCGTGTTCGCGGATGCCGTAGTGGAGGTATCGGCCGGCGCGGTCGTCGGCGGAGAAGGCTGTGGTGCGAGCCAGGCCGGTGCCATTGCTGCCGGTGAGGTCGGCCGAACCCGAGATCAGGCCGGGGAGACGGTCGTAGGTGGCGTCGAGCGCCTTCTGGATCGCTTTGCGGGTGGCGACGGATTCGCCGATGTCGTAGGTGGGGAGATCGGCATCCCAACCATCGGTGCCGGTGGCCGCCCAGGCGGCCTGCCAGTCGGCGGACGCCGTGACCGCTGCACTCGCTTCGGCCCAGGCTGCCCGTGCAGCGGTACCCCGTTCGCTGACGGCGGAGCGGTAGGCGGCGACCAGGTCGTCGGGGGCCCAGAAGGGCTCGTCGGGGATGCCCATGACCTGTTTGGTGCGCGTGACATCGTCGGCCGAGAACGGGTTGCCGTGGGCGCCGGCAGTGTCGGTGTGGTCGGGGGAGGGTTCGCCGATGTGCGATCGCAGCATCAGCAGCGAAGGCTTGTCGGTCACCGCCTTGGCGGCTTCGAGTGCGGCTTCGAGGCCGTCGAGGTCGTCGGCCATTTCGCCGAGATCGACGACATCCCACCCGTAGGAGCGGAATCGGGCGGCGGTGTCGTCGCCGGTCGACATGCTGGTGGGGCCGTCGATGGTGATCAGGTTGTCGTCGAAGACGCAGATCAGCCTGCCGAGCCCGAGATGACCGGCCAGCGATGCCGCCTCGTGACTGATGCCCTCCATCAGGCATCCGTCGCCGGCGATCACGTACGTGTAGTGGTCCTGAGCATCGGCGCCGAATCGGGCCCGCAGGTTCTCCTCGGCGATCGCCATGCCGACCGCATTGGCGAATCCCTGCCCGAGGGGCCCGGTGGTGACCTCGACACCAGCGGTGTGGCCGGCTTCTGGGTGGCCGGGTGTGGCCGAGTTCCACTGGCGAAAGCTCTTCAGGTCGTCGAGTTCGAGCCCGTAGCCGGACAGGAACAGCAACGAGTACTGCAGCATCGATGCGTGCCCGTTGGACAGGACGAAACGGTCACGGTCGGGCCACGACGGATCGGTGGGATCATGCCGCATCACTCGGCTGTAGAGCACATGGCCGAGGGGGGCGAGCGCCATGGCGGTTCCCTGATGGCCGCTGTTGGCCGCGAGTGGGCCGTCCATGGCCATCCCCCGGATGAGTGAGACGGCGAGTTGGTCCTGTTCTGCAGTCAACGACACGCGGCCGAGGGTACCCGACCGGACCAAGCGGCAACCCAACCACCAGCGCCGGAGAACAACGATCACGCCTGGGGTCTGACCCCAGGCGTGATCAGGCGGGAGGCAGGAGGGTGAAGGGCACGATGTGCCAGGGCCCGCGGTCGATGCGGCAGTGGGCAAAGACCTGGCCGTAGTCGGGGAATTCCAGCTCGCCACGCACCAGCCGGTAGGTGAATTTGCCCGGCTCGACCGTGAACGGGCTGACGTTTCGTGCGACCTGCTCGCTCGCCTCGTCGACGCCTCGGCGGAAGACCACCTCGAACACGCCCGAACCGTCCTCGCCCTCAGGGCAGAAGATCAAGCCGATCAGGTGCGGGGTGATCGTGAGCGGCGCAGGTTCGGGTGCCGCCTGGGAGAACATCACGCCGGTCAGGTCGAGACGCGTCGATGGTCCGGGCGCCTGGCGCATCTCGAAGTTCTCGACGAACAGTGCGGAAACGATCTGCATGGCGCTCCAGACTACGGTCGCAGACCATGGGCATGCCCGAGTCAGATCGCAGCCGTCTCGACGCAGTTCTTCGTGACGGCGTGAAACGAGGTGCCGCTGCGGGCGTCGGGGCGATGGTCGTCGATCGCGACGGCGTTCGGTACGAGGGAGCCTTCGGGGAACGGGCGCTCGGCACTGGCGTCGAGATGAGCGTCGACACGGTCGGGGCGATCTTCTCGATGACCAAGGCGATCACTGCTGCAGCAGCGATGCAACTGGTCGAGCGCGGACGCCTCGATCTCGACGCGCCGGCGAGTGATGTCTGCCCGGCACTCGTCGACCGCGCAGTGCTCACCGGTTTCGACGGCGATGGGCAACCTCTCCTGCGGCCGGCAACCTCGACGCCGACGTTGCGACAACTGCTGACCCACACGTCCGGGTTCGGCTACGAACTGTTCAACGCCGATCTCGTCCGCTGGCACGAGGTCACCGGCACCCCTGGTTTGGCAGCGAACGGACCACAGATGCTCGACGCGCCCCTGGTCGCCGACCCGGGTACGCGCTGGGAGTACGGCATCGACCTCGACTGGGTCGGAGTGATGATCGAAGCGGTCACAGGACAACGCCTGGGGGAGTACTTCGCCGAGTATCTCACCGGACCGCTCGGGATGATCGATACGGCGTACTTCCCGTCGCCGTCGATGAGCGAGCGCCTCGCCACTGTCCATGCCCGTCTCCCAGATGGTTCGCTGATGGCGTTCCCGTTGCCGGTCCCCGGGCCCGACACTCACCAGGGCGGCGGCGCCGGGTTGTTCTCCACGATGGGCGACTACGGCCGGTTCATCAGGATGATCCTCGGCGACGGCGAACTCGACGGTGTCCGTGTGCTCGCCCCCGAAACAGTGGCGCAGATGTGCGTCAACCAGATGGGCGATCTCCGAGTGAGTCCGCTCGTGTCCGCGATGCCTCACCTGACCAACGACGCAGAGCTCTTCCCCGGTCAACCGAAGTCGTGGGGTCTGTCGTTCCAGATCAACGAAGAACCCGCAGCCACCGGCCGGCCAGCCGGCACGCTGATGTGGGCGGGGCTCGCCAACAGCTACTTCTGGATCGACCGCACCAACGGCATCGGGGGCGCCTACCTCAGCCAGGTCCTTCCGTTCGCGGACGCGGGAAGCCTCGACCTCTTCACCGAGTTCGAAACCGCCGTGTACGCCAACCGCTGACCCCTCCGGAGGTGAGCAGGTGGTGTGGCTGGTTCACATCAGTTGGTGAGGCACGCGTAGCACGACGCGGTACGACCCGGCGACGGGCACCGGTCCGAACGAGCGGGAATCCGCCATCGTTGCCCCGCTGTTGTCCGAGAGGACCGTCATCGAACCATCGGCGTGCACCTCGCGCGACGCGCTTCACGAGCCAGAACCCGGGCCGTTGGGGATGCTCGAAGCATCGCAGCTGGTCCACCCTCGCCCGTCGACTCGGCAGGGCCACCAGCCCCTGGCCGTCGACCAACGTCGGCTCCATCGAACGGTCGGAGACCCGAAATCGACGTGGCATGGGCACGTTCACGGATGCGGAGTGTATGTTTCGACTCGACGTCCCCTTGGGAACCGTCGATACGACTCACCCCACCATTGCACTCTGAGGAGCCATCATGTTCGCCAAGTTGTTCGCTTCGGCCACCGTCGCCCACGCCCACTGCGACCTGTACTGCGGGGTGTACGACCCGGCCCAGGCCAAGATCGAAGCGCTGTCGGTGGTCAAGACCGCCAAGAAGTACGCCGAGTCCGACGACGAGGTCTTCCGCGCACGCTGCATCTCGATCAAGGAAGCACGCGCCGAAGAGACCAAGCATCACCTGATGGTGCTGTGGGCAGACTTCTTCGCTCCCGACCATTTCGCCGCATTCCCGCAGCTCCATGAGCTGTTCTGGAAGGCAATCCACCAGGCCGGCGAGGCCAAGAAGTCGATGGACCCCGCCGTTGGTGAGCAGCTGGTGGCCTACATCGACGAGATCGCCGACATCTTCTGGCAGACCGACAAGTCGAAGCAGATGGGTGTCTACCCCCCAGCTTGATCCCGGCATGCCGAGACGGCTGTAGCGTTCGCCGACACCATGTCGGATCCGATCGTTGCCGTCGACGGCGCTGCTCTCGAATCGAACGGAAACAGCGAAGCGCCCGTCGAGGGCCGGTCGACCCGTGACCAGATCCTCGACGCGGCGCTTTCGTGCTTCGCGCACGCCGGCTACAGCGGAACGTCGCTGAACGACATCGCCGCCGAGGTGGGTATTCGCCGGCCGAGTCTGCTCCACCACTTCGCATCGAAGGATGCGCTGTACGGCGAGGTCTTCGAGCGTCTGCTGTCCGACTGGTTCGCCCGCCTCGCCGGCGCGATCGAATCCACTGCCACCGGCTGGCCGAAGATCGAGCAGGTGCTGCGCGCCGGATTCGGCTACTTCGCCGACAACCCCAGCTACGTGACGTTGATGCGCCGCGAGGCCATCGACGGTGGGTCGCACCTCGGTATCGACCTCGCGGCAGTGCTGCGTCCCATGTTCGACCAGGCTGCCGACTACCTCCGTCGCGAAATGGATGCGGGCGTCTTCCGGCCGCACAACCCCGAACAGCTGCTGCTCACCGGGTACGGGGCACTGCTCAGCTATTTCTCGGACGCGCCCTTCCTCGAAGGGCTCCTCGATGAGGACCCGCTCGCCCCGGCTGCGTTGGATCGGCGGAGCGAGCACGTCATCGGGTTGTTCCGAGCGGCGCTGATCCCGACATGATCGGGAGATGACCGGAGCCGATCGCCGGCACCCGCGCACCGAACCGCTCGTCCGCTGACCACTCCCAGCCCATTGGTCACGAGTACCGTGGGACCCGCATGGCGACCCCACAGACGACTCCCGCTGGAACCGACGCGCACACGACGCTGTCCGAACGCGATTCCAAGGCACTGCTCGCCGAGTACGGCGTACCTGTCGCGCCCGAGCGCTTCGTGGCCGACGCCGAAGCAGCGGGTGCTGCCGCCGACGAACTCGGATATCCGGTCGTCGCGAAGCTGAACGGCGATGCGATCGCGCACAAGACCGAGCGCGGTCTCGTGAAGCTCCGCCTCGGTGATCGCTCCTCGGTCGAGGCTGCGGCGAGTGAACTCCTTGCAGCCGCCACGCCCGACGATGGTGACGTGACCGTGCTGGTGGCGCCGATGATCTCCGGCAACCGGGAGTTGATCGCCGGCGTCGTCCGCGATCCACAGTTCGGGCCCACCGTGATGCTCGGTGTCGGTGGAATCCTGGCTGAGGCGGTGGCCGATGTCGTGTTCCGTCCGGCCCCGGTTTCCAAGGCCACCGCAGCCGACATGATCGCCAATCTGTCCACACAGAAGCTGCTGGACTCGTTCCGTGGCGAGGCGGCCGTCGATCGCTCGCAACTCGTCGACGTGATCGTCGGATTGGGGCAACTGGCCGCTGAGCGAAGCGACATCGCGAGCGTCGACATCAACCCACTGATCGTCCAGCCCGACGGCTCGGTGGTGGCCGTCGACGGACTCGTCGAACTCGGAGCCACCGGCGCCGAGGCCCCGACCGCAGTTCGCCCTCGCCCGACCGACGACCAGTTCCGCGCCCTGTTCGACCCCAAAGGCGTTCTGGTCACCGGTGCCTCGTCGCATCCAGGCAAGTTCGGGTTCGTGTCACTCCACAACCTGCTTGCCAGCGGGTATGCGGGCGGCGTGTACGGCACCAATCTGAAGGGCGAGGAGGTGCTCGGGGTGAAGACCGTGGCCGACATCGCCGAGTTGCCCGACGGGGCCATCGACCTCGTGTTCGTGTGCACCCCCGCTGCGACCAATCCCGACATGCTCCGCGCATGCGCTGCGAAGGGGATCCGAGCAGCGTTCCTCACGTCGGCGGGTTACGGCGAGGCCGGAGACGAAGGCCAACGCGCCGAGGATGAACTCGTCGCCCTCGCTGACGAACTCGGGATCCTGCTCGCCGGCCCGAACGGCCAGGGAGTTGTCAGCACCCCCGCCCAGCTGTGCGCTCAGATCGTGGCGCCCTACCCACCCGCAGGCGGCATCGGCGTGGCCAGCCAGAGCGGCAACTTCGTGTCGAGCTTCATGAACATGGCGCGCGCCAGCGGCGTCGGGATCAGCCGAGCGGTGTCGGCCGGCAACGCCGCCGCCGTCACCGTTGCCGACTATCTCGACTGGTATGCCGACGATGCCGCCACCAGCGTCGGCCTCGCGTACGTCGAGGGCATCGTCGACGGGCGCACCCTGATGGACAAGTTGGCCGGTGCCGCCGCACGCAAGCCACTGGTGCTGGTCAAGGGCGGCGCCACCGACGGGGGCGCACAAGCCGCAGCCAGCCACACCGGAGCCCTGGCAGCGAACGACAAGATCTTCGATGGCGAGTGTCGCGCCGCCGGTGTCACTCGGGCCGCAACGGTCACCGAGGCATACGAGGCCGCTGCCACCTTCGCGACGCAGCCGTTGCCCAAGGGACCCAACACGATCGTGCTGACCACCGCCGGTGGTTGGGGAGTCGTCACCGCCGACGCGATCACCCGTGATCCGGACATCGTGCTCATGGACCTTCCTGCAGACCTGCAAGCAGCGATCGACACCAAGCTCCCACCCCGCTGGAGTCGAAACAATCCGGTCGACTGCGCCGGGGGAGAGGTACGTGACACGATTCCCGAGGTGATGGCGCTGATCGCTGAGCACCCCGATGTCGACGCCGTGATCTACCTCGGCATTGGTATCCAGAGCAACCAGGCGCGAATGATGCACGAAGGCCGCTTCTATCCCGACCACGGTCTCGAGCGGATCGTCGCGTACCACCAACGCCAGGATCAGCGTTTCGCAGAGGCCGCCCACGAGTTGAGCGTGGCGAACGACAAGCCGATCCTCGTCGCCACCGAACTCGCCGTTGCCGATCCCGAAAACGCCGGACCTGCGACCGTCCGGCGCCTCGGTCGCCTCTGCTATCCGAGCGGCGGACAAGCCGTCACCGCGCTCGGACACCTCATCCGCTACTCGAAGTTCCGCGAGGCACACAGGCAGTGACGCCGCCGACCAACGGCCCGAGCTCGGCGGACCGGCCACGTCGCCCCGCACGTCGCCCTGCACGTCGGGCCGCCCGCGGGCCCGGCCCCTGGGTCGTGCTCGGCGCAGCAGCGATCGTTCCAGCGCTCGTGCTCGCCGGCATCTGGTCGTGGGCCTCGGGGCAACAGACCGAAGACACCTCAGCCCCGGTCGTCGACGCCGTCCGCCGTGCCACCCACCCCGGCACCAGCCCTGTCGACTGCCGCGGTCGCGCTGCGGCGACTACCGACCATCATTTCACGAGAACTCAACACCGACGTCGTTCGCCGCAGAGACCAGCCCATTCCTGTCATCGCTCAACGACCGCTCGTGTGGAGCGGTGTCCGTCGACGGTGTGTCGATCGGCGAGCGCAACGCCGCGCTGCCCGTGATCCCTGCGAGCACCCAGAAGATTCCCGTTGCCGCCACCGCACTCGAGTTGCTCGGTGCCGATTTCCGATACACCACCACGGTGGTCGCGGTCTCGGCTCCGGTCGACGGAGTGATCGACGGCGATCTCTACCTGGTCGGCGGTGGTGATCCCTTGCTGTCGTCGAACTGGTATCCCACCTCGAATCTCGAGCGCAATCCGGTCACGTCGCCGACGTCGTTCGATGCGCTCGCCGACAGCGTCGTCGCTGCCGGGGTCACCACGGTTCGCGGGTCGGTCGTCGGCGACGGGAACCGCTACGACGACGAATTCTTCGCACCCGGGTGGGGCGACGGCGTCGCCGGGCTCGAGGGAGGCCCGTACGACGCCCTGATGGCCAACGACTCTCGTGTGCTCGGCGATCCGCTGCGGGGGAACAACCCGAGTGAAGCAGCAGCCCGGGAGTTCACACAACTGCTGCAAGCCCGTGGCGTCGACGTCAGCAACAGCGCCCAGAGCGGTGCCGCCCCCGGCGGCGCCGTCGAGTTGGCATCGATCGACTCGGCGCCGCTGTCCGATGTGCTCGCAGAGATGCTCGGAAACAGCGACAACAACACCGCCGAGATGGTGGTCAAAGAGCTCGGCTTCACGGTGTCGTCGAGTGGTACCCGTGAGGCCGGACTTGCCCTCGTGCGCCAACAACTCATCGACTGGGGCGTCGATGTCACCCAGGTGGTCCTGGCCGACGGCTCGGGATTGAGCCTCGACAATCGGCTCACGTGCGACGCCCTTCTCGCTGTCTTGCAACGTACGGGCTTCGAGTCGGCCATCGGACAGGGTCTTCCGGTGGCGGGCCAGACCGGAACGCTTGCCGGCATCTTCACCGAGCACCCAGTCGCTGGGCGCCTGCGGGGCAAGACCGGAACGCTCAACAACCCCCCGTTCAATGTCGACCCACCCGCGGTCAAGGCGCTTGCCGGGTATCTCCCGGTCGAAGGTGGCAGCGCTGTCGAGTACGTCCTCGTCCTGAACGGCCCGACGATCTCGGACCAGAGCGAATACCGGGCGGTCTGGGACACCTTGGCCGACGTGCTCGACACCTACCCAGCCGGTGCGTCGCCGGCCGAACTCGGGCCACGATGAACGATGTGAACGAGTCGCCGATGTCCGAGAGAACCGAGGCACCCTCGGTAGCGGTCCGCTACCGCTTGGCTCCACTGTTCGGCCTGATCGCGCTCGGCCTCGTCCCAGTAGCGGCGCTCACGGCACTGCTCGTGTGGAGCGACCAGGTGGCCGACGAGCACGAATCCCGTGAATCGGTGCAGGCCGAGCCGTTCCGACCGCCCGCCGAGCCGAATCCGGCACTCGTGACCTCGATGCTCGACTACCGCCGCACACCGAGCGAACTCGCCAGCGTCGGTGCCGACAACGAACTGTCCGATGTCCTCGATCAGCTCGCTGCGTTCATCGACGCACGCTCGTGCCTCGCTGTTTCGGTCGACGGCCGCACGATCACGTCGTGGAACGGTGACGTCGCGGTGATTCCCGCGAGCACGAACAAACTGCTCATCGCAGGTGCTGCAGTCGAGGTGCTCGGGGCCGACTATCGATTCGTGACCTCGGTTGCTGCGCCACCACCGGTCGAGGGAGTCATCGACGGCGATCTCTACCTGGTTGGTGGAGGCGACCCAGTGCTCGTCGCAGCCGACTTCCCACTCGATGACGACGACACCCCCGCTGCAGCCACCACCCTCGAAACGCTGGCCGACGCAGTCGTCGCCGCTGGAGTCGACTCGATCAACGGAGCTGTCGTCGGTGACGCCAGCCGTTACGACGACGAGTTCGTCAACCCGGCGTGGGACGACGCAGTGGCCTACGTCGACGCCGGGCCGATCGGTGGCTTGGTGGTCAACGACGGCCGTGTGGTGGGCCGGTCGGGACGCCAGCGAGACCCGGGCGAGGCAGCCGCTCGCGAACTCGCCCGGCTGTTGCGTGACCGAGGGGTCAGTGTTGCCGGAGGGTCGCAGGCCGGCCTCGTCGGGCCGGGCGTTCCGGTGATCGCCACGGCCGAGTCGCCGCCGTTGGAAGCGATCGTCGCCGACATGCTCACCCGAAGCGACAATGACACCGCCGAGATGCTGCTCAAAGAACTCGGCCACGGCGTCGCCCAGCCTGGGACCACCGCCGCCGGGCTCGATGTACTGACTCGAACCGTCGCCTCGTGGGGCGCGCCGATGGACGATGTCGTCCTCTCTGACGCTTCCGGGCTCAGCTCTGCGAATCGGTTGACGTGTGACACCCTGGTCTCCGTGCTCAATCACATCGAGGCGACACCTGCAGCTGACGGCTTGCCGGTTGCAGGAAGATCC
Organism: Ilumatobacteraceae bacterium; assembly: GCA_963717385.1. GTDB lineage: Bacteria > Actinomycetota > Acidimicrobiia > Acidimicrobiales > Ilumatobacteraceae > Sva-07. The sequence continues at coordinate 35,337 of CAVQWE010000006.1, forward strand.
GGCACGCTGATCGACGAGTTCCTCGGTAGCCCGGTCGAGGGCAGTCTCCGCGCGAAGACGGGGACACTCAGCAACCCTCCAGCCGACGCCGATCCACCCGAGGTCAAAGCGCTCGCCGGCTACCTCGGGGCCCCGAACGGTGAGGTACTGCAGTTCGCGCTCGTGCTCAACGGCGCCGGATATGTCACCGCCGACGGCTACGTGCCGTTCTGGAGTGCGCTTGCCGAGCGGTTGGCGACGCACCCTGATGGACCCGATCCTGCGCTGCTGGGTCCGCGCTGATCGCCATGAGTGTGATGAGGATGTTTCCGCTCGGATCGGTGCTGCTGCCCGGTGGCGTGCTGCCACTCCACGTGTTCGAGGCCCGCTATCGAGACATGATCAGAGATTGCCTCCGTGACGACGGCGACCCCGAGTTCGGTCAGGTGCTGATCTCGCACGGCTGGGAAACCGGCGGTGGCGACGATCGGATGCGGGTCGGCACCGTCGCTCGGATGCTGCAGGTCGATGCGCTCGACGAGGATCGCTACGCGATCGTCGCCGTCGGAACCCGACGGATCACGATCAACGCCTGGCTTCCCGACGACCCGTACCCGGTGGCCGATGTCGACGATTGGCCCGACGAAGATCCAGATGCGGACGGCTTGGCGCTGAATGTGGCTGCCTCACATGCTCGTGTGCGTGCCGCGCGGGCACTTGCCCTCGAGGTCGCCACCCGCGTCGATGATCCAATGAGCGAACTCGCCGGCGGCGACGAACCGGTCGATACCGGCGACGACGAGATCTCCGACGACCCGCTCTTGGCCACCTACCACCTGGCCACGCTCGCTCCGATCGGGCCCGCCGACCGCTTCCGGCTGCTCGCAGCGCCTGGTCCGGCGGCGCGTCTCGATCTGCTCGACGAGATCCTCGACGACGTCGAAGCCATGTTGAAGTTCCGGCTTTCGTGATAGAAACGATGATCGTGTCAGACACCAGTGATCTCGAACAGCGCCTCGCCCGCCAGGCCGAAAAGGCAAACAAGGCTGACGACGCGTCCGTCGGCGAGGTCATCGACTACGTCAAGGCCTACGCGAAACAGGAGACGCTCGGGCCGCTCAAGGGTGCGGGCAACTGGCTCGGCTACGGGTTCGCCGCGGCTGCTGCGCTCGGCATCGGTCTCGTGCTCATCCTGTTGGGCCTGTTGCGGCTGCTGCAAACCGAATGGGAGCGTTCGGCGTCGGGCAACCTGTCGTGGCTGCCCTACCTGATCGTCCTCGTGGTCGCTTTGGCGCTGCTGGCGCTCACGCTCATGCGCATCAAGAAGTCGACCCTTCACAAAGAACCGAAGTAAGGAGCCGTCGTCATGGCGAAGAACACGGCCGAGGCCGCACCGAAGATCACCCCGCAGGACCTCGAGAACAAGCTCAAGGCGTTGCAGGGCGACGTCCAGGGCAAGGTCGACGACAAGAAGTCCACCATTGCGACCACCGCGGCGGCCGGCGGCATGGTGCTCCTGGTGATCTTCTTCCTGCTCGGCAGGCGCTCGGGCAAGAACGCAGCACCGTCGTCGAGATCCGCCGAGTCTGATGTCGCTGCTTCCGTACGCCCTGCGACCGAAGGTGGTCCTTCGGGCCCAGATCGTCAAGCGCGGGATCATCGGAGGCAATCCGTTCCTCCGGCCGATCGCGATGCTGATGGTGGGCCAGGGGTCTATCTGCGACGCAGCGCCATCCGTCAGGGACTCATCCTCGTCATCCATTCTGGCGAGTCATCGGCCTGGCCATGGTCGGCCAGGAAGCTCTACCGGCGCGGTATCAAGAAGACGCCTGAACACATCGCGGTCGAGCGGATCGGGACCAGCCATCGGGTCAGCGTCGAGGTCACCAAGCCCAACCTCGCGTCGAGCCGTCGCCAGCGACGTGGCGAACTGCGCCGGCTCGAGGCGCAGGCGCAGGCGAGCGTCGAGGCCCGACTCGAGTCGTGAAGGTCCTGCTGCGCAACCCTCGGCGGGAGGTCGACTTCGCTGGTCCCCGTTCTGTCGATCGGCTCCTCGACGAACTCCAGCTCAGCCGCGAGGCGCATCTGGTGATCTGCAACGGCACCCTCGTGCCTGGAGATGCCGTCCTCGGCGACGACGACCAGATCGAGGTTCGGCCCGTGATCTCGGGCGGCGCCACGTGAACCGACCGTCACGATGACAGCGGTGGGCAGCAAGTGCCGGGTGTGCAAGGCGCCAGCGGTGATCGATCTGCCGCGCCACAACGCCAAGTTCTGTGCCGAGCACCTCCAGCAGCTCTGTCGGCGGCAGATGGCAAAGGCCGTCGAGGACTTCGAGATGTTCTCGACCGACGACCGCATCCTGGTCGCCGTCAGCGGCGGCAAGGACTCACTGGCCGTGTGGGACATGCTGATCGAGGCCGGGTATCAGGCCGATGGTCTGTACATCGGGCTGGGTATCGGCGAGTATTCGACGGACAGCGGCGGTTACGTGCGGAGATTCGCCGACGAGCGAGGGCTGCATCTCCAGACGATCGACCTTCGCGACGAGTACGGCTACGACGTGCCCACGGCCGCCCGCGGCAACTGGCCGCGTCCCGTGTTCGGCATGTGGGCTCTCGAAGCGGCGGCTGTTCGACCAGGCAGCGCTCGACGGCGGCTACGACGTGCTGGTCACAGGTCACAATCTCGATGACGAGGCTGCGGTGCTCTTCGGCAACACGCTGCGGTGGGATCTCGACTACCTGGCTCGTCAGATGCCGGTGCTGCCCGCCGCGAACGGCTTTCCGAAGAAGGCCAAGCCGTTGATTCGGCTGACCGAACGCGAGATGGCGGCGTGGTGCCTCGTTCGCGGCATCGACTACGTGGTCGAAGAATGCCCGATCGCTGCCGGCAATCGGCATCTGTCGTACAAGGAATCGCTGAACGCGATCGAGGCGAACTCGCCTGGCGCGAAGGCATCGTTCTACCTGGGGTTTCTCGATCGGATGGCACCGCTACTGGTTGGCCAATCAGCGGCGGCGTCGGGCGAACTGAACGATTGCGCCCGCTGCGGGTCGCCGACCACCGGCGAGATCTGCGCGTTCTGCCGGCTCGTCGAGAAGTCGAGCGCTCACGATCCTGTGCCTGTCGAACTGCTCTTGCAGCGGCGGGGTTCCAAGGCCAACATGAAGGGACGGCAATGATGACCGGAGCGTTCACTGCTGGAGAGAAGGCACTGCTCCTCGACTCGAAGAAGCGGCGGTACCTGATCGACATCGCCGACGACGGCGAGTTCCACAGCCACAACGGCTTCGTTGCGCACACCGACTTGATCGGCCAGCGCGAGGGCGTGGTGGTGCGATCCACGAAAGGGTCCGAGTACACGGTGCTGCGGCCCACACTCGAGGACTTCGTGGTCGAGATGCCCCGTGGCGCCCAGGTGATCTATCCAAAGGACCTGGCACCGATCTGCATGCTCGCCGACATCGGCCCCGGTGTCCGGGTCTTCGAGACGGGAATCGGGTCGGGAGCGCTGTCGATGACGATGCTTCGCTACGGCGCCGACATCGTCGGGTACGAGATCCGCGAGGACTTCGCGAATCGGGCGAAGAAGAACGTCCAGAGCTTCCTCGGCGCAGGCGTCCTCGACCGGTACGACGTACACATCGCCGACAGCTACGAAGGGGTCGACCCGGCGCTCGGCATGTTCGACCGCGTGGTGCTCGATCTTCCCGAACCGTGGCAAGTCATCCCGAAGGCCGAGGCCGTACTGCAGGCAGGCGGGCTGCTCCTCGCCTACACGCCATCGATCACCCAGGCGGTGCAGGTGAGAGAAGCGCTGAAGGGGAAGTGGATCGATGCCCGCACGATCGAGGTGCTGCACCGCGGTTGGCACATCGAGGGCCAAGCGGTGCGTCCCGACCACCGCATGGTCGCGCACACCGCGTTCTTGAGCGTCGCCCGGTTCCTCGGCCGCAACCCGACCTGACACCAGGGAGCGATGAGTCTGCGCGCCAACAGGTCGCGCGGAGACTCATCGCTCGGCGGGTTGGAGCTGCAACGCGACGCTGAGGCCGTCGAGCAGGTCGGACGTGTCCGGCCAGGGCATCGAGGGGTGTGATCCGCACAGGTCGACGATGCCGTGGATCCACGTGTGGACCTGCACCGCCACGAAGAACGGGTCGCGGTCGTCGTCGAGCACGACCAGCATGCGGGCCACCGCGTCGACGAGCAGTTGAAAGGCTGCGAGCCCGCCGGGCGCGTCGCCGTCTCCGAGATCGACCTTGTCGGAGAACAGCACCCGATACTGCCCTGGGTGGTCGAGCGCATACGCGATGTATGCGTCGCCCATCGCACGGAAGGCGACGAAGGGATCGTCGTTGCTGTCGTGGGCCTGTCGCAGTTGTTCGTAGAAGGTCGACCAACAGTGATCGACGGCGTCGCGGAGCAGATCGACGTGATCGTCGAAGTGTCGGTACACCGCGGTCGGCGAGACCCCGGCCTGGCGAGCAACGGCGCGCAACGACACCGCCTCCATCTCACCGTGGGCCCCGATCAGGTCGGCGGCTGCGACCAGCAGGTCGGTGCGGAGCGTGTCGCCCTCACCGCGGCGGAGCGCCGGCGTTGGACGGTCGGTGTGGCCATGGTCACGATCATATCGGTTGACATGTGTTCACCCACGTGGTTGATTGACACTTGTAAACGTAACAGGTGTCAACACAAGCCGTCGAGACGGTCGATCGAAAGGAATCATCATGTTCACCAGACTGGGTCACCTGGTCGTCCGCCGTCGGCGGACGGTGCTGGCCACCACACTGCTGGGACTCGTCGTGGCCATCGTGCTCGGGTCGGGCGTCTTCGGCGAGCTGACCAACGGAGGATTCGACGATCCCGATTCGGAGTCGACCCGGGCGATCGAGGCGCTCGACGACGAGTTCGACACCGGCAGCGCCGACCTCGTCGCCATCGTCACCGCCGTCGGCGGGGATGTCGACGACCCCGAGGTCGTCGCCTCCGCAACAGCGCTCACCGAGTCGTTCGCGGCGATGAAGGGGACCGACGACGTCCAGTCGTACTGGTCGCTCGGGTCGCCGGCACCGTTGCGATCCGTCGAGGGCGATCGTGCCCTCGTCCTGATGCGGTTCCCCGGTGCCGAGGAGGACCCCGAACGAATCGAGACGATCGAGTCGATCCTCGACGAGTACGCCGGCCTGGAGGGCGACGGCATCACTGTCGGTCTCGCCGGTCCCGAGCCGGTCTTCGCGGCGGTGGGCGAGACGATCGAGGGCGACCTGGCTCGGGCCGAGATGATCGCGATCCCATTGACCCTGTTGCTGCTGCTGTTCGTCTTCGGTGGCGTCGTCGCTGCAGGCCTACCGCTGCTGGTCGGTGCGATCTCGGTGTTCGGTGCCTTCATGGTGTTGTGGACGGTCACCCAGTTCACGAATGTGTCGATCTTCTCGATCAACCTCGTGACCGCACTCGGCCTCGGACTCGCCATCGACTACTCGCTTTTCATCGTCAGCCGATTCCGTGAGGAGCGTGCGCTCGGGCGATCGGTCGACGACGCCGTCGTGAGGACCGTCGAGACCGCCGGCCGAACGGTGACCTTCAGCGCGATCACGGTGGCCATCTCGCTCAGTGCGCTGTTGATCTTCCCGCTCTACTTCCTCCGGTCGTTCGCCTACGGAGGGATCGGTGTACTCGTCGTCGCGATGGTCGTGTCGGTGGTTGCGCTGCCGTCGCTGCTCGCCGTGCTCGGACCCCGGGTCGATTCCCTGCAGCTGTTCCAGCGCCGTCCTGTTCGGGTCGGCGAGGGCTTCTGGCACCGCCTCGCGACCGGTGTGATGCGTCGCCCCGGCGCAGTGGCGATCGCCGGCATCACGTTCCTGCTCGCGCTCGGGCTGCCCTTCCTGAACGTCGAGTGGGGAGTGCCCGACGACCGGGTGCTCCCGGAGTCGGCCGAGGTTCGCCAGCAGTCCGACATCCTCCGTGACGAGTTCGACTCCGCCGAAGGCGATGCGTTCGCCATCGTTGCGGCCGGCGGAGTCGACACCGCGTCGATCGAGGCGTATGCAGCAGCGGTGTCGACGGTCGACGGTGTTGCACGTGTCGACAGCGCCGTCGGCCGCTTCGCCGACGGGGGCAACGTCGCCGTCGATCCCTCGCTGGCGCAGTTCGACCCAGCGGGTTCGACGTCGGGCGATGCGACGTGGTTCAACGTCGTTCCCGAACTCGAACCGATCTCGGTCGGGGCCGAACGCATGGTGAGCGAGATCCGTTCGATCGACTCGCCGTTCGACGAGACGCTGGTCGGCGGGGCATCCGCGGCGCTCGTCGACTCGAAGTCGGCCATCTTCTCGTTGGTGCCGTACGCGGCGGGGATCATCGTCGTCGCAACGTTCGTGTTGCTGTTCTTGATGTTCGGGTCCCTGCTCGTGCCGATCAAGGCGATCGTGCTCAACGCATTGAGCCTGACGGCCACCTTCGGCCTGATGGTCTGGGTGTTCCAGGAGGGCAACGGCGCCGACCTGCTCGGCTTCACCCCGACCGGTCTCACGGACATCTCGATGCCGATCCTGATGTTCTGCGTGGCGTTCGGGCTCTCGATGGACTACGAGGTGTTCCTGCTGTCACGCATCAAGGAGGAGTACGACCGCACCGGCGACAACGACCTCGCCGTGGCGATCGGCCTGGAGAGGACCGGTCGGCTGGTGACCGCTGCGGCGCTGCTGCTGTCGATCACGTTCTTCGCCTTCGCCACCTCGGGGGTGACCTTCATCAAGCTGTTCGGTCTCGGCTTGGCCGTCGCGGTGCTGGTCGATGCCTTCATCGTCCGCTCCACGCTGGTGCCTGCGCTCATGAAGCTCGCCGGCAACTGGAACTGGTGGGCACCGGCGCCACTGCGCCGGCTGCACGAGCGGTTCGGGATCAGTGAGTCCGTTCCGGAGGAGTCGGTGGTCGAGTCGCCGTCGGACGCACTCGGGGTCTGATCGTCCACGCGCAACGGCCCCGGGGAACGTTCCTCGGGGCCGTTGCGTTCGTGAGTGTTCAGATCAGGGTTCGATGTAGATGCACTCGCCGGGGCACTCCTCGGCGGATTCGATGACCGCTTCGAGCTGGCCGTCGGGGATCTCGGCGAGCCCCTCGGCACCCTGCGCGTTGCCCTTGGCCTCGGCGAAGATCTTGTCGCCCTCGACGACATAGGCAAGGCCATCGTCGAGCAGGGTGAAGACGTCGGGGGCGATCTCCTCGCACAGGCCGTCGCCGGTGCACAGATCCTGGTCGATCCAGACCTTCATGTCAGTTGGGGCTCCTCGTTGAGTGGGGTTTGGGGTTATCCTACGGCCGCAAGTTTACACGGCCCAGCACGTGCAAACACGATCCATGTGTCTGCGTGTACATTCGGCCCATGGCAACCGCTGCGGACGATCCACGGTCGACCAACGACTCCGGGGCCACTGAGCGCGCCGAGCTCGCCGCCCTCCAGGAGGAGATCGCCCACCTCCGAGCGCGGCTTGCCGATGGCCCGAAACGCGTGCATTCCCTCGAGGAACGACTCCTCGAGACCAAGGGCCAGCTCGCTGCGGCAGTGGGGCAGAACGAGAAGCTGTCGTACACGCTGCGCGAAGCCCGCGAGCACATCGCCACCCTGCGAGACGAGGTCGACAAGCTGTCGCAGCCGCCGTCGGCGTATGGCGTCGTGGTGGGCAAGAACGATGACGACACCGTCGACATCCTCACCAGTGGCCGCAAGATGCGGGTGGCTCTGCACCCCGACATCGACCACGAGCTGCTCGACCGAGGAGCCGAAGTCGTCCTCAACGAGAGCTACAACGTGGTGATGGCGCGCACGCCCGAGATCACCGGCGAGGTCGTCACGGTCAAAGAAGTGATGGAGGACGGCATCCGCATCGTCGTCGTCGGACGAGCCGACGAGGAGCGCGGTCTGCGAGCTGGCAGACGCGATGCGTGGCACCCACATCCGCAACGGCGACCACCTTCGCCTCGACACCCGCTCGAACCTGCTGCTCGAGAAACTGCCGCGGCCCGAGGTCGAGCATCTCCTGCTCGAAGAGGTGCCCGACATCGCCTACACCGACATCGGCGGGCTCGATGACCAGATCGAACAGATCGCCGATGCCGTCGAGTTGCCGTTCCTGCACCAGGACCTGTTCGCCGAACACCAGTTGCCCGCACCGAAGGGGATTCTGCTGTACGGGCCGCCGGGTTGCGGCAAGACACTGATCGCCAAGGCGGTCGCCAACAGCCTCGCCAAGAAGGTCGCCGAAACGATCGGCGAGGGCAAGGGCCACAGCTATTTCATCAACATCAAGGGCCCCGAACTGCTCAACAAGTACGTGGGCGAGACCGAACGGCAGATCCGCTTGGTGTTCCAGCGAGCGCGCGAGAAGAGCGACGAGGGCTGGCCGGTGATCGTGTTCTTCGACGAGATGGACTCGATGTTCCGCACCCGCGGCTCGGGCATCAGCTCCGACATGGAGTCCACGATCGTGCCGCAGCTGCTGTCGGAGATCGACGGCGTCGAAGGTCTCAAGAACGTGATCGTGATCGGAGCGACCAACCGCGAAGATCTGATCGACCCCGCGATCCTGCGACCAGGTCGGCTCGACGTGAAGATCAAGATCGAGCGCCCGAACGCCGACGCTGCCAAGTCGATCTTCGCTCGGTATCTCACCAACGAAATCCCCATCGCCGAGGGTGAATCGATCCCCGACATGATCGACGCCACCGTCACCGAGATGTACCGCGACGACGAAGCCAACCAGTTCCTCGAGGTCACCTACCAGAACGGCGACAAGGAGATCCTGTACTACAAGGACTTCTCGTCGGGAGCCATGATCGAGAACGTGGTGCGCCGAGCCAAGAAGCTGGCGATCAAGCGTGTGATCGATGGGGGAGCCAAGGGCGTCTGTACCGACGACCTGCTGGCGTCGATCAAGCAGGAGTACAAAGAACACGAAGACCTGCCCAACACCACCAATCCCGACGACTGGGCGAAGATCTCCGGCAAGAAGGGCGAACGAATCGTGTTCATCCGCACCCTCGTGTCCAAGGCAACCGAGGCCGAGGTCGGCGGCGGACGCGCCATCGAACGTGTCGCAACCGGGCAGTACCTGTGACCCGCGATCGCACCTACGACGTCGTCGTCTACGGAGCAACCAGCTTCGTCGGCCAGATCCTCTGCAAGTACCTCGTGCAGCGACACGGCACCGACGGTGACCTGCGGTGGGCGATCGCCGGGCGGAGCCAGTCCAAGCTCGACGAGGTGGCGCAGCGCACCGGGGCCGATGTCCCGACGGATCGTCGCCGACGCAGCCGATCGTTCAGCCCTCGACGACATGGCGGCCTCCACACAGGTCGTCATCTCCACCGTCGGCCCGTATGCGCTGTACGGCTCCGAACTGGTCGCAGCCGTCGTGGCAGCCGGAGGCGACTACTGCGACCTCACCGGCGAGGTGCAGTGGATGCGTCGGATGATCGACGCGCACCAGGTCGAAGCCGAACAGACCGGCGCCCGCATCGTGCACACGTGCGGGTTCGACTCGATTCCATCCGATCTCGGTACGTGGTTCACCCAGCAACGAGCGATCGAGCAATTCGGTGAGCCGTGCGTCGAGGTGCGGATGTCGGTGAAGGGCGCCAAGGGTGGCGTCAGCGGCGGAACCGCTGCGAGCGGCATGCAGATGTTCGAGGAGATGGCTGAGGATCCCGAGCTCCGAAAGGTGGTGGGCAACCCGTACGTGCTGGCACCAGTCGACATGCGCGACGGGCCCAAGCAGCCCGGCATGGGACGACCGACTCGTGACGACCGGTTCGACAGCTGGGTGGCTCCGTTCGTCATGGCGCCGACCAACAGCGCTGTCGTGCTCCGCAGCCATGCGCTGTTGGGCCAGCCGTGGGGCCGCGACTTCACCTACGGCGAAACGATGATGACCGGCGACGGGCTGACCGGTGGAGTGGCTGCATGGGCCATGACCGCAGGGCTGGCAGTGTTCGCAGGCGCAGCCAGCTTCGGGCCGACGCGCAAGCTGGTCGGCAAGGTCATTCCCAAGCCTGGCGAAGGTCCGAGCGAGGCGAAACAGCAGGCCGGCTACTTCGATCTGCGGTTCGTCGGCCGGACCGCAAGCGGCGATCGAATTCGCACCAAGGTCACCGGCGATGCCGACCCCGGATACGGCTCCACCGCGAAGATGCTCGGCGAGAGCGCGCTCGCATTCCTCGATGTCGACCGTGAGCAGACGCCCGGCGGCTTCTGGACGCCGGCAAGCGCGTTCGGCGACGCCCTCGTCGAACGCCTCGAAGCCCACGCCGGCGTCCGCTTCGACGTCCTCTAGCGAATCCGCAGTCCCCGTTGCCCAGGTCTCCAGGAACCTTGGTGGTTCCCGATGACCCGGGCTCGGGGAACCGCGAGCTGAACGTCGCACTCGATGGAAGCTCAGCTAGGTTCAGGTGATGGCCCTTGCGAAGGTCTGCGGTATCGAGACCGAGTACGGCATCGTCGTGCGCGGAGGCGACAACAACCCCGTCTCGGCGTCGTCGATGCTGATCAATGCCTACGTCTCGGCCACCAATCGTGATCGGGGACGCATCGGCTGGGACTTCGAGGACGAACAACCCACCAGCGACGCCCGTGGATTCGACATCGACACCTCGCTCGCCCCCGAAGTCGAGACGATGCTGGTCAACGCCGTGCTCACGAACGGTGCCCGGTACTACGTCGACCACGCCCACCCCGAGATCTCGACGCCCGAGGTCACCACCGCTCGCGAAGCGCTCGTGTGGGATCGCGCCGCGGAAGAAATCGTACGAGCATCGATGGAGCACGTGAAGTCGCTGCTCCCTGACGGCGGCGAGATCATCGTCCACAAGAACAACTCCGACGGCAAAGGCAACAGCTACGGCTGTCACGAGAACTACTTGATCGCACGTGAGACCCCGTTCGGGCGCATGGCGAGCCAGATCACGCCGCACTTCGTCACCCGCCAGGTGTTCTGTGGCGCCGGCAAGGTCGGCTGCGAACTCCCAGGTCGCGCAGACGATCACGTCGCCTACCAGCTGAGCCAACGCGCCGACTTCTTCGAAGAGGAGATCGGCCTCGAGACGACGCTCAAGCGTCCGATCGTCAACACACGCGACGAGCCGCACGCCGACGCCCAGAAATATCGACGACTCCACGTGATCGTCGGCGACGCCAACATGAGTGAGGTCGCGACCTACCTCAAGGTCGGGACCACGTCGATCATCCTGGCGATGATCGAAGACGACGAACTCGGCGACGAGTGGCTGTTGGGCAACCCCGTGGCGGCGATTCGCCAGGTGAGCCACGATCCGTCGCTTCGTCAGACGATCATGCTGCGTGACGGCAATCGAGCCACGGCACTCGAGATCCAGTGGGGACTGCTCGAGCGGGCTCGCAAGTACGAGCAGTCGCACGGGCTCGACTGTGTGGGCGAGGGCATCGGTGCCGACGTGCTCGCCAAGTGGGAAACGGTGCTCACCGGCCTCGAGTCCGATCCGGCGTCGGTTGCCAACTGGGTCGACTGGGTCGCCAAGCAACGTCTGGTCGACGGCTACGGCGCTCGTCACGACATCGAGCCGGGTTCGGCCAAGCTCAAAGCGATCGATCTCCAGTATCACGACTTGCGTCTCGACCGGTGCCTGGCGTTACGCGCCGGGCTCGACACCATGGTGACTCCCGCCGAGGTGACCGCAGCGATGTCGCAACCTCCCACCACGACCCGCGCATACTTTCGCGGTCGGTGTCTGGCGAAGTTTCCCGACGACGTCGTCGCGGCAAATTGGGATTCGCTCGTGTTCGACATCGGCACGGATCCGCTGCGACGGGTTCCGATGATGGAACCGCTACGCGGGACCGCCGAGCACGTTGGTACCTTGATCGACGAGAGCGAGACGGCGGGGGAACTCCTCGATCGTCTCGGCCAGTGATCCACGACGATTCATCCGATTCACCGAAGGGAAGCAACAGCTGATGGCAGAACGCACCCAGAAGTCGAAGCAGACGACGGGTCGAGAGACCGAGACGACTGCCGAGGCCGCTCCGGCGGTCACGGAGACCGGCGAGAAGCTCAAGGCGGAACTCGATGACCTCCTCGACGAGATCGACGAGGTGTTGGAGACCAACGCCGAGGACTTCGTGAAGTCGTACGTGCAAAAGGGCGGACAGTAGAACCGTGACGATGCCGATCTTCTCGACCTCGGACGACCCGGGGTCGAGCTTTCCGGAACTGTTGCGACGGGTCGGTCTGGGCCCAGCGCCGATGGTTGGCGCTTCCACCGATCTGATGCGCGAGTTCTCGGTGCCCCATGCCACCACGTGCGTGGCACTCACCTACGCCGATGGTGTGGTGATGGCAGGAGACCGCCGAGCGACGTCGGGCAACCTGATCTCGCACCGCACCATGGAGAAGGTGGTCGAAGCCGACCGTCACAGCGGTGTTGCCATCGCAGGTGCTGCAGGCACTGCGCTCGAGATGATCAAGCTGTTCCAGCTGCAACTCGAGCACTACGAGAAGGTCGAAGGCACCGCACTGAGCCTGGAGGGCAAGGCCAACCAGCTCTCGATGATGGTCCGCGGCAACCTCCAACAAGCGATGATGGGGATGGTGGTCGTGCCGATTTTCGGTGGCTACGACCTGCGTCGCGAGTGCGGTCGGCTCTGGGACTACGACGCCACCGGCGGCCGTTACGAAGAGCGAGACTACGTTGCCACCGGCTCGGGCAGCCTGCATGCGGGCACGGTCATCAAGGTCGGATTCCGCAGCGACATGAGCCGCGACGACGCCATCAACCTGGCTGCGAGATCGTTGTGGGAGGCCGCCGACGCCGACTCGGCGACCGGTGGCCCCGATGCACTCAGGGGGATCTACCCCGTGGTCGCCACGATCGACGCCGACGGCTGGAACCGGATCGCCGACGACGACCTGAGCACCCGGTACGAAGCCATCGTCGACGAGGTGCGTTCACGATGAGCCAGCCGTTCTACGTCGCCCCCGAACAGATGATGAAGGACCGCGCCGACTTCGCGCGCAAGGGCATCGCCCGCGGCCGAGCACTCGCCGCAGTCCGCTACCTCGACGGCATCGTGATCATCGCCGAGAACGCTTCTGAGACGTTGCGCAAGGTGAGCGAGATCTACGACCGCATCGCGTTCGCCGGTGTCGGCAAGTACAACGAGTTCGACCAGCTCCGAGTCGCCGGGGTGCGCGCCGCCGACCTCAAGGGATTCCAGTATTCGCGAGACGACGTCGATGCTCGCAGCCTTGCCAACAGCTACGCCCAGATGCTCGGCACGATCTTCACCCATGAGATGAAGCCGATGGAGGTCGAGATTCTCGTGGCCGAGGTGGGTCTCGAGCCGGCTGGCGACCAGATGTTCCACAGTCCTCTATGACGGCACCGTGTTCGACGAGCGCGACTTCGCGGCGATCGGTGGCGACGCCGAGGCCATCAATACCCGCCTCGCCGACACGTGGACCGACGGACTCGACCGTGCTGCGGCGATCTCCCTCGGGCGCTCAGCGCTGTCGGGACCCGATCGTGAGATCGCCGACGACGACCTCGAAGTGGCCGACCTCGCTCGCACCAACGGGCGACGCTGCTTCCACCGGCTCACACGAGCCGAACTCAGCGGCTGAGCCACACCCCAGCGATGTGTGTCAGCGCAGATCGCTGAACTCGACGTCGGCGGTCGACACGGTGGTGCCACTGACGCCCAGGCGCGTTCGAGAAGCTCCAGTAGAGATTGGTGTAGGCAATCGCCTCGGCAGGCCCGATGGGCGAGCCCCACTGACGCATGTCCTCGGTGGTGTGGGCGTCGCCGACCAGGGTGGCGTCGTACCCGCGGGCAAGCGCCCCGTGCAGTGTCGAGCGGATGCATGCATCGGTCTGCGCTCCGGTGACCACGAGCCGACCGACACGGCGAACGGCGAGAAGTTCTTCGAGATTCGTCTCTTCGAACGAGTCGCCGTAGTGCTTGTGGACGATCGGTTCGCCATCAGCGAACGGGAACTCGTCGATGTACGCCCATGCCTCAGAACCCTCGGCAAGTGCGTCATCTGAATGCTGCACCCAGATGACCGGCACCTCGCTCGCCCTCGCTCGTTCGACCAGCGAGGCGATGTTGTCGACCACCCGCTCCACTTCGAACGCCTCGCCGACCACGCCGCGCTGCATGTCGATGACCAACAACGCGGTGTTCGGGCGGTCGTCGAGCGAGGTCATGTCGCGAAGCTACCCGCATCGCCGCCAGCACTCGAGCGAGTGCTGGCGTCAGCCGGTCACGTCTCGGACCATCATCTCCTCGGTCGTCCACCGCGTCGATCAGGGCGAGGCAGCTCCAACGGAACGGAGAGCGGCGACGAGCTGCTCGACCTTGTCGTCGACTGAGTGTCCACCCGGAAAGACCTCGAGTTCGGTGTCGAGGCCCGATTCGCGAAGTCGCAATTCGATGAAGCCGAGCGTTGTCGACGTAGTCGACCATGGCGTCGTCGAGAAGACCGAGCCGATCGAGATCACTGCGAATCGACCCGTCAGGATCTCGGTCGTCGAACCAGTCGGGGGCCGCCGGATCGTCGAGCAGGCGGGGAGCGGTGCCATCCTGCGCGGCCCACACGAACACGCTGGCACCGAGGTCATCGGGCCACCCGGCGGGATCGCTCAGACCCGCCACCTCGGAGTGCATCGCATCGAGGTCATCGGCGAACGCCGTGTCGAAGGCCTGCGACTGGAAGAAGTACTCGCCATCGCCGAGCACCGCGCCGGCGACCGGCAGGGGAACGGCAGCGGTTGCGCATTCCGGTACGTCAGCGGTCGGCGCCACGATGGCCGAGAGCGCCGGCCCCGCCCCCGCAGAGAAGCCAGAGGTGACCGTGATGTTCGGGTCGCCCCCGAGTTCGGTCGCCCACTGTTGAGCGAAGGCCACCGCGCAACTCGCCGCGTACCGGAGGTCGACGACGTCGCTCGCTTCGAGTGGGAACGGATCGCCGGCAATCCATGTGGGAGCGAACACCAATGAACCGTCGGCAGCTGCGCGTTCGGCGATCACGGTGTTCGACTCGGCATCCTTGAACGCCGAGGAACGGCCGTGGAACGACCACGACGATCGGCCACGGACCCGGGCCATCGGGAACGTACGCATCGATCGGCATGTCGAGTCCGTCGACGGTCAGGTATCGATCGGCGGAGAGCAGGGTGTATCCCTGTTCGGTCTCCGACACCGTCGGGTCGGTCGCGAGATCTGGGCTCGTACCGGTGGTGTCGGTGGTGGTCGCGCACGCCAGCGAGGAGCAGTGCCAGGCACCACGACGACCGAGCGAGCAGCCGCCTCGATGCGGACGCCGGCGCCGTGCTCATGCCAGCAACGTAGCGGCCACGGCGCCGCCTCCCTGGCGTACCATCTCCACATGGTGGCCATCGACGTCAACAGTGACCTGGGCGAGTCGTACGGTGTGTGGACGCTCGGTGACGATGCGGCGATGTTGGGCATCGTCACCAGCGCCAACGTCGCCTGCGGCTTCCACGCCGGCGACCCGTCGGTGTTGCGCGGCAGCGTGCACGTTGGCCGTGCACAACGACGTGGCGATCGGCGCCCAGGTGTCGTTTCCCGATCTTCCCGGGTTCGGTCGCCGACACATCGACATGGCACCCGACGAGCTCCGCGATGCCGTGCTGTACCAACTGGGAGCCCTCGACGCCTTCGCCCAGGTGGCAGGCGCCGAGATCGCCTACGTCAAACCCCACGGTGCGCTCTACCACACCACCGCAACGCATCCGTCCGCCGCACGGGCCGTCGTGGCCGCCGCTGCCGAGTACGACCCCTCGCTGGCGATCCTCGGGTTGCCCGGCTCCGAGTTGCTGGCCGCGGCCGATGCCGCCGGCATGGAGCCCATACCGGAGGCATTCGCCGACCGCGCGTATCGGCCCGACGGTGGGCTCGTGTCCCGGCGCGAACCGGGGAGCGTGCTCACCGATCCCGACGAGGTGGCTGAGCGGGCCGTACGCATCGCGGTCGACAACGAGGTGGTCGCGATCGACGGCACGGTGGTGAGCGTGCGTGCTCGGTCGATCTGCGTGCACGGCGACACACCGGGAGCGGTCGACCTCGCGCGAGCGGTGCGCTCGGCACTCGATGCAGCAGGTGTCGGCGTCTACCGTTTCGCCCCATGACCTACGCACCGGATCATCGGCCGTTCTACGACGCCGACAGCCACATCATGGAGCTGCCGGACTTCCTCCGTGACTACGCCGACCCGTCGATTCGCGAGCAGATTCCCCAGGTCAGCTACGCGGCATCGCTCGTCACCGACGACGAGGTCGAGGCAATCGTCGCCAACGGCAAGCGCCACAGCGCCGAGCACGTCGACGCCCAGGTCGCACTCGGCGACCAGCTGATTGCACAGTCGAAGGAGATCCAGGCACTCGGCGCCTTCGACCGCGCCGATCGTTCGGTCGCGCTCGACATGCTCGGGTTCCGCAAACAGCTCGTGTTCGCCACCCACAGCGTCGCCACACCGTTCTCACCGAGCCGCAAGCTCAGCAACGAGATCCGTTACGGCGCCACCCGTGCGCACAATCGCGCGATGAGCGAGTTCTGCGCTGACGACAGTCGGCTGATGGGCGTCGGGATCGTGCCGCTCGAAGATCCAGATCACGCCATGCTCGAGCTCGAGTTCGCGCTCGGCGCAGGCCTGGAAGCGATCTGGGTGCCACACCATCCTGCGGGTGAACGGTCGCCGGGCCACGTCGACCTCGGACCGTTCTGGGCCCGACTGGCCGAGTCGGAGACGCCGTTCCTGCTCCATGTCGGGGGCTCGCCGTTACAGCTCGACCCGCGCTGGGCCAACACCGGTCGACCAGCGGCACGCGACTGGATGGGCGGCGGCGAGAACATTCGCAGCAAGGACATGGCGGTGCTGCATCAGGGCCCCGAGACCTTCATCTCCGTGATGGTGATGGACGGCGTGTTCGAGCAGCATCCCGGTCTGCGGGGAGCGTCGGTCGAACTGGGCGCCGGCTGGGTTCCGTCGATGCTCAATCGGCTCGACTGGGTGGTCCGGTCGTGGAGCAAGGTCGATCAGTACCTTGCCCAACTGCAACGGACCCCGTCGGAGACACTGCGCGAACAGATGGCGTTCACCCCGTACGTGTTCGAAGACGTCGGCGCGCTGATCGACCAGTCGTGCGACGATCTCTACCTGTTCTCCAGCGACTACCCGCATGTCGAAGGCGGCAAGGACCCCATCGGGCGCTTCGAAGGATCGCTCGGCGACCGATCGGAGGCGGTCCGAGACAACTTCTACGCTGAGAACTTCCTCCGTCTCTTTCCAGGCGCCCGAGTCGGCTGACCGACATGGAGCGACGTCCGTACGGGCCGCGAGCGTGGCTGGTCGAGGGCGTCGACGATCCACCCGGTTGGGCTGCAGCCCTCGCCAGGCTCGACGTAGCCGGTGTCGTGGAGATCGTGCCCGCCGAAACCACGGTGGTCATTCGATGCACCCGCGAGCGCCACGACTCGATCGGAGAGGTCCTCGACCTGGTCGTTGCGACCCCATCGACCACCGACAGCGAGCCGGCCCTCGTGATCGACGTCGTGTACGACGGCCCTGACCTCGCCGACCTCGCGGGTGCGGCGCAGATGTCGATCGACGACGTCGTGAGGGTGCACGCAGCCGGCACCTACCACGTGGCGTTCTGCGGCTTCAGCCCGGGATTCGGCTACCTGCGCGGTGTCGATCCACGACTGCACGTGCCAAGGCGGGAGACACCGCGTCTCGCCGTTCCCGCAGGAGCGGTCGGCGTGGCAGCGGGGTACACGTGTGTGTATCCCTCGGCGTCGCCGGGTGGCTGGTATCTGATCGGCCACACCACGACGACACTCTGGGACGTCGATGGCGATCCACCAGCGCTCATGAGCCCTGGCCGTGCTGTGAGATTCAGCACGGTGTCGACATGACCGCTGGACCGGCGCTGCGCATCGTGCAGGTCGGCTTCGCCACCACCGTGCAGGATCATGGACGCACCGGACTGGCGCATCTCGGGGTGCCGACGGCCGGGGCCGTCGACCGGCACACCCACGACCTGATGAATCGACTGGTCGGCAATCCACTCGACGCCGCCACGATCGAGACGATGGGGGCGTTGGTCGTCGAGGCCCTGCGCCCGGTCGTGGTGGCACGCAGCACCGATTCGAGCCGCCACACCCTCGTCGCAGGCGACCGCTTCCGCGTCGATGCCCCGTTCGACTCCGTGTGGGCGTATCTGTCGGTGCGCGGCGGTGTCGACGTCGAGCCGGTGCTGGGCTCACGCAGCGTCGACACGCTCGGCCATCTGGGACCGCCACCGTTCGATGGTCGGCCAGACCGGTCGACATCGGCGACGACCCAGGCACCGAACTCGTCGCAGAACATGCACCAGGGCGCGAGCCATCCGATCGAGGCGTGCGGATCTGGGACGGCCCGCAACACGACTGGATCATCGGCGGTCGCCAATCGTTGATCGAACGCTCCTGGCGGGTCACCAACGAACTCAGCCGTGTCGGGGTCCGCCTCGAGAGCGGCGATTTCCAACGGAGTACCCGCGCCGAGCCACTGATGCGCAGCATCGGCCTGACCGAAGGAGCGATTCAGATCACGCCGGCAGGTGAACCGATCGTGATGCTTGCGAACCATCCGACCACCGGTGGATATCCGGTGATCGCCGTCGTCGAGCCCGACGACCTCGCAAGCCTCGTGCAGCGACGCCCCGGCGCCACCATCACGTTCCGTCGCGCTTGAGCGGGCACGCGTGTTCGTGGGTCGATAGGTTGCCCTTGATGGACCGTCGTATCTACGGGCTCGAGAACGAGTACGGCGTCACGTGCACCCTGCGGGGCCAACGACGTCTGAGCCCGGACGAAGTGGCCCGGTACCTCTTCCGCCGGGTGGTGTCGTGGGGGCGCAGCTCGAACGTGTTCCTCCAGAACGGTGCTCGGCTCTACCTCGATGTCGGCTCGCACCCCGAATATGCCACGCCGGAATGCGACTCGCTGTACGAGCTGGTGGTGCACGACAAAGCGGGTGAACGGATCCTCGAGCAGCTCGTCGAGTCGGCCGAGCAGCGCCTCGCCGAGGAATCGATACGCGGCACGATCTACCTGTTCAAGAACAACACCGACTCCGCCGGCAACTCCTACGGCTGCCACGAGAACTACCTCACCAGTCGCGAGGACGACCTCGGCCACTACGCCGAGGTGCTGATCCCGTTCTTCGTGTCGCGTCAGATCTACACCGGGGCCGGCAAGGTGTTGCAGACCGCCAGGGGAGCGACGTACTCCATCGCCCAGCGCGCCGAACACATCTGGGAGGGCGTGTCGTCGGCCACGACTCGCAGCCGCCCGATCATCAACACCCGCGACGAACCACATGCCGACGCCGAGAAGTACCGCCGCCTCCACGTCATCGTCGGTGACTCGAACATGAGCGAGTACACCAACTTCGTCAAGGTCGGCGCAGCGGCGTGCATGTTGCGCATGCTCGAAGACCCGAACGTGGTCCTGCGCGACATGACCCTCGAGAACCCGATCCGTGCGATCCGCGAGATCAGCCACGACATCACCTGTCGCCGAACGGTGCGGCTCGCCAACGGTCGCGAGGTCTCGGCGCTGGACATCCAACGCGAGTACCTCGACCGGGCCCTGCGCTACGCCGACTCACAGGGCTTCCCACCGATGGAGCAGAAGGCGTTGGAGATGTGGGAACACTGCATCACCACGATCGAGGACGATCCCCTGAAACTCGATCGCGAGGTCGACTGGGTCATCAAGTACAAGCTGATCGAGGCGTTCCGCGAGCGCCACGACCTGGCCTTCGGCGATGCACGCGTGCAGTTGCTCGACCTGCAGTACCACGACGTGTCGCGCACTCGCAGCCCGTTCTACAAGCTCCAGGATCGGGGCATGATCGAGCGCATCTGTACCGATGCCGACATCGAACAGGCCATCGACCTGCCCCCGCAGACGACCCGGGCGCGCCTGCGAGGTGACTTCGTGCGGCGGGCCAAGGAACGCAAGCGCGATTACACGGTCGACTGGGTCCACCTCAAGCTCAACGATCAAGCCCAACGAACTGTGCTGTGCAAGGACCCGTTCAAGAGCCGCGACGAACGGGTCGAGCGCCTCATCGAATCGCTCTGAGCACGTTAGCGTTGGCCCCGCGTGTCGTCCGAAACCATCATCCCACCACCGGCGGAGCCGCCCACGGCTCCACCCGAGGGCCCATCCGGCGACAGCAGCGGCACGTCGAAGCTGCCCCCTGGCGCTCGCGCGTTCTTCGACTGGATGGTCGTCATCGCCGTTGCGCTGCTCGTTGCGTTCGTGGTGCGAACCTTCGTCATCGCCCACTTCGTGGTCGAGGGTGAGTCGATGTTCTCAACGCTCGACACCAACGACCGGGTCTTCGTCAACAAGCTCTCGTATCGCTTGCACGATCCCAATCGCGGCGACGTCGTCGTCTTGCACCAGATCACCGGCGCATCAGAGCGTGACCTGATCAAGCGTGTGATCGGTTTGCCGGGCGAACTGGTCGAAGTGCGCAACTGCACCGTGCTGATCGATGGGCGCGTGCTCAACGAGCCGTATCTCGATCCCGAAGTGGTCACGCCCACCGACTGTGGTGGCGACTACTCCGCTGCAGCCCCGGTGCCCGATGATCATGTGTTCGTGATGGGTGACAATCGTGGCGGCTCGCAAGATTCCCGCGTCATCGGCACGATCAGCGAAGACGACCTGGTCGGCCGGGCGTTCGTGGTGTTCTGGCCGCAGAGCCACTGGCAGTGGCTCTGATCTCGACTCAGATCGGCGAGCTGCCGATCTCTGCACGGAACGCGTCACTCATCACATCGACACGATCGCTGTAGACGGCGTCGAGCCCCATCCGCAGTCCCTCACGGAGTTCGTGCTCGTGCTGCATGTCCCACCCGAACGCGTGGAGGGCGAATCGATGAAAGAGTGCGACCAGCCCGCCGTTCCAGTCGGTCCGATGCAGATTGATGCCATCGATGCGATGGCGCTTGAGATATTCGGCGCGTCGTTCCGGTGAGCCCTTGATGCGTTCGAGCCGAGTGGTCTGCAACAGCCGGATGGGCATTTCGCCGAACAGTTCGCGCAGTTCGATCACCCGATTCAGGCTGGGTTCGCACAACCAGGTGCGTTCGAGCAGCGAGGTGTCGACGTTGGCGATCACCTCGACGATCGCCGCCGCAGCGTCGGGGTCCTTCAGGTCGAGCGACAACGAGAACTCGGTCCCGCACGCTTCGAGCAACTCTCGAAGCGTCGGAATGTGCTCGGGGAGCTCGGCCCGAGTGAAGTCCGAGATGGGCCGTTTACGCAGGCCCTTCTTGACGACGCCATCGTGATCGAGCACGGCGACACCGTCGCTGGTGAGCCACACGTCGCTCTCGAGACCGGATGCGCCGAGGCGGAGCGCCAGCTCGAACGATTCGAGCGTGTTCTCTGGCGCATGGGCCCGGGCGCCGCGGTGAGCGAACGTGATCGGGGGATCGAGAAGAGAAGGGAGTCGCTGTTGCACTCTGTCTCATGATGGCAGGCCCGTAGACTGCGGCGGTGTTCAATCTGCAGGGCAGCGAGATCGTCGTCATCTTGCTGCTGGCGCTCGTCGTGCTCGGACCCGAGAAACTGCCCGACGCCGTGCGCAAGTTCACCCAGACCTACTCCGAGCTGAAGAAGATGGGCGCAGGGTTCCAATCCGAGCTGAAATCGGCGCTCGACGAGCCCATGCGCGAAATGCGCGAGACCGCACGGGTGGTTCGAGACGCAGCCGATCCCAGCAAGCTGATGGCCGAAGCCGAGGCCGAGCAGCGTGTGCTCGACGATGCCGACCGCGCAGCGGCGGTTGTCGACTCGTCTCCCGATCACGACTGGGCGGCACCGGCTGATTCGACGTCGGACAACCTCTGGGCCGCGCCGACGCCCGGCACCGCCGACACCAGCCGGAGCGGGCTGAGCCCCTTCGAGGGTGTGTCCGATCCTGGGAGCGCCGACGTGGCGCTGCCCGGTGACCCGCCCGACAACGTCGACGACCGACCATGAGCACCGACGAAGAGGTTTCCACGTCCGACACGATGACGCTCACCGAGCATCTCGCAGAGCTGCGTGTCCGCATCATCCGCTCGGCGCTCGCTGTCGCGGTCGGGATGGTCCTGATCATCGCGTTCTACGACCAGGTGCTCGACTTCTTGCTGCAGCCGTACGTCGATCTCTGCGAGCGCAAACCCGAGGACTTCTGCGACCCCAGCCTCTTCGTGTTCAGCCCGACGGAGGGCCTCGCCACACGAGTCCGCGTGGGCCTCTATGGCGGCATCATCGTGGCGTTGCCGGTGATCATGTGGCAGGTCTGGCGCTTCATCGTGCCGGCGCTCAACAAGAAGGAGAAGAAGTGGGCGGTGCCGGTGGTCGGCGTCTCGGTCGTGCTCTTCCTCGCCGGTGGAGCACTTGCCTACACCACCATCGGCCAAGCACTCAACTTCCTGATCGGCTGGTCTGGATCTGACGTCAGCCAGGTGTATTCCGTCCAGAGCTACGTCTCGCTGATCGGGTTGATGATCTTTGCGTTCGGTCTCGGGTTCATGCTGCCGGTTTTCGTCTTCGGCCTCCAGGCGCTCGGCGTCGTCACTCCCAAACGGCTGATGCAGAGTTGGCGAATCGCGTTGGTCGCCATCGCCGTCATCGCCGCGGTGATCACTCCGTCCGGAGACCCAGTCACCATGGCGATGCTCGGCGTCCCCATGGTCGTGCTGTACTTCCTGGCGATCCTGCTCGGGTGGCTCGTCGTACGTCGCCGCCCAGCCGGCGCATGAGCAACGCTGACCAACCCTCTGTGATCAGGGAGGCGTTCGTCGCCCACTACCCGTTCCCCCTCGATCGATTCCAGACCGAGTCGTTCGACGCACTCGATCGTGGTGAGCACGTCGTGGTCGCCGTACCGACGGGGAGCGGCAAGACCGTCGTCGCCGAGTACGGCATCGCAGCAGCCCGCCACGACTCCAAGCGAGCGTTCTACACCGCCCCGGTCAAGGCGCTGTCGAACCAGAAGTACCGCGATCTGGTCGCGATCCACGGCGAGAACGACGTCGGCCTCCTCACCGGAGACAATTCGATCAACGGTGATGCGCCCATCGTGGTGATGACCACCGAGGTGCTGCGCAACATGATCTACGGGCGCTCGAGCCTGCTGCACGACCTCGGCCTGGTCGTGCTCGACGAAGTGCACTTCTTGCAGGACTCGTACCGCGGGCCGGTCTGGGAGGAGGTGATGATCCACCTGCCGCAACACGTGAGGTTGGTGTGTCTGTCGGCGACGGTCAGCAACGTCGACGAACTCGCCGAGTGGATCACCACGGTTCGGGGTCCAACGGCGTCGATCGTCGAGCGGCAGCGCCCGGTTCGCCTCGACAACGAATACCTGGTGGCCGACCGGACCAACGACCGCTTGCGGATGCTGCCGGTCTTCGTCGACGGGCACCTGAACCGCGACGCAGTGCAACTCGACGAAGCAGCCGTCCGCGGTCGGCCACGACGTGGCGAGCACCAGTCACGGCATCGCAACGACAAGGGTTCTGGCCGCAAGGTGCTCGCCCCGCCCAACCGGGTCGAGACCGTCGAGCTACTCGAACGTCGCCGTCTGTTGCCGGCGATCTTCTTCATCTTCAGCCGGGCTCAATGTGACGCGGCAGCGAAAGCCTGCGTCGACGCCGGGCTCGACCTGGTCGATGCCGGTGAGCGCGCGGCGATCCGCACGATCATCGACACCCGACTCGGCGGGATCGACGATGCCGACCTCGAGGTGCTCGGCTTCCGACAGTTCGTCGCTCAACTCGAGTGTGGCATCGCAGCGCACCACGCTGGCATGGTGCCGCCGATGAAGGAAGTCGTCGAAGCCTGCTTCGTCGAAGGTCTGGTCAAGGTGGTGTTCGCCACTGAAACGCTTGCTGTCGGTATCAACATGCCGGCCAGAACCGTCGTGATCGAGAAGCTCACCAAGTTCACCGGCGAGCACCACGAACGCCTCACGCCGGGGCAGTACACGCAGCTGACCGGTCGAGCGGGCCGTCGCGGCATCGACGACCTCGGTACAGCTGTGGTGTTGTGGTCGCCGTGGGTACGGTTCGACGAAGTCGCAGAACTCGCTGGGAGCTCGTCGTTCCACCTCCGGTCGGCGTTCCGCCCGACGTACAACATGGCCGCAAATCTGGTGCGCACCTACACCAACGACGAGGCGCACCGTCTGCTGAACCTCTCCTTCGCCCAGTATCAGGCCGACCGCGACGTGGTGCGACTCGAAGCGCGACCTCGAACGGCGACGGCTCGCAGCGAAGGATCTCCGAGCGGCCGCCCACAGCGAACTCGGCGACATCGACCAGTACCGAGCGCTACGAGCACGCGAGCAGGACGATCGCAGCGCCGGGCGTGCCGAGCAACGCAGCGAGATCGCCGATGCCATGGCGACGATGCGCCCGGGGGCGGTACTCCACGTCGCAAAGGGAACCTACAAGGGCCCAGCGGCGCTGGTGGCCAGCGCCAACCGCAAGGGCGGTCTCCGCCTCACCCTGGTCACCAAAGCGGCCAAAACGGTGTACCTCACCGCCGAGGATTTCAACGAACCTCCCCGACGGCTCGGCAACATCTCACTGCCGTCAACGTATGCGCCGAACCGCAAGGACTACCGCAACGACGTGGCCCGGCGGCTCCGTAGTCTGAAAGAGCAGCCCACGCCCAGTACGAAACGCCGCCGTCAACGCGATGGGGCCTTGGCCGATCGCCACCCCGTGGCCCACGACCCGGATCTGCGCATCAAGCTGCACGCAGCGGCGCAGGCCGACCGGATCGAGCGCGAGATCGCCGATCTCGAACGCAGGGTCAGTGGCAAGAACAGCTCACTTGCGACCGAGTTCGATCGGGTCCTCGACGTGTTGACCACCTACGGCCATCTCGATCGAGGGTCGTGGACGCTCACCGAATCGGGTGAACTGCTCGCACGCACGTTCCACGAATCCGATCTGTTGGTGGCCGAAATCGTCCGCTCCGGCGTGTTGGACGGGATCGGCGCCGCCGACCTCGCAGCGCTCGTGTCCACCGTGGTCTACGAGCACCGCAGTTCCGACGCACCACCTGCACCATGGTTCTCCTCCGACGACATTCGTCAGCGTTGGCGCACGCTCGCAGCCATCAGTGAGGATCTGCGCGCAACAGAACGCTCCGTGGGCCTCGCCGAGCATCGCCCGCCCGATCCCACCTTCGCCGCGAGCGCCCACGCCTGGGTGGCGGGGGAGCGGTTCGCCGAGGTCGTGGGCGACGACGAACTCACTGGTGGCGACTTCGTCCGCACGACCAAACAGCTGATCGACCTGCTGCGCCAATTGGCCATCATCGCGCCGGATCACCAGACACGGCGCGCGGCTGCTGCGGCGGCCGATGCCGCATTCCGCGGCGTCGTGGCAGACAGTGCAGCCCCCACACCCGTCGCACCGTGACCATCAGGCCCGGCGATCCGTGGGCCCGGCAGGTGCCTCGGCCCGACGGCCTCCGCACGGTCGACAGCGACCGTGCCGTGGTCGAGGCGTTGGCCGACAGCGCTCACGCTCCCGTGGCGGTCGGGAGCGGCGATTTGGCCCGCACGCTCGGAGTCGGCACCACGAGCGGCCGCCAGCCGCGACGCGACACGATGAACGAGCTGCCGATCGATCTCGTCACGGTCACGCTCGACGACGGCGCACCGCACACGGCGTGCGCTCACGTCGTCGCACGTTCGCCATGGCACCGCGGCTCGTGGTGGCGAGGGCCGATCCTCGCCGTGATGAACGCCGAGTTCATCGGCGACTGGGACGTCGCTCCTCGGGGCCACCCCAACGATGGCCGAGTCGAGGTGTTCGAGGTCGACCCCTCCATGTCGCTACGTGACCGACTTGCCGCGCGCCGGCGGCTGCGGTCTGGCGGGCACATCCCGCACCCCCACATCACGACTCGATCGGTACGCACGCGCACCTGGACGTTCCCGCACCAGCTCGACGTGATCGTCGACGGCGATGCAATCGGTCGTGCGACGACGATCACGGTCACGGTCGTACCCGATGCAGCAGTCGTGTACGCATGAACGTCGCCTGATCCACTGAACCCCTGCTCAGAGCACCCGACAGATCCCGGACCGCAGCGTCGGCGGGTCGTAGAGTGTTCGATCGTGGCTGTGTACGTCCCCGAGTCCTTCACCGCGGACGAAGCCGATGTGCTGCGCCGCTACTTCACCAACCTCGACGGGCCGGTGTTCGCGCTGGTCAACCTGCCCGAGGTGGTCAAGGGGGCGCTGTTCGCCCGCTACAGCCGCAGCCACAAGTCGCTTCGGCGACTGTTCCTCGACGAGTTCGTCGGCGACCTCGACGTCAGCGGCGACCACTCCGTCGACGCAACGATCGGCCTCGATCGCGCCGAAGAGCTCTACCAGCGCGTGTTCTTCGACTACGGCGACGATTCGGTCGCCCAGCTCGGTGGGGTCCACCTCGCTTGCGAACAAGCCTCGAATCTGCTCACCAAGATCCTCGAGTGGGGGCGGTTGATGAGCTATCTCGAGCAGAGCACCCGCTACATCGCCTACGACGCCCGACT
Organism: Ilumatobacteraceae bacterium; assembly: GCA_963717385.1. GTDB lineage: Bacteria > Actinomycetota > Acidimicrobiia > Acidimicrobiales > Ilumatobacteraceae > Sva-07. The sequence continues at coordinate 61,990 of CAVQWE010000006.1, forward strand.
CGGTGGGCGCTATCGCTACTACCGCGACCCGGCGGTGCTGTCGAGCCCGCTCGGCACTCGCTATGTCGGCGATCTCGATCGGATCTTCGACTCGTACAGCCGCAGTGTCGATCTCGTGACCGAGCATGTCCGATCCACCGTCGAGCGCGGCCCCGACGACAGCGAATTCGTCTACCGCACCGCGACTCGGGCCAAGGCACTCGACGCCGTGCGCGGCATCCTGCCGGCAGCCGCAACGTCCAACGTCGGCATCTACGGCACCGGGCAAGCATTCGAGGCGCTGCTGTTGCGTATGCGCTCGAACCCGCTTCCCGAGTCGCGCGAGTACGCCGACTTGATGCTGCACGAGTTGCGCAAGGTCATTCCCAGCTTCCTGCGTCGTGTCGACCTCCCCGAACGTGGAGGCCGCTGGAGCGACTACTTGGCCGCCACCAGAGACGACACTGCTGCGCTTGTCGGTGAGTTGTTCGGATCGACCCCGGTCGAGCCCGCTGCCGAGGTCGAGTTGGTCGACTTCGATCCCGAAGCCGAGGACAAGCTGCTCGCGGCGATCTGTTATTCGCACTCCACGCTGCCCGAGCATCAACTCATCGAGCGTGTTCGATCGCTCGGCGTCGACGAACGAGTGGCACTCATCAGGGCATACGTGGGCGAGCGCGAGAATCGCCGCCACAAGCCAGGACGGGCCTTCGAACGCTCGTTCTACCGCTTCGACGTGCTGAGCGACTACGGAGCGTTCAGAGACATGCAGCGCCACCGGATGCTGACCATCGAGTGGCAGCGGCTCACACCCAACCACGGCTACACCCGGCCCGAACTCGTCAACGAGGCAGGTCTGGGCAACGATTTCGACGAAGCGATGGAACGGTCGGCGTCGCTGTACGACGCATTGCAATCGGAGTTCCCGCAACAGGCGTCGTATGCGGTCTCGATGGCTTACCGGATGCGCTACGTCATGCAGTTCAATGCCCGAGAAGCAATCCACATGCTCGAGCTGCGGTCGTCGCCACAAGGCCATCCGTCCTATCGCCGTGTGGCGCTGGACATGCATCGGCTCATCTCCGAGCGGGCGGGTCACCACGCCATCGCAGCCGCGATGAGCCACATGACCACCGAGGCCCCCGAACTCGAACGACTCGAGTCCGAGCGTCGTGCTGAAGCACGCCGCAGCGACGGTTGAGTCGCCGCTGGCAGCCACCGTGCACCACCGCTACTGTGACGCCTGTCACACCGGCGGTCTCTCGGTCGGGCAGTCCACCAGGCCTATGCTCCCGCCGCAACCCCCCATACGCATGACGAGACCGAAACGACGAGATGGCTGACGACGAGATCACCGAACCCGACGACACCCTCGACGAGGAGACCGACGAGGAAGAGACCGACGAAGTCGACGACGACGACATCGATCTCGATGACGACGTCCCCGCGGACGATGACGACGATGACGACGCGGCCGATGACGACGACGACGAAGAAGACGCGGCAGCCGCAGCGCCGCGCACCAAACGCAAGAAGCGGTCGTCTGACGATGACGATGACGATGACGACGACGAACTCCTCACCGACGACGACGTCGAAGAGGATCTCGACAAGATCCTGAAAGATCGCATGGTCGCCGCTGACGACGACGATGACGACGATGACGACGACGACGAACCGGAAGTGCGTGGCGAGGGTGGCGAACGGCTCCAGCCCAAGCAGCAGGACGAGCAGCTGTGCTCATCGTGTTTCCTCCTGGTGAAGACCAGCGCGCCGAACTGCCCCGTCGGCGATGACGACTGCCCCATCTTCTCGTCCTGACCCGACGCCGCAGCCGCTCGCGAGACTCGTCGAGCTGGCGTTGGTGGTGCCGGTCGAGATCAGCGGTCGGCTGATCGAAGCCGTGCCTGCTGTCGCCGACAAGGTGCCGCCAGCTGCCGAGCGTGTGCGCAGAGAGATCGTGCTCGCTCGCTTCCTTGGAAAGCTGGCGGTCGATCAGGGCCTCCGCGAGCTGCGCTCGCGGCTCGCTCCACCCCAGGCCGAAGCGACGTCGGAGGAGTCAGCAGCGTCGTCAGACCGTGCCGCGAGCGCATCCGCACGTCCCGAGGTCGCTGTGGCCACTGCGGCACCGGACCTCGATGCGGCAGTGGCGCCCGACTCCGACACCTTGGCTCTCGCCGATTACGACCATCTCTCGTCGGCGCAGGTGGTTGCCAAGCTGTCCGGGCTGGACGCAGTCGAACTCGACGCCATCGAGACGTACGAACGATCGGGCAGGCACCGACGAACGGTTCTGGGCAAGATCGACCAGCTCCGCTCGGGTGGAGTCGGCTCGTGATCGATCCCATCGTGCGGTCGGCCACCGCAGCCGACGCATCGCAGCTGTACGACCTCGAGCAAGAAGCGCGTGCCGCGCTGGTCGGCCAGCGCGGCGGCGAACGTTGGTTGGTCGAACATCCGATCATCGCCGACGACTGGACCAGACGCACGAGCGATGCCGATGTGTTCGTCGGGTCGATCGACGAGGTCGTGATCGCCTATCTCGTGGCACAACTCGGCGACGACGAGATCCTGCGCATCGATCAGGTGTGGGTGACCCCCGAGGCCCGCGAACTCGGATTTGGTGACGAGTTGCTGGCGTCGGCGATCGAGCACGGCCGTTCGCGCGGTGCGGTCGCCGTGGAGGGCCAGGCATTGCCCGGCGACCGCCACACGAAGAACCTCTACGAACGTGCTGGCATCGTGGCTCGACTGATCACCACGTACCGGGCGCTCTGACGCTCAGCGTCCCTTCCACTGCGGTGCACGCTTCTCGATGAAGGCGGTCAGTCCTTCGCCGATGTCTTCCGAGCGCATCACGACACCCATGGCGGCATCGGTCATCTGCTTGAGCGTCTCGTCGCTCTCGGTGGCAGCAGCGAGCACCACCTTGCGGCTTTCCCACACCGCCAGCGGGGCAGCGGCGGTGATCTGCGCGGCGAGCGCCAGCGCTTCATCGGTGGCCTGACCGGGCTCGACCAAACGGTTGACCAGGCCGAGTTCGTGGGCGCGCTGGGCCGAGAACGGCTCACCGGTGAGGATCAGCTCCATTGCGGCATTTCGCCCGATCGCCCGAGGCAGACGGAAGAGCCCGCCAGCGCCAGCGACGAGATTCCGCTTGGCTTCGGCAAGGCCGAAGGCCGAGCGTGTCGTTGCGATCACGAGGTCGGCAGCGAGGACGATCTCGCAACCGCCCGCAGTGGCAAGACCGTCGACTGCGACGATCACGGGCTTCTTGCGTTCGCGATAGGTGAAGCCGGCGAAGCCACCGCGCTCGGTGCTCAGTGCGGCCCCCTGGCCGGAGTTGATCGCCTTCAGGTCGGCACCAGCGCAGAAGACCGGGTTGTTCTGTCCCTCGGTGTTGGCCTGGATGATCCCGACCCAGATCTCGTCGTCGTTCTCCATCTGGTCGATGGCAGCCTCCATGGCCGTAGCGACATCGCCGTTGACGGCGTTGCGGGCATCGGGGCGATTGAGGGTGATGAGCGCGACGCGCTCACGGACTTCGTAGGTGACGATCTCTGACATGAGCGTCGATCGTACGACTCGCGTACGTCAACGAACCAACCGTCAGGTGTCGGTGGTCTCGACCGGCTCGGTGGTCTCGACCGGCTCGGTGGTCTCGACAGCGGCCGGCTCGACGACAGCAGTCGGTTCGGTGCTCTCGACCGGTGCGGGGGCTTCGGCCGCGGCAGCCTCGACTGGAACGGGAGGCTCGGCGCTCGCCACCGGAGCTGCTGGTTCGGGGGACGTTGCCGCTGCGAGGCTTCGGGGCGTCGGCGGCCTGGCCACGCTTCGCGTCCTTGGCACCCCTGCCGGCGTTGTTGTCCTTGCGCGGACCCTTCTTGGCGTCCTTGCGAGCTGGCTGCTGACGCAGCGGCTTCGGCTTCGGTGTCCCAGCAGGGACCTCGACACCGAGCAGCGCGGCAACCTGGGGGAGTGCAGGGCCGAGGCGAAGTGCGGTGGCCTTGAGGTCGTCGGTGATCGTCGCCGGCGGCGCGGTCGGGGTCACCAGCGTGCGCACCGGGGAGAAGGCGACGGCCTCGAGCACGGCAATCCATCGGTCGGCTGGGTCGTCGGGCAGCAAGGCTGCTGTCGCTGCCTCGCTGAGACGGCGGGCCAGCTCGGGCGGGAACATCACGCCGGCCTTGGGCGGCTGCGACGAGAGTCGGAGGGCCCTGATGACACGGCCGACGCCGATGGCAGCATCGATGTCACCGAACCACAGCAGCAGTTCTTCGTCCTGCTTGCGCAGCAGCGACGCGCGGAGCTCTTCGGCGAGCGCTCGAGCCGATTCGTCGCGGGCGACGATCGAGTCCTCTCCAGCGGCAACGACGCTGCGAAGGTCGCGCAGATCGAGGTGCTCCATCTGGCGCTGAGCGGCTTCGGCACGGTCGAGCCATTCTGCGACGCGCAGCTTGGGCAGCAGGTCTTCGGCCATCTTGACCACGCTGGTCTCGGGCATGGTGGGCTTGCCTTCGGCTTCGAGCTTCGCGTTGTCCTCTTTGACGCGAGCACGCACTGCGGGTATTCCCTGGAGCGCGAGCTCAGCGATCGGACGCTGCTCTTCGGGAAGCGCGGCGAGCACTTCGTTTCGGCGCGCCTTGCCCGGTCGCAACCGCTTGGGCTTGGGACGCTGCGGGATCTCGGGCGGAGCATCGAAATGAGGTCGACGGGGTTCGTTGCGGCGTCCACCCTCGTCGCCGCGGCCGCCACCCTTGTTGCGTCCGTCGCGCTTGTTTCGGGTGTCTCCACGTCCCCGACGATCGCCGCGATCGCCGCGATCAGACCGGTCACGCTTGGCCCGGGTCTCGATGACCGCTTCGAAGGGCTTCTCGCTGGGAAGCAGCTCGAGGACGTTCGCTGAGCCGGGCTTGTCACGGCCCTTGACGATCGACTGCACCTCGATGCCGTCGAGCATCTGCTCGACTTCGACCTTGAGCAGATCACCGACCTCCGACCCCGCTGGCAGGATCGAACCGTCGACCACTCCATTCGGCTTGCGGGCGCCAGCGGCGCGCCAGGTCCAGGAGCCATCGGCGAGCGCGCTCGTCAGCTCGATATCGATCCGTCGGGACATCTCGGCAACGGTACCGGTTCGGCGGGTGAGAACTCCAACGAGTCGCACCTCGGCAGTTCCGGGCGATGCAACCGCCGCTACGGTGCGCGCCATGGCTGTGTATGCGCTGGGCGATCTGGAACCGACGATTCATCAGGACGCGTTCGTGCATCCTGATGCCGTCATCATCGGCTCGGTGACCATTGGCGCCCACTCGTCGGTCTGGCCCGGCGCCGTGCTGCGGGGCGACGGCGGGCTGATTCAGATCGGCGAACGCACGAGCGTGCAGGACAACGCCGTGCTGCACACCACACCGGAGTGGCCGACCATCGTTGGCGACGGTTGCGTGCTCGGTCACCTGATCCACCTCGAAGGGTGTCGCATCCACGACGACGTCCTGATCGGAAACGCCGCGATGGTGTTGCACCGCTCAGTGATCAACAGCGGCGCAATCGTTGCGGCCAACTCCGTGGTCCTCAACGACATCGACGTGCCGAGCGGGGCGCTGGCAGCTGGTTCCCCGGCGGTGATCAAGCTCGACCGGGTCGACGCCGAGTTCATCCGAACGAGTGCGCGCCACTACGTCGAACGCATCGAGCAGTACCGCACGTCGCTGCGTCGACTCGATTGATGGTTGTGCGCGCCTTCGTCGTCGTCACGCACCCTTCGGACATCGAACTCGCATCGGACGTGCTGTGGGGCCTGGGGGTCCGGGCGATCGAGGAGCGACCGGTGACCGGATCCGATGCTGCCGGGTCCGACCTCGTCGAGCTCTGGACATCGGTGGGAGAGTCGGATCGTTCGATCGAGCGGGCGGCAGCGTCCGTACGGGGAAGGTGGGAGCATCGTGTCGTCGACGTCACCGACGTCGATCAGGATGCGGCCCAGCGGTGGCGTGACTTCGCAACACCGATGTGGGTGCACGACGGCCTGGTCGTGCTGCCGGCCTGGCAGGAGGTCACGCCTCATTCCCACCGAGGCGAGTTGGAAGCAGCGACGCCACCGCTCGTGGTTCGCATCGAACCTGGGGGAGCCTTCGGGCTGGGAGATCATCCGACCACGCTGTTGTCATTGCAGGCGATGGCGCAGCTCATCGAGGGCGACCAGCCGATCGACGAGGTGATCGACGTGGGCTGTGGCACGGGTGTGCTCGCTGTGACCGCTGCGCTCTTGCTCGACCGCCCGGTGCGCGCCGTCGACGTCGCATCGGCAGCGGTCGAGTCGACGGTCGACAACGCCCGCCGAAACGACGTCGAGGACCTCGTCACCGTCGACGCCACCGACTTGGCCGACATCGAGGGCGACTACGACCTGGTGCTCGCCAACATCTTGGCGCCGACGCTGGTGGCGCTCGCTGACGATCTGCAGCGCGTCACCCGGACTCGGGGCCACCTGGTGGTGAGCGGCATACTCGCCGACTCGCACGAGCACGTGCTCGCAGCGCTCGCGCCGATGCAGGTCGTGCGAACCGACACGCTCGACGGTTGGGCCTGCGTCACGCTCCGCCGCCCATGAGGGCATCAGCGGTCGAGGAGTCGATCGATGGCGGCCGCAGAGGGGATCGACGGCACGGCTCCCGCCACGGTGGTCGCAAGCGCTCCTGCTGCGGCACCTGAGCGAACGGCGCTGCGCAGGCTGTCGCCGGCGGCCAACCGCGCGGCGAACGCACCGCAGAAGGTGTCTCCGGCGCCAGTGGTGTCGACCGGGTCGACCTCGAACGCCGCAACGTCCCACGGCGCACCGCCCGACGACTCGAACACGCTGACACCGTCGGCACCGCGCGTGACGACCACCGTTCCCACACCGTCGGCCAGGAGGCGATCGACTCCGCCGAGGAGTTCGAGTTCATGCTCGTTCGGTACCACCACGTCACACTGCTCGAGCAACGCGACCGGAAGTCGGCCGATCGGCGCTGGTGCGGGGTTGAGGACGGTGCGACACCCGGCGGCTCGGGCTGCGGCAAATGCGGCGATGACCGTGGTGATGGGTACTTCGAGTTGCGCGAGAACGATCGTGGCCGACGTCATCGCGGACGGCAGCGACTCGAATCGAACTTCGCCGTTGGCGCCGGGGACCACCACGATGCTGTTCTCGGCCGCTTCGTCGACGACGATGATCGCTCGACCCGTCGCCACACCGGCAACGACGCAGACCTGCGAGGTGTCGACGCCGTCGATCTCGGCAACCGAGCGAAGCAGTTCGCCCGCCCCGTCGTCGCCGACCGCGGCGATCAGCGCCACCGATCCGCCGGCTCGTGCTGCAGCGACGGCCTGATTCAGACCCTTGCCGCCGGGATGCTCGGCGAAGCTCGACCCGAGCACGGTCTCGCCGGGCCCGGGCAGACGGTGCGCGGTGGCGACGAGATCGAGGTTGATGCTGCCGACGACGACGACGTCGAACGGCACGGACACGGCGGACTCGCTCAGCTGGCGCGAGCGCGGATGCCGATGGGCGCGATCAATCGGAATCCGGCAGCATGACGCTCGTCTTCGGATTCACCACCCCAGAAGCCGTACTCATGGTTGCGGCGAGCGAACTCGACGCATTCGACACGTACCGAACAACCCGCACATACCTCCTGAGCAGCGGCTTCGCGGCGCTCTCTCGCCTGCGGCCGTTCTGCCGCAGTCGGGAAGAACAGCTGTGTGAGCCCCTTGCAAGCACCGTGACGCATCCAGTCGTCATCGGTTGCAATGCGGTCGAGTTCGATGGCCGACATGTACACACCCCCGTGTGGTGATCCCCGTTCTCGAGAGCCGGACGGCCTCGAGCGATCAGCACATTAAATCGAATCGACTACCGAGTCAATTGTACAGAGCAAGGAAATTTCGAAATTCCTTGCGGTCTTCCTCAGCTCGTACACGAGGCCTCGGCTGGTTCGAGCCGATTGCAGTGACGACATCATCAGGTGCGAGACGGTCACCCGCCGCCGGATACTTCTCCCTTGCGACCTGAGCATCCGCCGGTCCGGTTCAGTGGGTCGACAACAGCGCCTCGACGCCGCCGGCGAACGTCGTGACGTCGTCGATGGTGGTGTCCCATGAGGTCATCCAGCGCACCTGGTGGCGGCTGGTGTCCCAGTCCCAGAAGAAACACCAGTCGCGGTAGGGGAGCGATGGCGTCGCGTGGTAGGCACGGAAAGACGCTGTTGACCTGGGGTCGCTGCTCCAACTGGACACCAGGGATCACCGAGGTCAGTCGATGCAGCTCCGTGGCCATCTCGTTGGCATGCGCAGCGAGCGCAATCCACAGGTCGTCGTGCAGGACGGCGTTGAACTGGGCGGCCAGAAACCGCATCTTGGACGAGAGCTGCGTGACCTGCTTTCGCACGTACTCAGAGCCCACCGTGGCAGCGGGGGAGAGGAACACCACGGCCTCAGCACCGAGTAGCCCGTTCTTCGTTCCACCAAAGCTCACGGCATCGACACCGGCCTCGGTGGTCATTGCCCGCAGTGCGTCACGGGTGCCTCCCAGAGCGGCGGTGGCATTGGCGATGCGAGCACCGTCGAGATGAACGAGCATGCCGAGTGCATGGGCCTGATCGGACAGCGCAGCGATCTCATCGGCGGTGTAGAGCGTGCCGAGCTCGGTCGCCTGGGTGATCGAGACGACGCCCGGCTGTGCGTGATGTTGTACTCCCTGGAGATGGGCCAGCTCAGCGAGCTGCTCGGGCACCAATTTGGCGCCCGGCGACGGAAGGTCGATCAGTTTCGTGGCCAGTGCCCGTTCGGGCGCACCTGTCTCGTCGACAGCAATGTGAGCCCAGTCGGTACAGACGACGGCATGATTCGGGCCGGGGAGCGACCCGAGCAGTGTTGCCAGCGCGACGATGTTCGCACCGGTGCCGTTGAAGGTCAGTCGTGTCGTGACGTCGGTGCCGAAGAGATCGCGGAAGCGTGCCTCGCACTCTCGGGTGTGTGTGTCGTCGCCGTAGGCGAGCGCGGAGCCATCGTTGGCTGCGAGCACGGCAGCGATCACCGCGGGGTGAGCACCAGCAGCATTGTCACTGGCAAAGGCGCGTGCGGGTGGTGCCGGGAGAGTCGTCACCCCGGAAGTCTCCCAGTCAGATCCGTGTCTCACACCGCCCACTTCACTAGAATATCGTCATGACGCAATTGCCCGAGGGTGACGGTGGCGGGGGGTTGGCGACGAAACACTGTCGATGGTGCCGTCGAGCGCTGCCCGAGCGGTCGGGTCCGGGCCGACCCCGAGAATTCTGTTCCGGACGATGCCGTCAGTGGGACTGGGTCGCCAGGAACCGAGCCGCTGAGCTCGAGCTCAGCGAGAACGAACTGGTGGTCGCTCGATCGGAACTCGATGCACTGCACGACGAGTTGTATGTGCTGGCGTGCGCTGTCGACGATGTCGAGCGTGACCTGGCGGGCACTCGGACGTCGACCGCTCGAGAACTCGAGGACGCGCTCACGTGGCTCCTGGAAGCAGCGAGGCCGTTGCGCAACCGGGAGATCGGCGCCGCCTGAGGAACGCCCCTTTCGCCGGCGTTCGTCCACAACGCCCATAATCTTCGTTATGTCATTTCTGGTTCACGACGCCAGATCGACCACTCCCATCACACGAACCGGTGCCCCCCGACCAATGCGCCCATCGACCAGGTGATTCGATCCCCGACGCCCACGGCGGTCCGACCACGACGATTCCCGGGCTCAAGTCGCCGCCGGCGCTCCCGACTACAGGATCACCACCGAGACGCCGACAACTTCAGGGTGCAGGGAGCAACGCCGTCCATGAGCAACCTTCGTCGTCACGTCCCACGTCTGACTCCCCCGGTTCGCTTTGGCGCGCGGGGGCTGTGCGTTGCGGCGATCGCCGGGATGAGTCTTGCGACACTTCCGATGACAGCAGCTGCGTCGCCGGTGGTCGTGCAGGCGCCACTGCTCTCCCAGGCGGTCGTCGGTCTGCGCCAAGGTGCAACCGGCGCGGACGTCACTGCGCTGCAGAATGCCTTGTTGAAGGCAGGTGTCAAGGTTCCGGGCGGGGCGGACGGGTTCTTCGGTCCGGCGACCAAGTCTGCGCTGACGGCGTACCAGTCACGAGCTGGGCTCGCGACCAGCGGCGAGGTCGACGCTGCCACCGCAGCATCACTCGGGATGACCACGCCTGCAGCGACGACTCCCGCAGCAACGTCGTCGACGGCCGCGCTCAGTGTTGGAGCGCGTGGTGACTCGGTCAAGGAGCTCCAGAGCGCGTTGATGAAGTTCGGCGTGTTCGTTCCCGGCGGGGCCGACGGCGTGTTCGGTCCGGCAACCAAGACCGCCGTGTCGAATTTCCAACGCTGGAACGGTCTTGCCGTGAGCGGCAACGTCGATTCCGCCACCGCGAAGAAGCTCGGACTCGGCAGCGGATCGAGCACCCCGGCCGCCGTTGCCGCACCAACGCCTGCAGCCTCGAGCGGATCGTTCGTCGGCATGAAGACTGGGGCTCGAGGCGACAACGTCAAGGTCCTGCAGCGCGCCCTCATCGCATCGGGAATCGCCGTTCGCGGCGGTGCTGATGGGGTCTTCGGCCCGATGACCGCTGCTGCGCTCACGAGCTACCAGCAGGCCAACGGACTCACCGCCAACGGCGTGGTCGACGCCGCTGCCGTGCAGAAGCTCGGCCTGGTTGCCGGAGCTCCGGCACCTGCGCCTGCGCCAGCGCCAGCTGCACCAAAACCGAGCGCCGGGTCATCGTACGTCGGACTGAAGGTCGGATCGACCGGCTCGCTGGTGAAGGATCTGCAGCGTGCACTCATGCAAGACCGGGCTCACGGTGCGCGGCGGGGCTGACGGCGTGTTCGGCAATGTGACCAGGGCCGCTCTCCAGCAGTTCCAGGGCGCCGCTGGACGGACACAGAGCGGAGTGGTCGCCGAAGCTGACGCTACGGCGTTGGGGCTCGGCACATCGGCAACACCCCAGGCGGTCAGCAACCCGGCCGGCTACGCCACGTTCGGCGAGCGCGGCGCTCGGGTGACGGCACTCCAGAAATCCCTGCTCGACGCGGGCATCAAGTTCGCCGGCGGGGCCGACGGCGTGTTCGGTGCGGCAACCTCCGGCGCCATTCTGGCGTTCCAACGCCGCGAAGGCCTGCCAGCGACTGGCAAGGTCGACAAGGCAACGGCCGACCGGCTCGGCAACGCTGCTGCACCTGCGCCCGCTCCCCCGTCGTCGGCTGGTGTGTCGATCGACGTCTTCCCTGTGCAGGGCAAGTGCTGGTTCGGCGACACCTGGAAAGCACCCCGCAGCGGTGGACGAACCCACGAGGGAGTCGACATCATCGCCGCCCGCGGCAACCTGCTGTACGCAGTGGTGTCGGGCACGATCTCGAAGGTCTACATCGATACTCCAGGTGCGCTCGCCGGCAACGGCGTTCGCGTGGCCCAGGACAACGGCACCTACTTCACGTATCTGCACATGGACACCTTCGCCCCCGGCATCGTGCTGGGCGCCAAGGTCAAGGCCGGACAGGTCATCGGTACGGTGGGAAGCACCGGCAACTCCGCCACGCCCCACCTGCACTTCGAAGTGCACCCGGGCGGCGGTGCTGCGGTCAACCCGTACCCCCTGGTCAAGCCGATCGACGCCTGCAACGTCACCGCCCCCCGGGCCTGACCGCGATCCGATAACGCGCTGGATCACTCGTCGGTACCGACGCGACCGGTACGCTGCCCGGACAACTGAATCGCCGTTCCACCCGAGCGGGAGAGTCGTCGCCACGCAACACCGGAGACGACGCCGAAGGAGCAACCTCCCCGGAATCTCTCAGGCCCACGGACCGCCCGGGTGAGGCACGCTGGAAAGCGCCAGCTGGTGTCAGAGTCGTCCGACTCGTCACGTCACCGGCAGGTCACCGACGGGGAAAGCCTGGTTCCCACCGGGTGAAACTCTCAGGTATCGATGACAGCCGGGGAAGGTCCAACCCACCTCAGGAGGCTTTCCCGTGTCCGACACCGCTCCCCCGCGCCGCATTCACACGCTCGATCAGCTGATCGACGCCGAGGAATTCACTCGACGCCACATCGGCCCCTCCGACAGCGACGTCGCGGTGATGCTCGACGTGATCGGCGTGGCGACGCCCGACGAGCTGCTCGACCAGACGATGCCGTCGACGATCCGTTCCGACGCTCCCCTCTCGTTGCCCGGCGGCGTCTCCGAGACCGAGGCACTCGCACGGCTCCGCGGACTCGCCGAGCGCAACAAACGGGTCACCAGCCTGATCGGCATGGGGTACACCGCCACCGTCACTCCCCCGGTGATCGCGCGCAACGTACTCGAGAACCCGGCTTGGTACACCGCCTATACGCCGTATCAGCCAGAGATCAGCCAGGGCCGCCTCGAAGCACTGCTCAACTTCCAGACGCTGGTCACCGAGCTCACCGGCCTCGACGTCGCGAACTCCTCGCTGCTCGACGAGGCAACGGCTGCAGCCGAAGCGATGACGATGGCACGTCGCCAGTCGAAGTCGCCATCGAACCGTTTCGTGGTCCATCACGACACGCATCCCCAGACGATCGCCGTGCTTCGCACCCGCGCCGAGCCGGTCGGCATCGATCTCGTCGTGGGCGGCATCGACGACCTCACCTCCGGTGACGGCCTGTTCGGAGCGGTGTTCAGCCTGCCGACCTCGTCTGGCGCCATCTGCGATTGGTCCGAAGCGATTGCCCAGGTGCACGAACTCGGCGGTATCGCCGTGGTGGTCACCGACCCGCTTGGCCTGTCTGCTGTCGGTGTCACCCGGAGCGCTCGGCGCCGACATCGCCGTGGGATCGGCACAACGATTCGGTGTGCCGATGGGTTTCGGAGGTCCCCACGCCGGATTCCTGGCAGCCCACGAGCGCGCTGCGCGCTCGATGCCCGGACGCATCGTTGGCGTGAGCGTCGACACCGAGGGCCGACCTGCGTTGCGCCTCGCACTCCAGACTCGCGAACAGCACATCCGGCGCGAGAAGGCCACTTCGAACATCTGCACGGCGCAGGTCCTCCTCGCCAACATCGCCGGGCTGTACGCCGCCTGGCACGGTCGTGACGGCCTGGTGCGCATCGCCGAGCGAGTGCAGCGTCTCACCTCGATCGCCGCGAGCGGACTTCGAGCGGGCGGCGTCACGCTGCGCAACGACACCTGGTTCGACACCCTCACCATGGCGGTCGACTCGGTCGACTCGTCGATGGCTGCGGCCCTCGACGCAGGTTTCAACATCCGACGCTTCGACGACGACCACGTGGCGATCACCTTCGACGAGACAACGACGCCGGCACAGGTGCGCGACATCGTCGCAGCGCTCGGCGGCAAACCCGTCGACGACGTCGACTCGGCACCCGATGGGCTCGGCGACTCGATGCGACGCACCGACGACTTCCTCACCCAGTCGGTGTTCGAGCGATACCACAGCGAGCACGAGATGCTGCGCTACCTCCGGCGCCTGAGCGATCGCGACCTCGCCCTCGATCGCACCATGATCCCGCTCGGATCGTGCACGATGAAACTCAACGCGACCTCGGAGATGGTGCCGATCACGTGGCCGGAGTTCGCCGACATCCATCCGTTCGCGCCCGCCGATCAGGTCGAGGGATACCTCGAACTCATCGACGACCTCGAGCAACGTCTGGCGACGATCACCGGGTACGACGCCGTGAGCCTCCAACCCAATGCCGGCAGCCAAGGCGAGTACGCCGGCCTCCTCGCGATTCGCGCCTACCACCGCTCGCGCGGCGACCTCGATCGCACCGTGTGTCTCATCCCATCGAGCGCTCACGGCACGAATGCGGCCAGCGCCGTGATGGCCGGCATGGATGTGATCGTGGTGGCCTGCGATGACCACGGCAACGTCGAACTCGACGACGTCCGCGACAAGATCCTCCAGGTCGGTGACCGACTCGCGGCGATCATGATCACGTATCCGTCGACGCACGGCGTCTTCGAGTCGAGCGTCGGCGAACTCTGCGAGATGGTCCACGACGCCGGCGGTCAGGTGTACGTCGACGGAGCCAACCTGAACGCGTTGGTCGGGCATGCTCGACCTGGCAAGTTCGGCGCCGACGTCAGCCACCTCAACCTGCACAAGACCTTCTGCATCCCGCATGGTGGTGGCGGGCCAGGCGTCGGCCCCATCGGCGTGGGCGCCCATCTGGCGCCGTTCTTGCCCGGGCATCCGCTGCGCGACGATCAGGCCGTTGGTGCGGTGTCGGCAGCGCCGTTCGGGTCTGCCGGAATCCTGCCGATCCCGTGGATGTACATCGAGATGATGGGTGGTGCAGGGCTGACCGCTGCCACCACCGTCGCCATCGTCGCCGCCAACTATGTCGCCGAGCGCCTCGACGCGTACTTCCCAGTGCTCTATCGAGGCGAAAACGGGCGCGTGGCCCACGAGTGCATCCTCGACCTGCGCGAGATCACCAAGTCGACGGGAGTCACCGTTGACGACGTCGCCAAACGGTTGATGGACTACGGGTTCCACGCCCCGACGATGAGTTTCCCGGTGGCGGGCACCTTGATGGTCGAGCCGACCGAGAGCGAGGGCCTCCGCGAACTCGACCGCTTCTGCGACGCGATGATCGCCATCCGGGCCGAGATCGATCGAGTCGTCGCCGGCGAATGGCCACTGGAGATGAGCCCGCTCCGCCAGGCGCCGCACACCGCCGAAGATCTGCTCGGCGACTGGGGTCGGCCGTACCCGCGCGACCTCGGCGCATTCCCCGTGGTCGGGTTGCGTGCACAGAAGTACTTCCCTGCGGTCTCACGCATCGATGGTGCTCAGGGCGACCGCAACCTCGTGTGCTCCTGTGAGCCGTTGGAGGCCTACGCCACTGCACTAGCGTGATCCCGATGCCCGAAGCTCGCCCCGACCCGCTCGCCGATCTGTTCACCTTGTTCGCCGCTCCCCTCTCCGGAACGGTGCGCTCGATCGAGCAGTTCCGAAAGGGCGTCGACGAGTTCTTGAAGGGCGTCGAGAACTTCAACCGCACCATGGAGAACCTCAACGAGACCACCGAGCGCATCAACTCGCTGGTCGCGGACGTGGAACAGCCACTCCGAGCGGCGATTCCCCAGGTGACGCGAACCGTCAAGGCGGCCGACGAGATGATGCAGGTCGTGAGCGGTCCGGCGATGGCCGTGGCCCCTGGCCTCAATCGACTCGCCGAGACGCTGGCCACACCCGCGTTCGCTCAACTCCCGGCTCAGATCGGCACGTTCTCCGATGTCCTCGGTGAGGTGTCTCGACGACTCGGTCCACTGACGCAGCTGGCCGAATCGGCCGGCGGCCTGTTCGGAGGCTTCCGCATTCCCGGAAGTCGAACCGTCGCGAACCCGCCGACAGACACGCCGCAACCGACTCCTGCCCCTGCAGATGCGGAGCCCACTGCACACCGAGTCCTTGCAACGAAATCCATCTCGAACACGACCGTTGCGAAGAAGGCACGTCCAAGAAGACCACTGCGAAGAAGGCGCTGCGAAGAAGACGGCTGCGAAGAAGACCGCTGCGAAGAAGACGGCTGCGAAGAAGACCGCCGCGAAGAAGACCGCTGCCAAGAAGTCGACCGCGAAGAAGTAGGCCTCCGGGCCCGACGATCAGCGACCGACGAACGGGGTGGCAGCCACCCGGCCGATGAGCTCCTTGCCACGGACGTCGATGGTCACCGCGGTTCCTTCGGCCGTTTCCGGCGGCACGAACCCCAAAGCGATCCCGTGCCCGAGTACCGGCGAGAAGTTGCCACTGGTGACTGCGCCGACAGCGACGCCGTCGATCGAGATGACGCAGTCGGCGCGTGCCGGCCGCCGTCCCTCGGTGACGATGCCGACCAGACGGCGATCGATCCCCTGATCGCGTTCTGCGAGTGCGGCGTCACGTCCGACGAAGGCCGGCTTGTTCCAGGCAACAACCCAGCCGAGACCGGCCTGCAACGACGTGATGCCCGGCCCGAGTTCGTGACCGTGCAGCGGTAGTGCTGCTTCGAGTCGCAAGGTGTCGCGGGCACCGAGTCCAGCGGCTGGGACACCAGCTTCGCTCAGCACGCGCCACAGCGCCGCTGCGGCGTCGACCGGCACTGCGATCTCGAGGCCGTCCTCGCCCGTGTAACCGGTGCCTGCAACCGTGCACGTCACGGCGTTCCAATCGGCCACGGCAACTC
Source organism: Ilumatobacteraceae bacterium (assembly GCA_963717385.1). Classification (GTDB taxonomy): domain Bacteria; phylum Actinomycetota; class Acidimicrobiia; order Acidimicrobiales; family Ilumatobacteraceae; genus Sva-07. The sequence continues at coordinate 78,191 of CAVQWE010000006.1, forward strand.
GAAAACGGCCGACCGCACCAGCTTCAGGAAACACCGTCGACACCAGCGCCTTCGCGTCGGGGCCCTGCACCGCGATGATCGCCCGCTGATCGGTCGTGTCCACCCCGCCAATGGCTGAACGGACACCGCCGGTGTTCGACGCATTCGGCATGACGTCGAATGCCTCCGGGTCGTCGGGGCGCCACCACACGATGATGTCGTCAGCGACCGAGGCGTCGCGTGCGTCGAGGAGATGCGTGTACTGGGCACGTCCTGGGGCGACCTTGGTGAGATCGTTGGTGAGCGTCGACTGCAGACGTTCGAGAGCGTCGGCACCCTGCACGCGCACAGTGCCCAGATGGGACACGTCGAACATCACCGCACCACGACGGCATGCCAGGTGCTCCTCGATCGTGCCCGACGGGTACGCGATCGGCATCTCCCAGCCTCCGAACTCGACCATCGTGGCGCCGAGCGCACGGTGTTCGGCGTCGAGAGGCGACTGTTTGAGCGTCATCCGATCTGGCGTTGGGGAGTCACGATCGCGTCGTCGCCGACGTCGATGCCGAGTGGGGCGAGGTCGGCCTCGAGCTCGTCGCGGACGCCACCCAGTGACAAGACGTTGAGTACGCCCTGGCCGTGCTTGAGCACGTCGACGAGTTGGTCGCCGTCGCAGAGCATCACGCTGCCACCATCGATGACGATGTGGGCAGCGGCGATGTCGGTGGCAACGTGCTCACGAAGGTAGGCGAACACCTTGCGAACCTGTTCCAGCTTGATGCCCGAATCGAGCAACTTCTTGATCGCCTTCAACTCGAGAAGGTCGTTGTACGAGTAGCTGCGACGACTGCCGCTCCCGGTGGCGTCGCTCAGCGACGGCCGAATCAGGTCGGTACGGGCCCAGTAGTCGAGCTGACGGTACGAGATACCGACCACCTTTGCGGTCTGGGTGCCGCTGTAGCCGAGTTCGGCTCCGGCGCTCGCTCCGTTGCGGTGTTCGTTCGTGTTCTCCACGGTGTGCCTCCGGTTCGTCCTGCCCAACATCACGAACGTGCACAAGCCCGTCGCGCCTCACATGAACGAAATTACGCCCATGTGAGATCGTGAACCCTACGTCCTGCGTCGCGCGGCGTCAACCGTTTGGGGCCACCCGGACCGATCAGGATCCGAAGTCTTCGGGGCTCACGTTCTCGATGAAATCCTTGAACTCGTCGATGATCTCCGCGGCGTCGTCCTCGGGCTCGGCCACCGGCTCCTGGCCGACTTCGTCGATGAGTTCGTCGGAAGCAAACAGTCCGGCGCCGCAACGCACGGCCAGCGCGATGGCATCGGACGGACGAGCGGAGATCACCCGCTCGCCACCGGGCGTGTCGAGGTGGAGCTCTGCGAGATAGGTGCGATCGCGCATCTCGGTGACGACCACCTTGCTCAGCGTGGTGTCGAGTTCGCCGAGCACGTTCAAGAAGAGATCGTGAGTCAGGGGCCGAGGTGGTTCGACACCCTCGAGCGCGTAGTGGATCGCCGAAGCCTCGGGGCTGCCGATGTAGATCGGGAGCAGTCGTTGTCGGCCGTCGGACTCACGTAGCAACACCATCGGGGTGTTGGCGGGCATCTCGACCCGGACGCCGATGAGTTCCAAGGGGACCACGAGTTCACTGTACCGGGCGACTGGGCCCCGAGTGGCGTCGGCCCGGACGGCGACGCGGTCAGTGCGTGTGGTGTTGCAGCGCTGAGCGCATCATCGCGGCGCGCAGGCGCCCGCCGGTCTGTTCGAGTTCGTGCAGTTGGGCGATGGCCTGTGCCCGCGACTCGGGATTGCGCTGGCGCAGCAGCGGCTGGATCAGCTGTTCGAGCAGGCCTGCCTCGCGGTCGGCAGCGACACGCCAACCGCGCAGGTGGCGTGGTTCGATGCCCGCCTCGAGGAAGCGCTTCGAGATCGTGGCGATCTCGACATCGTTCTCGTCGTAGGACCCACCCGCGCCTCCGGCAGCTCCAGTCACCACCCCGTACGATTCGAGCTCGGCCAGTTGCTCTCGACGAATGCCGGCCATTGCACACAGTTCGTCGGCATCGAGCAGCAGTCCGGGCAGGACCGCTCCGGCCGATTCGATCGGGCCCTGATCGGCAGCGGGTGTGCTGCGAACCGCGGTTGGCTCAGCTGTCTGGACAGCATCGCTCGCTGGTTGATCCGTGGTCGCAGCGGGCACCTCGCTCGGGGGTGCGACACCGTCGGTGCGCTGGAAGAGCGCCGCTGCGCCGGTGACCGCGTCGGCCCCGTTCGATGCTGGCTCGTTCCTGACGCGTCCCGGCACTCGGGTGGCCGCCGGGGTGAGGCACGTCGGACGGTCCGCTCACGTTCTTGATGCCTCGCGGCGCGTCGACCGGACGCGGCAGCTCACCGGTCGGGTCGATCTGGCCCGAATCGATCCGGTCCTTGATGACGCGCAGCGGCAGGTAGTTCTCACGTTGTTCTCGCAAGATGCAGCGCAACAACTCGACGTCGTCGGCGTAGAACTTGCGGTACCCCGATGCCGTTCGCTCGGGGTCGATGAGCCCCTGGCTCTCGAGGAAACGGATCTTGGAGATCGTGACGTCGGGGAACTCTTCGAGCAACAGCGCCAACACCTCGCCGATGGAGAGATGGCCGCCCGCTGGCGGCGCGGTGACGTCGGGCGTCGAGGAATCAACCATCGTGTCGTTCGAAGAAGACGAGTCGGAACTTGCCGATCTGGAGCTCGTCACCATGGCGCAAGATCATGCGATCGACGCGTTCCTGGTTGACGTAGGTGCCGTTCAACGATCCCGCATCTGACACGACGTGACCATCGGGCGTTCGTTCGATCTCGGCATGGCGACGCGACACGGTGATGTCGTCGAGGCTGATTTCCGACTCGGGATGGCGACCGAGCCTGGTGGTGGCACCGGTGAGCGGGAACTGAGCACCCGCCTGCGCCCCGGCACGAACGATCAGGACACCGATCTCGTTCGGGAGTTCGCCGACGGCCACGACGACGTCGTCCTGCGGGCCGGGCGCATCCTGGAGCGGGTCGAGCGCCGTGAGGGTGATCGTCCGATCGTCGAGCGAGTCGAGCGGCGACCCGCAACTCGAACAGAACGTGCTCGACGGCGGATTGCGGTGCCCGCACTGATTACAGAACACGTAGCTACTCATGTCACCCCTCTGTCAGCGCCCGATACGCCTCGGCGTCCATCAGCCCGTCGAGTTCGGACGGATTGGCGATCTCGATTCGACAGATCCACCCTTGACCGTACGGATCGCTGTTGAGCAGTTCGGGTTGCGATTCGAGCGCACCATTGACCTCCACGACCGCCCCGGTGATCGGTGCGTAGATGTCGCTGACCGACTTGGTGCTCTCGACTTCGCTGAACGACTCACCGGCCGCGACCGACAGGCCCGAGTCGGGCATCTCGACGAACACGACGTCACCGAGTGCATCTTGTGCGTACTCGGTGATTCCGATCGTGACGATGGTGCCTTCGACTCGCACCCACTCGTGATCGGACGAGTAACGAAGTTCGGCGGGGATGTCCATGTTGAAACGGTACCTGGGTTCACGTGTCGGCGGTCAGTGAGGCGGAACGAGCAGTTGCACCAGAGGCGACTGCCTGCCGCACCTGCGGAATATAGGCGATAGCGGTCCACCAGCTGAGAATCAATCCAGGAATGCCGGTCAACCAGGCGATTGCCAGGAACCAATCGGCAACGGCGATGTCGCTGTTGCCCATCAGGAACCCGGGTACGGCGAACATCAACAAGAAGGTCGCGAGCTTGCCCCAGTACGTCACATCGATACGCGGCATCTTGAACACGATGGTGGCGATCGCCATCATCAGCCCCACCAGCACCTCGCGGGCCAGCACGGCGAGCGCGAACCAGAGCGGGATCGAACCGTCGATGATGATTGCGGTGGTCGCTACGACGAACAACAGCCGGTCGACGGTCGGGTCGAAGACCTTGCCGAACTCACTGACCTGCCCGAGCCGACGGGCCAGGTAGCCGTCGACCCAATCGGTGAGACTGAGCGCACCGAGCAGCCAAGCAGCTGCTGCGCGGTCGTCGAGGCCGAACAACACCCACAAGAACACCGGCAGCAACAACAGGCGGACCAGGGTGAACGCATTGGGTATCGACCAGATTCCGTCGAACATCGACAGTGCCTCGGAATCGTCGACTGCGGCCCCGGGTGCGTCGCTGCTCGGTCGATCGTGCGTCACTTGCCACAGCGTAGGGTGCGAGCATGAGCACGGTGTTCACGAAGATCATCCAGGGCGAGTTCCCCGGCACGTTCGTGTGGCGCGACGAGTCCTGCGTGGCGTTCATGTCGATCAACCCGATGGCCCCCGGTCACGTGCTGGTGGTGCCGATCGACGAGGTGGATCACTGGGTCGACGCTCCCCCAGCGCTCGCAGCGCATCTGTTCTCGGTGACACACACGATCGGGCTCGCGCAACGCGCCGCGTTCGGCTGCGAACGGGTCGGCGTGATCGTCGCCGGCTACGAAGTGCCGCACACCCACGTGCATGTGATTCCCACCTCGTCGATGGCGGAACTGAGCTTCTCCAACGCAGCAGCGGGCGTCGACCGCGACGAACTCGATGCCTGGGCCGAGGCCATCCGCCGCGAACTGCGCGCCATCGGCGCTGCTGGTGTCAGCGACTGATCGGATCGATCAGGTCGGAACGGTTGTTGCGCACGTTGTTCACGTCGGTCGATGTGGCATGCATCGTGAGCAAATCGGGCGGACCACCGTCGAGCATCGCTGTCAACGTGTCGACGTCGTCATTGTCGGGGTCGAGCCAGGTCGCCCACTGGCCAGGTGTGAGCAGCGCCGGCATGCGGTCGTGGACCGGGCGCATGGTCGCATTGGCTGCGGTGGTCACCAGCGTGGCACTGTGCAGGAAGCGTCCTTCGGGGTCGTCGGGGTCCTTCCAACTCGTCCACAATCCAGCGACCGTGAGCAGCGCCCCGTCGGCGGCGTGGATGAACATCGGTTGCTTCAGCGGCTTGCCCTGTCGCGTTCAGCGGCCCGTCCGGGCGGCCAGGCTGCCATTCGTAGAAGCCGTCCATCGCCACGATGCAGCGCTTCTTCTTCAACAGCCCCTTGAACGCCGGCTTCTCGGCGAGTGTCTCGGCACGAGCGTTGATCATGCGCGAGGCGATCTTGCGATCCTTCGCCCAACTCGGGATCAATCCCCAGTGGAACGCGTCGACTCGGGCTGAGCCGTCGTCCGACGCAACGACCGCCAAGATGTCCTGGGTGGGGGCCACGTTGAAGTTCTCGCCGAGCGACTCGGCGACGGCCTCGGTGGGCAGCACCGTGTCGAAGTATGCAGCGATCCGATCGGGGCCGGCAGTGGAGACGAAACGACCGCACATGAACGCCAGGTTACGTGTCGCCCCAACGTCGAAACGCCGGCCGTGCGCCTGACAGACTGCGACAGTGGATGATCTGATCGAGCGTTGCAGCGATCTCCCCCTCCGGATGTTCGAGCCCGGTGACGTGATCGTCGAGCAGGGAGCCCCATTCGGCGCAATTCTGATCTTGGTGGCCGGCAAGATCGGCGTCGAACGCGACGGCGTGTTGCTGGCCGAGATGACCACACCCGGTTCGATCCTCGGCGACATGTCGACAGTGCTCGAACGGCCGTCGACAGCGGACTTGCGAGCGGTCGAGGCCTGCACGGTGCTGTGTGCCGATGACGGTGCCGCCTACCTGCGCTCGCGTCCCGACGTGTTGTTCGACGTTGCCGCCGCGCTCGCAGGGCGGCTCGACAACCTCACCGGGCATCTCACCGACATCCAGCGCCAGTACGGCAACGACGACGGCCATCTCGGGATGCTCGACGACGTGCTCAGCACGCTGATGCACCATCAGACCCGCACGGTCACGTCCGGTTCGGCCCGCTGCCCGATCCCGACTACTGACGTTGCAGTCCGAAGTGTGTGAGGACCCCTCCGTCGACGCTCGATCGATCCGCAGCGCGAGGCGACCTGATGTCGGGCGCAGGGGTTCACGCTTTCTTGACGAACGCCGCCTTGATCAGGAGTTGGCGTCCATCGACCTTGGCGTCGATCTCGTGATCGCCTGACACCAGTCGGATCGACTTGATCTTGGTCCCGACCTTGATCCCGCCGGCTTTGCCGTCGGTCTTGAGGTCCTTGACGATCGTCACGGCGTCACCGTCGGCGAGCACGTTGCCGTTGGCGTCGCGAATGTCGTCGAGTCCGTCGTCGGCAGCGGCCATCCATTCGTGCCCGCACGTGGCGCATTCGAATCCGTCGTCTGAGACCAGGAGGTCGGGCATCGTGCAGATTGGGCAGGTTGGGGTCTCGGCCATTGCCTCAGTTTGGCGATTTCTGGAGCCGACTTCCGTCCGGTGAGCAGGGTCGACCCATGACGCCAGCCCCGGGCCACCCACGTCGTCTTGCGGGTTAGCCTCGATGGCGTGGCGGACGTCGATCGACAGCACGACGTGCCGTGACCGCTGAAACCGCACATCACCCGTCGGGCCCGCTCGTCTTGGCGTGCTCGCTCGCAGGCGTCGCCGGGTTCATCGATGCGCACCTCTTCTTGCACGTCACGAACGTGTTCGTCGCGAACATGAGCGGCAACATGGTCCGAGTCGGAATCCTCAGCGGAGCAGGCGACTGGTCCATTGCGGCGGGATCGGTGGCTGCGTTGTTCGCCTTTGCCATCGGCGTGATCGTCGCAATTGCACACCATGACAGGCGAATTCAGCGAAACAAGGCGGTGCGCCCCGACGACCTCCTCGTCGTCGAAGCCCTCCTCGTGCTCTCACTGCCGATCACGCTCGTCGTCGGTGACGTCGGGTTCTCGAACCAGGCCGACCTCATTCACTATTTCGTGATCAGCATCGGCGCCCTCGCGATGGGCATCCAAGCCTCATCGCTGCGACGCGTCGGCAGCATTGCGGTGGCGACGACCTACGGAACCGGAACCATCGTGCGGATCGGAGAAAAGGTGGCGCTCGGCTTGCGTCGCGCCGAACGCACCTCGGTCGATCGACGCTCGGCAACCATCATCGTGCTCGTTGGGGTCCTCACCTGCTACGTGGCAGGTGCCGCCGCGGCTTCTGCGCTCGGCTCGTCACCGCTGCTGCTCCTCATCCCATCAGCAGTCCTGCTGGCCTTCGCCGTCTACGTCCGCGCCAGCACCGGATTCCGCGCCGCCTTCGCCGAATCCCGTGCCCGACGATCCGACCGCCAAGTCACCGACTTCTGACAACGGAAGCGAGGCGGACCCGCTCCGTCAGTCAGCCAACCATCTCGACGAGTTGGCGTTCGGGGAGCGCAACCCACTCGGCGGTTCGCGCGTTCAGATCGATCATCACGTGCGCCGGCATCGGGCCGGGCTGATGTCCCGCGTTGATCATCCAGGTGGACCCCCGCTGGTCGATCCATCCTCCCCCGTCGACCCAGGGCGCCTGATGAATGTGCCCGCAGATGACCAGGTCGGGCTGGTACTGGTCGATCCAGGCGGCGAGATCAGGATCGGGGAACTGCTTCGATGGCCCAGCCACGCACAGCGGTGAGTCCGCGGGTGGCGAGTGGTAGACCCACACCCACTGCTCGGGTCGATCGACGGCGTCGGCAGCCAACTGCTCGTCGACACCTTGGCGTGTGAGCGGGCCGTCCCACCACGGGCACACGGTGAAACGCACCCCGTCGAGATCGGTCGAGTGGCCATCGACCACGATGCGATCAGAGGCCAGGTCGCGCAACCACTGCGTCGCCTGCTCGCCGGTGGCGCCGGGACCGTCGAGGTCGTGATTGCCCGACGAAGCGAGCACCAAGCTGTTCTCCGACAGCTTGCGAAGGTACTTGGAGATCACCACGATCTGCACCTCGAGCGGTGCCGCTCCGATCACCTGGAGGTGATCGCCGGGGATCACGATCACATCGACGTCGTCCTCGGCGGTCTGCTCGACCAGCCAGTCGAATTGTGGGAGTCGGTAGTGCAGATCTGCAGTACAGAGCAGCTTCATCGGGCAACCGTACTTCGACGGTGGCGTGGCATGCTCTGCCAGATGATCAGAGGATTGACCGCCACATACGACGAATCACGACAACGCTTCCTCGACGCCGCTGCCGCCGTCGATGCCGAGGTGACCACGTCGGTGCATCCTCTGCCGCGGCATCGACGACGAGGAGCTCGCGATCGACGTGGCCATCGTCGGGCCCGCCGACGCCGACTCGGTCTTGATCATCGTGTCAGGCACCCATGGCGTCGAGGGCTTCACCGGATCGGCGCTCCAACACCATTGGCTCGAACACCACGCTGCCGGGCGACCCGAAACGTTGCGGGTGGTGCTGGTGCACGCGCTCAACCCCTACGGGTTCGCGTGGGTGCGACGGGTCAACGAGGACAACGTCGACCTCAACCGGAACTTCGTCGACTGGTCGCAGCCACCGCCGGCGAACGAGGACTACGGCGGTTTGGCGCAGCTGCTCGTACCCGATTCGTGGGACGACGACACGCAGCAGACGACGACGCTGCAACTGCTCGCGTACGCCGAGGAGGTCGGATTTCCTCGCCTCCAGGAAGTGGTCAGCGGCGGCCAGTACACCCACCCGGATGGCGTGTTCTATGGGGGTGCGGGACCGGTGTGGTCGCATCGGTGGCTCGTCGAGAACCTCGCTGGGTTGGTCGGCCCGGCGAGTCGGTTGGGGCTGGTGGATCTCCACACCGGTCTGGGACCGTGGGGCCACGGCGAGCTGATCTCTCACGAGGGCGGCGACGCACCTGGGTTCGCACGGGGGAACACCTGGTGGGGCGACGTTCGCTCGATGCTCGACGGCGACAGCGTCTCGGCCACGCTCAGCGGTGACTGGCTCGGAACCATCGACGCACTGGTGCCCGGGGTCGAAGTCACCGCTGTTGCGCTCGAGTACGGCACCGTCGACACGGTCTCGGTGCTGCAGTCTCTTCGAGCTGATGCCGTGCTGCATGCCCATGGCGACCCGCGTGGGCCTGGCGCGGAAGCGATCCGGGCCCAGGTTCGAGCAGCGTTCGCCGACGACGATCCCGCCTGGTTCGATGCGGTGTCGGCGCGTTTCGACGAGGTGACAGCCGCCGCCATCGCTCACCTCGGCGCCTGACGCCGCAGCAGCCCCGTGGCGCGGCACGGAATCGAGCGGGTTCAACCGAGTTCAAGTACCCACTAGGGTATTGACATGATCGAGTTCGACGACCTCCCGGCGGTACGGAGCACTCGCACCGTCGACGGGTTTCGATCGTGGTCGGTTCGCCACGCAGTCGTCGCCGTCGGTGCCGGTGTCCTGGTTGCTCTCGCCATTGGACTGCCGACCGATGTCATCCCGAACCCGGTGTTCGGTCGGCCTGTTCCCGTCACCTGGTGGTCGTATCCGACGCTGGTGATCACCGCCGTACTCGGCGGTTTGTTGGCCGCCACCTACGTTGGAAGCTCGTCCGCAACGGCGCCGGTCGACGAGATCGACGCTCCGGGGCGTCGTGGCGGCATTGCCGGGCTGTTGTCGTTCTTCGCCGTCGGGTGCCCGGTCTGCAACAAACTGGTCATCGTGGCACTTGGTACCACCGGAGCACGCCAGTGGTTCGAACCGCTCCAGCCGATACTGGCTGTGGCATCGATCCTGCTGTTGGGCTGGGCGCTTCGAGCTCGCCTCCGTTCGAGCACCTCCTGCTCGATGTGAGCGCACCACGGCGGTGCGTGCCCGTCGCCTGAGCGCAGCGGCCGCCACCCGTTCGTCCCTGACCGACGCCGCTGTCCCGGTACCCTCCGAGCACGTGAGTGCTCCCGACACCCCGACCACGCTCGTCTTGATTCGCCACGGCGAATCGAACGTCACGGTCAATCGGGTGATCGGCGGCCATCGGACCTGCTCGGGTCTGTCCCAGCTCGGCCAGCGTCAGGCCCAGCGCTTGAGCGAACGGATCGCCACCACCACGAGTTGGCGGCCGACGTGCTGATCTCGAGCAACTTCCCACGGGCAATCGAAACCGCCCAGCTCATCGCCGCGGCACTCGGCAACCTCGCGGTGACCGTCGAACCCGGCTTCGGCGAGCACGATCCCGGCCCACAGGTCGACGGAATGACCTTCGACGGCTATGTCGAACGCTTCGGTACACCCAACTGGACCGATCCCGACGCCGACGTGTTCCCAGGGGGCGAGACCATCGCCGCGTTCCACCGGCGCGTGGGGACCACACTCGCCGGCACGCTCGAGGCCCATCGCGGCGCTTGCATCGTCGTCGCCTGCCACGGCGGGGTGATCAACGCAGCATTCCGACATCTGCTTCGGGCGCCGATCACCGGAGCCTTCGAACTCCACACGCTCAACACCTCGTTGACCGAGTTCGTGACGACCCCCACCGGGGAGTGGCGACTGCGTCGATACAACGACGTTGCCCATCTCGACGGCTTGCCGAGCCAAACGCCCCGAGCCACGTCTGCAGGTTCGTGACCACCGCGAGGGAGCGCGCTCGCTCCGTTGCACGCACCGGCCGAGACGTGGTCCGCGAGGTGATCGACGACAATGCGGTCGACGCCGCAGCAAGTGTGGCGTTCTGGCTGCTGCTGAGCCTGCCCGCAACGCTGCTCGCTGGCCTCGCGACATTGTCGCTGCTCGGCGAAGAAGCGACCGCCGAGCTGCGGCGACTCACGTTCGAATTCGTGGATCGCGTGTTCACCAGCGAGGCCGACGAACTCCGAAGCGCCATCGACGGGATCTTCGACCAGAACAAGGCCGGGCTGTTCTCGCTGTCGCTGCTGCTGGCGTTGGTGACGGTGTCGCGCGGTTTCGCCGGGCTGATCCGCGCCCTCGACGTCGTGTACGACATCGAGGAATCGCGGGGCTTCCTGCGCCTCCGAGTGGCATCGATCGGACTCGGCGTCGGCACGATCGGCACCGTGGCTGCTTCCACCTGGCTGTGGAGCATCGCGGCTGATGCAGGCGTTGCACTTGCACTGCGGTTGACGTTCGCTCTTGCGTTGCTGATCGTCTGGGCGGCAACGATCTTCCACGTCGGACCCAACCACCACACGCCGTGGCGCTACGACCTTCCTGGCGCCGTGTTGGCCGCCGTTGGCTGGCTCGTGGTCTCGCTCGGCTACGGCTGGTACATCCAGCTCGCCGGCGGGGGCAACGCTGTGCTCGGAATCGCGGGCGCCATCCTGCTCGGCATGACCTGGTTCTGGATCGTGTGCCTGATCCTGCTGGCGGGGGGCGAACTCAACGAGATCATCGCCCGACGCGCCGGAGTGGTCGGCGACAGCCGACGCATCCTCCCCTCGGTCGATCCGGTGGCACAGGCTCCAGACAGCCCTTGGCCGCAACCGCGACGAGCACGATGAGCACTGACGCTCCACCATCTGACCGCAGCGACGAGCGGGTCAAGCGCACCGGCGATCGCTGGCCGTTCGATCCGTCGCGCGTGCCGTTCTACTACGGGTGGGTGGTCGTGGTCGTCGGCAGCATCGGAGTGCTGGCCTCGGTGCCCGGGCAGACCGCGGGAGTCAGCGTGTTCACCGACGAACTCACGGCCACGACCGGTCTGACAAGGCTGCAACTCTCGGTCGCCTATCTCATCGGCACCGGCTCGAGCGGATTCCTGCTTCCCCGCGCCGGCCGTGCGCTCGACCGCTACGGGTCTCGCCGCGTCGCCCTCGTCGCGGTCACCGGATTGGCGACCACCCTGATCGGACTCAGCTTCGTCGGGCCGATGACGACGGCGCTCGGCCTCGTCGCGATGAGCGTGGGTTTCGGCTGTCTCCGGTTCACCGGGCAGGGCCTGCTGACGTTGTCGTCGCGCACGATGGTGTCGCAATGGTTCGAACGCCGCCGCGGTCTCGTGTCATCGTCGTCGAACGCGGTGATGAGCTTCGCGTTCGCTGCCAGCCCAGCGCTGCTCTTGGCGCTGATCGAGGTCGACGGGTTTCGCACGGCGTGGAGAGTCCTCGCCGTCGTACTGGTGGTGGTGATCGGGACCATCGTGCTGTTGTTCTTCCGCGACAGCCCCGAGACATCCGGGCTGCAGATCGACGGCGGCCTTGCAGCCCCAGTCGGGCACGGCGACGAACCCGTGGCGATCGGCTCCGAGACCGACCAAACCCGCGACGAGGCAGTTCGCGACCTGCGCTTCTGGGCGGTGACGATCCCCGTGGTGGCGATGGCGTCGACCTCGACGGCGCTCACCTTCCACATCCTCGACTACGGCGCCGAACTCGGCATCTCCGACGACCGGATCGTGCAGATCTTCCTGCCGATCGCGTTCGTGTCGGTACCGGTCACACTGCTCGGTGGCTGGCTCGTCGACACCATCTCGCCGCTGGTCATTGCCGCAGCGATGTCATCGGTGCAGGTAGTGATGTTCGTCTCGGTGACGATGCTCGATCGTCCGGTTGCAGCGGTCATCGCAATCGCTACGTGGGGCATCGCCCAAGGGTGCTACGCACCACTGACGTCGGCCGCGCTCCCCCGGCTGTTCGGACGGCGCCATCTCGGCGCCATCGCGGGTCTGCAGATGAGCGCCATGGTGATCGGCAGCGCCATCGGCCCGGCGCTGTTCGCGCTCGTCGACACGATCGGCGGAAGCTACCGCCCGGCACTGTTGATCAGCGCTGCACTCCCAGCAGCAGGCGTCGTTGCGGCAACGACCGCTCGCCGACCACGCTGATACGGTCCGACGAGAGCGACACAGGGAGCCTGGCAATGGGAGTACTGCACGAACTGGGCTACGAGCTGACGCCACCGAATGCCGCGCAGCGCCTCACACAGAAGGTCGCTGCAAGTCGGCCAGGGGCGTGGACCGCCCAGCGTGTCTTGTACCCGATCGACAAGCTGGTGTTCAAGATCAGCAAGGGTCGGCGAACAGCGGCGAGCCTGACCGCAGGCTTGCCCGTGATCATGCTCACGACGACCGGGGCGAAATCCGGCCAACCGCGCACGATGCCTCTCGTCGGCACCCCGTTCGGCGGCGACATCGCCATCATCGGCTCGAACTACGGCCAGGAACGCACACCCGGCTGGGTGTACAACCTCGAAGCGAACCCGTCGGCGACGGTGGCCTACCGAGACACGTCGGTCGACGTGGTCGCTCGACGACTCGGAGACGACGACGCCGATCGGGTGTTCGAGATGGCCGCCACGACCTATCGCGGCTACGGGCACTACCGCCAACGGGCAGATCACCGCGTCATCAAGGTCTTCGTGCTGGAAATCGCTGGCCTTCCATCGTGACCCCACCCGCCCACGAGCCCGCACGAGAACGTCGAAACCCGTGGAGCTGAACGAACCCTGGGAGGACATTTCCGAGTGGTGGGTCGACGCCGTTCGCAATGATCCGCGCGACTCCACCGACCTGCTCGCCGTCGTCGACGAGCTGATCATCGGCACCGCTGGTGCCACGATCGACCTCGGTTGCGGCGAAGGGCAGGTGATGCGCCACCTGGGTCCGCCGATCGTCGGAACCGACATCTCACCGGGGCTCCTCGCGATCGCGTCCGGATCCGGACCCGTCGTGCGTGCTCGGCTACCAGACCTCGGTTGGATCCGTCCTGGAAGCTTCGACCGAGCGGTCTGCGTCGGCGTGATGGAGATGGTGGAGGATCACCGTCGATTCTTCGCTGAGATCGCCACAGCGGTCACACGGGGTGGACACCTCCTCGTGGTCATGAATCACCCCGTCGCAACATCACCAGCGTCCGAACCGATGGCCGACCCGACCGGCGAGATCCTCTGGCGTTGGGGCGACTATCTCGCCCCCGGACAGCTCACACAAACAGCCGGAGACCGCACGGTCGTCCTGTACCACCGCCCGATGGGCGACCTGCTCGGTGCGGCCGCCGACGCCGGGTGGCGACTCGACCGCCTCGTCGAGCGCGGGCCGAGCGACAACACGCTTGCTCGCTTCCCCGAATATCGGGGTCAAGAGCACATCCCGGCCCTCCTCGGTTGCCGTTGGACGCTCGACCCCGGTCCGATGTGACCCGTGGGTGACGGCTGTCTCGGCCGGGGTAGGTGGGTACTGCGGCGATGGGCGACAGGAGTACTGCTCGAACTGCTCGAACCACATCCGACGAACGACGCGAACAGGGGCTCCGCATTTCTGCGAAACCCCTGGTCGTCGTGGTCGGGCTGACAGGATTTGAACCTGCGACCCCCTGTCCCCCAGACAGGTGCGCTACCAAGCTGCGCTACAGCCCGTATTCATACGGAGCGCAGACTCTATCGAGGCGGCGCGATGATCCCCCGCAGCCTCAGGTGAAGATCTCCACGAAACGCCAGCCGAGATACACCACGAGTGCGACGACCATCAGCTTGAAGTGCCAGGGCGTCTTCTCACCGTTCGTTTCACCAGCGGGCGTCGGCTCCTCGATCACTCGGTCGCAACTCGGGCACGTGCCGTCGTCGTTCATCGAGTTCGGCGTCCAGTACTTGGAGCATTCCTCACACCATGGCATCAGTGGTTCCGTTCATGACTGACGTGGACGATCAACGGGTCACTGGCGCTTGCGGACACGGATCTTGATGGCCGTGGCGCCCAGCCCGAACTCTTCACGAATCGTGCGCTCGATGTAGCGGAGGTAGTGCTGCGGCACCTCGCGGTTCACGAACAGCGTGAAGGTTGGCGGGTCGATCGCTCCCTGCACGGCGTACAAGATCTTTGCTCCCCCACCGATCGGCTGGCGCTGCTGTGCGGAGGCGATCACCTTGTTGACGTCGCGGGTCGGCACGCGTGTGTGGTACTGACCGATTGCCTCTTGCAGACGGGGACGCAGCTTGTCGACGTTCTTGCCGGTCAGCGCAGAGATCTTGAGCACCGAGCTGTCGGCGACGAACCCGAGCATCCGTGCCACTTCGGCCTGGATCTCGAGCCTGGCCTCGGTGCCGACCAGGTCCCACTTGTTGAGGATCAGCACGATCGGGCAGCCAGCCGAGTCGACGCGTTCGGCGAGGCGTTGATCCTGCGCTGTCACGCCGACGGTGGCGTCGATCACCAGCAGCGCCACGTCGGCGTCGTCGATCGAGCGAAGGGCCCGCACGAACGAGTAGTACTCGGCCGAGTCGTCGATGCGCCCCTTGCGGCGCATGCCGGCGGTGTCGATGAACACGATGGGACCGTCGTCGGTGTCGACCATCGTGTCGATCGAGTCACGTGTGGTACCAGCCATGTCGTGCACCACCGAACGATCGGCGCCCACGAGCCGGTTGAACAGGGTGCTCTTGCCGACGTTCGGTCGACCGACGATGGCGACACGAGGCACCTTGGCCTCGGCCTCGGCCGCTGCCGCCGCATCGTCGTCGTCGACCGGCTTCCACGGGTCGATCGGCTTGTGAGCCGGCTGGCGCAGATGGGCGGGGAATCGTTCGAGCACCTCGTCGAGCAGGTCGCCGGCACGGCGCCCGTGCAGTGCGCTCACCGGCACTGGCTCACCCATGCCGAGGCTCATGAACTCCCACATCTCGGCTTCTCGACGCTCGTTGTCGGACTTGTTGGCGACGACGATCACCTCGGTCTTCGAACGTCGGATCCAGTTGGCGATCTGCTGGTCGTCGTCGGTGAGCCCGACCGAAGCGTCGACCACGAACAACACCACGTCGGCGTCCTTCACGGCAGCTTCGACTTGACGGCTCACCTTGGCGTCCAAGACATCGCCGCCCGGCATCCAGCCACCGGTGTCGACCACGCGGAACGGCACGTCGAGCCACTCTGCTTCGAGCTCTTTGCGGTCGCGGGTGATACCCGGCCGGTCCTCGACGATCGCCTGCTGGCTGCCGACGATCCGGTTGAACAGGGTGCTCTTGCCGACGTTGGGCCGGCCGATGATCACGACCGTGGCGAGTTCGGCATCGATCTCGTCGTGGTCGCCCTGCGCGATTGCGTCTGGTTGTTCGGTGTTGTCGATGTCGGTCACGCTGGCTCCAATGCGGCACGGAGTGCGATGCCGTCGGTTTCGATGATCTCGACGACCCGGGGCAGGTCGCCAACTGTCAGTCCGTCGAGGAATCGTCCCTCGTCGGACAGGCACACGTCAGGTAATAGGTATCGATGACCCTCTGGCTGAGCGGCGAGCGTGCGGCTCACGTCTGCGCCAGTCATGAGTCCGGTCACACCGGTGTTCCCACCGAAGAACTCGTTGCGCACCGCGATGACCCGCACATCGTCGCGGCCCACGGAGTCGACGAGCGGCGTGATCACGGGCGCCCCGAGTTCGCCGGTGAGCACGCCGATCGGCGCTGTCCGCCGGGGTCGCAGAGATATCGACGCACCGCCGTCGGAAGCCGAGGTGCCGCATGGCGTGCTGGTCCGCAGCCCGGTGTAGGCAGCGGGGTTCGGTGGGGCGTCGACGGCAGCGAAGAACCCGCGACGAACGCCGGTTGCGTCGTCGGTGAGGCCGTGGAACTCGGCTTCGAAGGTGCGGGCCATGCCGATGCCGTCTTCGTGCATCGGAAAACCGTCGTAGCGCTCGGCTGGCGGGAACGGGCGCTGCGCCATCAGGTAGTACTCGTCGGCTGCATAGACCATGCGCTTGCCCAGGGTCGCCTGGAACACGTCTTGCCAGTCGTCGACGATGTCGACCACCGCTCGGGCCTCGGCGAGGGTGTGGAACCGCATGGCATCCTCGCCGTTGAACTTCGAGATCCCGAGCGGCACCACGGCCACCGAATCGAGGTCGGGGAAACGGTCGAGGATGCCGGCCATCGTGTCGGCGAGCACCGCACCGTCGTTGACGCCGGGGCAGACCACGATCTGACCGCGTACAGCGATGTCGTGGTCGAGCAGCGCACGCAGCCAGCGCAGGCTCATTGCACCGCGCGGGTTCTTGAGCATCTGGCTGCGCACGTCGGGGTCGGTGGCGTGGATGCTGACGTGGAGCGGCGACAGCCGCTCGGTGATCACCCGTTCGAGATCAGCTTCGGTGAAGCGGGTCAGGGTGGTGAAGTTGCCGTACAGGAACGACAACCGGTAGTCGTCGTCCTTCAGGTACAAGCTGCGGCGCATGCCCTTGGGCAGTTGGTAGATGAAGCAGAACTCGCAGTGGTTGTCGCACGTGCGCACACGGTCGAACACGGCGCTCGACACGTCGATGCCCAGCGACTCGCCGGCGCGCTTCTCGATCGAGAACGCCAGATCGAGGCCACCTCGCGACACGTCGAGTTCGACATCGGCTTCGTCGGCAGCCAGCTGCCACTCGATGATGTCGCGCGGAACGTCACCATTGATCAGCACGATCTCGTCGCCAGCGAGCACACCCGCGTGCGCTGCAGGGGAACCGACGGCGACGGAGACGACCACGGGCGCGAGCGAACGCGACGGCGCGGCGTGCGCGATCTCACGCTCGGTCGAGCGCTGGCCGTGGAGAGTGTCGGACATGAGTTCGTCAGGCTACCGGTGCGGGCTCGCGGGTAGCCTGGGAGCGGATGTCACCCACTGCAAGCGACTCACGCGTCGAGATGGTGCTCCTCGCCCAGCCTCGCGGGTTCTGCGCCGGCGTCGAAATGGCCATCAAGGCCTTGGCGTGGATGGTGCGAACGTTCCCGACGCCGGTGTACTGCTACCACGAGATCGTCCACAACAAGCTGGTCGTCGATCGGTTCATCGATCAGGGCGTGGTCTTCGTCGACGACATCGCGGACGTTCCGATCGGGAGCCCGATCATGCTGTCGGCGCACGGATCCGCACCAGAGGTCGTCGAGGCTGCGCGCAGCCGTGGCTCGTACGTGGTCGATTCGGTGTGTCCGTTGGTCACCAAGGTGCACCACGAGGTCAAGGTTCGTGCCGGCAAGGGCTACCGCATCGTGTACGTCGGCCACCAGGGCCACGAAGAGGCGATCGGCACCATGGCCGTGGCACCCGACTCGATCGACCGGGTCGAATCGGTGGCCGAGGTCGATGCGCTGGCACCATCCGAGCAGCCGGTTGCCCTGTTGGCTCAGACCACGCTGTCGCACCGAGACTGGGAAGGTGTCGCCGTGCGGGTGAAGGAGCGCTTCCCCGATGTCTGGACGCCTGGCCGCAGCGACCTCTGCTTCGCCACCACCAATCGGCAGGCGGCGCTGATGGAATTGGCCCACCGCTGCGACGTGGTCGTCGTGATCGGTTCGGCGAACTCGTCCAATACCCGAGCGCTCGAGCAACTCGCCCGCGAGGAGGGCTGCGAACGGGTCTACCGCGTCAACTCGGTCGACGAGTTGCCGTCGGATCTCTCGGGCATCGTTGGGGTCACCGCCGGCGCGTCGGCTCCCGAGGAACTCGTCGACGAGGTGCTCCTGTTCCTGGCGCCGGTGCGCGGTATCGAACTCGTCGACGTCACCGAGGAAGACGAGTACTTTCCGCCGCCGCGCAACATCCGCGATCTGCAGTCCTCGATCGAGACGGCATCGACGGTGTTGCTCGGCGGCAGCCTGCTCGATCGCCCGGGCATGGACGATCGCAGCCTCGGCGCCAGCGACGTCCTCGCGAGCCTGATGAGCTGACCGGTGGACCATCGGTTCAGTCAGGTCGACGTGTTTGCCAGCGGCGGCTTCGCCGGCAATCCTGTCGCCGTGATCCACGACGCCACCGACGTCGACACATCGCGCATGCACCAGATCACCACCTGGACGAACCTGTCTGAGGCCGCGTTCCTTCTGCCCCCGACCCGCCCCGACGCCGACTACCGGGTCCGGATCTTCTGCCCCGGCCGCGAGCTGCCCTTCGCCGGGCACCCGACGTTGGGGTCGTGCGCCGCCTGGCTCGCCGCCGGTGGCACACCCCGCGATCCTGAGCGCATCGTCCAGGAGTGCGGCGCAGGCCTGGTCCCCATCCGACACCACGGCGACCTGCTCGCGTTCGCCGCTCCGCCCCTGGTCCGCTCCGGACCGGTCGACGACGACCTGCTGAGTCGGCGTCTCGACGCGCTCGGCCTCGGGAGCGCCGACGTGCTCGACGCCGCCTGGATCGACAACGGCCCCGGATGGATGGGACTGCTGCTCGAGTCCGCTGCGGCCGTGCTCGACGTCGCCCTGCCGAGCGGTCCCCACCCGGGCTTCGACGTCGGGCTCGTCGGGTTCCTGCCACCCGACGACGAGTGCGCACTCGAGGTGCGCGGCCTGTTCGCCGACGCCTCCGGGACCGTGCGGGAAGATCCGGTCACGGGCAGCCTCAACGCGTCGGTCGCTCAGTGGCTGATCGGCAGCGGCCGGATCTCGGCGCCCTACGTCGCCCGCCAGGGCACGGCGATGGGCCGGTCGGGACGGATCGTCGTCGACACCGACGGCGACGACGTGTGGGTCGGCGGCCGCACCACCGTGTCGATCAGCGGCACGATCACCATCGACGACTGAGCGGTCTCGGCTGGCGGTCTCGACCGTGCGGTGTCGACCAGGGGGCCGGTCAGTCGAACCCGACCGCCACCACGGTGGCGACCACCTCGAATCCGACGAGGTCCGCCACTCGCTTCGAGCCGCGGTTCTCGACGTCGTGGTTGTAGAACAGCATGCGGCCCACGGCCCGGCGCCGACGAGCGAACTCCGCCACGGCGACCGCCCCGAGCCGCCGACCCCGATGTTCCGGATGGGTGAGCACGGCAACGTCGTCGAAGTCGGCGTCCAGGCGCCAGGCCCGCCCGCTCGCGTACGACGCGATCGATCCGTTCTCGTCGACCAGTACGAGGATCGCCGGGTCGAGTTCGTCGAGGTCGAGTTCGGCCTCGTCGAGATCATCGGCGGAGCACTCGTCCATGAAGGCGGCGAGCAGCGCACGGTCGGCGGGGACGTCCCGGGAGAGCTCGACCGGTCGGCAGCGGTCGTCGCGGATCGCTGCAGGGGCGCCGGACAGCACCCGGTGGAGTCCGACTCCGACGAACGCTCCGCCGAGCGATTCGGCGGCCTCCCGGAACTCGTCGCCGGTGAGCGCATCGGGCCGGCGCAACGAGTCGATGCGCGGCGCGATCGCAGGCGAACACCAGATCACGGTCCGATCGCCGAGCGGATAGGCCACCGCGCTGCTGGAGCCGGCACGGGCGAGCGACGGCACCACCGTGGTGCCCGGCGCGAGTTCACGCCCGAGCTCGCGAGCAGCGGCCTCACGAACGGCGCCACGATACCGACGGGTGGGATCGGGCTGTCCCGGTTCCATTCCGTCAGGCCCCGATCAGCTGCGGGGCACCTCCGCCCACGGCCGGTCGCGGTCGACGCGGATGTCTCCCGGGCAGGCCGAGCACACGCTCGCCGAGGATGTTCTTCATCACCTCGGTGGTGCCGCCCTCGATCGAGTTCGCGCGGCTGCGCAGGAAGGCCTTCTGCAACGTGTCGGAACCCATGGCGGTCTCCGGCCGGATCATCTCGTAGCTGCCGTACAGCAGTCCATCGGCGCCCATCAGGTTGATGACCTCGTCGTAGATGTCCTTGTTGAGATCGGCCGACGCCATCTTGCCGATCGAACCTTCGGGCCCGGGGTCGCCCATCTTGCGGTTCTGGTTCGCCCGGATGTTGGTGAGGCGCAACACCTCGGCACGCGCCCAGAGCTTCATCACCTGGTCGCGTGCGGCGGCGCCCTTCGACGCACTTGGCAGCTCCTTCCAGGTCTGCACCAACGCCGAGATCGTCCCGGATCCCCGCTGTGGGATGGTGCCGCCGATCGACACCCGCTCGTTCATCAGGGTGGTGAGCGACACGCGCCAGCCGTCGCCGGCACCGCCGAGCATCTCGGCGGTGGGAATTCGGGTGTCGGAGAAGAACACCTCGTTGAACTCGGCCTCGCCGGTCATCTGGCGCAATGGACGGATCTCGACCGTCGGGTCCTCCATGTCGACGACGAACGCGGTGAGCCCGGCGTGCTTGACGGCATTCGGGTCGGTTCTGACGACCAGCAGACCCCACTTCGACAGATGGGCCAGCGTCGTCCAGACCTTCTGGCCGTTGACGATCCATTCTTCGCCGTCTTGAATTCCGGTGGACGACAGGCCGGCGAAGTCCGAACCCGAGCCGGGCTCGGAGAACAGCTGACACCAGATCTCCTCGCCGGTGAACAGCGGGCGGAGATAGCGCTGCTTCTGCTCGTCGCTCCCCCACGCCACCACCGTCGGCCCGGTCATTCCGTGGCCGATCGGGTTGCGGTACATCGGGTTCGGCGCCCCTGCGGCAAACACCCGCTCATTGACCAGCTTCTGCAGCTTCGGATTCAGGCCGAGGCCGCCGTGACCCTCTGGGAAGTGCACCCAGGCCAGGCCCCGGTCGAACTGCTGGCCGAGGAACTCCTTCGGCTCGGTGGTCGCCGGCGGGAATGCCGCCACGAGTTCGTCGACAAGGTCGCTGACGCGCTGTTCGTCGGCGGTCAGTTCGGTGCTGCTGTCGGTCATCGTCATGGACGATCACCGTACTTTCGGGCATCGATCCAGTTCCTGTCGAGCCCGCAGTCCGGCATCGGCAGACGACGCCATCGCTGGTCTGACCCTGATGCGTCAGTTGAAGACGGCGCCGGCAGCGGTGATCTCGTCGGCTTCGAGCTCGGCGAGCTCGGGCACGGCGCTGCGGAGATCCATCACGATTGCCAAGCGCACCGCATCGGATCGGCCGGAGAAGACGCTCTTGAGATTGTTCAGCATCCGGATCACGATGTCGCGATTCGATGTCGGTTCGAGGTATCGCTCGCTCCACGGCACCTGACCGCTCGTCACGCTCTCGAAGACCATGCGGGCACCGGCTCGATCGAGTCGACGTCCACCATCGAAGGGGTCGAAGAACACATCGGCATCGTCGCGCAAGGCGCACCAGGAAATGCGCCGGCATCCCGACTCCGACCAGTTCCACACCCACTCGTCGCGCCACTTCGATCATCAGCACCGAGAGACTGATCGGGATTCCGGTTCGGCGTTCGATCACCCGGTCGAGGCACGAGTTGCGCCAGTCGTAGTAGGCGCTGCGGTTGCCGACGAAGTGTTCGCTGGCGAACAGATGATGCGCAACCGCGTCGGCCGAGTCGTCCGCGCACCCGGCTGCAAACGAATCGAGCGCCGCCGTCCACACCTCGGCATCGAGGCCCGGCTGGATCGCCTGCGAGATCAACAACGATGCTTCGTCGAGCGGTACGACTGCCCAGCCGGGCTTGCATGATCTCGGTGAAGCGGGCTCGCGGCACCGAGCGAACGGTACCGCCACCATGCGCCGAGCCGTGCGGGTCGACTACGTTGCCCGCCATGTTCCCAGGCGCACATCTCGACACCCACGGCGACAAGCCCGCTCTCATCATGGGGGGCTCCGGCTTCACCCAGACCTTCCGCGAGCTCGACGCGGCCGCCAACCGGCTCAGCCGCCTCCTGCGGTCGGCCGGACTCCAGCCAGGCGACCACATCGCCATCTGCATGGAGAACCACGATCGCTACCTGGAGATCGTGTGGGGCTGCCACTACGCCGGGCTCGTGTACACGTGCGCCTCGTCGCGGCTGACCAGCCACGAGCTCGAGTACATCATCAACGACTGCGGCGCTCGGGCGTACATCACGTCGAAGTACAAGGCCGATCAGGCCACCGAGGTCGTCGCCACCACCCCGAACGTCGAGTTGCGACTGATGCTCGACGGCACGGTCGACGGCTACGAGAGCTACGAGAACGCCGTCGCCGAGCAGTCGCCCGAACCGCTCGACGAACTGCGCGTGGCCGGCCTCGACATGCTCTACTCGTCCGGCACGACTGGCATGCCCAAGGGCATCACCCGGGCCTTCCCGAACGAACCGCTCGAAGCATCGCCGAGTGCGGTGCAGGGCCTGCTGCAGCTGCTGTTCGGGATGGACGACACCAAGCGCTACCTCTCGCCCGCGCCCTTCTACCACGCTGCTCCGCTGCGCTTCTGTCTCGCCGTGCACGCCATCGGCGCAACCATCGTGGCGATGGAGCACTTCGACGCCGAGGAATACCTCTCGCTCGTCGATCAGTACGACATCACCCACAGCCAGGTGGTGCCGACGATGTTCGTGCGCATGCTCAAGCTGCCCGAGGAGACCCGCAACAAGTACGACGTCTCGTCGCTCGAGACGGTGATCCACGCCGCTGCGCCGTGCCCGGCGCCGGTGAAGAAGCAGATGATCGAGTGGTTCGGTCCGGTGATCCACGAGTACTACGCCGGCAGCGAGGGCAACGGTTTCGTGTACTGCAACAGCGAGAGCTGGCTCGCCCACGAGGGCACGGTCGGCCAGCCGATCGTCGGCGTGCTGCACATCGTCGGCGAAGACGGCGAAGAGGTTCCACAAGGCGAGTCGGGCACGGTCTACTTCGAGAGCGAAGGCGAGTTCGAGTACCACAACGATCCGGAGAAGACCGCTGCCTCCCGGCACGCGAAGGGCTGGACCACACTCGGCGACGTCGGTTACGTCGACGCCGACGGGTTCTTGTACCTCACCGACCGCAAGGCGTACATGATCATCTCCGGCGGCGTGAACATCTATCCGCAGGAGGCCGAGAACGTGCTGGTCACCCACCCGAAGGTGATCGACGTCGCCGTGTTCGGCGTGCCCAACGACGACTTCGGCGAAGAGGTGAAGGCCGTCGTGCATCCCGTGGAGATGCCCGCCGACGACGCCGCTGCTGCTGCGCTGGCGTCGGAACTGATCCAGTTCTGCCGCACCGAGCTCGCCGACGTGAAGTGCCCACGCTCGATCGACTTCCGCGAAGAACTTCCCCGGCACCCCACCGGCAAGCTCTACAAGCGTCTCCTCAAGGACGAGTACTGGAAAGAAGCCGGCCGCTCGATCTGAGTGCGAACAGCGCTGCCGCGCTGACGAACGAGGTGCATCGTTGCAGAGCGACCATGCGCTGGTCCGGGCACACCAGCTCGCTTGCTCGACTTCGCTACGGTCGGCACCGTGACCGCGACGCACCCATATCTCGACTGGCCGGGTCCCATCCCGTTCGCCCACCGTGGCGGCACGAGCGAGGCGCCGGAGAACACGATGCCGGCGTTCGAGCACGCCGTGTCGCTCGGGTACCGCTATCTCGAAACCGACGTGCACCTCAGCGCCGATGGTGTGCTGATGGCCTTCCACGACCCCGACCTGTCACGCACCTGCGGTGTCGATGGCACGATCGCAGAGATGACCGCTGCAGAACTGGCTGACGTGAGCGTCGATGGTCGGGCCTCGATTCCGACGATGAGCGAGCTGTTCGAACGGTTCCCCGACGCCCGCTTCAACATCGACTGCAAGTCCGACGCGGCAGCCGGTCCACTCGCGGCACTGGTCCGGCGCCACGAGGCGATCGACCGCGTGTGCCTCGGAGCGTTCAGTCACGCCCGCCTCGCGAAACTGCGAACCCTGCTCGGACCGGAGCTGCTGTCGTGTGCGAGCCCGCAGGAAGTGGCATCGCTGCGTGTGGCGGGGCGCATCACCGGTCACGCCCACCGGGTCGCCCAGGTGCCGGTGCGGTACGACATCGGTCGCGGCCACGTCACCGTTGTCACCGAACGGTTCGTGCGCAACGCCCGTCGTCGCGGTCTGCCGGTGCACGTCTGGACGATCGACGACTCAGACGAGATGCATCGCCTGCTCGACCTCGGCGTCGACGGCATCATGACCGACCACCCCCAGGTTCTGCGCGACGTCCTCGTCGAACGAGGCGACTGGCACGACGCCCCCACCTGACGCCCGGGTGCACCGTCGCCTATCGTCCGAGCCATGTCGATCGCCAGCCCTCGGTCCACCGTCCGCGCACCCCACCATCTGGTGGCGAGCGCCGATCAGCTCGCAACGTCAGCCGGTGTCGCGATCTTCGCCCAGGGCGGCAATGCGGTCGATGCAGCAATTGCCACCAACGCGGCAATCGCCGTCACCGGACCCCACCTGTGCGGCATCGGCGGCGACCTCCTCGCCCTGATCCACGTCGACGATCCCGCACGCCCTGACGCACCAGGCGAGACATTCGCGCTCAACTCCTCGGGGCGCGCCGGATCTGGCGCCGACGCAGCTGCGCTGCGTGCAGAGGGGCGTGCCGACATGCCGTTCAAGCTCGATGTCCGGTCGGTGACTGTTCCCGGCTGCATCGACGGCTGGATGGCACTGCACGAACGGTTCGGGTCGCTTCCACTCGACCAGATCCTGGCGCCGGCCCGCCGATTGGCCGCCGAAGGATTTCCGGCGAGCCCGTTGCTCGTCGGCTCGCTTCGTCGACTCGATGCTCAGAGCCGCGAGAACCTGGCCGAACTCGCCACCCAGGCCACCTCCACCGGCGCGGTGGTCCGCCGGCCCGGTGCTGCGCTCGTACTTGCGGCGCTGCCCGCCAGCGGACGAGATGGCTTCTACCTCGGAGCATTCGGCGACGGTCTGCTCGAGCTCGGCAACGGTCTCTTCCACCCCGACGACCTCGGCACCGTCCAGGCCGAGTGGGTGGAGCCGCTCACCGCCTCGGCGTTCGGTGTCGATCTCCACACGATCGGCCCGAACTCGCAGGGTTACCTCACGCTCGGCGGCGCACGCCTGGCCGAGCGGCTCGACCTCCCCGCCGACACCGACGACGAGCGATGGGCACATCTCCTGATCGAGGCGGCCTCAGCGGCTGGCTTCGACCGCCCCAACGCCCTCCACGAGGCCGCCGATGGCAACGCCCTCCTCGCAACGATCGACCAACGACTCGACCTGGTCGGCCTGGAGACAGCGAGCATGCGTCCGGTTCCGGGGTCCGACGGAGACACCACGTACCTCTGCACCGCAGGGATCGACCGCGACGGTCGACGAATCGGCGTCTCGCTCATCCAATCGAACGCATCGGGTTTCGGGAGTCATCTGGTCGAACCGAACACCGGGATCAACCTGCACAATCGTGGGATCGGCTTCAACCTCGTGGCTGGCCATCCCGCAGAGTTCGGCCCGGGCCGGCGCCCCCCGCACACGCTGTCGCCAGCGCTCGCGACCCAGTCGGGCCGCCTGAGGTCGGTGTTCGGCACGATGGGCGGCGACGCCCAACCCCAAATCCTGTTGCAGATCGCGGCGCGCCTCTTCCACCACGGCCAATCGCCGACCGCAGCGATCGATGCGGCCCGTTGGATCCTGCACGGCCCCGACACGGGTTTCGACACGTGGACCGGAGCCGGCGGTCCGTTGGTGCACGTCGAAGGGCACGCACCCGCTGAGTGGGTCGGCGCACTCGCTGCACGTGGCCACCGAAGCGAGGCTCGCCCAGCCTGGGACTCGGGCTTCGGCCACGCCCACGCCATCGTGGTCGAGGACACCGGCATGTTCGCCGGCGCCGCCGATCCGCGAGCCGTCGTCGGTTCCGCGGCCGGCGCCTGAGATGAACGGAAGGGTCGGACCCTTCCGTTTCAGTCACAGCAGGGGCAGAACCTCTTCGACGAAGCGGGCCATCTGCTCGTCGGCCTTCTTGTACGGGTCGCCGAGCAGGTGCGGGAACAGTGTGAGGTACTCGAGGCCGAGCAGGTCGCGGTAGAACGAGATCTCTTCGGCGACCTTCTCCGGAGGGCCAACGAGGATCGTCTTGTTCTCGATCGACTCGTCGAGCGTCGGGATCAGACCTGGCTGCGCGGGCTTGCCGTCGGGGCCCATGTAGCCACGGCTCCACCCGTACGGTCCGAGGAACTTCCAGAATTCGTCGTGGCCGTTCTGGGCAGACGCCCTGGCCGCTTCCATCGTGTCCTCGATGCGGTACGACACGACCAGCATTCGCTTCTCGTGCGATGCCAGCTCGACGTCGTGGGCGGCGTGGTACTTCTCGCCATAGGTGTCCCAGAACCTCTTGATGAAGCTGTAGTGCTGGTTCCAGAACACCGCACCGTGATCGACCACGGGCACGTACTCGAGGGTGGGGGGCGAGGTGACCGCCTGCCAGATCTCGAACGGGTGAATCGGCTTGGGGATCAGCGTGAGTTCCTGCACGGTCTCGCCACGATCGGGAATGCCCGGAATCGGGATCTGGAAGTGCTTGCCCTGGAACGAGAAGCTCTCCTGGTTCAGCGCACGACGGATGATCTCCATGGATTCTTCGAAGATCTCGCGGTTGTGGATGTCGGCGGCGACCTGGTCGGGGTTGTCCATCGAGCCGATCGACACGCCCTTGTCGTTGAGGTGCAGCACCTCGCGCGGCACGGTGCCGCGGCCCGACCCCGAGCATGCCGCGCCCACCCGACAGGTTGTGCAGGGTGGCGAAGTCTTCGGCGAGACGCAGCGGGTTCCACTGAGGCACCACGTTGAACATGGCTCCGAAGCGCAGCTTGGTGGTCTGTGCAGCAATCCAGGTGGAGATCAGCAATCCGTTCGGGATGACCTCGTAGCCCTCGTACTGGAAGTGGTGTTCGGTGGTCCAGAACGAATCGAATCCGAGCCGCTCGGCCTCCTTGGCCGAGTTGACGTAGTCGAGCGTCGCCTTCCAGCACTCGTCGTTGGAGTAGCGGCGATCCATCGGCGCGGGCGCACCGGCACCTGCGTCGTCCATCTCCACGCCTCCGAAGAAGAAGGCTCCCAGTTTCAGATCAGGCCGTTCGGACATGGCGATAGTTTCGCGCAGATGTCCAGCACCCTCCTACGGCAAGCGATGATTGTTCACGGTGCTGTGACACAGCCCCCGAGCGATGTCCTCATCGTCGACGGGGTGATCTCCCAGATCGCCGAGACGATCGCTGACGCTGGTGCCGACACCACCATCGACCTGACCGGCCATCTGCTCCTGCCGGCAGCTGTCGAACCGCATGCACATCTCGACAAGGCGTTTCTTGCCGAACGTGTCGAGAACCGCACCGGCGACCTCATGGGAGCCATCGACGCCATGATTTCCATGTCGGGTCGGATCACGTTCGACGACATCGTCGAGCGTGCCGAACGGGCAGCTCGCCTGATGGCGGCAAACGGATACGTGGCGGTGCGCACGCATGCCGACACGGCCGATCACTGCGGTCTGCGAAACGTCGAAGCCCTCGTCGAGGTTCGCCGTCGCGTGGCCGATGTGATCGACGTCGAGATCGTGGCCCTCACCGGCGCCAACGTCGTGGGGACGAGCGGGGCGACACACCGTGCGCTCCTACGCGACGCCCTCGCTGCTGGTGCCGACCTCGTGGGGGGATGCCCACACCTCGAGGACGACCATGCGATCGAGGCCGCAACCGACGTGTTCCTGAACATCGCCACCGATGCCGGCGTGGGCGTCGACCTCCACACCGACGAGACGCTCGACCCTGACGTGATGGGGCTCGAGTACCTGGCACAGCAGGTGCTCGCCGGTTTCGCTCACCGCGTCACCGCCAGCCACTGCGTGAGCCTCGGACAGCGCACCAGTGGCGAACAGCAGCGAATCGCCGAACTCGTCTCCGCTGCCGGCATCGGGGTGGTGACACTCCCCCACACCAACCTCTGGCTCGGCGGCCGCGATCAGCAGCCTGTCCCTCGCGGCCTCACAGCGATCGACGCGCTGCGGGCTGCGGGCGTGACCGTGGCTGCTGGCGCCGACAACCTGCAGGACCCGTTCAACCCCATGGGGCGGGCATGCCCGTTCGAGACCGCCTCGCTGATGGTGCTCGTTGCCCACGACCTCCCTCCTCTGGCGTGGCAGTCGGTTTCCGTCGCCGCTCGGGCGTTGCTCGGACTCGATCCGGGACCCGTTGACGTTGGTGCGGCCGCGAACCTGCTCGCTGTGCCTGGCAACTCGCTGCGCGGTGCGATCGCCGACGGCCCAGCGGGACGGCGCGTCCTGCGTTCCGGACGTGAGGTCGTGCCGAACTGACCGGACCCGTCACGAGAGACGCCCGACCAGCAGGCGATGAGTTTCCGCGCTACCCGTCAGCGCGAAGACTCATCGCTCGGCGGGATGCTCGAACGTCACCAGCCCCCCGATCCGCTGCTCGACCCTGTCGAGGAACGCGAGGCGATCGGCCTCGGTCGATCGATCGAGTCCGTAGAGCGCGATGCGACGATGCGGTGGCCGTCGCACGCACCGAGCCCGAACTGTCCGTTGCACCACTCGTCGTCCCGACTCGCCACCGATGTAGTTGGCGAGACGCGAACCTCCGAGTGTCGTCACGCTCACGAGGGCCTGCACGCCCGGCAGCCCAGTGGCCGACGCCTGGTCGAGCCAGGCGAGCAGAATCGCCGGCTGCGACGTCCACCACGTCGGATGCACCAACACCAACGAGGTCGCCGAGTGAAGCGTTGCGGCATCGACAACCGGAAGCGGCCGGAACGGGTCGTACTCGGATGCATACAGATCGATGAGCGATGCGTGGTGTCCCGCGGTCGCCAGACCCGTCATCACCCGTGCCAGCACTGCGGTGCCGAAGCTCTCGACACAGGGCTGCGCCGCGACCACGACGACGCTCACAGGCGGCCCATCTTGCGTTCGACCCCCGCGATGAACGCAGCGCGATCCGCTTGCGTCGACGCCGCAGCGCCGTACATGGCGAGCCAACTCGATCGGGTTCGCACGCCGCCGCACAGGCGGACGTTGCGCTGGATGAGCCGTCGGCCGTTGTCGCCGTGGCGGAGCACCGCCAGGCGCGAGTCGTCGTACGTCGCGATCCCGATCAGCCGGCGGATGTTCGACAGTCCACGCTTGGCGCCGGTGCGGTCGCCGATCGTGAACGCCACACCGGGTACGAACGTCCGCTCGATCCACCCCTTGACGCTCGGCGTGACGGTCGACAACGTCGTCGGGTAGACGAAGACCAGGCCACCAGCCGCACGAACGAGCTGTGCGCTGGCGGCGGCCTGCGGGCACACCAACGGGTCGTCGGTGAAGTACGCCCGCCGGTCGGCGCCGGTCATCACCGGCGGAAACCGCTGCGCGACGAGATCGACGACATCGACGCAGTGGCCGTTGGCCTCGAGTCTGCCCGTGGCCGCCGCAGCGATCTCGAGGACGAACTCGTCTCGGGCCGGATCGACCACGAGGAGAACACGCATGGCAGCTCCATCACCACGTCATGCAACCGTGCCACCCCGATGTGCCGGGATGACCGCAACTCCCGGCCGGGCCGTGGGACCCGACCGGGAGCTGCGAATTCAGGTGTTCAGGAGTTCGTGCTCAGCGCCCGGGGGCGTCTGCGCAGTATTCGTTGGTGTAGAAGTCGTCGATCGACGGAGCGACTTCGGTTCCCGATGCTTCGTAGATCGGCGCCAGGATGTCGTACAACGTCTGGACGCGCTCCTCGTCGAAGCTGCAGTAGGTGCCATCCGCGCTGTTCTCGGCGAAACCGCCGGACTCGACCAATTCGATGCCTGCGGTGTTCAAGCCCTCGGTGAGGAACCAGAAACCGTCGTAGGTCTCGTTGATCTCGATCATCTTGTCGGTGATCGGGGTGGGATCATTGAGAAAGTCGACCCACGCCTGCTGCATCGCCGGCACGAGCAGTGCGAGACAATCGCTGAGCTCGTCGGCGCGATCCTGGATCATCGTGATCGCAGCTGGGTAGTTGTCGAAGCCGAGGTCGCCGACCGTGTAGAACTCGACATCTGCGGGAGCGCCGTCCTTCCAGTCGATCTCGTTCTCGTACTTGTAGACCTCGTTGGTGGCGAATCCCTGCTGGAAGAAGTCGCCGCCATTGGCCACCCACGCTGCGTCGGAACCGTCGTAGCTCGGGTTGCTCTGATCCTCGGTCATGTAGCCCTGGTTGATCATGTAGTCGATGTAGGCGACCTCAGGGAAGTGGAGCACGTCGGCACCGGTGGCGGCGATGTCCTCAGGCGACTGGATGTCGTTCTGAGTGGGGTCCCACATGATCATCTGCGGGTCGAGGTGGAGGGTCTTGGCGATGGCGACCAATGGCACCGCACCCGAGTCCTTGATGACGTCGCTCATGTTGATGTAGGCCATGTCGGCCTCACCGTCGAGCAGCACCGAGCTGTTGAGCTTGTCGCTGCGCACCGCCTTGATCTCGATTTCCTCGAGACCGCCGACCGCGTACTGCTCTTGCACCGGGCCGGAGTACGACACACTGTCGATGTCGGCAGTGCCGTCGGGGCCGATGAGCTGATACGTACCGCCGTGCTCGAGCTCGGGGAACCAGTCGGTCTGGATGACGAGGCTCTGCGGGCAGACGTCCTCACCCTCGGCCATGTCGGTGGTTTCGGTACCGCCATCGGTGGTTTCACTCCCTGAGTCGGTGGTTTCGCTACCGCTGCTGGAGTCGTCATCGCTGCCGCAGGCGGCGAGCAATGCAATGGATGCGACGCTGAGTAGCGCCACAGATCTACGGGCCTTCATGTGATGGTTCTCCCCTTGAGGTGGTTGGTGCGGCTGGAGGGTTGGCTCAGGACTGCTTGGAAGCAGACTCGTGCCAGTTACGAATGGCGCGCGCCGTGATCGCGCCAACGATGAGGAACATCACCACACCGAACATCGATGCAGTGATGGTGCCGGCGAACATCTCGGGACGGTTTGCTGCACGCTGCTGCTTGTTCCGGATGTAGTAGCCGATTCCCTTTTCACCCTGGTTGAAGAAGAAATCGGCGACGATCGCGCCGATCACTGCTCCACCAGAGGCGATGCGGATGCCCGCCATGGTCGCTGGAAGCGCCGATGGGAGCTCGAGTTTGCGGAGTCGTGTCCACCTGCTCGCATGGTTGAGCGTGAACAAGTCGTGATGCAACCGGTCGGTCGACTGCAGTCCGAACAGGGTGTTCGTGATCACCGGGAAGATGGCGATGAGCACCACCACCACCAGTCGCACACCGATCTCGTCGCCGAACAGCTGTGTCAACAGCGGCGTGATCGCCAGAATCGGCACGGTCTGCAAGATGACCGCATAGGGGAACAGCGCTCGTTCCATCCCCCTCGACAGGTTCATGACGACGGCGATCGTCACCCCGAGCACGATCGAGATCGCCAGCCCGATGAGCGTGACCTTCACCGTCGGCCACATGTAGCCGAGGATCGGCCGGAAGCCGTTGTTCTCGTCCCACAGGGGAAGAAAACCGTCGGTGATCACCGTGTGCGGATACGGCAACGCGTTGCGGCGCTGTGCTGCGTTGTCGAACCTCGACCAGCTGTAGAGGTACCAGACGAGAATGAAGACGCCGAAGGTGATCAGGGGCGGGATCAGGTTGCGGATCCGGTGCCCCGTCGACTTCCTCCGCGGCTGCATGACCGGCACTGATGCCGCAGCGGCAGCAACCGGAGCCTCGGCAACCCTGGCCACCTCCCGCCGAGTGTCGTCGAGGGCGGTCATGAGTGTGCGTCCTTGAGGTCGTCGTTGATGCGTCCGCAGATCTCGGCGAATTCGGGTTCGAACCGCAGGTCGTGTGGCCGCTCGCTGTCGAACGGGATCGCATAGTCGCCGATGATCCGCCCCGGACGGGTCGACATCACGAGCACCCGAGTACTCAGGAACACCGCTTCGGCGATCGAGTGAGTGATGAACAGTGCTGCGAACTTCTCGGAGTTGAACAGGCTGATGAGTTCGTCGTTCAGTCGCTCACGGGAGATCTCATCGAGAGCGCCGAACGGCTCGTCGAACAGGAACACCTCGGGTTTGAGCACCAGTGAGCGGGCCAGCGAACACCGCATCTTCATCCCGCCGGAGAGCTGCTTGGGATACTTGTCCTCGTGACCGACGAGATTGACGAGCTCGATCGCCTCGGCGGCCCGGCTCTTGCGCTCCGTCTTCGGGATCCCTTGGAGCTCGGCGTTCAGTTCGACGTTGTGTTGCACGGTTCGCCAGGGCAACAAGGTGGCGTCCTGGAACACGTAGCCGATCGAGTCGCGGTTGACGTCACACACACCACCGGTGTGCTCGGTGAGACCCGACGCGATCCGCAGCAGCGTCGACTTGCCGCAACCCGAGGGTCCGACGACCGTGACGAACTCACCCGGCTCGACGGTGAACGACACGTCATCGATGGCGTGTGTCCCATCGGGGAACACCATCGAGAGGTGCTCGAATCGCAGCCGGGGCGACGTCGCCGTCCCGGACAGATCCGACGCGGTTGCAGTGTCGGTCATCATGTCCTCGGTGAAGTTAGTTGCCGCGACTGCTCTTGCCCATCCGATGGGCGTGAACATTGTGTTTCGGCTGTGCGGACACTGGATCCTGCCACCCCGTCGAGACGCTAGCCGTTCGAGCGACGGCGGCGGAATCCGTCGGGTTCAGATCGGCTCGACCGGCCGGTAGGCGCACAGGTCGAACAGATTGCCGTCAGGATCGGCCAAGTTGGCGATCGAGCCGTACGGCTCGCGCCGTGGCTCGCCGAGCTGCTCTGCCCCGAGGTCGACGATGCGGGCGAGTTCGCGGTCGAATGCGTCTGGCGTGCATGCCAGATCGAGGTGCACCGAACCAACGAGTGTGGGACCGCGTTGGAGACCGAGACGCCGTTGGCCGTGGGCATCGGCGAGCACGATCCAGCGGTCGCCGTCCTCACGCTCGACCTCGTGGAGAGCGAGCACCTGCGACCAGAACCGGGCGAGCGCTTCGGTATCGGGAGCATCGAACGTCACCAGGTCGAAATGGGTGGCCACTGGTCAGCTCGGATCGAGGTTGCCGAGCAGTTCGAGCACGACCTGGAGCAACACGTTCGCTCCCGCTTCGATGTCGACGGCTTCGGTGAACTCGGCGATGTTGTGGCTGAGGCCGTTCACACTCGGTGTGAACACCATGGCAGTGGGGCAGATCCTCGACAGCATCTGCGCGTCGTGACCCGCACCGCTCGGCATCCGCTTGGTCGAGTGGCCGAGCCGCTTGGCGGTCGCTTCGACGAGGTCGACCATGGCGCCGTCGAACTCGACCGGCTCGAACCTGGCCAACGAGCTCGTGCTGATCGTGACACCTTCGTCGACAGCAAGTTCGTCGAGGAACGTCGCGAGCCTCGCCTCGGCCTCCTGGAGCACTCGTTCGTCGGTGTTGCGAAGATCGGCGGTCAACACGACGCGTGCCGGAACCACGTTGACGAGGTTCGGGTAGACGTCGATACGTCCGACCGTACCGACCTGGTCGGGGCCGAGATGGCGAGTGAGGTCACGCACATACGTGGCAATCGCCGCCGCGCAGTAGGCCGGATCGTGTCGAAGCCGCATCGGGGTGGTGCCGGCATGAGCCGACTGGCCGACGATGACGATCTCGGTCCACGAGATGCCCTGCACCCCTTCGACGACACCGATCGTGGTGCCTTCGGCTTCGAGGACCGGACCCTGCTCGATGTGGAGTTCGACGAATGCGTGCGGGGGCGAGACGGTCGGGCACACGACGTCTCCGGCATAGCCGATTCGTTCGAGGTCGTCGCCGAGCCGGGCGTCGTCGTCAGCAGCCACGAGGTCGAGAGCGTCGGCGAGGGCCAGCCCACCGACGAAGACGAGACTTCCCAGCATGTCCGGCGAGAAACGGGACCCTTCCTCGTCGGTGAAGAACGCCACCTGCAGCCCTCGTGCGGGTGCGAAGCCGGCCTCGGCGAGCGTCTCGACGATCTCCAGTCCGGCCAGCACGCCCAGGTTGCCGTCGAATCGTCCGCCGGTGCCGACGGTGTCGATGTGCGAGCCGACCATCACCGGTGCCAGCGTTGGGTCGGTGCCGGCCCGGGTGGCCAGGACGTTGCCGATCTCGTCGATCGACACGTCCAACCCGAGGTCGCGCATCCAGGTGACCACCAGGTCACGGCCGGCCTTGTCGGCATCGGTGAGGGCGAGACGAGCGTTTCCCCACTCACCGTTGGGTCCGTCGATTCGTCCGATCTGACCGAGTTCGTCGATCCGGGCGAGCAACCGAGCGGTGTCGATCTGCAGTGCTGTCAGGTCCATCTCAGTGCACCGGGAGTTCGAATCCGGCGACCTCGGCGAGCGCCTCGCAGAACGCGTCGACGGCCTGATCGAACAGTTGCAGACCACGCTCGGCTGTGGCCGGTGTCGGGTCACCGATGTGGCCGTCGGGACCGAAGTCGTTCGACAGCCAGCCGAACCCGACCGATCCACCGAAGCGGACATGGCGGTTGGCGGCGAGGTGCTCGGGCACATTGCGCGTGGCGGTGGTCATGTCGACGAGGTCAGGGGCGAGGTGCAGCATGATCGAGGTCTCGTCGGTCCCACCGTGAATGCCCATTCCGAGTTCGTCGGGTGCGGACACGCCGCCTTGGTCGGGCGGTACGCCAGGATGGGCGAGGAAGGTCATCAGCCCGTGGGCGAGGCGGATCTCGCGGTTGGCGACTCCGACCAGCGCCGAGTTGCCGCCGTGCCCGTTGAAGAACACGAGTTTGCGCGCCGGTGTGGTGGCGACGCACCGACCGATGTCGTCGAGCACCGCGAGCAACGTGGTTGCCGACAGCCAGATCGTGCCCGACGACCAGGCGTGCTCGTTCGACTTGGTGTACGCCAACGGTGGCAGTAGCCACACGTCGAGGTCGCCCCCGACGCGCTCGACGGCTGCCGCCGACACCCGGTCAGCGATGAGCAGGTCGGTGTTGAACGGCAGGTGCGGGCCGTGCTGCTCGACGGCACCGAGCGGTTGCACGAAGATGCTGCGGTCGTTGATGAGGCGGGCCACGTCTGGTGCCCTGAGATCGGCCAGGTTGCGGGAAACGGAAACCACATCGGCACGTTACGCCTCCGACATCGAACTACGAGAGACTGTGTCGGTGTCGCCCACCTCTCCCCCACCCCGCTCGTCTGGGGCCGACTTCGACGCCATCGTCATCGGCGCAGGCCACAACGGGCTCGTCACTGCGGCGTATCTGGCTCGGGCCGGCATGTCGACGCTGCTCGTCGAAGCCCGAGCCGACGTCGGGGGCACCGCCGCGAGTGAGCAGTTCGCCGGCGCCACCGTCAACATCTGCAACTGCGACCACCTCACGTTCCGCACCACCCCGGTGATCGAGGAACTCGGCCTGCGTGCGCTCGGCCTGGAGTACATCGACCTCGAGCCCGCCCAGCACAACTTCTCGTGGACGAGCGCCGCTGAGGGCAAGGGTTGGTCGCACTTCGGTGATGTCGAGGCAACGCTCGACGACATCGGCCGCAATTTCCCCACCCAGGTCGACGGCTACCGCCGGTACCTGCAGGCCGCAGTACCGGCGGTCGAGATGATCTTCGAGGCTGCCGCCGAGCCGCCCACCGTCGCAGGGCTCACCAAGCTCGCACTTCGCAGGCGGCTCAGCGGGGCGAGCACGCTCATGCGATGGTCGCGCCGTAGCGCCGCCGACGTGTTGCGTTCGTTCTTCGACGACGACGCCGTCATGGGCCCAGCAGCGTTGACGGGCCCGATGGTCTGGGGCATCACCCCGGAGATGCCGGGGAGCGGACTGGGTGCACTCACCCATGCGATGCGTCACGTCGGCACGGTGGGCCGACCGATCGGCGGCAGTGGGCAGGTGCCCGCCACCCTGCTCGCCGCCTTCGAGGGTGCGGGCGGCGTACTGCGCACCAAGAGCCCGGTCGACACCATCATGTGCAGCGGCGAACGCGTCAGCGGGATCGCACTGGTCGACGGCACCGAGATCTCGGCCCCGATCGTGGTGTCGGCATGCAACCCGCACGACACGTTCCTTCGCTGGTTGAAGCATCCCCCGGCGTCAGCGAACGATCTCGTGCGTCGCTGGCGTCGCGCCCGCCACGACGAGGGCTACGAGTCGAAGATCGATGCGTTGCTGTCGGCGCCGCCGGTCCTGCGGGGATTCGATCGGCCACTCGGGCC
The DNA here is from genome assembly GCA_963717385.1 of Ilumatobacteraceae bacterium. Taxonomy (GTDB): domain Bacteria; phylum Actinomycetota; class Acidimicrobiia; order Acidimicrobiales; family Ilumatobacteraceae; genus Sva-07. Next base: position 114,772 of record CAVQWE010000006.1, read on the forward strand.
GACCACGGCGATCGCTCCGAGCCTCGCCGACATCGACCGTGGCGCTGCGCTGATGGCCAACGGTCGCATTCTCGATCGGCCGGGACTGCTGGTGAACGTGCCGACGCTCCTCGACCCGTCGATGGCCCCGGCAGGCCGCCACGTCCTCTCGGTCGAGGCGCTGTTCACGCCGTTCGGCTTCGAGGGCGGCTGGGCGCAGTCGGCCGAGCCGCGCCGCTGGCTCGAGGCCCTTGCGGAGCTCTGCGAGCCGGGCTTGCTCGATTCGATCATCGAATGGCGGGCGATGACGCCCGACGTGTACGAGCGCGACTTCCACCTGCCTGCGGGCCACGCAACGAGTTTCGCTGGCGGACCGCTGGCTGCGTTCCGCAATGAGAACCCCGAACTCACGAAGTACGAAACCGCTGTCGACGGCCTCTACCTCACCGGCGCCGCCACGTTCCCCGGTGCCGGCGTGTGGGGCGCCAGCGGTCGCAACTGCGCGACGGTGATCCTCGAACAACGATCCTGACAGCGAGCGATGAGCGAAGCGCACCACCGGGTGCGTTTGGCTCATCGCCTCGGTGGAGCGGTGCCGGTTGGAATACCGAGGGCACCGGCATCGTTGGACGTCGTAGAATCCAAAACAGGTGTTCGCTCGAAAGGAGCACTCCCACCATGGCCCCCGGATCGATTCGTCTCGGCACCTACGCCGGGATCCCCGTGCGTGCGCACTGGAGCACGGCGATCATCGCTGTGTGGTTCGGTGTGTTGTTCTCGAGCGACCTACGGCGTGGTGGGCGGCGTGATCGGCACCGTTGGCTTCTTCGTCTCGATCCTGGCTCACGAGTTCGGCCATGCCATGGTTGCGCGCCACTACGGCGTGCGCACCCAGTCGATCGATCTCTGGGCGCTCGGCGGCGTCGCCCGACTCGACCGCGAATCGCCCGAGCCCGAAGGCTGACGGACTGATCGCTGTTGCCGGTCCCGCTGTCAGCCTCGTGCTCAGCCTGGTCGCATTCGGAGCCGCCTTCGCGTTGCAATCGAATCTGCTCGCCACGCTCGGCGTGCTCAACGGTCTCTTGGCCGTGTTCAACATGCTCCCTGGCGCACCGCTCGACGGCGGTCGAGTGCTCAGAGCTGTTCGGTGGGCACGAACGGGCAACAAGTACAGGGCAATGCGCGACGCCGGCAACGCCGGGCGAGTGCTCGGATGGGGCCTGGTCGGCGTCGGATTCGTTCTCATGCTCAACGGTCAGTTCGGGGTGATCTTCATGTTCACCGGGCTGTTCATCGCCCTCAACGCACGCGCCGAGATCATGACCTCGTACGTCGCCGAACAACTCGACGGGGTCAAGGTGCGCGATCTGACGTACTTCGGCATCGCTCAGGCCGGGACCGACATGGACACCGACTCGATGATCGACCAACGCCAGCGACTCGGCGCTGCCGGCGCAGTCGCAGTGGTCGGCGACAACGGCGAACTCGACGGATTCGTGCTCGAGGACCAGATGTGGGCGGTGCCGTCCGAGAATCGGTCGCTGACCATGCTCACGCAGCTGATGGTGCCGTTCACCAATCTGACCACGGCGTCGCTCGACGAGGACCTGTCGACGGTGCTCGCCCGACTCGACCCCCGCCGGCCGATCGTCACGGTGTGGAACGACGGCCAACTGCTCGGCATCGTGCACCCGAAACGTCTCGAAGAGCGGTTGAAGCAGGCGCAGCGTCGGGCGTTCCCGAGCACCGCAGGGGTCTGATCTCGGCGTCGCTCAGGCGTCTTTGACCGCCCAGTCGCGCTTGGCGACCGGATCCTGATCGCTCCACGGGAAGTTGATCCACTTGTCGGTGCGCTTCCAGATGTAGTCGCACTTCACCACCGAGTGCGACTTCTCGTAGAGCACACCGGTGCGCACTTCGGCCGACCTTGCCGTCGACGAACTCCTGCACCGAACGCAGGGTGTGACCGGTGTCGGCAACGTCGTCGACGATCAGGATCCGTGCGTCGGACACGTCGACGAAGTCCGGCGCCGGCGGAAGGATACGCGGCACCTCGAGGCGTTCGTCGACACCGGTGTAGAACTCGACGTTCATGGTGTAGACGTTCTTCACCGAGAGGGCGTAGCCAATGGCGCCCCCGATGAGCAGCCCACCTCGAGCGATCGCCAGGACCATGTCGGGCTCGTAACCGTCGTCGACCACCATCTGGGCCAGCCCTCGCGAGGCTGTTCCGAAGATGTCCCAGGTCATGATCTCGCGCTCGTCAGACATGACCTCGGAAACCTAGCCGCCCGACGCACTGGCCGTGTTGTCTGACACCCCGAGTAGCCGATTCAGGTGGCGAACGCGGTCGAGCGTGAGCAGACAGTTCCACGAGGCCACCTCGCGCAGACCGGGGACCTTCATGATCCACTTCTGTGATGGGTAGTACCTCGGTACCGCTGAGCGGATCTCGAGTCCGGGCCTCGCCTCGGCAGCCTGCATCGTGGCTCCGATGTGCGCTGGCCACAAGCCGTCGTAGACCCGGTTGTGGGGCGGTTCGCCACGCAACTTGACGTGTACCCGGTATCCGAGCTTGGGTCCGAGGTAGTGGAACGGGGTGATGAAGTGCCCGCCCCACGGCGAGTACCAGTTGGTCCAACTGACCCAGGCCCAGCCGCCCACTCTGACCACACGCTGGATCTCGTCGAACAGCGGCCCGACGTCGGGAACATGCTCGACGAGATTGGAGCTGAACACCCCGTCGAAGGACCCGTCGGGGAACGGCAAGCGAGCTGCGTCGGCAACCAATCCGGACATCCCCTTCTCGACCACCTGGGCGATGTCGGGCTTGCCGAGATCGACCGCGACCACCGTGGCGCCGGCGCGCTCCAATGCTGCGGTGTAGTGACCCGGCCCCGAGCCGAGGTCGAGGATGCGGCACCCGTCGAGCGGCAACTCCATCAGCGCGAGCGTGCGGTCGGCGAGTTTGTTGTAGAACGGTTCGGGATCGCTCTGCTCGGAGAGGAACAGCTTGAACAGCTCGGTCTTGGTGGCGACCTTTGGCGGCATCGAACTCACGATAGGCCTCGTCGGCGTACGACGATGTGTCTGACACGTCGTGGTACTCACAGACAGATGTCGCTGGGGCGCACGGGCACACGATCGAGCGGCTTGCCAACGCCGTCGACCTGGCGGAGGGCGTCGCGGATGGCGTTGACGATGGCGGGAGTCGACGACACACACGGAGGCTCACCGACACCCTTTGCTCCCAGCGGGGCGTGCGGATCGGGCTCTTCCACCAAGGTGGCGACCACGTCGGGCATGTCGAGGAACGTCGGCAGCAGATAGTCCGTGAAGTTGCCGTTGCGGATCACGCCGTCGATCTGGATGATCTCTTCCATCACCGCCAGCCCGAGCCCTTGTGCGATGCCACCTTCGATCTGACCGATCACCGACAAGGGGTTGAGCGCGCGGCCGACGTCTTGGGCCGTGGCGATCTGGACGACCTTGACGAGGCCGAGTTCGGGATCGACGTCGACGACCGCACGGTGGGCCACGAACGCGAACGCTGTGTGACAGTTGCCCTGGCCGTTCTCGTCGAGGTCGGTGGTGGGCGGATGGCGATACTCGACGGTTTCATCGAAGACGGCGCCGGCGGTTGCTTCGGCAATCGAGATGCGCCAACCGGAGACCGTGTCGACCACGTCGACGCCGTCGACGGCGAGTCGCAGCGGGTCGACACCGTGCGTGCGACCGAGGTGCTCGAACATCTGCTCGCGAACGGTGCGACACGCCAGGTCGACAGCTCCACCGCTCATCCAGGTCTGGCGCGACGCCGAGGTCGAACCAGCCGAGCCCACACCGGTGTCGATGCGGTCGAGCACCACCTCGTCGACACCCAGGATCGTGCGGGCGATCTGCGCGGCGATCGTGACGAACCCCTGACCGACCTCGGCGGTGGCGAACTTCAGCGTGACCACACCGTCGGCCAAGCGGCAACGTGCGGTGGAGTAGTCGTCGAATCCCTCGGAGTACATGAGGTTCTTCATGGCGACTCCCCAGCCGATCCCTCGGACGATGTCGCCTGGTTGGGCGGTACGGCCCGCCGCACCTGGCAGCTTCATCACGTCGAGCGATCCGTCGGCGAGCGGCCGTCCACCGACAGGTTCGTCGGGCAGCGCCAGTGCAGCGGTCTCACGGATGCATCGGTCGACCGGGGCGACGTTGAGCACGGGCTGGCCGGTGATCAGGCGGTCACCGGTGACCATGGCGTTGCGCAACCGAACTTCGGCGGGGTCGAGACCGCAGGCGAGCGCAAGCTTGTCCATCTGCGATTCGTGAGCGAAACACGCCTGCACCACACCGAACCCGCGCATCGCACCGCAGGGCAAGTGGTTGGTGCGCACGGCGTAGCCATCGACGATCGCATTGGGGCACCGGTACGGGCCCTGGGTGTGGGTGACGGCGTTGATCAGGACAGCGGATGAGGTGGACGCGTAGGCCCCGCCGTCGAACACCATCCGCGACTCGATCTTGACGATTTCACCGTCGTCGGTCGCGTGATGACGCATCCAGATGGTCGCTGGGTGGCGATGCACGTGGCCGAGGAAGCTCTCGCCACGGCTGTAGGCGATCCGGACGGGCCGACCCAACCGGAGCGCGAGCAGGCATGTGTGCACCTGCAGGCTGATGTCCTCCCTGGCGCCGAACGCCCCACCGACGCCACCGAGCACCAGGCGTACCGCATCGACCGGCAGTCCGAGGCAAGCGGCGATCTGCGCACGGTCCTCGTGCAGCCATTGGGTGGCCACGTGCAACTCGACGCCGCCACCACCGTCGTCCGGGATCGCCAAGGCTGCTTCGAGGCCGAGGAAGGCCTGATCCTGCATCCCGATCTCGTAGGTGCCCTCGACCACGACCGCAGCGGTGACCTCGGGATCACCGCACACGATGCGCTGGTGACGGATCACGTTGCCGTCGGGATGGATTGGCTCGTGCGTACCAGAGATGGCTGCCTCGGGGTCGAGCAGCGGTGTGAGCACCTCGTAGTCGACGATGATCGCCTCGAGTGCTCGACGGCAGGTCTCGGGATCGTCAGCGGCCACGGCAGCGACCGGTTCGCCGACGTAGCGGACCACCGTGTCGGCAAAGACCGGCTGATCGTCGGCGATCAAGCCATAGGTGAGTTTGCCGGGCACGTCGGCTGCGGTGATGACCGCTTCGACGCCGGAGATCTTCCAGGCGCCGCTGAGGTCGATCGAGCGGATGCGCGCCGACGGGTGCGGCGACCGCAGCGTGGCCCCCCACAGGCAACCGTCGGCCGACAGGTCCGACGAGAACTCGAAGCTCCCCTGCACCTTGGCGACACCATCGGGACGTCCTGGAGACGTGCCGATCGTGCCAGCGCGGGCAACGTCGTCGACCCGGCTGGCGAGATCCGTCATCGCCCCGACATCGGTCATCGACTGCGCTCCCTTGCGTTGCACCGAGACGCGTTGGACCGCGTCGATGATGCGGCCGTAGCCGGTGCAACGACACACGTTGCCGGCCAATTCTTCGCGGATCTCGGTCTCGGTCGGAACCAGCGTGCGTTCGAGGAGATCGTGCACCGCCATGATCAGCCCCGGCGTGCAGAAACCGCACTGCACGGCGCCGGCCTCGACGAATGCGGCCTGCACATCGCTCGGCGAACCCGGCGGCGCGACCCCCTCGATCGTCTGGATCGGCTGATCGACGGCGCTCGCAGCCATCACCAGACACGAACACACGAGGATGCCATCGACGAGGACGCTGCACGAGCCGCATTCGCCCTGCTCGCAAGCGCCCTTGGTGCCGATCAGCCCGAGCCGGTCGCGCAACACGTCCAGCAGACTCTCGCCCAACCACGAGTCGTCGACCTGGCGAGCGACGCCGTTGACGTGCAGGACGTAGTGGTCGCTGTCGTGGCTCATGCGGCGACCTCGCTCGTGGCGGCGCGCTGTACCAGTCGGCGTGCGAGCACGCCGACTGCGTGGCGGCGATACTCGGCGCTCGAGCGGTGGTCGGTGATCGGGCGGCTCTCCGACGACACCAGCGTGCCGACGGCTTCGAGGTCGGCAGCGTCGACGGTGAGCGTCGACCAGTCGAGCACTTCGGCCAGTCGTGCTTCGGCCTGCGGGCATCGCAGGACGGTCGGTCCGACCGATCCCAAGGCGATCGCCGTGCGCTGAGTGGTGCGGTCGAGCACGACACATGCGCTCGCCACTGCGATGACCATCGCGTTGCGTACACCGACTTTCGCATAGCCCTGCCACCCGTCGACGAGCGGCACGGTGATGGCCACGATCAACTCACCTGGCGGCGAGTGCGGTGCGCTTCGGGCCGACCATGAAATCGGCCACCGGCATCGTGCGCCGACCATCCACCGACGCCAACTCGACGGTTGCGCCGAGCGCAGCCAGCACCGGCAGCCCATCGCCCGCAGGTGAGCACGTGCCGAGATTGCCTCCCAACGTGCCCGCATTGCGGATCTGCGGCGAACCGACGGTGCGCGAGGCCTCGGCCAGTGCCGGCACCAGCACGGCCAGCGGGCCGGTCTCGATCTCGCGGTAGCTCACCGCCGCACCGATGGTGACCGACCCTGCATCTCGCCGCCACGAGCGAAGCTCGGCGATGCGATTGACCACCACCACGCTGTGGTCGGGTCGACGATGGCCCTCGTTGACCTCGACCATCAGATCGGTCCCACCGGCCAACACGGTGGCAGTCGGGTCGTGCGCAAGGTGGCCAACGGCGGCATCGACGCTGTCGGGGAGATGGACCGGCATGACCGCACGACTGTACTGCTCGGCCACGATGCCCAGGTGGCTCCTCAGCACACTGCTAGCGTCACAGCGGCCCCGAAACCGGGGCACGCATCGACCACGCGCATGACCGACACTTCTCACGATCCCCGCCCCGGCGACACCGAGATCGACGCCATCATCGACGATTCCGGCCCATCGTGGCGCCGAGCGCTCGCCGTCGGCCTGGCGGCATACGTGGTGTCGCGGTTGTGCGTGATCGCCGGCACCGCGGTGCGTGCCGCCCAGTTGGCCGTCGACGCTCGCGCCGACGGCGACCCCGAACCAAACGCGGGCTCGGTGATCAGCCAGGTGCTCACGTCATGGGACGGTCGGTGGTACCTCGAGATCATTCGGGGCGGCTACCCCTCGAACGTGCCGCCCAACATCACCTACGAACAGCTCGAAGCCAGGGCGGCCTTCTTCCCGCTGTATCCCTGGACCGCCCGTGCGCTCGACGTGATCCTCCCGGGCGGCGACACCTTTGCTGCGCTGTTGCTCAACTTCGTGCTCGGAGCAGTGTCCGTGGTGCTCGTGGGTGTGCTGGCGCGCCGGCTCTACAGCGTCGGGGTGGCAGCTCGGGCGATGACCTTGTACGCGGTGTTCCCCGGCAGCGTGGTGCTGTCGTTCGCCTACTCCGAGGCCCTGCTGATCGTGCTGGCAGCGGCGTGTCTGATCCTGCTGCTCGACGAACGCTGGCTGTTGGCCGGATTGACAGCGGCACTCGCCACCGCCACACGACCCAACGGCATCGCCGTGGTCGCTGCATGCGTCGTCGCCAGCTTCCTGGCCATCCGACGCTCGCGCGACTGGTTCTCGCTCGTCGCCGTTGCGCTGGCCCCGATCGGATTCATCTTCTTCCAGTGGTATGTGGGATCGACCGCCGGCGAGCGCTGGATCTGGTTCCGGGTGCAGCGCGAGGCCTGGGCCGAAGGCACCAGTTTCGGCGCCACCGCCGTGACCAACAGCTTCGAGTTCGTCCTCAATCCACTGTCGTCACCCACCGACGCCCTGACGGCTCTCTCGATGATCGTGTTGATCGGGATGATCTACTGCGCCTGGAAGGTGCGGCTGCACTGGGTGCTCGTCGCCTTCTGCGCTGTCGTGGTCGCGCTCGATGATCATCCCCGAAACCGTCACGGCACGCCCGCGATTCCTGTTCACCGCGTTCCCGTTCTTCATCGCCGTCGCGGCGTGGTGGCCCGAGCCTCAACGCGATCCCGATCACCGTCGATCGAGCTGGGAATATGCCGGATGGGATCTCACGCTGGTGCTGTGCGGCGCCGGGCTCGCCGCGCTCACCGGGCTGTACTCGGTGTTCGGCGTGATTCCATGACGGGCACCGTGGCGTGACCCTTCGGGCCAGAGCAAGCCGCCACACCACCGCATTGGCGGTCGGCGTCCTCGCCCTGCTCGCCTATCTTCCGGCGCTCACCAGTTCGCCGGGCAGGATGCCCGCGGACACCAAGCTGTACCTGTACCTCGACCCTGCCGGGCTCGTCGGTCGGGCCGCATCGACGTTCGAGCCCGATCAGTTCGCAGGCTGGGTGCCCTTCCAGCAGATCACCTACCTGTGGCCGAGCGGGCCGTGGTACCTCCTGTTCGACGCGATCGGCGTTCCCGACTGGATTGCCCATCGACTGTGGATCGCCACGATCATGTTCCTCGCTGGTGCCGGCGTCTTGTGGGCCGCACGGCTGCTCGGCCTGTCGCGCGGCGGGGCACTGATCGCCGCACTCGTCTACCAACTGTCGCCGTTCCTGTTGGCGTACGTCTCTCGCACCTCGCTACTGCTGCTCCCGTGGGCGGGCATGGGCTGGATCGTGGGCTTGACGGTGAGAGCCACCCTGGGCCGGGCCCCTGATGGCTCCGATCTCCGCACGCGGCTCGCGCGCTGGCGCGATCCAGCGCTGATCGCGCTCATCGTCGCCACGGTTGGCTCGACCAATGCGACCACGTTGGCCATGATCGTGCCGGCACCGGTGCTGTGGATCGTGCACGCCGTCTGGCAGCGGCGGATCCCGTGGACGGCCGCAGCCGCCACCGCCGCACGGGTCGGCGGCTTGTGCGTGCTGGTGTCGCTGTGGTGGGTGGCGATGCTGTACGTGCAGTCGCGCAGCGGTGCCCCCGTGTTGTCGTACACCGAGACGCTGAGCGATGTCAGTCGCAACGCCACCGGATCTGAAGTACTCCGAGGGCTCGGCTACTGGCTCTTCTACCAACGCGACCCCGTGGGGCCCACGACCACCGCGTCGTTCGACCATCTCGTCGGACTGCGCACGATCGCTCTCGGCTACCTCGTGATCGTCATCGGTCTGTTGGGGCTGGCGATCACGTCGTGGACCCACCGCCGGTTTGCTGCGATGTGCGTGGGTGTCGGCATGGTGCTCGCTGTTGGTGTCCACCCGGTCGACAACCCGTCGCCGTTGATGAGTCTGCTCGTCGGAGACGACGAGTCGGGTCTCGCTCTCGCGCTTCGCAGCAGCACTCGTGCGGTTCCGCTCCTGCTCCTCGGCGTGGGACTCGGCGCCGGTTCACTCATCTCGGCCGTCGTCGCCGACGTCAGGATCCCGGTTGCCCGGCGCCGCTTGGTCAACCTGGGCCTCACCGCCGTGGTGGCGGCGGTGATCATCGCGAGTCTGCCTGCGTTGTGGAATCGGGCGCTCGTCGACCCGGCGATCGATCGCGACCAGGATCCGCCGGCCGCCTGGATGGACGCCGCCGAGCGGCTCGACGCCACCGACCAGTCAGCGCGGGTCATCCAGATCCCCGGCGCCGAGTTCGGCGCGTTCCGATGGGGTTACACCACCGATCATCCCCTGGTCGCGCTGACCGACAAGCCGGTCCTCACCCGCGATCTGCTTCCCCTCGGATCGGCAGGAGCGATGGACCTGTTGTTCGCGCTCGACGACCGCGTTCAAGAGCTCACACTCGACCCCCAAGCCGTTGCGCCGGTCGCACGGCTCTTCGGTGCCGACACCATCTGGCTGTCGAACGACGCCGCGTTCGAGCGGTTCCGCACCGCTCGACCCGACCTGGTCGACGCGTTGCTCACCGAGGCCCCGGTCGACGGGATCGGGTCGGCGGAACGCTTCGGGGAACCCGTGGTCGAAGCGACGGAGGTCCCGATGGTCGACCCGGCCGAGCTGATCGAGCCGCGCACCGCGCTGCAGGAGGTGGCGCTGCTGTCGGTCGACAACGACGCCTCGGTCATCCGGGCCAAGACCGAAACCGTGGTGTTGTCCGGTTCGGGCGACGGCATCATCGATGCTGCCGCCGCTGGTCTCCTGTCGGGTTACGAACTCGTTCGAAGCAGCGGCGACACCGACGATGTGGTTGGTGCTCTCGACGACGCGAGGGCACTGATCGTCACCGACACCAACCGTGACCAGGCGCGACACTGGCGTGGTTCGCAGGACACGCGTGGCCACACCGAACCAGGCGGGCCCGACGACGACGTGCTCACCGCTACCGCCGCCGACCAGCGCCTTGCGGTGTTCCCCGACGATCCCGATGTCCAGACCGTCGCAATCCAGGACGGCCCAGTGCGCGCCGAGGCCTCGAGCTACGGCGAACCGTTCGCGTACCGCCCCGAGGATCGCGCCGTCATGGCGATCGACGGTGACCCGACCACCGCCTGGCGCGTCGGCGATCACGGCGACCCGCTGGGCGAACAGATCCGTCTCACCGTCATCGGTGATGGCGCTGCGTCCACCTCGATGCGTCTGCTGCAGCCTGCGTCGCCCACCGGTGGCCGCTCGATCAGTTCCGTCAGCGTCACCGTCGATGGTGGATCTGCGCTCGACGTCGCACTCGATGCCACGTCGCGAGATGGCGGCCAATTGGTCGAGATCCCGCAGGCGACGACGGGGAGCTCGATCGACATCGAGATCACCGGTCTCGAGCCCGGCACGTTCCCACTTGCTGCTGCTGTCGGCGGTGTCGGATTCGCCGAGATCGATCTGGGCCTGGGGCCGACGACCGAATGGATCAGACCGCCGATCGACGGCCTGCTGGCGAGTGCTGCGTCGAGCGATGCACCGCCGCTGGCGCTGGTGTTCACCCGCCTGCGCACCGATGCCACCGACCCATGGCGGGCAGATCCCGAACGCATCCTGATGCGGCGATTCGAGCTGCCCGACGCCCTTGCAATGCAAGCATCGGCCACGCTGCGCATCGATCGCCGAGCGAGCGATGCCGACCTCGCCACCCTTCTGGCCCCCGCAGTCGTCGGGGCACCACCGCCGATCGCATCGGCCAGGATCACCGGTGGTGTTGCCCAGCGCGGTGCCGCCGCGGCGGATGGCGACGTCGCAACGGCATGGACGACGCCGTTCGACGAAGCCGTCGGTTCGTCGCTGCGCTTCGACGATCTCGGCCCGCTCGGCGAGACACTGGTGATCGACCAGCGGGCGCCGGCGTCCTCGCCGATCACGGGCATGCGCATCGAACGCACCGGATCGGACCCCGCCGCCATCGACGTCGTCGTACCGGCGCCTGATGTCGACGGACGCAGCCGCGTCGAGCTGCCCGAGGAGATCTCCGGGTCGGGCGGCGCACTCACGCTCACGATCACCGCCATCGACGCCCGCACCACCGTCGACCGCCGCTACGGCGACGTGCGAACGCTGCCAGCAGCGATCAGCGAATTGACCGGCACCGACGGCATCGACGTCAGCGGGATCGATGTCGGTGCGATCATCGAAGCGACGTGCGGCACCGATTCGTCCTCGAGTGCCGGGGCGTTCGTCGAGGTCGACGGCGACGAGGTGGAGCTGGAGTTCTCGACAACGGCCGGAGAGCTGCTCGACGGAGATCCGATCATCGCTCGACCCTGCGCGACGCTGAGCCTCGACGCGGGCACGCATGAACTCGTTGCACCGTCGGGCGGGCTTGCTGGCCTGAACGTCGACCAGGTCGTGCTCGCCGACCCCGATCTCCCGGCCCCGGCGTCTGCCGACTCGCTGGTCGACGTCGACGTGCAACGCAACGACCCCCGGGTTCGTGACGTCGAAGTGTCGGCGTGTCCCGATGGTTGCTGGTTGGTGCTGGGCGAGGGGTTCAACACCGAGTGGGAGGCCACGCTCGACGGGTCAGTGCTCGTTGGGCCGCCCGTTCCCGTCGATGGCGGATTCAACGGCTGGCAGCTTCCACCATCGTCCGAAGCGAGCACGGTGACGTTGCGATGGACCGCGCAGACGCCGGTCACGTTGGGGCTGATCGTGTCTGCGCTCGCGGCGCTCGTGTGCCTGATGATCGCAGCTGTGGGCGCCCGCTCGACCGTCGACCGCCAGCGCGGACCCCGACTGGTGCGTGGCCTGACTCCCCCGTCACGCCAGCGGGCACGAGCAACCGCGATCACCCTCGTGGGGGCCTGTGCGCTCCTGATCTCGCCGATCTGGGCCCTGGTTGCGCTGGTGCCGGCACTGACGCTGGTTGCCGCAACAGGGCGCTCGCGTTCCTCTGGCCGCTTGGTCGAGGCGAGCGGAGTGCTCGCTGCTGTTGCGGTGGCGGCATCAGTGCTGTGGATCGTGCGGCGTGATCGCCCCTTCCCGAACGCCGGGTGGACCGTTGCGTTCGATCACCTCAACGGCCTCGCCGTGTACGCAGCGCTGGCGATTGCCATCGGGGCCATGTTTGCTCCGGACGCCTCCGGCGCCGCGGCCGAGCGGACCTGAGCCTGTACCTTTGCCGACGATGTCCGGGCCCGGCCGAGCGATGATCGAGCGTGCCTCGAAACACCCCGATCGCGCTGCGGCGATCGTGCTCGCGTTGTTTGCCTACGTCCCCATCCTGCTGACCGACGTCGGCCGGGTGAGCGCCGACACCAAGTCGTACCTCACCATCGACCCGTCGGCGCTGCTGGCACAGGCAACCTCGATGTGGGACCCGAGCGTCGGTGCCGGCACCGTTCCGCACCAGAACATCGGCTATCTGTTCCCGCTCGGCCCCTACTACTGGGTGATGGATGCAATCGGCATCCCCGATTGGGTGACACAACGGTTGTTGTGGGGCACCATCGTGTTCGCCGCCGCGTACGGCATGTTTCGCCTCGCCAGATGGCTCGGCTGGAGCGCAGCGGGGGCGCTCGTCGCCGCCTTCGCCTACGGATTCAGCCCGTACGTGTTGTCGTATCTCGCACGGTTGTCGATCATCTTGGCGCCCTGGGCGGCGCTGCCGTGGATGATCCTGCTGGCAGCCAAGGCGGCCAGGACCAGATCGTGGAAACCCGCCGCCCAGTTCGCCGTGATCGTCGCATTGGTCGGCTCGGTCAACGCCACGTCACTCGTACTCGCCGGCCTCGGACCGGTGATCTGGCTGATCACCGATGTCGTCACCCGCCGGGTCGCTGTGGGCGACGCGGTGCGGGCCGCAGCGAAGATCGGTGTGCTCTCCGCTGCGGTGTCGGTGTGGTGGGTCGTGGCGTTGCGGGTACAGGGCACCTACGGCATCCCGATTCTGCGGTACACCGAGACCTACGAGTCGGTGGCGAGTTCGAGCACGCCGGCTGAGATCATCCGTGGGCTCGGATACTGGTTCCTGTATGGCGGCGACCGCCTCGACCCGTGGGTGGAACCGGCCGGGCCGTACTTCGATTCGGTGATCGTGATGGCGATCGGGTTCACCGTCGCTGGGGTCGCGCTGCTCGGGTTCCTCACCCGATTCTCGGGTCGGGCAACGGCGGCAGTGCTGTTGGTGGTCGGACTCGCCGTGGCGGTCGGCGCTGCACCACTCGACAGCTCGACCCCGTACGGGCGACTGTTTCGTTGGTTCGCCTCCGATACCACCGCTGGGCTGGCACTGCGGTCCACGCCTCGTGCCGCGCCGCTGGTGATCCTGGCACTTGCGTTCGGGTTGGGGGCCAGCGCCGAGTGGCTCCGCCGACGGGTGTGTCTCCGGGCCACGACGCACGGCAGTCGACCACAGACCGCACGTCGGATCGGTCTCGTCGCCCCTGCCGGCATGATCGCCTTGCTGGCACTGCAGTTCTTCCCCTGGTTCACGTCCGACGCCCTCTCATCGTCGTTGCAACGCGACGAGGAACTGCCCGCCTACGTCACCGACTACGCACGGTGGCTCGACGCCAACACACGCGAGACCAGCACCGGGCGCGTGTGGGAGATTCCCGCAGCCGACTTCGCCAACTACCGCTGGGGTGGCACCGTCGACGCCGCACTGCCCGGATTGATCGATCGGCCCTACGTTGCCCGAGAAGCGGTGCTGCAAGGCGGTGTGGCCACCGCAGACCTGCTCAACGCGTTCGAACGGCGCCTTCCCGAGGGCTGGTTCGAACCCGAGACGTTGGCGCCGATCGCTGGGTTGCTCGGAGTCGACACCGTGGCTGTGCGAAACGACCTCGAACACGAGCGGTACCTGCTCGCACGGCCCGGATCGCTCTGGCCCGACGTTGTCGGAGCACTGGGCGAACCCGACTATGCCGGACCGATCGTTCGCGACGAGACCGAGATCCCCCTGATCGACGAGCGCACGCTTGCCGACGTCGACCTGGTCGACCTCTTCCCAGCCGTCGCAGCGTTCGACCTCGATCCGGTACCGCTCACGCGTTCGGTCGGCGCTGACGCACCGGTGGTGATGGCGGGAAACGCCGAAGGGATCGTCGACCTCGCCGGCGCCGGGCTCCTCGACCCGAACCGGCCGGTGCTGTTCGCGTCGACGCTCGATGATCTGCAAGCCACCGGCGAGTTCGATCCGGCCATGCTCGGATCAGACCCCTGGTGGATCGTCACCGACACCAACCGGCGCCAGGCTCGCCACTGGTCGACCGTCAGCTCGAACCTCGGTGCGCTCGAGACCGCCGACGGGTCGCTCGGCCTCGACGACGACCCGGGCAACCAGCAGCTCGACGTGTTCGACCCCCTCAACGACAGCGCCGATCGACCGCGCCAGACCGTGGCCGTACACGACGGCGATGTCGCCGATGTTCGTGCGAGCTACTACGGCAACCGGGTGGCGTTCACCACCGGCGATGCGCCGGCGTTCGCCATCGACGGCGACCCTGCCACCGCATGGCGCGGCAGGCGCGTTCGGACCGACGACCGGCTTGCGCTGGGAGGTCGACCTGGTCGAGCCGGCAACCACGTCGACCATCGCCATCCTCCAGCCGACCACGGGTGCCACCAACCGCTACATCGTCGACGGGCGGATCACCCTCGACGACGGCCTCGACACCGAAACGACATTCGACGTGACGCTCGGGGAAGAATCGCGCAGCGTTCCCGGGCAGACGATCGAGCTGCCGATCGATTCGTTCCAGACGATGCGCTTCGAGGTTCGACGCGACAACGTGGGCGAGATTGCCGACTACACCGCCTGGCCGGGGGTCGGCCTGGCTGAGGTCACCATCCCGGGGGTCAGCGACGACCGGATCGTGCGCCTGCCGAGCCTCGACGCGTTCGACATCGGTGACCCCGCGACCAGCGCCGACCAGCGCCTCACCTACATGTTCACGAGACAGCGCATCGATCCGGCGACACCCAACGAGAGCCCAGCTGAGCGTTTCCTCACACGCGAATTCGACGTCCCGACCACGAGAAGTTTCTCGATCACCGGTGAGGCACGCGTCTCCGGTCGGGCGTCCGAGGCCGCATTGACGACCCTTTTCGGCGACGAGGTGGTCGTGTACGCCGACCGGGCGCTGCGAGGCAGTCCGGCCTCCCGGGGGGCATCAGCGTTCGACGACGACCCCACCACGGTCTGGCAGACACCGTTCGACGAGGTCGTGGGTGCTGCGGTCACCATCGAGCATGCGACCACGATCGACGCCGATGTGCTGCGACTCACGTGGGTGGACGACGGACTTCACTCGATTCCCACCGAGATCACCGTCACCAGCGACGAGTTCGACGTCCGAACACTGCAAGTGCCGTCGACTGCACCCGTCGATGGACGCTCGTCGGTCGAGCTGGAAATTCCCGGATACCGCTCGGCCGTGTCGACGATCACGGTCACGGGCGTCGACCAACGAACAACTCCGGAGTACTTCTCTCGTCTCCCCAAGGTGCTTCCCCTCGGCATCAGCGGAATTCGCTTCGACGACGAAGCGCCCATCACCTTCGACCGCAACGCCGACCTCGATACAGGCTGCCGCGACGATCTGCTGATGATCGACGGAGCGAGCGTGCCGATGCGCATCATCGCAACGATGGGCGACGCGATCGATCGCAAAGAGCTCGCCCTCGAACCCTGCGGATCCGAGCTCACGCTGGCGCCTGGGCTCCACCGGCTGCAGGCCGGTCCAGGCGCCGCCACCGGCATCGACCTCGACCGAATCGTTCTCGACAGCGACGTCTCCCGCTCGCCCGCCGTGGTGACTCCAGCACCTTCGGTGACGACGAATTCTGTGGCCGACACTCGCCTTCAGCTGACCGTGGAGCCGTCCGAGGCAGACTCGTGGCTCGTGCTCGCCCAGAGCTGGAACGCTGGGTGGACTGCGACCGTCGATGGCGAATCGCTCGGGGCTCCGGTGCTGATCGACGGCTACGCGAACGGCTGGCTCCTGTCGGGCTCCGACGCCGAGCGGACCGTGGTGCTCGACTGGACGCCGCAACGCATCGTGACGATCGCACTCTGGTTCTCGCTCGTCGTCGGCCTGCTGGTGATCGCGCTCCTGGTGCGCACACGGCGCGATCCCGTCCCCGTATCGCTGCACTCGGCCACCGAGGGCGTTCATCTGGAGACAGGCTCGCCGACGACGCAGACCGTGCGATGGCGCAACAGCTGGACGCTGGCCGTGGTGTGGATCGCAACGATTGCGTTCCTCGCCGGGCCGATACCCGCGATCGGTGCCGGCGTCGTGCTCCTCCTCGCGCCGACCCGGGGTTGGGTTCCGCTGGCTGTGGTGCTGGTGTTCGGATCGATCGCCGCTGGAGCGATCATGGCGTTCGAGTGGCGCTACGACTTTCCGCCCGGGCCCGACTGGCCGAGCCGATTCACGTGGACCGCTCCGCTGGTGTGGCTCTGTGTTGCCGCGGTCGCAACGGTGGCGATCATGCCCAACGGCGTCAAGCGCGCACGGTAGGGTCCGCTCCTCGTGCGCACACTCATCATCGTGCCGACCCACAACGAGGCGGCGAACATCTCCAACGTGCTCGAACGCATCCGTGATGCAGTTCCGAGCGCGGATGTCCTCGTGATCGACGACATGTCGATCGACGACACGCGCCTCATCGTCGGCGATCTCGCAGCCGACGACGAGCACATCCGGCTCGAGACGCGTGAAGTGAAGCGTGGACTCGGCGACGCCTACCTCCACGCCTTCGCCATCGGTCTGCGCGAGGGCTACGACGCACTGGTCGAGATCGACGCCGACCTGTCACATGATCCGGCCGACCTTCCGATGATGCTCGACCTCGCCGAGCGAGGGATTGCACTCGTGATCGGCTCTCGGTACATCCCTGGCGGTTCCGTGATCGGCTGGCCGCGCCGACGAACCTGGCTGTCGCGCTGGGGCAACCGATACGCAGGCCTGGTCCTCGGGCTGGCCCTCAACGACGCCACCGCCGGCTACCGGGTGTATCGGGCCGACACCCTGCGAACAATCGGCCTCGACGGCGTGCAGGCCGACGGCTACGGATTCCAGGTCGAGATGACCTATCGGGTCGTCGGAGCCGGTCTCAGCGTGGTCGAGGTCCCGATCGCCTTCCGCGATCGCGTCGCGGGCACCTCCAAGATGCACCGCGGCATCGTGATCGAGGCGTTCAAGCTGGTCACGTTCTGGGGACTTCGCGACATGGTCACGCTGCGCCGAGCACGGCGCACCTACCGATCGCTCCCCACCGAACTCGACGACCCCCTCGTCTGAACCGACCCATCTCGACCACTTCTGTTCAGTCGGGCGAACCAACGGTGTCGACTCCCGGGTCGGGGCTGGCTGCGATCACCGCATGCATCCTCAGCGACATGGTGAATCGATCCTGACGAGCAGCGTCGTGGACACTTGCCACGAAGTCTGCGGCACCGTTCGGGTCGAGTTGCTTCGCGTCGATGAGGTCCTCCGCGAGGCTCTCCATCGAGAAGCAACCATCGGGGGCTGGCACGTCGTCGGGGTCCCAGACGTTCCAGATCTGTGTTCGCGTCGTCTGTGCGACCACGTCGAGGCCGCCTGCTTCCAGCAACTCGGCCAAGCGTTTCCCGACGTGCGACGGCCGGTTGCGTTCGACACGCATGGCGTTGCGGATCTTCTCGCTGAGGGCGGGGCTGCCGATGTCGATGGTGAAGGTCGACCAATCGGTGTCGATCAAAGCGATTCGCCCGCCTGGCCGCAGCACGCGGCACATCTCGGACACGGCGACCTGCGGATCGGAGAGCCATTGCAATGTGCGTTCGCACCGTACGGCGTCGAATGACCGGCTGATCTCGTCCAAGGCCATCGCATCACCCAGCACCAAGCGAACTGCACACGGTGCACCTTGCGAACGCCGTCGGGCGACCTCCAGCATCTCAGCGCTGCTGTCGAGCCCGACGACTTCGCCCGTGGCGCCGAGTTCGGCAGCGAGCGAGACCAGGGCCTCACCTGGACCACACCCCACGTCGAGGAGTCGCTCGCCCAAACAGAGCTCGAGCCCCTGGCGTTCCCATTCGCGAAGTACTCGTGTGGCATCCCAACGTCCGGTTGCGTCCATCGCCTCGACCAGGACAGACACGTGGCCGTCGTCGTCGACTTGCCGATAGCCGAGCCGATGGGCGTCTGATGCACTCACGCACAGAAGACTAAACGGCGGGAGCGGCCCACGATCTCGGAGCCGAGACGCGACCACGCCGGTGCGGTCGAGCATGCCGGCCAACTGTGTGGCACCCCCTGTTCATACTGGGATGCATGGAGATCGCAGGGGTGATCGAGCGGGTCGAGCGCATCGCCGAGGTGCGGCGCAAACCCTGCCGCACCGGCCGATCTGGTCCGCCACGGGCTCATCGCAGTACGTGAGATCGAAGCGTGGTG
The DNA here is from genome assembly GCA_963717385.1 of Ilumatobacteraceae bacterium. Taxonomy (GTDB): domain Bacteria; phylum Actinomycetota; class Acidimicrobiia; order Acidimicrobiales; family Ilumatobacteraceae; genus Sva-07. The sequence continues at coordinate 133,513 of CAVQWE010000006.1, forward strand.
CGCCGCCCAACACGCCGGACTCGTCACCCAGCTTCGTCCCGTCGATTCATTCCCCGAAAAGACCATCGCCGACGCCGCCAAGACATCGCTCGGCCAGGCAACCAAGACCACCGAACGAGCCACCACGCTCGATGCGACCCCATCACTGGCCGCAGCGCTTGAGCAACGGCGCCATCACCGCTGCACACATCGATGCCGTCACCCGCACCTCCAAACGCCTCGACGGCGACAAGCGCACCCGGCTGATCGAACGCGCCGACGCACTCGCAGCGGTCGCCACCGCCGCAACCGTCGACCAGTTCGCGAAACGGTTGGAGCTGGAGGCCAAACGACTCGACACCGACGACGGCTCCGAACGCTTGGAACACCAACGACGCGCGGTACGGGCGCGCACCTGGGTCGACCCCGAAGGCATGTGGAACCTCACCGCCCGCCTCGACCCACTCACCGGGGTCAAGATCGCCGCACGCCTCGACGTCGCCGTCGAATCGTTGTTCGCCGAATCGTACCCGACCACTGCCCCACCGACCCCATCGAGAAACAGCAGTTCCTCACCGCCCACGCCCTCACCCGACTCGTCATCGACACCGGTGTCGGCACACGCCCAGGACGTTCCGAGTTCGTCGCCGTCATCGATGCCGACGCACCAGGTCAGCGCGGACCAACCGTCGAGTTCTCCATCCCCGTCGAACTACCCGCCCGAGTGCTCGCCACACTCGCCGGCGACGCCGACATCACCGCCGTCGTCGTTCGCAACGGCGTCGTGCTCCACGCACCCGGCGAACTGAACCTCGGCCGCACCACCCGGCTCGCCAACCGCGCCCAACGACGAGCACTCCGAGCGCTGTACTCGTGCTGCTCCAATACCCGGCTGCACCGTCGCCTACGACCGCTGCAAACTCCACCACATCATCTGGTGGCGCAACAACGGAACCACCGATCTCGCCAACTTGCTCCCCGTGTGCACCGTCCACCACACCAAGATCCACCACGACGGCTGGACAGTGTCACTCGGACCCAACCGAGAACTCACCCTCACACTCCCCGATGGCACCATCCGCACCACCGGCCCACCAACACGCCGACAACCCGCCGCCTGACCCTCAGAGGGTCGGGCCACCGCATCATCAGAGTCGAACGGCGCAGTCGCCGACGTCGCCCAACGAACGCCACCTCAACCAACATCCAGGCCCCGCGCCTCCATGTCCAGATCGTGGGCGACGCGAGCAGCCAGTCGGTGTACTCGGGCTAGGACGTGACCATCTGTGCCGTCAGCAGGTCGAGGTGACGTGTCGCCACCGCTTCCCACGACAGGCCCCGTGCGTGTTCGATCGCGGCGGTTGCCATCGACTCGCGGCGCGGCGCATCGCTGACGAGTTCCACCACTGCCCGACCAAGTGCACCGGCGAGGTCGTCGGGATCGGCAACGAGAAGACCGGTGACGCCAGCGATCGCCGATCCGCGGTGACCGGCGATGTCGGTGGCAACAGCCGGCGTGGCGCAGGCACCCGCTTCGGTGAGCGACATGCCCCAGCCCTCGGCATACGAGGCACTCAGCACGAGCCAGGCACGCTGGTACGCCTCGACGAGTTCGTCGTCGGTGACCCGACCCCGCAGGTGCACCCAGCCGCTGGCATCGTGGGTGTCGATCCATGTCTGCACCAGTGCACGGTCAGGGCCGTCGCCCACCAGGTCGACGGTGAGATCGGGGATCGAGCGGCGCGCCTGCTCGAGAGCGTCGAGCGCCAGCCGCTGTCGTTTCACCGGCGCCAGCCGACCGACCACGACAACGTGCGGGTGCTCCGATCGGCGGGAGACATCGGGGACGAACCGTTCGTGCACACCCGGTGGGATCACGGTGAGACGGCTGCGGTCGATTCCCAGCGACTCGATGTCGTCCGCCGACGACTCCGACAGGGTGGCGAACGTGCTTCGCCGGTACAGCAACGGAGCGAGGCGGGTCTCGACGGTGCGACCCATCGCGTCGAACGGACGCGGCAGCGCCTCGGCCCACATCTCACGGTGGACGTGATGCATCCACACCATGCGCCGCCTGGGGGCCCAGACCGGCGCCAACCACGGCACCCCGTTCCAGATCTCGATCGTGGCGGTATCGGCCGGGCGTCGACGTACCGCCTGGCGCAGCGCAACTCGCGGGAACACATCGAAGCGACCGCCACGTTGGATCACTCGGTACCCGTGGCGATCGAACTCGCGAGGAACGTCAGCGGTCGACGTTCGGTGGATCACCTCGATACCGACGCCGGCCCACCGACGGAAGATCTCGTCGGCATGCAGCTCCGATCCACCGGCCTCGGCGTCGTCGAGGTCGCGCCACGCATAGGTCTCGACCCGACGGACACCCGCTGCCCGAAAACGAGCGGCTGCCTGTTCGAGCTCGGTCGTCACTGTGTCGAGGCGGCGCCACACGACACCGGGGGCGTAGCGCAACAGCCCGAACACCGCTTGCAGCACACCCGGAACCCACACGACGCTGCGACCCCGCCGGATCGCTGACGCAACAGCGTCGCCGACGTCGCTCGGGTCGCACGAGAACGGTGCTTCGTCCATGCCGGCGGTCATCGCCGACCGGACGAAACCGGGCCGCACGGTGAGGACGCGAGCTCCCGAGCCCACCAGCGAGTGGCCGAGCCCTGTGGCGAATGCATCCTGACCGGCCTTTGTCGAGCCGTAGACGAAGTTCGAAGCCCGCGTACGGACCCCGGCCACGCTCGACAACACCACGAGCGTGCCGTGGCCCTGCGCACGAAGCTGGGCCGCAACCGCGAGACCGCTCGACACTGCGCCCACGTAATTCACCTGGGCCAACTGTGCAGCGGCCACCGGATCGGCGAGCCCAACGTCGCCGAGTTGACCGAACGCCTGGACGACCACGTCGAGATCGCCGAAACGTGCGGCCATGTCGGCAACGAACGCCTCGTGCTGGTCGGGTCGTGCGGCGTCGAATGCCACGGTGGTCACCTCGGCGTTGCCGAAGGTCCACCCTGCGGTCTGCTCTGCGACACGGTCAGGATCGCGCACCGCCAGAACGACCTGGCTGAGCGCAGGCGACACGAGTGCATCGACGATTGCACGTCCGATCTCGCTCGCCCCACCGAGCACGAGGATGGTCTGTGGTTGCTTGACAGCGTTGTTCACGAAGGTTCCAGTCAGTAGAGGTCGAGGCGGCGAGCTTGATCGCTCATCCAGACACCGTGTGGATCGACGGCCCGGCGAACCTCGAGCCACTCGTCGATGCGTGGGTACTCGGCGCGCACCATCGACGGGGTACCGGTCGCATCTTTGGCCAGATAGTGGCGGCCACCGGCGTCGAGCACCAGTCGGTCGAGGCCGCGCCAGCAGTGCCCCAAGGCCGTGGACGCCGGCAGGAAGGTCCATCGTGAGTGTCCAGCCGGGTTTCGGGAAACTGAGCATGCCGCCGTTCTGGTCGCCCATCCGTTTGAGCACGGCGAGAAAGCTGGCATGCCCGGACGCGGAGACTTCACGGACGATCGTGCGCAGTGTGTCGACGGCCTCGAACGGCACGACGAACTGGTACTGCAGGAACCCCGCCGCGCCGTACAGCCGGTTCCACGAACCCACCATGTCGAGCGGGTGGAAGAACCCGGTGATCGACTCGAGTCCACGGTGCGAACGCGGCGCCTTTCGGTACCACAACTCGTTGAAGGCACTGACCGAGAGCCGGTTCAACAGATTCGGCACCCCACGGGGCACCGAGGCCAGGGCCGGCGGACTGAACGCGAGCGGATCGTCGACGCGGGCGCCTGCGTCGTCGAGGTCGGCAGCGGTGGCATGGTCGCCACGGGTCAGCACCGCACGGCCCATGCTCTGACCGCTGGCGACCAGATCGACCCATGCCACCGAGTAGCGGTACTGATCGTCGCCCGATTCCATGCGCTCGAGGAGCGCCTCGAGGTTGGGGATCCGCTCGGTGTCGACGACGCAGCGGTTGGTCTCGATCGGCAGGACCCGGAAGGTGGCATCGACGATGATGCCGGTCAACCCCATTCCGGCGATGGTGGCCCACCACAGCTTCGGATCGGATGACCTCGGTGAGCGTTCGACGCTCGCCGTCAGCGGTCAGCAGTGTCATCGAGCGCACGTGCGCACCGAACGAACCGTCGCCATGGTGGTTCTTGCCGTGGATGTCGCTGGCGATCGCGCCGCCGACCGTGATGAAGCGGGTGCCCGGCGTGACCGGCACGAACCAGCCGCGCGGCACCAGATACCGCAGGAGTTCGTCGAAACCGACTCCCCCACCGACCGTTGCCTCGCCCCGCTCGACGTCGAGCACGATCTGTCCTGGCCGAAGCTGCACCACGGCACCGCCGCCGTTCTGTGCCGGGTCTCCGTAGGCCCGCCCGAGACCCCGGGCGATGATTCCTCGCGACGACGCCAAGTCGCGCAGCGTGGCGGCATCGAGTTCGGCGTCGGATGCGTCGACGAGCCGCGCGACGGACGGTGCCGTTCGGCCCCAACCGGTCAGTTCGGCTTGGCGACTTCTCACGAGGGCGACGATACGCCTAGTACGGCCACTCGGGAACGGATCGCCCGAGACGCCCCAGCACCTTGCCGAGACCCAACGTGAGCGCCAGCTTCTGTGCGAGGTTCTTCACGAACCAGGGCAGCTGCGCCAACTGGCGGGCTGCGTTGCCGAGCGCGATCAGACATGCCCGAACCGAGATCGGCACGGTAGATCGTCATCGATCGCGAACGCCCCACGTACCGGAACCGCGACCCCAGCAGCAGTTCGCGCATGATCGCCAGCGTCACCCCGATCGACGAGAACGAATCGTGGATCAGCATCGTGCCGCCGTCGCCGACTCGCGCACCCCAGTCGTGGATGTCTTCGCGTGCTGGTGCGTAGCGATGCGCTCCGTCGATGTACAGCACGTCGATCGATCCGTCGACCTCGCCGAGTGCGGCATCGGAGAACATCCGCACATGGCGAACCCGGTCGCGGACGCCCGCTCGTTCGAGGTTGGCGATGAAGATGTCGTGATCGTTGGCGGCAGCATCTTCGAAACCGTCGTATTCCTGGGGGCCACGGTCGTTGCCGGCGTGAGGATCGATGGCGACCACATCGACGTCGGGGGCTGCTGCGCTGGCGAGCACGATCGTGGATCGGCCCTGGAAGCTGCCGATCTCGACGATCGTGCCTCCGTCTGGACATCCGACCGCAGCGTCGTACAACGTCGACGCCTGGCCCGGCGACATCCACCCCTGCACGTCGGCGACGCGAGCGGAGACCGTGGCGAGATCGGGGCGAGATTCAGGAGACATAGACGCCGAGACCATAGACGATCACCCAGCACAACCCGAGGAACTGCAGCAGTCGGTCGCTGGCGAAGACCTCCTCGGGAGCAGCACCACCGCCTTCTTCGAGGACGAGGAGATACCGCATCAAGGCCATCAGCATCGGCACGATCGACAGTTCGTACAGCGGCCAGCTCGAGCCGGACGCGGCGCTCGTCTCCAAGGCCCACACGCAATAGCTGATCAGCACCCCTGCGAGGCTGACCGACAACAGGATGCGGAGATAGCCAACCGTGTACACCTCGAGCGTCGCCCTGGTGCCGGCCTCGTTGCCGACCTCGTTCAGTTCGGCGTAGCGCTTGCCGACCACGATGAACAGCGAACCGAACGTGATGCACAGCACGAACCAACGCGACATCGGCACGTCCACCGCCACCGCACCGGCCGCGGCACGCAGGACGAATCCCGCCGCCACGGTGACCAGGTCGACAACCGGGACGTGCTTGAGGCGCAGCGTGTAGGCAATGGTGATGACGATGTAGGTCGCGACGACCGCCACCGTCTGCCAGCGGCCGGTCGCCGCAGCCAGTGCCAGCGCAATGATCGGGAAGGCGACGCCGGCAAGACGTGCGACGCCGATCGAGAGTTCACCCGACGCGATCGGCCGGCGACGCTTGGTGGGGTGGCGACGGTCGGCTTCGACGTCGAGGAGATCGTTCCAGATGTAGATCCCGCTCGCTGCGAAACAGAACGAGACGAACGCCACCAGCGCAAGGACCAAGTTGTCGCCCTCGTCGAGCACGCCGGCCGCTCCCGGAGCAGCGAACACGAGGACGTTCTTGAGCCACTGCTTCGGGCGCGACTCGCGCAACAACGCTCTCAACACGTGGTCGGCTCGCGGTCGGTGATGTCGGAGTGCATTGCGTCGGTGACCGTAGTGGGCGTCCGCCCGTCAGCGGGGCATCTCACCACGGCCGACCCAGTGTGCTTGGTCGGCGTCGGCGAGCAACTCTCGGTCGCCGGTGGAGTCGCCGTAGGCGCTCAGGTGCACCGCAGCGCGGCCACCGGCGTTGCGATCGAGCCAGTCGTGGAGCCGGACCACCTTCTCGGGCCCACGACAGTTCGGTCCATCGAGACGACCGGTGAGGATGCCTCGAGCATCGGTCTGCAGGCGCACACCGAGCACGTCGTGCGCTCCCAGCCGCTCGGCCAGCGGCCGCAGATAGACCTCGAAGGAGGCCGACACCAACAGCACGGTGTCGCCCGCCTCCAGGTGTGCGCGCAGCAGATCGACCACATCGGTTCTCAGGTTGCGGTCGTAGACCTCACCGGCGAACACGGCCGCATCGGCTTCGACTGACGCCGACGCCAGGCCTCGGAACGCTGCTGCCACGCTTGCCGCCTTGAGCGCATCGCGGTCTCGACGCATGACGGCTCGGCCGAGGTCGATCGGAGACCCGAGCAGACGGCGCACCAGCGTCGACGTGCCCGCCGTACGGCGAAGGAACGGCACCACACAGTCGGTGGTCGTCAGCGTGCCGTCGACATCGAACGCTGCGATACGTCGCTGTTCGGTCACGTGAGGTGCGACGGGATGGCAGCCAGCGCGTCCCAGTAGCTCGGCCAACTCTTGGAGACGACCGCAGGGTCGCTGATCTCGATGCCATCGACCACCAGCCCGAGCAAACCGAATGCCATTGCGAGCCGATGGTCGTGGTGGGTTCCGAGCCGGGCACCGTGCAGCAGGTCGGTCGGCTCGATCAGGAGTCCGTCGGGCTCGACGCTGACCCTGGCCCCGGTCTTCGAGAGTTCTGCGGCGAGATCGCCCAACCGGTCGCTCTCCTTGCCACGGATGAACCCGACCCCACTGATACGTGTGGGGGTGACCGCTTGGGTGGCGACCACGGCAAGCGTGGGCACCAGGTCGGAGATGTCGGCCATGTCGACGTCCACGCCCCGCAACGGGGTGTCGCGGCGCCGCATCACGACGGTGTCGGTGGGGCCGGCGGTGACGAGGCACCCCATCGAGGCGAGCACGTCGACGAATCTGGCGTCTCCCTGGACGGACGCCGTACCGAGCCCCGGCACGCTGACAGCGCCACCGACCATGGCGGCCGCAGCGAGGGGGTAGCTCGCGGAGCTCGCGTCCGGCTCGACGACGTAGGCCGCCGGCAGGTACTCGCCGGGTCCGACCGTGACGTGACGTTCCTTGATGTCGACATCGGTCACCCCGAACGAGGCCATCACCGACTTGGTGATTTCGAGGTATGGGCGCGAGACCAACCCCGACGAGAGCCACAGCTTCAGTCCGCCAGGGATGTATGGGGCGATCAGCATCAGCGCGGTGACGTACTGGCTCGACACGTCGCCCGGCATGACGACCGCATCGGCGCGCCGCAGTGGGCCGGCCACGGTGACCGGCAAACAGCCCACGGTCTCCCCGGGTACCACCGAAGCACCCAGGGCGGCCAACGAATCGTGCAAGGGCGCCATGGGCCGAGCCCTCAACGGTGGTGCACCGTCAACGGTGTACTCACCGGTCCCCAGCGCGCAGAGTGCGGTGACGAACCTCGAGGTCGTACCGGCGAGGCCCGCATGCAACGTCATGGGGCCGGGGGTCAACATGGCTCCGGTTCCCTCGATGTCGGCGATGCGATCGTCGCCGTCGATGCGCACACCGATCCCGCAGCCGAGTTGCTGCAGACAGGCGATCATCGCTGCGGTGTCGTCGCCGGGGGCGACCCCGGTGATCTCACTGAGGCCGTCGGCCAGGGCTGCGCACACGAGCGCACGATTGACGATGCTCTTCGACGGTGGCACTGCGACCTGGGCGACAACTGGGCCATCGGAGCGCTGCACTCGGTAGACCTCGCCCGGCGGAGGCGGTGAAGGTGCCATGGTCACGACAGCGGCTGCACGGCCGGTCGGAACCCTCGTGCCAGCAGGCCCCCGCGGAAGAGATCGACCATCGCCCGGTCGACCAGCAGAACGAGGACGCCGCGGGTGCTCTCGGCGACGTGCACGACTTCGAAGCTGGCGATGTTGACGCTGAGTTCGCCGGCGAGCGTGAAGATCTCTGCTGCGGCACCAGCTCGGTCGGGAATCGGGATGCGAACCTCGGCCAGTGCTTCGGGATTGACCACCCGGGCCGGCAAGTTCGCGCGGGCGTGGCGGGCCTCGGTGAGCCGGGCGAGCAAGGCATCTCGATCGTCGGCGCTGATGACATCGCGCACATCGGTCAGTTCGGCGACGAGCTGGTCGAGCACCTCCACGATCGCCACCCGGTTCTCAGCGCAGATGTCGAGCCAGATCGCTGGTCGACCGCTCGCCACGCGAGTCATGTCACGAAATCCACCGGCAGCCAGACGCAGCAACGCGGCGTGTTCGTCGGCGCGCCCACTGGCAAGCCCCATCAGCGTGGCTGCGGTGAGATGGGGAACATGGCTGACCACGGCCACGAGCTGATCGTGGCGTTGCGGCGCAAGGGCCACCACCTCGGCCCCGAGCGATGCGACTGCGGAGGCCACAGCGGCAAACACGGTGTCGTCGCTGTCAGGGCCAGGGGTCAGCACCCACACCGCGCCCTCGAACAGGTCGCCCTGAGCGCCGTCGAGACCATCGAGTTCGGAACCTGCCATCGGGTGCCCGCCGACGAAGCGGGTATCAGCCGCAGCGGCGCAGATCGTCGCTTTCACGCTGCCGACATCGGTGACGGCACCCGAGGTCTCGGCGAGAGCACGCTTGACCTGGTCGGCCGCAGCCAGTACGGGCACGGCCACGAAGGTGATCTCGGCGGCAGGATCGATCCCGAGATCGTCGACGACTCCTCGATCGAGGGCTGCCTGGGCGATGGCAGGGTCGCTGTCGTCACCGGTGAGATGCCATCCTTGGCCACGCAGGCCGAGACCGATCGATCCGCCGATCAGGCCGAGTCCGATCACGTTGGCTCGGCGAGCCGGTGTGGGGTGGTCAGTCACGGTGTTCGATCGTACCGGTGGCCTCACGAGGTGTTGCCGTTGCCACCGCCTCGGTCAGCTCTCGCCACTCGTCCGTCGTCAGCTCGCGCCACCTGCCAGGCTGCAGCGAGCGGTCGGTGATCGGGCCGATCCGGGTGCGCACCAGACGCGTCACCCGATGCCCGACCGCTTCGCACATGCGCCTCACCTGACGGTTTCGTCCCTCGTGGATCGTGATCCGCAACACCCCAGGGTCGGGTTGTGACACCTTTGCTGGGGCGGTCATGCCGTCGTCGAGGAGCACGCCGTCGCGCAGCGAGCGCACCGATCCGGCCGACACCGCTCCCCCGGCCACCTCGACCAGGTACTCCTTCTCGATGCCGTGGGAAGGGTGCGCGATCCGGTTGGCGAGGTCGCCGTCGTTGGTCAGCAGCAGCAGACCTTCGGTGTCGACATCGAGACGCCCCACCGAGAAGACACGCGGCTCGCTCGGCACCAATTCGACCACCGTCGGGCGCTGGTGCGTGTCACGAGACGTCGTCACGACGCCGACCGGCTTGTTGAGCAGGTAGTACACGAGGTCGGGTCGAACTCCGATCGGCGCCCCGTCGACCTCGACGACGTCGGTGGCGGCATCGACACGACGCCCGAGGATCGCCACCTCGCCGTTGACCGTGACGCGGCCCGCGGCGATCAGATCCTCTGCGATACGGCGGCTGCCGTAGCCAGTGGCCGCGAGCACCTTCTGCAGGCGCTCGCCTTGGGGCAGCTCGGCGCTGCGTTGCGCCATCTGTTCCCACAGCGGCGGTTCCGGTGCGTCGTCGTTCACTGCGCTGTGTCGTCGGGCGACGCCTCGTCGACCGGCGCAGCGTCGCTGTCCGAGCCCGCGTCGGTGGCGCCGGTCTCGGTGGCGCTGATCATGGTGTCAGCGGGCGCCGAGATGGAGGTGGAAGTGGACGTCGAGGTGCCGGTCGCCGTGGACACCTCGATCAGCGGGGTGACGCGCAACCCGGTCTCCAACGCCTCGACCACATCGGCACTCGGGATGAACTCGGCGATCGGTGGCAGGTCGTCGAGCGAGGGCAAGCCCAGCTTCTCGAGGAACGTCGATGTGGTTCCGAACAAGATGGCCTGTCCCGGGCCCTGGTCGCGTCCGACCTCGTCGATGTAGCCACGGGCTTGCAGCGTTCGTAGCACCCCGTCCGGGTCGACGCCGCGGATCGACGCGACCTGGCCGCGGGAGATCGGCTGTTTGTAGGCGACGATCGCCAGGGTCTCCAGCGCCGCACCAGAGAGACGAGCGCGCTGGTCGTGGAGGAGGAATCGCTCGACGTACGGGGTGAGATCGCTGGCCGTCTGGTATCGCCAACCTCCGGCGATGTTGACCAGCTCGAATCCGCGCCCCTCTGCGAGGTACGACTCGGCGAGCTCTTCGCACCACTGTTCGACCATCACCGTCGGCTCTTCGAGCAGTTGGGCGAGGAGTTCGGCTGGCACCGGATCGTGGGCGACCAGCACGATCGACTCGATCGCCCGTTTGTGCTCGGCGGCGGCATCGACCGGGTCGGAGAATTCGTCGGACACGACGTCAGCCTTCGTATGCGTCGATCAGGATCGCCGACGTGTCGAAATCGGCACCGGCGGTCCAGGCCACCTCGATGTCGCCGAAGCGTTCGGGCTGGTCGATCTCGACTGCACCCTGCTTGTAGAGCTCGAGCACCGCGAGGAACCGGATGATCACCTCGATGCGGTCGGCGAGGTCGGCGGTCAGGCGTCGGAACGTGATCCGACCGGCGCGAGGAAGTTCGTCGAGCAGTTCGGCAACAGCGTCGGCCACCGTGGTCGTGATCGGATTGACGTGGAACAGATCGACCACCGGCACCGGCTTGGGCGTGAGCGCACGGACCGCTGCGTTGCGCAGGCTCGTGACGCTCGTGCCCTCGAGCATGTCGGGAACGACATCGGCGAAGCGTTCGTCGGGGCCCACCACACGAGGAAACGACAGGTCGGCGTCGTCGGCGAGTTGCGAGAAGATCTGCGCGACGTCTTTGAACGTCTTTGCTTCGAGCAGACGAGCGAGCAGCATGTCTCGCTCTTCCCACAGAGCGAACTCGTCGTCGAGATCCATGTCGGTGGGGTTCGGGAGCAACCGACGGGCTTTGAGCTCGACGAGCGTTGCTGCGATGAGGAGGAAACCGGTGGCGACGTCGAGGTCGAGCAACTGCATGCGTTCGATCTCGTCGAGGTAGGCATCGACGATGCTCGACAAGTTGATCTCGTAGATGTCGACCTGCTCGCGCAGGATCAGTTGCAGCAACATGTCGAACGGCCCCTCGTACACGGGAGTCGACACGACGGTGCCGGAGGGGGATCTTGAGACGTCGAGGACCATTGCCGCCCAACCTACCGGAGCGACAGGGGCGCAACGGGGTATCGTCGGCGCCCGTGACCAACAGCCAAGACGCCCGCACGCGAGTGCTGTCGTGCATGCAGCCCACCGGCGATGTGCACCTCGGCAACTACCTCGGCGCACTGCGGAACTGGGTGGCAGGCCAGCACTCCTGCGACGCCTTCCACGGCATCGTCGACCTCCACGCGCTCACCGTGACGGACGAGCCCGGCGTGCTGGGTCGACAGACGATGTCGCTGGCGGCGATGTTCTTCGCGATCGGCCTCGACCCCGACGTGTCGACGGTGTTCGTGCAGAGCCACGTTCCCGAGCACAACCAACTGGGCTGGATCATGGAGTGCACCGTCAGCTACGGCGAGCTGTCGCGCATGACCCAGTTCAAGGACAAGAGCGCCAAGCGCGAGCACGAGTTCGTCTCGGCAGGGCTGTTCACCTATCCGGCACTGCAGGCTGCCGACATCGTGCTGTACGACGCCAACGAGGTGCCGATCGGCGACGATCAGCGCCAGCACGTGGAGATCACCCGCGACATCGCCATCCGGTTCAACCATCGTTTCGGCGACACGTTCGTGATCCCCGAAGCGGTCACGCCGGCCGCTGGAGCCCGAGTGATGTCGTTGCAGGACCCCACCTCGAAGATGTCGAAGTCCGACGAGTCCGGCGCCGGATGCGTGTATCTGGTCGACGACCCGAAGACCGTGATGAAGAAGTTCAAGCGTGCGGTCACCGACTCCGACACCGGCGCCGACGCAGTGCGCTTCGATCGCGCCGAGAAGCCCGGTGTGGCCAATCTGTTGGAGATCAACGCCGCCGTCACCGGCCGCAGCCCGCAGCAGGTGGCAGAGGACTACCAGCAGTACGGCGCACTGAAGGTCGATACCGGCGAGGCCGTGTTGGCGGTGCTCGACCCGATTCGAGTCCGCTACCACGAGCTGATGGACGACCCGGGCGAACTCGCTCGACTGCTCGCCGTCGGAGCGGACAAGGCCCGCAACGTCGCATCGGCCACGCTGGAGCGAGCCCATCGCAACATCGGCCTCCTCCCCGCCTGACCGCCGTCCCACCCCCGTGAACCAGGTGCGGTCTCAGAGCGCAGGTGGTTCACGAGATCGACACCGCACATGCTGACCGCAGTCGATCGGCGAATCATCGGGCTCGGCATCCCTGCGCTGGGCACGCTCGCCGCTGAGCCGCTGTACCGGATCGTCGACACCGCGATCGTCGGGCGCCTCGGCACCGATCAGCTCGCCGGGTTGGCAATTGCAGTGACGATCCTCGCGCTGGTCGTGGCCGGGTCGAACTTCCTCACCTATGGCACCACCGAGCGGGTCGCCAAGCGCCTCGGGGCCGGCAGGGACGCCGACGCCGCCGACGTCGGAGTGCAGGCGATGTGGCTGGCCGGTTTCGTGGCGGTCGTGGCCGTCCCGGCCCTGGTGTTCGGTGCACGCCCGCTGGCGTCGGCGCTCGGCGCCGACGGCGAGGTCCTCGAGTTCGCCGTCGAGTACCTGCGCATCGCCGCGGTCGGTGTGCCGTTCGTGCTGATTGCGCTTGCTGCTCAAGGTGTGCAACGAGGCACATCCGACTACCGGACTCCGCTCGTGATCCTCGTGGCGTCGAATGCGGCCAACTTGGTCATCGAACTGGTGCTGGTGTTCGGTTTCGACCTCGGCATCGCCGGGGCTGCGTGGTCGACGGCGATCGCTCAGGCCGCTGCGGGTCTTGCATTTCTCGTCGTGATCCGCGAACGGCTCCAGCCCGCCCGGCACCGGTGGCCACGCTGGGTCGAGATGGCGCCGCTGCTCACCGCCGGCCGCCACCTCCTGCTTCGGGTGGGGTCGATGCTGGCGGTGTTCACCGGTGCCACTGCGATCGCTGCCCGAGTCGACGATGCCACGCTCGCCGCACACCAGATCGCGATGACGATGTTCTTGTTCCTCGCCTTGGTCCTCGACGCACTGGCGGTCCCCGCACAGACCCTGGTCGCAGAGGAGCTCGGCAACGACGGCAGCGGTGCTGCCGACATCGCCCAGCGGGTGGTGCGCCTCTCGCTGGTTGCCGCCGCCGCGATCGCAACGGTGGTCGCGCTCGACCTCGCCGGTGCTCCCCCACGTGTTCAGCGACGACCCTGCGGTGATCAGTCGGGCGACATCGGCGCTGGTGTTCCTCGCTCTGCTGGTGTTGCCCGGTGCGGTGGCATTCGCCGATGACGGTGTGCTCATCGGCGCCGGCGACTACCGATTCCTCGGCGTGGCCGCGTTCGGATATCTGCTCGCCGTCGCTCCCATCGCCGTGGTGGTGCTGGCGACACCGTCACTCGGCATCGCCGGCATCTGGATCGGGCTCGTCGTCTGGATGGTGCTGCGCGCAGTGGTGAACACGATGCGGGTCGGGCGAGTTCTGCCAGCTCGGCCACGCTGACGGCGTGGCGCCACTCGCCCAGCGGAAGTGTCCGGTTCCATGCCTGGCGAGCTGGGTGGCCGAGATGTCCCGGAGGCGCACGGTGCGCTGTCAACCCTGCCGTGTCAGGCGTGATCTGATGCCCTGAGCGCTTCGAAGGCCGGTCCGCGCTGAGCGATCAGCTCGATGGTGTCGAACTCCGAGCCCGCTCGACGGGCCATCTCCGCGCCGATCGCCTCGTGGTCGTGATAGGCCCGAAACGAGGTCGGCCCCCGATCACCGACCAGCGTGGCGACGACCCGTGCGAACGTGCCGAGTCCGCACTCGATCTTGCCGACGTCATGCAAGATCGCTCCGGCGATTTCCGCACGGTTGGCCGACGGTCGCTCGGCCACGAACCGTTGCGCGACGGCAGCGCTGTGACGGCGGTCCTGGTTCGACAGCTGCACCCACAGTGCACGCTCCCCCGCCAGCAGGTGCTCGTCGACCCAGATCTCGTCGTCGATCGAGGGTGGCGCTCGGCGGACAGCGACGTGACGAAGCGCGCCGCGAGATGCCACACCTTCGTGATCGGGCCGGAGTCGCTCATCTCGCCAGTGTGGCCCGGGGATGCGCCGAGCGGTACACATCCCACAGTCGTTCCTGGCTCACCTTGGTGTAGATCTGCGTGGTCGACACCGATGCGTGTCCGAGCATCTCCTGCACCACTCGCAGATCGGCCCCATGGTCGAGCAGATGCGTCGCGCACGAGTGCCGCAGCACGTGCGGTGACAGCTGATCACCGATCCCCGCCTTGACGCCGTACTTCTTGATCATCTGCCACGCCGCCTGTCGGGTCAACCGGGCGCCCCGGGTGTTCAGGAACACCGCCTCGGCGTCATCACGACTGCGCCACTGGTCGGGAACGATCAGGGCGCGTCCGCTCGGCGAGAACCATTCGTCGAGCGCTGCCGCAGCAGACGACCCGAACGGCACGATCCGCTCCTTCGAACCCTTGCCGTAGAGCCGCACCAGACGGGCATCGAGATCGATCTCTCCGATCGACAACCCGACTGCCTCGGAGATGCGGGCCCCGGTGGCATACAGCAACTCGATCAGGGCGAGATCGCGGCGATGGATCGGCTCGGTCACGATCACCGCATCGAGGAGGCTCGCCACCTGCGCTTCGCTGAGCGGCTTGGGAATGCCCGAGGGCACCCGCACCCCCTCGAGTTCGGCGGCCGGGTCGTCGCGTCGCTCCCCCTCGATCGACAGATATCGGTGCAGCATGCGGACCGCTGCCAACTGCCGAGCGATCGACGAGGTGGCAGCACCGCTGCGCCGTCGGACTCCCACGAAGTCGACGAGCTGCGCATGGGTCACATCGAGCACGGTCACCCCCTGCGCGGTCAGCCATTCGCAGTAGGCGCCGAGGTCGCGTCGGTAGGCGGAGATCGTGTTGGGCGCACGACCCTTCTCGGCCACCATCCACGACAGGAACTCCTCGACCTCGATGGGCAGCAACGGACGCGCCATCAGCTCCGAGACATCGGCTCTCAGGCGTCGGGATGGTCTGAGCTGCTCAACCGACGGTCCGTCAGGAGCAGCGCCACCACCGTCTTCGCGTCGGCGATCTCGCCTCGCTCGACCATCGCCACGGCGTCGGCGAGCGGCAAGTGCAGGAGTTCCATGTGCTCCTCCTCGGGGCCCTGGCGATCGTGGGGCACCGGCGAGCAGTCGGTCGCCAGGTACAAGGTGGTCACCGAGTCGGTCATGCCGGGCGATGGAAGGATCTCGGTGAGAAGTTCGAGGCCACCGGCATCCAACCCCGCCTCTTCGATCAGTTCGCGTCGGGCAACGTCGGCGGTGTCCTCACCGTCGATGTCTCGCATCCCCGCAGGCATCTCGATCACCGTGCGCTCGTACGGCGGCCGATACTGCGAGACGAGCACCACTGACGGGTTGCCTTCGACGTCGAACACCAGCGGCAGCACCCCCACGGCGCCGGGTGAGCGCACGATGTCGCGGGTGAAGCTCGATCCGTCGGGCGCCTCGAACTCGACCAGCGCCAGATTCCAGACATAGCCCTCGTGGATGGTCCGCTCGGAGACCCGGCGGAATTCGCTCACGACGACAGCGACGGCTCGCTGGCGACCGGTGCGACGTCGCCGGCTGCGGTTGCCTGCGTGGCTGCACCCCGACGGGTGAGCGCCGCAGCGACCAGCTCACGGAACAACGGGTGGGGCCGATCGGGACGACTCTTGAACTCTGGGTGCGCCTGCGTGCCCACCCAGAACGGGTGGCCGGGAAGTTCGATGAACTCGACGAGACGATTGTCGGGCGATGTGCCCGAACACCAGAGCCCTGCGTCTTCCAACTGCTTGCGGTACCGCTCGTTGAATTCGTAGCGGTGCCGATGACGTTCGCTGACGACGGGCTCGCCGTAGGCCTCGGCGACCTGCGAACCGGGGGCAAGCACCGCGTAGTACGCGCCGAGTCGCATCGTGCCGCCCTTGTCCTCGATGCCTCGCTGCTCGAGCATGAGATCGATCACCGGGTGATGCGTGGTCGGGTCGAACTCGGTGGAATTGGCGTCGGTGAGGCCGACGACATCGCGGGCGAACTCGATCGCCATTGCCTGCAGACCGAGACAGAGTCCGAGGCACGGCACACCCTCTTCGCGGGCGTAGCGCGCTGCGGCGATCTTGCCCTCGACACCTCGGTAGCCGAACCCACCGGGGATCACGATGCCATCGAGATGGTTCAACTGGCCGGCGGCGAGCAACCCCTCGACGCTCTCGGACTGGATCCACACGATCTCGACGTCGGCGCCGTGATGGAACCCGGCGTGCTTGAGGCTCTCGACCACGGACAGGTACGCATCGGGGAGTTCGATGTACTTGCCGATCAGGCCGATACGCACCGGTGTGGTGGCTGCTTCGACCTTGGCGACGAACTGTTCCCAGTAGGTGAGGTCGGGCTCACCTTCGATGCGCAGCACATCGCACACGAAGTCGTCGAGGCCCTCGTCGTGCAGGATCAGCGGAAGCTCGTAGATGTTCTTGGCATCGGCAGCGTTGATGACCGCTCGTTGGTCGACATCGCACATGTTGGAGATCTTGCGCTTGAGGTCGTCGGACAGCGGCGCCTCGCTGCGACACACGATGACGTCGGGCTGGATGCCACGGCTGCGCAGCTCGGTCACCGAGTGCTGGGTCGGCTTGGTCTTCTGCTCGCCGGCGGGACCGATGAATGGCACCAGGGTGACGTGGATGTAGCAGACGTTGTCGCGACCGACCATGTTGCGGAACTGTCGGATCGCCTCGAGGAAGGGCAGGATCTCGATGTCGCCGACGGTGCCACCGACCTCGGTGATGACCACGTCGACATCGTCGTGAGCGACCCGTTCGACGCGGCGCTTGATCTCGTCGGTGATGTGCGGGATGACCTGCACGGTCTTGCCGAGATAGTCGCCGCGACGTTCGGCGGCCAGCACCGCCTGGTAGATCGAGCCCGTGGTGGCGTTGGAGTTGCGCGACAGGTTCTCGTCGATGAACCGCTCGTAGTGGCCGAGGTCGAGATCGGTCTCGCCGCCATCGTCGGTGACGAACACCTCGCCATGCTCGAACGGGTTCATCGTGCCCGGATCGATGTTGATGTACGGATCGAGCTTCTGGAGCGTGACCCGCAGACCACGAAGCTTCAAGAGCCGCCCGAGCGACGAAGCCGTCAAGCCCTTGCCGAGCGCACTGGCCACGCCTCCGGTCACGAAAATGTGCTTCGGCATTCGACCAAATCCTCCGTCTCGACGTTGCTGTCGTATCTCAGTGCCACGCGACACCACGACGGGAGATCACCATACCCCGCGCGATCACCACCGGTCGCGCTCCTGTGAGGAATCGAGGTTCGACGGTCGCTGCATCAGCAGCGAATCACAGGTGACCGGTCAACGGGCGAGGAGCTCACGGGCATGGTCGAGCGCAGACGCGCTCGTGGTGCCAGAGAGCATGCGGGCGATCTCGCCCACTCGTTCATCGGCGTCGATCGGCGCTGCGGTCGCATAGGTCTGACCGCCGTCCACCGTTTTCGTCACCGAAATCTGTGTGGTCGCCCCGGCAGCGACCTGGGCCAGATGAGTGACCACCAGTACCTGATGGTGGCGGCCGAGTTCGGCCAACGCGTCGCCGATCGCCTGGGCAGCGGTTCCACCGATGCCCGCATCGACCTCGTCGAACACCAACGTGCGGCCCGTGTCGCCCGTCGAGGTCGCTGCCGACAACACCAGACGCAGCGCCAACATGGCTCGGGCCAGCTCACCGCCCGATGCCACCCGAGTCAGGGGCAGCAACGGTGACCCCGGATTGGCAGCCAACAGGAACTGCACACGGTCGCCCGGGTGATCGTCGACGTGGTCGCCGACCTCGACCGCGAGCGCAGCATGCGGCATGGCCAATCGGTGCAGTTGCTCTTCGACGGCTGCCGCGAGCTGGGGGCCGACCTCTCGACGACGCCGGCCGACAGCCTCGGCTGCCACGCGTTCTGCTGCCGATGCGACCTGGCGCTGGTCGTCGAGTTCGGCTGCCCGCTGATCGAAGTGCTCGAGCTCACGCAGCCGCTCAGCGGTCTCGGCATGAAAGCTCATCACCGATGCCAGGTCGTCGCCGTACTTCCTGCGAAGGTTCTTGAGGAGTTGGCGGCGCTCACGGATGACGGCCAAACGCTCGGGTGCCTCGTCGATCGACTCGCCGCCGGAGCGGACCTCGGCAACGACATCATCGAGCTCTGCGAGCAGGTCGCGGAGCCGTGATGCATGCTCGTCGAACGGCGACCGATTCTCGATGGCACCGAGCGCTGCCGCCAAGCCGTCTCGAGCTCCCCTGTCGCCCGACAGCGCCTCCACTGCAACCGCCGCGGCTTCACGATGGGCAGTCGCATCGGCGAGCACGGTCTCTTCGCTGTCGAGCAGCGCGTCCTCGGCGGCATCGGTGACATCGGCACGATCGAGTTCGTCGACCTGGAAACGCAGCAGATCGATCTCACGGGCTCGGGCACGTTCATCGCCGCCGAGGGCCGCGAGCTCGGCATCGATCTCGGTGAGCCGAGCCCGTGCGGCGCGCAGCGCGCCGAGATCGATACCGCCGAACTCGTCGAGCGCCGACCGTTGGGTCGCTGCCGACAGCAACGACTGGTGAGCGTGCTGGCCATGGAGATCGACGATCTCGGCAGCCACCTCGCTGAGAGAGGCAACGGTCGCCAACCGACCGTCGAGGTATGCCCGTGAACGCCCGTCGGCCGGGATCACCCTGGTGAGCACCCGTTCATCGCCGGCTGCAGTGACGAACCTGCCGTCGATGCGCGCTTCGTTCTCCCCGTGGCGCACCATCGACGAGTCGGCCCGACCGCCGACGAGCAACTCGATCGCTTCGACCAGCATCGTCTTGCCGGCACCGGTCTCACCCGTCACTGCGCTCAATCCGTGGCCGAGTCGGAGCTCGACGCGTTGGATCACACCCAGGTTCTCGATGTGGAGTTCGGTCAGCATGATGCGGGCCTCATGCGATCAGCGATCGGCAAGGCCGAACTTGGCCTTCAAGATCTGGTGATAGTGCTCGTCGCCGAAACGCACGAAGTTCGCAGTGGACACCGACGGAGTACAACCAACGACGTCGCCGTCGTCGAGCGACACCACCGGCTGCCCATCGAGCACGAGCTCGGCTGCACGATGCCCTGAGACCTCGATCTCGATGGTCTCCGACGGGTCGAGCACCAGTGTCCGGTCGAACAACATGTGTGGCGACACCGGCGTCAGCAACATCGCTCGGTGACGCGGCGAAACCACCGGCCCCCTGGCCGACAACGAGTACGCCGTCGACCCCGTTGGCGTTGCGACGATCAGCCCATCTGCTGCGTAGTAGGTGAACGGCTCACCGTCGATCCGGGCGAGCAGCCGCACCGTGTGGCCTGATTCGGCCTTCTCGACGACGGCTTCGTTCAACGCTCGGCCCACCAGGGTCTTGTTCACCGCGACATCGAGCATCATGCGCCGATCGAGCTTCCACTCCCCCGACTCCGAACCAGCGACGAAACGATCGAGTGAGTCGGTCAGGCGATCGGGTTCGACCTGGGTGAGGTAGCCGAGCGAGCCGAGGTTCACGCCCAGCACGGGAACCGGCGCGCCTTCGAGCAGACGAACGCTGCGCAGCATCGTCCCGTCGCCGCCGAGGCTGAGCACCAAGTCGGCCTCGGAGATCGGGCGGGCGTCTGCACAGTCGCCGAGATCGAGAGCGGCGGCATCGTCGACCGGCATCCAGAACGTCACGTCGTGCTCGGTGCACCAGGTCGCGGCCCGCTCGGCAAGATCGCGTGCCGCCGAACGTTCGTGGTGCGCAACGACTGCCACGCTGGTCATCGAGCGGCGCCGATCGCCGTGGTTGCATGCACGAGAAACTCCCGATTGCCGTCGGCGCCGGTGATCGGCGAATCGGTCCAGTCGACCACGGTGCACCCCGAAGCGACCAGTGCGGCCTCGACCTCGGTACGGACACGGTCGTGGATCGACGCGTCGGTGATGATGCCGCGTCCACGATCGACCTCTTGGCGACCTGCTTCGAACTGCGGTTTCACGAGGAGCACCATGGACGACCCAGGTTGGCACAGCTCGACGAGCCTGGGGATCACGAGCCGCAGCGAAATGAACGAGAGGTCACCGACCACGATGTCGACCAGCCCGCCGATTTGATCGACATCGGCGTGGCGGACGTTGTGGCGTTCGAGGTTGGTGACCCTGGAGTCGGCTCGCAACCGTTCATGGAGTTGGCCGTGTCCCACGTCGAGGGCCACGACGTGCGTGGCGCCCCGCTGCAACAAGCAGTCGGTGAAACCACCGGTCGATGCGCCGACGTCGAGCGCTCGGAGATGCTGCACATCGATGTCGAATGCGCTCAGCGCGTGATCGAGCTTCTCAGCACCCCGCCCGACGAAGCGCGGTGGCGGTCCTTCGATGACGAGCGCATCGGAGGGAGCCACTTGTCTCGCTGGTTTCGCGGCGACCGACCCGTTGACGAGCACCCGATTCGCAGCGATCAGCGCCTGTGCTTCAGTGCGGCTCGTCGTGAGCTCTCGACGCACGAGCTCGGCGTCGAGCCGTCGACGAGCCGCCACCAATGATCAGCTGGCGGCCGGGCTGGAGGCGGCGGTCTCGGCCGGCGCCTTCTTCGCTGGTGCCTTCTTGGCAGGAGCCTTCTTCTTCGCGGCGCCTTCTTGGCAGGCGCCTTCTTCTTCGCTGGCGCCTTCTTGGCGGGCGCCTTCTTCTTCGCAGGCGCCTTCTTGGCGGGCGCCTTCTTCTTGGCGGGCGCCTTCTTGGCCGGCGCCTTGGTGGCGGCGGCCGATGAGCGCGCCCCTCGATCTCGCTCTTGACTCGCTCGGCGAGCTTGTCGGCCATCTCCTCGAAGCGGTCTTCGAGTTCGTCGAAGCGCTCGGAGAGCCACGTCATCTGCTTGGACACCTCGCGTTGGACGTTCTCGCTCACCCGATCGGATGTCTCGCGACCGCGGTCGAGCAAGGTCTGCACTGCGTTCTCGGCGTCGGATCGGCGAACCTCGCCGCCCTTCACCAGTGACTTCACGATGGATTCGGCCTGCTTGCGGGAGATGTCGGAGAACTCGACTCCTGCATCGACGAGGCGCTGGACTGTCGTTTTTGCCATGCCCACAGACTAGTGCTCAACGTGGCTGGCATGGACGAGCTGTCGCGCAACCTCACCGAGATCGGCAGCATCGAGATCGATCCGAAGTCCGCCGTCGGCGCGCACGGACGAATCCGAAGCGGTCACCCCCGACCGCACGAGCGCGAATCTGCAACCGAGGCGACTGGCGAACAACCCGTCGGTCTCGGGGCGGTCACCGATCATCAGCGATCGCACCGCCATCGGCTGCGTCTCGGCGTCATCGCCGAGCATCGACGCCACGAGGTCTGCCATCGGTTGTTCGGGCTTGCCGGCAATCGAGGGTGGGACCCCAGACGCGGAGGCGATCGCAGCGAGGATCGCGCCGCCGCCTGGGAGCAGCCCGTTCGGTGTCGGATACGTCGAGTCGGCGTTGGTACCGATGAGGCGAGCACCGCCACGCACGGCGTCGGCAGCAACGGCGAGGCGGTCGTAGTCGAAATCGCGGTGCATTCCCACCACCACGGCATCGAACGAACCATCGACCGCTGCACCGGTGTTGCGCACCACGTCGGCACCGCGACCCTCCAGTGCTTCGACCACACCGGGCCCGCCAGCCACGAGCACACGGTGGCCGGGTTCGATCATGAACGCAGCGGCCATCGACGAACTCACGACGTCACCCACCGCCGAGATGCCGATGCCCGCCAGCGCTGCCTCGTGGTCGGCGACCAGTGCGAACGAGTTGTTGGTCACGAAGAGCACCCGGCGCCCGGAGGCACGCAACGACGACACCGCGTCGACCGAGCCGGGAATCGGCTGGTGGGCGAGCCAGACCACCCCGTCGAGGTCACACAGCACGGTGTCGATCTCGTCTGCCCAGTCCTCCACATCTCCGATCGTTGCAGTTGTGGGCCCGGGTCATGACATCCTGTCGTGGTGCCACGTTTCACGCCGTTCCCCGCCCTTCGTTACTGCGATCCCGAGATCGACGACCTGATCGCTCCGCCGTACGACGTGTTGTCGGATGCCGATCTCGACGAACTCGGCGCACGCAGCAAGTGGAACATCACCCACGTCGACGTCCCGCGCGAAGCCGCTGGCCCCGACCGGTACGACACCGCTGCTGCAACCCTGCGCGAGTGGATCGATGCCGGGGTGATGTCATACGACGACACGCCAACGTTCACGATCTACCGCATGAGGTTCACCGATGCATCCGGCACCGCCCGCGACATCGCAGGAGTGCTCGGAGGTCTGGAGGTGGTCGACGAGGGCGCTGGTGGTGTGCTTCCTCACGAACGCGTCACACCGAAGGCATCGACCGATCGACTCGACCTCACTCGCTCCACCCAGGCGAACTTGTCGCCGGTGTGGGGCCTCTCACTCGCCAGCGGCCTCACCGCGCTGCTCGCCGAGCCGGGCGAGCCGGTGGCGGCCGTGACGGTCGACGGCGTGGATCACGTGATCGAGCGGGTGTCCGACCCGGAACGGGTGCGAGCGATCGCCGACAAGGTCGGATCCGACGATGTGCTGATCGCCGACGGTCACCATCGCTACGGCATCAGCCGCACCTACCGCGACGAGGTCCGCGCCGGCAACGACAATCAGGCAAACCCCGCCGATGACACACTGGCGTTCGTCAACGAGCTCGTCGCCGACCAACTGTCGGTCGAAGCGATCCACCGGCTCTACCACGACGTGTCGTTCGACGACCTCGTCGCGGCGCTCGACACCTGCTTCGAGCGCACCGAGGCCGAAACTCCCGGAGCGAACACGCTTGCCGGGATGGACGATCAGGGCGTGTTGTGTCTGATCGGCCCTGACGGTGCCGCGCAGTGGTTGGCACCCAGGGCTGGGGTGTTCGACGATGTGCGCTCACTCGACGGGGCCTGGCTCGAACACGCGTTGGCCGATGTTTCCCACAGCGTCACCTACCAGCACGGCGTCGACCAGGTCGTCGACGCCGTGACGTCAGGGACCGCCGTCGGGGCGGTGCTGATCCGCCCGGTCAGCGTCGCCGAGATCGAACGCACGGCACGCGAGGGCGCCCTGATGCCGCCGAAGTCGACGTTCTTCACCCCCAAGCTGCGCACCGGGCTGGTGATCCGCAGCCTCGTCTGAGCAGCGCCGTCACGCAACGGGGTCGAGCAGCCGATCGGCTGCTTCGCGAAGGGCGAGGGCAACACGCTGGTGACGCCGAGCAGGGATGACTGCATCGGCGACGACCTCGGTTCGGCTCTGTGTTGCCCCACCCACGCGAAAGAACCGTCGGCGCACCGTGCCGAACACGACCACCTCGACGCCGGCGACGAGCACGCCGAGCTGTGCTGTACTCGGGTCGTTCCAGGCGACCGGCACCGAGACGGTGACGACCTTGGCATCGGATTCGATCCGCGTCGTCACATCGAACTGCACGACGATCCCGCCGGCAGGAAGTTCACGCTGTTGCGGGTCGTGCGGCATGACGCCACGGATCATGGCGAGGTTGTTCAGCACCAACGGCGCATCGTTGTCGTTCATGGTTCTGCTCCTTCAGGTGGTGTTTCCGTCGGGAGGAGTCGGTCGGTGACCACCATAGAGATCGGGGTGCCACAGAGATCCTCGGTGACGTCGCGGTTGTTAGCGTTCGGCGATGGACCGCATCTCCGACACGACCCCGCTTCGATGGGGTATCGCCGCGACTGGATCGATTGCCGCCAGCATGTGCAAGGCCTTGGGTACCTTGCCCGACGCCGAGATCACCGCAGTCGGTTCACGCACTCGAGACGCTGCTGATGCGTTTGCCCAACGGTTCGGGATCGCACGGGCGCACGGCAGCTACGAAGCACTGTGGGACGACGACGAGGTCGACATCGTGTACGTCGCCTCACCCCACAGCCATCACCACGACATGACGATTGCCGCCCTCGATGCCGGCAAGCACGTGCTGTGCGAGAAGGCCTTTGCCGTGAACGCCGCCCAGGCGCGCGAGATGGTCGAAGCGGCACGACGCAACGACCGCTTCTTGATGGAGGCGATGTGGACATGGTTCATTCCCGCCGTGGTCGACGTTCGTCGTCGGGTGCTGGCGGGCGAGATCGGAGACCTCAAGGTGATCGAGGCGAACTTCGGCATCCCGGTGAGCGACCCCGACGGCCGCCACCGTCGCATCGATCTCGCCGGTGGAGCCATGCTCGATGTCGGCATCTACCCGGTGACCTTTGCTCGGTTCCTGGCTGGTGACCCCGTCGATGCGAAGGTGAGCGGCGTGCTCGGTGAGACCGGCGTCGACGCCACGGTCGCAGGGGTCGTCACCTTCGCCAGCGGAGCGCTCGGCGTGTTCCACACATCGCTCGACATGATGACGAGCCTCGGGGCATCGGTGTATGGCACCTCGGGACGGATCGATGTCGACGCTCCGTTCTGGTTCGCCACCGGCTTCACCGTACGAGTCGACGGCACCGAACCCATCCGGGTCGAGATGGAGAACCAAGGGCTCGCCCACGAAGCAGCACACGCAATGGAGCGAATCCGTGCCGGCCATCGCGAGAGCGACGTGATCTCGTTGGCCACCACGGTGTCGACGATGGAACTCCTCGATGACATCCGTAGCCAACTCGGAGTGATCTACCCCGAAGAGCGCTGAGCGCGGATCCCCCGGCCCGGGTCTCTGGGATCTGCGATCAGGCGGGATAGTCGGCGTAGCTGGCCTTGAAGACGCCTTGGTGCAACAGCACCGTTGCGGCGTGGGCGCCGGTCTCGGCATCGGTGAGCGTGGTCTCGGTCCAGTACGACTCGACTCGCTTGGTCTGCCCGATGCCCACCACTGTGTGGTCGATGCGGTAGGGCTGGCCGACGAACACCGGACCGTCGACGAAACGCACCTCGAGGTCGATGAACAGCCCGATCGCTGGTCCACGCACCGGGAAATGGGAGTTCGACTGGTGTGCAATCACGCTGATCATCTCGGTCGGCACGATCGGGCGTCCCCATGGGCTGTCGCCGTCGTGGAGGTACCACGACGACCGTGCGGTGATCCGCTCCAGTTTCTGCGCAAGGGTGAACGGATACAGCTTTCCGTTGTGGTCATCGAAGCCCATGGTGACGGGCTCGGGGATGCTCTCGTGCATCCCGATCTCGAGCTGGTCCACGATGTGGAGCTCGCCGGGGTCACCCAGACCCCGCTGTCGGCGCTCGTCGAGTTCGGTCGGGTCGTCGCGCCCGATCGAGGCGGTTCCGGTCAGCACCGGCGTTGCATCGGCCTTCTCTGCGGTGAGCCGCCCGAGGGTCGGTGTCACCGGTTCGAGCCCGGCGCGAACCTGCTCGCCCTCGACCACCATGTTCAAGAAGTGCGAGCTCACGCAACCTCGCTCGAACCAGGCGTGCCCCCAGCGTTCGACCGCCAACGGGTCGACTTGGCTGAAGTGGGTCGGCCCTTCGATGGGCGCACCTGCGAGGCCGAGCTTCGCCGCAGTCTCGTCGTCGTGCACGCTCGTGTGTCCTGCGTACTCCTGGTCGGCCAGCATCTGCGCCGGTGCCTGCAGCGGCCCGATCAGCGTCTCGCCATCACGGGTGATCTCGGTCTCGAAACTCATCGGGACATCCTGCCAGAACACCCCGCAGCGATGAGTCTTCGCACGACCTCGTCGAGCGACGACTCGGTGCTGGACGTCAGGTGGCCGGCGGGAGGACCTTGAGACCGAGTTCGGCCAGCGCCTTCGGATCACCGGGGATCGGCGAGTTGGTCATCGGGTCCTGGCCGGACTGCGTCTTCGGGAAAGCGATCACCTCACGGATGTTCTCCTCCCCCGCCAAGATGGCCACCAAGCGGTCGAGTCCGAACGCGAACCCACCGTGCGGCGGTGCGCCGTAGTCGAACGGGTTGAGGAAGAAGCCGAACTTGCGCTCGGCCTCCTCGTCGGAGATCCCGAGTGCGTGGAACACGCGCCGCTGCAATTCGGGTTCGTGGATTCGGATCGAGCCGGAACCCAGCTCCCAGCCGTTGAGGACCAGGTCGTACGCGATCGAACGAACCGACAGCGGGTCGGTCTCGATCTTGTCGAGATCGTCGGGGTGCGGTGTGGTGAACGGATGGTGCCCCGGCTTGGGGCGCCCCGACTCCTTGTCGACGCCGACGAACAGCGGGAACTCGACCACCCACACGTACCGGTACGGCCCTTGGTGCACCGGGGGACGAGCAATGTCGTTGCGCAGGGTTCCGAGCACCTCACACGTGGTCATCCACTCGTCGGCAACGATCAAGATGAGGTCGCCGGGCTCGGCTTCCATCGTCGAACGCACGGCGGCCGCCTCGTCGTCGGACAGGAACTTCGCGACCGGCGAATCGAAGCCGGTGTCGCTGACCTTGAGCCAGACGAGCCCCTTGGCGCCGAGCGACTTGGCGCGATCGGTGAGCTTGTCGAGCTGGTTGCGGCCGTAGTCGCCAGCACCCTGCGGCACCCGGATGCCCTTGATGGCTCCGGCGCCGGCAAACGCCTTGAACTCGGTCGCCGCGAACACGGGGGTCAGCTCGACCAGTTCGAGACCGAAACGCAAGTCGGGCTTGTCGATGCCGTACCGGTTCATCGCGTCGTGCCAGGTGATGCGTTCGATGGCCGGCGGGCGCTCACCCGTCGCAACCTCGGCAGCGTCGAGCACGGCCTCGCTGACCGCGTCGAGGACGTCGTCCTGGGTGACGAAGCTCATCTCCATGTCGAGCTGCATGAACTCGTACTGTCGGTCGGCGCGCAGGTCTTCGTCGCGCAGGCAGCGCGCCATCTGGTAGTAGCGGTCGACGCCGCCGACCATCAGGAGCTGCTTGAACAGCTGCGGTGACTGCGGCAGCGCATAGAACGAACCCGGCTCCTTGCGCGATGGCACGAGGAATTCGCGAGCCCCTTCCGGCGTGGACGGCACCAACATCGGTGTCTCCACCTCGACGAAGCCCTGACGCTCCATTCCTTGGCGAACAGCTGCGTTGATCGCGGCACGAACCCGAAGGTTCTTCTGCATCCGCTCGCGGCGCAGGTCCAGGTAGCGGTACTGGAGACGGATGTTCTCGTCGACGGCGTCGGCGCGTTGGTCGATCGGGAACGGTGGCGGATCGGCCTTGCGGAGCACCTCGACCTCGCACTCGCCCAACTCGACGTGACCGGTCGGCAGCTTGTCGTTGATCGTGCCCTCGGGTCGCTCGCGGACGACACCGGTGATCCGCAACACGTACTCGCTGCGCACGTCGACATCGTCGTTGATGACGCACTGCACGATGCCGGAGTGATCGCGCAGGTCGACGAACGCAAGGTGCTCGCCGTGTTCCCGGCGACGACCGACCCAACCGCACACACTGACGGTGCGGCCGATGTGTTCGGGGCGCAGTTCGCCACAGAGGTGGGTGCGCATGCTCGTGGCCTGAACCGACCGGGAGGTGGATGTGGATGAGTCACTCATTGGGAGATCAATTCTGTGGGGTGGTTTGCGAGATGGGACAGGACGTCGGCACGGACAACGGCGATCTGGTCACCCTCGCCCCGCATCGGTTTGACCACAACCGTGCCGGCAGCGAGTTCGTCGTCGCCGATGATGAGCGCGAAGCGCGCACCGCTGCGGTTGGCGAGCTTCATCTGGGCCTTCATCGAACGATTGTCGTACCCGCGGTCGACAGCGAGACCGCCAGCGCGCAGTTCGGCGGTGAGTTTCACCGCTTCGAGGCCGCCGGTGACGTCGACGACGAAGGCATCGAGTTCGACGGGAGCCGCAGCGAAGACGCCCTCGTCGTCACAGGCGAGCAATGTTCGATCGACCCCGAGTGCGAATCCGACACCAGGTGTCGGCGGGCCCCCCAGCGCTTCGACGAGGCCGTCGTAGCGGCCTCCTCCGCCGAGAGCGTTCTGGGCCGAATCGAGCGTGCCACCCTGGAATTCGAAGATCGTGCGGCGGTAGTAGTCGAGACCACGCACGAGCTTGGGCTCGATCGTGAACGCGATGTCGAGAGCCCGGAGCCCGGCGAGCACCGCTTCGAAGTGGGCGGCGGCCTCGTCGCTGTGGAATTCGGAGATCTGTGGGGCTGCTGCGATGAGTGCCTGATCTGCCTCACGTTTCGAGTCGAGCACCCGCAGCGGGTTGCGTTCGAGTGTTGCTCGGCTCTGCTCGCTCAACGCGTCGCCTGCAGCGACGAAGTATTCGCGAAGCGAGTCGACGTAGCGGGCACGGTCGTCGGGCTCGCCGAGACTGTTGATGAGCAGTGTCACCTGGGTGAGGCCGAGGCGGGCATAGAACTCCCACGCAAGCGCGATGACCTCGACGTCGAGGTTCGGGTCGTCGGCGCCGAGCACCTCGACGCCGACCTGGTCGAACTGGCGGTATCGACCCCGCTGAGGCTTCTCGTAGCGAAAGTTCGACCCCGAGTAGCTGACCTTCCACGGCGTGGTCGGGCGATGCTCGGCAAAGGCTCGGCAGACGCTGGCGGTCATCTCGGGACGAAGGGCGATGTGACGCTCGCCCTTGTCGATGAAGTCGTACATCTCCTTGGTGACCACATCGGTCGCATCGCCGATGCGGGTGAAGACGCCGAGATCCTCGAGCAAGGGCGTGATCAGCTGGCCGTAGCCGGCTCGCTCGACCACATCGGCGAACACGCCGGTGAAACGGCGCCAACGACCGCTCTCGGGCGGCAAGATGTCCCGCATACCGGGACTGGTCTGGAACGCTGGCACGGCCGGCAAGGGTATCTGACCGAGATGGCGGCAGGCCCCTCGATTCGCAGTGCCTTCGTCAGGCGCCGGCGCAACGGAACGTCAGGCGACCGGCGTGGCAGCTCCGGGGATCAGGCGATAGGCGTCGTACACCGAATCGACCCCCTTGATCGTGCGGATCACCGAGTCGAGGTATGCAGGGTTGGCGAACTCGAACTCGAATCGCATCTTGGCCACCCGATCGTCGCCGGTGACGGTCTGGCACGACAGGATGTTCACGTGGTGGTCGGCGAGCGCATTGGTCACGTCACGCAGCAGACGTGAGCGATCGAGCGCAACCACTTCGACACCAGCCACGAACGTGCGGCCCGGACGTTCGTCGCCGTCCCACTCGACCTCGATCATGCGGGTGGCCTGCTCGGCGGTGAGCGATGCGGCATTCGCACAGTCGGCTCGGTGCACGCTGATGCCTCGCCCTCGTGTGACGAACCCGATGATCGAATCGCCCGGGACCGGCGTGCAGCAGTTCGCCAATCGGACGAGCACATCGTCGAGGCCCTCGACATGCACGCCGGCGGGCGTCTGGTGGCCGTCTCGTCGTTCTCGTCGAGGTGTCGACACCGTGGCCGGTAGCTGCTCACCGTCGTCGCCGTGGATCGCACGCGCCAGGCGTTGCGCCACCGACTTGGCGGACACGTGATGCTCGCCGACCGCTGCCAACAACGCATCGAGATCGACGTAGCTCAGCTCGGACACCACCGCTTCGAGCTCAGGCGACTTCCAGATCTGCTGCGCCGGCAAACGTTCTCGACGCAGCTCAGAGGTCAGATCGTCGCGACCGGCCTCGACCATGTCGACACGTCGCTCACGGCTGAACCACTGACGGATCTTGTTGCGTGCCCGCGGCGACACCACGAACGACAACCAGTCTTGAGACGGCCCGGCGGTCTCGACCTTCGAGGTGAAGATCTCGACGTTGTCGCCGCTGGCGAGCACATGGTCGAGCGACACCAGGCGACCGTTGACCTTGGCCCCGATACAGGCATGGCCGACCTCGGTGTGGACCGCGTACGCGAAGTCGACGGTGGTGGAACCGACCGGCAGGGTGATCACACGGCCTTTCGGCGTGAACACGAAGACCTCGTCCTGTTCGAGGTCGGTCTTCAGGCTCTGCATGAACTGGGCAGGATCGGAAACGTCCTCTTGCCAGTCGATGATGCGGGTCAACCAGTCGATGTCCGCCGGTTGCTCGCTGCCTTCCTTGTAGGCCCAGTGCGCTGCGACGCCCCATTCGGCGCGCTGGTGCATCTCGAAGGTGCGGATCTGCACCTCGATCGGTTTGCCCGCTGGTCCGATCACCGTGGTGTGCAAGCTCTGGTAGAGATTGAACTTCGGCATCGCGATGTAGTCCTTGAACCGGCCGACCACCGGCCGCCAGCGCCCATGGATCGAACCGAGCGCGGCGTAACAGTCCTTCATCGAGTCGACGACGACGCGGATGGCAATCAGGTCGAAGATCTCGTCGAACTCACGCCCCTTCACCACCATCTTCTCGTAGATGCTCCACAGATGCTTGCCGCGGCCCGTGACCTCGGCCTTGATGCCGAGTTCGTCGAGCCGAGCGCGTACCTCGGCGAGCGTCTTGGCCAGATAGAGGTCACGTTCGGGGGTTCGGCTCGACACCAGATGGTCGAGTTCGGCAAAGCGCTTCGGGTGGAGCGCAGCGAACGCCAGGTCTTCGAGTTGCTGCTTCATCTCCTGCATGCCGAGGCGATGCGCGAGCGGCGCATAGATGTCGAGGGTCTCCTGGGCGATGCGCTGCTGCTTCTCGAGCGGCATCGCGGCGATGGTGCGCATGTTGTGGAGTCGGTCGGCGAGCTTGATCACCAAGACCCTGAGGTCCTTGGCCATCGCCACCAGCATCTTGCGCATGGTGGCGGCCTGCTGCTCTTCGCGCGAGTCGAACCGGATGCGTTCGAGCTTGGTGACCCCGTCGACGATCGCTGCCACCTCGGCGCCGAAATCACGCTCGACGTCGGCGACGGTGATCTCGGTGTCTTCGACCGCGTCGTGGAGCAGGGCTGCCGTCACCGAGATCTCGTCGAGGCCGATGTCGGCAACGATCTGCGCGACCGCGAGCGGATGGTTGATGTAGCTCTCGCCGCTCGACCGCATCTGCGACTGGTGCGCATCAGCGGCCACCCGATAGGCGCGGCTGATCGTGGACACCGGCGACTTGGGGTGGCGTCGGCGATACGAGGCCAGCAGCGGTGTCAGTTCGGAATTCGCGACCTCGACGTTGTGGCGCCGCCACGGGAGCACACGGTCGACGGTCCCCATTCCTGGATTCCTCAGTAGTGCAGGAGCGACTTCACCGGGCGCTCCCCCATGTGGGCACGACCGCCCAGATCGTCGAGTTCGATGACGAAACCGAGCCCGGCGATCACCCCTCCGAGCGTTTCGACCAGACGGGCGGTGGCAGCTGCAGTGCCGCCGGTGGCGAGCACGTCGTCGATGATCAAGATGCGTTCGCCAGGATGGATCGCGTCGCGATGGATTTCGAGCTTGTCGGAGCCGTATTCGAGTTGGTACTCCTCACGCACGACGGCCCACGGGAGCTTGCCGGGCTTGCGGACCGGGACGAGCCCGGCGCCGATCCGGTACGCAACAGCTGACGCGAAGATGAACCCTCGCGCCTCGACACCGACGACACGGTCGACAGCGATTCCGTCGAACTCGTCGACGAGACCGTCGACGGCGGCGGCAAACGTGGCGGCGTCGCCCAGCAACGGGGTGATGTCACGGAAGTTGACGCCTTCGGTCGGGTAGTCCTGGATGTCTCGAACAAACGCACGAAGCGCCCGGTGGTGATCCGGTCGATCGGCTGGGGAGTCACCTGGCATGTTCGGAGGTTACCGCCGGTCGGCACGCACGACGATGACGAGCCCGAACGAGGCGGTCACCTCGTGCCAGACGTCGCTCAGCGCTTCTTCTTCTTGCGTGGCCGAGGAGGATGGTTCAGCAAGCGGTCGGCCTGCGTTGGCGCTGTCGCCCCGGCCGTGACCGACTCGCGGTCGGCGTTGTCTTGCCGAGTGGCGAGGATGTCGATGGTGGGCGTGTCCTCCTGAATACGACCGCTCACGCCCGCGCCCATCACGGCGAATCGCAGGTCGTCGCCCAACAGGCGCGGGCGACGAGATGTCTTGGCAGTCTTGGACTTCAAGAACGCGAGGAGCGGTGTGGCGATGAAGATCGAGGAATAGACACCCGAGATCATGCCGATGAGCAGCGCCAGCGCGAACTCGCGCAGCGCCACGGCCCCGAGCGCACCCGATCCGAGGATCAACAACGAGATCACCGGCAGGATCGACGAGAAGCTCGTGAGCAACGAACGCACCATCACCTGGTTCATCGAGATGTTCACGATGTCCTCGTACGGCGTCTTGGTGCTGGCGTATCGGCCCTCGTTCTCCTTGACCCGGTCGAACACCACGATGGTGTCGTAGAGCGAGTAGCCGAGGATGGTGAGGAAGGCGATCACCGTTGCTGGCGTCACCTCGAACTGGAACACCGAGTACACACCAACGGCAACGATGACGTCGTTGACCATCGCAGCGATCGCCGCGAGCGCCATCCGCCACTCGAATCGCAGCGAGATGAACACCGCAACGACGAGCAGGAAGATCACCAGTGCCCGCACGGCCTTCTCGGTGATCTCGGCACCCCAGGTCGAGCTGGTGAACGAGAAGTTGATCTCTTCGACGGTGACACCTGCGGCGGCGGCGAAGTCTTCGGTGACGGCCGCAGCCTGCTCGCGTGGCAGCACTTCGACCTGCACGGTGACCACGTCGGCCGTTTCCGAGCTCCGCAGCTGGATACGAGCGCCGGTCGTCGACACGTCGTTCGCGTTCAGGACATCGATGGCCTCGTCGACGCCGAAGGTTTCGCTCGCCGGGATGTCCCAGGCGTCGCCACCTTCGAAGTCGAGACCGAGGTTGAGGCCCTGGGTGAGCAGCGAGCCGAACGTGACCACGACGGCGATCACCGCGAGGACGAGGCCGACCTTGCGCTTGCCGTAGAAGTCGATCGCTGTCTGGCCGCGGAACAACCGGCCCAGCCCGGTGGTGGAAACACTGGTGTCGAGCGTCATGCCGTCGCCACCTTCATGCCGAGCACCGTCTCCTGTTTGGCCATCAGCTTGGTGCGAGCCAACAACAGCACCGCAGGCCTGGTGAAGAAGTAACACACGAGCAGGTCACAGATGGTCGTGAGGCCCAGATACAGCGCGAAACCACGCACCGAGCCGACGCTGAGCGAGAACAAGATGCCCGCAGCGATCAGCGACACGACGTCGGCCGACCAGATCGTTCTCCACGTCATCTTGAAGCTGCGTGGGGCCGCGTTCTTGATGGTGCGGCCATTGCGGAGTTCGTCCTTGATGCGTTCGAAGAACACCACGTAACTGTCGACGGTGACGCCGATGGCCACGATGATGCCGGTGACGCCGGCGAGGCTCAGCGCATAGTTGGTCCAGCCGGACACGAACGACGCCATCGAGAACACCATGCCGGCCCACACGGTGATGCCGCCGACGATCACGAGTGCGAGCCATCGGTAGTAGGCCACCATGAACGACCAGCACCAGTCCGAGGCCGATGAGTCCGGCGATGATCGCCGCCTGGAGCGAGTCGGAACCAGCCGACGGCGACACGGTGCGAGCCTCTTGGGCTTCGACCTCGACGGGGAAGGCGCCACGGTTGAGCACCGACGCCAACTCTTCGGCCTCGGACTGCGTGAAACTGCCGCTGATCGACACCGCATCGGTGAAGTTGGGCTCGTTGACGGTCGGAGCAGACTGCACGACGCTGTCGAGCACGATCGCCAGACGCTGCGTGGGGCAGCTCGGCGTGCGGTTGAAGCACTGGTTCGCGAGGTTGTTCCAGGTGTCACGCCCCTCGCCGCCGCGGAGATCGACGCTGACGCCCCAACCCTGCGAGGGGTCGAGCGTGGGTTCGGCGCTCCCCCGCTCGAAGACTTCACCGGTGCCCTGTGCGGGGCCGACGCACTCGGCGGCGCCGTCACGGGTGGGAAGCACTTCGGCTCCCGGTGTCACGGTCTGGGTGGGAAGCGGTTCGTTGACTGCCCCCGGCGGAATGGTGTCGGTCGGGAACGGTGTCGGATGGCGTCGTGGTGTCGACGGGAATCGACGCTGGTGGCGCCTGCGGGCTGCGCAGCCCCTGCGGTTCGGTGCCGTCGTTGGACACGCTGCCTTCGATCGGGGTGCTGCCGGTGTCGTCGGTCGAGTTCCCGAGGACCGGGCCAGTTGGCGTGGTGTTGATCGGCTGGCAGCTTTCGGGGTTGAGCACCGGACGAAGCTCGACCACACCCGACACGTCGACGGCGCTGAGGGCCTCCTGCTGGTCGCGAACGCCCGGAAGATCGACGACGATGGTCTCTCCTTGGACCCGGACGTCGGGCTCGGCGATGCCTTGACGCTCGAGTTCGGAGCGGATCTGATCACGGATGACCGTGAGCTCCTCGGCGCTCGCCGGCTCGGTCGGAGCCAGGATGACCGAGACTCCGCCCTGCAGGTCGAGACCCAGGATCGGCGTGTTGTCGGTGGCGATGTTGAAACCGAGCGTGATCAGCACGATCAGCACGACGCCGATCAACGAGGTCCAGAGGCGGCGTTGCATCGTGCCGGCTCAGTCGTCGTCTTCGGCAGTGGCCGACACCGTGTCGTCGGCGTCGGCATCGGTGGCGTCGTCGTCGAGCGACGACTTGCCCGAGATGGCTGCGCGGGCGATGCGGATCTGGACGTCGTCGTCGATCTCGAGCCAGAAACGGCTCTCGCCGTCCTCGCCCGTGATCACGCCGTACACACCAGATGTGGTGATCACTTCGTCGCCGACCTCGATCGAGCGCTGCAGCTCTTGCTGCTCACGCATCCGACGGCGCTGCGGCCGGATCATGAAGAAGTACATGGCGAACGGGATCAACAGCAGGATCCCGAGCTGGATGATGGCGCCGCCGCCGCCGGACGAAGAACCCGAGGCGATCAGTGCGGAGATGTGGTGCGAGGGCATAACGGCCTGCGATGCTACCTGCCAACCGGCGTCGACGCCGGTCATCCCCAGACGTCGAGCACCGAACGACGCATCGAGTCGAAGTCGCCTGCTTCTATTGCCGAACGCATCGATGCCATCAGATCGATCGTCCAGGCCACGTTGTGGATCGACAGCAACCGCGACGCTGTGGGCTCGCCCACCTGCAACAGATGGCGGATGTAGCCGCGGCTGTGGCGGGCGCAGACCTCGCACGGGCACGTCGCGTCGAGCGGTTCGTCGAGTTCGGCATTGCGGGCGGCCTTCGCCTGGAACCGACCGGTCGAGGTCAGCGCCGTGCCATGACGCCCGAGCCTGGTCTGCATCACGCAGTCGAACTGGTCGACCCCGAGTGCAACGGCTTCGATGAGCGACGCCGGATCTCCCACACCCATCAGATATCGCGGCCGGTCGGCTGGCAGGTGTTCCAGGGCTGCGGCGAGCGCCGGGAGCATCTCCTGGCGAGTCTCACCAACCGACAACCCACCGATGCCGTAGCCGTCGAAGCCGATCTCCACCAGTTGCTGGGCACTCTCGCGGCGCATCGTTTCGCTGATGCCGCCCTGCACGATCCCGAACAGCGACTGGTCGGCGCGCGTATGGGCGACCTTGGCCCGTCTTGCCCACTCGGTGGTGCGTTCGAGCGCCGTGCGAATCACTTCGGGAGCACTGGGGAGCGGCGGGCAGACGTCGAGCACCATCGCGATGTCGGCGCCGATGCGTTGTTGCACGTCGACGGCGATCTCCGGCGTGAATCGGTGCATCGAGCCGTCGTAGGTGCTCTTGAACGTGACCCCATCGTCGTCGACCTTCGGATCGAGCGAGAACACCTGGAACCCGCCCGAATCGGTGAGGGTCAACCCGTCCCAGCCGGAGAAACGTCCGAGGCCACCGAACTTCTCGACGAGGTCGGCACCCGGGCGCAGCATCAGGTGGTAGGTGTTGCCGAGCACGATCTGCGCGCCGACACGGCCGTAGTCATCGGCGCTGAGGTACTTGATCGCCCCACGCGTTCCGACCGGCATGAACAGCGGTGTGGTGTAGCTCCCCCGCGCCGTCGTTGCGGTGCCGGCACGTGCCGCTCCGTCGGCGGCGTCCAGCTCGAACTCGACGGGAATCATCGCCGGAACGGTACCGCCACCACTCAGCCCTCAGTCTGTGCGGATCTGGTTGCGGTATCCGCAACGGCATCCGTACAGACCCAGGTCACGTGGCATGTCGGTCCAGGATCATCGCGTCGCCGAACGACAGGAATCGATACTCGCCCGCCAGTGCCGTCTCGTACAGCGAACGCCAACGCGGTCCGATGAACGCGTCGATCATCATCAGCAGCGTCGTCTTGGGGAGATGGAAGTTGGTCATCATCATGTCGACCACCTGCCAGTCGAAGCCACGGTGAATGAAGAGATCGGTGCGCCCCGACGATTCACCCGACCGGGCGGCCGACTCGAGCGCCCGCACGGCGGTCGTGCCGACCGCAACGACCCGTGTGGCCTGGCGGCACGCGTCGGCCGTCTCAGGCGGCACCCGATAGCGCTCGGTGTGCATTGGGTGGTCGAGCGGGTTCTCGGTGCTGATCGGCTGGAACGTGTCGAGGCCGACCACCAGCTCGACGGTGGCAGTCGCCACCCCCCGTTCGGCCAGACGGTCGAAGAGCTCGGGTGTGAAGTGCAGACCCGCCGTCGGGGCAGCCGCCGAACCGGGTTCGCGCGAGAACACGGTCTGGTACCGCTCGGGGTCACCCAAGCGCTCGGAGATGTACGGCGGCAACGGCATCTCACCGTGACGATCGAGCAGCACCACCGGGTCGTCGTCGCCGACGAGCTCCACCCAGAACGTGTCACCGGCTGGAGTCCGCTCGCCCATTCGCACGAGCGGCACACCGTCGGCCTCGAGCATTTCGCCGATGGCGAGCTTGCCTCCCGGGCGAACCAGAGCCTCCCAGGTACGCCGAGCGGCATCCCACGGTTCGAGCAGCAACACCTCGGCTTGGCCGCCCGTTGGACGTCTGAGCCGCAACCGAGCGGGAATCACCCTCGTCTCGTTGAGCACGAGCAGATCGCCGGGCTCCAGCAGTTCGGGCAGGTCGTGCACCTGGCGGTGGTCAACAGCACCACTCCCCCGGTCGACCAGCAACTTGGCTGCATCACGCGGCTCGATCGGCCTCTGCGCGATCCGCTGCTCCGGCAACTCGTAGTCGAAGTCCGCAATCTGCATCCCGGTCACACCGGCGAGACATCTCCCAGGCGCTCCGACCGTCACAGTAGGCGTGTGACAGTCAGTCGAAGAGCGAACCGGTGCCAGACGTGCGTCGAGGTGGGGTGAGTCCCAGGTGTTCGTAGGCGGCGTCGAGCACCACCCGGCCGCGAGGTGTGCGTGCGATCATGCCCTGGGTGATCAGGAACGGCTCGTAGACGTCTTCGACCGTTTCGGGCTGCTCGCCGACGCTGATCGCAACGGTCGACAGCCCGACGGGGCCGCCGTTGAACTGGGTGCACAGCGAGGTGAGGATTGCCCGGTC
This sequence comes from Ilumatobacteraceae bacterium, assembly GCA_963717385.1. Taxonomy (GTDB): domain Bacteria; phylum Actinomycetota; class Acidimicrobiia; order Acidimicrobiales; family Ilumatobacteraceae; genus Sva-07. Next base: position 171,493 of record CAVQWE010000006.1, read on the forward strand.
GACCTTGTCGAGACCGCGGTCGTCGACGCCGAACAACGCCAACCCCTCCCTGGCGATCGACGAATTGATCGCGCCGTCGTGGCGCACCTCGGCGAAATCGCGCACTCGGCGCAGCAACCGGTTGGCGATACGTGGCGTCCCTCGCGACCGTCGGGCGATCTCCCAGGCGCCGTCGCGATCGATGCGCACATCGAGGATGCCGGCGGCGCGCTCGACGATGGCTTGCAGCTCGTCGTCTTCGTAGTAGTCGAGCCGGGCAACCAAACCGAATCGGTCGCGCAGCGGGCCGGTGATCATGCCCGTGCGAGTGGTGGCACCGACCAGCGTGAACGGCGGCATCGTCAGCCGGATGCTCGAGGCAGCCGGACCCTTGCCGACCACGATGTCGAGCTGGAAGTCCTCCATCGCCGGGTACAGGATCTCTTCGACCGCACGTGACAGTCGATGGATCTCGTCGATGAACAGCACGTCGCCGTCTTCGAGCTTGGTCAGAATGGCTGCCAGGTCGCCGGCGCGTTCCAACGCCGGCCCGGAGGTGACGTGCAGGTGCACACCCATCTCGGTGGCCACGATGCCCGCCAGCGTGGTCTTGCCGAGTCCCGGCGGGCCGGCGAACAACAGGTGGTCGACCGGCTGCTCGCGTCTGCGGGCGGCTTCGAGGACGATGCGGAGGTGCTCTTTGAGTTCGCGTTGACCAACGAACTCGTCGAGCGCCCGCGGGCGCAAGCCGGCTTCGAGTTCGATCTCGGCGTTGACCACACCGTCGTCGTCTCCCCCGCCGATACCTGGGTCGAGGAACTCGTCACGCACGGCGTGCGCCCAACATCTTCAATGCGTCACGCAACAGCGTCGCCGAGTCTGCCCCAGTGGGCAGCTCACGCAAGACGTCACGGATTTCGTCGGTGCCGTAGCCCAAGCTCGCCAATGCATCGCGCACATCGGCAACCGCCGACACCGAACCGCCGTCGCCGCCATCGAGCACGGGCACCGACAGCCGGTCGCGCAACTCGATGATGAGCCGTTCAGCGGTCTTCTTGCCGACACCTGGCACCAGCGTCATCGCAGCGGTGTCGTTGTTGGACACCACGTCGAACAGCGCTGCCGGAGGATGCGTTGCCAGGATCGCCACGGCGAGCGCAGGACCGATGCCATGGGTGGCGATCAGCGCCTGGAACGTCGAACGATCGTCGCGCGACGCAAATCCGTACAGCGTCTGGGTGTCTTCACGGATGTGGTGGTGGATGTACAGGAACACCGGGGTGCCCGGCTCGAGTTCGGCGAACACCCGGCTCGACACGGTGACCAGGTAGCCGACACCACCGACCTCGAGCAGCACCTCACCGTCGGTGGTGCGCTCGAGCACCGAGCCGCGCAGCGAACCGATCATGACCGCGCCCCGCTGACGTGCGCACCGGTTCTCGCGGCCGTGCGGCCGATCGGCGACATCGCCAGGTGACACAACGCCAGTGCGGCGGCATCGGCAGCGTCTGCCGGTTTCGGCAACGCCGAGAGGCCGAGACGCGATTGCACCATCTTCTGGACCTGGATCTTGTCGGCACCGCCCCATCCAGCGACGGCATCCTTGACCTGGTTGGGGGTGTACTGGATGACCTCGCAGCCGGCCAATGCGGCCTCGGCCAATGCCAGCCCACTGGCCTGCCCCACGCTCATGGCAGTGCGCACGTTGACCTGGAAGAAGACCTGCTCGACCGCCACGACGTCGGGGCGGAACTCGGCGATCAGGTCGGTGAACTCGGTGCGCAACGCCGCCAGCCGCTGCGGCAACGGATCGGTTCGTGGCGTGGTGATCACACCGAGAGAGACCGCAGTCGCCCCCTGCGATCCACGCCCGTCGATCACAGCAAACCCACACCGGGTCAGGCCTGGGTCGATGCCGAGCACCCGACACCTCGTCGACCCCGACCGAACGGAAGCGCTGTTTGCGAACACGGAGTCGAACACTAGTGCGCCCACCGGCTTCAGGAGGCGATCTTCTCCAGTTCGCCGATCAGCTCCTTGACGGGACGGAACGTGAGCCCGGCAATGGCGCGGTGCGCATACCGCACAACGCCATCTCCGTCGACGATGAAGACACTGCGACGCGGGAATCCGATCGGCCCGAGCGTCCCGTACAGCCCGGCGACGGTCTTGTCGGTGTCGGCGAGCAACGGGAACTCGAATCCGTGCTTGCCGGCGAATGCATCGTGGCTGCCCACGTCCTGGGCCGAGATACCGATCACCTGGGCGTTCATGTCGTTGAACTGCTCGAGGTCGTCGTTGTAGCTGTTGAGCTGTTTGGTGCACACCGGCGTGTCGTCGCCCGGATAGAAGACCAACACGACGGGCTGGCCCCGATACTCGGCCAAGGTGTACTCGCGCCCTCCGGTGCCGGGCAGCGTGAAGTCGGGCGCGCGATCGCCCACACCGAGACTCACGATGCCGCCACTTCCATCAACTCGTCGGTCATGTCGAAGTTGGAGAACACGTCTTGCACGTCGTCGTTGTCTTCGAGCGCTTCGAGAATCCGCAGAATCGCCTTGGCGTCGGAGGTGTCGGTGACAGGCACCAGGTTGTCGGCGACCATCGGCGAGTCGGCCGAGATCACCTCGATGCCCGCATCGTCGATGGCTGACTGCACGTCGTAGACCACCGATGGCTCGGTCATCACACGAAACGCACTGCCCTCCGAGATCACATCGTCGGCGCCGGCTTCGATCGCCACCATCATGATCGTGTCCTCGTCGACGGCGTCGCCGGTGATGATCACGCCGCGTCGGTGGAACTGCCAGCCAACAGCGCCGGGCTCGGCCATCGAGCCGCCGAGCTTGGAAAAGATGTTGCGAATCTCCGCACCGGTGCGGTTGCGGTTGTCGGTGAGCACGTCGATCATCAGCGCCACCCCGCCGGGCGCGTACCCCTCGTACATGATGCTCTCGTAGGTGCCGCCATCGTCGTCGCCGGTCCCCCGCTTGATCGCCCGGTCGATCGCATCGTTGGTCATCCGTCCCGCTTTGGCCTTCTGCACGGCCGTTCGCAGCGTGGGATTGGTGTCGACGTCACCGCCGCTCTTGGCCGCGACCTCGATCTGGCGGGCGAGCTTCGCGAAGAGCTTGCCCCGCGCTTTGTCGGCGGCGCCCTTCTTGTGCTTGATCGTTGCCCATTTGGAGTGGCCGGACATGAAAGCTCCGTTGGTTGGTCTTGTCGTCAGCCGCTGAGCGACTCGAGGAAGAGTTGGTGCAGGCGTGCGTCGTCGGTGAGTTCCGGATGGAACGATGCCACCGTACAACTTCCACCACGAACCAGAACAGGTACGCCGTCGTGGCGAGCGAGCACCTCGACGTCGAGGCCGACGCGTTCGACCAGGGGCGCACGGATGAACACCGCGTGGAAGGCGTCGGCGAGTCCGGTGACGCCGAGGTCGACCTCGAAGCTGTCGAGCTGGCGCCCATAGCCGTTGCGTCGCACCGTGATGTCGATCAGGTCGAAACCACGCTGATCGGGACGGCCGTCGAGCACATCGGTCGCACACAAGATCATCCCGGCGCAAGTTCCGAATGCGGGAAGCCCATCGATCAGGCGACCCTTCAGATCGTCGAAGAGCCCACTGGTGGTGAGCAGGCGAGACATCGTCGTGCTCTCGCCGCCCGGCAACACGATCGCATCGAGTCCATCCAGGTCGGCGGGGGTGCGCACCAGCGGCGCTGTCGCTCCGAGCTGTTCGAGGCGTTGTCGGTGGATGTCGAATGCGCCTTGCAGGGCGAGTACACCGACCGTGCGGCCGGCACCGGGTGTGACGATGTCACCAGCCCCGTTCGGCATATCGCTCGTTGATCTCGTCCATGCCGATTCCGGTCATCGGCGCGCCGAGACCGCGGCTGACCTTGGCGAGGATGTCGGCGTCGTTGAAGTGCGTGGTGGCCTCGACGATCGCCTTGGCGCGCGGCGAGGGGTCCTCGGACTTGAAGATGCCAGATCCGACGAACACCGCTTCGGCGCCGAGCTGCATCGCGAGCGCTGCATCGGCCGGTGTGGCCAGGCCACCGGCGCAGAACAACGGCACCTGGAGCTTGCCGGTCTCGGCGATCTCCTGCACCAGCGGCAGCGGCGCCTGCAGCTGCTTGGCCCACTGGAACAGCTCGGCCTCGTCGGCCTGGGTGATCTTGCGCATGTCACCGATGATGTTGCGAAGGTGACGCACCGCCTCGACGACGTTGCCGGTGCCGGCTTCTCCCTTCGATCGAATCATCGCTGCACCCTCGGAGATCCGTCGGAGCGCCTCACCGAGGTTGGTGGCGCCACAGCACGAACGGCACGTCGAAGCCGAACTTGTCGATGTGGTGAGTTTCGTCGGCCGGGGTGAGCACCTCGGATTCGTCGATGAAGTCGACACCGAGCGCCTGCAGGATTTGCGCTTCGACGAAGTGGCCGATGCGCGCCTTGGCCATCACCGGGATCGACACCGCAGCCTGGATGCCGTCGATCATCTCCGGATCGCTCATCCGGGCCACGCCGCCGTCACGACGGATGTCGGCCGGAACCCGCTCGAGTGCCATCACCGCAACAGCGCCCGCGTCTTCGGCGATCTTGGCTTGCTCGGGCGTCACGACATCCATGATGACGCCGCCCTTCATCATCTCGGCGAGTCCACGCTTGACGGGGAAGGTTCCGGTGCTGCCAGTCATGTGTCGCAGCGTACTTTCGACTTCGCCGTTCTGCTGTGGTGGAATCGAGTCTGGGTCAGGGTGTGGGGGGTGCTGCCGGCAACACCTCGACTGCACCGTCCGACGACGTCGTCGATGTCGGCGAGTTCGACCCAGGTGTTGCCGGGGTTGATTGCGATCACGTCACCGTCGGCGTCGAAGTACTCGATCGGGAAGAACACGTTGTCGCGTTTCCAGGTTCCTTCGACGACCTCGCCGTCGCTGAACACCCATGCCGGGCCCTCACCGAGGGTTTGTGCTTCCGGGCTGCGACGGTCGGCAACGCTGGGGAGGTACTGCACCCCGATCATGATCACGTTGGTGGCACGGATGCGACCGAACGTCTTGTCGAAGTGTTCACGACCGCGCTGCGATCGATCGAACTTGTCGAACTCGGGATTCCAGGTCCACTCGATCCGTTCGGTACCGACGAGTACCTTCACGCCTGCTGATCGGTTCACCGTCGAATTCCTCGTCGGCTTCGAGGTACTGGAAGTGCGGCGGTGGCGGGCCGGGATGACCCTCGGGCGTCTGGAACCAGATGTTGTCGGTGGTGTTGTAGAAGTTGTGGGGAGCACGACCGGGCCCGCGGTAGTACCCGGTGGCGTTGTTCGGGCCGAGGTTGATCAGGTACGAATCGTTGATCGCCCGGGTCACGACGCGGTTGCCGCCGCTCCAGACGAACAACGGCTCGTTGAACGAGGTGAAGAGCGTGATGTCCTGGATACGCCCCGAGCGGATCGGGCCGAGCGGGTCGCAGCTCTGCGAGTGGAACACCGCCGCAAAACGGGTGGTGCGGCCCTCGACGACTCTCTTCGAACACGATGTCGGCAACCGCAAGGCCACTGTGATTCGGCACGGCGCGCAGGGTTGTTGTCGATCTTGGCGACCAGCGCAGGTCGCAGCAGGATCTCGTCTTCGCTCTCGAGGGGTTCGCCGGTGAGGGGCTGACGGATGGTGGCCGGCACGGTGGTCGTGGTGGTCGGCGCCGGCCTGGTGCTGGTGGTCGCAGGGACCGTGGTGGACGTGGTCGACGTCGATGTGGTCGAGGTCGAGTCGGCCGAATCGCCGCCGCCACCACAGGCTGCAGCGATCGAGGGCGAGTGCGCCGAGACCGGCGAGCAGTCGGGTCAGTTTCATCAGAGTTCTCTCAGGAGGGCAATTCGCTCGTCGAGCGGGGGGTGGGTGTCGAACATTCGGTGCACGCCGCCCAATTTGCCGTCGTCGCCGACGCCACTCATGGGCTGCTCGATCCACAAGTGTGCCGTAGCGGTGGACGCGGAATGCGTCACCGTGGTGTCGTCCTTGAGTTTTTCGAGCGCTGAGATCAACCCGGGGGGATGAGCGCGTCAACTGACACACGCTCACATCGGCCAGGGTCTCGCGACTCCTCGAAATCGTTGCTTGCATGATCTTGGCGATGATCGGTGCCGTGATCAGCAACACGATCCCCACGTAGGCCAGCGGGTTGTTGCTGTCGGCACGGTCGCCGTTGCGGGCGACACGACCGCCGTTCCACCACATCATGCGGATCGCCATGTCGGCGATGAGTGCGACGGTGCCCACCATGACGACAGCAAGCGTCGAGACCAAGATGTCGTAGTTGCGGATGTGGCTGAGTTCGTGGGCCACGACGCCTTCGAGTTCGACCCGGTTCATCTTCTCGAGCAATCCGGTGGTGACCGCGATCGCGGCATGATTCGGGTTGCGTCCGGTGGCGAACGCGTTCGGCGCGGGGTCGTCGATCACGTAGACGCCCGGCTTGGGCAGGCCGCCGGCGATGCACAGGCCTTCGACGAGGTTGTGGAGACGTTGATACTCGTCCGGCGGGGCGGGCCGCGCCCGGCTGACCGCCAACGCGATCCGGTCGGCGCGCCAGTACGAGGTGAACGCCACCACACCACTGAGCACCAGCGCCACCAGGGTGAACACGATGCCGTTGCCGACGAGAGCGCCGATCGCTGCGCCGACGAGCGCGACGAAGGCGACGAATCCGGCAACGAGCAGGATGCTTCGCCGCTTGTTCGATCTGATCAGTTCAAACATGGCGCGGCGATCAGAATTCGACCGTCGGAGCGGTTCGGGCCTGGTCCTCGGCCTCGAAGTACTCCTTGGCTTCGAAGTTGAACGACTTGGCGATGATCACCGTCGGGAACGACTCGAGCTTGTTGTCGTAGGTGAGCACGCTGTCGTTGTAGAACTGGCGGGCATAGGCGACGCGCCCTTCGGTCGCTGTCAGTTCTTCCTGCAACGCCAGGAAGTTCTGGTTGGCCTTGAGGTCGGGGTACGACTCGCTGAGTGCGAACAACTGCCGCAGTGCGCCCGACAACACGTTGTCCGCTTGGGCTTGCGCTGGAGGGGTGTCGGGCGCAGCGATGGCGCTGTTGCGAGCGGAAACGACCGCTTCGAGCGTCTCGCGCTCGTGGGCGGCGTAGCCCTTGACGGTTTCGACGAGGTTCGGGATGAGGTCGAGACGACGCTTCAGTTGGACGTCGATCTGCGACCAGGCGTTCTCCACCTGATTGCGCGAGCGAACCAGTCCGTTGTACGAGACGATCAGGAACCCCACCAGGATCACCACGACGGCGATCACGATGATGAGAGGAATCATTGGGCTCAGTGTACGGCCGCCCGATCGGTCAGTTCGAGGATGGGCAGATCGACCGGTAGATCTCGAGGTAGCGATCGGTCAGCAGGGTCATGGCAAACCCTTCGGCACGTTCGCTGCCGGCGTCTCGAAGTCGACGAGCCAGATCCTGGTCGCCGATCACCCGACTCAGAGCCGTCCCGAGTTGGTCGACGTCGCCGGGTTCGACCAGGAGCGCATCAACATCGGAGGTGGCCACGTTTCGGTATCCGTCGAGCGAACTGGCCACGACGGCGGTCCCCGCAGCCATCGCCTCGATCAGCACGACGCCGAACGACTCGCCGCGCAGCGAAGGGGCGCAGAACACGTCGGCGGTTCGCAGCCGAGCGAACTTCTCGTCGTCGGTCACCCGCCCGAGCCAATGGAACCGATCGTCGCCAGCGGTCGACGCGGTCAGCTCGGCCGTGTCGGGACCGTCGCTGCCGATCCAGACGTCCACCTGCAAGTCGGCGCGCCGCACCGCATCGACCAAGACGCGCAACCCCTTGCGTTCCTCGTGGCGACCACAGAAGAAGATCGCCGGGCGGCTGGGCGCGTCCGACGCTTCGCTCGTCCACGGCGCCACCGATCGGATCGCATCGAGCTCGACACCGTTGAAGAGCACCTCGAACTCGCCGCCGAGGTGGCTCTGCACGAGCGCCAGGGCATCTTTCGACACCACGACCTTGTGGTCGATCCGGCGCAGCAGCCGGCGCAGCGCCGGGCGGAGAATTCGATAGCTGGCCGACGTTCCAGCAGCGTGAAACGTTGCCACCGTGGGGGCCGAGTGCACGATGAGCGCCGTCGACGTCGGCCCTGGCGCCAACGGCTCGTGCAGGTGCACCACGTCGAACTGCTGATCGCTGAGCACCTGCAGCGTCCGAAGCGCGGCTGCCGGATCGGGTGCCAAGGGAGCAATCGAGCCGTTGGCACCCAGCGGCAGCGAGTCGCCGAGCGGCGTGATGAACGCCTCGGGTGGCGGGCCGTCGCATGGGCCGAGGACCCGTGCCTCGTGGCCACGCCGACGCAACTCGCGTGCCATCCCCAGCACCTGAGCTTGGACACCGCCAGGCACCGTGAGGCTGTAGGGGCAGACGATGCCGATTCTCATTCGGTCCGGCGAGATCATCCGGTTCGGACTCTCACGCGTTGGACAGCCTCGACCCCACACCGAATCGACGGTCGAGTTCCGAAGCCTCGAGCGGTCCCGACAGCAGATACCCCTGTCCGACATCGCATCCGAGCTCCTGCAACGCCGCCAATTGCGACGGACGTTCGATGCCTTCGGCAACCGAGATGACGTCGAGACCGGCGGTCAGTTGGAGGATCATCTTGGCGAGCGGCATCGGGTTGGAGTGATCGTCGAGTTCGTCGACGAATTGACCATCGATCTTGACGATGTCGACGGGGAATTGCTGCAGGTACGACAGCGAGCAGTGTCCGGTTCCGAAGTCATCAACCGCAATGAGTACACCAAGTTCACGTAGCGGGGCAAGGTTGTCGGTTCCCGACTCGAGCTCGCCGACCAAGACCGTCTCGTTGATCTCCAGGATCACGCAGGATGGATCGAGCTGGTGCACCTCGAGCGAACGACGGACATGCTCGACGAATTCCGGCGACCGGATCTGTTGCGCCGACACGTTCACACTCACCTGCTGGCGCCCGCGCTGCTGCCATCGCGCCGCTGCGCGGATGCTGTTTTCGAGCACCCACTTCCCGATCGGCACGATGAGGCCCGCTCGCTCGGCGATCGGAACGAATTCTGACGGACCGATCGACCCGCGGGTCGGGTGCTGCCAACGCAGCAACGCCTCGGCACCGATCACCTCGTGCGACCGCATGTCGACCATCGGCTGGAACACGAGTCGCAGCTGGTCACGCTCGATCGCCGAGCCCAAGTCGCTCCGGAACTCGAGGTGGCGTGTCGCCGTCAGCCGCATGGCGGGATCGAAGATCTTGATCTGGCTCTTGCCCGCGCGCTTCGCCTCATACATCGCAATGTCGGCGTCGCGCAGCAGTCCTGCCGTGGTCATGCCCGGTGTCGAGACCGCAACGCCGACGCTGGCGAGCACGGCGAGGTCGTAGCCGGCGAGCGACACCGGCTCGCGCATGGCATCGAGCAGCGCTTCGGCGACGTCGAGTGCTCGATCCACTCCACCCAAGTCCTCGAGCAGGAGTGCGAACTCGTCACCGCCGAGGCGTGCAGGGGTGTCGCCATCGCCTGCCACGCGGCGGATCCGCCCGGCGATCGCACGCAGCATCTGATCGCCGACACCATGTCCGAGTGCGTCGTTGACCGACTTGAAGTCGTCGAGATCGACGAAGAGCACCACCACCGGATCGTCTTCTGGGCGAGTGACGCGCAGCGCATGATCCATCCGATCGAGGAAGAGCGCGCGGTTCGCCAAACCGGTGAGTTCGTCGTGGAAGGCGCGGTGGCTGAGCTGACGCTCCAGGTTCCGCTGCTCGGTCACGTCCCGGAACGTCGCGACCATGCCGTCGACCGCGTCGCCGCCGAGAAGGTTGGCGATGGTTGCTTCCATCCTGCGACGTTGGCCGTCGACTCGGACCAGGCTGGCCTCGAGCTTGACCATGTCGCCGTGCGGCAGCGCTGCAGCCTTGCGCAGCTCGACCGCTGCAGCATCACGATCGTCGCCGGCGACCAGGTCGACCAATGATCTCCCGGCCCAGTCACTTGCCCGATGACCAAGGGTGGTGGTGAGCCCCGGGCTCGCGTAGCTGATCACGCCGTGGGCGTCGACGAGCAGGACGACATCGCTCGAGTGCTCGACCATTGCGGCCAAGCGGTCCTGGCCCTTGCGTTCGGTGAGCGTGCGAACAGTGTCGACGAGGCGCCACATTCGAGTGAGCGCCAACACGACCACGACCACAGCACACACGGCTGCGATCGTGCGCGTTGCTCGCGTACCCAGCCCGGTCATGCTCAGCGTCAGCATCACGGTCAGCGGTGTGAGGGCAGCAACGCTGAGCCACACCACTCGCCCGAAACCGAGCATGGGCACCGCATCCGCTGTCCGATTGCGATGAGTCATCGTCGGATCGAGCGCTGCAGCGCCGATCACCAGCGGTGGTGCGATCGTCAGCGCCGCGATCACTCCCCCGACGCCGAACGAGCCACGGAGTTCTGCGATGCTGCGCGCCACATCTGAGACCAGCAGCATCGCGACACCGATCGCCAACAACGCTGTCGCCGGCACACGGAACCTGTTCTGGGCTGCAGTGCGGAACGCGATGGCGAGCGCCAACGCATCGAACATCGGCACCAACACGGCCCACACACGATCGCCGAACGCCAATCCCCGATCGGCCAGGTACGGCTCGACCACGGCGAGCCACACACCGAGACCAACTGCGATGCCGACGATGGCGGTCTCGATCGACCCCAACGAATCATCGTCCGGCGATCTCTCCTGAGACAGCATTGCGAGGGAGATCACCAGCAGCGCAGCTGCAACCAGGTGGAAGGCGTCGCTGGCGGACGGGAACGTTTCCGATCCGGCGAAGTAGAGACCCGCCCGGACCAGTTCTGCAACGGCGAGCACTCCGAGCGATCCGGCCATCAGCGACCAGGCGAGCACCCGACGGGGTTGATACGTCTTGATACCGAGCACGACCGCGCCCATCCCGATCGTCGGCGCCAGCACGCGAATCGATTCGACGGCTGTCCCGGCCGGCAGCGCGAGGTAGACGACCGCGAGCAGCGCGGCCGTAGCGATGAGGATGCGCGCGTGCATCGTCATCGGGTATGTGTGTACAGGTTCGATGCTGTCTCTTCGGCAGATCGACAGGGCGACTTGATCGCCTCAGCCTCGCACGCTGGGGTTTTCGCCGTAGCCGGGGTCGCTCGGCCAATTCGGCTGAAACATGTGCCACTGCGATGGTGCACGCCTGATCAGCACTTCGAGTTCGTGGGCGAGCAGTTGGGTGATGCGCTGCACGTCGTCGCGAAGCCGCTTCTCGACCCGTTCGACCGGCAATGGCGGCCTCACCCAGGCGAAATGCCCGTCGACCCGACCGGTGAAGTACACGCCGGTGGCCAAGATCGGGGCGCCGGTACGCAACGACAACGTCGCTGGCCCACCCGGCAGCGTCGTGCGTTCACCGAAGAACTCGACCTCGGGGCCGCCGCCTTGGAGGTCGCGATCTGCCAGCAGACACACGACGTGGTTGTCGCGCAGCGCCTTCATCACGGTCTTGCCGGCATCCGGGCCGAGCGCCACCACCTGCATGCCCAGCTTCGAGCGCAGGTCGACGAACCAGTCGAACAGCTCCGGCGGCTCGATCTTCTCGACGACCACGGTGATCTGGTGTCCCTGATCGACGATCCAACGGCCGGCCCATTCCCAGCCGCCGAGATGCGGCAGCACGAGGATGACCCCATTGCCGTGGTCGAGCGCCTCGACGATGTGCTGATAGCCGTCGACATCGAACCCTCGCTCGACCACGTCGACCGACAGTGTCGGCAACCGGAAGCTCTCGAGCCAGTAGCGAGCGTAGGAGTCGAACGCTTCCTGCACGGCTCGCCTCAGCCTCAGGCCACGCAGTGTCGGGTCGGCGCGCCGGAGATGGCGCTCGATCATCGCTCGGCGCTCGGGGCTCGCGAAGTTCGCACCGAGCCCTGCCGGGGTCACCATTCCCGCAGCGACCACCGCGGGCAGCCGACGCGCAGCGAGGGCACCGAGGCGGTACGACGACGTGGTGGCAGCATCGAGGAGTCGACGCGAGCCGGCGACGGGGTCGAGTAAGCGATTGCGTTGGGTCACGATGCTGCGATTGCTCAGGTGGGCCGACGGGGCACACGCTGTCCGGCGGCGCTCACTTCGTGCCACTCGACGGCTCTGACGTCGCGATCGGCGCATCTCGATCTTGGCCGCCGTGACCGGCGCGACCGCTGCCTGCCTCCAGACCTTGACGAAGCGTTGCACCGCGGTGATCGACGTGAGCACGAGCATGATCCACAGGATCGGGATCAGCAGCACCGGGAACAGCAGGCCGAGGCAGATCGCGATGATCCGCTCGGCGCGTTCCATCAATCCGCCCTTGGCATCGATGCCCAACGACTCGGCTTTTGCCCGCTGATAGCTGATGATGCTCGACACCGCCATCACCGCGATACGGCAACAGCGCCATGTGTGGCGACTCTTCGCTGGCGAAATACCAGGCGATACCGCCGAGGAGGAGCGCGTCGGTGATGCGATCGACGGTCGAGTCGAAGAATGCGCCGCGTTGGCTGGCGGTGTCGGAAGCCTTGGCGAGCGCCCCGTCGAGCAGGTCGGGCAGCGCAGCGAGAATCACGAGGAGGAGACCGAGGCGGAGGTATCCCGGCACCGATCGCCACGGCTGCGCCGACGCCGACGAGCATCCCGAGGATCGTCAGGTGGTCGGGGGTGAGGCCGGTCTTTCGAAGCGCGGCGCCGACCGGTTTGACGGCCTTGTCGACCGGAGTGCGGAACTTGCCGTCGAACATCGAGAGCCGACGCTATCGCGCGTCGGCGACCAGTTCGGGGTTGTCCTCGCGAAGATGCTCGATGATGCGCCCATCGATCGCATCGACCAGGACGAGTCCGCGCTCGGCTGGCGGGTCGTCGGCCGAGTAGCAGAGCACCCTCCACGTGGGCCGGCTGCGCAGCCCGCGCCACACCTGCTGCGCGGACGAGTGCCCGACCGGGAATTCGAGCGCCTGCTGGGCCGCCACGAGGGCTTCGGTTTCGTCGACGTGCATCCGCCAACCACTCGTGATCGAGAACACCCCGACCGCCGCGAGTATCCCAGCAGCCACCAGCCAGCCGACGTTCACGATCGCCGCGTCTTCGAACGCGACGTAGACGACCACGGCGATCGCTGCGATCACGAGATACAGGACGCCAGGCCAACGCCGACGACTGTTGTCGGGGAACTGGTACGCGCCGACGAACGCCGACGGGTCGAGGTCGGCTGGCAGTTCGTCGCGGAGATCGTCGGTCATCGCAGCCAGGCTACTGACGCTCGGCGGCCACGCTCACCCAACCCGCACGGAGTTTGGCCGCCGTGTCGACGAGCGCCTCGGGCAGGGTCTGGGTGTTGGCGATCGCCGACATGAAGTTCGAGTCGCCCGTCCATCGCGGCACGACGTGGACGTGCAGATGATCAGGCACCGAGCCGCCGGCCGGACGGCCGAGATTGAGCCCGACATTCAGGCCGTCAGGTGCGTACACCGAGCGGACCACCCGAACCGCCTGTGTGACTGTTGCCCAGAGATCGGCGGTCTCCTCCCCCGTCAGGCCGTCGAGATCGGCCACCTCGCGGTTCGGCACCACGAGGAGGTGGCCGGTGGTGTACGGAAACAGATTGGCCACCACGAAACAGGTGTCGCCGCGATGCACGATGTGGGTCTCGGTGTCGGGGGCACCCGACTGGAGCAGGCGCGTGAACACGCTGCCCGCCTCGGGAGCATGGGCCCGCGAGCGGACGGGTGCATCGCTCACGTACGCCGACCTCCATCCCGACCAGATGCGCTCCAGCATCTCAGGCCCCGAGCGCCGCCGTTTCGGCTGCAGCCACTTCCCCGAGGAACTGCTCGACGAAGTCGGCAACGGGCACCCCGCGCTCGACCTCGCCGCCACGCGGGTTGACCCCGACCGTTCCACCAGCGACGTCGTCGTCGCCGACGACCAGGACGTACGGGATCTTTTCGAGCTTCGCGTTGCGGATCCGCTTGCCGAGCCCGTCGTCTGCAGGCGAGGTGTCGACGCGGGCTCCAGCTGAACGGAGCGTCTCGATGACGCCGGCGGCATACGGCTCGTGGGCCTCTGCGACGGCGAGGACCCGCACCTGCGTCGGGGCCAGCCAGGTCGGGAACGCGCCCGCATAGTGCTCGATCAGCACTCCGAAGAACCGTTCGATGGAACCGAAGAGCGCCCGGTGCAACATGATCGGCCGGTGGCGCCCGTTGTCGGCGCCGACGTATTCGAGGTCGAAACGCTCAGGGAGTTGGAAGTCGGCCTGGATGGTCGACAGCTGCCACGACCGTCCGATGGCGTCTTTGACGTCGATGTCGATCTTGGGACCGTAGAACGCAGCGTCGCCTTCCTTGACGGCGTACTCGAGACCATGAGCATCGAGTGCTTCGCGGAACGCCTCGGTGGCCTCGTCCCAGATCTCGTCGCTGCCGACGTACTTGTCGGGATCTTTGGTGGAGAGGTTGAACGTGAAGTCGTCGAATCCGAACGCGCGCAGCACCGACAGCACGAAGTCGAGCAGGCTGGCGACCTCGGTGGCCAGCTGCTCCTTGGTGCAGTAGATGTGGCTGTCGTCCTGGGTGAAGCCACGAATCCGCATCAGCCCATGCAACGTGCCGGCACGTTCGTAGCGGTACACGTTGCCGAGTTCGAACAGCCGCAAGGGCAGCTCGCGGTAGCTGCGCTGCCGACTGCGGAAGATCAAGCAGTGCATCGGGCAGTTCATGGGCTTCATGTAGTACGTGCCGTTGTCCATCTCCATCGGCGGGTACATGCCGTCGGCGTACCACTGGAGGTGACCGGACGTCTCGAACAGCTTGCCGTTGGCGAGGTGCGGCGTGTAGACGAACTCGTAGCCGCCGTGCTCATGACGCGTCCGGCTGTAGTCCTCCATCAACTTGCGCACGATGGCGCCCTTGGGGTGCCACACCGCCAGTCCCCCGCCGAGTTCGCTCGGGAAACTGAGGAGATCGAGTTCGGTGGCCAGCTTGCGGTGGTCGCGCTTCGGCGGCTTCCTCCAACTGGTGGAGGTGCTCGGCAAGTGCCTGCTTGGACTCCCACGCGGTGCCGTAGATGCGCTGCAGCATCGGGCCCTTCTCGTTGCCGCGCCAGTAGGCACCCGACACTCGTTGCAGCTTGAAGAAGCCGAGTTTGCCGGTCGACGGAACGTGGGGGCCGACACACATGTCGACGAACGAGTCGGTGTTGCGGTAGGCGCTGATCACGCCGCCCTCGCCGACTTCGGCGGCATCGTCGTTGTCCGCTTCAGCAGATTCGACACGCTCGATGATCTCGACCTTGTAGGGCTGGTCGGCGAAGAGCTCCTTGGCCTCGGCCATCGACATCTCCGAGCGGACGAACGGCTGATTCGCCTTGACGATCTCACGCATCTCGGCCTCGATGCGCTCGAGGTCGTCGTCGCTGAACGTCTTGGCGCTCGGGCAGCTCGAAGTCGTAGTAGAAGCCGTTCTCGATGGCCGGGCCAATCGAGAACTTCGCGCCAGGGAACAGCCGCGTGACGGCCTGCGCCATCACGTGCGCCGTCGAGTGACGCAGCACGTGACGACCCTCGGGCGTACCGGCTGTGATGATCGCCACTGTGGCACCGTCACGGAGCGCGGCGGTGAGATCGGTCTCCTCGCCGTCGACGACCGCAGCGACCGCCGCTTTCTTCAAGCCGGAGCCGATGGCGGCGGCCAGATCGAGCGCAGTGGCGTCATCGGCCAGTTCGCGTTGGGATCCGTCGGGGAGGGAGACCGTGATGTTCGACATGCGACCGTCAGGATAGGACGAGGCGCCGCGGTCCCGACGGGTGGGTTGCGTGCCGGACGGTCAGTTGCCGGCGACGAGCGTGAACTCGCGCTCGACCGATGCCTGGGCGTTGACGATCCTCAGCGGGCTCGGTTCTGACACCGATGCCACACGCGCGGCCACCGTGGGCTCGGTCTCGGCCTTGGCCCCGGCATAGGTGTTGACGTAGGTCTGCCCCGTCAGCTCGCGGATCTCGAACATCACTTCGTCGATCATCGAACGCCATGCGATGTGCTCGGCGCCACGACCCCGGTACCGCTCGGGACGAATCGGTCGACCGATCTTGATCTCGCACGAACTGAACAGCTTGGGCATCTTTGCGTCGGGCGGCTGAATCTGGTCGGTACCGATGACACCGACGGGGAAGATCGGGCAGTCGAGCTTCATCGCCAACCGCGCAGCTCCCGTGCGCCCCTTGTGGAGGTTGCCGTTGCGGCTGCGAGTGCCCTCGGGGAAGATCCCGAAGAGTTCGCCGCGGCGCAGGACTTCTTCGGCCGCGTCGAGCGCTGCGGTGCTCTTGTCGCCACCGGCACGATCGATCGGGATCATGCCCATCGCCGGGAAGAGATGCTTGGTCTTCCACGAGTCCATGTACTCGGCCTTGCCGACGAAGGAGATGTTGCGTGCCACCGTGAGCATCAAGAACGCCGAGTCGAGAAAGCTGATGTGGTTCGGGCACAAGATGGCCGGGCCCGACACCGGGAGACGTTCGAAGCCGGACAGCTCGATGTTCCACAACTTCGACGCCAACGGACGGCCGACGCGGCGCACACGCTGCTGCATCGCTCCTGCTCCGGGCTGTGACGTCATGCCTGCAGAGTAGACCGCACGATCGCACAAAAGAAGCGCGGAACGTGAACTTCGTGTCAACGCCCCCAATTCCGACGCGGTGAGCGGTGAGCACGCATGGTGCGTGCGTCGCTCACCGCGAGATCAGTCGAGGTCGACGCCGAGCAATGCGGCCGCTTCGCCGACTCCGGCTCCAGCGAGGGCCGCTGCATCGATCGCTGCGACTGCACCGGGCGTGTCGAGGTCGTCGTCGAGGCGAGCGCGGACCTCGTCGAGGAGATCGGGGTTCGAACCGGAGCGTTCGTTCCATGCGTCGAGTCGCGCTGCGTTGCGCGGCATCAGCGTGTCGTCCCACTCCCACTCGTTGCGGTAGTGGTGCTCGATGATGCCGAGCCGGATGGCACGCGGGTCCCACGTCTCACGGAGCTGATCGACGAACACGAGGTTGCCGAGGCTCTTCGACATCTTCTCGCCGTCTTTGTGGATGAGCGCGGTGTGCATCCAGTGCTTCACGAACGATTCACCGGTGGCCGCTTCGGACTGGGCGCGCTCGCACTCGTGGTGCGGGAAGATCAGGTCGGCTCCCCCACCGTGCAGGTCGATGGTCGTGCCGAGTTCGCGCAGTGCAAGTGCTGAGCACTCGATGTGCCATCCGGGCCGGCCAGGACCCCACATCGTGTCCCAAGATGGTTCGTCGGCTGCTGAGGGGTGCCAGAGCACGAAGTCGAGCGGCGAGCGCTTGTTGGGATCGTCGATGTTGCCACCACGCTCCTTGGCCAGAGCGAGCATCTCGTCGTCGGTGTAGTGGCTCAGCGAGCCGAACGAACCGAACTTCGAGACGTCGAAGTACACAGAACCACCCGACTCGTAGGCGAACCCGCGGTCGAGCACCATTCCGATGAACCCTCGGATGTCGGGGATCGCCGACGATGCGCGGGGCGTGGCCGCCACCGGAAGGGCGTTGAGCGCGTCCATGTCGCGTTCGAAGCGCGCCTCCTCGCCAGCGGCGAGGTCCAGGTAGTGGATGCCGAGTTCACGAGCCTTGGCGAACAACGGGTCGTCGACATCGGTGACATTGCGAATGCAGCGCACGGTGTGTCCCATGTCGATCAGTCGACGCTGCAACACGTCGTAGGCGATGAACGTCGCAGCGTGCCCCAGATGGGTGGCGTCGTACGGGGTGATCCCGCAGGTGTACATCAACACGTGGTCGTTCGGTTCGAACGCCACGATGGCGCGGCGCGCGGTGTCGTAGAGCTGCATCACCCGGCGTCAACAATGCGAGGGTCGCTTTTGATTCCCGTCAGTTTCGGAGCGACCCGCGTCTTGTAGCGCACGTTGAGCTGCAGAAGCACCGCTGTGAACGCCTCGATCGCCGTGGCGTTCGACAGTTCGCCGGAGTCGAGCGGGCGGCAGCCAGGGAACTGGGCGACGATCTCGCTCACCTCTCGCACTGCGGAGGAGTCGTCGGCGCAGATCAACACGTCGGAATCGATCGGCTGATCGATGTGCCCGAGCTCCGCAGCGGGGAGGTGATGGAACGCGGCCACGACTCGGCTGCGCGGAATGGCTGCTTGCACGTGAGCGGCCACGCTGCCCCGAGGGGGCACGAGCGGCTGGAACTCTTTGTTCACACGAACGAGTGCGTTGGCCATCGAGATGACGATCTTGCCGGCCAGTGCGTCTTGGTTCTCCTGCGCTGTGCTGGCTGCAGAGTCCCATGGTGTGGCGATGACGACCATGTCGCAGTCGGCTGCAGCGGCGTTGTCGCCCGCCTCGAGCAAGCCCTCGAGCTGGGGCCACTTGCCCAACAACTCGTCGACGGTCTCCATTGCCCGGTACTTCGACCGCGACCCGATGACCGTCGGGTAGCCGATGCTTGCAAGTCGAGCAGCGAGCCCGCTGCCTGCTGGTCCGGTTCCGCCGAAGATGCCGATGCGCATGGCGACAGCGTGGCACACGCGCCTGTCGAATCACCAAGGGACACGACCGCGCCTCGGCGATCATCTACGGTCCGGGACATGGGTCTGCTCGACGGCAAGAAG
Source organism: Ilumatobacteraceae bacterium (assembly GCA_963717385.1). Classification (GTDB taxonomy): domain Bacteria; phylum Actinomycetota; class Acidimicrobiia; order Acidimicrobiales; family Ilumatobacteraceae; genus Sva-07. The sequence goes on from CAVQWE010000006.1 coordinate 190,202, forward strand.
ATTGTGATCACCGGCGTCCTCACCGATGCCTCGTTGGCGTTCGGCGTGGCACAGCTCGCCCGCGCCGAAGGCGCCGACATCGTGCTCACCGGCGCAGGTCGGGCGCTGAAGCTCACACAGCGCACCGCCCGAAAACTCGGCGACGACATCGACGTGTTCGAGCTCGACGTCACGGTGCCCGAACATGGTGTCGCGGTGCGCGAGGCGCTGGCCGAGAAGTGGGGCCACGTCGACGGTGTGCTGCACGCCATCGGGTTCGCACCCGAGGTGTGCCTCGGCGACGACTTCCTCGCCGCCCAATGGGACGACGTGGCGATCGCCATGCACATCTCGACCTATTCACTCAAGGCGTTGGCCGATGCGTTCCTGCCGCTGATGGGCCCGGGCGGCTCGTTCGTCGGACTCGACTTCGACAACCAACAGGCATGGCCTGCGTACAACTGGATGGGCGTTGCGAAGTCGGCGCTGCAGAGCGTGTCGCGTTATCTCGCCAAAGAGGTCGGCCCACGCGGGATCCGCTCGAACCTGGTTGCAGCTGGGCCGATCAAGACGATGGCCGCCAAGTCGATCCCGGGCTTCTCGAAGTTCGAAGACGTCTGGGACGACCGCGCCCCGCTCGGCTGGGACGTCACCGACTCCGAACCGGTCGCCCGCGCCGTGATCGCTCTGCTGTCCGACTGGTTCCCCGCCACGACCGGCGAGATCATCCACGTCGACGGCGGCTACCACGCCATCGGCGCCTGACCCGCAAGACTGCGGCGATGCGAATTCGCCGTATCGACCACGTGCAGTTGGCGATGCCCGCCGGGTGTGAGGACGAGGCGATTGCCTTCTACGAGGGGCTGCTCGGAGTTCCCCAGGTGCCAAAGCCACCGCACCTCGCAGCTCGTGGCGGCTGCTGGTTCGAGCGCGGCGACCTGAAGATCCACCTGGGGGTCGAGGCTGATTTCCGCCCGGCTCGCAAGGCCCACCCGGCGCTGCTGGTCGACGATCTACCAGCGCTCGTCGAGCACCTCCGCACCGCTGGCGTGCCGCTTCGCGACGACGAGCCGCTGGAGGGCTACGACCGGGTGTACGCCGACGACCCGTTCGGCAATCGGATCGAGTTGCTCGAACCGGCGATCACGATCTCGTTTCGACCGTTGACCGTCGACGACTTCGACCTCCTCGTCGAATGGTTCGCCGATCCGGTCGTCGCCCGATGGTGGAACCAACCGGCCGAGATCGAGTCGGTGACAGCCAAGTACCTGCCCCGTATCGACGGCACCGGCGACGACACCCTCATGTGGATCGCGCAGATCGATGACGAACCCGCTGGGCTCGTGCAGTGCTACCGACATGTCGACTACCCCGACACGGATTCGGCGGTCGCCATTTCTGACGCCGTCGGCATCGACTACCTGGTCGGTGCACGCCACCGTGGCCGCAATTTCGGTGGTCGGTTGCTTCGCGAGTTCGCCCGGTTCGCGCTCACCCGGTTTCCCGACACGAACGTGTGTGTCGCAGCACCAGCGATCGACAACACTGTGTCGCGCGCCGCGCTCGAGCGAGCCGGCTTCGAGTTCAGCCACCACTGCGACCCTCCGGACGAACCACCAGCCGCCGCCTACGTGTTCTCGTGAACAAGATGCGGCCCAGTTGCGCACCTCGTTCACGAGAACGATGGCGGTACGGTCGAAACCGTGAACCGACTTGCCGACGAGACCTCGCCGTATCTGCGCCAGCACCGTGACAACCCGGTCGACTGGTACCCGTGGGGATCTGAGGCGTTCGCCGCCGCTGAGGAGCGCAACGTGCCGATTCTGCTGTCGGTCGGATACTCCGCTTGCCACTGGTGCCACGTGATGGCGCACGAGTGCTTCGAAGACACCGAGGTCGCCGCCAAGATGAACGAGCTGTTCGTCAATGTCAAGGTCGATCGTGAGGAACGCCCCGACGTCGACGCGCTCTACATGGACGCCGTGCAGGCGCTGACCGGCCGAGGCGGCTGGCCGATGACGGTGTTCATGACCCCGAATCGTGAGCCCTTCTACGGGGGCACCTACTTCCCGAAGGAGGCGTTCATGCAACTGATGGACGCCATCGACGACGTCTACCGGAACAAGCCCGAGGATGTGCAGCAGAACGTCAGCGCGCTCGACCAAGGCGCTGTCCACCAGCACCAAACTCAAGCCGAAGAACGACGTGCCGGGCGTCGACATGCTCAATGCCGGCACTGCAGAATCTGGCCAAGGCATTCGACACCGAGTGGGGCGGCTTCGGCCAGGCACCCAAGTTCCCGACGACCTCGCATCTGGAGCTGATGCTCCGGGCCTACATGACGACCGCCGGCGACGGCCCCAAGCGGATCATTCAAACCACGCTCGACGCGATGTGCTCGGGCGGCATGTACGACCACGTCGGCGGTGGGTTCGCCCGCTACTCGACCGACCGCGAGTGGCTCGTTCCTCACTTCGAGAAGATGCTGTACGACCAGGCGCTGCTGCTCGGGATCTACCTCAAGGGCGTGATCGTGCTCGGCCGGCGGATTGGCGGCTCGTGATCGAGGAGACGATCGACTACGTGCTCACCGAGTTGCGTCACCCCGACGGCGGCTTCTACTCCGCCGAGGACGCCGACTCACTCGACTCGCACGGCAACACCGTCGAGGGATGGTTCAGCACCTGGACGCCCGCCGAAGTCCGCGCCGCACTCCCCCAGGTCGACACTGCGGTCGTGGAGACACTGATCGACTGGTACGGCATCACCGACGAAGGCAACTTCGAGGGGCGTTCCATCCCCAACCGGATCGCCGCCCGCGGCCAACTGCTGCGAACACCCGAACTCGATGCTGCGGTGAAGGCCCTGCGCGCTGCCCGTGCTCAGCGACCCAAGCCAGGCCTCGACGACAAGGTGCTCACCGAGTGGAACGCCCTGTTCCTGTCGTCACTCGCTCAGGCCGCTTCGGTCTTCGGACGGCGCGACTGGCTCGACGCCGCGATCGCCAACGCCGAATTCCTGCTCCGAGAACTACGCGACGACCGCGGCCGCTGGTCTCGCAGCTGGCAGGCGGATGGCCAGCCGCCGGCACGCCACGCGGCGCTCGCTGCCGATCACGCTGCGCTCGTCGACGCGTTCACACGGCTCGCCGAGGCAAGCGGCGAGGCGCGGTGGATCGACGAGGCCGTTCGCACCGCCGACACACTGCTGGACTGGTTCTTCGACCCAGAACAAGGCGGACTCTTCACCACCGCCGAAGACGCCGAACAACTGGTGGTCCGACAGAAGGATCTCACCGACGGTGCCACGCCGTCGGCCAACTCGACCGCCGCGATCGCACTGTTTCGCCTTGCAGCACTCACCGGCGAGCAGCGGTACACGAACCAGGCCGAGCGGATCCTGCAGCTCCTTGCTGCTGCCATCGAGAAGTCGCCGGGCCAGCACTCCAACGCCATGGTGGCCACCGACCTGCGCCGTCGGGGACTGACGGAAGTGGTCATCGTGGGTGATCGACCCGATTTCGTGCGCCTCGCCCAGTCGGTCTGGCGTCCCGACACCGTGCTCGCCTGGGGTGAGCCGTACGACTCGCCGCTGTGGAACGACCGCGCCGAGGGATTCGCGTACGTCTGCCGCGACTACACCTGCGAACTGCCCCAGGACACGTTGCAGGGCTTCGCCGAGAAGCTGACCGGCCGCAAGGTCACCATCACGGGCGACAAGATCATCACCGAACCCCACCCCGAAACCTGACGGGGCAACAGTGGCCTGACCCGTGTTGTTCGGTCACCACCCGCCGCGATGGACGATCTGGTGCGCAGCGCGACGGCTGCGGCCGGCGCTGCGCCCAGGGCCTGACGCTGGATCGGCGGACTCGGCGAGCGGGTGACCGAGGGCGATCGCACCGAGCAGTTCGAGCCCGTTCGGAATCCCCAGGTCGTGACGGAGTCGACGTTCGCCTCGGAACACCCCGAAGAACAGCGCTCCGAGCCCGACGTCTTCGGCGGCGAGCAGCAGCGCCATCACGGCCATCGAGGTGTCGATGGTCCAATACGGCACTGGCCACGCGCCCGCCCCTGCCCCGAGGCCGGTCTGTACCTTGTCGGGCTCGGCGTAGCGATCGACGTAGGCCTTCGAGTCGGCGAGCGGTAGGGCGATCACCGGCGCAGTGAGCAGATGCTGCCAGCGGAACGAGTCGCGCTTCACCGCTGGCAGGGTCGCATCCCAGAACCGGGCGGTGTCATCGCCTTCGAGCACCACCAGATGCCAGCCCTGGGTCTTGCCGGCGCTCGGCGCTCGCGACGCCAGGTCGACCAGTTCGTCGAGAACTCCTGGCTCGATCGGCCGAGCGTCGAACGCCCGGGTCATCCGCCGAGAACGAACGACCTCGGCGAACTCGGTCATGTCATCGCCAGGCCGGCGCCCCGCTCAGCGCTTGCCGAGCTTGAGGAGGTCTTCGGCCATGGTCCAGCCATACACGACCATCGCTCCACCCTTGGCCACTGGCACGGCGGAGAACATCTCGATCACGCCGGGGTCGAGCTTGTCGGGCTTCGACGACTCGTGGTCGAGGAACCCGTCGGCGCTGCCGCTGGCCGCGATGAAGCTCTTGGCGTCGTACTTTGCATCGACACCGAATCGCTTGGCGAGGCGGCGACCCCACGCGCGCTCCTCGCCCACGGCGTTGGAACCGGGTGACGGGGTGACTTCGCGCAGGTCCTTGAACGCCTCGAGACCGTCGGCGCTGACGAAGCGGCAACCAACGACGACGTCTTCGTCGGGGAACGCCATCAGCGCACGGTGGTAGGCCTCGCCGATGAGCCCTCGCAGCACCTGATCACGCTTGGACGATCGCTTGACCGACATCAGACCCGATCAGCACGCACGGCGTTCCGCCGATGCGTTCGAGTGTGGAGAACGTGAATCCGTGCAACGCCCCGCCGAATCGGGCGGTGGTGATCAGGACCCAGTCCTCCTTCGCCTTGGAGAGCTGCCCAGCGCTGAACGCCTCTTCCATCGACGCCAATTCGTCGAGGTCGGAGTCGGTCAGGGCCGCAGCGTCGTTGGTCGAAACGTCCAGTGCCATTCGGACTATTCTACAGCAGCACGGCCTCATGCCCGAAGGCCATGCGAAGTTCACCGACCGAACGGTCGAGATCGACCCGGAATTCGTCGGCCAACTTGAGGACTTTGCCCTGGCCGATGTCGACCATGACCACCGAGTCACCAGGGTGTTCGCGCAGGATCCGCTTCAAACGTTGGATCTTGAGTTCGTCGAGCGCAGCCGACGGCAAACGCAGCCGCAGCGGCACCGCCGGACCGTCGCTGAGGCCTGACAGCACGGTGATCGTCTGGCCGATCAGGCCGAAGCGTGACTCGTCGCGGCGGTCGAGGCGCCCCTTGACCGCGACGATCAGGTCGTCTTCGAGTTTGTGGCCCTGTTCGGCGAGTGTGCGGGGAAAGATCGTGACCTCGATCGAGGCGTCGAGGTCCTCCAACAAGAACACGGCCATCTGGTCGCCCTTCTTGGTGAACTTTCGCGCGAGGTTGGTGATCACGCCACCGACCACCACGTTGGCGCCGTCTTCCATCGTCTGCAGATCGAGCACCGACTGTTCGACCTTGCGGCGCAATGCCGCTTCGACACCGAACAACGGGTGATCGGACACGTACAGCCCGAGCATCTCCTTTTCGTAGCGGAGCTGTTCGGTCTTGTCGAAGGCGAGGTCGGGGATCTCGGTCCGCTCGTCGAATCCGTCGCCTGATCCGGCACCGGAACCACCGTCAGCCTCACCGTCGCTGTCGCCCCAGTCGCCGAACAAGCTCATCACGCCCTTTTCGCGCTCGCGGCGACGCTTGACGGTGGTGTCGATGATGTGTTCGAACACGGTCAGCAACCCACGTCGGGTGTGGCCGAGGTTGTCGAAGGCGCCGCCCTTGATCAGCGACTCGATCGTGCGTTTGTTGAGTACTGGCTCGGGGACGCGTTCGACGAAATCGTGGAAGCTGGTGAACTGCCCGTTCTCGTCACGCTCAGCGATCAACAGCTCGACGAGCGCCTCGCCGACGTTGCGCACGGCCGACATCCCGAACGTGATCGCTCCGGGGCTCCCGACCGACAAGGTGACACCAGGAGGCAGCTCGTCAGGAGCGAGCGCGCCGAAGTTCGTCATCGACCGGTTGACATCGGGCGGCAGCACCTTGATGCCCATCGAACGACAGTCGGCCAGGTACGTCGCTGCCTTGTCGAGGTTGTTCTTGACGCTGGTGAGCAGACAGGCGATGTACTCGACCGGATAGTGCGCCTTCAGATACGCGGTCTGGTACGTGACGAGGCCGTACCCGAAGGTGTGGCTCTTGTTGAACGCGTAGTCGGCGAACTTCTCGATGATGTCGAACAGTTCCTTGCCGAGCGCTGGCTCGTAGCCGGTGCGCACCACCCCGGCTTCGAAGCCGTCTCGGGCCTCGGCCATCACCTCTCGCACCTTCTTGCCCATGGCCTTGCGAAGGTTGTCTGCTTCGGCCAGTGAGTAGCCGGCGAACTTCTGCGCGACACGCATCACGCTCTCCTGATAGATCATCAGGCCGTAGGTGTCGCCGAGCACCTCTTCTGCGTCCTCGTGGAAGTACTCGACCGGTTTGCGTTCGTTCTTGCGGTCGGCGTAGTCGTAGTGCATGTTGACGCTCATCGGCCCCGGCCGATACAGCGCCAACACAGCGGACACGTCTTCGAAGGTGTTCGGCGCCATTGCCTTGAGCAGCTGACGCATCGGTGGCGATTCGAGCTGGAACACACCGATCGTCTCGCCCTTGGTCAACAGGTCGAACGTCGGCTGGTCGTCGAGCGGAACATCGTCGATCACGAAGTCGGGGTCGCGCTGGGCACGGATCATCGCCTCGGCGTCGGTGATGACATCGAGGTTGCGCAGCCCGAGGAAGTCCATCTTCAGCAGGCCCAGGTCTTCGACGCCGTGCATTTCGTACTGCGTCACGACCGGGGCATCGGCTGGATCGGTGCCCGATTCGGGTTTGCGCTGGATCGGGACGTAGTCGGTGACCGGGTCTTTGGTGATCACCACGGCGGCGGCGTGGATACCGTCGGACCGCTTCAAGCCCTCGAGTCCCCTGGCGACGTCGATCACCTTCTTCAAGTCGGCGTCGGTGTCGTACATCGCACGCAGATCGGCAGCGGCCTTGTACCCGTCGGCGTACTTCGGGCTCTGCTCGAAGCAGTACTTCAGCGGCGTGTCGCGGCCCATCACCATCGGTGGCATCGCCTTGGCGAGCTTGTCGCCCACCCCGTACGGATAGCCGAGCACCCGGGCCGCATCGCGCACGGCGTTACGAGCTTTGATCGTGCCGAAGGTGATGATCTGGGCAACGTGGTCGCGTCCGTAGCGCTCGGCGGCGTAGCGGATCATCTCGTCGCGGTATCGCGAGTCGAAGTCCATGTCGATGTCGGGCATCGACACACGACTCGGGTTGAGGAACCGCTCGAACAGCAGGTCGTACTTGATCGGGTCGAGGTCGGTGATCCACAAGCTGTAGGCGACGGCACAGCCCGCAGCCGACCCTCGTCCAGGCCCGACCCGGATGCCGGCGTCGCGGGCGTGCTTGATCAGGTCCCACGTGATGAGGAAGTACGACGCGAACCCCATGTCGTTGATGACCTTGAGTTCGTAGCTCAGCCGCTCGACAGCATCGTTGGGGATCTGCTCGCCCCAACGCTTCTTCGCCCCCTCCCACGTGAGGTGCTCGAGGTACGAGGCGTCGTCGAAGCCTTCGGGCACCGGGAAGTTCGGGAGCAAGGGCTTGCCGAACTCGATTTCGAGCTGGGCCCGCTCGGCGATCCACAAGCGTGTTGTCGCAGGCAGAGGGCACTTCGCGGAACAGGTACCGCATCTCGGCGGCCGTCTTCAGGTAGTGCTCGCTGCCCTCGAACTTGAAGCGCTTGGTGTCGGACAGCAACGCACCGGTCTGCACGCACAACAGCGCGTCGTGGGCCTCGTGATCCTCCTGGTGCGTGTAGTGGCTGTCGTTGGTGGCCAGCAGCGGAGCGCCGATCTTCTTGGCGATCTCGATCAGCTTCGGGTTGGTCTCGCGCTGCGCTGGCAGCCCGTGATCCTGCAATTCGACGAACAGGTTGTCGCGCCCGAAGATGTCCTGCAGACGAGCAGCCTTCTCGATCGCGCCCTGCTCGTCGCCGTTCAGCAACGACTGCAGTACGTGGCCGCCGAGGCAGCCGGTGGTGGCGATCAGGCCGTCGGAGTACTTCTCCAACAGCTCCCAGTCCATCCGAGGCTTGTAGTAGTAGCCCTCCATGAACGCCAGGCTCGACAGCTGGATCAGGTTCTTGTAGCCGGTTTGGTTCTCGGCCAACAGGGTGAGGTGGTAGTAGAGCTTCTTGCCGCCCTCGGTGTCGCCGCCCGAGTCGTCGACGCGGCCTCGCCGAGTGGGTCGCTCGCTGCGGTGATCGTGGGCCATGTAGGCCTCGGTACCGATGATCGGCTTGATGCCCTGCTTGTTGCACTCCTTGTAGAAGTCCAGCGTGCCGTACATGTTGCCGTGATCGGTCATCCCGATTGCCGGCATCCCGTCGGACACCGCTTTGGCCACCATCTCGTCGAGTCGCGCCGCCCCGTCGAGCATCGAGAACTCGGTGTGGACGTGGAGGTGGGTGAAGGAATCGGGCACGGATCTCTGATCTTCGAACTACGCGGGTGTGGTTCGTCTGGACTCTAGCCGGGTGATTCGGTCTCGGTCTCGGGGCGCTGCGACCTCCACCACACCAACTGCGTGGCGAGCGCGACCAGAACCCCGAGGGCCAGCACTGCCAGCGACGGACGCCAATACGGCGGTACCCAGGTGAGGACGATCTCACCATCGGCGACCTCGGCGGGGATCGTCACGGTGAGCAATCCAGCAGCGTCACCGCCGACGGGGAGTGGCCGTCCATCGATCGTGGCCTCGTAGCCGGGCCACGCAAGCCGGGCAAACGTCAGTTGCGCCGGGCCGTCCCCTGTTCGTTGCATCTCGACGAACTCGAGGTGCGCTCGCTGAAGAGTGTTCCCCGACACGGCCACCGGCCCCACAACGTGCGTCAGCCGACCGTTCGGCCAACGGATCGGCTCTTCTCGCTCCCAGACCGCCACGTGATCGGTCGACTCCGACATCACCCATCCGGATGGGGCAGCAACACCAACGGTGTCGACCAGTGCTCGCTGCACCACCACTGTTTCGACCCCGAGCACGTCGGCGAGGATGATGTCGCGGCCTTCCTCCGCTGGCAACCACAGTCAGCGACCAGGCGTCGGCGCATGTCGCCCCGTCAAAGCGGAAACACAGCGCAGCATCATGTGTCGTGAACCCGATTCCGCTGTATGCCGAGTACGCCTCGACTCCAGCGATCGCGTAGGCGGAGCCGATCGTCAGATCTCGATAGGCCTTCGTCGGCTGCCGGTCCGGTTCCGGGATCGACTCGAAACGAGCGATCTGCAGCACCCGCCCCTCGTAGCGGTCTTCGAAACTGTCGGTGAAGTCGCTCGCCGCATCCGGCATCGCGAAGTGGCGCACGCTCTCGTTGGTCGGCTTCCATTGGAGCTGCAGCACCAGCACCGCCAACGTCGACGCGAGGACAACAGGAGCGACAAGGCCCCGATGTCGAACCGCAACGGCCACGGTGGCCATGGTCGCGACCCCGATCAGGGCGGCACCGGCGAGGTGCCACCACAGGTCGTCGGGGACATCCGACCACGACAGATAGGCCCCTGCGACAACGATCGTGGCGCTCGCGAGCGCCCGCTCTCGCCGACGATCCAGGACGAGGCCGGCGCCGAGCACCACGACCGCCCCGATCACGATGGGCAGGTGAAGGTACGGGATCAGGCGCATCGGCCACCGGAAGAACCAGAAGTTCGACGGGCCGAGACACAACACCAAGAAGACGACTCCGAACACGGCGAGCCCCAAGTTGTGGCGGCGAAGCAGCGTTCGCCATTGCAGCCACGGGGCGAGCGGGAGCACGAACCACCCGAGGTACGCAGCGGGAAACCCGATCACCGATCGCCCGAAATTCGGAACGACCGGTGTCGCTGTGGGAGAGCTCATCGCGAGCAGATCACCGAGCCCGGGCGACCACGACTCGTCGTTGAATGTGCCGGTCTCTCGATAGCCCACGCCGGACGTCTGCCGAAACGCGATGTACACGAACGCCGTCAACAACCCGACCGCAACCAGTGACGATGCGACCATGGCGACGGCCTGCCAACTCGTCCGGTCCGCATTCTCGATGACGACGGCGACCACGATGACGAAGACCACCACGACGCTGTAGGGATTGCTCGCCGTGATGCACAACGCAGCGGCCACGGCGAACCACCCGGGCGCCGCGTTGCCCGCAACGGCTCGACGCGCGGTCAGCCAGACGAACGGAGTGAACGCCAACGACGCCAGGTGCGGAATCCACCAGGCCGCATCCATCCACAGCGTCCACCCACCGGTGGCCATCACCACACCGCCGACCGCGGCCGACCAGGTCGTAGCCCCATACTCGCGGGCGAGCAGGTACACACCGGTTGCGAGCACCGCCAGGTAGACGTACACCACGATGCCCATGGCGAGCACGAGGTCGTCGAGTTGCAGCACGGTGACGTCGAGCAGCAGTGCGAGCGGATTCCACACCCCGTATCGCGCCTCGGCAACGAAGTTCCCACCACGCCAGAGCGACGGATCCATCAGGTGCGAATCGCCCAGACGCAGCAACTCGCCGATCCGGCGACTCACTGGCAACCACGACGCGCTCGTGTCTTCGGTGAGGTAGAACTGCCGGAACCCGAGCAGTGGCGCAAGCACGACCACCACCAGCGCTGTGTACATCGCCACCAGCGGCCGCAACGGGCGCTCGACGGAGCCTTGACTCAAAGGTACGTACCCGGGCGATCGCCACCCGGTTCCTGGGGCGACTGACCAGGCATCGGCGACATCTGGCCCCCGGGCAGCTGTCGCATTTCCTGGAGCTGGCGTTGGGCGGCGAACTGTTGCGCCATCAGCGTCGCCTGAATGCCATGGAACAGTCCCTCGAGCCAGCCGACCAGCTGAGCCTTGGCGATGCGCAGCTCGGACTCGCTCGGGATCTCCCCGTCGTCGAACGGCAGCGCCAGCGAGCGCAACTCTTCTTGGAGATCGGGCGACAGGGCCTCGGAGAGTTCGGTCACCGACCGCTCGTAGATTTCCGCAAGACGCTCACGCGATGCCTCGTCGAGCGCTGTGGTGCGCACCTCCTCCAACAACTGCTTGACCATCGACCCGATGCGCATCACCTTGGCAGGCGAAGTCACCGACTCTTCCTGCGCAGCATCGTCGACGCCGGCGGGTGCGCCGCCGTCGGTGATGTCATCTGGTTGGAGCGACTCGTGTGTGTCTGACATGGATGCCTTCCTCGCGATCGTCACGCCAGCGCGCCGACGAGCGGCACGTTGACCTCGGCGGAGGTGAGCGACCCGTGACGACACACCAACTCGAACGGCCCCGAGTCGGCGGGGTCGTGGAAACTCACCGGTTCGTGGGCGACCAACGCGACGTCGCCGAGTCGGGTACGCACCGACGGCGCCATCGCTGGTCCGAACCACTGCTCGTCGAGCGTCTGCTCCTTGGTCACCACCCACGCCAGATGGCCGAACCTCGTCGCGAGCGGCCGAGGCAAGCTCGTCGGTGGCACCTTTCAGGGCGTGCAACCAGCGGAATCGGCCCTCGCCGGACTGGATCGAAACCGACGACAGCAGCGCAGGCGACGGAGTCACCAATCGGTTGCCCACGTGCACCTGACCGTGATCGGCGGTGACCAGCAGCGCAGTCCCCGCCGGGAGCGACTCGAGCAGATCACCGACGAGTCGATCGGCAGCACGGAGCTCGGCTTCGTAGAACTCGCCGAAACCACGTTCGTGAGCGATCTTGTCGATGCCGGGGTAATAGCAGTACACGAAGCGCTCACCGGCCTCGACCTCTCAGACGGGCTTGCACGGCGATCGAGGATGCTGCACGCCACCCCACCGGGTCGCAGCCCCGCAAGTGCGCTTCGGAGAACGCTGACGACTGCAGTTCGGCGACGCTGACCACCGGAACGGTCTGACCGAGGAACGGCTCGAACGGTTGCACCTCTCGCGGCGGGTGCGAGCGACGCACCGCCTGATCGCCCACGTACCACCGCAGCACGTTCATCACCTCACCACCGATCATGATGCGGTACCCGATCAGACCGTGTTCAGCAGGGGTCAGACCCGTGGTGATCGACGTCAACGCAGTTGCCGTGGTGGTCGGGGCCACCGTGTGGATGGGTCCGCCCACCATCGACGCCACCGTCGGCATCAGCTCGCGATGGTCCTGCAACTGGTCCCACCCCAGGCCGTCGAGCACCAGCACCACGACTGCGTCAGCCGACGACACCGGCTGCGGCATCCAGCTGGGCAGGCCGGTCGCCCACGATGCCGGGCCGAGCAGCGCCGGCACGATGCCGCGGACGTTGGCTCCGCCGTAGTCCGGAATGATCGGGCCGTCCGCTGCGGCGCTCGTCGTCACCTGTGCAGTCCACCACGTTCGTCGTCCTCCCGACAAGCACAACGCCCAGAAGCTGAGCTTGGACGACCGACTGAGTAACGTCATCGTGTGCGCATCTCGACCCGCGGTGACTACGCCTGCCGTGCCCTGTTGTCGTTGGCGCTGCACACGAACGCAAGCGGCCCCACGTCCGTACGTGACATCGCCGAACGCACAGCACTCCCCCAGCCCTATCTCGAACAGATCCTGCTGGCTCTCAAAGGAGCCGGACTCGTCAAGTCCAAACGCGGCGTCGGCGGTGGCTACATCCTGGCCCGCGACCCCGAGGAGATCCGGTTGTCCGAGATCGTGTCGGCGGTCGATGGCCCGATCACCCTCGGCGATTTCGGCCAGCCACACCAGGACGGTGCGTGCGACCACGAGGGCCAATGTGTGCTGCTCGGCATCTGGAACCAAGCCGGCGACCACATGCGCACGTACCTCGAGGGCTTCACGCTGGCCGGCATCGCAGCGATCGCCCGCGGTGACGCCCCCTGGCCATAGTCCAGCGGGTTCGTCCGCTGGGAGTGTTCGTCGTGCTGCTCAGACTTCGGCGGCGTCGAGCCAGGCGCGGAGATCGGCAGCCAGCGGACTGGTGAAGGTCACCCGCTCACCGCTCGTCGGGTGATCGAAGGCCAATTCGGCGGCGTGGAGAAACGGCCGGGTGAGCCCGAGCATCGGACGACGCTGGCTGTATGTCGGGTCGCCGACCAGCGGATGCTCGATCGACGACAGGTGCACACGGATCTGATGAGTGCGACCTGTCTCGAGTCGGCATTCGAGCCGAGACACCAGGGCGGGGGCGCTGTAGGTCCCGACCACCCGGTAGTCGGTGCGTGCGGGTCGGCCACCGGCGACAACCGCCATCTTCAGCGGGTCACCGCGATCGCGGCCGATCGGCGCGTCGATGATGCCGTGCGGCGCATCGGGCACACCCCACACCACTGCGTCGTATCGCCGCGTGGCACTGTGGTCGGCGAACTGTGCGATCAAGATCTCGGCTGCGGCATCGGTTCGCGCCACCACGAGCAGACCGGAGCTTCCTGCGTCGAGACGGTGCACGATGCCCGGACGGATCGGATCGCCGCCGACGCCCTCGACGTCGGGGTACCGAGCCAGCAATCCGCTGACCAACGTCCCGTCCATGTTCCCTGCACCTGGGTGTACGACGAGTCCAGGCGGCTTGTCGACGACGATGACCGCATCGTCTTCGTACACCACCCCGAACTCGACATCTCGGTCGGCGGTGGGCATCGGAGGCTCGGGGATCGAGCCCGGATCGACCTCGATCGTCTGGCCCTCGTGCAAGCGGACCTTGCCCGACGTGGCAGGCTCTCCATCGACCTTGACTCCACCGGCGGCGATCGTTGCGGCCGCCTCGGCCCGACTGAGATCGCCGATCAGCGCCACGATCCGATCGAGGCGTTCTCCTGCAAGCGCTGACGGCACTGCTTCGGTGATCATCGGACATCACCGTCGATCTGGTTGTCGAGTTGGAGGAGCTCACCCTCGTCGGAGCCCTCACGGCGCTCTGCTCGGGCGCTCAGGATGCTGTTGAGGATCAACAGTGCGGCCCCGACGTTGATCGCCATGTCGGCCACATTGAAGATCGGGAACCACTGAAAGTCGATGAAATCGACCACCGCTCCTCGCAGCACGCCGTCATCGCCTCGAAAGAGACGATCGATCAGGTTGCCGGCGGCTCCGCCGATGAGCAGGCCGATGCCGATCGTGCTCATCCGGCTGGCTTCGGTGCGCAGCGTCACCAGCAGATACACGATCACCAGCGTGGCGACCACTGCGATGACCGGGCCGAATCCCTGGCCCTGACCGAAGGCCATGCCGTTGTTGAATCCGAGATTCAGCTGCAAGGTCCAGAACAGTTCGATCTCGCGATCGGTTCCGAGTGAGGTGACCGCCCAGTGTTTGGTCAACTGGTCGACGACGACCACCAGGAGCGCGATCGACACGGGCGCCCGCCATGCACGGACAGCGGGCACACTCGGCACGATTCAGCGCGGGCCGATGCCGCTGACCTTCTCGGCTGCCAACACGGTGGTCTCGGGAATCGCTTCGAGCCGCTCGCGTGGGATCGGCATGCCTGACACCTCGGAGTAGCCGTACGTGCCCGCTTCGATGCGGGCGAGCGCCGCATCGATCTCGAGGATGGTCTGTCGGGCCTGGGTCGACAGCACACGGTCGAGGTCACGCTGCACGACCATGGTGTCGCCCTCGCCCCCTTCGTCGTCGAACTGGACGTCGCCCATCTCGCCGTCTTCGATGATGCTCGTCGCCTCGTCTTCGAGCCTGGTTGCACGCGCCACCTCACTCGCTCGGCGTGCGACCAGCTCGTCACGCTGCTCCTTGAGGAACTTCACATCGAAGTCCTTGGTGTAGGCGATGCCGTCCTTGGTGTGTCCACGGGGTGCTGGCACCTCGACACGCTCGAACTTCGCGTTCGACAACAGCGACGGCGTCAAGACTGCTCGCGCTCGGTTGCCTCGGCTTGCGCGCCGATACGGCCGGCGTGGCCGGCGCCTTCTTCGTTGCCACGTTCTTGGTCGCTGCCTTCTTCGCTGGGGCCGTGCTGGCCGGGGCCTTCTTCGCTGGTGCCTTCTTCGCCGGGGCCTTCTTGGCGGCGGCTTTCTTGGCCGGGGCCTTCTTCGCTGCTGCCTTCTTCGCCGGGGCCTTCTTGGCCGGGGCCTTCTTCGCTGCAGCCTTCTTCGCCGGGGCCTTCTTGGCCGGGGCCTTCTTCGCTGCAGCCTTCTTGGCCGGGGCCTTCTTGCTGCGCCTTCTTGCGCGCCTTCTTGGCCGGGGCCTTCTTGGCGGCGGCCTTCTTCGCCGGGGCCTTCTTGGCGGCGGCCTTCTTCGCCGGGGCCTTCTTCGCAGAGGCCTTGCTGGCAGAACTGGACTTCTTCGATGCGGCCATGAGCGCTCCTCCGGGCAGGTTGAGCGCCGGACTCTACCGGGAACGCTGTATGAACGCCTCGCCGATCAGCTCGGCGATGGCCACAGCAATCTGGGGCTCGGTGTCGGAACCGCCTTCGACAAGCTCCGTGTCGACCGAGGTCGCAAGTGTTTCGCCGGCGATCAGGTCACGATGGGCCTCGATCGCCTCGATCCACATCTTCGTCGCTGCCACCCGGAGCTCGATGCGGTCGGAAACGTCGAGATCCGCATCGCGGCGAGCCTGCTGGACGAGTCGCACCAGGTCGCGGGCTCGACCTTCGATCTCGAGTTCGTCGGTCACCTCGATGTCGAGGGCGATCACCCCAGCATGCGAACCGAGGCCGGCGCTGGCTTGGTCGCCCGAGGCCACCAAGTCGAGCGAGTACTCCCCTGTCTCGAGGGTCACACCGCCGACGACCACGACGTCGCCGTCGACGGTCCAGTCGCCGGATTTGTGCGCCTTGATCACCTGCTGGACGTCCTTGCCCAGACGCGGGCCCAGCTTTGCCGGCACCAGCTGCAGTTGCTCGGTCGCCACCGAAGCAACATCGGCGGTGAGCTCGACTCGGTGGACGTTGACCTCGTCGGCGATCACGTCGACGAAGTTGGCGAGGCGATCCGCGTCAGCCGTGGCGACGGTGACGCTGGCGAGCGGTAGCCGGACTCGACGCTGATGGGCCTTGCGAACCGACAACGTGGCCGAACACACGTCGCGCACGAGGTCCATGGTGTCGACGAGGTCGTCGTCGGCTGGCAGTTCGTCGAGCGTCGGCCAGTCGGTGAGGTGCACACTGGCGACATCGTCGGTGCCGTGGAGACCGCCGTAGATCTCCTCTGACACCAACGGCAGCAGCGGCGAAGCCACGCGGACGAGCACCGACAGGACCGTGTGCATCGTGTCGATGGCATCGTGGTCGCCGGCCCAGAACCGGTCGCGGCTGCGTCGGATGTACCAGTTCGTGAGCACGTCGAGGTGCTCACGAACGACTTGACATGCGCCGAACAGGTCGTAGGCGTCCATTGCCTCGGTCATGTCGGCGACGAGCGCACGCGTCTTGGCGAGGACGTACCGGTCGAGCACGTTGGTCGAATCGGTTCGCTCCACGCCCTGGTGGTCGGCGGCGTTGGCATACAGGGTCAGGAAGTACCACGAGTTCCACAACGGCAGCAGGACGTGACGAACGGTGTCGCGCATGCCCTCCTCGGTGACCATGCCGTCGCCGCCGCGGAGGATCGACGATGACAACAGGTGCCAGCGCATGGCGTCGGCGCCGTGCGTGTCGAACATCTCGCGAGGGTCCGGATAGTTGTTGAGGCTCTTCGACATCTTGCGACCGTCGTCGCCGAGGACGTTGCCGTGGCTGACGCAGTTGGCGAATGCCGGCCGATCGAACAGCGCAGTGGCGAGGACGTGCAGCGTGTAGAACCAGCCGCGGGTCTGGCCGATGTACTCGACGATGAAGTCGCCCGGGTAGTGATGTTCGAACCAGTCCTGGTTCTCGAACGGGTAGTGCACCTGGGCGAACGGCATCGAGCCGGACTCGAACCAGCAGTCGAGCACCTCTGGCACGCGCCGCATCATCGACACTCCCGTGGGATCGTCGGGGTTCGGTCGAACGAGATCATCGACCTCTGGGCGGTGCAGGTCGGTGACCTCGACGCCGAAGTCGGCTTCGAGTTCGGCGATCGAGCCGTAGACGTCGGTGCGCGGGTAGGTCGGGTCGTCGGACTGCCACACGGGGATCGGCGACCCCCAGAATCGGTTCCGGCTGATCGACCAATCGCGGGCGTTCTCGATCCACTTGCCGAAGCTGCCGTCTTTGATGTGCGCCGGCTGCCAGGTGATCTGCTGGTTGAGCTCGACCATCCGATCGCGGAACTTGGTGACCTCGACGAACCACGAAGAGATCGCTCGGTACACCAGCGGCTGCGAGCAGCGCCAGCAATGCGGGTACGGGTGGTCGTAGGTGGCGTGGCGTACCACGACCCCGCGTTCCTTCAGCGTGCGGATCACCAGCGGATTGGCGTCGAACACGTGCGTTCCTGCCCAGTCGCTGACCTCGGCGGTGTACCGCCCGTGTTCGTCCATCGGACAGATCGTCGGGATGCCCGCGGCGTTGGCGACGACCTGGTCGTCCTCGCCGAATCCGGGGGCGAGGTGCACGATGCCGGTGCCGTCCTCGGTCGACACGAAGTCGGCAGCGAGCACCTGGAACGCATGCTCGGTGCCGGCGAAATAGTCGAACAACGGGGTGTATCGACGGCCAACGAGGTCGGCACCCTTCATGGCGCCAACGGTGGTCGCCTCCCCGAGTTCGGCTGCATAGCTGGCGAGCAACGCCTCGGCGAGCACGTACCTGGTGCCGTCGAGTTCGACCACGACGTAGTCGATGTCGGCACCGACAGCGAGCGCGAGGTTCGATGGCAGGGTCCAGGGCGTGGTGGTCCAGGCGAGCAGCCGCTCACCGGTGTCGAGTTCGAACCCGACGGTGAGCGCAGGGTCTTGTCGATCGCGGTAGACGTCGTCCATTCGGGTCTCGGTGTTCGACAGCGGCGTCTCGCACCGCCAGCAGTAGGCGATCACCCGGAAGCCCTCGTAGATCAGGCCCTTGTCCCACAGCGTCTTGAAGGCCCACATGACACTCTCCATGTACGAGAGGTCGAGGGTCTTGTAGTCGTTGTCGAAGTCGACCCAGCGGGCCTGACGCGTGACATACGAGCGCCAGTCATCGGTGAACTGCAACACGCTGGTGCGGCACGCATCGTTGAACTTGTCGATGCCGAACGCGGTGATGTCGGGGTGTCCCGAGATGCCGAGTTCCTGCTCTGCCTTCACTTCGGCGGGCAACCCGTGGCAGTCCCAACCGAATCGACGCTCGACGCGACGTCCGCGCATCGTCTGGTACCGCGGGATGGCGTCTTTGACGTAGCCGGTCAGCAGGTGTCCGTAGTGCGGCAACCCATTGGCGAATGGAGGTCCGTCGTAGAAGACGAACTCGTTGTCGCCGTGCGCACCCGCCTCACGCTGATCGATCGACGCCTGGAACGTGTCGTCTTTCTCCCAGCGCGCGAGGACGTCCTCTTCGAGGCGCGGGAAGTTCGGCCGGGGGTCGACATTTGGGTAGGCCACGCCACGATGCTATCGACGCGGCGGTGAGCCCAGACCCGGGGTTTACCGGCGCAGGTGCCGGTTCAGCGGCGGTCGTCGTCGAACGAGAACCGGAACTCGTCGCCGGTCTTGGTCGCTTCGGAATCGTCGCCCGAGGTCTCGACGACGGGCATGGCCTGCGTCGGCTCGCCGTCGCCGGCCCACGGATCGTCTCGGTCCGAGGCGTCGGCAGCGGGTTCGTCGTCGGCGATCTCGGTGACGATGACGAGGTCGTCGTCAGATGCGGCAGCATCGGCGACATCGCTGCCAGTGCCGGCGAGCGGCTCGTGGTCACCGACGGGGGTGCTCGGCCGCTTCGTCAGCAGATGCTGACAGCAGCGGCGGGCGCGCTTGGCCGATTCCGCCGGGAACTCGTTCGGAGATGTCGATCAACGACGTCGCTGCGTCGCGAAGACGGCTGCGCTGCTCGGTGAGGAACAACTCGAGTTGCTCGACATCGGATTCGAGGAAGTCGCGGCGGGCCTTGAGTGCCTCGACCTCGCTCGAGATCGACGCCCGTTCGGCCTCGCCCACCTGACGGGCCTCGGCACGAGCCTCGGCCAACAACTGAGCCGACATCTCACGCGTCGAGTCGAGTGTGGTGGCAGCTTCGTCGTTCGCTGCGCCCACGATGCGGGCAGCTTCGCCCCGGGCCTCGGCAACGGCGGTGTCGGCAGTGCGTTGGGCCAGCAACAACGTGCGGCTGATCGTCTCCGACTCGTCGACCGAAGCGTCGACCTTCGCCGCTGGAGCGGCGGCCTCGGCGTCGGACACCTCTTGCAATCGTGCCACCGCCGCTCGCGGCACGAGCTTCCATTGCGGTCGACTGGTTCTGGGCACGCTCGAGTTCGTCGGCGATGTCGTTCAGGAAGACCTTGACCTCGTCGGGGTCGGCGCCCTTGCGGACCGTCTTGAACTCGGCGCTCCTGACGCGCTGGGGTGTCATCTCCATGGCTTGCTCCTGTGTCGTCAGTCGTCGTACTCGTCGTAGCGCTGGGGACGCTGCGCCGGAGGTTTGAGGAGATAGACGCCGGTGGCGACCTTCTCCATTGAACCGTCGAGCGCGTAGCAGATGCCGCTGGCGAAGTCGATCAGTCGCCGCGCCACCTCACGCTCGGTGCCCTCGAGATTCAAGATCACGGGCTGACCCTCTTTGAACTTGTCGGCAACCTCTTGGGCCTGGTCGAAGCGCCGGGGACGAACGGTGTGGGGTTCCATGGATCCTCCGGGGACGCTGCGCAAACTGGGCTGTGGTGTCTGGGTCGGGCGGACCTGGACGCCGGAATCATCCGAGCGTCCGTTGGCCGCGCGACGTGATGGCGATGCGTCGAAGTCTCGTGACGGAAAGCTCGGCCGGGCCGACACCGTTCGCACAGTCGGCTCTTCCTCTGGCTCCCAGCCTCGTTGCGCGCTGCCGCCGGCGGCGCCTGATGGGCGAGTCTCGACGTCACGTGGTCCCACGGCCATGACGCGACTGAGCCTCGGGCTCGTCGTAGTCGTCATAGTCGTCGTACGCATCGTCGGGACCGAGACCCAGGTAGTCCATGGTCCGTTTCCAGAGTGACATGCAATCCTCCTGCGTGGCGCAGGCTAGCCCAGCATGACGCATCCGAGGTGGACGCCGGGCCACCCGCGTTCAGGTCGTCGAAGCAGTGCGCGGCGGACGCGGTCCGAACAACGCAGTACCGATGCGCACCTGCGTGCTGCCCTCCTGCACGGCGACATCGAGATCGCCGCTCATCCCCATCGAGCAGACGGCCAGGCCGAGCGTGTCGACGAGCGCTCGCACCTGTCGGAACCCAGCACGAGCGGCCTCAGCAGGGGCGCCCGTCGGCCCAACCGTCATCAGGCCCTGCACCGACAAACCGACCTCGCCTGCATGGGAGACCAGCGCCGCTGCGTCGTCGAGTGCACAGCCTCCCTTGCCTGGATCGCCACTGGTGTCGACCTGGATCAGGACACGCGCTCCGGGGGCACGTTTGGCCACCTCGTCGACGAGCGAGATCCGGTCGAGGCTGCACCACACGTCGACGAGATCGACCAGCTGACGCACCTTGTTTCGCTGGAGTCGGCCGATGAAGTGCACCTCGGGTCGCAAACGCTCGATGGTGGACGCTTTGTCGAGCAACTCCTGGGCATAGTTCTCGCCGACTGCGTCGCACCCGGCGCCAACAGCTGCGTCGATCGCCTCTGCCCCGAACCCTTTGGTCACCCCGACGAGTTCGACCCGGTGCTCCCACGAACGATCGATCGCAGCGATCCGGGTTCGAATCGCGTCGGTCCGAGATGCCACGTCGGCGAGGTTCACGTCATCTCCTCGAACCACGCCACGAGTGCGTGACGTTCGGACTCGCCACGGCGCCGATGAGAACGGAATCGCCGATCGCAGCCGGTGCACGCACCGACGACGTCGAGCGCAATTCCCCGACGAGCGAGTGCCGCCCGCACCGCCGACGGCACGTCGAGTGCCCGACTCCCCCAGGCAGTGACCCCTTCCAGCTCAGCTGCTGGCACCCCGACGCCGAGCGCCACCTGTGCGAGATCGTCGAGGCCGAACTCGTAGCAGCACTGGTGGATACACGGCCCGAGCACCGCGATCGCGGTGGTGGTCCCCGATGACTCGAGTGCGTCGATCGCCTGATCGATGACTCCACCGGCGAGCCCGCGCCACCCTGCATGGATCACGACCCGACCGGTTCCGTTCGTTGCGAACAGCGCGATCGGGGCGCAGTCGGCAACCCAGACCGCCACGGGCTGATCGAACCGATCAGCGAGCAGGGCGTCACCTGTCGCTGCGATCGGCCACCGGCAGTCGTCGAGGCGGTCGATGTCGATGACGTCGGTGCCGTGCACTTCGTCGAGCATCGCCCAGACCGACCCGGTCAGGCCGATCTGGCGGCGTCGCAGCTCGTCGTGGTCGACGAGGTCGGGACGGATGTCGCCGTCGCTGCACTCGGTGACCGCAGCGACAGCAACACGCCCCGCGACCGTTCGTCGCAGGAGCTGCTGCATACGGTGCGGTTCGGTCGTGCCCGGCGGCTTACTTGAGGAACGACGGCACGTCGAAATCGTCGTCGTCGTCGCTGTCGGCGAGCGGATCGGGCTCGTCGTCGGAGCCGAACAGTTCGGTGATGCGCGTCGCCGAGGTGCGCGGGCCATCGTCGCTCGTGGTGCTGCGAAGTGCCGCATGATCATCGAGCCGGTCGAATCCGGCGGCGATGACGGTGATGCGAACCTCGTCGCCCATCTCGTCGTCGATGACCGTGCCGAAGATGATGTTGGCGTCCTGGTGAGCGACACCGTGGATGATCTCTGCTGCGGCGTTCATCTCGAACAGGCCCATGCCGGAAGGGCCGGTGATGTTCAACAACACGCCGCGGGCACCGTCGATCGCCGACTCGAGCAGCGGGCTCGAGATCGCTGCCTTGGCAGCCGACACGGCACGGTCGTCGCCGCTCGCCTGGCCGATGCCCATCAGTGCGGACCCGGCATTGGAGAGCACCATCTTGACGTCGGCGAAGTCGGTGTTGATCAGACCAGGAGTCGTGATGAGCCCGGTGATGCCCGACACGCCCTGCAGCAGGACTTCGTCGGCCATCTTGAATGCGTTGAGCACGCTCGTCTTGTCGTTGGCGACGGTGAGCAGACGATCGTTCGGGATGACGATCAGGGTGTCGACCTTCTCCTTGAGCTTGCCGACACCATTGTCGGCCTGGACTGCTCGGCGGCGGCCCTCGAACGAGAACGGACGCGTGACGACGCCGATCGTGAGTGCGCCGGCCTCGCGGGCGATCTCGGCGATGACCGGCGCTGCGCCGGTGCCGGTGCCACCACCCTCGCCGGCGGTGATGAACACCATGTCGGCGCCACGCACCATCTCTTCGATCTCTTCGTGGTGAGCTTCGGCAGCCGAACGCCCCACTTCGGGGTCGCTGCCGGCACCGAGCCCGCGCGTCAGGTCACGACCGATGTCGAGCTTGACGTCGGCGTCGCTCATGAGGAGCGCCTGCGCGTCGGTGTTGACGGCGATGAACTCGACGCCCTTCAGTCCGGCGTCGATCATCCGGTTGACGGCATTGACGCCGCCACCGCCGACACCGACGACCTTGATCACGGCGAGATAGTTCTGCGGGGCGCCGACCATCAGCGGGTCCTCCAAGTATGTGAGTTCATGTTTCGGATCGTTTCAGCCGGGCGGGCGGACAAGAAGAATCGGATACTGCCGCCACATCCTGTCAGGTCCAGCGCCTGCAAGTGGGGACTCACCGTACCGTGACTTCCGAGGTCGACACGTCGATCACGGTGACCGGCGTGCTTTCGACATCGTCGAGCGTCCGCTGGAGGCGCACGAGTTTCTCGATCTGAGCGTTCTCGCCGACCGCTGAACCGAAGCGCACCTCGATGGGCCCTGCGTCGCTGGTCAGGATCAACACGAGGTCGGATCCGTCGGGTGTCACCAGCATCGATTCGACCCTGCTGCGAATCTCGGGCGTGAGCTTGGTGACCAGGGATGCCGCCGACGAGTACCCGATCGAGGCGAACTGGCCGGGAGCGACATCGAGCGTGCCAGGACCACTGATCCACACGAGCGCCACCGGTTGGCCGTCGACCAGCCCGAGCACCCGGCCGTCGACGTCGATCACCCTCGCCAGACCGTCGGTACCCAACATGGCGGCCACCGGTGTGCGTTCGCGGATCTCGATCGATGCCGAGTCGGGGAACGACGTCCGCACCCTCGCATCCTCGACCCAGGGGATCGACTCGACCTCGGCTTCGACATCGGCTGTGTCGACGAGCAGCACCGGTGTTCCTGTCAGGTCATCGACCACGGCCTCGAGCGCCTCTTGGTCGGTGTACACGTTGCCAGTCACCGTCACCTGGTCGACTGCGAAGAGTGACGATCCGAGCAACGCCAGCACACCGATGGCCACAACGAGCACCGCGCCGGCGAGCACGAGCCACCAGAGCCGACGACGGTTCTCGGCACGCTTGACACCGATCCGGCGCTGGCGGATCCGTGGCTCGATCCCCCTCGTGGAGGCGTCTTTGGGCATGACTGCATCGCTGCTGCCATCGTCATCGATGAACACCGGACTCGAACCGGACCCGTCGCGTTCCAATTCGTCGTCGAGGTAGGCGGCGTCGGGCAGGTCGTCACCGATGATCGAGATCGTGCCCCGCGACGCGGACTCGGACGAGTCGACGAGCGGCGAGTCCGGATCTGACGATGATCGGTCGACGGGTCCGACGATGGTGACGTTGCCCGACCCTTCGACGGGTCCGACGATGGTGACGTTGCCCGATGCAGTGCCGGATGCGTCAAGGGTTGTCCGATCTGGTGTCTCGTCGGACACGACGTCGCCGAACGCCCTCGACAACTCGTCGAGCACGGCCTCGTCTGGCACCAAGGGATCGAGCGATGAGCTTGCTTCATCGGCGGGAGCAGGAGTCGTCTCGACGTCTTTGCGCCGGCGCCAAGCCATGTCAGAACACCTCGCTCTCGTCGAAACCGACCAAGCGGATCTCACTGCGCATCCGAAATCCGCTCGTGGACTCGACACGGTCACGCACATGCGTCATCAGTGCAAGCACGTCGTCGGCTCGGCCACCGTCATCGGCCTGGATGAAGTTGGCATGCTTGTCGGACACCGTTGCGGTGCCGATGCGGTGGCCGCGAAGCCCCGCCGCATCGACGAGCGCCCCGGCGCTCACTTCCCCTGGTACGGGGTTGACGAAGACGGAACCGGCGTTCTGGCCGCCGGGCTGATGGGCGCGCCGCCACGCCACGATCTCGCTGATCAGTCGTCCGGACACGGCCGGATCACCGTGGTCCAATTGCAGCGTTGCATCGAGCACGAGCTGATGAGCGCCGAGTGCGCTCGACCTGAACCCGAGTCCGAGTGATTCGGTCGCGAGTGTCTGCTCGATGCCGGCGTGCAGATCGAAGACGACCACCTCGACCAGCGATGCCGCCATGTCGGAACCATGCCCGCCGGCGTTCATGCGCACCGCTCCACCGATCGATCCGGGCACACCGACCGCCCACTCGAATCCGCTGAGGCCGAGCGCCGCCGTCTTTCGGGCAAGGACAGGCAACGCAACCCCCGCCGATGCAGTTGCCGTCGCACGTGCGGTGTCGATGTCGATCACCTCGTCCAGATCAGCGAGACCGATTGCCAATCCGTGGAACCCGGCGTCTGCCACCAGCATGTTCGAACCACGCCCGACGATCAGCAGCGAGAGACCGGAGGCCCGCGCTGCGTCGGCCACCGCCGGCAGTTGCGAACGATCGGTGACTCGCACGAACAATGCTGCTGCGCCACCGACCCGGTAGGTGGTCATCGGTCCGAGCGGCACGTCTCGCTGCACCGTCACGCCCGAGTCAGCGAGACGTGAGACGGCGACCTCGATGTCAGCGTCGGCGCGCATCGAGAACCTCCGACGGGAGTGTGGCGATGTCGCCGCAGCCCATCGAGATGCACACGTCCCCGCTGCGCACCTCAGCGGCGAGGAACGACACCAGATCTTCGCGACGCGGCAACCAGACCACGCGACGACCGGGGTCGGCCTCGGTGACTGCGTTGACGATCAACTTGCCGGTGACGCCGGGAATCGGGACGGTGCCAGACGCGTAGATGTCGGTGAGCACCACCACGTCGGCGCTGGTGAAGGCGGATCCGTATTCGTGCCACATCTCGGCGATGCGGTGATACCGGTTGGGCTGGAACACCGCGACCACGCGTTGCCACGAGTCGCCGCTGTCGCGAGCCGCTCGGATCACTGCATCGATCTCCGATGGCAGGTGGGCATAGTCGTCGACGAAGGTGGCGTCACCGTCGACGCCCTGCACGTCGAAGCGGCGGGCCACACCGCCGAATCGTTCGAGCGCCGCGGCGATGTCGCCGAACGGAACACCGACAGCGAGCGCCATGGCAGCGGCGCCTGTGGCATTGACCACGTTGTGGATCCCGCGCAGCGGCAGCGTGATCTGGCCCAAGTGTTCGCTCGACGACCCGTCACGGTCACGCCGGACCAGGTCGAACGAGAACGACCCGGCGTCGGCGTGCACCTCGACGGCCCGGATGTCGCAGCCCGGCCCGAGTCCGTAGGTCGTTGCGCCGTGCCGCACTGCCAGTGCCGCCCCGATCGGATCGTCGCCGCAGATCACCTTCGGCCCGTCGATCTGACCGAGATAGCAATCGAACGACGAGACGATCCCCTCGAACGAGCCGTAGTGATCGAGATGGTCCGCTTCGATGTTGGTCAGGATCGTGCCGTGGAGCGGTAGCTCGAGATGCGTGCCATCGCTCTCGTCAGCCTCGACGACCAGCCAGTCGCTGTGGGTCCACTGCGCACCGGTGCCCACATCGGTGACATCGCCGCCGACGACGAAACTCGGCCGCCATCCCGCCTGGGCGAGGATGAGCATCAGCATCGACGTGGTGGTGGTCTTGCCGTGTGTGCCCGCAACAGCGAGCGACTTGGCCCTCGCACAGATCGACGACAGCATCCCTGCTCGACTGAGCACGGTGACCCCTGTGGCTCGCGCCTCGTCGAGTTCGATGTTGTGTGCCGGGATCGCTGTCGACGCGGTGACCGCGTCGACACCGTGGACCAACGAACGGTCGTGCCCGATGCTCACTTCGACGCCGGCGGCTCGGACACGTTCGAGCACCGGATGCTCTCGGAGGTCCGAGCCGGAGACGATGTGGCCCATCTCGGCGAGGGCGATGGCGACGGCACTCATCCCTGGGCCGCCGACACCGACGACGTGCAGGCGATGAGCGATCGAGAGATCGAGCGGCGGCTGTGGAGGCGCCGACGAGGGCACCGGAGCATCGACGAGTGCATCGATGGAGCCGTCGGGGGCGGTGGCAGAGACGGGGGGCGTCACGATCACACAGATGTTAGAGCCACACGTTCGATCAAACCGGCCAAGGCGCCGGAACGATGAACCGCACCTCGTCGACTCGCCGCTGCACCCAGTTCGGCTCGACGAGCATCGTCGGAACGAAGCGCTTCGATCGTCGTTCCGAGCTCGTCGAGCTCGGACTCACGCAGGAGCACGGCCCCGCCGACCTCCGACAGCCACGACACATTGTCGCTCTGGTGGTCGTCCGCCGATGCCGCCCAGGGCACCAGGACGGCCGGCGTCCCCGTGACGGCGACTTCGTGGACGGTGCTGGCCCCACCACGTCCGATCAGCAGGTCGCACGCGGCATACACGGTCGCCATGTCGTTCTCGTAGGCAATGACATCGTGCTGCACATCTCCGACGACGTGCTCGATGCTGCCTGCGAAACGTTCGCCGGCGATCTGGCGGACCGACAACAGCGCGTCGTTGCGATGGTCACGGACGTATGCCGCGATCGCGTCATTGAGCACCCCCGACCCGAGCGATCCACCCATCACCGCAACGACGAATCGATCGGGCTCGAGACCGAGCGACTCCCGGGCTGCCTGGCGGCGGGTCACGCTCGACCGGTCGACGTCGAGGATCGCTTGGCGAACCGGCGCGCCGGTCAACTCCGCCCGCGGGAGTGGAGACTGCTCGAAGGCGACGGCGCAGGCTGCAGCGGATCGTGCGGCCAACCGGCTGGCGCGTCCGGGCGTGCGGTCGTACGACACCACCACGACCGGAATGCCGAGTCTGCGCGCTGCGAACACCGACGGCATGCTGGCGTATCCACCGACCGACACGACCACGCGGGGCCGCCACTCACGCAACAGGTGCGTTGCCTCCCGCGTGCTGCGCACCATCTTCGGGACGAACCCCAGGTTCGCTCGGGTGAGCCGGCGCTGCACCCCGACGACGTCGAGGAAGTCGTGGGGATACGGCGTCTGGGGGAGCAATCGAGTCTCGACACCGCGCTGTGCGCCGACATAGCGAATCGTGGAACTGTCGTGGCCGGCCGCAACGAGCGCATCGGCCACCGCGAGTGCCGGCAGCACATGACCCGAGGTGCCGCCGCCCGTGACGACTGCGTACGCGCCCGCTGTCGACGTGTCGGCCGACGTCGGGCTGGTCATCGGACGTTGATGCGCCGCGCCACGCTCAAGAGCAATCCTGCCGCAGCCATGCTGACGAACAACGAGCTGCCACCGGCAGAGAAGAACGGCAGAGGTCAGGCCGGTCACCGGCATGATGCCCACGACTCCACCGATGTTGACGATGGCCTGCACTCCGAACCAGGCGGCGACACCGCCGGCGAGCAGCATGCCGAATCGATCAGGCGCCGCGATCGCTGTCTGAACACCGAGGGCGACCAGCATCACGAAGCCGCCGATGACGGCGATCGTTCCGATCAGGCCCAGCTCGTCGGCGATGACTGCGAAGATGAAGTCGCTGTGTGCGTACGGCAGATAGCCGAGCTTGGCGTTGCTGCCGCCGATTCCCGACCCGGACAATCCGCCAGAAGCGATGCTCAGGTACCCCTGATACGACTGGTAGGCGAGGTGATCCTTCTCTTCTGCGATGTTCATGAACGCCGTGAATCGATCCAGCCGACGTGGGCTCGACACCACGAACAGCAGGCCGGCAGCGGCAGCTGCAGCTGCCATGCCCGCCAGGGGAACCACCGGAACACCGGCGACCCAGGCAATGCTCAACACGATGGCGCCGAGTACGACTGCGGCGCCGAGGTCGCCCTGCGCCAGGCAGAGTCCGGCACCAACCGTTGCGATCAGACCCAACGGGAACAGCGTGGCGTTCCGGTCGCCCAGCTCGTCGCGACGTCTGGTGAGGAGGTCTGCGGTGAGGATGACGACGGCGATCTTCAAGAGCTCCGACGGCTGGAAGCTGAATGGCCCCAACCGCATCCACGACCGCGCCCCGTTCACGCTCGCGCCGATTCCCGGAGCGAACGGCGCGGCCATCGCGGCCACGGCGAGCACCGAGATCGGGATCACCAAGCGCTGCCAACGGCGATAGGAGACCTTGACCATCGCGACGAGCGCAACGAGGCCCATTCCGGCCCACAGAGCTTGCTTGGCGAAGATCCGGTAGGGCGAGTACCCGAGGTTCGCCTGGGTGACCGCTGAGGCAGAAAGGACCATGACCAGACCCAACATCACCAAGACCGACACGACGCCAGCGATCGCATAGAAGGTGCCGGGGGGCGGCCCGAGCACTTCGGGCTCCGTGCTCGTTGGACGGTTGCGGACGCCAGGACGGCCACCGGAGCGCCGCGTTCGTTCTCGGCGCGGTGCACTGTCGGCCCCGTGGAGTCGTTCGAGTGTTGCGCGCCGCCGATCGTCGACGCTGATGGTGCTGGTCATGTGGTGCCCCCGTGGTTGGTCACGTTCGTTGACAGGTCGTTCGCTGCTGCGTCGGAATGGTCGAATCGTTCGAGCACCAGCGATCGGAAGTGGTCGCCGCGTGCTTCGAACCCGCTGTACTGGTCGAAGCTGGCGCAGCCGGGCGACAGCAGCACCGTCGAGCCCGGCCGGGTCGTCGTCGAGGCGACGTCGACCGCTTCGACGAGGTCTCGAACGATGATCACCTGCGCGACGGCAGCGAATGCCTCGGCCACTGCCGACGCGGTGTCGCCGACGGCAATCACGGCATCGATGCCGTCGAGCTCCTCAGCCATCGAGGCGAGATCGACTCCCTTGTCGTATCCGCCGGCGATCAACGTGAGCCCGCTGAACGACCTGATCGCAGCGCGAGCAGCGTGCGGTGTCGTGGCCTTGGAGTCGTTGTACCACGAGACCTCGTCCCAGGTGCCCACGTGCTCGAGTCGGTGGGGCGGGCCACTGAACGACGCCAGGGCTGTGGCGATCGCGTCCGGAGTGGCCAGTTCGGTTTCGAGTACCAGCGCCGACGCCGCCAGCGCGTTCGTCAGGTCGTGGGGCAGGCTCCGCTTCATCGCACCGACCGATGCGATCGGACCGTTCGGGCCGACCAGTGTTGCCTGGTCGACTCGGTAGTCAGCATCTCGGGCGCCGAAGGTGACGTGCCGTCCGGGGGCAGCACCAAGGCGTCGCATGACCGCTTCGTCGTCGACGAAGCCGATCGCCACGTCGTCGGGTCGTTGGTTCGCCCACACCTGGGCCTTCGCAGCCTCGTACGTCACCATCGAGCGGTGCCAGTTCAGATGATCGGGCGCCAGATTGAGCCACGCTGCACCCTCGGCCCTGAACGTCGGCGTCCAGGCGAGGCGGAAACTCGTGCACTCCACGACGAAGGCATCGAGGTCCATCTCGATGGCATCGACGAGCGGGGTCGAGGTGTTGCCCGCATCGATGGTGCGAAGTCCGGCGGCTCGGAGCATCTCGACTGCGAGCAGCGTCGTGGTCGTCTTTCCA
The DNA here is from genome assembly GCA_963717385.1 of Ilumatobacteraceae bacterium. Lineage (GTDB taxonomy): Bacteria > Actinomycetota > Acidimicrobiia > Acidimicrobiales > Ilumatobacteraceae > Sva-07. Next base: position 220,173 of record CAVQWE010000006.1, read on the forward strand.
TCGGTTCCGGTGATGGCCAGCATCGGCCTCGGACCGCCCGATCGCTCGAGCTCCCACCGGTATGCGAGCTCGATCTCCGACACCAGCTCGACTCCCGCCGACTCGGCCGATGCCACGACCTCGTGGGTCTCGGGGACACCGGGAGCAGGACTGACGAACTCGCACGACGACACGAGCCGGTCGAGCGTGGCCCGGTCGGGGCGCTCGAGCAACTCGACTCCCAGCTCGCGTGCAACCTCGGTGCGGCGATCGTCGACCTCGTCGTCGGCGGTGACGACCTCGTACCCGCGGCGCAGAAGTGCCCTCACCGTCGATTCGCCTGCGACAGCGAGGCCGTAGACCAACGCCGTACTCATGACTGCACCTGGGCAGTGAAGTCACCGATGAAGATGGCGAGGGCCGCCGCCACGCAGATCGCCGAGATCAGCCAGAAGCGGATGATCACCGTGGTCTCGGGCCAACCGATCAGTTCGAAGTGATGGTGGATCGGCGACATGCGGAACAGCCGCTTGGTACGCCCCGAAGCCTTGAACACCGCCATCTGAATGGCGACCGATCCCGCCTCCATCACGTAGATGCCGCCGATGAGCGCAATGAGCAACGTCACGTTGAGCGTGAGCGCACAGAACGCGAGCGCCGAACCGATCGCAAGTGCGCCGACATCACCCATGAAGATGCGTGCGGGGGCGGCGTTCCACCACAAGAAGCCCAAGCAGCCGCCGGCGAAGGCCGCCGAGAACACGCCCATGTCGAGCGGGTTGACCACCGTGCTGTAGATCTCGGGGTTACGGAACGCCCAGTAGGCAATGACCGTGAACGCGCCGAAACCCATGAGCGCCGAGCCGGATGCGAGACCGTCGAGTCCGTCGGTGACGTTGACGGCGTTGGTCGTTGCCCAGATGATCATCCCGGCCCACACGACCCACACTGCGGTGGGCACCTCGAAGCCGACGTCACCGCGTGTGGCATTGATCGTTTCGGAGATCCCGGTGCCGACCACCAGCCACCAGGCCATGGCGATGCTGGCGAGCATCGTGATGTAGTTCTTCTGCTTCCAGAAGATGCCGCGGTTGTGCCGCTTGCGAACCTTGATGAAGTCGTCGAGGAACCCCATGAGCGCCATGAACAGCACGCCGACCCACACGATCATGGTCTGGTCGGAGAACGCGAGGCCGCGCCGGAGATGGGCGATGAGCCAACCGATGAACGCTGCGACGACGATCGCGATGCCGCCCATCGTCGGAGTGCCCTGTTTGGTCATGTGGTGTTCGGGCCCGTGATCTTCCTTGCCGAGGATGGGCTGACCCTGCCCCCGCTGGCGGAAGAAGACGATGAGAAAACGGGTCCCGAACAGCGAGACGAGCATGGCGCTCGCCCCAGCCAGGATGATGGCGATCACGACAGTGCCTCCAGGAACTCGCGGGCAACCGCCCGATCGTCGAAGTCGATGGTGTGCTCGGCGAACTCCTGGGTCGTCTCGTGACCCTTGCCGGCAATGACCACCACGTCGCCTTCGTTTGCAGCGCTGATCGCCTCGCCGATCGCTTCACGGCGGTCGACGAGCGCGACCACATCGACCGACGAATCCGCCTCGATACCACCGAGGATCTCAGCGACGATCTGCTCGGGTGACTCGTCGCGAGGATTGTCGGAGGTCACGACGACTCGGTCCGCGCCTCGCGCGGCGACAGCTCCCATCACCGGACGCTTCGCTCGGTCACGATTGCCGCCACAGCCGAAGACGACACTGACCGAACCACGTGCACCCACGACGGAGCGTGCTGCTTCGAGGACACGTTCCAGACCGTCAGGTGTATGTGCATAGTCGACGACGACGGAGATGTTGCGGCGACGGCTCACGGCGGTGTCGACCACTTCGAATCGACCGGGCACCGACGCCAGCGATGCCACGCCGGCAACAGCCACATCGGGATCGATGCCCAGCTCGACCGCTGTCGTGAGCGCCGCCAACGAGTTGGCCACGTTGAAGTCGCCGCCCATCGGCACGTGGACGCTCCTGCCGCGCCAGACATAGCGGTGTGCAGCAGCGGTCACCTCGACGTCGGCGATGTCGTCGAGACTGTAGGTGACGACGCGGAACTCACGACCCGGCGTGTTCGAGGCCGCCGTATCGGCGATCAGTCGACCGTGGGCGTCATCGATGTTGATCACGCCCACGCCGGCGAAGGTCGAGTCGAACAACCTCGCCTTGGCACGGAAGTACGCCTCGTACGAGCCGTGCAGGTCGAGGTGGTCGTGACCGAGATTGGTGAAGACGACGGCGTCGAATTCGGTGCCGTCGATTCGGTGCATCGCCAGAGCGTGCGATGACACCTCGAGCACTGCTGCGGTCTTCGCGTCGGAGACGAACCTGCCCAAGGTGGACTGCAGCTCGGGCGCCTCGGGTGTGGTGCGTGCCCCCTGCAGCGTCCCGATGACACCGCAGGGACGCCCATCTGCTTCGAAGATCGCCGCCATCAGCGCGGCCGTGGTCGTCTTGCCGTTGGTCCCCGTGATCCCCACCGTTGCCAGCGCACGACTGGGATGGCCGGCAACCTCGGCGGCAATCGGTCCGAGACGAAGTCGGGTGTCGTCGACGACGATCTGAGGAACCCCTCGCCCGTCTGGTCCTTGGTCGTCGAGGGCTTCGAGGTGGTGGTCGACGAGCACTGCGGACGCCCCGGCGCCGACGGCCTCGACAGCAAAGCGATGACCGTCGAAGTGTTCACCTCGCAGACATGCATACAGCGAGCCGGGAACGACCAGTCGCGAGTCGTGCACGACCGAACCGCTGACGATCTGCTGATCGACGAGCAGTCGGAGCTCACTCAACCCGGTTGGGTCTGCAGCAGGAGTCATCTGCGAGTTCACGACGCCGGACAGCCAGGGGCGTCCGGCGCCGGGACGATGCCGAGTTCGTGGATGAGCGTGGGTGCGAGTTCGGCGAACACCGGCGCAGCCGCAGTTCCGCCGAAGCGGTCGTTGGTTCCCGCCGGCGGTTCGTCGACCGACACGAGCACCGTCACCTGGGGGTCCTCCGCCGGGAAGAACCCAACGAAACTGGCGTAGTAGATCCGATCGCCGTTGTCGTCGTAGTAGGTGCCGTTGTCGGCCGCCTTGAACGCCGTTCCGGTCTTGCCGGCGATCGACAGACCATCGACCTGTGCGAGTGTCGCCGTTCCGCTGCACACCACGTTGCGCATCATCTCGGTCGTCTGACTCGCTGCGAGTTCGGTCACGACCGAACGCGATTCGGACGGGGCGGTCTCGGTGATGGACCCATCGGTTCCGACGGTCGCCTTGAGCAGTTTCGGGGCCACGTAGGTGCCCTTGTTCGCGATCGTGTTGACCGCTGCGACGAGCTGCAACGAGGTGCTCGACACACCCTGGCCGTACGAGACGGTGACGCGCTCCGACCCCCAGAGATCCTCGGGCTGCTTCAAGATGCCCGGCGACTCGCCAGGGAAGTCGAGCGCCGTCTTCGACCCGAGACCGAACTGGGCCATGTACTCGCGATGACGTTCACGACCCATCTCCTGCTGCACGAAGATCGTCCCGATGTTCGACGACTCGGTCAGGATCTGCGCGACCGACATCCACTCGTCGGGGTGCTGGTGCGAGTCCTTCAAGAGGTCGTCGTAGTACTGCTTTCGCCAGGGCACCAGGTACGAGGTGTCCGGCGTGACGAGGCCCTCGCTCAGCGAACTCGCAATGGTGATGACCTTGGCGACCGAGCCCGGCTCGTACGCGTCGACGGCTGCGAAGTTGCCCGATGTGACACCGTATTGGCCACTCTCGTCATCGAATCGCACCGACGCCATCGAGTAGATCTCGCCGGTGTCGGTATCCATCGCGATCGCGGTTGCACCCTTCGCACCGATCGCTGCGACCTGCTCGAGCAGCACCTGTTCGGTGGAGTACTGCACCGACCGATCGAGCGTGAGCACGAGGTCGTCACCGGCGACAGGCTGAACGACGACGCTCTCCGAACCCGGGATCGACCGACCACCTGGAGCCACTTCTCGGCGCATCTCTCCCCCGGTGCCGGTGAGCACGTCGTCGAACTGCAGCTCCAGTCCGGAGATTCCGGCGCCGTCGATGTTGGTTCGCCCGATCACGCTGCGACCGGTGTCGCCACCAGGCATCTCGCGCCGGCTCTCACGATCGACGTTCACCCCCGCCAGCTTCATCGCCGCGATCTGATCGCCGATGTCGGCGTCGGCCTGGCGCTGGACGAAGACGAAGCCACGGTCCTTCGAGGCGATCTCCGCGAGGAGTTCAGCGGCCTTGTCATCGCTCAGCTCGAGGAGGTCGTCGAGGACCTGGACGGTGGCAGGTCCGTTGTCGATCAGCTTGGGGTTGATCGACACCGTCACCGCCGGCACCGACATCGCCAGCTCGGCGCCGTGGCGGTCGAAGACGGTGCCGCGCTGTGCCGGAATCGTCACCGAACGGGTCCATTGGTCGGTGGCCGCCGAGCGGAGGGTCTCTGCCTCGGTGGTCTGCAGGAAGGCCACACGGCCGATCAGGCTCAACAGCACTGCGCCGATCACGATCAAGGCGACGATCAAGCGACGACGCGGCGACCCCGAGCGAAAACGCGAAACACGGCGAACCGGTGCCTTGGCGCGCACTTTGGCGCGCGGTGCCACCTTCGCTCGGGTGGGCGCCGAGGTCGTCTTGCGACGGGCGTCGGGGTGCACCCTGGCTCCGGTTCGCGCGCTGGACCGCTCGCGGGTCGCCGGGTGGCGCTTGGCGTGTGTCTTCGAAGTCGCCTTCGCCTCGGTGTTGCGACGACGACCGTCTCCAGTCCGTGCGCTCGACGTCGTGGTCCCGTGGGTGCGAGCACCGACAGTCGAGTGGTGACTTCGGGTCAGCGGCTTCACGGCTCTCCTTCGGTGACGCTCTTGACCGACCGGAACTGGTCGAGCGGATCGAGGTGGATGACGATCCTGACGGCACCGTCGCCGATCGGACCGGCCGCGGCCAACTGCCGAGCGACCGCCTCCGGCGTCACCGTGACGAACGTGCTCGCACGACCTCGGCGCATGCCGAGTTCCGATGCGGCTGCCGCGAGCCGAACCGGCGAACGCAGCTCGGCGCGCTCGTAGCGGAGCTCGTCGAACCGCTCGCGCTCCACGGTGACCTGACGGTCGAGACGGTCGAGACGGAGCTGACGCTCGGCGAGTTGAGTGTGGAACACCGCCGCTCCGAGCAGGCCGAGGAACACCAGCGACCAGGCAAGACCGGCGAGCATCGCCGGCCACCGGCGACGACGAGGCACGACCGACAGCGATGGTCGCTTGTCGGCGTTCGTACCTGCCGATCGGGGCTTGATGTCACGGAGCAACGGCAATGCGATCATGACTTCTCCACCTGTTGTCCATCGCTTTTCCGGAGAGCGACGATCCGCTCGACGACGCGCAACCGGGCCGAAGCCGCACGCCGGTTTCGCTGACGCTCGGCATCACCGGCCCGCTTCGGAACGCCACGAACGATGCGGACGGTCTGGATGGCACCGCAGACGCACGGAAGGTCGTGAGGGCAGTCGCAGGCACCAGCGGCCGCAGCGAAGCGGTCCTTGACGATTCGGTCCTCGCCAGAGTGATAGGAGAGCACCGCGATCCGCCCACCTGGCCGCGTTGCCTGGACCGCCTGGTCGAGCGCATCGGGCAACACTCCGAGTTCGTTGTTGACCTCGATCCGAATCGCCTGGAACGTCCGCTTGGCCGGATGGCCACCGCTTCGTCGCGCCGCGGCTGGGATCGCTGTCGTCACCACAGCGGCGAGTTCAGTGGTCGTCTGAATCGGCCGGGCAGCGCACACCGCTCGGGCGATACGGCTGGCGAAACGTTCGTCTCCGTATCGTTTGATGACACGAGACAGCTCGGCTTCGGAGTAGCCGTTGACGACGTCGTCAGCAGACCATGCCTGGTCGGCGTCCATGCGCATGTCGAGCGGGCCCTCGTGACGGTAGGAAAACCCCCGGTCGCCTCGATCGAGCTGCGGGGACGACACTCCCAGATCGAAGAGCGCACCACTGATGCTCTCGACATCGTGGTCGGCGAGGGCCGCTTAGAACTCGTCGAAGCGTCGCTGACTGGTCCGGACGCGGTCGCCGTAGTCGGCCAAACGTTCGGTCGCCGCCTCGAGTGCCTCGCTGTCCTGGTCGATACCGAGCACGTCGACGTCGTCACGCGAGTCGAGGATCGCTGCGCTGTGGCCTCCTCCGCCGAGCGTGGCGTCGACGATCGTGCCGGCGGGCACGGACGCGAAGATCTCGGTGATCTCGTCGACCATGACCGGCGAATGCTCGAAGCTCGATGCCGTCGCACGGTCGCCGGAGGGCATCAACGGCCTCCGGCGATCTCGTGCTGGCCGGCGACCTCGCCGAGCCGGTAGGCCTGCGGGTCCCAGATCTCGATCTGATCGATGTTGCCGAGCACCACGACCGCAGCCTGCGGTGCCAGACCGGCATGGTCTCGCAGACGGGCGTCGAGTGTGACCCGACCCTGCTTGTCGATGGTGGCCTCACTGGCCGACGAGGCGAATGCGCGCAAACGGTTGCGGGACACCTCGCCTCGCTTGGCCTTGGCCACCATGTCGGCCGCTTCGGCCTCGAAGGTCTCGACGCTGCGGACGCTGACACAGCCGTCATCGCCGAAGAAGAGGTAGCAGTGGTCGCCGAGTTCGCCACGGTACGCCGAAGGGAGTGCTACTCGCCCTCGCTCATCGAGCTGTCGCTCGTGTACCCCGACAAACACGCGCCGCGTTCCTCATTTCCACCCCCGCGGCGAACCTGCCGTGCCGGGAACGCGGGAGTTCTCCCCAGCACTCCCCATTCTTCCCCCATTTGCCCCCATTGTCAACCATTCGACCCCATTTCATCCCCGTTCCTCCCCGTTCGGCCCCCTGAGCACCCGGACCACCCACGAGCTCACCCGTCGCCACCCGAAATCCGGAGCCAAGCTCGCGCCCAGCGCGAGCCCAGGTGCGGAATCTCGGAAACCGGCGCCGACCTGCGGTCAGGAGAGGTGCTCGATGAGCGTGCCGATGACGGCATCGGCGACATCGGCCGACAGCGTTGCGACCGGTGTGAGATCGACGGTCGCAGGACGAACCGCCGGATCCAACAGGTCGACGAGCCAGGCAGGGTCGTACGTGGAGTACCAGCAACACTGCAACCGGGCTGCATGGCGTGTGCGGCGCTGACTGATGCCGACGAGTTTCCGGCCATCCACGAGCACTTCGCCGGCGCCCACACCGTCGAAACAGACCATCGACGACCACGGCGAGGAGCGCATCGCTCCCTGCGTGCACGACAACATCGTGCGTCTGCGATCATCGGCTCGATCGCTGCTGCCACATGACGACCCAGCCACACCATCGGGGCGTGCACGTCGACCGCCCAGCCAACCGTGTCTGCCGGCACGATCACGTCGATCCAGGTGACCTCGCCGGGGCGCAACAACACCGCTCCCCCGCCGCTGCGCCGCCTGACCACCTCGACGCCGGCGCTCCGGCATGCCTCGGCATCGACCACGGACAGATCCTGTGTCGAGCCCAGCACCAGGGCCGGCGACGTGATGTCATGCTGCCAGATCTCGCAACGAGCCGGATCTGGCACCTCGCGTGCATGGAACTCAGACGCTGTCGACTGCGACCGGACGAGCCGGTACGGCGTCGGTGAGTTCATGACGCGAGCGGCAGGTAGGCGCGCCACGTCTCGGGGACGCCACTCACCGCCACCACGACCCACGCCGTCGAGCGCGGCGCACGACACGGCCGCGCCAAACGCATGCCGGCCTCGTCGGGAGTGCGGTCGCGCTTGCCGAGGTTGCACGGCCGGCAGGCGGCTGCGACGTTCTCCCAGCTGTGCGGGCCACCCTTCGATCGCGGCACGACGTGGTCGATCGAGTCGGCCCGTTCGCCGCAGTACTGGCACAGGTAGTCGTCTCGAGCGAAGATCGCCCGGCGCGACAGCGCGGCACGACGCACGTAGGGCACCTTGACCATGTATCGCAGGCGGATCACCGACGGGCTCGGCACGCTCAAACGCTCCGAGTGGATGACTCGTCCGTCGTCTTCGAGCATGTCGGCCTTCTCGGCGATCACCAGACAGGTCGCTCGCTGAATCGACACGATGCTCAGCGGTTCGAAGCTGGCGTTGAGTACGAGCGCGCTCAACACGGCTCGGCTCCTGCTCGGTCGCCGTTCAGGCGTCGAGCCGCTGCCAGTCGCGGCACCATCGCAGGTAGTTCAGCACATCTTCGGGCTCGGGGCGATGCGAGATGTCACCGTATTGGGTGACGAGTCGGAACTCGAGATACGACCGAGACGGCATCGGCAGGTACGGCGAACGCGACCACCACCGCGACGGCACGAGCCGACGGGCCTGACGAATCGCCGTGGTCCACAACGACGGATGCCGCAACACGACCGCGAGGGTCGACATCACTGCGGCTTGGGCTCCTTCGGCAGCTGGAGGATCATCTCGCCGATGATGTTGCGTTGGATCTGCGACGAGCCGGCATAGATCGTGCCGGCGCGAGCGTTGAGGAAGGTGCCACCCCACGAACCCGAGGTGTTGGCTGCGCCGGGGTCGTCGGTCTGGAAGGCCGACGACGGCGGACGGCCGTCGAGCGTCATCGCGTCGGCGCCGAGGATGTCGATGGCGAGTTCGGTGACCTTGAGGTGGTACTCGCTCCAGTACAGCTTGGAGATCGCCCCATCGGGGCCAGGGTGGTGACCTGCGAGGAACTGGGTGAGCGTGCGCTGGCCGAGGAACTTCATGATCTGGACCTTGGAGTGGCACCAGGCCAAACGCTGGCGAATGATCGGATCGTCGGCGAGACCCCGCTCTCGGGCCATGTCGAACAGACGGTCGAGTTCGGCTTGGTAGCGGATCGGCCCGGTGGCTGCCGCCTCGCCGCGCTCGAAGCCGAGCAACGACATTGCCACTGCCCAACCGTTGTTGACGCCACCGATGACCTGGTCCTTCGGACAGCGCGCATCGGTGTAGAACACCTCGTTGAACTCGCTCTCGCCGGAGATCATCTTGATCGGGCGGACCTCGATGCCCGGCTGCTCCATCGGCACGAGCAGGAACGAGATCCCCTTGTGCTTGGGTGAGTCGGGATCGGTGCGTGCGAGGGTGAAGATGTGGTCGGCGAGATGGCCTGCCGACGTCCAGATCTTCTGGCCGTTCAGCACCCACTCGTCGCCGTCGAGTTCGGCCTTGAGCCCCACGTTGCCGAGGTCGGAACCCGCGTCGGGCTCGGAGTAGCCCTGGCACCAGGTGTCCTCGCCGGAGAGGATTCGTGGCAGGTAGTGCTGCTTTTGTTCCTCGGAACCCCACATCAACAGCGTGTTGCCGAGCATCTGGATGCCGAACACGTCGTTGGGTCCGCCGGTCGGCACACCCGCACGAGCGAACTCTTCGGCGAGGAGCACCTGCTCGGTGGCCGACAGTCCAGCCCCGCCGTACTCCTGGGGCCAACCGGGTGCCAGGTAGTTGGCCTCGTACAGGGTCTTGCGCCACTCGGTGACGAACTCCTCGAGTTCGTCGCCGACGAGCGCGCCCATCCCCTTCCAGTTGGCGGGCAGCTTCTCGGCGAGGAACGCCTGCACCTTTTCGCGGTACGCCTCGGCTTCTGGGGAGTAGGTCGGATCCATGCCCGAAAGGCTACTCGCCGGGGATCAACGCAGGCCAGTGCCGACCAGGGCTGCCGCGGCGACGAGCGGCTGCACGAACCCCGACGGCTCGACCACCTGCAACTGCGCGAGGTGCGCCAGCCGAAGGCGCGCCCCGAGCTCGCGTCGCAGCGCGTCGAGCATCGGATCACCGAACGTGTCGACCACGGTGCCCGAGAGCACGAACGTCGACACGTCGAACACCGCTGCCGACGACGCGATCGCCCGTCCGACCATGATCCCGGTGCGCTCGATGATCGACGGTGTCGCCCGCCGAAGCGGTCGGTTCATCTCGGACTTCGAGCGCCGATGCTGAGGCGTAGGCGGAGAGACAGCCCGCCGCCCCGCACGAGCAGACCTGTCCGCCGGGTTCGACGACCACGTGAGCGAGCGACCCGGCGTTGCCGTGGGCCCCGCTGAGACGTCGACCGTCGATCATGCACGCCGACTCGATCGTGCGGTCGAGCATCAGCGTGAAGAAGCTCGAACTCGTGATCGAGTCGCCGTGGCGCAGTTCACCCTCGGCAGCTGCCGCAGCCAGTGTGTCGAGCACGACGGGAAGCCCCGTCAACTCCTCGAGGTGCTGGCGCAGCGGGAACCCGGACCACGCCGGCAACGCCGCCGGCGACACCGCCCCGGCCGGCTGATCGACCGGTCCGGCACAGCTGACCGCGACGATCGACGGTGCCGGCACCTCGTCGGGCCGGGCAGCGAGCACCCGCAGGACGAGTTGTTCGAGGACACGCCAGACCTCACGTCCCGGCGTTCCGATGCGGTCGCGGACGAGTACTTCACCACTGCGGTCGACGACCCCGGCCGCCAGGCGGCCCGGATCGACCACCACTGCCAAGACCGTCTCGTCGGTGATCACCACGGGTGGCGAAGCTACCCCGACTGTCGCTCGCCCGAACTCCCGTCTACCCTTCCGCTGGTGACGACCGATATCGCGGACGACGTTCCTTCGCCTGCATTCTCCAACGAGCCGTCGACAACGGGAGCAGGGGACGATTCAGCAATGCGCAGTTTTGCTGATCTGTTCGATGCGATCACGTCGAACATCGCGCAGGTACTCCACGGCAAACACGACACCATCGAACTCGCGGTGATGTGCCTGCTCGCGGAGGGCCACCTGCTGATCGAAGACGTGCCGGGCGTCGGCAAGACGTCGCTCGCGAAGGCATTGGCAGCCTCGATCGACTGCACCTGGAAACGAATCCAGTTCACCCCCGACCTCTTGCCGACCGACCTCGTCGGTGTCAGCATCTATCAGCGGTCGACCGAGACGTTCGTGTTCGAACCCGGCCCACTGTTCGCCAACATCGTCCTCGCCGACGAGATCAACCGGGCGTCGCCGAAGACGCAGTCGGCGCTGCTCGAGTCGATGGAGGAGCGCCAGATCACCGCCGACGGTCGCAGCCGTCAGCTCGAGGCACCGTTCATGGTGATCGCCACCCAGAACCCCGTCGATCAAGAGGGCACCTACCGGCTGCCCGAGAGCCAACTCGACCGGTTCCTGCTGCGCATCTCGATCGGCTACCCCGCCCGCGACGCCGAGATGCAGATGCTCGACGTGCAGGGAGCCGCAGCGTCGATGCGTGCGCTCGAGCCCGTCGTGTCGCTCCAGGAGATCAGGGCGATGATCGCCGCCGTGCGCGGCGTCCACGTGGCCAAGGCACTCAAGTCGTACCTCGTCGACCTGGCCGCCACCAGCCGACGCCACCCCGGCATCGAGTTGGGGCTTTCACCGCGGGCAACGCTGCAACTCGCCGCCGCAGCCCGCGCCCATGCAGCAGCACGGGGCCGCAACTACGCGACTCCCGACGACGTCAAGGCGGTCGGTCAGGCCACGCTGAGCCACCGGGTGCTCGTACGGTCCGAGCACGGTTCGCAGCTGTCGCCCGCCGACGCGATCAGCGAGGTCTTCGATGCCGTCGCCGTTCCGGTGCCGCGCTGAGTCGATGAGCACATGGCTCGACTCAGCCTGACGCGCCAAGGCGTTGCGGTCATTGCTGCGGGAGTGATCGCGGTCGTGATCGGCCGCGTGTTCGCGATCATCGAGTTGTACGTCATCGGCGCAGCGTTCTTTGCTGCAGTCATCGTTGCCGTCGTCTACGTCTGGGCGCGTCGGCCCCGCGTCCGAGCCGACCGGTGGATCCACCCCTCGCTGCTCGTCGCCGGCGACACGGGCCAGGTCGACTTGCGCATGCATCACTCGGGCGTGCTCGGTTCGGCGCCATTCGTGCTCGAGGAACCTGTCGTGCGCACGATGACCGATGACCACGTCGCTCGACTTCCGGTTGCGTCACTGCGCCCCGACACGACCTCCACGTCCGGGTATCGGGTGCCGACCACGACCAGGGGGCTGATCGGTCTCGGCCCACTGCGGCTCATCGTGGCAGACGCACTCGGCATCGCCCGATCGACCACCACCATCGTCGGCGTCGACGAGATCGTCGTGGCGCCGCGCACCCTCACGATCGACATGCCACAGCTCGGCCGTGGGCAACTCGGTCGAGCGCTGCTGGCGTCAGCGCGACGGCTCGGCCCCGGCGATTTCCACGGACTGCGCGAGTACGCAACCGGCGACGAGCCGCGCAGCATCCATTGGCGAGCGTCTGCTCGCAGCGACGAGCTGATGGTCAAGGAGTACGCGGTCGAGGGCCTGCACCAGTGCACGGTGGTCTTCGATCCGACACCAGGGCGCGCACACGAGCAACGCCAGCTTCGAACACGGTGTCACCGCAGCCGCCAGCTTGGTGCACAGCTCGATGCGTGCCGGGCTGAACACGCGATTCGTCACTGCTGGGGGCATCGACCTGCGCGGCCCCGACGTCGTGGCGACGACCTTGCGAGTTCTCGCACAGATCGAACCGAGCGAAGCGCCTCTCGCGTCGTTCGACACCGACATGGTCGACGGGCTCGGATTGCTCGTGATCGTCACGGGATCGCCCGGCTCAGCGACGTGGCGGGCCAGTCATGCGGTGTCCGATCCGGCCATCACGAGGGTACTGGTGGCCACCAACGACGCCGGCGGCACCAAACTCGCCGCAGTCGCGCGTTCCGACGACGAGTTCGTGTCCTCGTGGCAGCAGCTCGTGGGGCAGTCGCAGACCGCTCCGGCGACGCCCTCGGAGGCTGCGGTCGCATCGAGCGGCTCGGGTCGAGCGATGAGTTCGCCGACAAAGCAGCACAGCCTCGCCAGCGACGTCATTGCATCGCTCATGGTCGCTGCGTTCTCGATGACCGTGGCCATCGGATTCGCCCGAGTGTTCTCCGGCTGGCCGTTCCTCACCGACATGGCCATCGTCGTGGTGGTCGGCCATGGCGTGGGCCTCGTGCTCCGACGGCTCGGCATCACACCGTGGATCGCTGTGCCATTCACTGCGCTGGCACTCGCGTGGACGGTCCTCGCAGTGTTCTACCCGGAGACCTTCTCGTGGGCCATGCCGAGCGACGACACCTGGGCCGTCCTGCAATCCGAACTCACCTCCGTTCGGGAGGAGTTCCGCACGGCGGTCGCCCCGGTCGAGTACGCCGGCGGTTGGAACGTGCTCGCAGCCATCGGGCTCGCCACTGCAGTACTTCTCGCCGATGTCTTCGCGTTCCGCGCCGATGCGCGAGCCGAGACCCTGGTGCCGGGCGGGGTGCTCTTCGTGTTCGTCGGAGCGCTCGGCGACGAGCGACTTCGCATTGCGTCCGCGGTGCTGCTGGTCGGTGTCGGGGTGGTCACGACGGTGTCGCTGCGCTGGTATCACGCCGAGCCAGGTCGCAGCGACAACGCGGCACCGTGGCGACGATGGCCGGTAGCGGTCGCCTTCGGAGTGATCGTTGCGCTCATCGCCGGCGTGGTCGGACCTCGCCTGCCCGGCGCAGACGCCGCGCCGCTCTACGACACCGGCGGAGGTGGAGGCAGCGTCACCCAGGTCATCAGCCCGTTGGTCGACATCAGGTCTCGACTCACCAACCGTTCGACCGAGGAACTGTTCCGCGTCCGTGCCGATGCCGAGTCGTATTGGCGTTCATCAGCGCTGCCAGAATTCGATGGCACCACGTGGGGGCTGCCCGAACGGGATCTGGAACCAGTCGACGGTGCGGGTGGCCCAGCCGACGGGGCGATGTCCGAGAACCGTCAGCAGATCACGATCGGCGCGCTCGGCGGCACGTTGGTACCCGCAGCACCCGACCCCCTGCAGGCCTCGCCAACCGAGAGGCTTCGATGGGTTCCCGAAACGTCAACTCTGGTGACGGTGGACGGGCGGCTCCAAACCGGCGACGTCATCGACATCGTGTCGGCGTCCCCTCGTCTCGATCAGAACGTGTTGTCGGCTGCCACGTCGACCGACGCCGGCGACCCCATCTACACCAGCCTGCCGACCAACCTCCCCGACGTGGTTGCGGCCACGGCACGCCAGATCACCTCGGGCGCACGGACCCCGTACGAGGCAGCGTTGTTGACGCAGGCGTGGTTCCAGAGCGAGTTCGTCTACAGCCTCGAAGTCCAGCCCGGCCACGGGAACTCGGCGATCGAGGGTTTCCTGCGCGACCGTGTCGGCTACTGCGAACAGTTCGCTGGCACCTATGCCGCGATGATGCGCACCATCGGCATCCCGGCGCGTGTGGCCGTCGGCTTCACTTCAGGCGTTCGAGTGGGCGAAGGCGAATACTCGGTCCTCGGGCGCAATGCCCACGCATGGCCCGAAGTCTGGTTCGACGGGATCGGCTGGGTCGCATTCGAGCCCACACCTGGTCGCGGCGCTCCCAACGCCGAGAACTACACCGGACTCCCGGCCCGCCAGGACACCTCAGCGACCGCAGACGACCTCGACATCTCCGAACTCACCCCGACCACCACGGTGCCGACCGGCCCTGACAGCGAGGGGCCAGGGCTCGAGATCCCCGACTTGGCCGACCTCACCCCTGCTGACGGGTCGTCGGGAGGCGCCACCCCAACCGGAGCCGCAGATTCCGGCGGCGGGCTGGCCTGGGGCTGGTTGGCGCTCGTTGCACTCATCGCTGTGGTGCTCGCTGCGCCGCTGCTGGTGCGCTCGGTGCGCAGCCGACGGCTGCCGCGGTCGGTCGATCTGCAGGTGGCCGAGGCATGGCGTCGCGCCACGCGATCGGTGTCAGCAGCCGGTGTCCCAGTGCGGTCGTGCGACACACCACTCGAAGTCGCTGCCAGTACCGCCCGACACTTCCCGGTGGTCACCCGGCCGATGGCATCGCTCGCCGAAGCAGTCACCGAGGCCACGTACCGGGCCGAGGGCACCGCCGGCTACGAGACGGCCGGCACGTACGGTGCCAGCACCCTGAACGACTGCCGCAACTGGGCCAAACAGATAGATCGTGCGGCAACGGAGTCGCTCGACTGGCAGAGCCGGCTGCGCCAGTACTTCACCAACTTCGGCTGAGACCTCGGTTTCGACGGTCGATTCCAGCAGGGACCGAGTGTCGAGCGAGGCTCGATGCTCAGCGAGGGACGTCGCCGTCGACGTCGGGACGCCGACCGCTCAGCCACGCCGAGATCGGCAGTTGGCCGAGCCGCTCGCGGCCGAGGAGACGGAGTTCGGACTCGAGCATGATCGCCATCACCAGCACCAGCACGAAGCCGCCGAAGGCCACGACGAAGCTCACCGCAAGCCCACCAATGGTGATCACGAGGCCGATGAGGAGGCCGATGGCCAACATGATCGAGCGCCGACGAGAGACCCGATACCCGCGTTGGGAGAAGGTGGGGTCCTGTTCGAGTTCCTGCTCGATCTGACGCAAGATGCGTTGCTCATCCTCGGAGAGAGGCACGAGGCAATCATCGCACGTTTCGGACCGATCCTCAACGCGGTGCGGCGGATTCTCTGTGCAATCGTTCAAGCCCCGTTCGGACGTCTCACTCGGACCCACTCGACGGTCGCAGGCGGTCGGGGTCGACATCTGGCCCCCACTGCTGCTCGCCGCGCCGCACGACCCGGAGGCGGCCGGACTCCAGCGCGCTGGCCGGGCCGATCGCCGACGCGCCGAATCGGTCACGGATCTGGTCGAGCGCGGCCGTGGTGGCGGCCCAGTCGGGCTGGTCGTCGAACAAGTCGTCGAGACTGAGCTGACGGACGCTGGGGCCCAGGTTCGAACCAGCGATACCGAGCAGACGCACTCCCGGCGAGGGGTCGATCGCTTCGAGGAGTGGGGTCAACAACTCGATGATCTCGGGCGCCAGCTCGACCGGATCAGGACAGGTCACGGACCGGCTGATCGTCTGGAACCCGGTGTCGAAGCGGAGCTTCAGCGACACGGTGCGAGCTCCGACACCAGCTGCACGCAGACGAGACGACACCGCATCTGCGAGGCGGACCAACTCACGCTGCAGTTCAGCATGCTCGTGCTTGTTGCTGGAATACGTCTCCTCGTGACTGATCGACTTCGCCTCGCGTTCGGGTTCGACCGGACGGTCGTCGACCCCCATCGACAGTGCCTTCAGATGGCGTGCGGGTCCGGGGCCGAGCGCCGCCTCGAGCGCCGACATGTCGACCGCGGCGAAGTCTGCGACGTGGCGAATGCCGATGCGGTGGAGTTTGTCGAGCGTGACCGGGCCGACGCCCCACAGCCGCTGCACCGGGAGCGGGTCGAGGAACGCACGCTCGTCGCCGGCCGCCACCACGACGACGCCGGCGCCAGGTTCGACACCTGCCGGCGTGGCGTGTGGTTTCGCCTCGACGGAAGCCAACTTGGCGAGAAACTTGTTCGGAGCGACCCCGACCGAACAGCCGAGCGACAACTCCTCAGCGACGTCGCGACGGATCATGTCGGCAATCGCTGGCGCCGGACCGAACAGCCGGATCGCCCCGGTCACGTCGAGGAACGCCTCGTCGAGCGAGAGCGGCTCGACGATCGGTGTGTAGCGATCCATGATCTCTCGCACCTGCGCACTCACCTCGGCATAGAGCCCGTGGTCGCCGGGCAGGAACACCGCATGAGGACACCGACGTCGAGCCACCGCCGACGGCATCGCCGAGTGCACCCCGAAACGTCGGGCCTCGTACGACGCGGCAGCCACCACGCCGCGGCGGCCGGTACCGCCGACCACCACCGGTTGGCCGGCCAGGTCGGGACGTCGGCGCAGCTCGACCGACACGAAGAATGCGTCCATGTCCACATGCAGGATCTGGCGCACACCGGTCACGTCTCCAGTGTGGCCCGTTACGATCCCGCGCCATGAACACCTCCCCGGTTCCCGACACCGAGCGATCGCTTTCGGCGCTGCCGTCGGTCGGAGTTCGAATCGGCGCCTTCGCAGCAATCCTGGTCAGCGGTCTCGCTGGGGCCCTGATCGGCTACTCGCTGATGGCGCTGCAGTGCGACGGCGACTGCGGTGTCCCCAAGGGCATCGGTCTCCTCGTCGGTGCAGTGGTCGCTGCCGGTGGCATGGCGATCGTCGCTGTGCTCGTGATGCGCGCCATCGGCGAGTGGCGCGAACTCGAAGACCGCACCGGGGCGGGGCACGCGCCTCGATGACTTCGCAGCGGTCACTCGACGAGCTGCGCGAGCTGACGATCGAACTCGCCACATCCGCCGGCGCACTGGCACTCGACGGACGCAGGAGGCTCGGCGTCGGACAATCCGTCGCCCACGACACCAAGTCCACGCCGACCGACCCGGTCACCGAGTACGACCGTGCGGCCGAGGCGCTCATCGTCGACACCTTGCGATCGCGGCGGCCCGACGACTCGATCGTCGGCGAGGAGGGCGCCGATCACGTCGGTTCGTCAGGCCTCGTCTGGCACATCGACCCGATCGATGGCACCGCCAACTTCGTGTACGACCTGCCGGCTTGGTGCACTTCCGTGGCTGTGGTCGACGAGGAGGGTCCCCTCGCCGGTGCGGTGTTCGCCCCGGTGACCAACGAGCTGTTCGCTGCCGTGCGAGGCGCCGGGGCGACCTTGAACGGCGCTCCGATCAGCTGCTCCGGTGCATCCGAACTCGCCACGGCGCTGCTTGCGACCGGGTTCAACTACGCACCCACGACACGGGGACGGCAGGCCCGCCGACTGGCGTCGTTGCTCCCCCGGGTGCGCGACGTGCGCCGATTCGGTTCCGCCGCGCTCGATCTCTGCTACGTGGCGTCCGGGCGGTTCGACGCGTACTTCGAAGAACACCTCAACTCCTGGGACCTCGCGGCCGGCGTGCTGATCGCTGCGGAGGCCGGCGCGATCACGTCCGACTTCGCCGCCGGACCGGCCAGCACCACTGCCACCGTCGCTGCCGCGCCGGCAATCCACGCCGCACTGCTCGAACTGATCGCCGCAATCGACGCCGACCCAAGACACTTCTGAGCGTCGTGGTCGCCGCTGACCCCGGCGATGCGGCATCATGGTGATGTGGGTACACGCATCCTGGCCGTCGAAGACGACGAACGCATCCGGTCGGCGGTCAAACTCGCCCTCGAAGACGAAGGGTGGATCGTCGACGAAGCCGAGAGCGGCGAAGAGGCGATCGAGAAGTTCGCCCGCTCGAATCCCGACGTCGTCCTGATCGACATCATGCTGCCCGGCATCGACGGGTTCGAGCTCTGCCGCACCCTGCGTCGCACGAGCGACGTCCCTGTCGTGATGGTCACCGCACGCAACGACACCCATGACATCGTCGCCGGACTCGAAGCGGGTGCCGACGACTACCTCACCAAACCCTTCGCTCCCAAGGAGCTCTCGGCTCGCATCCGTGCGCTGCTGCGTCGCATACGACCCAGCGCGCAGGGCCACGCCCGCTTGAGCTTCGGTGACCTCGAATTGATCCCCGACGAAGGCAAGGTGTTGCGCGGCGGCGACGAGGTCCACCTCACCAAGACCGAGTTCCGGCTGCTGTGCGAATTGGCCGAGAGCCCCGGCAAGGTCCTCAGCCGTGAAGTGCTGCTCGACAAGGTGTGGGGCTACGACTACTTCGGTGACGGGCGTCTCGTCGACGTACACGTCCGACGGTTGCGCACCAAGGTCGAGGTCGACCCGGCCAATCCACGCCACGTCGTCACCGTGCGTGGGCTCGGATACCGGCTACAGACGTGAGCGAGGGCGGCCCGTTCCGTCGCCTGGTCAACCGCTCCCGCCCGGCGGCACTCGGGTTGCGGCGGCGCATCCTGCTGATCTTCACGCTCGGCTCATTGCTGCTGTCGGTGTTCCTCGCCACCACCACCTACGGCCTCACTCGATCGAACGTGGTGAACGAACGCATCGACACCGCAATCAACACCTCGCAACGCAACGCCCAAGGCGTCGAGCGTGACCTGCGATCGTTGCCTGCTGACGCCGAGGCGGCTCGCGCTTCGTTGACCCGTATCGGTGTGTCCGACTACCTGATCCGCTACGACGAGCGTTGGAGCGGCGGCGGCGCCACCTTCCAGGACACCGACGTGCCACCGCCGCTCGAGACGCGGGTGGTCGACGACGGCATCTCGGCCAGCCAGATCGTTCGCCTCGGCGACGAACTCAGCGTGGTGGTCGGCTGGGACATTCCCGGCATCGGCGCCTACTTCGAGGCCTTCAGCCTCGACGAGGCCGACTCGACGCTGTCGAGCGTGCGACTCTCGCTCGTGCTCGCCGCAGCGATCACCACCGGGCTGGGTGTACTGCTCGGTGTCTTCTCGGCACGTCGAGCCGTTCGGCCGGTCGCAACCGCCGCCCAAGCGGCGTCCGCAATCGCCGGCGGACGCCTCGACACGCGGTTGGAGTCCACCGACGACCCCGACTTGCGGGTACTGACCGACACGTTCAACGACATGGCCGAAGCGCTGCAGCAACGAGTCGAGCGCGACGCTCGTTTCGCATCCGATGTCAGCCACGAGCTGCGATCGCCGCTGATGACGTTGTCGGCCACGGTCGAGGTGATGGAGGCGCGCCGCGACGAGCTTCCCGAGCGGTCACGAGCCGCACTCGACCTGCTCTCGAGCGACGTCAAGCGGTTCCAAGGCCTCGTCGAGGACCTCCTCGAGATCTCACGATTCGATGCAGGCGCCGTCCGACTTCACATGGAAGAACTGCTCGCCGCCGAGTTCGTTCGACAAGCCGTCGCCGTCAGCTCACTTCCCGCCACTCCGGTCGCAGTGTCCGAACGCGCAGAACTCGCGCTGATCCGCGGTGACCGGCGACGCCTCGCCCGGGTGATTGCCAACCTGATCGACAACGCACGCGCGTACGGCGGCGGAGAGCCCGAGGTGTCGATCAGCGTGGTCAACCCCGACGACGAACCGATGTCGCACATCCTGATCGTGGTCGAGGATCGCGGCCCTGGTGTGGCCGAGGAAGAACGCGACCTCGTCTTCGAACGTTTCGCACGCGGCGGTGGCGCCGGTCGGCGCACCGGCAGCGAAGGCGCTGGACTGGGGTTGTCGCTGGTGGACGAACACGTCCGAATGCACGGTGGCCGCGTGTGGGTCGAGGATCGCCTCGACGGCGAGTCCGGCGCACGGTTCGTCATCGAGTTGATGGCTTCGGAGCTCGACGAATGATGCGCTCGCTCGCCCCGGTGGTCCTCGCGCTCGGTCTCCTCAGCGCCTGTTCGATCCAGCCCGACGCGTCACCCAACGACCTCCCAGCCGAACGCGCCGAGGTGTTCGGCGAGGTCGCGACGGGCGACGAGGCCGCCGGCACCAACCGGATCTACCTGCTCGCACCAACCGACCCGGAAGAAGCTCAACGGCTTCGTTCCGTGCAACGCGACGTGCGCACGACCCCGTTCGCGGTGCTCTCGTCGCTGTTCGCCGGGCCGAACGCCGCCGAGCTCGACACCCTGCTCGACACGGCGATCCCTTCCGACGTCGAGCTGCTGGCAGCGCGGCCGGTCGGCCAGGTGCTCACCGTCGATCTCAACGACGTGTTCGACGAGCTGACCCCCGGAGGTCTCCGTCTCGCCGTTGCGCAGATCGTGTCGACAGCAACCGACATCGAGGGCGTCGAGTCCGTGCAACTGCGCATCGACGGCGAACCGCGTGTGTGGCCACTCGGCAACGGCGAACTCACCGACCGGCCGCTCACCCGGTTCGACTATCCCGGCCTGGTCGAATCGAGCCAGCCCTCGTTCCCGGCAATTCCGTCGCCGATCCAGTGACGCGATCCCGGCTCCTGCAGGCGAATCACGACCGGGCCGGCTCGACGTCGAGCCAGTTGGTGTTGGACGACAGCAACGTTCGCTGGTAGCACTTGCGCATGGCGTGGGACAGCACTCGACCGGTCCCCTGGAACCGGCTGATCCGTGAATGGTTGATCTATGCGGCGATCATGTCCGCGGTCTTCCTCATCTTCTTCCGCGGCGACAACGTGCTCGGCGCTGTCGCCGGGGTACTCATCAGTGGGCCGCTGTATCTCGGTTTCGGCGCAGTGATGGCCAAGTTCGGCTATCAGCGAACCCGCCTCAAAGATGTCCGCGGCGGCGCAAAACAGGCGGCCGAGGCCGGATCGGACTCCACCTCTCCCGCGAGTCCAGATGCTCCCCGAAACAAACCAGCACCCACCAGCCGCACGGCAGGCGGTGCGAATCGGCCCAAGTCGTCGAGCAAGAGGAAGCGCTGATGGACGACCGATGCGTCATCGCGATCGATGCCGGAACCACCGGGGTCCGCAGTCGCGCCGTCTTCACCGACGGGCGTCCTGCCGTTGCTGCCTATCGCGAGTTCGAGCAGCACTACCCCTCACCCGGTTGGGTCGAGCACGACGCCACCGAGATCTGGGATGTCGCTGCTGACACCTTGCGTCAGGTGATCGCCGAGGTCGGACAGACCAACGTCGCCGCCATCGGCATCACCAATCAGCGCGAGACCGTGCTGGCCTGGAACCGCTCCACGGGTGAGCCCTACGGCACTGCGATCGTGTGGCAGGACCGCCGCACCGCCGCACGCTGTGACGAACTGGTGGCAGCAGGCCACCTCCCTCTCGTCAGAGAACGAACCGGGCTGGTGCTCGACCCGTACTTCTCGGGGACGAAAGCGGCTTGGCTGCTCGAGCACCGTGACATCCCCGTCGACGACCAACTCGCGATCGGCACCATCGATTCGTGGCTGGTGTGGAACCTCACCGGCGGTCGGCGCTTCGTCACCGACGTCACCAACGCGAGCCGCACCATGCTGTGCGACATCCGGAGTTGCACGTGGGACCGCGAGCTGTGCGAGCTGCTCGGTGTGCCGATGCATGCGCTTGCCGAGATCGTGCCGTCGAGCGGACGGATCGGTACCACCGCGCCGGACTGCGGGGTACCCGAGGGATTGCCCATCAGCGGCATCGCCGGCGATCAGCAGGCCGCGTTGTTCGGCCAGGCGTGCGTGCAGCCGGGCATGGCGAAGAACACCTACGGCACCGGCTCGTTCGTGCTGCTCAACGTGGGCGCCACCTGCCCACCGCCAACCGACGGAATGCTGACCACTGTGGCCTGGACGCTGGCCGACGGCACCACCACCTACGCGCTCGAAGGTTCCATCTTCGTCACCGGCGCCGCTGTGCAGTGGCTGCGCGATGGGCTCGAGATCATCGACCACGCAGCCGAGACCGGTCCACTCGCGGAGTCGGTCGACGACACCGGCGGCGTGTACGTGGTGCCCGCCTTCGCCGGGCTCGGCTCGCCATGGTGGGATCCGTACGCCCGGGGCACGATCGTCGGGATCACCCGTGGCACAGGACGCGCCGAGATCACCCGGGCGGTGGTCGAGTCGATGGCCTACCAGACCCGCGACGTGGTCGATGCCATGGTGGCGGCGAGCGGAACGCCGGTCATCGAATTGCGTGTCGACGGCGGCGCGTCGGTGATGGACCTGCTCTGTCAGTTCCAGGCCGACCAACTGGGCGTCGCGGTGCAACGACCAACCGACCAGGAGACCACCGCTCTGGGCGCCGCCTATCTCGCCGGGCTGGCCGAGGGCGTCTGGGACTCGGTCGACGAGGTGGGCCAGCAGTGGGGGCTCGAGGCCGAGTTCACCCCGAACGACGATCGCAGCGGTGCCGATGCGCTGCACAGCCAGTGGCTGCGCGCCGTCGAACGCTCACGCAACTGGGCGAAGTGACACCAACGCGTCGGCCAGGCGCAGCAGCAGCGAGAAGCGCACTCGCTCGCGTTCGTGGATCGGGTTCCCCGTTCTCCCTGCGGCAACGGTGAACCCGGAGGTGACCATGTGACCCCACAACAGGTCACTCGGCGAAGCATCGTCGAGGCCGTCGAGGTGCTCGCTCCCGGCCAGGAACGCGAGCAACCAGGCGAGATCGGGAGGCGAGCCCAGCTGCGTCAGCGGCGAACCGTCGCGTAGCACCATGACCCAGTCGGTCTCGGCGAAGCGCTGGACGCCTGCAACCATCACATCGAGGCGCTCGGCCGACGGGCTCTCGGCGATCGCTGCACCGAGCGCGAGCGCCGACAAGCTGGCATCGGTTCGATCGGGATCGACGACGCGGATGCTCTCGACCGACACTCCGTCGACGGCGTCGATCTCCGCAGTGAGCAGCGCCAGCAGGTCATCGTCGGGGAGCAGCACGGTGAGTTCGTCGATCGCGCGTCCACCGCCCTGTTCGAGGATTTCGATCGACAACACGTCACCGCGTACCGCCCCGATGCGACTGGCCACCTGGCCGAGCGCGCCTGGACGGTCTGGCATCCAGACGCGTACGACGATCGTGACCACGGCCGGCACGGTACAAGCACCGACATGGCCCATCGATGACCGCCTCGTGACCATCGTGTTACCAACCCCGAGGGGCCGGCGGCTCAGCCCAGCTTGGGCAGTCCGCGCTTGAGATTGCGGATCGCCTGCTGGATCCGCTTCTCGTTCTCGATCAGCGCGAACCGCACGAAACCCTCGCCACCGGGGCCGAAACCGACACCCGGCGACAGTGCCACGTCGGCGTCGCGCACCATCAGCGAACAGAACTCGACCGAGTCCATCTCGGCGTACGGCTCGGGGATCGGCGCCCACACGAACATCGATCCGCCAGGCTTGGGAATGTCCCAACCGATACGTCCGAGGCCATCGAGCAACGCATCGCAGCGCGATTCGTAGGTGGCACGGATCTCGTCGGGGAAGTCTGGGCGTTCGTTGATGGTGACCGTGGCGGCGATCTGCACCGGTTGGAACATGCCGTAGTCGAGGTAGCTCTTCAGCTTGACCAGCGCCTGGACCACTTCGGCGTTGCCGAGGAGGAACGCGCTGCGCCAACCGGCCATCGAGAAGCTCTTGGTCATCGAGTACAGCTCGACAGCACACTCCTTCGCACCCTCGGCCTGCAGGATGCTCGGCGGCTGATGACCATCGAAGCCGACATCGGCGTAGGCGAAGTCGTGCACGACGATCATCTCGTGTTCACGACAGAAATCGACGACTCGCTGCATGAATGCAAGGTCGACGGTGGCGCCGGTGGGGTTGTGCGGGAACGAGATCACGAGCACTCGCGGCTTGGGCCAGCCGACATCCCAAGCGGTCTGCAGGCTGTCCATGAAATCGTCGGCGAAGTGCTCGCGCTGGTCGGGGTCGGCCAGGAACTTCATCGGCACCTGACGCAGGTCGGCGCCGGCGAACAGCGGGCCGTAGATGTGGATCGGGTAGCTGGGGCTCGGCACGATCGCCGCGTCGTCGTGATCGAGCAGCACCCACATCAAGTGGCTGAAGCCCTCTTTGGAGCCGATCGTGTTGGTGATTTCGAGCTCGGGGTCGAGGTCGACATCCCACTTGTTCTTGTAGTAGCCGGCGATTGCTTCGCGCAGTTTCGGCAGGCCCCGGCTGAGCGAGTAGCGGTGGTTCTTCGGGTTCTGGGCGGCTTCGGCAAGCTTGTCGACAGCGATCTGCGGAGACGGGATGTCGGGATTGCCGAAACCGAGGTCGACGACGTCTGCGCCTGCACGGCGTGCCTCGATCTTCAGTCCGTTGATGATCGAGAAGACGTACGGGGGAAGATTTTCGATGCGCCGGAACTCCATCATCCGGAGGGTATCTGGCCGCTGTGTGCGATGCTGGCAGCGATGCCCAAGACACCAGCCCCCGATTGCATCCACGTGATCATCGAGATCCCTCGTGGAAGCCGAAACAAATACGAGATCGACCACGAGGACGGCAAGGTCTATCTCGACCGCCGCCTGTTCACGGCCACGACCTATCCGGCCGACTACGGGTTCCTCCCAGACACCCTCGCCGGCGACGGTGACCCGCTCGACGCGCTCGTGCTCCTCGAAGACCCCGTGTACCCAGGGGTCGTCGTCGAGTGCCGGCCGATCGGCGTGCTCTACATGCACGACGAGGCCGGCGAGGACGCCAAGTTGATCTGCGTGCCGCCACGCGAGCCCCGCTACGAAAACGTCAACGAGCTGTCCGGACTCCCCAAGCAGTTGGTCGAAGAGATCGAGCACTTCTTCAACGTCTACAAAGCGCTCGAGCCCGACAAGCACTCGTCCAGTGAGGGTATGGGCGACCGCGCTGCGGCGTGGCGCGAAATCCGCCAGGCCCAAGCGAACTACATCCCCCACTGACCTCGCTCACGGACATCGTCCACGGACGTCGCTCACTGACGTCGCCGGCTGATTGCTCTCACTCGGCGAGTTCGGGGAGCAGCGCAGCGCCCACGGCGCCGGCGAGCGGTCCCCAGCGAGCGAACTCGATGCGCGGGATCGGTCGCAGGTCGGGCTGATACAGCAGTTCGCCGTACCAGCGCCGGATCGGATCGAGATACAGATCCGATGCTGCAGCGAGGCCTCCACCGAGCACGAACAACTCGGGATCGAGCACGTTGGTGAGGTTGGAGAGGCCGAGCGCCACCCAGCGGGCGAAGTCGTCGATCACCGCCAGGGCCTCGACATCGCCATCACGCGCTGCCATCTGGACGTGCTCGCCGCGCACTGCCTGCGGATCACCGCCTGCGTGACGTACCACATCGTCGAGCCGATGCCCCGTGGCAGCCTCACGCGCCAACATCGCCAGCCCCGACCCTGACGCATACCGCTCCCAGCACCCGCGGCGACCGCACGGGCACTGCGGCCCCGACGGGTCGATCACCATGTGGCCGAACTCGCCGGCGAAGCCGTGCGCACCACGCTGCAACGCGCCATGGGCAACGACGCCCCCACCGATCCCGGTGCCGAGCGTGACCAGCATCATGTCGGTGCTTGCGGCGCCAGCGCCGAGCAACCACTCAGCGACCGTCGCACACGTCGCGTCGTTGTCGACGTGCACCAACGAGCCGAGCCGGTCGGAGAGCATCTCGGCGATCGCGAAGTCGGCGACGCCGTCGAGGTTCGGTGCTGCACGCAACACGCCCTCACGCGTGACCAGCCCGGGCACGCCGACGCCCAGGCTGGCGTCGGAGCCGACCTCGTCGACCAACTCGATGAGCACATCGACCAGAGAATCGAGGCTGTTGTGTCCTCTCGGGGTCGGCCGCTGGGCCGTCTCGACCACGTGACCAGCGGAATCGAGCACCACCGCCTGTGCTTTGGTTCCGCCGACGTCGATCCCGACACGTCGGGACGCCGCTGCCGCTCCCAGCCCTGCGGGCGGGCTCACGCCTCGGCGCGAACTTTCAGTTCACGCACCGTGTTGAGGATCCGGACCTCGGCTCGCCGCTTCAGGAACCCTGGAAGCGGGATCGCCAAGTCGATCTGGAGGTCGTAGCGCACCAGGGTGCGGGTCTCGCCATCAGGATCGAACCGCCACACCCCGTCGATCGAACGCTGGATGTCACCGCTGAGCATCGACCAACCCATCTCGTTCGGGGCGTTGGTGTAGTCGTACTTGAGCGTGTAGTGCGTGCTGCGGCCGAGCGCTGACGCACGGAACTCCACCTCGAGCGGCCGACCCTCGTCGTCGGTGGCGCGGATGTTGACGTCTTTGATGTCGTGTGCCCACATCGGGTAGCTCTCGAGATCGATCGCGATCTGCCAGACCCGCTCGTGGGGAGCGTCGATGGTGATGATCTCGGTCGCAGTCTCAGCCATGATCCTCATTCTTGTCGATCGGGGATGCAGAAGTGACGACATCTGCGTCGAGTGCCCGCGGATCGATGTCGGTCCGAGGTGGGAACACGCCGTGGAACGCACACCACAGCCCGTTGAGGCCGAGCCCGAACATCGGCACCAGGATGCCGACCGCAAGCGAGGTACCCGGCGAGCCGTCGTCGGCTTCCGATCGCGCCAATGCGGTGACCAGTGCCACGGTGATCTGAATGACCAGCATCGCCAACATCGTCCAGCGAACCCGTGACGGCGTCGGTTCGCCGAGCAGCAGGTACATCTGCATCACGCCGATTTGTTCGGCGCGGCTGCGCTGCACCGCATTCCAGAACGACCAGAGGAACGCGAAGACCCCGACGGCGAACAACGCCATCGCCGTGATCGCACCGACCCACTGCGCCGTCGTGGAGAACACGACCGCTGCGTACGACGCAGTGGCGGCGAACACCACGGTGCCGATCACGTCGGCCAACACGATCACCTCGCCTGCTCGCCGGCCGTCGCTCGTCACACCACTGTTCACGCCCCGAGTCTGCCAGCGACCACTCACGTTTGCGTGACGGTTCCGGGGTGCGGGTCACCCGGACGCTCGAACGGTCAGGGCCAGGTGACGTCGAGGGTGTCGCCCAGGCGTTGGGCAAGCACCTCGTACGCGAACTCGTCGAGGACGCGCTCGCGCGAGCGCTCGCCCATCCGGCGACGCAGATCGTGGTCGTCGAGCAGTTTGGCGAACGCTTCGACCACTGCTTGGGTGTCTTCGGGGTCGGAGACAACGAACCCTGTCTCGCCATCGGCGACCGCCTCGGCGGCACCACCAGAATCGCCGGCGACCTGCGGAACCCCGCACGACGCTGCTTCGACGAAGACGATGCCGAAGCCTTCTTGCTCGAGCCCGCCCCACCGGTTCCGACAGAGCATTGCGAACACGTCCGCGCACCCGTACAGCGGGGGCAGGTCGGCGTTGGGAATCCGGCCGAGAAAGGTGACCGGCGCATCGAGTTCGTCGGCGAGACGGCGCAAGCGATCCTCGTCGCGGCCGCCACCGGCGATCACCAGACGCAGTTTCGGACGCACCTTGCCCAGACGCGCCGCAGCTCTGATCGCCGTGTCGAAGCCCTTTCGAGGCACGAGCCGAGAGATGCTGACGATCACCTCGGCATCGGCCTCGAGACCGAAGTGTTCACGTGCGGCGCCACGTTCGGCCTCGGTGAGCGGGCGGAACTTCGCGGGGTCGACACCGCACGGCACCACCGTGATCGGAAGGTCGCGGCCTGCGGCATGAACCGCTTCGGCTGCCGGATAGCCCCCCGCAGCGATGATGCCCGCTGCCCGACGCAGCGTGTAGGCGAGCGCCTGCTTGGCACCCGGCAGCCGGCCCGGCACGGTGACCTCGGCCCCGTGGAGCACCAGATGATACGGCAGGTCGAGCGACGGCCCGATCA
The DNA here is from genome assembly GCA_963717385.1 of Ilumatobacteraceae bacterium. Taxonomy (GTDB): domain Bacteria; phylum Actinomycetota; class Acidimicrobiia; order Acidimicrobiales; family Ilumatobacteraceae; genus Sva-07. The sequence continues at coordinate 248,255 of CAVQWE010000006.1, forward strand.
GGCCCAGTGGCACCGCTGGATCGAGCACCACGAAGTCGGCCCCGAACTCCTTGGCCAGGTCGTTGACCTGCTTGATCATCCATGGATGCGGAAGCAGCACCGGTTCGCGAGTCCGTTCGATTCGATAGGGCTCGCCTGCATCGAACTCGGCGGTGCCCTCGTACGGGCTGGTGAGGACCGCAAAGGACTCGGGCGGCAACCGTCGCCACCACTCCCAGAGCAGCGACTGGATACCGCCGATCTTCGGCGGGAAATCGTTGGTGACGAGGAGGTGCTTCACGAAGTTGCTCGCGAGCGCTCGACCAGACGTTCGGCGGCCCAATTGGCGTGTTCGGCAAGGATCGGATCGATGTGGGCACGGTAGTGCTCGACGACTCGGCTGACGCGCACATCGGCGGGGTCTCCCATGTTGCCGACCACGACGAGCGCGTTGCGCCGTACCCAACGGAACTCGCGGTTGGCCACGTACCAGTGCCCGTAGCGGTCATCGATCCACTCGTCGTCGGCATCGAGGAGTTCGATGGCGTCAACCCAGGCATCGGAGCGTTCATCGAGGTCGATCGTGTTGCGGCGGCCGAGTCGTACCGAGATCGGACAGGCGTCCTGGCAGTCGTCGCAGCCGTAGATGCGATCACCGATCGCCGTGCGGTACTCGTCGGGAATCGAGCCGGGCTTCTGCAGCACCCAGCTGATGCAACGGTTTGCGTCGATGACACCGGGGGCGACGATCGCACCGGTCGGGCACGCATCGATGCATCGAACGCAGCTCCCGCATCCGTCGGGCACCGGCCCAGGCGTCGGTTGGTAGTGCGCAGTGGTGATGATCGAGCCGAGCACGAACCAGCTGCCGGCACCCGGGAGCAACAGGTTGGCGTTCTTGCCGTACCAGCCGAGCCCGCCTCGGTGGGCAACCGCCCGGTCGACGATCGAGTTGTCGTCGGCGAACGCCACTGCCTTGTGGTCGGCGCGCCGAATGCGTTTCGCAACGTCTCGGAGCGCCACGCGAAGCGGTGCGTAGTGGTCGACCCACGCATAGCGGCCGACGCGCGCCTGCGGCCCGGCTGCACTGTTGGGATGTGGGGGGTCGTTGTCGGTCAGATACGGCTTGGCCGCAACGATGATCGAGCGAGCATTGCGTACCGCCCGGAGCGGATCGGTCGAGCGTTCGGGGTCTCGGTAGGTGAACTCCATGTCGCCGTGCAGGCCTGCGTCACGTCGCCGAAACAACTCGGCGCGGGCGTCGACGAGCACGGCGGCAGAGGTGACACCCACGTGGGTGATCCCGTCGTCGGTCAGCCGAGCGCGAATGTCGTCGATCGACGGCAGGGGCTCAGGGCGGCGCACCACGGCAAGGGTACGGCCTGCGTCATGCCGTCACCGGCGTGGTCACGCCACGCTCGAACTCGGCGACGCTCACGAACTCGACCGGATCGTCGAGCAGACCCGCACGCTGGAACAGCACGACGACCCGATCGGTGACCGACACGGGTGCAGCCACCGGAACGATCTCGAGATCGATCGGACCGTCGTCGTTGGCGAGCAGGTGGGTGACGATGCAATCGGCGCAGGCGGTGGTGCCGGTGGCGACGCAGGTGCCGCACTCGATCGAGGTGTCGAATCTGTCCATGCATCGAATCATGACAAGGGGGTCTCACAGAGTTCCCGAGCCCGCCCGGATCCCCGTGACCTGGGCGGCGGGAACCGGAATGTGCGCGAGGATGCGTGCGTGAAGCAACTCACCGGGCTCGACGCGACGTTTCTCTACATGGAGACCCCGACCACGTACGGCCACGTCAGTTCGATCGCCATCTACGAACGGCCCGACGACCCCGAGTTCGACCCACTGGTGGCCGCTCGCGAGATGGTCGAGAGTCACCTCGACATCGCCGAGCCCTACCGACGGCGCCTTGTCGGCACACCGCTCGGGCTCGACAGGCCGTATTGGATCGAAGACCCCGACTTCGATCTCGACTACCACGTGCGGCACCTGTCGCTCCCCCACCCCGGAAGCGACCGACAACTCGCCGATCAGGTCGCACGCATCCAGAGCCGCCATTGCGACCGCACACGCCCGCTCTGGGAGCTGTACGTGATCGAGGGTCTCGAGTCCGGCGACTTCGCTGTGCTGACCAAGATGCACCACGCCACCGTCGATGGCGCTGCCGGCGCGATCCTCACGACCATGATGCTCGACTCCGAGCCCGATGCTCCGCTCGCTGTGCCGGGGCCGCTGCCGCCCAAGGAGCCGGTGCCGACCGAACGCGACATGTTCCTGCGGTCACTGACCAGCCTCGCTCGGCGCCCCGATCGCACGATCCGACTGCAGTTGCGCATGGCTCAGCAGTTCGCCGAAGCGTCCCGACTGCAAGGCCCCCAAGAACTGATCAACGCGACCCGTCGCGTCGTCACCGGCGGCCGTCGACGCCACCGCACCGATCGCGACTCGGCTCCCGAAGCGCCTGATCGGCCGGCACCGCGGACGTCATTCAACGCCATGCTCTCGCCGCATCGTCGTGTGGCCTTCAAGTCGGTGTCGATGGATCGCATCAAAGAGATCAAGAACGCTGCGGGCGCCACGGTCAACGACGTCGTGATGGCATCGTGTGCCGGCGCGTTGCGCACGTACCTCGACTCACGCGACGAACTGCCCGACGACCCGCTGATCGGCATGGTCCCCGTGTCGATCCGCACCGGCGACGAGGAGGAAGTGTGGACCAACCGGGTCTCCGGGTTGTTCTGCCAGCTCCCAACACACCTCGGCGACCCGCTCGAGCGGATTGCCTTCGTCCACGGCGCCATGGCCGACGCGAAGGGCGACTTCGACCTCCTCCCCGCAGAGGCAATGGTCGAACTCGCCGAGATGGCACCTCCGGCTCTGGCCGAACGGGCGGCGAGGGTGTCTGCTGCATTCCGGGTCACCGACCGCGTGAACCCGCCGATGAACCTGGTGATCTCGAACGTGCCCGGCCCCCGCCAGCCGCTCTACATGCGCGGCGCGAAGATGTCTCACTACATCCCCGTCAACACCATCACCGACGGTGTCGGGCTCAGCATCACGGTGCAGAGCTACTGCGACGTGCTCGACTTCGGCCTCGTCGCCGATTGGCAACTCGTCCCCGATCTGTGGGCGCTGTGCGAGTTGTGCGTCGACGAAGTCGAAGTGCTCGCCGCCGCCGTCGGCCTGTGATCGCCTCGCGGGTCTGATCAGCTGCAACTCGTGCTGCAACTACAGCGCAGCGATGAGGGCGTTGCTGGGCACGACGTTTGCGCCGAGCGCCTTGACGTCGGCGACGATCTCTGCGTCGTTGGTGACCACCGCCACGGCCCGACCGGCGGGCAGCCGACGCACCTCGTCGCGAATGACGTCGTCGGCGATGACGCCCTCGGGCGAGTAGACGACCCGAACGAGCCGACGCCGCGCTGCGTGGGCACCGACCACTGCGGCACCGTCGAACACGATGGTGATGTCGGAACCGAATCGCCGCGCTGCGTTCTCGAGAGCATCGAGCAACTGATGTCGCTGCGCTTCGAGCGACCGGTTCGGCCAGGCGAGCTTCGCAACGTTGTAGCCATCGACCAGGACCACTGCGTCGGAACGCAGCAGGAACTCCGCCGCCGCCGATGACGATGCGATCACCCCGCCCGGAAGCCGCAGTGCCGTGCGTCCGTGGCGGCGAGGACTGACCTCGCCGGCCTCGGCGGGCAGCAGCGCGTCGAGGCGGCCCGCCAACTCGCGTGCGGCCCGAGCCACCTCGGCGATGTCATCAGGATCGACGCCCCGATGCTCAGTATCGGCAACCGGCTGATCGGCCGGCGCGACCGGATCGCGGTCGACAGCCGAGACTGCTTCGAGCTTCGCCTTGGCAGCCGCTTCGCGGTCGCGGGAATGGCGGGCTTCGATGCGTACGTCGACCAATTCGGCACGCAGCGCGGCCACCTCGTTGTCGGCCTTGACCACGTCGGCGCGAAGCGCATCGAGCTCGACTCGCAGCGACTCGATCGACGCATCGCGCTCGGCGATGTCCGATCGGAGCCGCACCGCCACATTCTCGGCCGCGTACCTGCGCTTCTCCTCGCGTCGCAGCGCGACACGCAGGTTGGCGTCTTCGGCCTCGGCGGCCTGATCGTCGACCAACTGCTCGATGCGTTGTTCCCAGCCGTCGGGTCGCTGCAGCCACAAGATGCCGATCGGGTCGACCAACTCGGGGAGCGCACCAGCACCGATCGCAGCGCGAAAACGGTCGTCGGTGTCGATCGCCCGACGCAGCCTCCCCAACGAACCGGTGGGGATGCGAGCCTTGCCCGACATCGATCGCAGCTCGCGCGGCACGCTGACCGCCGCCTTGCGCTTGACCATCTCGTCGCCCATCACCACCGCATACTCGATGGCACTGCGCAGGTGGCGGTGCTCGATCGGGGCCGGATCGGACATGACGTCCACGATACCCCACCAGCACCCCGCCCAGAACGAGTGTTCCTGTCGTTCTTGACATCGGACATGTGTTCGTGCTGAAGTGGCTTCGATGTCAAGTCGTTCGACCCCCGAGCTTCCCCTGCAGCGATCGTTCGACGACCTCGGCACACCCTTGCACGACGTGACGTTCTGCATCATCGACCTCGAGACGACCGGCGGCAACCGCACCGACGACATGATCACCGAGATCGGCGCGGTCAAGGTGCGTGGCGGCGAGTTCCTGGGCACGTTCCAGACGCTCGTCAACCCGGGACGTGCGATCCCACCTCAGATCACCGTGCTCACCGGGCTGTCCGACGCTCTGGTGTCCAACGCGCCGCGAATCGAAGCGGTGCTCGGGACGCTGATCGACTTCGTCGGCGACTCGGTGATCGTCGCCCACAACGCCGGCTTCGACGTCGGGTTCCTCCGCGCAGCCTGTCAGCGCGCCGAGCGACCGCCGCTCGCCGGCATCGTCGTCGACACCGTGGCCCTCGCCCGACGACTGGTACGCGACGAAGTGCCGAACTGCAAGCTGTCGACGTTGGCGTCGCGGTTCCGACTCAGCCACCAACCGAGTCACCGCGCCCTCGACGATGCCCTCGCCACCGCCGACCTGCTCCATCTCCTGATCGAACGCGCTGCGGGCCTCGGAGTCGTCGGCCTCGACGATCTCGTGATGCTGTCGAAACTCGCCGGCCATCCGCAGGCAGGCAAGCTGAAGATGACCGCAGACCTCCCACGGTCGCCCGGTGTGTACATGTTCCGCGGGCAGGCCGACGAGATCCTCTATGTCGGCAAGGCGACAAATCTGCGCCAGCGCGTACGGTCGTACTTCGGCAGCGACGACCGCCGAAAGATCGGCCCCATGCTGCGCGAGACCCAATCGGTGTCGCACCTCGATCTGCCCGATGCACTCACTGCCGAGGTGATCGAGAGTCGCCTGATCAGCCGCCTGCTCCCCCGGTACAACCGGGCGGGCACCCGCGCCGACAAGTACTGCTATGTCAAGCTCGACGTCGACAGCGCGTGGCCGCGGCTGTCCGTGGTGAAGAACCCATCGACGAATGGGCTGCACCTCGGCCCGCTGCCGTCGCGCACGATGGCCGGCCTCGTGGTCGACGCCATCCACACGGCGGTGCCACTTCGGCGTTGCACGGTTCGCATGGGGCGCGGCTACACGCCTCCTGATGGTGGCGCCGTCTGCAGTGCCGCTCAACTCGGAGTGGCCCTGTGCCCGTGCTCGGGCACCGCTGATCCAGCGGCATACTCCGCCGCGGTCGACGCGGCGGCGAGCGCAATGTCAGGCGATCCACGGCTGGTCGTCGATCGTCTCCGAGATCGAATGCTCGATCTCGCCGCAGCGCAGCGCTTCGAGGAGGCCGCAGCGACCCGCGACCGTCTGACAGCCCTGCTCGGCGCAGTTCGCCGACACCTCCTCGTCGACGCCCTCCGCGGCGCCGGACACGCCGAGGTCAGTTTCGGCGATTCGACCTGGATCATCGATCGGGCCCGTCTGCTCGACGCCACCCGCATCGGCGAGGCGGGCCGTTCACTGCCGGTCCCGCCACCGCACGCCACGACCAGCGGGGTACTCGCTCGCGAACAGATCGACGAGGCACTCTGCCTGGCACGGTTCTGCGACAAGCGCGCCGAACGTCTGGTGGTGCGGTGCTCTGGCAACTGGACATTCCCCATCGGCGACCGCCTCCCCGATCTGGCTGCCCTGGCCACGCGAGCGGCCTGACACGGCAGCGAGCGCCGTCAGCTCACGAGATGCACACCACGTCGAGCGATGTGCAGATGCTTGACATGGCCTGATACCGGCAGGCTCGCCATCACTGCAGCGGCGTTGTCCGGTTCGACGAGAAACGCAACCGTCGGACCACTTCCCGACAGCCATCCGCACCACGCGCCCGCAGCGACGCCCACCTCGAGTGCCTCGGCGGCCCCCGGCACCATCGGGAGGCGAACGCTCTGGTGGAGGCGATCGTCGGTCGCTCCGATCAGCAGTGTCGGGTCGTCGTGCTCGACCGCGAGCACGAGTTGCGCGACGCGACCGAGGTTGTGAACTGCGTCGGATCGCAGCACTTCGACTGGCAGCGCCCCACGTGACCTGTCGGTCGACGTGGTGGCGTCGGGGATCCACGAGATCACCGAAGCTGCACCAAGGCGCGGTCCGACGCGAAGCGGCAACACCCGACCATCCACCCAGACCACCACTCCACCGAACACCGAGGCGCTGCAATTGTCGCCGTGACCTTCGAGTCGGGCGGCGATCTCGACGACCTCGTTCGAGCCCTACCGCCAGCGCCGCTTGCGGATCGCCGCCCCTGCTCGCCACTCCGAGTGCCGCACCGGCGACCCGAGCCGCTCCGCTGAAGCCCAGGCCACGACCCATCGGAATCGACGAACGGATCCAGATCGACGCGGCCGCCGAGCCTCCGGCTGCGATGAACGCCTTCGCCGTGGGGTGGTGAGGGTCGACGGTCCGCGCACCCTCGGCAGGCTCACCGACACCGACGTCGAGAAACAGGTCGAGCGCAAGTGCGAGCACGTCGAATCCGCACCCAGGTTGGCCGACGACGCGGGCACCCGAACGACGAGCGGCTCAGCCACCCGCATGGGCGTTCGACACCCTGATCAACCCGTCGAGGTGAGCCTGGGCCCGACCGTCGTCGATCGACGACGTCGCCAATGCGATGCCGTCACGGAGATCTTCGGCCAGGCCGGCAACCACCAGACCGCCAGCGGCATTGAGCACGACGATGTCGCGATGGGGACCGGACTCGCCTGCGAGCACTCGACGAACGACGAGGGCATTCTCCTCGGGCGAGCCGCCCCGCAGGTCGTCGGCGGTAGCGGGGGCAAAGCCGTGCTCGCTCGGATCGACGGTGAACTCCGTGACGACGCCGTCGTGCAACGCGAGCACACGAGACGGTCCGAGCGTGGTGAGTTCGTCCATCCCCATCCCGTGGACGACCCATGCGTCAGTCAGACCCTGACGCTGGAGCGTCTCGATCATCCCCGCCGCGAATCCCGGGTCGGCAACACCGATCAACTGACGCTTCACCCGCGCAGGGTTGGCCATCGGGCCGAGCAGGTTGAAGGTGGTCGGAACACCCAGCTCACGCCGCGGTGGGCCGGTGAACCGGAACGCCGGGTGGAAGATCGGCGCGAAGCAGAAGCCGATCCCGACCTCGCGCACGCAGGCGGCAACACCGTCGGCGTGGAGCTCGATTGCGACGCCGAGCAACTCCAGCACGTCGGCCGCACCGCACTTCGACGACGCCGACCGGTTGCCGTGTTTGCAGACCGGAGCCCCCGAGCCGGCCATGACGAGCGCGGCCATGGTCGACACGTTGATCGAGTGTGTGCCATCACCACCGGTGCCGACGATGTCGACGCATCGGGCGCGTTCGTCGTCCGTCAGGTTGACGTAGGTCGCCTCGTGCAACGTCGCTGCCAGCAGCCCCTCGAGTTCGTCGACGCTCTCCCCCTTGGCGCGCAAGCCGATGAGGAAGCCCCCGATCTGCGCAGCACTGGCGTCGCCGCGAAGAATCGTGGTCATCACCGAACCAGCGGTGGCGGCGTCGAGATCGTGACCGGCGACCAGCGCTGACATCACGGTGGGCCAGTCGTGAACGGGTTCGTGGCTCGACATGGGCCGCAGCGTAGAGCGCCGGTTCGGCGCAAGTGAAGCGTGATCTCAGGCGGTGCGCCGACGTTGCCGGATCATGCGCCGCCGATCACGTTCCGTTGCGCCGCCCCAGACTCCAGCCTTCTCACGCACCGACAGCGCATACTCGAGACACGCCGACTGCACAGAGCAGCCGGCACAGACCGACTTCGCGTACTCGGCGCTGTCGTCGTCATCGGGATAGAACGCTGCTGCGTCGAGCCCCCGACACGCTCCGAGATCCCACCATTTCAATTCCTGTACCGACACGTTCGGTCTGACTCCCCATCGATTGCCCCTCAGTTCGGTCGAATCTAGAACCGACTGGGGCCGAGCGCCAGGGAAAATGTCGACGAACCTTCGCGAAGCGACAGTTCAGCCGCGAAGATCACCCAGCAGTTCTGTGTGGGTCGCATCGGACAATTCGACCGCTTCGAGGTAGTCGGGGTGCTCGATCTCGATGCGAACCGGTCCGGTCGCGAACGACTCGACCTGTTCGGGTGTCAGTTCGAAACGGATGTAGTGCACAGCTGCCGTGACCGCTTCCCGAGTGAGTTGGCCGGCGTGAGCTTCCTCGGTGATCGACCGCACGCGGTCGCCGCTCGGCAGCACCACGACGAACGAGCGCTCGATGCCGACGAGCTTCGGCAGCCACTCGCGCATCTGGTCGTCGCTGGTCAGTTCCAGGAACACCGTCGCCGTCAACTGACCCGGCTCGGGAATCATCGGGTTGTAGGTGTCGAGCTCGACCTGGATGTCTTCGTCGGTGACGAGCTTTTCGACGCGGGTCATCTCCTGGATCTGGAGACGCATCGTTTCGCGGTTCTCGAACATCATCGTGATGATCGTGCCGAAGGACAAGCGACGCTTGCGCTTGATCTCCATCACGTTGGCCCGGAACTCGTCGCGCTCGCGCTCGTACTCACGTACGTCGGCGATGTCGGCGAGCGTCAGTTTGCGGCTGCTGGTCTGGGGGGACATGACAATTCCTCGTGGGTTCAGGGTTCTTCGGCGATGCCGTACGCGCGGGCCATCACCTGCAACGGGTGTTGCGGGGTGCGGCCGGTCTGCTCGACGATGGCGGTGTTGGCGAGATGACAATCGCCGGCCACCACGTCGCCGCCGGCCTTGTCGATCTGGTCGCCGAGCTTCTTCGCGATCGGCACCGAGATGTCTTCGTTTCCGGCGCGGAAACCCCACATGCCATCGATGCCCGAGCACTGCTGCACGAGCTTGACCTTGGCACCGGTGAGTTTCATCAGGTCACGGCTCTTGAAGCCGATGTTCTGGGCCCGGAGGTGACAGGGCGTGTGATAGGTGATCGACTCGACGGTTTCGCCCGTGAAGTCGGTGTCGAGCACGGTGTCGTCGGCCTTGTGCACCTTCATCAGGTATTCGGCGGCGTCGTAGGTGTGCTCGGCGACGAGTTCGGCGTCGGCCCCGCCGACGTAGTCGACGTAGTCCTTCTTGATGATGTAGCTGCACGTGGGCTGCGGCACGACGATGTCGGTGCCCGCACGCACTTCGGCGGCGAGGGTCTTGATGTTCTTCTCGGCGACCTTGGTGAACTCCTTGACGTCACCCGAGTGCAGCCATGGCGCGCCGCAACAGCCGGCGTCGGTGTTGTTGCACTCGATGCCGTTGCGTTCATAGACCTTGACGAGGTCCTTGCCGATGTCGGTCTCTTGGTATTCGACCAGACACGTCGGGAACACCGTGACCTTGCCCTGGCGTCTGGTGAGGCTGATCTTCGGACGCTGCTTGAACCACGTGGAGAATCGCTGCTTGGCGTACGGCGGCAGCAGGCGCACCGCGGACACGCCGGTGACCTTCGCGACCGCTTTGCGGATCCCGGAGCCGGGTTCGGCGTTGACGATCTTGTTGGCGATCGGGCCCGGTGGTGGTGGCGAGCGTGCCGAGCAGGTCCGTGCGACCCATCATCTGGGTCGTGATCTTGTCGCGCGCCGACTTGTGGCCGTTGGCGTACTGCATGGCGTCGGCGCGCAGCATCAGCCGGGGGAAGTCGAGGTTCCACTCGTGCAACTCGGGAATGTACGGACAGTTGACGTAGCAGAGCTTGCACTGGAAGCACTCGTCGACGACCTGGTCCTGCTCGGCGGGGGTGAGCCGACCGGCGTCCTGATCGTCGTGCTTGTCGACCATCTCGAACAGCGTGGGAAACGACGTACAGAACTTGAAGCACAGCCGGCATCCATGGCACAGGTCGTAGACCCGTGTGAGTTCCTCCCGAACGTCTGCCTCGTCGAAATAGACGGGATCCTTCGGGTCATACGTCGTCGTCATGCAGGTCAGTCTTCCCGGGGAGGCGTTCGTCGAACAAGCGTGTGCGTGGTGACCGGTGTCGTGGAGGGGGCTGCGTCGCAGCCCCCTCCACGACCGGGTGTCAGGAAATGCTCTCGAGGCCCTGCGTGAAGCGGCCGGCGTGGCTCTTCTCGGCGCGTGCGAGGGTTTCGAACCAGTCGGCGATCTCGTCGAAGCCTTCGTCACGGGCGGTCTTGGCGAAGCCGGGGTACATCTGGGTGTACTCGTAGGTCTCGCCGGCGATCGACGCCTTGAAGTTCTCTTCGGTGTCGCCAATGGGCTCGCCGGAGGCGGGGTCGCCAACTTCGGCCAAGTATTCGAGGTGGCCGTGTGCGTGGCCGGTTTCGCCTTCGGCCACCGAGCGGAACAGCGCCGCCGAGTCGGGGTAGCCCTCGATGTCGGCCTTCTGTGCGAACCACAGGTAACGGCGGTTGGCCTGGCTCTCGCCGGCAAACGCCTCTTTCAGGTTCTCGTGGGTCTTGGTGCCGTTGAGGTCAGCCATGTTGGTGCTCCTTGTTGGGGGTGTTGGTTGAGAGTTCGGCAACCGTGCAGGTTGCGCGCGTACAAGGCGAACAGGAGTTGGCGTTGGGGGCTCACCCCGAGCCCGCTGGCACGGAATGCCTCAGCGAGTTCCGTCGGCGACTGCACGACCTCAGTTCTATCTGCATGGTCTGCAGATCAACAATTGATGCCAATTGGGACCTTCTCCCCTGGTCAACCACCATCTCCACCCCGTTCGTGTTGCAGTTCGGCAGCGGTGCCCCATCCGAAGTGTCACGGAAACGGGGTTTCTCGTAGTCTCCGGGGCGATGTCGGGACCCAAGCGGCCATTCGAACGCAGCGCGATGCTCGATGCGCTACGCGCCGCCACGCCCGACGACCCGTTCGACGTGGTGGTGATCGGCGGGGGCATCACCGGTGTCGGAGTGGCGCTCGACGCTGCGGCACGAGGGCTGCGCACGGCACTGGTCGAGCGCGACGACTTCGCCAGCGGCACGTCGTCGAAGAGTTCGAAGATGGTCCACGGCGGCCTGCGCTACCTGCAGAACGGCGACGTCCGACTCGTGTACGAGGCGCTGCGCGAACGGCGTCGCCTGATGAAGAATGCGCCCCACCTGGTGGAGATCCTGCCGTTCATGATCCCGATCCTCACCAAGGACGGCGTCGTGTCGAAGAAGGTCGCCAAGGCACTCGGCTCGGCGATGTGGATGTACGACCTCACCGGCGGCTGGCGCATCGGCAAACTCCACAAGCGGGTGTCGGGCGAGCAGGCCGCAGCCCACTTCCCCACCACCCACCTCGACAAGCTCAGCGCCGGCTATCTGTATTTCGACGCCGCCGCCGACGACGCTCGCCTCGCGCTCACCATCGCCCGCACAGCGGCAGACCGCGGCGCGATCGTCGCCAATCGTTGCGCGGTCATCGACGTCACGATCGACGACGACACCGGCCGGGCCAATGGCATCACCGTGAGCGCCGACGACGACACGTTCCACGTCGCCGCACGCTGTGTCGTCAACGCGGCCGGCGTCTGGGCCGACGAAGTGCGATCACTCGACGAAACCGAACACCCCGACTCCATTCGACCGGCCAAGGGAGTTCACGTCACGGTGCCGTGGGACAAGATTCGCGTCGACATCGCGGTGATCATCCCGGTACGCGCCGACAAGCGCAGCCTGTTCCTCGTGCCATGGGGTCCGCGCCCCGATGGCACCTTCGACCACGTGTACATCGGCACCACCGACACCGACTACGACGGCCCGCTCGACGATCCGCAGTGCACGGCCGACGACATCGACTACGTGCTCACCGCACTCAACCAGGCGCTCGACCCGAGCATCACCGAACGGGTGACCGCCGACGACATCACCGGGGTGTGGGCCGGGTTGCGCCCGCTGGTCAAGGCCCCGACCACCGACGCGGCCGCATCGAAGACCGCCGACCTCTCGCGCCAGCACCAGGTGGCGGTCAGCGACACCGGTGTCGTGCGGGTGAACGGTGGCAAGCTGACGACCTACCGCGAGATGGCGGAGGACACCGTCGACGTGGTGGCCAAGCAGCTCGGGGCTCCCCGTCGAGCGAGGCGTTCAGCGACGAGGCATCTGCGAATCCTCGGCGCGGGACGCAGCACCACGGCCGAGCCGGGCAGCACCGAACACCACCTCGCCCACCGCTACGGCACGATGGCCGACGAGATCCGAACCCTCGTGGCCTTTCGCCCCGACCTCGGTGAGCCCCTCGTGCCCGGGCAGCCGTATCTGCGCGCCGAAGCCGTGTACGCGGTTCGACACGAAATGGCGACAACGCTCGATGACGTGCTCGCTCGGCGCACCCGCGCTCACCTGTTCGACCGACCCGCAAGCCTCGATGCCGCACCCGCCGTCGCTGCGCTGATGGCCGATGAACTCGGGTGGTCGACCGACGAAACCGCACGCGAGCTCGACGCCTATCGGCGATTGTGCGAGACCGAACAGAACGCAGGAGCCGAACATGCCCACGTCGCCAACACCACCGATTGAGCTGCTCGGCAGCGACGCCCGCCTCACCGGGGTCGGCGTCGAGGTCCCAGCGGAGGCCGTTGACGCCCTCGCATCGATCTGCGAGACGATCGAGGCCGACGGCGCAACGGTCGACCCGGTGGCCGAAGCGAGCCGCGACTGGTGGCCACTCGCACTGCACTGGGCACTCGCCGGCCAGGTGCCGCGCCTCGCCGACGTCGTCGTGCGACCCACGTCGACCGACGAGGTGGTCCGCGTGGTGCAAGTGTGCAACAACGCCCGACTTCCCCTCACCGTCTCCGGCGGTCGGAGCGGCGTCTGCGGTGCGGCAGCTCCGGTCTTCGGTGGCGTGGTGCTCGACGCCACAGCGCTGTCGGGCGTCGTCGGCGTCGACGCCGTCTCTGGCATCGTCGAGGTGTTGCCCGGTACGTTCGGGCCAGATCTCGAAGACGTACTCCGTGAGGGCCACGGGCTGTCGGTCGGCCACTTCCCACAGAGCTTCGATCTCGCAACCGTCGGCGGTTGGGTGGCCTCGCGAGGCGCCGGTCAGTACTCGACTCGCTACGGCAAGATCGAGGACATGGTGGTCGGCCTCGAAGCCGTTCTCGCCGATGGCACGGTGATTCGTACCGGTGGAGCCCCCGCCGCAGCCGCTGGGCCCGACCTCACACAACTCCTCGTCGGGTCGGAAGGCACGCTCGCTGTGATCACCAGGGTCTGGCTGCGAACTCACCCGGTTCCCATCCACGAGCAGCGCGCTGCGTACGCGTTTCCCACCTTTGCCGATGGGGTCGAAGCATGCCGGCAGATCCTGCAGGCCGGAGCCACCCCAGCGGTACTTCGCTTGTACGACACCGTCGAGTCGCAACGCGGTCAGGGCGGCGATGGCACGCAATGCATGCTGCTCGTACTCGACGAAGGAGACGTCGATCTCGTCGACGCGACGATGCGGATCGTCGAACCGCAGCTGCCTCGCGAACACAGCCGTCTCGGCGGACGACGCACTCGTCGACGCATGGATGGGCCACCGCAACGACACCTCCGCGCTCCAGGGTCTCACCCGCAAAGGCTTCGTGGTCGACACGATGGAGATCGCCGCACCCTGGTCGAGACTCGACACCTTGTTCGACGACGTCCGCGCCGCATTGATGGCGGTACCACACTCCCGAGCCGCTACCTGCCACCTGTCGCACAGCTACGCCGACGGCGCCTGCTTGTATTTCACGTTCGCGGCGACGCCCCCGCCCGACGAAGTCGAGTCGACGTATGTCGCGCTGTGGGACGCAGGCCAACGCGCCGTGCTCGCTGGCGGCGGCAACCTGTCGCATCACCACGGCGTCGGGCTCAACCGCGGCCGGTTCATGGCCGAAGCGCTGGGCTCTGCACATCAGGTGCTGATCGCCCTCAAGTCCAGCCTCGATCCGAACGGCATCATGAATCCGGGCAAGCTCGGAATTCCCACACCGTTCGGTGAGGTCGCCTGGCCGTGACCACCTCCTCCGCCACCACCAGCCGCTGGGATCGCGACGCCGTCCGCGCCGGCATCGGTGTCTGTCTGATCTTGGCGATACCGCTCACGCTGATCGCTGCGTTCGTCGATTCCGACTCGTCGGGTGTGAACGCGTTCTTCTTCTTCGGCGCGATGTTCGGCTTCGTGCTCGGCGGAGGATGTGCGGCTTGGGTCCAACGCCGCGGCACCCCGATGTCACACGGCGTGCTCACCACGATCGTCGCCTACCTCGGCGCGCAAGGCATCTTCATCGCGATTCGGCTCGTTCGAGGTGAGAGCGTGAACTGGTTCGGGGTGTTCTTCACACTGTCGTTGGTGACGCTCGCCGGGCTGTTCGGCGGCATCCTGGGCAGCCAACTCCAGGCACGGGGATTCGTGCCGTCGAGCCAGCGCGGCACCCAACGGGGGACTCAGTGAGCACCATTCTGGTCATCGACGTCGGCACCACTGGGTTGCGCGCCTCGCTCGTCGACGAGACCCTCGCCGTGCGTGCAATGGAGTACCGGGCCTGCCCACCGAACACGCCGGCACCGGGACTGGTCGAGTTCGACGGCATCGAACTGGCAGCTTCACTGCTCGACGCAGCCCACACCGCCATCGCCTCCGCGTCGGAGCCGATCGCCGCAGTCGGCATCACCAACCAGCGTGCCAGCACCATGGTGTGGGACCGCGCCACCGGTGTGCCGGTCGGCCCCGGCCTCGGCTGGCAAGACCTGCGCACCGTCGGCGACTGCATCATGGCGAAGATCGAGCACGGCTGGCAGGTCGCTCCGAATCAGTCGTCGACCAAGGCCGGGTGGATCCTCGCCAACACCCCCGACCTCGACGGACGCGACTTGTGCGTCGGCACGATCGACAGTTGGATCGCATGGACGCTGAGCGATGGAGCGCTCCATGTGAGCGACCAGACGAATGCGTCGGCCACCACGAATGGACTCCGCGTCGTCGATGGAACCGCGTGGGCGCACGAGCGTTGCGCTGCGTTCGGCGTTCCCGAATCGATGCTGCCCACCGTGGTCGATTCAGTCGGTGTGATCGGTCACGCCACGGCGCTGCCCGGCTCTCCCCCGATCGCCGCGATGCTCGGCGATCAGCAGGCCTCACTCATCGGTCAGAGTTGCGTCAAGCCAGGACGGGCCAAGATCACGTTCGGCACCGGCGGCATGCTCGACCTGTGCACCGACAACGGGGTGCCGTCCGACGCGAGCCGCCACGAAGCAGGCACATATCCGCTTCCGCTGTGGTCACGCGACGGCAAGATCACCTGGGGCGTCGAGGCGATCATGCTGTCGGCGGGCACCAACGTCGAATGGCTGCGCGACGACCTCGGACTGATCACGACGAGCGCCGAGAGCCACGACGTCGCCGCCATGTGCAACGACACCGACGGCGTGGTCTACGTGCCTGCGCTCCTCGGCCTGGGCACCCCCAAGTGGGACTACGGGGCACGAGGAACACTGCTCGGGATCACCCGCGGCACCGCGAGACCCCACGTCGTGCGTGCAGTCCTCGAGGGAATCGCCCATCGTGGCGCCGACCTCCTCGACGCCGCACGCGCCGACAGCGGAGTCGACATCCACACGGTGCGCATCGATGGCGGGATGAGCGCCAATCCCACGTTCGCCCAGGCCTTGGCCGACGCCGCCAACTGCGCGATCGAGGTGTCGCCGGTGGCAGAGGCGACAACGATCGGGGCTGCGTTCATGGCCGGCCTCGGCGTCGGACTGTTCGCCGACATGGACGACCTCGACGGCCTGTGGAATCCGGCGCACGTGGTCGAGCCGCGCGATTCCAACTCGCATGGTGCACGCCGAGCACGCTGGGCTGACGCGCTCGATCGTGCCGGTGGCTGGCACGCCGATCTCTCCGCGCTCGAGTTCTGAGCGATCACCCGATGAGCACCCCTCGGACCCTAGAATTGCGCCGACGCCCTCCCAGCGGGAAGGCTGACGTACGCATGACCCCGAAAGGACACTCCCCCGTGGATCTCGATTCCGCTGCACCGGCCTCGTCCCGGCGCGGCCTCATCAGCGCCTTGGGCGCTGCCGGCCTCGCCAGCGCAGCAGCCCTCAGCATCGCCCGTCCCGCGTCGGCTGCCCCGTTCGCCCCAACCGACGAGGACAAGGTGTTCCTCCGCCAGGCCATGGAGCTCGAGCTCACGGCGCAGGCGCTGTACCAGGTGGCGATCGATGCCGGCCTGTCCGACGTGGCACTCGAGTTGGCGGTGGTGTTCGCCGAGAACCATGTCACCTACGCCGACAAGATCGCAGGTGGCGCAGGCTTCTCCGCCAACACCCGCAACGAAGAGGTCTTCGTTCAACTCGAGTCGTCGTTCGCAACCAGCAACGCCGAGGCGTTTGCTGTGGCCGCACGTGATCTCGAGAACACTGCAGCCGCCACGCACACGGCGCTGCTGCCCGAGTACGTGTCCGTCGATGCCCGCACGCTCACGGCGTCGATCCTCGTGGTCGAGGCCCGCATGGCCACGGTGCTCACCGATTTCGCAGGCCTCGACTCCGACCTCGATGACGTCTTCGAGCCTGATGCCGCACCCCTCGATCTCACTGCCGGAGCCGAGTCATGAACGACCACACCAGCTATCGCCGCCGTGACGCACTCAAGCTGGGCGGACTCACCATCTCGGCCGCCGCGTTCCTTGCAGCATGCGGCGCCCGTACCGGTGACAGCACCCCCGGCCGGGTGGGGTTCGCCCCGCCGATCGAAGAGTTGGAGGACTTCCCGATCGACGATGCAGTCCTGTTGCGTACCGCCTCGTCGCTGGAACTCACGGCGATCGCCGTGTACGAGGCCGTCCTCGAAACCGGCCTGCTCGACGCCGACCTGACCGCGCTCGTCGAACGACTGATCGAGGATCACCAGATGGTCGCTGATCAGATGGGGGATCTCACCGAATCGGTCGGTGGTGTCGCCTGGGAGTGCACCAACCCGTGGTACATGTCACGCACGGTCGAGCCGGTGCTCGCAGCGGTGCTCGGCAGCGACAACCCCGTGCGCGACATCATCAACACCGCGGTCGTGCTCGAGAACGTCGCTGCGGGAACGCACCAGACTCTGACGATTCAACTCGAGGACGCCGACGCCGCGGCCGCCACCATCGCTGCGGCCACGCTCGAATCCCGCCACTCGGCGTACATCGTGGCAGTCGCACGCGGCCCCGAGGGCTACGTGAGCCCGCTGATCGACGGCGACGGCGACAGCCCGAGCGACGTCGATGGCGTGCCGCAGAAGTTCTCGATCACCACCCGGTTCGGGTCCACCGGTCAGGTCGAACTCGTCGCCGGCGCCCCGGATGTCAACGGTGTCCGTGAGACCTTCATCGTCCAGACACCGTCGTTGAACTCCTGGATCTACAACGAGCTCGAACCCACCTGCTGAGTCGCACCTGAACGGTCGGCCCCACCTCCGATGTTTGCTATGGTCGGAGGACCAATCGGCGCAAGGGGGTTGCCATGGCTACGTCAACAGCTCTGTCGGCACCAGCGGAGACCCTGCTCGGGTCTGACGCTGTTGCTCATGTCTGGACCGAGAACCACGACGGGTCACCGCAGGTTTCGGTCGTGTGGGTCATCGTCCAAGACGACGAGATCGTCTTCGGATGCGATCGATCCAGCCAGAAGGCGATCAACCTTCGACGAAGCCCGTCGATCGTGATCTCGATCGAGGACGACGTCCGCAATGATCAGGGCTTCCAACGCCACCTCGTGATTCGGGGCCAAGCCAGCATCGAGGACCGCCCCGACCCGATGCTGATGGACCGACTCGCGAAGAAATACGTCGGCCTCGAGCCGTCATCCGCTGGCAATTCGGGACTCGCCGTCGTCGGTGGTCGTACGGGTGTCGATCGACCGGATCAGCGGCGTCGGCCCCTGGGTCGACTGATGTGACGATTGGTGTCCTGACACCAATCGTTACACTCGACCGGGCAATGGTGAGGTGGTCGGGTGACCGCGGCGGTGCGTGCTGCACTGTCGAGGAAAGTCGGGACTCCACAGGGCAGGGTGCTGGCGAGAGCCAGGTTGGGGCGACCTGACGGACAAGTGCAACAGAGAGAGACCGCCGATGGGCCGGACCGCTTCACAGCGATCCGATCACAGGTAAGGCTGAAACGGTGCGGTAAGAGCGCACCAGCGGCGACGGCGACGTCACCGGCTCGGTAAACCCCACCCGGAGCAAGGCCGAGCAGAGGACATGAACGGCCCGTTCGTCGCAGGCGAAGTCCGGACACCCTCGGGTAGGCCGCACAGATGGATGGTCACCGGGCGTTTCGACGCTCACAGGATCCCGCTTACAGACCGCCTCACCATTGCGCACCACGCTAGGGTCGACCTCGTGAGAATCGGTGTGCAGTTGCCCGAAGTCGAGTGGGAAGTACCTTTTCCCGAGCTGATCGCGATGGCCCAAGCAGCCGAGACCGTCGGCTTCGATTCGGTGTGGCTCGGCGATCACCTCCTCTACGAACTCGAGGTCGGCCAGCGCGGGCCGTGGGAGGTGTGGACCTCGCTGGCAGCGATTGCAGCGTCGACCTCCACGATCCAGATCGGGCCGCTCGTCGCATCGACGAGCTTCCATGCCCCGGCAATGCTCGCCAAGCAGGCAGCGACGGTCGACGCGATTTCGGGCGGTCGATTGATCCTGGCGTTGGGTGCAGGATGGAACCGCCGCGAGTACGACGCGTTCGGGTTCGCCTACGACAACCGGGTCAGCCGGTTCGAGGAAGCCTTCACGATCATCCGCTCGCTGCTCCGTGAGGGAGCCATCGACTTCCACGGCACCTACTACGACGCCGACCGCTGCGTGCTGCACCCACGGTCGAGCGAGACCGGACCGCCACTGATGATCGGCTCGATCGGTGATCGCATGCTCGACATCACGCTCCCCCACGTCGACGCCTGGAACATGTGGTGGAGCCAGTACGGCAACTCGGCCTGACGGATTCCTGCGCGAGAAGCAACGGGTCGACTCGCTGATCGTTGCAGCGGGGCGCCAGGTCAGCGACGTCGATGCCACTGCTGCGGTGGCGATCCAACTCGAAGGTGGCAGCGGTCGTCAGATGGGCGACTACGCAGACTTCGACGACGTCCAACCGTTGCGAGGCAGCGCATCAGAGCTGGCAGACCAGCTCCGCGAATTCGAAGCCGCCGGCGCTGATCACATCCAGTTGGTCGTCGATCCGATCACCCGGGACTCGATCGAATGGCTCGGCGACGTCGTTGCCCGAGCCAGACCCGGCGACTGACGGCGAGCGCGACGAGCACGCCGATGATGATGCGGCGCGTGTCGGTCGACATGTCGCTGAAGTACTCGAACAACCCACCTCCTGCGACGACGAACAGCACCACCCCCGGGATGATCCCGACACCCGTCCCAATCAGGAAATTCCGTGTGGTCACCTTCGAGACACCGAGCAGCCAGTCGGCCGGAGCGAGCTGACCGAAGACCAGACGGAGCAGGATGACGGGCCAGACTCCGCCGGTTGCGAGCCGGTCGTTGTACGGCGCCATCCGCTGCGGAATCCGCAGCTGCACCCAGTCCTTGCCGAACCACCGAGCGAACGCGAAGGCGATGTAGCTCGCACCCATGTTCCCGATCCACGACAGCGCGATCGCCAGCGGATACGGCCACACGATGCCGGCCGGCACCATGAAGACGAGCCCCGGCATGCCGAGCGGTTGCGTGAGCCACATGACGAACACGAAGACCAGCGGTCCCACGACACCGGTGTCGGTCAACAGCGACTCGATGTTGCCTTCGCCCGTGGCCCAGTCGTAGCCGCCGAGCACGACGGTGAGACCAGCGAGGATGACCACACCGACGAACACCGCGACCCGACGATTCATCGGCGGCACACTACGAGGCCGGCGAACACCTTCGTCAGCCGAGAACTTCGTCGGCGAACAACGTCCGGTGCGAGTTCCGCCAACCCACCCCGGCTAGGTTGCGCTTCGACATGGGGGTGTCTTCGAGCGGCTGGGGACCAGCGCAACTGCAGCGTGCCGCATGGCAATTGTTGCCCGCATTCGGCCTCGTCGCCGTGCAGCTGATCTTCTTCGGAATGCCTGCGGGCGCGTGGGTACGCGGTGTCGTGCTCGGTTTGCTCACCGCACTCCTCGCGATGGGCATGGCGCTGGTGTACCGGGCGAATCGCGTGATCAACTTCGCCCAAGCCGACCTCGGCTTCGTGCCGACGTCGCTGGCCGTCGGGCTGATCGTGTTCTCCGGGCTCCCCTACCTGTTCGGTTTCGGAGTGGGTCTGGTGTCCGCCGTCGCACTTGGCGCAATCGTCGAACTCGCGCTCGTCAGACGCTTCGCCAAGGCCTCGCGCCTCGTGCTCACCGTCGCCACCATCGGCATGACGCAGCTCCTGGTGGTCCTCGCACTCCTCGTGCCACAGATGTGGGACAAGAACGCCGCGTCGCAGCGAATCCCCCCGCCGGTCGATTGGAAGGTCACGATCGGCACCTTCATCCTGTCCGCCAACGACTTGATTGCGTTGATCGTCGCTCCGCTCGCCATGGTCGCAGTCGCCGTCTTCCTCGGCACCACCCGACTGGGCACCGCCATTCGCGGCTCAGCCGAGCGCAGCGAGCGAGCCCTGATGCTCGGGATCCCGGTTGCATGGCTCTCGACGCTCGTGTGGGCAATCGCCGCCGGACTGTCGTTCCTGGCGCTCTTTCTTCGTGCCGGCATCCTCGGCGTGCCCCTCGGTGCCGCACTCAGCTTGTCCAACCTGGTGCTCGCGCTCGCGGCGCTCGTCATCGGACGGCTGCGTCATCTGCCCACCGTTGCGACCGCCGCCGTGGCACTTGGCATCCTCGAATACGGCGTCGCCTGGAATGCCAGCAGCCCGTTGTTGGTCACCCCCATCGTGGGTGCGGCGGTGCTCGCTGCGCTGCTTCTCCAGCGGCGCCAGTACGGGCGCGCCGACCGCGAAGAGGCAGCGGCATGGCGACTCGCCGACGAGGTCCGGCCGCTGCAGCCCATGGGTCGCTCGCATCGCATTGGTTCGCCTCATGCGCTGGGGCGTCGCATCCGCCATCATCGTCGGCCTCGTGCTGATCCCGCTGCTGCTGCGAACCGATCAGATCATCAAGGCCACCGCAGTTGCCGTCTTTGCCGTCATCGGACTCTCGCTGGTGGTGCTGTCGGGCTGGGCCGGACAGATCTCCCTCGGCCAGATGGCCTTCGTGGCCATCGGGGCAGCCGTGAGCGGCAAGGCCACCATCAGTTGGAACATCGACATGTCACTGTCACTCCTCCTCGCTGGCATTGCGGGTGCCATCGCAGCGCTGATCGTCGGACTTCCTGCACTCCGTCTCCGGGGTCTGTACCTCGCGGTGACCACGCTGGTCTTTGCCTTGGCGGTCAACTCGTGGTTGCTCAATCGTCAGTTCTTCGACTGGGTGCCCCAGGAACGAATCGAGCGGCTCCCACTGTTCGGTCGCATCGACGTGTCGACCCCCACCCGCTTCTACGTGTACACCCTGGTGGTGCTGGCCCTCGTGTACCTGGCGCTGCGAGGTGTTCGTCACAGCCGTACCGGTCGGGCGATCGTGGCGATGCGTGAGAACGAACTGGCCGCACAGGCCTTCTCGGTGTCGCCGGTGCCCGTGAAGCTCACTGCGTTCACGATCTCGGGCTTCGTTGCCGGGATCGCCGGCGGGCTCTTCGTGCAACTCAGCCAGAGCTTCGACCTCACCAGCTACGGCGCAGCGGCAAGCCTCGACGTCTTCACCGCTGCCGTGGTCGGCGGACTCGGTTCGCTGTTCGGTGGCGTGCTCGGAGCGGTGTTCCTGCGCGGGAGCGAATGGTTCATCACCTCGCCAGAGTGGCGACTGTTGTCGTCTGCGATCGGTGTGCTGATCGTGCTGCTGATCCTCCCAGGAGGCCTCGCCAGCCTGGTGATCAAGATCCGCGACTGGTACGTCGGTGTGGTGTTGCGTCGAACCGGCATCGAAGTTCCGACTGCCCCGACAACGTCGACCGCCGATCTCCTGGCAGCTGAGGCAGCAGGTATCGACGAGCTCACCTCGAGCGATCGCCGGCCACGCCAGCGATGCCAGCGACGAGCTGAGTGAACGGAGCACGACATGACCGCTCCCGACCAATCAGCACACATCACTCGCCGCTTCGCGTACGGCGTTCGACACCCCAAGCAGTGGATGACCGACTTGTGTGGTGGCGAGGCTGCGTTCCCCTTGCTCGTCTTGTTCGGCCTCAACGCGGTCGACGAACTCGACCGCACGGCCTTCGGAGTCCTGCTGCCCGAAATCCGTGAGTCGTTCGACATCAACATCTCGACCGCCCTGTCGATCGTGGCGCTGTCGTCGATCGCTGCCCTCGCCCTGCAAGTGCCGATCGCCCAATACGCCGACCGGTCGAAGCGCATCCCCATCGTCGTCGTCGGCGCGCTCATGTGGGCCGGGTTCTCCGGCATGACCGGCCTTGCCACCGGCCTGATTCTGCTGACGATCGCCCGATCCGGCTCGTCGCTCGGCAAAGCCGTGATCGACCCCACTCACAACTCGTTGATCGCCGACTACTACCCAATCGAATCCCGGGCACGGGTGTACAGCTTTCACCGTGCAGCGAACGCCGTCGGTGCGTTCGTCGGCCCGCTGATGGCCGGCATGTTGGCGTACTACTTCGACTGGCGAGTTCCGTTCCTGGTGTTCGTGATCCCGAGCGTGATCTTCGCCATGCTCGCACTGCGCATGAAGGAACCAGTTCGCGGCCGCTGGGAACGTCACGCCACCGGCGCATCGCAGGAGATCATCGACACCGAAGAAGAGTCGCCATCGTTCGCCGAGAGCTGGCGCACCGCTCACAAGGTGAAGTCGCTCCAAAGAATCTGGTGGAGCCTCCCGTTCCTCGCCACGTCGCTGATCGGCTTCGTCACCCTGGCCTCGTTGCTCTACGACCAGAAGTTCGGACTCGACGAGCGCGCCCGCGGCGTCGCCGCTGCCGTCTCCGAACCGTTCGCGCTCGTCGGGCTCGTCATCGGCGCTCGCATCGCCACCCGGCGATTCATCGGCAATGTCGCCGGACTGGTCAAGTTCGTTGCCTCGGTGGCGCTGCTCACATCGGTCGCATCAGCAGGCTTTGCGTTCGCGCCCAACGTGTACGTGGCGGTGGCGTTGAACTGTGTGATCTCCGCCTCGCTCGCCATCATCGGGCCCGGCGTGCTCGCAGCGTTGTCGCTGGCGATTCCGCCGCGGGCTCGTGCCACCGGCTTCGCGATCGGGTCGCTCTGGGTGATCCCCGGCCTGTTCGTCCTGCCGATCATCGGCTGGGTCGCCGACAACTGGAGCATCGAGATCGGCATGCTCGTGATGATCCCGATGTTCATCATCGGCAGCTTGATCCTGCGCAGCGTTGCCAGCGTGATCGACGACGACATCGCCCAGGTCTGGCAGTCGGCCGCCGCCCGATCCGAGGTGCTCTACGACCGCCGCCAAGGGCACCACCAACCTGCTGCTCCTCAAGGGCGTCGAGGCCGGCTACGACAACCGCATGGTGCTCCAGGGCATCGACCTGCACCTCGACGAGGGTGAGGTCGTGGCGCTGCTGGGTACCAACGGCGCCGGCAAGTCGACACTGCTCAAGTCGATCAGCGGCATCGTCGAAGCCGACCGTGGCGCCATCGTGCTCGACGGACGCGACATCACCCACGCTCCTCCGAACGAGATCGCCGCCCTCGGCATCGTGCAGATGCCCGGCGGCCAAGGTGTGTTCG
The DNA here is from genome assembly GCA_963717385.1 of Ilumatobacteraceae bacterium. Classification (GTDB taxonomy): domain Bacteria; phylum Actinomycetota; class Acidimicrobiia; order Acidimicrobiales; family Ilumatobacteraceae; genus Sva-07. Next base: position 272,471 of record CAVQWE010000006.1, read on the forward strand.
GTTCGTTGACCGTGAAGGAGAACCTCGAACTCGCTGGTTGGACCAACCGCCGCGACCCAGCAGGTGTCAAGGCAGCGACCGCCGAGGTCCTCGAGATGTTCCCCGTGCTCGCCGACCGGCTCGACTCGCCTGCCGCGAACATGTCGGGCGGCCAGCAGCAGATGCTCGCTCTGGCCATGAGCTTCGTGATGCGGCCCAAGGTGCTCCTGATCGATGAGCTCTCGCTCGGCCTCGCCCCGGTCGTGGTCGGTCAGCTCCTCCCGATCGTTCGGCGTATGGCCGACGATGGCGTCACCGTGGTGCTGGTGGAGCAGAGCGTCAACGTGGCGCTCACCGTCGCCGAGCGGGCGTACTTCATGGAACGCGGCAAGATCATGTTCGACGGGCCGACTGCCGAGCTGCTCGAACGACCCGATCTGTTGCGGTCGGTGTTCCTCTCCGCCGCCCAGCCGCAGTCGGACGACGCCAACGATCAGATCGGCCCGCTCGACCGGGCCGTGATCGATCGCACCGAGGCGCCGGTGCTGTCGGTCCATGAACTGTCGGTGACCTTCGGCGGAATCCGGGCGGTCAACGGCGCCTCGTTCGACGTGTGGCCGAGCGAGATCGTCGGAGTGATCGGCCCGAATGGTGCCGGAAAGACCACCGTGTTCGATCTGATCTCCGGCTTCACGCCGCTCGACACCGGGCAGGTCAACCTCAACGGGCACGACATCACCTCGCTCAGCTCGGCCGGCCGTGCTGCAAAGGGCCTCGGACGCTCGTTTCAGGATGCACGTCTCTTCCCCGAGTTGACCGTGAGCGAGACCCTGGCGATCGCACAAGAGCGCTTCATCGGCAGCCGCAGCGTGATGGTCGCGGCGCTCCATCTGCCGATGGTCGTCGACTCCGAGCAACGAGTTGCGATGCGCATCGACGAACTCGTCGAGCTGATGGGCCTCGGCGACTATCGCCACAAGTTCGTACGGGAGCTGTCCACCGGCACCCGACGCGTCGTCGACTTGGCGTGCCTCGTGGCACACCGGCCGTCGGTGATCCTGTTGGACGAACCCACCTCGGGTATCGCTCAGCGAGAGGTGGAAGCGCTGGCGCCGGTGATCCGACGGCTGCGCGACGAGATGGGTGCGAGCCTGGTCATCGTCGAACACGACATTCCATTCGTGTCCGAGGTGTCCGACCGACTGCTCGCGCTCGAACAGGGTCAGGTCATCGCGACCGGACCGCCAGCGGACGTTCTGGCCCATCCAGACGTCGTCGAGTCATACCTCGGCACTTCCGGTGCCGCGATCACCCGATCAGGGGGAACGGAGTAGATCATGCAACCAGCACAGGCAGAGGGCGGCGGTTCGTCGTCCAGCAACATCAAGAAGTGGGGGCCGATCGGAGCGATCGTGCTCGTCATTGCGGCCGTGGCCGGCATCGTCCTGGTGACCGGCGGTGACGACGACGGCGACGAAGCCGGAGCCGACACCACCACGGCGGTGACCGAGGCGCCAGAGACCACCGACGCGCCGGAGGAGACCACACCCGACGAGACCACACCCGACGGCACCGAGCCCGACGGTGGAGGTGGCGGCGAAGTCACCTTCCCGCTGTCGTTCAGCCAGGCCCAGGAGCAGGGCATCGAGGTCGACTGGGGCGATCGCTGCGACACCGAGACCGGCAACGTGGCCGTCCAATGGTTCTTCGCACCCGAGTGCTACGCACCATTCGAGGGCGACAACGGCGGTGACACGTCGCGCGGCGTCACCGGCGATTCGATCAAGGTCGTGCTCTACCAGGGCCCCGATGACGACCCGATCATCAACTACCTGTCCGATGCAGTGAGCGTCGAGGACACCAACGCCCAGTCGGAGCAGACCGCTCGTGACATGCTCGGAATGTTCGAGGACTTCTACGAGCTGTACGGCCGCGACATCGAACTCGAGACCTACGTGAGCACCGGCCTTGCGAGCGACGAGGTCACCGCACGCGCCGATGCGGTGCGCATCGCCGAGGACTTCGAGCCCTTCGTGGTGCTCGGCGGTCCGGCGTTGACCAGCGCGTTCGCCGACGAACTCGCTGCACGAGAGGTGATGTGTATCGGGTGTACGCCCGGTCAGCCGCCCGAGTGGTACGCAGAGCGCGACCCCTACGTGTGGGGTCTCGGCATCGGCGCACGCCAGTCACGCGACGCATGCTCGAGAGTTCATCGCCAAACAGCTGATCGGTGCCAATGCCGTTCACGCCGGCGATGAGGCCTTCCAGAGCCAGCCCCGCACCTTCGGAAACGTCTTCATCTCCTCGAGCCCGGAATCGCAGACCATCGCCGACGAGTTCGTCGCCGGGCTCACCGAGGACGGAGCGAACGTGGTCGAGAACCTCCCGTACACGCTCGACCCCGGAACCATCCAGGCGCAGGCATCGCAGATCATCGCCAAGCTCAAGGCCTCTGGTGTCACCACGGTGGTGTTGGCCAGCGACGGCATCGCCCCGCGCGACCTCACCAACGAGGCCACCGCACAGGAGTACTTCCCGGAGTGGGTGATCGTGGCGCCGGCGCTGTCCGACCTGACAGCATTCGGTCGCACGTACGACCAGACCCAGTGGGCCAATGCGTTCGGCGTCACCCACGGTGCGGCACCGATCACGCCGGAGGATGCCGGCTTCTACGCACTCTACGAGTGGTACATGGGTGGCGCCGAGCCGCCCGCCAAGGACACGATCGGGCTGTTGATGCCGAACTTCACGTTGTTCTTCGCCACGGTGCAGACCGCCGGTCCGAACCTCACACCTGAGACCTGGCGTGACTCGTTGTTCGCTGCTGCCGGCACCACGCCGGCGGTCAGCCAACCGCTGCTCACCTACGGCGACAAGGGTTTCTGGGCCGAGACCGACTACAGCGGCGTCGACGATGCCACGATCATCTGGTGGGATCCGGCAGCAACCGGACCCGACGAGATCCGCAAGGACGGCACCGGCATGTGGACCTTCGTCGACGGTGGCCAGCGCTACCTCCCCGGCGAATGGCCCACAGAGGAGAAGCTCTTCAACCCAGATGGGGCGGTGACGTTGTACGCCACAGCCCCTGCTGGCGAGGAGCCGCCGCAGTATCCCAGCCCGAACGGCTGACCGTCATCGGTGTGCGGTGAGCGATGTGGGCCCACAGTGCGTGCATCGCTCACCGCTCGACGGGCGGGGCTGTCTCGTTGAAGGTGTACAGCACCGGGCGGTCACCACGGATCGCGATACGACACACCGAGGCATGATCGAGGTGGCAGTTGAACGAAATGCCGATGTCCGACGCCGAGGGCCCACGCAACCGCCGACTTCATCGGAGACACATGGCTGACCACCACGATGTTCTCGTCGGCGGCCCGCTCGACCAGGTCGACGCACGCAGCACGCACCCGTACGTCGAGCGCTGCCAACGACTCGCCCCCGTCCGGAGTGAAATCCGGATCGTCGCGCCAGCGCTGCCACACCACCGACGGCACCTCCGAGTGGGGGGTTCCCTCGTACTCGCCGTAGGACAGCTCCAGCCAACGGTCATCGGTCTGGACGGGCAACCCGAAGGTTGCTGCAGTCTGCTGGGCACGTTTCAGTGGGCTCGAGATCACCGCATCGACATCTCCCCAACCGCGCACGTAGTCGGCGACCGCAAGCGCCTGCGCCCGCCCATGGTCATCGAGGTCTTGATCGAGCCGGCCCTGGAGCAGCCCTGCCGCATTCGCAGGTGTTCGGCCGTGACGCACGAGGATCAGCACTCCGGCAGTGTCTCACAGCCCACGCTCAGCCCAGGCGTTCGGGCACTGCGTCGAGCTGACCGTCGCGCAGGAACTTCGCCCGCCGAGCACGATCACCCATGCCGTTGTGCCGCCACAGCCACACGCAGATCGCCAGACCGATCAGCTCCAGTACGACGCCGAGCGCCCCCCGATCGAGGATCGGCAGCGGCGAATCGTCGAACGACCACCCGAAGAACGGCCACCAGAACACTTCGGTGTTGTTCCAAGCGCCGTCGAACACCAGGTGCAGGATCATCCCGATCGGCAGGCCGAGCAGCACCTTGCGGATCGGCTTGCGACCCGCCGTCGCGAGCATCAGCACCGCGAGCAGGCCGACGCTGACAGTGAGGCTGTGCAGAGCCCGAGCGCCACCGAAGAGCCCGTCGGAAATCGGCAACACCGAGCCGACGATCAGCAACCGATTGTCGAAGCGTGGATCGCGGAACACCACCCCGACGGTGACGATTGCGGTGCCGATGAACCAGAAGAACACGTGCGCCGTTCAGACGATGAGGAGTCGACCGCAGTCGGGGCAGTCGGTGACCCCGGTGTCGGCAGCTTCGTCCTTGACCGTGTCGATCTCGGCCGCCGACAGTTCGAGGTGACAACCCTGGCACTGCTTGCCGACGAGTCGGGCCACTGCGACCCCGAGCGCTGCTCGTTTGCGGTCGTAGGTGGCCAAGAGCGCCTCGGGCACCTGTGTGCGGAGTTCTGCACGACTCGCGGCGAGGTCGGCGAGCTCACGATCGATGTCGCCGACCTCGACGGCGAGGGCGTCGTCGGCATGACCCAACCGCGCACGGAGTTCTTCCTCTGCGCGTAGGTGCGTGGCCAGTTCGTCGTCGATTCGTGCCTGCTCTTCGAGCGATTCGAGTTCGTGCAGGTCGAGTTCGTCGATCTGTTCGCTCAGGGTCGCCGTTTCGTGCATGAGCGCCTCGGCCTCGCGTGGTGCGATCACCGTTTTCATCTGAGCGTCGAGGCGCTGGCGATGCGTCAGCAGCTCTGCACCGCGAGCTTCGGCCTGCTCGATGGATGTGCCGAGCTCGTCGATCCTCGCCCGCATCGCCGCACGTGTGCGCTCCCATGCCTGCACGGTGCTGGACGCAGCGGCCAGGTCGTCACGCAGCGGCGAGTTCTCGCGGCGATGCGCAAGCTGGTCGGCCTGAGTGTCGACTCCTTGAAGCGCCAAGAGCAGCTCGGCGATCGTGCTCGGTTCGCTGTGCGCTGTCTCGGCGGTGTCGCTCATCGCCCACCAGTGTGCCAGCTGTGACGCCTCAGCAGGGTCCCAGCACCGCTGCGATGGGCAACGACGGCAGCGGGGCGAGCGGATCGAGGTTGTCCGGCGGGATCGTGGTGCCGACCTGCACCGACTCGAGGATCGGCTCGGTCACCGGCGGAACGGTCTCCGCAGGCACCTCTCCCTCGGCGAGCGTGGTGGTGGGTGCGTTCGGATCGACGACGGCCGGCACCTCTCTGGTGCCCACGACGCGGAGCTCGCACTCGTTGCCTGGAAGGAACAGACGTGCGTTGGCACGCTTCGGCGACACCCGCTCCCAGTCGAGCGACGGGAAGAACACGTGGGCCGGTTCCATGAACGCGTTCCAGATCACGGCCGGGAAGTGGCCGCCCTGCACGTTTCGGCCGTAGCCCTCCGCGACGAACTCAGCGATGCCCCGCATCGGGGTGTACGCATTGGGGTCGCCAACCCAGACCGCCGTCGACAGCTGCTTGGTGCCGCCGACGAACCAGGCGTTGGTGTTGTTCTCCTGGGTGCCGGTCTTGCCGAAGGCCGGCCGTCGGTCGTCGAACGCAGCGCGGCGCCCGGTACCGCCGCCGTAGATCGGGCCCTTCATGATCTCGACGGTTTGCAGCGCAGCGTCGCGATCGAGGACCTGCGAGCCCGGGATCGAGGTGTGTGTAGATGCGCTCACCGTCAGGGCCGTCGACGAACTCGACGTAGTACGGCTCGTGGTGCAGGCCCTCGTTCGCGAGCGCTTGCACGCCAGACGCCATGTCGAGCGGTGACATTTCGTTGGCGCCGGTGGCCAGGCTGGCGAACGGCTCGATCGGGCGGCGCTCCGACGCAGGCTGATCACGGTTGAGGTACGGCGACTCGGCCATCCGGTAGATCGTGTCGACCACCCGGTGCAGCCCGACGATCTGCGACAGCCGACCGAACGCACAGTTGATCGAGGCAGTCGTGTGCTCCTGCAACGTCACCACGCCACGGTTGACAGCGTCGGTGATGATGAACGGTTCGGCCTCGTCACCGGGGTTCGGCAGCACACACGGGCGCGTGCCGTCGAGGACGTCGTTCTGCTGGGCACCTGCCTGCACGGCGGCCGCGAGGATGAACATCTTGACGCTCGAGCCGGTCTGGCGCGGCGACAACGCCATGTTGACCTCGCGCTCGTTCGGCACGAAACCACGGCCGCCGACCATCACCCGAATGGCACCGGAGGTCGAGTCGAGCGACACGATCGACGCATCGAAGTTGGCACCGAGCACCGACGGTGTGTCGGGCAACTCGTTGCGGGCCTGCTCGGCCATTGCCTGCATGTTGGCATCGAGCGTGGTGTGGATTCGCAGACCGCCACGGAACAGTTGGTTGTAGCGCTCCTGATAGGTGTCGCCGAGGATGTCGGTTCGGTTCAGGAGGTAGTCGCGCAGAGCTTCGGTGAAGTAGGTGCGGGTGAACGACCGGTCGGGCAGCGTGCGCGGCCGCGACGGCAAGACGAACTCTTCGGCGAGCTGCTCGCCCTCGGCCTCGGTGAGCTCTTCTTCGTCGACGAGGCGTTCGAGGACCTGCAGCCAACGTGCCCGGCTGCGCTCGGGCTCGTTGATGGGGTCGAAGCCCGACGGCGAACGCACCAGGCCGGCGAGGAACGCCGACTCGATGAACGTGAGGTCCTGGGCGCTCTTGGCGAAGTACGTCTCGGCGGCGGCCTCGATGCCGTAGGCGTTGTTGCCGAAGAACACCGTGTTCAGGTAGCGGGCCATGATGTCTTCTTTCGACATCTGGTTCTCGAGCATGCGGGCGTAGTGCATCTGCAGCAGCTTGTAGCGACCGTCGCGTTCGAGCCCGGCGAGGAAGTCGTTCTTCGCCACCTGCATCGTGATGGTCGACGCGCCCTGTTGGGGCGCATCCGACGCGAAGTTCGACAGCGTCGCCCGCACGAGGCTGCGGATGTTGATGCCGTCATGAGTGAAGAACTCTTTGTCCTCCACCACCAAGAATGCATCGATGACGGCCTGGGGGATGTCCTCGAAGGCGATCGGCTGCGAGTTCTCGAGTTCGTAGAGGGCGATCTCCTGGCCGTTCACGTCGTAGACGTAGGTGCGTTGCGCGAGCGCTTCGAACTCGGGAAGCACCACCGGGAGCTCTTCGTGAGCGTTCGCTGTCGACCACACCCGTGGGGCGATGCCGACCACCGTGGCGGTGAGCAGCAGCGCGCCGGCGGCAACGACGAGCAGCAGTCTGGGGATGAAGCCGACGACACGCACAGTGACGAATCACGATAGTGCCGGTCGTCGCAGCGCCGACGTCAGGGCTACAGCTCCCCATCGAGCGCTACCGTCGGTGGTGATGCAACGTCGACCCGAAGTGGTGCTCTGGGGGGCCGGGATGGTCGCTGGCGTCCATGCTGCCGCCTGCCAGGCGCTGGAATGGCGGGTTGCGGGGGTTGCCTCGCGGACCGCTGCGCGTGCCGCTGACCTCGCTGCCACCCTGAACACCAGGGCCACCACCTTCGACGACCTACTCGCCCGCCGCCAGGGCGACATCGCCGTCGTCGCCACTCCCCCGGCCGACCACGTCGGCGCCACCGTTGCGCTCCTCGATGCCGGGTACCACGTCGTGGTCGAGGCGCCGATGACATGCACACTCGCTGGCGCCGACGAGCTGGTCGAGGCCGAGACACGGGCGCAGCGCCCGGTGTTGTACTCCGAGCATCTCGTGGCCGCTCCGGTGGTCGATGGACTCCTTGCACGAGTCGGCGGAATCGGCGCACTCACCCACCTCTCGGCGCGAGCCACCCAGGCACCACCGTCGTGGCGGCCCGAGGACGGCATCGACGCTCACTGGGGTGGCGGCGCCCTGTTCGACCTCGGCGTGCATCCGGTCGGACTCACCCTGCGCACCGCTTCCGAGTCCGGCGCCGGGCGCCCAGTCTCGCTGAGCGCTGTCATCGGCGACGCCGGCACCCGTCACGAACACGGCACGATCAAACTCCGTTTCGAGTCCGGGCTCGTCGCTACCGTGGTCGCTCGCTGGCAGCCAGGGGCAACGCCCAACTGGGACCTGCAAGCGTCGAGCGCCAGCGCCGTGCTGCGCGCCGACCTGTACCCGGCGCCGACGCTCGAACACAACGGTGATCCCGTGCCGATCGGGGTTCCGATCCGGGCAGGAGGCACGTCGTTGGTCGACGACTACGGCTACGCACCCCAGCTGAAACGGTTCTGGACCAACATCCGCACCGGTCGGCCCGTGCCGGCCACCTCACGCTTCGGACGTCAGGTACTCGATGTGATCTGCGCCGCACACTGGTCGGCCGGGCGTGACGCGATCGAGGTGCCGCTTCCCTTCAGCGGCCCACGCGACCAGACGCCCGCCCAACTCTTCGACACGTGACGGTGGGCGTCTGACACCAATCGTCACGCCGTGGCGAGTTCGAGCTCTTCGTTGAGGTATTCGTCGCGGCACTTCGCTCGTTGGAGCTTGCCGCTCGAGGTCTTGGGCAGCGTGCCTGGCGTGACGAGCATGACGTCGCGCGGTGGGAGCCCGCACACTTCGAGTGTGCGGTGATGAATCCGGTCGCGGATCGCGTCGAGATCGCCAGAGGTGTCGCTGATGCGCACCTCGGCCACCACCACGACGCTCTCCTTGCCCTTGTACCCCTCCATGCCGAAGGCGATGACGTTGCCGGCGCGTACGCCATCGAGCGGGCCGACGGCACGTTCGATGTCTTCGGGGAACACGTTGCGGCCGCCGACGATGATCACGTCCTTGATGCGCCCACACAGCACCAGCTCGCCATCGAGCAGGTAGGCGAGGTCGCCGGTGCACAGCCAACCGTCGCGGAACAGCGCAGCTGTTGCGTCGGGGCGTTTGTAGTAGCCGGGGGTCACCGACGTACCACGAAGCAGCAACTCGCCGACGTGACGTTCGGGGACTTCGTCGTAGGTCTCGGGATCGACGACCTTCATCTCGAGACCGGGGACGGTCGTGCCGAGCAACGGGAGCCTGCGGGCGGTGAGGCCGAGCTCGTCGGGATCGTTGATCTCGACCGGTTTCGCGACCCGTTGGGTCTCGAGCACGAGGCGGTCGACCGTGTCGGTCCTGAGACCACGACCTCGCGGAGGAAAGGTGCCACCGATGGCCACTTCGGCCATTCCGAACGCAGGGAAGACACCGCCGGGCGTGAACCCGAAACGTGACGCTTCGGCAACGAACGCTTCGACTGCGTTGGGATCGACGGGCTCGGCGCCCGACAACGCAACGGTGAGTGATGAGAGATCGAGATCGTTCATCCGCTTGAGCGCCCGTGTGGCCAACACCCACGAGAAGTTCGGACCGGCGGTGGCGGTGGCCCGATAGTCGGAGAGCCACTGCATCCAGTTGCCGGGGTGAGCAAGGAAGTCCTGCGGTGCTGCTTGCACCAACTCGACTCCCTTGGTCATCGGAAGCGCAAGAAACCCAACGAGCCCCATGTCGTGGTACAGCGGCAGCCACGACACCATCACGTCGGCCTCGGTGAGCTCTGCACCCTCGGCAACGGCGTCGATGTTGGCGCTGAGCACCCGGTCGGGGATCATCACACCCTTGGGTTCACTGGTCGAGCCGCTCGTGTACTGCAGGATCACGAGTCGTTCCGGGTCGTGTTGCGGGATCTCGAGCGCATCACCGGTCGGCACGTTCGCCGCTCCGGGCATCACTGCCTTCATCGCGATGATCGGTGGGTCGCCGTCGGCTGCGACATAGAAGTCGGCGAGCAGATCGTCGATGAGCACGAGCTTCGCGTCACCGTGGCGGATGCGGCTGCGGGTGCTCTCGATGAACACGTCGAGCGACCCCATCCGCATCGGCAGCGGCAGCACCATCGACGCTGCGCCGGCGAGCCAGCACCCGCGAATGATGGTGATCAACTCACGACTGGTCGGTCCGAGGATCGCGACGTGGTCGCCGGGAACGATGCCCCGAGCCTGCAGCGCGGCGCCGACGGCTCGCGCGTCGTCGTGGATCTGACGCCAGCTGACGCTGATCGGGTCGCCGCCGCCGGTCATCGACGATCCGACGAAGGTGACGCCGGTGCCCGAATCGGCAGCCGTCTCGAGGCGTTCGATCGTCGACAGCGTGTGGCGTCGGTCATGCGGTCGAGGCTAGTGGTTCCGTCCGAGCCGATCCGGATACGCCACTTGTAACGATGTGTGTCTGACACCAATCGTTACATGTCACTGCTGGCTGCCGCCGAGGCGGTCGGGAAGGTGTGTGGTGCGTCCGCCGCGCACCTTCACCTCCACGGGGTCACACGCGTGGCAGCCGTACTCGACGTGAATGCCCTGGATGGACATCTGGCTGCCGCGGGACTTCTCGAGGATCACCTGCGGTCGGTGGTACAGGTCGTCGCCGCCGCAGGTGGGGCATCGAGGCCGCGGGTCGCGGGTCCACTGCGACTTTGCAGGCTGCGCAGGTCAGCTCGGATCTGACCGTCGTCGAGCGGCGTGCCGCTCAGGTCGTCATCGGTGCCGCAGCTCGGGCAGACGATCTCGAGGGCCATACGACCACGGTATGCGCCATCGCACCCCAGACGCGGCGACGGGACGACTGATCGATGTCAGTCGTCCCGTCGCTCCTCGTGTTCATTGGTGTCGGACACCTGCGGTGTCAGACACCTGGCGTGATCACGTCGGTGGACGTGTCAAGCCGGGTTGTCTCAGAGGAGGCCCTTCTCGGTCAGGTACGCCACCGCCACGTCAGCAGGGTCTTCGCCGTCGGCGGAGACCTGACGCTGCAACTCGGCAATCGTCGCATTGTCGAGATCGGCGAGGATGGTGTCAGCGAGCGCCTCGAAGGCCTCGGGGGCCTGCTGGTACACGCTGTCGGGCATCGTCAGCGACACGTTGTAGAGGATGTTGATGCCCGGATCCTCGACGACTTCGAGGCCAAGGGCGGCGATGCGGCCATCGGTGGTGAAGATCTCACCGAACGTGCAGTTGCCATTGGCGGTCTCGTCGTAGATCACGCCGGTCTCCAGAATCTCCTGCTGGTCAGCGGGGATGGTGAGCCCAGTGGCTTCCTCGAGCAGCACGAGGCCGTCGGGGCGGTTCGGGTACTCGGTCTCCATGCAGACGGTGGCGTCAGGGTTCTCGTTGACGTACTCCATCATGGCCTGCAGGTCGCCGCCGGCTGCCGGCGAGTCACCGGCGGTGGCGAAACCGTACGTGTTGTTGAACGGCGACACGCCGAGCCAACGGATGTCGTTCTCGGCGAGGTCCATGCGCGCACACACTGTTGGTCAGTTCCACCGGGTCGAAGCTGGGGTCTTCCTGTGCGAGGTGCACGGTCCAGCCGGTGCCGTTGTACTCGCAGTACGTGTCGATCTCACCGGCGAGCAGCGCGTCGCGGTTGACGACGGTGCCGCCGAGGTTGGTCGAGTCGGTGACCGTGGCGCCACCGGCTTCGAGGCCGACGATCGCGAGCTGGCCGAGCACGAACTGCTCGACGAAGTCCTTCGAGCCGACGTTGATGTCGAGACCGCTGAAGTCGAGTTCGGTCAGTGAGGCCACCGAGTTGTCGTCGTCGCCAGCGGTCTCGCACTCGGCGCGTGCGCCATGTCGTCGCCGCCGGCTTCGGTGCTGTCGGAAGCTTCGGTGGTGGCGGCAGCGTCGTCTCCCCCATCGCTGCTGCTGTCGTCGTCGCTCCCGCACGCGCCGGCCACGAGGGCTACGGCGGCGAGTCCGGCGGCGAACCGCATTGATCTGTCGCTTGATTCTCATCAGTGTTTCTCCTTGTTGGTGTTCACGAGGTGTTCGGTGTTCGTTGTTCGATCGAGGACGCGCCGAAGCAGTGCTCGCGTGGAAACGAGTCAGAGGCCCTTCGGCCGAAGCGTCTTCTCGATCAGCGCGGCGATCCAATCGACCGTCAACGCAACGAGCGCGGTCATGACCGCACCCGTGATCAGCACCAGGTCTCGGCTGAGCTTCAGCCCGGCGCTGATGGTGGCCCCCAGCCCTCCCCCACCGATCAGGTAGGCGAGTGCTGCCATGCCGACCGTGATCACGAGCGCGGTGCGCACACCGGCGAGGATCACGGGGATGGCCAAGGGGAGCTCGATCTGTCGAAGGGCCTGGCGCTTGGTGAGCCCCATGCCGCGACCGGCTTCGATGACGTTCTTGTCGACCTGTTCGAGGCCGACCATGGTGTTGCGGAGCACGGGCAAGAGCGTGAAGAGCGACAGCGCCCAGATCGTGGTCCACGGACCGCGACCGAGCCAGGCAAAGGCGAGCACGAGCAGGCCGAAGGCAGGGATGGCCTGACCCGGAGGTGGCGACGGCGAGGATCGGCGATCCGACGCGCTTGTACTTCGGACGGGTGAGCAGAATGCCGAGCGGCACCGCCATCACGACGGTGAACACGGTCGACCACAGCGTCAGCGACAGGTGCTGTTCGAGCTGGGGTCGCAGATTGGCGTCCCAATCGAGGGCCCGTTCGTCCTGGAAGATCTTGTCGGCGCTCTGGACGTACGAGTAGAGCAGGATGGAGCCGACGATCACGATGATCGGCGTGATGAACAGCCCGGCGTTCGTCTTGATCAGCCGCACCCCGGGTGGCAGCTGGTAGCCCGGACTTGACCGTCAGCTCGTCATCGGGCTCGAAGGCGTGGATCTCGTCGACCTCCGCGACCTCGGTCGGGAACGTCGTGCAGCTGGGATGTCATCCGTGGCCCGCCCCCGATCCGTTGGAGCCGTTCGCTTCGCTGAGCTCAGCTTCCTGAACCGCCAGCTGCTCGTAGTGCTTCTTGGCCTGGCCACGCAGGCGCTTGAGCACGTCGGCGAGCACTTCGATGTCGAGGATGCCCTGGCAACGGCCCTTGCCGTCGACGACGACGGCCTGACCGGCGTTCGACAGCAGCATCTCTTCGAGGGCGTCGTGCAGCGTGGCATTGGGTTCGACCGTCGCCATCACCGCTGCACCGGCTTGCGACAGCGGCGTTGCGGCGTCGGCGAGGTGATGGTCGTTGACCCAGCGGATCGGGCGCTGATCGCGTCGAGCACGAGCATCCACTTCTCCGGCGAGGCGTCGTACAGGCGCTGCGCGTCGGCGCGGTCGGTGTCGACGCTGACGATCGGCCAGTCTTCGGACAGCTGAAGGTCGCGCACCCGTTCGAAGTTGAGGCCCTTGAGCGTGGAGCCCGATCCGATGAAGTCGCTGACGAAGTCGTCGACCGGGTACGCCAGGATCCGCTCGGGCGTGTCGAACTGGCGGATCACCGACTGCTCGCCGAGGATGGCGATGCGGTCGCCCATCTTGATCGCTTCGTCGATGTCGTGGGTGACGAACACGATCGTCTTCTTCAGCTCGCCCTGCAGGCGCAGGAACTCGTTCTGCAGAGCGATCGCGGGTGATCGGGTCGATGGCGCCGAACGGCTCGTCCATCAGCAGCACGTCGGGGTCGCCGCCGAGCGCACGGGCCACGCCCACGCGCTGGGCCTGACCGCCGGACAGCTCCTTCGGATAGCGGTCGCGGTACTGGTTCGGGTCGAGCCCGGTGATCTCCAGCAGCTCGTCGACGCGTGCTGCGATCTCGGGCCTTGTCCCAGCCGAGCAGCTTCGGGCACGGTGGCGATGTTCTGGGCGATCGTCTGGTGCGGGAACAGGCCGATCTGCTGGATGACGTAACCGATCTGGCGGCGCAGTTGGTCGGCGTTGACCGTGGTGACGTCCTCGCCGTCGAAGATGATCCGACCCGAGGTCGGCTCGATCATCCGGTTGATCAGGCGCAGCGTGGTGCTCTTGCCACAGCCGGAGGGGCCGACCAGCACCAGGATCTCGCCCTTGGGGATGCTGAGGTCGAGGTCGGCGACCGCGGGGATGTCGGATCCGGGGTACACCTTGCCGACGCCCTGGAGGTGGATCATCGGCGGCGGCGCGTCGTCGTTCAACGCTGCAGTCGCCTGGGGCGAGTAGCTGGTTGCGCCGGTGTTGTCCGTGACGCTCATGAGCGAAGTCCTTTCGACGTCGTGAAACGACGCAGGAGAGTGAAGAAGATGTCGGCGACGAGCGCCAGTGCGATGGTGAAGACCACACCGGTCCACATGCGCTCGACCGAGGTGACGTCGGGGAATCGTTGGAGGCCATCGTTGATGTAGCGGCCGAGGCCGGTGCCACCCACGAGTGGAGCGATGGCGGCGATGCCGATGTTGAGCAGCGTGGCCACCCGAATACCGGTGAGAATGATCGGCCACGCCAGTGGAAGCTCGATCTTGAGGAGTCGTTGACTGGCGTTGAGCCCCATCCCCTTGGCCGATTCGATCACGGCTCGGTCGACGTCTTCGAGACCGATGATCGTGTTGCGGAGAATCGGCAGGATCGAGTACATCGTCAGTGCGATGATCGGGCCACGGTCGCCGATGCCGATGCTGGGGATCGAGATGAAGATCGCGAACAGTGCCAACGACGGGATCGTGAGCATGATCGAGGCGAACCCGAGGATGAGACCACGCAGCACGCGGACCCGGTGGACGAGCACTCCCAGCACCACCGAGATGACGATCGCGAACAGCATCGACATCGCGACGAGCTGGACGTGTTCGACGACACGTTCGAAGATCGGCGACCAGCCTTCGGCGTCGGACATCCACGACCACCAGCTCGAGTAGGCGTCGGGGTTGAAGACCAGGGCTGGCAGCTCGGCGATACCGCTGAACAACACCTCGAAGCCTTCGAGGAGATCGTTGTTGGCTGCGGTCTCGGCGATGAACAGCCACCACAGCAGCACCGCGAGGAACAACCCGATGGCAATTCCGCGCACCGGAATCTTCCTGCTGCGCTGGGCTGCTTCCGGCGCCTCGTCGGCCGTGGCCGGCGTCCGATCGAGAACATCGCTCATGGTGCGGCGGCCCCCTCTGAGACGGGCGCCAACAGGTTCCATGTGTGTTGCGATGTCGGTGCTCGGATGGGTTCCTCTCGCGGCCGTCTTGGGAGGCCTCGTTCGCTGAGACGGGCGCGGGCGACTGCCCACGACCTCGTTGGTGCGTGGCAACGACCATACCCCGGCCTCGCGATTTGCCAACGTGGCCGCGCCACCGCAAACCGCGTCTCGTACGAGACTCCGTCAGCGCTCGAGGCGTCTCGGCGTTCGCGACAGATTGCGAGCTGATTGCTGTTGCGCCTGGCTCAGAGCGAGGCGCGCACGGCTTCGGTGAGCACGATCGTGCGCGGGTCGCCGGCGATGCCGCCGGCCATCTGATTCATCACGTAGCCGTAGCCGATCTTGGCGTCGACGTCGGCGTACCCGAGCGAACCGCCTGCGCCTGCGTGCCCGAACGACGCCGCGCTGAACATCGGTGTGAGCGTGCCGTGGAGCATGAATCCCATGCCGAACTGGCTCGGGAACACGAGCACCGCATCGGGGCCGTTGACTGCCTCTGCTCGGGCCGCCTCGACGGTGGCGGCGTCGATGAGCCGAACACCGTCGACCGGGCCCACGGTTGCGGCGTACATGCGAGCCAGGCTGCGAGCTGTGGTGATGCCGTTGGCCGCAGGCATCTCGGTGGCGTGCACCGCACGCGTGTTGAACGCGTTCTCGTCGCCGGTGGTGGTGAGCGCGCCGTTCACGGTCAACGCCTTCCACGCGGTGGTGCCGGGTCCCATGAACTGCTCCATCAGGGCGGCCACGTTTGGATCCTGCGGTGGCGGTACCGCTTCGAGCGTTGACACACGTCGCTCCTCCGACTCGGGCAACCCGATCCAGAACTCGAGCCCGAGCGGCGTTGCGATCTCGTCGGCGAAGTAGCGCCCGAGGGTGCGTCCGTCGACTCGGCGCAGCAGTTCGCCGGCGAGCCAGCCGTAGGTGACCGCGTGGTACCCGTGCTTGGTTCCCGGATCCCAGATCGGTGCCTGGGCAGCGAGTGCCTCGACCATGGGGGTCACCGCCATGGCATCGTCGAAACCGAGTTGGGCATCGAGGTACGGGAGACCAGCCTGATGGCTCATCATCTGCGCGATCGTGATGTCGCCTTTGCCGTTGGCTGCGAACTCGGGCCAGTACGTGGCGACGGTGTCGCTGTAGGAAATGAGGCCGGCCTCGACGAGGCGGGCAATGCAGATCGCAGCAGCACCCTTGGTGGTCGAGAAGACCAATTGGAGGGTGTCCTCGCCCCAGGTCGTGCCGGAGGCCTTGTCGGCGGTTCCCGCCCACAGGTCGGCTTTCATCTCTCCGTCGACGTACACCGAGAACGCTGCGCCGAGTTCGCCGTGATCGCTGAAGTTCTTCTCGAATGCGTCGGCGACTGCGCCGAACCCGTCCGCAACCGTCCCGTGGATCTCGATGCTGCTCATCGCTGAGAACGTAGCCACCCCGCCACCAGATCGTGGTTCCCAGCGCCCAGGGCGCTGGGAACCACGACTGAGCCGATGGACGATGCGTAGGCTGGTCCGCCGGTATGAGCAACGTGAACGACACCCCTCCGCATCGGTACTCGGCGGAGCTCGCGCAGGACATCGAACTGCGCTGGCAGGACTGGTGGGACGACCATCACACCTTCGAGACGCCCAACACCGCCGGCCCACTCGCCGACGCCGAACTCGCCGACGAGCGCGGCGAGAAGTTGTTCGTGCTCGACATGTTCCCGTACCCATCGGGCTCGGGGCTGCACGTCGGGCACCCGCTGGGCTTCATCGGCACAGACGTGTTCGCCCGGTTCAAGCGGATGACCGGCCACAACGTGCTGCACGCCATGGGCTTCGACGCATTCGGCCTGCCCGCCGAGCAGTTCGCCGTCGAAACCGGCCAGCACCCTGCAATCACCACCGCCGAGAACGTTGCCACCTACCGTCGCCAGTTGCGCCGTCTGGGCCTGGCCCACGACCCGCGCCGCAGCGTGTCGACCACCGACCCCGAGTTCTACCGCTGGACACAGTGGATCTTCAGCCAAGTCTTCAACGCCTGGTACGACCACGACCTCGACCGGGCACGTCCGATCGCCGAACTGATCGCCGAATTCGAGTCTGGCACGCGCCCCACCCCCGACGGCCGACCGTGGGCCGAGTTGACCGCCGACGAGCGCGCCGACGTCATCGACGATCGCCGGCTCGCGTACGTCAGTGAGGCACCGGTCAACTGGTGCCCCGGTCTGGGCACCGTGGTCGCCAACGAGGAGGTCACCGCCGATGGGCGCAGCGACCGCGGCAACTTCCCGGTGTTCAAGCGCAACATGCGCCAGTGGATGATGCGCATCACCACCTACGCCGACCGTCTCATCGACGACCTCGAACTGCTCGACTGGACCGACGCCATCAAGTCGATGCAGCGCAACTGGATCGGCCGCAGCCACGGCGCCGAAGTTCACTTCCCCTCCCCCGCCGGCGACATCACGGTGTTCACCACACGACCCGACACGTTGTTCGGTGCGTCATTCATGGTGCTGTCGCCCGAGCACCCCTTCGTCGACGCCCTCACCGTCGCCGGGCAGGCCGACGCCATCGCCGAGTACCGGGTATCGGCCGGCAAGAAGAAGGACTTCGAGCGCCAGGACGACAGCCGCGAGAAGACCGGCGTGTTCACCGGTTCGTACGCCACCAACCCGGTCAACGGCGAGCAGATCCCGGTGTGGATCGCCGACTACGTGCTGATGGGCTACGGCACCGGCGCGATCATGGCGGTGCCGTGCGGCGACGAACGCGACTTCGCGTTCGCCCGCAAGTTCGGCCTGCCGATCCCGGCCATCCAGCAACCGCCCGCATCCTGGTTCGCCTCTCATGAGATCGAGCCGACGCTCGACACCTCGCAGTGGCCAGTGGCCTACGTCGGCGATGCGCCGTACGTGCAGTCGGCCAACGACGAACTCGACCTCAACGGCGTCGACAACAAGGCCGACGGCATCGAGCGGATGAATGCCTGGCTCGAGGCGCACGATGCCGGGCACGGCCACCGTCAACTACAAGCTGCGCGACTGGCTCTTCAGCCGCCAGCGTTACTGGGGCGAGCCGTTCCCGATCGTGTACGACGTCGACGGACACCCGCACACGCTGCCCGACGACATGTTGCCGGTGCTGTTGCCCGAGACCGAGTCGTTCGCGCCACGCACGTTCGATTCCGACGACGAGTTCTCCAACCCAGAGAGCCCGCTCGACCGGTTGGGCGACTGGGTCGAGGTCGAACTCGATCTCGGCAACGGCCCGCAGATGTATCGGCGCGACACCAATGTGATGCCGCAGTGGGCGGGATCGTGCTGGTACGAGATGCGCTACCTCGACCCGACCAACGAGAACCGCTTCGTCGACCGAGACGTCGAGGAGTACTGGATGGGGCCTCGCACCGACGTTCGCCCCGATCATCCGGGTGGCGTCGACTTGTACGTCGGCGGCGTCGAACACGCCGTGTTGCACCTGCTCTATTCGCGCTTCTGGCACAAGGTGCTCTTCGACCTCGGCCACGTCAGCTCGAAAGAGCCGTACGCCCGCCTCTTCAACCAGGGCTACGTGCAGGCGGCCGCGTACAAGGACGAGCGCGAGATCTACGTCGACGCAACCCGGATCGAGGGCGACGACAAGGCCGGCTTCACGTACGACGGCAAGCCGGTCACCCGCGAGTGGGGCAAGATGGGCAAGAGCCTGAAGAACGCCGTGTCGCCCGACGACATGTACGACCAGTACGGCGCCGACACGCTGCGCCTGTACGAAATGGCCACCGGCCCGCTCGATGCATCACGTCCGTGGGAGACGCGCGACGTCGTCGGCATGTACCGCTTCCTCCAGCGACTGTGGCGAGCGATGGTCGACGAGACCACCGGCGAGTGCACCGTGGTCGACACCCCCGCCGACGACGACACACGCAAGCTGCTGCATCGCACGATCGACACCGTGCGCACCGAAATGGATGCCCTGCGGTTCAACACCGCCATCGCCAAGCTGATCGAGTTGAACAACGCCGTCACCAAGCTCGACGCCACGCCGCGCGAGGTGGCCGAGCCGATGGTGGTCATGCTCGCCCCGCTGGTGCCGCACATCGCCGAGGAGCTGTGGCGCACGCTCGGTCACACCGACACGATCACCTACGTCGACTTCCCGGTGGCCGATCCGGCGCTGCTGGTCGACGACACGATCGAAGTGCCGGTGCAGATCAACGGCAAGGTGCGCGGCCGAATCGAGGTGGCTGCCGACGCCGACCAGGCCACCACGCAAGCGGCGGCGCTGGCCGACGACAAGATCGCCGCAATCGTCGGCGGAGCCACACCCAAGAAGGTCATCGTCGTCCCAGGACGAATGGTCAACATCGTCCTCTGAACAGCCCTTGCCTTTTTCGGGCTGCGGCGCGACGATGGTGTCGGGCCCGATGAGGTGACCAACAGGGATCCAGGAACGAAACCGGGAAACCGGTTCCGGCAACTGATCCAAGCCTTTCCCCGCCAACGGGAGCGCACCTCACCGGGCCCGATTTCGCGCCCGGGGTGACCCCGTCCGTCAGGGCAGCAGCGACACCCAGTCCAGATCGACCGCCGCACGGGCCTGTCGCGACGTCATCACATTCACGAGATCGCGTTCGCGGGGGACGTCGAGGTCCATGCCGCGCGATGCGACAACCGGGTACACGAGGCAGAACAGCGAGGCAATTCGGTACTTCTCCCACATGTGGTCGAGGTCGGATTCGGGTACGCCTGCCGCAACGAGACCGGCGACCCATCGGTCGTACAGCGCCCGTTCCTTGGCTGCGTCGACGTCGAGACACGACCCGACGAAGTAGGCGAGGTCGTAGGCCGCAGAACCGACACCGGTGAGCTGGAAGTCCATCAGGATCACGGTGCCGTCAGGATCGAACATCATGTTGTCAGTGCGGTAGTCGCCGTGCAGGAGGGTCATCGGGCCCTCGCTGAGCTGCTGGAGCATCCACTCGACCGACGCACCGAACTTCGGGCCCACCGGCTGCAATTCCTCGGGCGGAACACAGCCGGCGGACGCGGTCAGCTTGGCCCAGCCCTCGTCGAAGAGCATTGGCAGCATTGCCGGATAGATCGGGTCGGCGAGGGCGACGGCGAGGCCGGACTCGGCATGGCCATCGGCGCGATTCCACCAGTTGGCGTGCCACACCGCGAGGTTGTCGATGCATGCCTCGGCATCGGCGTCGTCGAGGTGGGCGGTCTGGTCGAGCATGCGGTTGCCGGCAAGATCTTCCATGACCACCACGAAATCGGCGCCATCATCGGAGACGTCGCCATAGTGGCCGGCCGGAACGCGCACCGGCATGTCGCTGGCGAGCTCGTTGAAGAACTTCGCCTCACGGATGTACATGCGCAGCACTGTGCTCGTGAACACTGCGTTGGGGTCGATGGCGGCGAGCTTCACGACCACGGTTTCGGGAACCTTGGTCGGTACGTCGGGTCCGGCCAGGTGGGCACGATAGACAGCGCTACTGACGCCGATTCCGGCGCCGATCTCGTGGATCTGCACGTTGGTGATGTCCCAGCCGAGATGCTCGTTGAACCAAGCCGGCGTGACGTCGGCCGGCGACTTCGGAATGCTCATTGGTCTCCCCCTCCGGCGCCGCCCCCTGCGACACGTGCAGCGAAACTAGCTCACTGCGAGCCGTCGCGACCCGCTCCGCAATCGCCCGATGTTGCATACTCGTGACACGCACATCCGAGACGAAGGGGAACGTCGATGAGCACCGATCAGGACAACACGACCCACGGCACCGGACAACCACCGGTGACCGATTGGACGACCGACTACGACATCTTGGATGCCGACTACGTGGCCGACCCGTACCCGGTGTGGAACGACTTGCGCGAGCAGTGTCCGATCGCCCACTCCGACCGGTGGGGCGGCTCGTGGTTGCCGACCAAGTACGCCGACGTGCAGCGGTTCGCTCAGGATCACGCGGGTTTCTCGTCGAGCGATGTCGGCGTGCTCACCTTCACCGACGAAGAGCGACCGCCGCCACCGGTGGAGATTCCGCTCCCCCCGATCGATCAAGACCAGCCGGTGCACACCTGGACTCGGCGGTTGCTTCTGCCATGGTTCTCGCACAGCCGGGTGGCCCAGTACGAGCCATACACCAAGGACCTGTGCAACTCGTTGATCGATGGCTTCATCGAGAACGGCTCGGCTGACGCCGCCGGCGACTACGCGCGTCAGATCCCGGTGCGCGTGATCTCGCTGCTGCTCGGCGTGCCCGACGACATGGCCGACACGTTCACCGGGTGGGTCCAAGACTTCCTCGAGTTCGCCCACGACGAGGCCCGAGCCACCCGCGGCCGCGACGCCATGGTGGTCTACCTCCTCGGACGTCTCGAAGAGTGCCGCGCCAATCCGGGTGACGACTTGATGTCTCATCTCCTCCAAGCCGAGGTCGACGGCGAGAGCGTCGACGACCTGATCGTGATGGGCATCGCTGCGCTCACGTTGATTGCTGGTGTCGACACCACGTGGTCGTCGATCGGCTCGGCGATGCTCCACCTCGCCACCCATCCCGACGACGTGAAACGCCTCATCGACGAGCCCGAGATCATGCCGCTTGCGATCGAGGAACTGCTTCGTGCCTATTCGCCGGTCACGATGGCTCGAATCGCCACCGAGGACGTCGAGGTCGGTGGATGTCCGATCAAGGCAGGCGACAAGGTGCTGATGAACTTTCCGGGCGCCAACCACGATCCGGCGGTGTTCGAGAATCCCGATCAGGTGATCCTCGACCGAGCCCAGAATCGACATGTGGCCTTCGGTGCCGGCATCCACCGGTGCGCCGGCTCGAACCTGGCTCGCATGGAGCTTCGTGTCGCCGTCGAGACCTGGATCGAACGCATCCCCGACTTCCGTCTCGCCGACGACGGCGAGGTCACCTGGGCAGGCGGTCAGGTTCGCGGCCCCCGCACCGTCCCCGTCACCTTCTGACCGCCATTCCCCGAAAAACCCTGGATGCTGACGCTGAGCGTCAGGATCCAGGGAAATTTGGGAGGATTGCGCGTGCTCTGGTGGCTCCGAGTTCATTTCTGGCCAGCGGTCTGACACACTGTTCCAAACCTCGATCGCTAGGCAGGACCATGAGCAACGACACCGACATCAAGAGCGGCACCCAGAACGACGACGGACCGGTCACTCCCCCGGTCACCGACTGGGCCAGCGATTACGACATCTTCGACAAGCAATACGTCAACGACCCATACCCCATCTGGGCGGAGCTGCGTGAGACCTGCCCGATGGCCCACACCGACCGTTGGGGCGGGTCATGGCTGCCGACGCGCTACGAGGACGTCTACGCGATTGCGCACGACATCGTCACGTTCCCGTCGGGCAACGGCATCAGCGTGGTGCCGATGATGCCGGTTGGCAACGAGAACGACGAGGGCCACATTCCGGCGCCCGTGCTCACCTCCGGTGTACCGCCGATCAGCGCCGACCCGCCGCTGCACACCTGGACCCGCCGCCTGGTGCTGCCCACGATGAGCACCAATCGCGTCGCCGAGTACGAGGTGTTCACCCGCGAGCTCTGCAAGCGTCTGGCCGACGAGATCGCCACGCGCGGCAACGGTGACGCGGCCGCCGAATACGCCCAGCAGATCCCGGTCCGAGTGATCGGCCACATCCTCGGGGTGCCCGACGACATGGCCGCCACCTTCACCGAGTGGGTCCGCGACGTGTTGGAGTTCGCACACGACCCCGAGCGGCGCCGCCGCGGCATCGTCGGCATCATCGAGTACCTCGCCGCCGCGATCGACGAGCGCACCGAGAACCCCACCGACGACTTCATCAGCGAGCTGATCCAGTCGGAACACGAAGGCGAGCCGATCACACGCGACGTGGTGATGGGCATGTGCGCGCTGCTCCTGATCGCGGGCATCGACACCACGTGGTCGTCGATCGGTTCCACGATGTGGCACCTCGCCACCCACCCCGACGATCGCCGCCGCCTCATCGCCGAACCCGAGCTCATGCCGACAGCGATCGAGGAGTTCCTCCGGGCGTATGCCCCGGTCACGATGGCCCGCCGGTTGGTCGAGGACGTCGAGTACAAGGGCTGCCCGATCAAGGCCGAAGAGCGGGTCCTGATGAACTTCCCGGCAGCGAACCGCGACCCCGAGGTGTTCCCCGAGCCCGATCGAGTGATCCTCGACCGTCAACACAACCGTCACCTGGCGTTCGGTGCGGGCATCCACCGCTGCGCCGGCTCGAACCTGGCCCGCATGGAACTGCGAGTCGCCGTCGAAGAATGGCTGGCCCGGATGCCCGAGTTCGAAGTCACCGATCCGGCGTTGGTCACCTGGGCAGGCGGGCAGGTTCGCGGGCCGCGAAACATCCCCGTTCGCGTGTCCTGAACCAATCGACGGTCCTCGGCCAGCCCTCCCAGCGGCCGCGACGACTCCGCCAGCGCAGCGCTGATCACGTCGGCGACCTCTGATCGCATCGGGAGCAGGTCGTGGCGGCCGGGGTGCCTCCGCAGAGATGGTCGCCGTCGATAGTGTCGCCACGATGACTCCTCGAGCGGTGCACCCGATGCTGGTTGCATCAATGCTCGTGCTGGCAGCGTGCAGCGCCTCGGCCCAGACCGCCTCCGATGCGCTCGATGATGTCGGCGAGACCGACGCCACCACCACGACCGACGCCGTCGCAACCACCACCGAACCAGCGCCGACGACCACCGAGCCGCCGCTCGACGTCTACGACCCGCTCTGCGTGGTGCAGGTGGCCCCGGGCGAGTCGCTGAGCCTGATCGCCGACCGATTCGACGACGACACCGTTCGGGTGTCGACGATCCAGGCCGAGAACGACCTCGGCGACACCACGATCCAGCCGGGCCAGTTGCTCGACGTGTGTGTCGACAACGGTCTCGACGACCGAACCGGCGAGGCGCGCGAGCCCAACCAGGTGATCGCCGCCGAGGCCACGATGGCCAACGTCGAGATCCAACAGGCCAAGCTCAACGAGCTCTTCGCCGGCTACGGCATGGCGGAACTCGCGATCGACGGCATCTCCGGCTCGGTGACCCGCCAGCGCCTGTGCGCTGCTCGTCTCGGGCTCGGTCTTCCGGCGTCGACCGCCGACATGGCTGCTGGCAGCGAGGAGGAGCAGTTGCTGATGGCCGCAACCAAGCTCAACATCCCGGTCGACGCCCCATTCGAGGCCGAGCGGTGGACACTCGTCGACCAGACCTGCCAGGTCATGTTCGTCGGTTCGGGGCTCGAGCAGCTGCAGTTCATCTTCCCGACCTCGACCGGCGAACCTGGCTACGAGACGCGGCTGCAGGATGCTTCGAAGGTGTACCGGTACGACCCGGCGTCCGACAACGACGGATGGCATGACAGCTCCGAGTTCCCCGTGCCGGAGGACAACCCGATCAACGGCAACATGTACAAGCCGCTCTACTTCGACGGCGGCCTGGCGATCCACGGCGCAAACAACGTCCCGACGAGCCCGCAGAGCAAGGGGTGCGCTCGCCTGCGACTCGAGAACCACAATCAACTCGTCGACTGGTTGGGCATCGCAGACGTCACCCAGCCGATCGGCGGCTCGCGGTTCGATCTCACCGTCCGGATCGTCGGCCAGTACGTGCCACCGGCGTAGGCACCCGCGACGATGGCATCACCGAACAGGCGAGCACCGCGACTGGCCGCCTTGGTCCTCGTCGTCGCAGTTGCGCTGACGTCGTGTGCGAGCGACCCAGCCGACTCGTCGCCGCCCGCAGAGTCGAGCATTTCTGCGCCGTCGAGCACCGTCGTGTCCGACCAGGAGTTTCCCGACGTCATCGACGTCGTCGCGGTCGAGGCCGACGGCCGCTGGCGTTTCGATGTCACGGTGTCGTCGCCCTATGACACCCCGGAACGCTATGCAGACGCGTGGCGGGTCGTCGGCGTCGACGGCACCGAGTACGGCGTGCGCGAACTGGCTCACGATCACGCCAACGAGCAGCCGTTCACCCGATCGCTGAGCGACGTCGAAGTCCCCGAGGACGTCAGCACCGTGATCGTCGAGGGGCGCGATCTCCTCAACGGCTACGGCGGCGGGACGTTCGAGCTGTCGCTCACCCGCAGCTGACCGGAGGTTCCCGTCCTCACGACGCGAGCGGAGCGCGGGTCGGTGTCCCCCACCCGACAACCCCAAAACCCCAGGCCTGTGACCTGGGGTTTCCTGTGGAGCTAAGGAGAATCGAACTCCTGACCTCTTCCATGCCATGGAAGCGCTCTACCAACTGAGCTATAGCCCCAGATCCGTCGGAACGGGACGGCGTACGTTATCAACGGCCGCTCCCTCATCACAACGGCGTCGAACCGTCTCCTTCCCATGAACGAGATGGCACCGCGGCGCGCACGGTTCAGGGGAACCGGTGGGACGGCGCCAACCGGTCAGGACGGTGCGGCGTCGCCGGGAAGCTCCCATTCGATGCGTGGCGCATCCATGTAGAGCCGCTCGATCTCGTAGAACTCTCGAACCGAGTCGAGGAACACGTGCACGACCACGTCGCCGTAGTCGATCAGCGTCCACTGCTGCTCGCGAACACCCTCGGTCCGCACGGGCGAACGCTGCAGTTCGACCTTGACCTTCGCTTCGACCTCGTCGACCATCGCCCGTACCTGGCGGGGGTTCGAGGCACTGGCAATCACGAAGTAGCCCGCGATCGACAACAGATCACCGACGTCGAGCACGAGCACATCGGTGGCCTTGATCCTGGAGGCCGCCCGAGCGGCACTGACGGCCAACTCTCTGCTCGAATCGAAGTCGGGTGCAGTGTCGAGCTCAGCCATGTCGGTCATCCATCGCCTGCGACCGTACCGGGAACCTCGGTCGACGGGGCGACGGAGTCGGTGACGTCGACATCGGACAAGTCGGCATTGCTGGCACGAGCTACCTCGTGCGCCAGGTACGACATCCCCAATGTGATCTGCACATCGACGCCTTCGATCACCGTGGTGGCGACCCGAACGTCGGCTCCGCCGAGCAGGGTTTCAGCAGCGTCGATGGTCTCTTCCACCTGGCTCTCGTCGCGCACCTCGATGATGGTTCTCGGCGGCGCCCCCGTGCCAGCGGTCTCCACCGACACGATGTTGCCCCCCAAGAACAGCAACCGTCCGATCAATTCGATGGTGACCTCCGACGACGAGTCGTAGAGGCCAGCCGATTCGAGCAGTTCGTCGTCGGTGAAGTTCGCCACGATCCTGGCCTTCAGACCAGTGTTGGGCGTCGACACCAACGCGGGTGACACCTGGGCAAACACCAGCGTCGAGTCGCGACGGTCGATCAGCACCACATCGACCTCGGTCGGATTCTCGATGCCATCGAGCGAACCCAGCAGCAGATTGCGAACTGCCACTTCGCCCTGCCACAGCCGCTCCACCAACTCGCCCACCGTGTCCGGCGCGATCGGGCGCCCGTCGGCGTCGAGCGCGACAGGCTCGGGCGGCACCGAAATCGGAGCGGTCTGCGCCAACGCTTCCCACACCGCCACATCGTTGGCGTGCGAACCATCTGACTCGGCGTCGTCGTCGACCGCCGCGAGGATCGTGACGAGCTCGCCCACCGCGAACGTCTGGGGCCCGGCCTCGGAGATCAACCCACCGCCGCCCTCGGTATCGATCACATCGTCGGGCAGATCGAGCTGCAGCGATTCGACGTCGGGCAGCAAGGCCTCGAGTCCAGCAGCATCGACGATCTCGGCACGTTCCAAGCTGATCGAGAGCATGTCTTCGACCGATGCGACCAGCCCTTCGATGTCTGTGGGGTCGAACGACTCGTCGAGCGGTCGACGCTGCAGACCGAACCCGGCTGTGGCGTCGGCATTCACCGGCACGGTCACCACACTGCCACCTTGCCCCTCGGGCAGCAGGGTCATCACCACGAGCGATGCCAGCTGGCCGTTTTCGTCGGCCAGAGCAAGCAACGCGTTCGGTGTGGCAGGCAAATCGACACGCGGCCTCGTGTCGACGCCGACCGCCTCGCCCTCCTGAGAATTCGACAACGTGATCACACCAACAACGAACATCGCCGACGCGGCAGCGACGAGCAGGACCGCTGTCACGGCGCCGACGATGGTGCGCCGCTTGCGTCGTTGCGCAATCGCCGTCACGTCGGGGCCCCGTACAGACTGCGGGCACCAATGACGTCGAGCACCGGAGGGGTCACCAGATAGTCGAGCGGCCGGCCGTCGGTGAACCTCGCCCGCAGGTCGGTGCTCGACACCTCGAGTCGAGGCACCTCGACGCGAATCCAGTCGATGTCGTCGTCGACATCGACGGGTTCGCCCGGACGGTCGACCACGACGAGTCTCGAACGGTCGACCACTTCCTCCCACCGAGTCCAGGTGCGCAGACCCGCCGCTGCGTCGTCGCCGATGATCGTGAAGAACTCGGCGTTCGGGAACTCCGCGGCCACGACGGCGAGTGTGTCAGCTGTGTAGCTGGGACCACCGTGATCGATCTCCTGTCGACCAGGCACGAGCCCCGTCACGTCACGGACTGCAGCTTCCACCATCGCCAGGCGATCGGACGCCGGCGTGATCGCACGGCTGCCCTCCTTCTGCCATGGAACGTTCGCCACCATCATGATGACGACATCGAGTTCGAGGGCGTGCCGAACGTTGACAGCCGTCACCAAGTGACCCACATGAGGTGGGTCGAAGGTGCCCCCGAAGAGCCCGACTCGACGCAACGTTGGATCGGTTCCGGGCACGATTCCCCAATTTTACGGGATCACGACGAAAATCGGACGCAACCGACCCGACGAGGGGTTGACAGGTCTGTTACTGTAAGATCGCTCCCCCATATACCCCCGAGTACACGGTTTACGACGGCTTCTCACCGGAAGTCCTTCGTTATCGGCGTCTGCCGCACTTCGATCACCTCGTTGGAACCGCACAGAGATGTGTGTGATCCGGCGTCGCCTCGATCCGCATGGCCGATGCAGTGTGTCCAATGACACAGCCTGGCCCCGGAATCATCACGAACACGAACGGTTGTAGGAAACATCATGAACGACTCCATTGGTCTCTACCTCAATGACATCGGCAAGGTCGCCCTGTTGACCGCCGAGGACGAGCGCGAACTGTCGCGGATCATCGAAGCCGGCCGTGAGGCACAGGAGCAGCTCGACAACGGCAAGCGTGGCGTCGCCCTCAAGCGCCAGGTGCGCGAAGCCGCCAAGGCCAAGGATCGGTTCATCCGCTCGAACCTGCGTCTGGTGGTTTCGATTGCCCGCCGCTACCCGCTCCCGCAGGGCATGGACCTGCTCGACCTCATCCAGGAGGGCAACCTGGGCCTCGAGCACGCCGTCGACAAGTTCGACTGGCGCCGTGGCTTCAAGTTCTCCACCTACGCAACCTTCTGGATCCGTCAGGCCATCGGTCGTGCGCTCGACCAGAAGGCCAGCCTCATCCGCATCCCCGGCGACCGCTCGGCCAGCCTGCGCGCTGCGCTGCGTCAGGCCTCCGGCGACGGCGAGACCCTCGACCAGACGAACGCCGAACTGCACCGCCTCACCACGCCGGTCAGCCTCGACAAGACCGTCGGCGACGACGGCGACGCCACCCTCGGCGACCTGATGGCCAACGGCGACGGCACCCCAGAAGATCACGTGATGACGCTGGTCGACTCCGAGCTGCTCGACGAGTTGCTCGGCACGCTCGACTCTCGTGCACGCTTCGCCGTCGAGTCACGCTTCGGACTCGTCGACGGCGAGCGCAAGAGCTTCCGCGAAGTTGGCGAACAGCTCGGCGTCACCGCCGAAGCCGCCCGCCGCCTCGTGTCTCGTGCAGTCGCTGGCCTGCGCGACGACGCCGAGCGCATCCTCGCCGTCTGACCTCACGATTGGTGTCCGACACCAATCGCACCTGAACCGAACACTCTGCGAGAGCGGCCCGTGGAAACGGGTCGCTCTTGTCGTTTTCGGTACCGATAGCCTGTCGCGATGCCTGACGCTCGCGGGACCTGGTCCCCCTCCTCCTGGCACGACCATCCCGTCGGGCAGCAACCCGACTGGCCAGACAGCGGTGCGCTCGAAGCAGTCGCTGAAGCAGATCGCGTCGATGCCACCCCTGGTGTTCGCCGGTGAAGCACGATCGCTGCAGTCAGAACTGGCACGAGTGGCCGCAGGGCGTGCCTTCCTCTTGCAGGCAGGCGACTGCGCCGAGAGCTTCGAGGAGTTCTCCGCCGACAACATCCGAGAGAAACTGCGAGTCATCTTGCAGATGGCCGTCGTACTCACCTACTCCGTGGGCGTGCCGATCGTGAAGGTCGGCCGGATGGCCGGACAGTTCGCCAAGCCCCGATCCTCGCCCACCGAAACGATCGGCGATCTGGAACTGCCATCGTTCCGCGGGCACATCGTCAACGACGTCAACCCGTCCGAGGCCGCTCGCGTCCCGAACCCCGACCGGCTCGTGCAGGCCTACCATCAGTCGGCCTCCACCCTGAACTTGCTGCGCGCCTTCACGAAGGGCGGCTTCGCCGATCTGTCACGAGTGCACGCTTGGACCCAGGAATTCGTGGCCTCCAGCCCCGAGGGCCAACGCTACGAGAGCGTCGCCGCCGAGATCGAGCGGGCCCTCGCCTTCATGCGGG
Source organism: Ilumatobacteraceae bacterium (assembly GCA_963717385.1). Classification (GTDB taxonomy): domain Bacteria; phylum Actinomycetota; class Acidimicrobiia; order Acidimicrobiales; family Ilumatobacteraceae; genus Sva-07. The sequence goes on from CAVQWE010000006.1 coordinate 301,996, forward strand.
CTTGCGGCATCGACACCGAGTCGAACCCCAACCTCGCCCAGGTCGACGTGTTCACGTCACACGAGGCACTCATCCTCGGTTACGAAGAAGCCCTCACCCGCCAGGACTCGCTCACCGGCGGCTGGTTCGACTGTTCCGCGCACATGCTGTGGATCGGCGAACGCACCCGCGAACTCGACGGCGCGCACGTCGAGTTCCTCCGTGGTGTCGGCAACCCCATCGGCTGCAAGGTCGGGCCCACCACCACCGCCGAGTTCGTGCTCGAGCTGTGCGAGATACTCAACCCATCGCGCATCCCGGGTCGGCTCACCCTGATCGTGCGGATGGGCGCCGACAAGGTCGAGAGCGCACTGCGTCCACTCCTGCGAGCTGTCACCGACGCCGGCCATCCCGTGGTGTGGGCATGCGACCCGATGCACGCCAACACCTACACCGCTGCCAACGGGCTCAAGACCCGCCACTTCGACGACGTCGTCGCCGAGATCGGCGGCTTCGTCCGAGCACACCGCGCCGAAGGCACCTGGCCGGGTGGCATCCACATCGAGCTCACCGGCGAGAACGTCACCGAGTGCCTCGGCGGCAGTGACGCACTGTCGGACACCGACCTCGACCATCGCTACGAAACGATGTGCGACCCTCGATTGAACGCCCGCCAGAGCGTCGACCTGTCGTTCCGGGTCGCCGAGCTGCTGCGACAGTTCACCTGAACGAACCGCCTGGGACGAAGGGTCGGCTGTGGTGACTGCTCTCGACCTCACCGCTGACTGGCCGGTGCCCGACGTCTCGGCCGCTGTGCTCCTCGGCGGCGAAGTCGTCGCCACGATCGGCGAGGTCGGCCGAGTTCAGCGACTCGCATCGGTCTCCAAGCCGATGGCTGCCTGGGCGATGCTGGTGGCAGTCGAAGAAGGCGTCATCACACTCGATCAGTCGGTCGGTCAGGCCGGCTGCACGTTGCGTCACCTGCTCGCCCACGCCGGCGGATACGGGTTCGACGGCGACGATGCCATCGCCCGCCCCGAGGTCACCCGCGTGTACTCCAACACGGGCTTCAGCCTGGCCGCTCAGGCCGTCGAAGAGGCTGCCGGCATCGCGTTCGCCGACTACCTCCACGAGGCCGTGTTCGCTCCGCTCGAGATGGAGTCGAGCGTCCTGCGCGGCTCAGCAGCACATGGAGTGCGTTCGAATCTCGGCGACACCTGTCGGTTCGTCGCCGAAGTGATGAGACCAACGCTGATCCATGCGAGCACCGCGGCCGACGCCGAACGCATCCACTACCCCACCCTGGCCGGTATCGTTCCCGGCGTGGGTCGCTACGAGCAGTGCCCTTGGGGGCTTGGGTTCGAAGTGCGTGGCACGAAGGAACCGCATTGGACCGGCACGACGAATTCGCCGCGGACGTTCGGCCACTTCGGTGGCTCCGGCACGATGTTCTGGATCGACCCCGTCCGCGACCTCGCCCTCGTCGCCCTCGCCGACCTCGACTTCGATCGATGGGCGGCTGCGGCGCTGCAATCGTGGCCGGCACTGTCCGATGCCGTGATCGCCGAGTACGCAGCGGGCGACGGAGTGCTGGCGTGAACATGTTCAACCACGGCGACCGAATCCGCTACGCCACCACCGGCGAAGACGGTCTGCCGTTGGTGCGCTACGGCTTCATCGGAGGCGTCAGCGGCGACAACGGTCCGATCGTGGTGATGCTCGACGGCGAACTCGGCGGCGACGTCGTCGAGGCCGAACACGTCCAGCCGGTCCACATCTGCAATGTCACGCTCACCCTCGGTGGATCCGACCTCCTCGACGACCCATCGCTGCGCCAAGGTCTCGTCAACCTGTGGGCGGCCGAAGCCGAAAGTGCCGGCCTCCAACTGGCCGCATTGCATTCGATCGGTACCGGGGTACGCGACTCGAGCGAAGGGTATGCGCTGGCCGAACTGTCGAGCGGCGGCGAGCAGTACGTGCTGCGCGCCACCCGTTGCATCAAGCAGTACGACGCCATCGTCGTGCACGCCGACCGTCCCAACCGCTGGGAAGTCCTCTGATCACATCAGGGGTCAGACCCGCGATGTGATCGTCGTGGACGACGGGTGTCGCGCAGAACCGCTGTGTCGGACCTCTCCTCCACGATGACTGGCGACGCAACCCCCGAGAGCTTCGCCCAGTTCGTGAGTGTTGCCGAACCCCGCCTGCGTCGAGCACTGGTTGCCGCGTACGGTCCGATGCTCGGCCGCGAAGCCGCCCTCGATGCGTTGAGTTGGGGATGGGAGCACTGGCAACGTCTCTCGGAGATGGCCAACCCGATCGGCTACCTGTACCGAGTGGGACAGACACGTGCCGGTGAACACCTTGCACGCCAAGCACGTACCTCCGAGTTCAACGGCACCGTCGTTCCATCGGCCGTCGACCAACACTTGTACGAGCCGGACCTCCCCGAGGCACTGCGAGCGCTGTCCGAGCAACAGCGAACGGCCGCAGTGCTCGTGCACGGATACGGCGTGCCACTGCGCGAGGCCGCCGAACTGATGGAGGTGTCGGTCGCCACTGTTCGAAAACACTGCGAGCGGGCACTGAAGCACCTACGAACCGCACTGGAGGTCAGCGATGTCAGCTGAGAAGGAGTTGATACAGCAGGTCGCACGGCAGCTCGAAAACGAGGCACCACCCATCTCGGTCGACGAGATCGAACAGCGTGCACTCACTGTGGCATGTCGATCATGCTCGGCAGCGATCCGGCACGGTTGCTCGGCGAAACGGCACCGTCTTCAAGGTTCGTCGTGACCGAAACGACCCACGACCAGCGGCCCGCCTGGCAGATCGAATCCATGATGAATGCCGGAGGCACAGCGGTCGACCCTGACGTTGAGACCCAGACCGAGACGTTCGTCGTCGACCAAGCGACAGGGCTGATCGTCGTCTCATCGGTCGAGTGGCAGGGAACGCCGCAGGAGCGTGTTCGGCGCTCGTCCGAGTTGATCGACATCGAACAGGTCAGCGAGATGCCCGCCGGGTTCCCCGGCGAGTTTCCCGAGGGCGCACAGATCGACCGCAGCGGCGACCCGAACGCCTTCCGTCCAGCAACGTTGGACGAAGCGGCCACGTGGTTCGGCCCTGGGTTCTTCGCCCCGGCCGGCGTCCCTGCCGGCACGACGATCTTCCTGAGTGAATACGAATGGGAGTCGGGCAACCCGGAGTCCGCCCTCAACAAGAGCGTTCAGATCGCGGCACGAGAAGGGTTCACCACGCCATGGTCCATCTACTTGTCGAAGGACGAACCCGGTCCGAGCGGGGCGACCCCCGACGGACAGTTGCTCATCGACGGCACCCTGTGTCGCGACGTTCGACCAGGACGCAACCTGCGACGTGCTGCAGGGAGACGCCCAGGCCCTCGACAACCCGGCATTCGCCGACTTCTGGCTCTACGGCGAACCACCGACGTTGGTGCTGGAGCGGAACGGTCTTCGGATCGCCGTCACAGGGAGTTCGCTGATCGACGCCCGGTCGATCGCCGAAACTCTTGTTGCACGATGACGGGCGAGCCGGATCGTTTCACCCTCGATGACCGCCGCCTCAGGGCAACTCCTCACCTGGCCGGAGCAGCCGTCTGCAGTAGGTTCGGGCGGCGATGAGCCAAACCATCGCCGCGCTCGACGTCGGAGGCACCTCGATCAAGACGGGTTCAGTCCTGTTCGACGACGGTCTCGTCCCGCACATCGAGATCGGCCCAGCGCTCCCCGCAAATTCGAGCGAGGCTGCACGGGCCGTGCTCGACTCGCTCGCAGCGGGGGCTGCCGCTGCGCTCGACCTTGCTGGGCCCGATGCTGCCGGCCTTGCGATCGGCATCTGTGGGCCGTTCGACATCGACGCTGGGATCTCTCGCATGCAGGGCGTGCACAAGTTCGACGAGATCTACGGCATCGACCTCGGCGCTGCACTTCGCGATCGTGTACCAGCGGTCGCAGGCCTGCCCATCCGCTTCGCCCGTGATGCAGAATCGGCAGGAACGGGTGAGGCGCTCGTCGGTGCTGGCGCAGGCGTCGACCGAGTGTTGACGATCACCGTCGGAACCGGTCTCGGCACGTGCCTGACCGACCATGCCAGCCCGGTGGAGTTCATCGACGGCTTCGGCGTCGAGCACCTTGCGATGCGCGAGACGCCGTGGGGTGGCCGTGCCGACGACGTGCTGTCTGCGCACGGCCTCGCCGATCGGCTCGGCGTGGCAATGCACGATCTCCGTGCCGCCGTCGAAGCACCGGCCAACGCTGCGGTGGTGAGCGATCACGGCACCCGGCTGGGGACGTTCCTCGCTCCCGTCGTCGCCGAGTTCGATGCCCATGCCGTGGTGATCGGCGGCGGTTTCTCCGCTGCGTTCGACCGGTTCGGCCCGTCGCTGCAGGCCGCCATCGGTGTGGTCCCCGTCAGCGCGGCCTCGCTCGGCGCGGCCGGTCCGCTCCTCGGCGCCGCCCACCTCACGTTCCGCCGCTGACCTGGCCCGAAGGCGATGAGCGAAGCGGGCGTGCGGGTGCCGTTCGCTCATCGCCTCACCGATCCGTCCGAGGGCGATGAGCGAAGCGGGCGTGGCAGTGCGGTTCGCTCATCGCTCGATGGGGCGGCTGGCGCGGCGGTCAGCGGGTGTCGCAGACTCGGAACAGTTCTGCGCTGGAACCTTCGGGGAGACCGTGCTCGACGGCCAGCTGCCGAAAGCGGGTACCGACCCGCTCCATCATCGCGTCGGGGTCGACGTGCTGGCTCACGTGACAGCGAAGTGCGCGGAACTTGCGATCGATCTGGGTGGTGATGTCCACCACTGCGAGGTCCGGATCGCCGCCCATCGGGCCCGCCTGGATCCACACCTCTTGCACCTTCCAGTCCTCGACCTCGGCGCACGGCATGCCGGCGAACGCAAACGGGTTGCGGGCGTCCGGGTACACAGCGCACATCGTGGCCTCACCTGTTGCGGTGTGATCGGGGTGCGAACCGTAGGTGGAGCCGAGGTTGCGCAGCGGCGACTGGGTGATGACCACCTGGGGGCGAACCTGGCGGATGATCAGGCTGATGTCGTGGCGAAGTTCCATGGTGACCTCGACCGTGCCGTCCATGAAGCCGAGGAACCGGAGGTCGGTGACCCCGACTTCGGCAGCGGCCTTGGTCTGCTCCTCCCGACGGATCGCGGCCATCTCCTTGCGCGGGATCGAGTGGTCGAATCCACCGGCCTGGCCATCGGTGACGAGGCAGTAGACGACCTCGACGCCAGCGTCGGTGAGCGCGGCAACGGTGCCGGCGGCGCCGAAGTCGACGTCGTCGGGGTGGGCGGTGACGACGAGGACTCGTTCGATCTCGGAGAACGCAAGCATCCGCCCAGTCAACGCCGTATCCCGTGCGTTCTCAACTCGCGCACCGCATCCGCTGGGTGCACCACTGTCCGGCGCAGCCTCGTACAGTCGTGTCCCATGACGAGTACCGCCGCCCATGACGAGGTCGCTCTCGACGACTTCGATCTGTCCGACCCCGAGTTCTGGACAGCGCCGCGGGCGCATCGGGAAGGCGCGTTCAAGGCACTTCGCGACATGCCGGGGCTGGTGCATTTCGAGGAACGCGAGATCCCCGACCTGCCGTTCCCCACCGGTGACGGCTATTGGGCGCTCACCCGCCACGACGACATCTGGCACGTCAGCCGCAACGCCAAGCTCTTCTGCTCCGGTCAGGGCTCGAACATCGGCGACCTGCCCCAGGAGATGCGCGAGTTCTTCGGGTCGATGATCAACATGGACGACCCGAAGCACTTCCGGTTGCGTTCGATCGTGTCGAAGGGCTTCACGCCCAAGGAGATCACCGCCGTCGAGGACGTTGTGAAGACCAAGGCGAACCAGATCATCGACCGGTTGCTCGCCGACTTCCCGGAGAAGACCTGCGACTTCGTCGAGCACGTCGCCGCAGCGCTGCCGTTGGAGATCATCTGCGACATGATGGGCATCCCGCCCGAGGACTATGCCCGGGTGTTCAAGTGGACCAATACGATCCTCGGCGCGGGCGACCCCGAGTTCACCTCCAGCCTGGAGGACCTGTTGGGACAGTCGCTCGAGATGTCCATGTACGCCCAGGCGCTCGGCGAGGACCGCAAGGCCAACCCGCAAGACGACATCACTTCGATCATGATGGCCGCCGAGGTCGACGGCGAACAGCTGACGCCGCAGGAGTTCGGCTCGTTCTTCATCCTGCTCGTGGTCGCCGGCAACGAGACGACCCGCAACGCGATCAGCCACGGGATGATGGCCTTCACCGAGCATCCCGATCAGCGCGACCTGCTCTACGGCGACTTCGACACCTACGCCAAGGGGGCGATGGAGGAGATCGTGCGCTGGGGCTACCCCGGTCATCCACTTTCGTCGCACCGCCACCGAGGACACCGAAATCGCCGGGCAGAAGATCGCCGCCGGCGAGAAGGTGGTGATGTGGTACAACTCGGGCAACCGCGACGAGCGGGTGTTCGAGAACCCGTACGTGTTCGACATCACCCGCGAACCGAACCCGGCCCAGATCGGCTTCGGAGCGGGTGGCCCCCACTTCTGCCTGGGAGCGAACCTGGCCCGCCGGGAGATGACGGTGATGTTCGACACGATCCGCGAGCGGATCCCGTCGCTGCGCATCACCGGCGAGCCCGACTACCTCCAGAGCGGATTCATCAACGGCATCAAACGGTTGCAGTGTGCCTGGGACTGAGCTGACACCCGAACACCGGGCCGACCTCGTCCGCCAACTCACGATCGCCGGCTGGCTGCTGCTCGGCGGGCCGCTCGGCTTCATCGCCTTCCAATTCGACCGTGTGCGCCGGGTCGGTGCGCAGCCCTTTGCGAGCGTGTGGGAGCAGCGCATCGAGGTGCTCAGCTTCTTGATGCTGCCACCGAACCTGGCCGTACTCGTGCCGGTGGTCTTCGTCGCCGCCGCCGCAACCTGGCTGGCAGGATCCCATCGAGATCCCTGGCTGGCGACGTTGCTGCGCGTCAGCGCTGGTCTGGCGATCACGTTCGCCGTGATCGGTGTGATCTCGATTGCGACCATCGTCGTGTCCGACGAGCAGGGCGACGCCAGCGACGCCGGCGTGTTCCTCCGCCTCGGTGGCGTCATCATGTGCGCCGGTCTGGCGATGATCTGCCGCATCGCCGATCGCCCGACCAGGTCGTAGCTCGCCGACTGTCCGTGCGGATCTGGTTGCGGCTTCGGCAACAGCATCCGCCCAGACCCAGGGAACTTCGAACTGTGCGACAGCCCCTCGTCATGGTGATGGCATGTGCCTTCAATGTGACGGATATTCCTTCGAGCAGTCGATGCTCTCCCTCGATCTCACGATCCGCACCGTCGGGTGGCAACTCACCCAGATCACCGACACCAACCCGTGGTCGTACACCATTGGCCTGCTCGAGAGTTACGGCCACCCTGAGCTGATGGTCACCGGGCTCGCGCTCGACACGCAGAGCGTCACGATCCGCCAGATCGTCTCCTTGATCAAGAAGACCGGACGCGTCGATCAGGCCGTGCTCGAACGCGAGGGCGTCACGCTCGTCGAGGTCCACCCCAACCACCTCGCCGGCGACTGGTTCGGCACCTGGTCGAACTTCTACCAACGCATCCCGACGCCCGGATCGTTCCTCCAGATCGTGCCGCCCTCCGACTGGTTCTGCGACTGCCACGCCCACTCGATGCCCCACTTCGAACTGCCGGACCCGATCCGTTTCGGCAACCGAGCCGCCCGACGCCGACAGGGGCGCCGACCATGACGTACACGTGCGGATCGTCGAATCCACCAGCACACCAGCGTCGCCCGTTGGTGACCGTTCCGTCGGCCACGGAGAGCTGCAGTACCGTTCGGCGATGGCTGACGCAAACGACACCACACTGCCCGTCGAGTTCATCGGCACCCTGACCGCGGATCTCGGCGGCACCACGCCGGTCGTCGCCGGACCGAACGGCACCATCGTCACCGCCACGGTGACTGCCGCGACCTTCGTGGGACCGAAGATCAATGCAACGGCCCCCGACGGCGTTGCCGCTGCCGATTGGCCGCTCGTTCGGGCTGACGGCACGCTCGTGCTCGACGTGCGCGCCAACATGCGCACCGACGATGGCGCCGACGTCTTCGTGACATACAACGGCATCGGCATTCCGAAGGAGGGTGGCGGTCACGACATCCGCACCGCTCCCCTGTTCCAGACCGGTGACGAGCGCTACGCCTGGCTCAACAACGTGCAAGGTGTCGGCATCGGCCAGACGACCGACACCGGTGTCGAGTACCAGATCTACGCACTGAAGTAGACCCGGCATCGACCGATGCGTGCGCGTGCGGGACCCGTCAGGCGCCGAGGTCGCCGCGGAGAAAATGCATGCGGCAGAGCAACTCGTAGCGCACGGTGTCGCCGAACAGGGGCGACTCGCTGCGTTTGGTGTCGCCCACCATCACGGTGTCGCCCTCGTACACGACATCGCCATTGACGACTCGGGCGTTGTTCGTGGCGCGTGCACCGCACCAGCAGCGAGCTTCGACCTGGAGCGGGGTGTGCTCGTCGGCGATCTCCAACATGCGTGCCGTGCCCTCGAAGAGCCGTCCACGGAAGTCGGTGAGCAGCCCGAACGCGTACACGTCGATGTCGAGATCGTCGACGACCCGGGCCAGCTGATCGCATTGCTCGGGCGTGTAGAACTGCACTTCGTCGCAGATCATGTAATGGATCGGCCAATGGCTGAGCGCGAGAGCGTGCAGATCGAGGTCGTGTCGACACCTCGATCGCCGGGGCAGCCACGCCGAGACGGCTGGTGACCTGGCGGCCCTCTCGGTCGAGCGTGGTGAGCAACAGCCCATGCAGCTCGCGGCTCGACAAGTTGTGGTGAATCTGCAGCGCCACGGTGCTCTTGCCCGAGCCCATGGTGCCGAAGCTGAATCGAAGCGACGCCATGTGAGCGATCGACCCTACCCGCCGCTGGTGACGGGCGGCGCAGACGGATCGGTGGCAAACGGATCGAACGACGGGTCGACCACCGCTGGGCCATTGATTCCGCCGATCGCCGGCGCTGACGTCGGCGGCACCTGATCGTCGACCTCATCGGTGCCGTCAGAGCCGCTGCACGCACCAAGCGCCAGCGCCGCCACCAAACTCAACGCCGCCAAGTGTCGTCCCACCCCTGCGACTCTACGGCGAACGATGACAGGACGATGGTCACTTTTGGTGGGCCGTCCCGTTCTCGCCCGGCCTCGGCCACTACGGTGACCCCCGACAGGCCCGGCAACGGAGCCGGGGCGCTGACACTCCCAGGGGGAGACACCATGACGGACACGATCGACCGGCCCGAAGCCGGCGACGGCGATCTCGCTGACTACGTCCTCGACCATCTCATCATTCGCTTTGCCGGCGACTCCGGCGACGGGATGCAGCTGACCGGCGATCGATTCACCTCGGTGAGTGCGTCATTCGGCAACGACTTGTCGACCCTGCCCGACTTCCCTGCCGAGATCCGTGCACCGGCCGGCACCGTCAACGGTGTGTCGGCGTTCCAGGTCAACATCGCGGATCACAAGATCACCACGCCGGGCGACGAGCCCAACGTGCTGGTGGCGATGAACCCCGCAGCGCTGATGGCCGATCTCCATCGCCTCGAGCCGGGCGGCACGGTGATCATCAACGAAGATGCCTTCGAGGAACGCAACCTCGACAAGGCCGGCTACACGGCCAACCCGCTCGACGACGACACGCTTGCGCACTACCGCGTGCTCAGGGTCCCGATGACCAGTCTCACCAAGGAAATCTGCGCACCGCTGGGCGTGAAACCCCGAGATGCCGAGCGTTCGAAGAACTTCTTCGCGCTCGGCCTGGTGTCGTTCATGTACACCCGACCGGTCGACCCGACTCTGGAGTGGATCACCGAGAAGTTCGGCGGCAACGAACTCGTCGAAGCAGCGAACAAGGCGTCGTTCCTCGCCGGCTTCAACTTCGGCGAGACCACCGAGGCCGTCGGCCACCGCTACGAGGTCAAGCCCGCCAAGCTGCCCGCAGGCGAGTACACGAGCATCACCGGCAACACCGCGCTCTCGTGGGGGATCATTGCCGCCGGACAGCTCGCGAAGCTGCCGATCACGCTGGGTTCGTACCCGATCACACCGGCGTCCGACATCCTCCACGAGCTGTCGAAGCACAAGCACTTCGGCATTCGTACCGTGCAAGCCGAAGACGAGATCGCCGCCATCGGCATGGCACTCGGCGCCGCGTTCGCCGGCCACCTCGGCGTCACCACCACCAGCGGCCCAGGCGTGGCGCTCAAGAGCGAAACCACGTCACTCGCTGTCTCGATCGAGCTCCCGTTGCTGCTCGTCGACATCCAGCGCGGCGGCCCGTCGACCGGGTTGCCCACCAAGACCGAGGCCTCCGACCTCAACATTGCGCTCTACGGCCGCCACGGCGAAGCGCCACTTCCCGTCGTGGCTGCCTACACCCCGGCCCAGTGTTTCCACGCCGCCATCGAGGCGATTCGCATCGCCCTCAAGTACCGCACCCCGGTGATCTTGCTGTCCGACGGCTACCTCGCCAATGGCTCCGAACCATGGAACCTGCCATCGGTCGATTCGCTCCCCGACATCTCGGTGCCGTTCACCACCGAACCCAACCATGTCGACGACGACGGCAACGACGAGTTCTGGCCGTACCTCCGAGACGAGACCACACTCGCTCGCCCGTGGGCGATTCCCGGCACCCCGGGGCTGATGCACCGCGTCGGTGGCCTCGAGAAGAAGGACGGCACCGGCAACATCGACTACACGCCGGGGAACCACGAACGCATGGTGCACCTGCGCGCCGACAAGATCGCTGCGATCGCAGCCGACATCCCGCCAACAGCGATCAACGGCGACCCCGACGCCGACGTCCTCGTGCTCGGCTGGGGATCCACATGGGCCGCGATCGACGCCGCGATCCAGCGCAGTCGCCGTGCTGGCAAGAGCGTTGCTTCAGCGCACATCATGCACTTGAACCCCCTGCCGAACGATCTCGGCGACATCCTGAAGCGGTTCAAACGGGTGATCGTTCCCGAACTGAACATGGGCCAGTTCACCACGCTGATCCGAGGCAAGTACCTCGTCGACGCGCAGTGCCTGAGCAAGGTGCAAGGCATGCCCTTCAAGTCACGTGAAATCGAAGCCGCCATCGACGAGGCCCTGGCCTCGATCGCTTCCACCAACGACAGCACGAACGGAGCAACCTCATGAGCACCGCCCAAGTCGCCGTCACCACGAAGAAGGACTGGACCAGCGACCAAGAGGTCCGTTGGTGCCCCGGCTGTGGCGACTACGGAATCCTGCTGGCCGTGCAGACACTGATGCCCGAGCTCGGAATCGCCCCCGAGAACACCGTGTTCATCTCGGGCATCGGCTGCTCGAGCCGCTTCCCGTACTACATGAACACCTACGGCATGCACTCGATTCACGGTCGTGCGCCGGCGATTGCCACCGGTGTCGCTGTTGCCCGCCCCGACCTCGACGTGTGGGTGATCACCGGTGACGGCGACGGTTTGTCGATCGGCGGCAACCACCTGATCCATGCGCTGCGCCGCAACGTGAACCTCAACATCTTGTTGTTCAACAACCGGATCTACGGCCTCACCAAGGGCCAGTTCTCCCCCACCTCACCGGTTGGCAAGGTCACCAAGTCGACCCCGATGGGCTCGATCGACCCACCGTTCAACCCGCTCGCCGTCGCACTCGGCGCCGAAGCCAGCTTCGTGGCTCGCACGCACGACCTCGATCGCAAGCACATGATGGAGACCTTCAAGGCCGCCCACGAGCACCACGGGGCGTCGTTCGTCGAGATCTACCAGAACTGCAACGTGTTCAACGACGGTCAGTTCGATGACGTCACCAAGAAGCAGCAACGCGACGAGATGATGATCAACCTCGTGCACGGCGAGCCGATCACGTTCGGCGCCGACCAGCAGCGCGCTGTGGCGATGGGCGTCGACGGCCAACTCCGGTCTGGTCGAGCGTGCCGATGTGGCCGCCGACGAGATCCTGATCCACGACGCCCACCGTCAGGACCCGTCCTTGGCGTTCGCTCTTGCACGATTGAGCCACGACGACCACTCCCCCACCCCGTTCGGTGTGTTCCGCGACATCACACGGCCGGAGTACACCCATGCCGTGGCCGATCAGGTGATGGCCGCCAGCGAACGCAAGGGCCCCGGCGACCTCGAAACGCTCCTCCGGTCGAACGGCACCTGGACCGTCGACTGACCGCCGGGTCCCGGGGCACACCCCGAGCGTCGACCAACCAACGAGATGCTCGCGTCAGCCAACGGCGGCGTCGGTTGCGCGGTCGAACACGGTGAAGTGGTCGACCCGCAGGCGGACGGCGTCGCCGATGACCGGCCGAGAACCGGGCGGCGCTGTGACGGTGAGTCGTGCCCCTGCCACGGTGCACTCGATTCCACCCGACGGCGATCGGCAACGCTCGCGCCACCCGTGCTGACACCGAGCCGGCCCCGGTGATGACCACATCCTCCGGGCGCACACCCAACACGACCTTGCGACCGACAAAGGCGGCGAGCGATGGCGCCCACGCGCGCAACCTGACCAGTTCGCCCTGATCCGGGTCTTCCCGAACCAACCAGAACCCTTGCCGATCAGCGATCACCGTCACCTCGATCATCGAGATCGGACCCGTCGCGACAGCCGCCAGCAAGGTGGCCGGAGATCGTCGAACCTCCGATGTGGTGTCCCATTGCATCAACCGACCGCCGTCGAGCACCGCAACCATCGACGTCAGCGCCTCGACGTCGGCGCAGTCGTTGGTTGCCATCACGGTGGTGACGCCATAGCCGGCCTGGAGGATTGCGATCTCTGCCCGCAGACGTCGGCGCAGGTGATCGTCGAGCGCAGCGAACGGCTCGTCGAGCAGCAGCACCTTGGGCACACGCACCAGCGCCCGAGCGATCTGCACCAACTGCTGTTCGCCCAGTGACAGCGTCGACGGCTCTCGGGTCATCAGTTCTTCGATGTGGAGCGCTCGCACCTCGGCATCGACACGATGATCGATCTCGTCCGCCGACAGTCGTCGGATGTCGAGCGGAAACGACACGTTGCGCCGAGCCGACAGATGCCCGATCAGCGCTGGCGACTGGAACACCATTCCGACATCGCGCTCGGCCAGGTGTGCTCCGTGTGACGTCGACCCCATCGAACAGGATCCGGCCCGCCGAGATCGCATCGAGCCCGGCAATCGCCCGCAGCAGCGAGGTCTTGCCAGCGCCAGACCCTCCCACGACACCGACGAAGACACCAGGCATCGATTGACATCGCGACCTCGCTGAGCCGCGTTGTTCGCCCCGAGCGCACCGTCACGTGGTCGAGGTCGACCGCGGCCATCAGGGAACCACCCCGAGCACCCAGCCCTCCTCGGCAACGCACGTCGCCGCTGTGTGCGACTCGACTGCTGGAGCGAAGAGTGCATCGAGCCCACCACACGCGTCGGTGGCAGCCAGCCAGCGCGCCGTGCCGGTGACCTGGGCAGCGTCACGGATCGGGTCGGCCGCTTCGTCGATGTCGAGCATCGACGGCCACACCTCTGCGACCACGATGGCGCCGGGATGGACTGCCGGCGGGTGGAGCTCCGTCGTGAACGGCCAGACGTCCAACCGGTCGTCGAAGCGGAGACGCAGCCGTTCGAGCATGGGGATGCCCATGAGGCTCTGGCTGCCGACGGCCCCTGCCCCGAGGAGTTGCCACGACGAGAAGGGCCGGTGACCCTGGCTGCGCAGCTGGTCTTCGACGGCGCGGAACTCGGCGAGTGCGCCCGTCGGAGACGGTTTGGTGCTCGTGAGGTGGTCGTTCGACGACCGATGGCGGGCAGCCCCAGAACGGTGACGCCGTACGTGTCAGCTCGTCGTTGAGGGCTGCTGCCACCTCGAAACGGTTGTTGGCATTGCGACCGTCGTCGCGGACTCGGGCAGCGAGCGTTGCCCACATCGACGACCAAGCGACGCCACCAAGGCCGAGCGCGCCAGCAGTGCCAGTCGGGTAGCCGAGCGAGAAGTCGACACCGATCAAGGTGGCTCGATGACCCGATCACGCCTCGAAGAGTTCGATGAGGAACTCCTCGGCTCGACGGCGCGTCGGCAGGTTCGTCAACGACACCTGCTCGGTCCGGTCGTGTACGGCCACCCAGATCGAATCGCGACCGACCTTGGGCGTCGAATTGGCGCTCCAGTCGACCACGGCGTAGCGGTCGAACATGGCCACCGCCGCTGCCACCTAGGCGAGAACGTTGGCGACTGCGGCGAAGTGCAGCGAGGCGGCGACCACCGTCAACAGGTGCCAGATCTCGTGGTAGCCGAAGGTGGTCGGCCAGGGATTCGGCCGTTGAACCAGCAGCACCGGAAAGCCGATGGTGTACGCCACGCCGCCCGCAACGATGAGCCCGAACTGCAGGCCGGTGAGGCTGTCGATGAGTGCCGGCGTGGCGATGATCGCCACCCAACCCATCACGATGTACAGCGCATACGACACGTGTCGCGCGCCGTGGAAGAAGGCGAGCTTCAACACGATGCCGATGGTTGCCAATGTGCCGACGATCGCCAGCATCGGAATACCCCACGCCGGGGGCAGGGCAACCAAGCACAGCGGCACGTACGTGCCGGCGATGAGGAGGTAGATCATCGAGTGGTCGAGACGCTGCATGATCGTGCGCGCCCGCTCGGACTGCGCCAGGCGGTGATAGGCCGCCGAGGTACCGAACAGCAACAACAGCGTCGCCGAGTAGATTGCCGCCCCCACGATGGCCGCGGCTCCGCTTGCGATGACGATCAACGCAATTCCAGCGGGAATCGACGCGAAGAACGCCCACGAGTGCATCTTGCCCCGCCACACCGGCCTCGGCATCGCCAGGTATGTGGTCGGAACGGTACTCACGCTCGTCACCGTACCCGGCTCAGCAACGCCTGTCCCCGCGGATCGGCGAGACCTGGGCTGGGAGACTCAGCGATCAGGTGAGTCGCTGCATCAGGGCGATGACAGCATCGCCGTAGCGTTCGAGCTTGGCCGGGCCGACGCCGGAGATGCGGCCGAGGTCGCGCAGTGTGGTCGGCGCTTGGCGGGCGATCGCCACCAGGGTCTTGTTGTCGAACACGACGTAGGCAGGTTTGCCGTCACGAAGCTCGTTGCGCAGGTCGCGCAACGCAGCGAACCGTTGTTGGCCAGCAGCATCGAGATCGACGGCCGGGTCGCTCCGAAGTCGACGACGACGAGCTCCGAGTGCGCACCTGCGGTTCGGGACGGTGCGACGACACGACACGTGCGGCCGACGGCTCGGTGGTGAGTTCGGCCACGAAGGGGCTCGGATTGGGGCCCGTTGTGATCGTGGCGTGCCGGCTGGCGCGTGTGACCGCCACATGGAACAGCCGGCGCTCTTCCTCGACGTCCTCGGCGAGACGATGCGGGTACTGCTCGGCATCGGCCAGGTGCACCACCACGTGGGGCCACTCCTGGCCCTTCACCCGGTGGACCGTCGACAGCAGCACTCCCCCGGGCGCGCGTTTGACCGCCAGTTGGCTGCGCATCCACCGCTCGAAGGTCACTGGGTCGTCGTGCTGCGCAGCGAGGTGCGTGAGCGCAGTGAGATCGTCACCCTGGGCCGATCGATTCATGCCGCGCCGGTTGGCGTCGAGCGTCGCCACCGAGCCGGCGAGCCCGATCTCGTCGATGAGGGTCAGCAACAGGTCCGAGGTGCTGGAGCCGGCGGCCACCATCTTCTGCAACGTCTGCACGTCGGCAGCGAAATCGATCACCCGCTCGGCGTCGCGCTCGTTGGTGAGACGCCCAGCGAGCTTGTTGAGGTCGACCACCGACGACTGCTCGCTGACCCACTCGGTGATCCTCGGATGGAACGATCGCGACGGTCGGCGAAGCGCCTCGCGGATGTCGTCGGGAGCGAGCGAGCCCCCACGACCTGATGTTGCCAGCCGCAGCCACGCAAGCACGGTGCGCACTGCCGTGCGGTCGGCGAATTCGAGCCCGACGCCACCGGCGATCGGTACACCGGCCACCACCAGTGCCACCTGTACTGGGGCGAGCAGTGCATTCACTCGCGTGAGCACGGCGACATCGGACGGCGCCGCGCCGGTGGACAATGCCTGCTCGACAGCACCCCGAGAGGCACCGACGGCGTCGACGCCGGTGTCGACCGACCATCCGCCCACATCGGTCGAAGCGGCCCGGATGGTCTTCGGCACGCGCCGTTGGTTGTGCCTCAGCAGCCGGTCGACCACGTCGACCACCCCGGCCGGGCAGCGATAGTTGACCTCGAGCGGGTGTTCGCCGGAGCCAGGGAACAATTCGGCGAAGTCGATCAGCCACGCCGGGTCGGCCCCGTTGTAGCCGTAGATCGTCTGATCGTCGTCGCCCACCCCGAACACTGCCCCGCCAGGCGATGCGAGCAGCCGAATCATCAGCAGGTGAGCAGGCGTGAGGTCCTGGAACTCGTCGACCAGCATCACCCGACACGCCCGCTGGGCAGCCCGGCGTGCCGTGGGATCTCGCAGGAGCACGAGCAGGGCCCGATAGATCTGATCGTCGAAGTCGACTGCGCCACGGCGTTCGAGCATCTTGCGGTATGCCGGCCACGTTGCAGCGAGACCATCGACATCACCGTCGTACCGACCCTCGACCTCGTCGGGATCGACGAGGCCCAGGCGGATCACGGTGAGCGCCTCGATCCACGGCCCGATCGGGTCGCTGTTGCGGCGGCGCGGGAAATCGACGAGGTCACCGATGATCCGTCGCACATCGGGCTCGTCGATCGTGCGCCACGACTGCGACTGCGGCGCGAACGGCGGCCGACCGTTGACGATCGCCAATGCAATGGCGTTGAGTGTTCGAACCTGCAAGCCGGGAAGGTCGCTGGTGCGCTCGACCATTTCCTCTTGTGCCCGCTTGTTGAAGGCGACGAGGCTGACCGCACTGGCCGGGAGCTTCCATGTGGACAGCAGGTGGCGCGCTCGTTCGGTGAGCACCCTGGTCTTGCCAGACCCTGCAGGGGCGATGATCCGAGCTCCGCCCCCTGGATGCGTGACCGCCGCCAACTGGTCGGGTGCAAGATCTGCGGCGCACACGTTGGCAGCAGGGATCGACAGCGACCCGTGCTCGATGGCGATGGCATGGACGACCGGTACTCCGTCGATGGGATCGACGTGACGTACTGGGCCACCGTCGAGCCAGGCAATCGCTCCGTCAGCAAGCACGATGTCGCCACCCGACTCGGCGGCGACGGCTCCAGCCGCCACCGCCCGGTCGAGGCCGATCCACACCGGTCGGTCGGGGTCGCGAGCATCGACGCTGTTGTTCCACACCAGGTGATGGAGTTCCTCGACGTCGAACAGGAAGGTCGGGCCGAGTTCGTACGGCGCCGCCTCGGTCATCAGCATCGGCTCTCGCTCGAACGGGACCGCCAGTTCGATGACCAGCCGGGTCGCCGAGTGGTGCGCCACGCGCAGCCGATCGAGCGCACGGCCCGGCGTGGTCAGCGTGGACTCGTCGATCACCAGCCGCTCGGCTCGGGCCCACGGTGCGGCGATGGTGCCTCCCGGTTCGATCAGCAGGTGTCGACCGAGCGCATCGGGCCCAGGCCCGGCCACCGCAACGCCACGTTCGATCGGGGCGACCACCGAACGAGCAGCCGATCCCGACCTCGAAGCGCCAGTGGAGCGTCGGGGTGATGGTGGCGTCGACGGGGGCGGCGACGAATCGAACAGCGACGGATCGTCGGACGGGGGCGGAACCGAGTCGGCGACGGGCACCTCTTGCTGGCCACCATCGTTCCAGCATTGACGCACCTGGGCCGGCGTGTCGTGTTCCCCGTTGCAGTACGCGCACGCAATCGCCATCGGCTCGACCTTACCGATTCGGCAGTCGGTACGCACACATGTTCGATCGACGTGCCTACCAAGCGATCTCGGGAACGCCGTAGGTGACGCAGAGCCCTGCTCCGTTCACCACCAGCAACGCCACGATGATGCCGATCACGACAACCCGCCGCGAGCGAGTTCGTCGGATCGGACCGTTGACGGGCATGTACCACTCGGGGAGCAGCCCTGGGTCTGGTGACCCTCCGAACGGTTCGGCGTCGTGGTCGATCGGCACGTTCGGGTCGGCAGCGAGCGCCTCGGCTTCGAGTTCCTCGTCGGTGATCTCGACCACGACTGCAACCTACCTCTGCATCCGGTCTGGACGATGAGCGAGCCCCGCGAGATCTGGCGTGTTCGCTGATCGCTGACGGGATCACACGATCTCGGGCTTGCCCATCCGACGACGAGCGACGTTGCGCACAGGGGTGCGTACCGCTTCGAGCGCCAGGTAGAACGCCGGGAAGGCGACCAGCACGAAGAACGTCGAGCTGACGAGACCGCCGATGAGGGTGAAGCCGAGCGACTCCCAGAACGGATCGCTCAGCGCCAGCGGCAACAGCCCGACCACGGTGGTGAGCGTCGTGGCGACCAGCGGACGGAACCGTCGGGTGACCGCCTCTTGGATTGCTTCGCCAGCGGTCTTGCCGGAGCGTCTCGCCCTGTTGGCGGCGTCGACGAGCAGGATCGTGTTGTTGACCGCCACACCGATCAGGGCGATGAAACCAACCGTCACCAGGAAGCTCAACGGATTGTCGGTGATCGACAAGATGCTGAACACCCCGAGGAAGCTGAACGGGATCGCCAGGAAGATCAGCAGCGACTGCGCCAGCGACCGGAACTGCACAGTGATCACGACCAGCATGAGCAACAGCGCGACGAGTCCGGCCACACCGAGGGAGGCGAAGTCGTCCTGGTTGTCCGATTCGAGACCGAAGTCGAAGCCGAGCGCGTCCGGTGCCAGGCCTCGGGCCTCGAGTTCGCTGGGCGGATAGCTGTCCTCGAGGTAGTTCTGTGTGGCATTCAGGTTGCTGGTGACCTCGTCGTTGTCGTATTGGGCTCGCACCTCGATGAAGCGTTCACCGTCAGTGCGGGCGATCACGCCGTCGGTCGACACGATGGCATCGAGGACAGTGACCGTGTCGCCACCGACCTGCAGTTCGAGCCCCCGGAGATCGTTCCGGATCTCCTCTGCCAACGCCTGACCCGCCGCAGCGGTGCTGTCGTCGACGGCGATCTGGGCACCGAACGGGAACTCGAGCACGGGAGGCCCGTTCTCGGCTGCGGCCACGGTGATGCGAGCACCCTGGATGCCGGCGGTACCGGCCTCGATCTGCTCCACGAACTCCGGCGCCGCCGGACGGTCGCCGATCGGGCTGAGATCGACGAATGTCTCGGTGAGCCGCTCGTTGCCGCGCAGATACTGCGACCGCTCGAGGTCGTTGCCGAGCACGTCGAGCACCACGGCATCGATCTCGTCCGCGATCTGCTCGGCCTCTTCGATGGTCGTGCCGGCCGGGAACTCCGAATTGACGGCAAGGGCGACCGCGTCCTTGCCGGCCGGGAAGATCGAGAAGCCGAGCGTGCCGGCGATGGAGCCGCCGACCATCACCATGACGAGGGCGAAGGCAGCCAGCCCACCGCCGACCGCCCAACCCTTCGGGCCGTTGCCTGACGGATAGGCAGCGAGACGACCGGCCCGGACGGCGAGGCGACGCTCGATCCGTGCGACGGGGTTTCGAACCGGGCGCTCGTTCACCAGGAACCGCCGGGCGATCGCCGGGATGAACACGATCGAGAACAGGAACGACAGCAGCAGCGTGATGATGACCGTGGTCGGGATGGGACGGATGAACTCGCCGAGGATTCCCCCGACGAACAGCATCGGGGAGAACACGACGACCGTGGTGAGCGTTCCTGCGAACGACGCCGAACCGACCCGGTCGATGGCGGCGCGGATCACTCCGACCGGTTCGTCGCTCTCGCCCTTGTTGGCGTCGATCGACTCCGAGATCACGATGGCGTCGTCGACGATCAGGCCGAGCGTGAGGATGAGCCCGAACAGTGTGATGGTGTTCAGCGAGAAGCCGATACCCCACAGACCGGCGAGCGATCCGATCGTGACCAGGCCCATGAAACCGGCCGTGAGCAACGCAACGCGCCAACCGATGAGGATCAGGCTGACGAACGCCACTGCCGCGAGACCGGTGAGCAGGTTCGTGGTCAGCGACGACAACTGCGATCGCACACCCGTGGCGAAGTCGGCGGTGACGAACGCTTCGTAGCCCTCGGCGAGCGGCACGTCGTCGCTGCTGAGCAGCCCATCGAGGCGCTCGCTGAACTCGAGGACGTCGAGGTCGGCGTCGTCGGCACGGACGATGCCCACCGTGATCGCATCGTCGTAGCCATCGCTCGACAACGCCACCCGCGTGAAACGCGTTTGACGTTGCTCCTCGGCACCGGTCGACGGATCGATCGAGGTGGTGACGAGGCTGCGCACATCGGCGGCGTCGATGGCGTCGTCGGCAGCGAGGTAGGCAGCGAGTGTCGCCGCCTGTGCCTCGAGGTCGACCGGCTGGGTTCCGGGTCCACCGACGATCGAGACCAGCACGTCGTACTGGCCGACCAGCTTGGCGGCGTTCACGGCGTTGTAGCCGACCTCGGCGCCTTCAGGGGCGACCAGATCGAGGTCGACAAGCAACGCAGTGCCGGTGGCAGAGTCGATGTCGGACTCGAATTCGACGATGATCGCGAACGAACTCGGACGTGCTTCGGAATCGACCGACACCACGCCCTCGACGGCTTCGAACTGCTCCTTGAACGGGCGAACGAGTTCGTCGTCGACCACGGTGGCATCGTCGACGAACCACGTGCCGGACACGATCGAGATCGGCGTGTTGATCGGCGGGAAACCCTCCCGATCGAGGCCGAACGTGAACGCCGACAGACCGGCGACGAGGACGACCGCGAGCAAGCCGGCGGTCGCCTTCCACTTCGTCGTCGCAAAGACCGCGATCGAGGTGATGACCGAGCGCCGAGGGGGCTTCGGGGATGATCCGTGCATGTTGTGGAGACTCCGTCGGCGGGCGATGTGAGGTCACCCTGGTGGTTCGATTGGGGGGTGATTGAGCCAGCGCGTGACGCTGTCGCTCCAGGTGTTCGGTGCGGTCAACCCCACGGACGACGGAGAATTCCCCGATTACGACTATTCAGCGCTAAAACCTGCACGACGCGCGTGCGACACCAAGGGCCCACACGTTCGGTGCCAGCCCGGTCAGCGCCCGGTGAACTCGGCTGGGCGGCGTTCGAGGAACGAGGCCACACCTTCGCGATGGTCGTCGCTCTTGAAGCACGCCGCCAGTGCGGTCGTGTGGCGCTCCATGTGCTCGCCGACCGGCGCAGTGAGGCCGTCGTGGACGAGCGACTTGATCAGCCCGAGGCTGTGCGGCGACCCGGCGGCGATCGTGTTCGCCAGCGCCATCGCAGCTGGCAGCAGGTCGTCACTGGGGAGTACTTCGAGGACATAACCGAGGCGCAGGGCAGCGTCGGCGTCGATCATCTCGCCGGTGTACAGCAGCTTCAACGCCTGTTGCAGACCGACGATGCGCGGCAGGATCCAGGTGCCGGCGCCGGTGTCGGGGACGAGCCCGCGGTGCACGAAGTTCCATGCGAAGCGGGCCTGACTGCTGGCCAACCGAATGTCGCACTGCGACGAGAACTCGGCGCCCATTCCGACCGCCGGACCGTCGATCGCCCCGATCGTGGGCTTGTTCGCCTGGGCGATCGGCCACCACTTGTGCTGCTCGTCGGCGGAGCCACGCAGCCCGCGGGTCTCGCCTGGCACGGTTGCCAGATCAGCGAGGTCGGTGCCCGCGCAGAACGCTCCGGGCACTCCGGTGATCACCAGGACCGCCGTGTCGGGGTCGTCGTCGGCGCGCCCGACCGTCTCGATGAAATCGCCGAGCATTGCGTAGGTCATCGCGTTGCGCTTCTCGGGCCGGTCGATCGTGATCACGCCGACTTTGCCCTCGACGTGGTACCGGATCAGTTCACGCTCTCCCATCCGGCGACCGTAGTGCGACCGTCGGCGTCAACTGCAGCCGCTCGTACTCCCGCATGAGGTGCAGACGTAGCAGCTTCCCGAGCGCATCATCGTGACGCCGCACTGCATACACATCGGCGCGTCGCTCGGACGCACCATCCCCTGGGCGGGTGTCTCGTCGGCCGCGAACGACAACTGGCCGTCACCCGCTGCGTCTGCGGCCATGGGCAGCGGTTCGGACTTGGGGTCGGGAGCGAGGTCGGAACCCTGATTGGTCTCGGTGACAGCCTCCTCGACACCAGGAAGGGTCGGTTGGAGCCGTTCATCGACGGAGAAGATGCCCAGTTCGGCCCGTTCGTCGTAGGTCATGTACTCGATTGCGAGGCGACGGAACAGGTAGTCCATGATCGACGAAGCGAAGCGGATGTCGGGATCGTCGGTCATGCCGGCCGGCTCGAAGCGCATGTTGGTGAACGCCTCGACGAACGCCCGCAACGGCACCCCGTACTGGAGGCCGTAGCTGACCGACTTCGCGAAGGCATCCATCACGCCCGCCATGGTGGAGCCCTGCTTCGACACGGTCAGGAAGATCTCTCCGGGCTGGCCACTGTCGTACTCGCCAATGGTGGCGAAACCCTTGCAGTCGGCGACGCGGAACTCGAACGTGCGGCCGCGTCGGGTACGTGGCATCTTCTGGCGGATGGGCTGGTGCACGATCCGTTCGATGACCTGCTGCACGCCGGCCTCGACGGCTGCGGGCGCAGTCGATTCACCAGCAGCATCGCTGGCGCGAGCCTTGGTCGACGACAGTGGCTGGCCGAGTTTGCAGTTGTCACGGTAGATCGCCACCGACTTCAGCCCGAGCTCCCATGCCAGCATGTGGAGTCCTTCGACGTCGTCGACGGTGACGTCCTCGGGCATGTTGGCGGTCTTGGAGATTCCTCCACTGAGAAACGGCTGCACTGCGCCCATCATGCGGATGTGGCCTTCGTAGTGGATCGTGTTGTCGCCCATCGAACACGCGAAGACCGGGAGGTGATCTGCAGCGAGATGAGGTGCACCGAGCACCGACATGTGCTCGTCGATGTAGCCAATGATGTCGTCGACCTGGTCGGGCGTGTAGCCCAGGTGGCGCAGTGCTCGCGGGATCGTCTGGTTGACGATCGACATCGTGCCACCGCCGACGAGCTTCTTGGTCTTCACGAGCGCCAGGTCGGGCTCGATGCCGGTGGTGTCACAATCCATGGCGAGGCCGATGGTTCCGGTCGGAGCGAGAACTGTTGATTGGCTGTTCCTGACCCCGTGCTGGTGGGCGTCGGTGATCGCGCGCTCCCAGGCGTCGGCGGCAGCATCGACGAGGTCGTCGGGGAGGGCTTCGTTGTCGGCCAACTCGTCGTTGGCGGCTTGGTGCATGTCGAGCACGCCCAGCATCGCTTCACGATCGGCGTCGAATCCGTCGAACGGGCCGACCCGAGCGGCAGTGCGTGCGCTCGCGGCGTACGCCGAGCCGGTCATGAGCGACGTGATCGCTGCCGCCCAGGCCCGACCGTCGTCGGAGTCGTACGGCAACCCGAGCGCCATCAACAGCGCACCGAGGTTGGCGTAGCCCAGGCCGAGTTGGCGCAGCGCCCGAGTGGTGTCGCCGATCTTCTCGGTCGGGTAGTCGGCACGCCCGACCAAGATCTCCTGTGCGGTGAACACCGTGTCGACAGTGTGCGTGAATGCCCCCACGTCGAAGCCGCCATCGTCCTGCAGGTACTTGAGCAGATTGACCGACGCGAGATTGCATGCCGAGTTGTCGACGTGGAAATACTCACTGCACGGGTTGCTGGCCGTGATTCGACCGTGGTTGGGCGCGGTGTGCCAGCGGTTGATCGTGGTGTCGAACTGCAGGCCAGGATCAGCGCACTCCCACGCTGCCTCGGCGATCTCACGCCAGAGGGCACGGGCCTTCACGGTGCGCAACACCTCGCCGGTCGTGACTGCCGTGAGGTCCCAGTCGGCGTCGTCGACGACGGCCTGCATGAACTCGTCGGTGACACGAACCGAGTTGTTGGCGTTCTGGTATTGCACCGAGAACGAATCAGCACCGTCGAGACCCATGTCGAACCCGGCGTCGGCGAGAACTCGCGCCTTGCGCTCTTCGATCGCCTTGGTCCACACGAACTGCTCGACGTCCGGATGGTCGGCGTCGAGGATGACCATCTTGGCTGCCCGGCGGGTCTTGCCGCCCGACTTGATGGTGCCGGCAGACGCATCAGCCCCACGCATGAAGCTCACGGGACCCGATGCAGTTCCGCCT
Source organism: Ilumatobacteraceae bacterium (assembly GCA_963717385.1). Taxonomy (GTDB): domain Bacteria; phylum Actinomycetota; class Acidimicrobiia; order Acidimicrobiales; family Ilumatobacteraceae; genus Sva-07. Next base: position 326,262 of record CAVQWE010000006.1, read on the forward strand.
CCCTCGAGCGGCTCGGCCGAGGATCGGATCCGCGACAGGTTGACGCCGGCACCGGAACCGCCCTTGAAGATCAGGCCCTCCTCGCGGTACCAGTTGAGGATCGAGGACATCTCGTCGTCAACGGCGAGGATGAAGCACGCGCTTGCCTGCTGTGGCACCCCCCGAACGCCGATGTTGAACCACACCGGGCTGTTGAAGGCCGCGCGCTGGGTGACCAGGATGTACTTGAGCTCGGACCGGAACGCTTCGGCCTCGTCGCCGTCGAAGTAGCCGTCGGCGATACCCCAGTCGGTGATCGAGTCGACGATCCGGTCGACGACCTGCTTGAGCGACCACTCACGATCTTCGGTGCCCAAGGCGCCGCGGAAGTACTTCTGGGTGACGATGTTGGTGGCGTTGAGCGACCAGGTGGCGGGGAATTCGACGTCGAGCTGCTCGAAGGCGACCGACCCATCGAGCCAGTTGGTGATGCGAGCGTCTCGGCGCTCCCAGACGATCTCCTCGTAGGGGTCGACGCCCACCGAGGTGAAGAGGCGCCCGAGACCGATCGTGGTGAGATCTGGTGCAAGCGACATGGGTGATCCTCCGAGTGTGATGAGAGTTCCAAACTACAGCGATGTTGGTTGCCGCTCAACCGGTGCGCCCACTCTGGGCCTGGCCGGATTGTCCGGAACGCGAATCGCCGACTGGGCGCAACACACAGGTCGAGGGAGGTCCCCAAGCAGACACCGTCCACGACCTCTCGACGAGAGGTCGGTACCCGCCTTCTTGTCCGTGCATCACACCGCAGTCGGCATTGGTGCGCACTCTACGGACGACACCCTGTGGGAAGAAAGAGGACAACCATGTGTATTTCGGCGAACTGCATGTGGACGCGAGGTGAACAACTCGGGTTTGTCCACATGGACACAGCCGACAACGCAGAGTCAAGTCAGCTCTCGGATCCGACCAGGACCCGAATTCCCGATCGACACAGCGCCCGCCCGAGTCGGCGGCCATGATGTTCGTCATGCGCCGACTGCTCCCCCAGCCCGCCGCCGACATCAGCGTCGACGATGCCTACGCCAGCCCAGTGGGATCCCGCCCCGACGGCCCTTGGGTCGGCATGTGCATGGTCTCCTCCATCGATGGGTCGATCGCCGTCGACGGCACGTCGGCGCAGCTGTCGAGCCCGACCGACATCGCCGTTCTCGCCCGGCTCCGTCTGCTCGCCGACGTGATCGTCGTCGGAGCCGGAACCATCAGAGACGAGGGCTACGGGGCACCCAAGAAGCACGGACAGCGCATCGGCATCGTCACCCGGAGCGCCGAGCTCGACTTCGACAGCGAGATCTTCGCTTGCGGTGCCGGATTCATCATCACCACCGAGACGGGTGCGCGTGATGTCCCCGACCGGATCGACGTCGTACGCACCGGCACCGGCGACACCATCGATCTCCGAGCGGCGATCGGCCGCCTGCCCGACGTTCGCCGGGTGCGCCGACTACGTGCAGGTCGAAGGCGGTTCGGCGTTGAACGGCGCCATGTTCGACGCCGACGTGATCGACGAGATCAACGTCACGACCTCGCCGGCCACGTTTGGCGGCCCGGGTCCTCGTCTGGCCTCGGGGGCACCTCCACACGCTCACCGATTCGAGGTGGCTCAGCTGGCGATCGACGACGAGTCGTTCGTCTACACCCGTTGGCTACGGCGTCGAGACTGACTTCTCGAGCAGCGCCAGCTCGCGGTGGAAGTCGGCCGCAGCATCGAAGTCCTTGTACACGCTGGCGAATCGCAGATAGGCGACCTCGTCGACGATTCGGAGCTGATCGAGCACGGCCAGGCCAACGTTTGCGCTGGTCACGGTGGATCCGAGCAGACGCATCGAGTCTTCGACCACCGTGGCGATCGCTTCGAGACGTTCGTCCGACACGTTGCGGCCCTTGGTGGCTGCGCTCAACCCGCCAACGAGCTTCTTTCGATCGAACGGTTCGCATCCGCCGTGCGACTTCACGACCGACAGCGGCGCGTGATCGACGCGTTCGAACGTGGTGAAGCGCTGAGCGCAAGCAAGACACTCTCGCCGGCGACGGATCGCTGTGCCTTCCTCGGCGATACGCGAATCGACGACTTTGGTGTCATCGGCACGACAGGCGGGGCAGAACACGCATCGCAGGCTACTGCGCGACCACCGCTGCGCCCCGGCAGGAAAGCGCAGCGGTGGGCACGACCTCAGGGCAGGCGAACCGCCTGCCCGATCTGGATGGCAGCGCCGTCGTTCAGATCGACCAACGCATCGACGAAACGACCCTGGGCGACGTCGCCTCGGTATCGATCGGCGATCGACCAGAGCGTGTCACCCGGCTCGGCCACGTGGACGCTCGGCAGTGCATTCGTGGCCGCGGCGATGTCGGAGGCCGCGGCGGGCCGTCCCCCGACATCGGCCAACGCACCGACCAACGCAGAACCTGCAACGGCCAGCACTGCCACAACGAGCACCGCAGCGACAGCAGCGACCACCCGACGAGCGGTGTAGTCGACCTCGCCACGTCGACGGGTGGGCATCTGGTCGGCTCGTGAGGTGGGGTACAAGGTGGCGGTCATCGGTGCTCCATGGAGTCTGCTGCTACGGTGTTCTCTCGTTCGTTCGATCGTTGCAGGCGGAATGAAACACCTGTTCGTTCGAACGACTGTTCGACAGTGAACCAGGTCCTCCCCCGCCCTGTCAACACTCTTCTCGTCTTTTTTCGAACAATTGTTCCGGGTACAGATGTTTGACCCGCTCAGCCCGGTTCAGTACGCTGTTCGAATGGCCCCCACGATCAGCGCACGTCAGCGGAACATCCTCGAGTTCATCGAACAACAGATCCGCGAGCGTGGCTATCCGCCATCGGTTCGAGAGATCGGTGACGCCGTCGGGCTCACGTCACCGTCGACGGTGCACAGCCACCTCAACACCCTGCAGCGGCTCGGCTACCTGCGACGCGATCCCACCAAGCCACGCGCCATCGAAGTCCGCTACGACGTCAACAGCGGCGCAATGATGGAACGTCGCCCTGTGCGCCACGTCCCGCTCGTGGGCGATGTGGCTGCCGGCACCGATGTGCTCGCCGAGGAGAACGTCGAGGAACTGCTCCCCGTTCCTGTCGACTTCACCGGCGACGGCGAACTGTTCATGCTGCGAGTCCGAGGCGACTCGATGATCGACCTCGGCATCCTCGACGGCGACTTCGTGGTGGCCTCGCAGATCGCCAACCCGAACAACGGCGAGATCGTCGTCGCCGGCATCCCCGGCGGCGAGGCAACGATCAAGACCTACAGCCGCTCCGGCGCCGAGGTCACCCTGACACCAGCCAACACCACGATGGATCCAATGAAGTTCACCGCTGACGAGGTCGAGATCTACGGCAAGGTCGTCACGGTCATGCGTCGCTACTGAGCGCCGTCTCACTTGCTGGTGGCGGCGGCGCCCACGGCGAGCGTTGCTCGTCGCCAGACTCCGGCGCCGGCGGACCTGCCGGGCGAGGCGGAGGTGGCGAGGCGGGTGCGAAATTCGGAGGCGGCGACACCAGCGGTGGCCCCGCTGGAGCGGTTGCGCCGGTGGTCGGTGCAGGCACCGGAAACCCCGGGGGGCTCGCTGGCCAGCCACCGGCATCGGGTGTCCACGGCGCATCGGGGGCCGCCGGCGTCGGAACTCGACGGCTGCCGAGCACCAGGAACACCCCACCGAGCACGAGCCCGACGATGGCTGCCGCCACGGCACCCCAGCGAAGCAGGGCAACGCCTTGATCGGGCGAACGACCGATCGCCACGGCAAACGGGTCGCCAGCAGTCGGCGCCACGGTGAGCACATGGTCGCCGGGAGTCTCGATGCGGACACTGCGAGCAGCGGTTCCAACGAATCCGTCGACGTCGTAACCGACCGGGTCGGCATCTTCGAACACGACGGGATCGCCGTTCGGGTCGAGCAACGTCAACGCCAACTCTGGTACGTCCTCTGGGTCCCGGTCATATCGGAGCTCGGCGTCGCATTCGCCCGCCAGCTGATCGAACTCGCCGCTCGTCTCGGCGTACAACAGGAAGGTTCCGGTCGCTTCGAAGTCGAGCGTTGTGTCGCATCCCACCGGGGCACGAGCGAAGGTGGCCACATTGTCGGCACGCCGGTTGCCGGCGCCGATCCACAGTGCGACTGCTGTGGCGAGAAGTCCGACGAGCACGACGACTCCGACCACCAACATCCACCCCCGGCGGCCGGCGCGCTCGGTCATCGAGCGGCCTGCCCGCGTGCTTGGCTCGTTGCCATGTCCCTCATCGTCGCGCCGAGGCGAGGCGATCGGCGACCATTTGCACGCGTTCGTCGGGCTGTACCACCGCCACCCGCACGAAGTGGGCGCCGTCGGCTCCGTAGAACTCCCCAGGGCTCACCAGCGCTCCCCCGTCACGAGCGAGCCGTTCGGTGTATTCCCAGCCGTCGCTGACCGGGATCCACAGGTAGAACGCTCCCTGCGGCAACGGCACCGGCTCGCCCGACCACTCGGACAACACGCCGGCGAGCAGATCGAGTCGAGCGCGGTAGCGCGCACGCTGCACCTCGACATGTTCGTCGTCGTCGAGAGCAGCAATCGCTGCTGACTGCGCCGGACCCGGCACCATCATCCCGACATGCTTTCGAATCTCTTGGAGATATGACACCAGCTCGGCGTCGCCGGCATAGAACCCGACACGGACACCAGCGAGATTCGAACGCTTCGACAGCGAGTGGACAGCAACCACTCCGTCGACGCCTGACTCGAGGATCGTGCGTCCACGTTCGGACCAGGTGAACTCCACATAGCACTCGTCGGAGAACACCGGCACCCCGTGTGCCCGGCCCCACGCGGCAGCGGCATCGAGGTCGTCGAGCGCACCGGTCGGGTTGCCTGGGCTGTTGATCCACAGCAGCAGGGCCCGTTCGGCGTCGGCCGGGTCGATCGAGTCGAGGTCGATCCGCCCGTCGGGCAGCAAACGCACCGGCACCGGCCGACAGCCGGCGAGGATGGCTCCCATCTCGTAGCTCGGGTACGCAATGGCCGGATACAGCACCGTGTCGCGCGATGGCGTCCGCAACTGCATCCACTGCGGCAACGTCGCGACGAACTCTTTCGAGCCGATCGTCGCTGCGATCTGAGCTGCGGGGACCTCCACGTCGAATCGGCGCCGAATCCATCGTTGGGCTGCTTCGCGGAACGCCAGCGTGCCGATGCTCGGCGGGTAGGAACGCTCGGTTCCGCTCGACGCCAACGCCTCGATCACCGCTGCCGGTGGCGGATCGAACGGGGTGCCGACCGAGAGGTCGACGGTGCCACCGCGATGCGCATCGGTGATCGGCTTCAACCGGTCGAGGCGGTCGTACGGGTACGGCGGCGGGACGAAGCCGCTCACTGCGGTTCCTCGGCCGCGAATTCGGACAGTCGGCCCGCCGACGCATCGGAGAGTCGCGCTCTGATGGTCCATGCCGCCGCCCCATCGGCCACCGACACCACTTCACCTTCGCGGTGCACTGCCGCCAGGATGTCGCCGCGGTCGTAGGGCACGACCAGTTCGTGCACCACGCTGAGAGTTCTCAACCGATCGGCCATCGTGCGCAGGAACACGTCGATGCCCTCTCCGGTCGTGGCCGACAGCGCCACCGAACCCGGGTGGTCGCGGACGAGCTGTTCGGCGGTGTCGGGAGCAAGATCGGCCTTGTTGAACACCAGCAGCTCGGGCACCGCCGTGGCCTCGATTTCGCCGAGCACTTCGCGCACCGCGTCGATCTGACCCTCGGGGTCGGGAGCGCTGGCGTCGACGACGTGCACGAGATAGTCGGCCAACGCGGCCACCTCGAGGGTTCCCTTGAACGACTCGACGAGCCCGTGCGGCAGTCGATTGATGAAACCTACGGTGTCGGACAGCAGCACCGGCTCACCGCCGGGGAGCGCGAGACGCCTGGTGGTTGGATCGAGTGTGGCGAAGAGGCGATCCTCGACGAGCACGCCGGAGTCGGTGAGCTTGTTGAGCAACGACGACTTACCGGCGTTGGTGTAACCAACGATCGCCACCGAACCCAAGCCGCTGCGGCCTCGCCCTTTGCGCTGCAGCTCGCGGGTATCGGCGAGCGACGCAAGGTCGCGTTCGAGCTTGTTGATGCGGCGCATGATGCGCCGGCGGTCGACTTCGATCTTGGTTTCGCCGCCGCCGAAGCGTGCGCCCACACCACCGCGCTGCTGTGACAGCTTCGCGTCGGCACCGCGACGGAGCCGCGGCAGGCGGTAGCGCAGCAGCGCGAGCTCGACTTGCGCCTTGCCCTCGAGGGTGTGGGCGTTCTGCCCGAAGATGTCGAGAATGACCGCTGTTCGATCGATGGCGGTTCGCCCGAGCAACTTTTCGAGGTTGAACTGTTGGCCAGGCGAGAGCTCGTTGTCGAACACGACGGTGTCGGCGTCGACCGCAAGGCAGAGCTGCTTCAACTCTTCGGCTTTGCCTTTCCCGATGTACCACGTGTGATCAGGGCTGTCGCGACGCTGGACCATGCGCTCGACCACATCGGCTCCGGCGGTGTCGACGAGCAACGCCAATTCGTCGAGACTGGCGTCGATTGACTCGTCGGCCTCCCTTGGATCGGCGACAGCGACCAGGACGATCTTTTCTCTGATCGTGCGATCGATCAGCGTCCCAGCGAGTGCCTCGTTGTAGGGCGTATTGCTCATGGGGCTTCCACCTCGACCTCGATTGCCCCGACGTAGGTTGCCGGACCGGTGAGCACTGCACGCTCGGGTGCTTCGTCGGAGAATCTCACCGTGGCTGTTCCTCCGTCCATGTGAACAATGACCTCGCTGACCCCACGCGACACGAGGCCCCACGATCGAGCGGCATAGGCCGCAGCGCAGGCGCCGGTGCCGCAGGCTTCGGTGATGCCCGCACCGCGTTCGTGGACCCGCATCGTGACCGCATTCGGTTCGGGACCGGGCTCGATGATCTCGAGGTTGACCTGGGGTACTTGACCGCCGAGTTGCGCCAGGTCGACGACCGCCACCTCGTCGACGCCGACCACGCTGTGCGGATTGCCGAGGCTGAGGTGTGCCACTGGACGGTCGGGATGACATCCGAGTGCCGACCAGCCAGCTGGCTCGTCGATCGTCGACACGTCACCCATCTCGACCCGAGCCGTGATCGTCGACGGGTCGTCGGTGGCATCGAGCACGACCAGACGGTCGCCGGCGTCGGTGAAGATGAGTTGGTCGGAGAGGTCACCTCGCCGAACGGCGAGCGCCTGAGCGAAGCAGCGGATGCCGTTGCCGCTCATCTCGGCACGTGACCCGTCGGCGTTGTACAGCGTCATGCGCGCTGCGTAACCCTCGTGCGTTTCGGCGACGAGCAACCCGTCGGCGCCGATCCCACGACGTCGATCGCAGACCCGTCGGGCAAACGCAGCCAGATCGTCGACGTTCGGGTGGAACGCGACCAGGAAGTCGTTGCCGAGACCGTGGTGTTTGGTGAGATTCAGAGTGGTCATGCGGTGAGAGCCTCGATCACGAACGGTGTCGCCTCGGCGACCGCGTCGTGCTCGACCTCGATCCAGCGTACGCGTGGATCGCGACGGAACCATCGCTCTTGGCGGACGGCGAACTGCCGGGTGCGGGTGATGATGGTGGCGATCGCTTCATCCTGGCTCATGCGTCCGTCCAACATCGCCAGAGTTTCCTTGTACCCGAGCGCCTGGGCGGCGGTCCTCGAGAATCCGTTGTCGGCGAGCGCCTGGACCTCCGCAACGAGGCCGAGCTCGATCATCCGTTGCACACGCTCGCCGATCCTGGCCGTGATGACATCTCGGGGCCAGCGCAGCCCGACCTGGGTGACCTCGGACGGCGGATACTCGTCGACACCCGGACCGAACGAGCTGAACGGTCGACCACTCCCGAGTGTGACTTCGAGTGCTCGAACCAGACGACGGCGATTGCCGGGCTCGATCTTGCTGGTTGCTGCCGGGTCGAGCGCGTGGAGACGTTCGAACAGTGCGGCGGTGTCGCTGTCCGATTCGAGTTCTCGTCGAATGTCAGGCCACTGCCCGGGCAGGTCGAAGTCGTCGATCACCACCCGGTGGTACAGGCCTGTGCCACCAACGAGCAACGCCCGCCTCCCCGAGAGGGCGATTGCCGCCAGCGCGGCGGCGTAGGCGTCGCGGAAGTCGGCGACGGTGAACTCGTCGGTCGGCTCGACGAGGTCGAGCAGGTGGTGCGGGATCTCGGCCCGCTCGACTGACGTCGGCTTGGCGGTGCCGATGTCCATGCCGCGGTACACCTGCATGCTGTCGATCGAGACGAGGTCGACGTCGTTCAACTGACGAGCGGCCGCCATGGCCACCGCCGACTTCCCCGATGCCGTCGATCCGACGATCGCGACCCGCAGCGGTGTGCCCGCTGTCAGAGCTGCTCGCCCTCGGCGATGCGCTGATGGTGGTGGATCACTTCGGCAACGATGAAACGCAGGAACTTCTCGGTGAACACCGGATCGAGGCCCGACTGCTCGGCCAAGGCCCGCAGCCGTTCGATCTGGATCCGCTCGCGATCCTCGTCAGCAGCGGGCAATTCGACGGTGGCCTTGTACCGGCCGACCGCTTTGGTGATCTTGAATCGCTCGGCGAGCAGGTGCACGAGTGCTGCGTCGATGTTGTCGATGCTGGCTCGATAGTCGGCCAGCTGCGGATCGACGGTCGGCTCGCTCATCGCCTGCGACGCTAGTCGCCACCCACGACTCGCTCCCGAAAAATCCCCGGATCGTGACGCCCACCGTCATGATCCAGGGACATTTCGCAGGATGTGGGGTCGAGGATCAGAGCGCGGCGACGGGAATGCGGAGTTTGTGCGTGGGCTCCGACAAGAACTCGACGAACTGGCCTTCGAGGAAGTGCGGGGCGCCACGAGTGATCTCGACGGTCGCGTAACTGCCCGTGCGCAGCGGGCGCGGCGGCGTGAAGTGCACGAGCTTGTTCTGGCGGGTGCGGCCGCTCGTCACCGACGGGTCGCGCTTGCTCGGGCCTTCGATCAGGACCTCTTCGATGCGGCCCACACGAGCCTCGTGGCGACGCAACGCCGAACGCTCGACGACGAGGTGGAGGCGTTGGAACCGCTCGGACGCAACTGCTGGATCAACGAAGTGGGCCTCCATCGCCGCGGCTTCGGTGCCCTGGCGTGGAGAGAAGATGAATGTGTACGCGTAGTCGTATTCGGCTTCGGCTGCAACGGCCAAGGTGTGTTCGAAATCGGCTTCGGTCTCGCCGGGGAACCCGACGATGATGTCGGTCGAAACTGCCAGGTCCTCGATGGCGCGCCGGGCGTCGGCGAGCCGTTCGAGATAGCGCTCGGCGGTGTAGCCGCGGTGCATCAGGGCCAGCACCCGGTCGCTGCCCGACTGCAGCGGATAGTGCAGGTGCTCGCACACGGCTGGCGTCTCGGCCATCGCAGCGAACGTCTCGGGGCGCATGTCCTTGGGGTGGGGGCTGGTGTACCGAACTCGGCGGATTCCGTCGACTGGCGCCGACGTCGCGGAGCAGGTCGGAGAACAGCGGGCGCAAACGAGCAGTCGAATCGCCGGCTTGGCGCGCCGCCAACTGCAGGTCGCGGCCGTAGCTGTTGACGTTCTGGCCGAGCAACGTCACCTCGGTGACGCCGTTGGCGCCCAGGTCGGCGACCTCGGCAAGGATCTCGTCGTAGGGGCGGCTGATCTCGGTACCGCGAACAGCGGGCACGATGCAGAAGGCACAGTTGTTGTCGCACCCGATCTGGATGGTCACCCACGCGTTGTACGACGTCTCACGACGCGCCGGCAGCGCCGAGGGGAACATCGCTTGGTCGTCGATGACCGCTTCGGTGAGGATCTCGGTGATCGGACGGTCGGACGTGCGCGCTTGGGCCACGAGTTCCGCGGCCCGGTGCACGTTGTGCGTGCCCATCACCACATCGACGTAGCCGGCCCGCTGTGCGACCAGGTCCTGGTCCTTCTGAGCGAGACAGCCCGACACGACGATCTGACGCCCCTCGCGTTCGCCCTTCCAGGTCTTCAGGTGGCCAAGGTTGCCGTAGAGCTTGTTGTCGGCGTTCTCACGGATGCAGCAGGTGTTGAGCACGACGACATCGGCGTCGGCCTCGTTGTCGGCACGCACCAGCCCGTCGGCTTCGAGCAGGCCGGAGATCCGCTCGGAGTCGTGCTCGTTCATCTGGCAGCCGTAGGTGCGCACGATGTAGCTACGGGACATGGGGTCAGAGGCTACTGGCACAGCGACACGGCGGTCTGGCCTCCCGGTCGCTATCGTGCCGCCCGTGCTTGCCATCCTCGTTCCCGAGAACAACGACCTCTACCGGATCCTCTACTTCGTGCACATCCTGTCGGCGATCATCGCCTTCGGTCCACTGTTCTTCTATCCGAAGTTGCAGCGTGCCGGCCAGACCGCCGAAGTCGCCCGCTTGCACATGCGACTCGTGTTCCCAGCCCTCGTGTTGCTCTGGGTCGCTGGCATGGGCATGGCCGGCGTCGGCAAGATCGACCTCGCCGGCACCCCGTTCGTGACCTCGACGATCCTGCTGTGGCTGATCGCTCTTGCTGTGAGCTGGTTCATGATCCGCCCGGCACTCACCGAAACCGGTGACGACACCCGCAAGATCATGGCCGCCGGTATCGGCATCACCCACCTGATCCTGGTGGTCTCGCTCTATCTGATGATCTTCAAGCCGGGCGGCTACGAGTTCAACTGACCCGACACGTATCGGCGGTGATCAGCTGGCGCCCATGACGAGTCGACCCTCGTCGTCGATCTTCGCGTAGGGGTTGTGGGCAAGCTCCCACAAGTGCCCGTCCGGGTCGGCGACGTACGACGAATGCCCGCCCCAGAAGGCCGTGTGTGGCTCGACCATCGCTGTGGCACCAGCCGCCACCCATTCGGCGAACACTTCGTCGACCTCGGCCACCGTGGCCAGGTTCATCGCAAGGGTGACCCCGCGAAATCCTGACCCCTCGGCGGAGACCTTGGCGTCGTCGGCCAACGCCGACCATTCGTAGAGCCCGAAGACCGAGCCCTGCATCTCGAAGAACGTGATCGCCGGCATCGACGCCGATGACTTCTCCCAGCCGAGCGACTCGTAGAACGCGGTGGACCTGGCGAGGTCGGACACGCCGAGCGTGACGATCGAAATGCGATTGGGAACAGTCATACGGCCAGTCTGGCGCTCCGGTCCGGGCAGGGACGGGTCCGGCGAGGACCGGAACGCCAGCGGGACTCAGCCGAGATCGATTGGGGCGTCGTCGGCGTCGCTGAACTCTTCGGCGACATCGCTCACCTCGGGCTCGTCGGACTGCTTGAGACCCGACACGGTGAGGACCTTGTCGCTGATCTCCATCATGATCTCGGGGTTCTGCCTGAGATAGTCCTTGGCCTTTTCGCGGCCTTGGCCGAGCTGTTCGCCCTCGTAGGTGAACCAGGCACCCGATTTCTTGACGATGCCCAGGTCGACCGACATGTCGACCAGCGAGCCCTCGCGGCTGATGCCCTTGCCGTACATGATGTCGAACTCGGCTTGACGGAACGGAGGCGACACCTTGTTCTTGACGACCTTGACCCTGGTGCGGTTGCCGACGACTTCGGCGCCGTCTTTCAAGGACTCGATACGGCGAATGTCGAGACGCACCGACGAGTAGAACTTCAGCGCTCGTCCGCCCGGCGTGGTCTCGGGCGAGCCGAACATCACGCCGATCTTCTCGCGCAGCTGGTTGATGAAGATGACGATCGTGTTGGTCTTGTTGATGTTGCCGGTGAGCTTGCGCAGCGCCTGGCTCATCAGGCGAGCCTGCAGGCCGACGTGCGTGTCGCCCATCTCGCCTTCGATCTCGGCGCGAGGCGTGAGGGCCGCCACGGAGTCGACGACGATGACGTCGACGGCACCAGAGCGGGTGAGCATGTCGCAGATCTCGAGCGCTTGTTCGCCCGTGTCGGGCTGCGAGATGAGCAACTGGTCGACGTCGACACCGATCGCTCGGGCGTAGACCGGGTCCATCGCGTGCTCGGCGTCGATGTAGGCACACACACCACCGTTGCGCTGGGCCTCGGCGACGACGTGCATGGCGAGGGTCGACTTACCAGATGACTCCGGTCCGTAGATCTCGGTGATGCGTCCACGAGGCAGGCCGCCGACACCGAGCGCCAGATCGAGCGCCAGTGCCCCGGTCGGGACGACCTCGATGGCCATGTTGGTCCGTTCGCCCATCTTCATGATGGCGCCCGTGCCGAACTGCTTGTCGATCTGGGCCAGTGCCATCTCGAGTGCTTTGTCGCGGTCCTTGCTCATGTCATGTCTCGCTTTCGTCGTGCGGCGGGCGAACCCGGTGCGGTTGGTGATGTGCACCGTAGAGAGGGGGTGTCACAGAGTTGATCGAGGGTTGCTGATCGTGGACATCGGGCCGATCGGGCGACCGAATGACATGAGTGTAACCAACGAACAATCGTTCGGTCAAGCATCTCCGAGGCGAACGCCCGAGTACCCCACTCGAGCGTGGATGTCGATGCGACGCAGGTCAGGAATCGTGTCCGGGCGATGAAGCGCCCGGTGCCGACTCGGCGTCGGTGCTGACGTCGCCGACGATCTCGAAGTCTTCGGGCTCCGGCGGCCGCAACAAGATGTCGATCGCCTGCCACATGCAGTACGCGGGCCCATAGGTGAAGAACGGCAACACGACCGCCAGCACTGCCAAGACGATGAACATCGGCACCACGTTGACCTCTGGCCATGTCCACGCGACCATGCCGCCGAGAATCAGCATCAGCGGCCCGAACGTGATGATCGCCGTCATCGCTGCAGCGCCGAGTTCGTACCCCACGTCATCGCGGCGCCACTTGAGCCCGCACGACTGACAGTGCTCGGCTTTCTTGAACCAACCGATGAAGAACGCGCCCCGGCCACCACACCACGCGCAGTGACGGAAACGCACCTCGAATGAACATTCGAAACAATGCCGGGACGTTTCACGATTCAAGGTTACGCGCGAGATTTGTCAGACTCTCAAAATGCGCAGATCGCTCGGGGGCCTCATGTTGATCGCTGCGGCGATCCTCGTCGCTCTGTCGATCGGCGCGTGGTGGCTCCAACGGGTGGCCTTTTCGCCGTCGAACGATTCGAAGATCGCGTACTCGATCCTCGGCGACGAGGAGATCCGCGGACAGATCGCAACGATCGTCGCCGGTGCCGACGCCCCAGTGCTCAACGAGTCGCCTGCCGACCTACGCGAGCGCATCGAACGCTACGCACGGATCCCCGATGGTGCTGCGTTGATGAGCGACATCGTGAGCGACGCCCACGGCCGACTGATCGGAACCTTCGATCGGCGGGTCACCATCGATGCAGAAGAACAGGTCACCATCGTGCGCAACGAGCTCGTGGGCGAGGAGTCGGCGATCACGCTTCCCGTTCAGCGGGTTGGGTCGATGGCCTTTCTCCACGACTGGCTCGGATGGTTCGCACTCGGCACTCTCGCTCTCGCCGCGTTGATCACGATCGCTGCGGTGTTCCTCAGACCCGAACGTGGCGAGGGCACCTTCGCGCTCGGGGTGTTCTTCGCTGCCACGGCCGGGTCGCTCCTGGTGTTCGGATATCTGGTTCCACTGTTGCTGCTCCCCGCCTTCTCCGACGACCCGTGGATGGGTGTGTTCGCACGTCTCGCCAACCACCACCGCAATCTCACGCTGCTGCTCGCCGTGGCATCGCTGGTGATCGCTGCGCTGATCGTGTTCGGCACCAGCAGCCGCCGAGAGCGCCGCCAGCACTCGACGCCGCTCAACGTGGGTCGTTACCGCGACGAACGCAGCTGGAGCCGCTGACCGCGCCGAATCGGATCACGATCGGGTCAGCGTCAGGATCCGGCGAGCTCGGCGAGCTGACGCTGGTAGCTGGCCAGGTCGAAGTAGTCGCGCCACAGCGTGATCAGGCCGTCGTCGTCGACCTCGAAGACGCCGGCGAGCGGCAGCTCCAACCAACCGTCACCGATCTGGAACCGGTCGATGCGCTCGTTGAACACGACGTTGCCGATCTCGTACTGGCGTACGACCACCCAGTCGACCTCGTTCGCATCACCGAGGAACATCTCGAGCGTCGCCGCCATCGCATCGCGCCCCACAATCGGCTGCATCGGCATGTTCTCGTAGGAGATCGACGGCGACACCATCGCCGCGGCAGCAGCGACATCCTTGCGTTCGATGGCTTCGATGAATGCGGTGACGATCTCCGACGGCGACATGGCTCGATCGTACGTAGACCGCAACCCCCGGCCCGTTCTCGTGAACTCGTGCCGGAACAGTTCTCCGCACGAGGTTTTCGAGAACGGGTGGCCGCGGCTCGATCGACGTCCCTACGATCACCGTCGTTCGGTTCGAGACCCGAGGAGGGCCAGCGATGTTCCAGTGGAGTGACGAGCACCAGATGATCCGCGATGCGGTGAAGAGATTCGTCGACGACGAGATCCGCCCGCACGTCGACGATCTCGAACACGGCGACATGGCCCCGTACGACATCTTGCGCAAGCTGTTCGCCACGTTCGGGATGGACGCAATGGCCCGCGAAGGTTTCAAGAAGGGCATCGAGCGCGAACGGGCGATCGAAGCCGGCGAGGACGTCGGCGACAAGCCGTCACGTGGCGGTGATGGGGGCGGGATGTCGCTGATCCCGATCATCGAGCTGTGCCGGGTGTGTCCCGGCATGGTGACGGCGATGGGGGTGTCGATGGGGCTCACCTCGGCGTCGATCATGTCGAAGGGAACCATCGCCCAGAAGGAACGATGGGCGCTCGACCTGCTCACGATGGACAAGATCGGTGCGTGGGCGATCACCGAACCCGGCAGCGGCTCCGATGCCTTCGGCTCGATGCGCTCGACGGCGCGACGTGACGGCGACGAGTACATCCTCAACGGCTCGAAGACGTTCATCACGAACGGCCCCTACGCGGACACCACGGTGTTCATCTGCAAGCTCGACGACGGCGAGACTCCGGCCGACCAGCGCAAGGTGTTGTCGTTCGTGCTCGACCGGGGCATGCCGGGCTTCGAGCAGTCGAAGCCGCTGCGCAAGATGGGCATGCACTCCTCCCCCACCGGGGAACTGTTCCTCGACGACGTACGCGTCGGCCGCGACCGGCTGATCGGCGAGACCGAGGACCTGCCCAAGGGTGGCCGCGACGGCGCCAAGGCCACGTTCCAGCAGGAACGCTCCGGCGTGGCGGCGATGGCTCTCGGGATCATCGAAGAGTGCCTGCAACTCAGCGTGCAGTACGCGAAGGACCGGGTGCAGTTCGGCAAGCCCATCGGCGAGTTCCAACTGATCCAGGACAAGCTGGCCCGCATGGAGGTCGCCCGCCTCAACGTGCAGAACCTGGTGTTCCGCACGATGGAGATGGGCGCCGCCGGCGTCGACATGACCCTGGCCGAAGCCTCGGCGATGAAGCTCTACTCGGCCCGTGCAGCCACCGAGGTCGCGCTCGAAGCGGTGCAGCTGTTCGGCGGCAACGGGTACATGAGCGAGTTCCGCGTCGAGCAGCTCGCTCGTGATGCGAAGGTGCTGCAGATCTACGCCGGAACCGACGAGATCCAGATCACCGCAATCGCCAAGGATCTCCTCCGAGGCTGAAAACCGACAAGGGACAACACGGGTCTGACCCGTGTTGTCCCATCGTGCTTCCCCTGGGATTCGAACCCAGAACCAATGGATTAAGAGTCCACTGCTCTGCCATTGAGCTAGAGAAGCAAGCGGCGTGAGAGGGTACCGAGCGATCGCTCGCTCCGACACCCTCTCAGCGCCTGCGTATGGGGTGGCCAAGGGGACTTGAACCCCCAACCGCCAGGATCACAACCTGGTGCTCTACCTGTTGAGCTATGACCACCATGTGGGCGACCAGTCTGCCAGGTCGGACTGCGAACGCCACCAGCGATTCACCCCGATCGCATCAGCCGCCAGGAACCAGCGCCACCTTGCCGGCAACCCGACGTTCGGCGAGATCACGCAAGGCACGGGCCGCATGTGCGAGCGGGTAGGTCACCGGCTCGACAGGATCGAGATCGCCTGCGCCGATCAGTTCGACCACCTCGGCCAGCAACGCTCGGTTCGCATCCTGATGACGACCGGCCCACGCTCCCCAATCGACGCCGGTGATCCTGCGGTTGCGAAGCAGCACCTGGTTCGCCGGCAACTTCGGAATTCCGGCCACGAAGCCGATCACGAGGTACTGGCCGTCTTCGCCGAGCGCTCGAACCGCGACTTCGCCAGTGGCACCACCGACGGGGTCGTAGACCAGATCGACGCCGCCACGGTCGGCTCGGTCGTCGAACGAAGCAGCAAACGCCTTGGCGGCGTCCTTGATCCCGGCAGCGTCGAGGGTCGAGTTGTCGATCGTTGCCATCGCGCCGCGAGATTCGGCGAGTGCACGCTTCTCGGGTGTGGACGCCGCTGCGATCACCCGAAGCCCCAGCGCGGCGCCGATGTCGACGGCAGCGAGGCCGACACCGCTACCGGCGCCGAGGACCAACATCGTGTCGCCCGCCACTGCGCCGGCGCGCACGGTGAGCGCATACCAGCCGGTGAGATAGCTCTGCATGAAGGTGGCAGCCTGGCCATCGGTGAGCGACTCGGGAATCGCCACGAGCTGCCGCGGCGACACCAGCCACTTCACTGGCAAAGCCGCCGAGCCCCACGTTCGCGAAGACCCGGTCGCCGATCGCCATCCCCCCGACCCCGTCGGCCAACTCGGCACCGAGTTCGGTGATCCGCCCGACCACCTCTCCCCCGGGAACGAACGGCGTCGACGGCTTGATCTGATACAGCCCCTGCACGAAGAGGCCGTCGACGAAATTGACACCGGACGCCGAGACAGCGAGTCGCACCTGGCCCGCGCCGAGCTCGAGCGAGTCACGTTCGACCACCTGCAGGTTCTCGATCGGACCGAACTCGGCGCACTCGACCGCCGTGTAGGTCATCCCTGCATCCGCTTGCGCCACTCGTCGGGCTTCAACCCCAGTTTCACCATTCGCTCGACAGCCCACACCGGCGGCTCCATTGCCCCACCCGATTCGAGGTGGCGGACCTGTTCGCCGTCCTCGGCCCAGATGTGACACGTGTTGAGGTTGGTCTGCCACATCATGCGGCGCTGCTCGGCGGTGGGCTCGGGCATGTCGTCGCCGAGCCGATGCGCAATCGATGCCCGCATCGACCACATGCACTGGATCGCCACCGGCGCCATGGCCTGCAGCAAGGCGGTGGTGTGCGTGCACCCACGGGGGCCACCGAACAGCTCGCGCACTCTGTGGGTGAAGCCACGAGCGATCGACAGACCGACGAGCTTGTCGTAGTGCCCTTCGATGCGAGGGCACTCCTCGTGGGGATGCGTTTCGAGGCCGACCTTGGCTCCGACGATCTCCATCGACGGGAACGCGATCTCGAGATCGATCTGCATGTGGTGGATCGTCAACGGGTCGGGGTCGCTGTCGACGTAGAGCCCCGGTGGCTTCTGGTCGCGCACTGCGCCACGGATCAACAACAGGTCGTCGCTCTTTCGGAAAGCGCGCACCCGGTACTCGCGATCGTGCAGCACTTCGAGCGGCTCGCCATCGTCGCCGAGCGGGTCGGACGGCAGAACCGTCGAGTGGTCGAACAGGTCGTCGGTGAGGGTCGCAGCGGCCATCGCTGCAAGGTATCCCAGGCCATTCCGCCACCTCCGATCGGCCAGACTGCAGCTCGATGAATCGCCTCGTTGCACCTCCCCTCAGCGGCCGCTTCGTATCGCTGGAACCACTGACGGCCGAACACATCGATTCGATCGCTTCCGCCGGAGCCGACGATCGCAGCAGCTTCGGCTACACCCAGGTTCCCGACGGTCGCTCCGACGCCGCCGAGTACGTCAGCTGGCTGCTCGACGACGCAGCCAACGATCGTGCCGCCCCATTCGTCCAGCGTCGGCTCAGCGATGGCGAGGTCGTCGGCTGCACCCGATTCCTCCACCCGCTGTGGCCACTCGGGCGCACCGATCCCGACGAAGTGGAGATCGGCGGCACTTGGCTGTGCGCCTCGGCGCAGCGCAGCGCCATCAACACCGAGGCCAAACTCCTGCTCCTCACGTACGCGTTCGAGATGTGGGGTGTCCAGCGTGTGGCGATCTGCACCGATTCCCGCAACGTCCAGAGTCGACACGCGATCGAACGCATCGGCGCACGCTTCGAGGGCGAGCTGCGACGCCACCGTCGCTCGACCCGCGCCGGCGAGGCCGACCAACTGCGAGACACCGCGACGTATTCGATCACCAACGAGGACTGGCCTGCCGTACAGGTGTCGCTCATCGAGCGGCTCTCCCGATGACGGCGAGCGGGAGAATGCGCGATGCAGCTCGATCCGTCGTAACGTCGGATCCGGTGCCGCTCTCACACAGTTCCGTCAGACTCAGCCATGCCATCATCGTCGGCTTGGCGGCCGGGCTGCTCGGAGGCCTCTTCGGCGTCGGCGGCGGGCTGATCATCGTGCCGGGACTCGTCAGTCTCGCCGGCATGGACCGTCGCCTTGCCCACGGCACATCGCTCGCTGCCACGTTGCCGATCGCCGCCGCCAGCCTGATCACCTACGTCTCACACGGCAACGTCGATTGGCCGGTCGCACTGTTCCTGGCCATCGGAGCGATCGTCGGCGCGATCGTCGGCACCACGCTGTTGCAGATCATCCCGAAGAACGTGCTGATCGTGGTCTTCGTGATCACGGTGCTGGCCACAGCCACTCGCCTCGCCGTGAGCACCGATTCCACCGGGCGCACCGACCTCACGGTGGCGATGGCGCTGCTGCTCGTGGCTGTCGGGCTGCTCACCGGCACCCTCGCCGGGCTGCTCGGCATCGGCGGCGGCGTGATCATGGTGCCAGCGATGGTCGTGCTGCTCGGCATGGTCCCGGTGGTCGCCAAGGGCACCTCGGTGGCGGTGATCGTGCCCACTGCGATCATGGGCACCATCCGCAACCGCAAGAAGTCGAACGCCGACATGCGAGTGGCTGCAGTGGTCGGCGGATTCGGCGCAGTGAGCGCCATCGTCGGCGGCACGATCTCCGACCGGATGAGCGACCAGGTCTCCAACGTCATGTTCGCTGCCCTGCTCGTGTTCGTTGCGATCACGCAGTTGCTGTCGCTGCGGTCGAAGCCCGCCGTTGCCGCCCCCGAGCCGTCGGTTCCCGCAAGCGACTGATCGTGCTCGCGCTCGTCGTCGTCGCCCACCCATCGACCAGCAGCTACTGCCATGCGCTTGGCGCACGTGCAGAGACCGGACTGCTCGCTGCAGGGCACGAGGTCGTGGTCCTCGACCTCTACCAGCAGGGCTTCGGCGTTGCGATGACCGCCGACGAGCGTCACGCCTACCACGGCGACAACCCGATCCTCGACCCGCTCGTGGCCGAACACGCTGCACTCGTGCAGCGCGCCGAGGTCATCGTGTTCGTGTACCCCACCTGGTGGAGCGGGCTCCCCGCGATCCTCAAGGGTTGGCTCGAACGAGTGATGGTTCCGGGCGTCGGGTTCGTCCTCGACGAGCGCACCAACAAGGTGCGCCCGGGTCTCGGCCAGATGCGCCGCCTGGTCGGGATCGCCACCTATGGGTCGCCGCGCTCGTATGTCCGCCTCGTCAACGACAACGGCCGGCGCATCATCACACGAGCGTTGCGGATGAGCTGCGGGATGCGCGTGCGCACGTCATGGTTCGGGCTGTACGCAATCGACACCTCCACAGCTGCGCAACGCCAGTCGTTCCTGGCCACGGTCGAGCAGCAGATGGCACGCCTTCGATGACCGCCCGCGCACTCGTGGTGTACTGCCACCCACTCGAGGAGTCGTTCGTGGCAGCCGTTCGCGACCGGGTGGTCGCCGGGCTCACCGCTGGCGGCGCGGAGGTCCGCCTGAGCGATCTGTACGCCGACGGATTCGACCCAGCGTTCAGTGCCGACGAACGAGCCAACCATCTCGTGGCGGGAACTGATCCATCGATCGAGTCCTACGCCGACGATCTGCAATGGTGCGACACCCTCGTCTTGGTGTATCCCACCTGGTGGTCGGGGCAGCCGGCGATGCTGAAGGGCTGGATGGACCGGGTGTGGGTGAACGGCGTCGCCTGGACGCTGCCCGAGGGTGCGAATCGCTTGAAACCGGGCTTGCGCAACGTGCGCCGATTGGTCGCAGTGACCACGCACGGCTCATCGAAGTTCATCAACATGGTCGAGGGTGAGACCGGCAAGCGCACGCTCACCCGCAGCCTGCGAACCATGTGCCACCCGCTCGCTCGCACCACCTGGGTCGCGATGTACGGCATCGACACCGCGTCCGACGACCAGCGCACGGCATTCCTCGAGCGAGTCGAACGCCGCACCCGCCGCCTCGCCTGAGCGAACCCCCTCCGGGGAATGAGTCGTTCGCGCGCACGGGTCGCGCTCGAAACTCATCGCATCGACGGGTGGGAGGCAATCGCCACCGCGACCTGTGCGGCCACGGTGGCATTGTTCTCGGCGAGCGCGAGGTTGGCAGGGACGCTTCGACCTTCGGTGGCGTCGCCGATGCGGCCGAGCACGAACGGGGTGACCGCCGCACCGGTGATCCCGGCGCGTTCGCATTCGGCGAGCGCGGCGGCGAGCACCCGGTCGAGGTCTGCGGCGTCGAGTTCGTCGCCTGCGGGAATCGGCACCGTCAGCAGCATCCCCGACGCCGTCCGACTCCGGGCAGCAAAGATGCGCGCCACCTCGTCGGCAGCATCCACCCGGTGCGGAACCGGCAAGCCGGACGACCGTGTGTAGAACGCCGGGAACCAGTCGTGCTGCCATCCGAGCACTGGTGCGCCAGCGGTCTCGAGGAATTCGAGGGTGCGAGGCAGGTCGAGGAAGGCTTTTGCTCCGGCCGACACCGTGATCACCGGATGCGACGCGATCGCATCGAGGTCGGCGGAGATGTCGCCGGTGAGCTCACTCCCACGGTGCACTCCGCCGATACCGCCGGTGGCGAACACGCTCACCCCGGCCGCAGCAGCGATCGCCACGGACGCCGACACCGTGGTGGCACCGACGTCCCAGCCCTGCCCAACGGCAACCGCCACGTCTCGTTCGGCGACCTTGCGCGCCGGGCCGAGGATGCGCTCGTGCTCGGTGTCGCTCAGGCCCAGCCGGACGACGCCGTCGAGCACGGCCGTCACGGCGGGCACCGCTCCCCCGGATCGCACCGCCGAGGTGCAGCGTTCGAGGGCCTCGCGGTTGTATGGCGACGGCAGGCCGAGGTGGGAGAAGATCGTGGACTCGAGCGCCACGATCGGCGCGCCCTCGTCGAGAGCGGAACGGATTTCGTCGGAACAGACCGGTGTCAACACCGCGCCAGGCTATGCCCCGACGGGGGTCAGAAGGAGCCGACGAACGCGCCCTCAGGATTGCCGTTGCTGATCACGCCTGGGTACTGCTCGATCGTGATGGCCAGCGCGTTGAGCGTGCCTTCGACCGTGAACGTCTCGATCTCGGGGTTCGGACCGAAGATCCCGAGCGAGATCACGTCGCCGTTCTCGACGACGCCCCACAGCTGATAGGTCTGCCCCTCGGGCAGCGTGGGGAGGTCACGAGCGAGCACGTAGCCATGGCCGTCCTGATCGATCACCGCATCGGCCGACGACTCGGAACCCTCGGCGACCAGCGTGGTGGTGAGCGAGTCGCGGTCGGCCTGGGCCACTTCGACCGCACTGGCGAGCGGATCATTGGGCGCATCGGCTCGATCGGCCAGGCCCACCGCCACGAACGCAACCACCGCGGCAGCAGCCACCGAGACCGCCCACGGGGCGATGCGGCTGATCGCTCGGCGCTTGGGGTGATCGTCGAACGACATCACCTTGGCGAGTTCGACACCAACGGGTGGTGCCTGCTCGTCGATCTCGTTGGAGATGCGGCCCCACAGGTCATCAGGCGCATCCATGCCGGTGAAGGCGAGCATCGTTGCCACCTCGCGGTGCGCCTGCACCTCGGCAGCTGCCCGAGGGTTGACCTCGAGGTAGTCGTCGACACGACGACGCTCATCGGCGTCGACGGCATCGAGCGCATAGGCGCCAAGCAGTTCGTCGAGGTCGTAGGTGTCCCCTGAGGGACCGGTCATGTCATCCATCGCTCCACCCATCTCAATCGGCCCCTACGGTCACGCCGGCCTGGACCAGTTCGCCGCGGAGACGTTTCAGGCCGGAACGAATCCGACTCTTCACCGTGCCCTCGGGTTCACCCAATCGGTCAGCCACTTCCTTGTACGTCAAACCGCCGAAATACGCAAGCTCGATCGCATCACGTTCACCTTGCTGCAACAGTCTCCATCGCCTCTCGCACGTGCCCGGCGAGCGCCATGTCCCACACTTCGCGAGCCACGTCGTAGCCACCGACTGCCTGCTCTCGGGCCTCTTTCTCCTCACGATTGCGTCGGGAGACGTCGGCACGGATCATGTCGACCGACCGACCGTGGGTGTGGGCGAGCAAGAAGCTGCGAAGCGTGCCGCGCTCGGGGTCGTAGCGGTTCGGCTCGTTCCAGAGGCGAACGAACACCTCCTGCACGACCTCTTCGGCACGGGCATGATCGTTCAGCAGGCGCTTGGCGAGCCCGAAGGTCGCGCCGGCGTGGCGTCGGTACGCCTCGGCCAGCGCGGCCTGCTGATAGCGGCCGATCGACACGACCAGTGCAGCGTCAGAGGCCTCGGTGTACTCGCGTTTCACATCGTCTGTACGTTGCAGGGCGTCCTCCCGGATGACGTGTGACCGATGTTATTTCAGACCGATCGAGAAACGAACCTCGTGACGGTCTCGACGTGGTGAGTGTTGGGGAACAGATCGAGCACTTCGACTCGTTCGGGAACGTACCCCGCGTCGGCGAGCAGAGACACATCACGGGCGAGCGACACCGGGTCGCAGCTCACCAGCACCAGCACTGGCGCACCCGCAGCTGCGAGCGCCGCCACCCCCGGCTTGCCGAGCCCCGGTCGGGCTGGATCGGCCACGATGACGTCGACCGATGGTGTCGGACCGTCGCCGGTCGGCGCCGTCCATCCGGACACATCGGCGCGCACCACCGAGGAGGTCCGGTCCGCCAGGTTGTGTTCGGCATCGAGGCACGCCGACTTCGACGACTCGATCAGCGTCACGTGACCCACAGCGTCCATCGCTGCGACGGCGAACAGCCCGACGCCGCCATAGGCATCGACCGCATGCTGGGCGGTCGCCAGCTCGGGGGCTGCGGCTCGCACTGCAGCAACCAGCAGCTCGGCCGCCTGCGCACCAGACTGGAAGAACGATCCGGCAGAGACCCGCAGCTCGTGGCCGGCGACGCGTTCGGTCAGCCAGGCCCGCTCGCCGATGTGCACCTTGGGCGGAACACCCCGGATGCTCTTGCGGTACTTCTTGTCCCAGACGGCGGTGATCGCGCGCGTCTCGACCGACGAACGCAGCGTCAGTTCCGCACCTTCGTCGGCCTCGATCACCGACAGCATCCGCGACAGCTTCGACTCGGCGATCGGGCAGCTGTGTACTTCGACGACGTCGTTGGAACCCTGCGCGCGATACCCGACCGCTCCGTTCGGACCGCCAACCACCCGGATGGTTGTTCGATAGCCGAATTGGCTGACGGCACCGCCTCGATGGACGAGGCCGTCGACCACGTCGGGATCGAGCCGCCCGATTCGACGCAACGATTCGCGCACGATCTCGACCTTCGCGTCGAGTTGCGCCTCTGGCTGCAGATGCATCCAGTCGCAGCCCCCACAGCCCTTCTGGCGATGCGTACAGGACGGGTTGTCGCGCAACGGCGATCGCTCGACGATCTCGACGATTCGCCCACGGGCGAAGTCCTTCTTCGAGGTCTCGATCTCGACCTCGACGACCTCGCCGGGCAATGCTCCCTCGATGAACACCACGCGGCCATCGGCGTCACGGGCCATGGCGTCGCCGCCCGCGACGAGGCGATCAGGGATCAACTGCATACGCCTCAGCGTACGGGTGCGAGCTGTTCGCTGGACATCGCTGGATGGCAGACTCGGGACATGGGCACCGACAGCGAGTGGTACTGGGACCTCAACGGCAAGATCGCCGTTCCCGCCTCCGAGCGCGGCGAGTTCGACCACTTCCTCGGGCCGTACCCGTCGAAGCACGAGGCCGAGAACTGGAAATCGATTGCGGAGCGAACGCAACGAAGCGTGGGAGGAAGACGACGAAGCGTGGGAAGCATGCCGACAGACGACTGAGCTCCCGTGGCGGTGAGGTGACCAGACGTCGTGATGATCCGAGCCGACCACACGACTAGGTTTCGCGTTCGATGAGCCGCCCGATCCAGATCGCCCCGTCCGTCCTTCCCGCCGACTTCGCCAAGCTGGGCGACGAGGTTGCTGCACTCGAGGCTGCGGGCGTCGACCTGATCCAGTGGGACGTGATGGACGGCCAGTTCGTGCCGAACCTGACCTTCGGGCCCGACGTCATCGCCTCGGCCCGATCGCACACATCGGTGCCGTTCGAGGCACATCTGATGGTGTACACCCCCGACGTGATGGCCAAGCAGTACATCGATGCTGGCTGTTCGCGGCTGATCGTGCACGCCGAGGCCTGCACGCATCTGCATCGCACGCTCGGCAACATCAACGACCTCGGCGCCAACGCCGCAGTGGCACTGAACCCTGCGACGCCGGCGTCGGCGATCGCCCACGTCCTCGATCTCGTCGACCTGGTGCTGGTGATGACCGTGAACCCAGGCTTCGGCGGGCAGGCGTACATCCCCACGATGGAGCCGAAGATCGCCGAGATCCGAGCGATGATCGACGCCGCCGGTCTGGACGACACCGTCGATCTCGAGGTCGATGGCGGTATCGGTCCGTCGACGATCGCCGGAGCAGCATCGGCGGGCGCCAACGTGCTGATCGCCGGGAGCGCCCTCTACAAGGATCCCGAGGGTCTCGAGCATGCGGTGGCCGACCTGCGCGCCCGCGCCGAGGCGGCTCGATCGACCTGATCCCCATCGTGGCCGACGGTGCGATGAGTTTCAGCGCGACCTGTTCGCACCGAGAATCATCGCTTGGTGGTCACGGGACCGGGCGGTACATGCCCCACATGTGAGGACCGGTGGGGACGTCCCACTCGGAGCGCACGTCGAATCCGTGATGGCGGTAGTAGGCGACGTTCTCGACCGTCTCGGTCTCGAGATAGCAGGGCAGCCCCTCGGCCTCGGCCCGGTCGAACATCGAACGCATCAGCGCAGCACCGATCCCCCGGCGCTGCCAGTCGGGGTGCGTCGCGAGGAGTTGCAGGTACCAGTGCGGCTCGGTCGGGGTGTGTTCGTCCATGATCGGCCCGAGGATCGCGAACCGCTCGAGGCGATCAGCAGGCGGTTCCTGGGGCGCCGGGTCGACCGTGAAGTCGATCTCGGGACGACCCGGTGGGATCCACACAGCAGCACCAACGCCGTCATCGGTGCACCACACCTCGCCGAGGCCGATCCATCCGGCCATTGCCGGACGCAGCACCTCGCCGCCCGGCGCCAGGAACACGTCGTCCTCGGGGTACAGCCAGCGCATCACCGGATCATCGACGAAGGCCCGCATCGCAGTGACGCACAGCGTCGACCTGTCGTCGGGCGTGGCACGGCGTACCTGCATGCTGCGATGGTAGGCCAACTCTGAGTCACCCCTTCTCTACCATCGGTGACGTGGCAATCTCTGCAACCCTGGTCGCTCCCGAGCGGGCCCTCGAGGCGCTCGCCGCTGCGATCGCCCAGGCCAAGGGCACCGATCGACTCGCACCGGTCACCGTGGTCGTGCCCACCAACACCTGTGGGGTGATGACTCGACGGGCGCTCGGGCGCAGCGGCGGGATCGCCGGGGTCGACATGGTCACCCTGAACCGCCTCGCCGAGCTGCTGGCCGGGCCATCACTGGCCGCAGCCGGACGCTCGCCGATGTCGACCCCGGTGATCGACCTCACGATCGGTGCACTGTTGGCCGACGACCCTGGGCCCTTCGGTGCTGTTGCCACGCACCCGTCCACCGTGGTCGCACTTCGCAACCTGCACGCCGAGCTGCGACTCGCCCACCCGCCCGACGTCGACCGACTGCGCGACCAGTCGCTCCGGGGGCGCCAAGCGGTCCGCATCAGCACGGCGATCACTGCTGCGCTCGACGGCGATTGGTACGACGAAGCCGATCTGTTCGCCACCGCTGCCGACGTCGTCGCCGACGGTGCTCCCGACGAGCTCCGCAACCTCGTGCTGCATCTGCCCCAGGAGTTGCCCGGACGAGCGGTCACGTTCCTGCGCGCGCTGGGCCAACAGATCGAGGTCCGCATCGTCGCCCAGCTCACCGGCGACACCTCCGCCGATGCCGACTCCCGTCAGCTCCTCGACGCGCTCGGTGCAACCCACGCAGGCGTCACCACCAGTGACGACCTCACCAGCTCCCCACCGCGTCCCGTTGCCATCGTGTCCACCACCGACGCCGATGAAGAAGTCCGCGAGGCCACCCGCCTCATCGTCGAGGCCGCTCGGGCGGGCACACCGTTCGAACGAATCGCCGTGCTGTGGCCCACACAGCGGCCGTACGCCCGCCTGGTCGAGCACCATCTCACTGCTGCCGACATCCCATGGAACGGCCGACCCGGCACCACGCTGGCCGAACGCCTGGCGCCACGTCTCGTGCTCGACCTGCTCGACGTCGATCGGCGCGGCCTGCGTCGACGCAACGTGTTCGACATGCTGGCCGACCTTCCGCTGCGCGATCCCGACGGCGCCTACCTCCCGACTGCCAGCTGGGAGCGTGTCAGCCGTACGGCAGGCGTCGCGAGAGACGACGATTGGGACCGCCGGCTCGGCTCGCTGACCGCAACGGCTCGATGGGGTGAGTCGGCTGAATCCCTGCGCTCCTTCGTCGCCGACCTGCGCACCCAGCTCGGCCACCCGGCCGCCACCCGCACCTGGCAAGCATGGTCCACCTGGTGCGCCGACCAAGTCGATCAGCGTCTCGGGCGCCACACGATCGAACGCCTCGCCGAACCCGAGTACCGCGCCTTCGAGGCACTCACCGGCGCCCTCGACCGGCTCGGGCACCTCGACCCGATCAGCGAACCGGTCACCCGACACCAGTTCCGCTCCACCCTCGCAGCCGAACTCGATTCCACGCCTCCTCGGCAGGGTCGTGTCGGCCATGGCGTCACCGCTGTACCGCTCGCCGGCGCCACCGGGCTCGATGTCGACGTTGCGATCGTGCTCGGCGCAGCCGAGGGAATGCTGCCGCCACGACCAGCGAGCGATCCGCTGCTGTCCGACACCGATCGACTCACCGCAGGGCTCCCCACTGCCGATGCTCGGGCAGTTCGCCTGCACCGGGTGCTGCGCTCCACCCTCGCCACGAGCGCCGTCACGCTCACCGCGCCTCGTGGAGACCTGCGCTCGACGTCGTCGGTCGAGCTGTCGAGGTGGATCACTGCGTGGACCGACGAGCAGCGCATCGTCGCATCGCACCATGCAGGGATCGCCTCCGCGACGTTTCCGGCGAGCAGCACCGAGCACCGCCTCCGCAGCCGTTCGCATGCCGTCGCCGCAGGCCAGCTGCTCACCGATGGCGCCGCCGACCCGGTCCTCCTGCGCGGGGTGCATCTCCTCGACGCACGCACCAGCGACTCGCTGACCGCATTCGACGGCGACCTGTCGTCCACCGGTGTCCCGGTCCTCGCCGACGCGGTCTCTCCGAGCCGCCTCGAATCATGGTCGGCGTGCCCACACGCCTACTTCGTCCACTACCTGCTCGACGTCGAGCCGGTCGAGGAACCCGGCGACGACATCAGCATCAGCGCCCGCGACCGCGGAACTGCGCACCACGATGCACTCGACCTGTTCCACCAGGCCGTGGTCGACGGCACCCTGCCCCAACCCGGCGCCACCGGATGGACCGATGAGCACCGAGATGCCCTCACCTCGTTCTTCGGCGACGTGTGCGACCGCACCGAACGACGCGGACGCACGGGTCGGCCAGCGTTCTGGGCCGACGAACGCTCCCGCATGCTCGACGACCTCCTCACCTGGCTCCGCCACGACAGTGAGCTGGCCGTGCGGCGCGGATCCACGGTCCTCGCCTCCGAAATGCGCTTCGGCGCCGACGACGACGTCACGATCAGCCTGCCCGACGGACGCCGGGTCAGGCTGTTGGGCTCGGTCGACCGGGTCGATCGCACGCGGGACGGGCAACTGGTCGTCACCGACCACAAGACGGGCGGGAAGGCAAAATTCAAGGACTTGTCGGCCGACGACCCCACCGCAGGCGGCACGTTGTTCCAGTTGCCGAGCTACGCAGCAGCGGCGCGAGCACGATTCGGTGGAGCAGACACCGCGGTGCTCGCCGAGTACGGCCTGCTCCGCAAAGGCGACTATGCCCGACCGGGATACCTGTTCGACGCCAACGTCGACGCCCGAGTGGCCGACTCCTTGGCGCGTGTGGTCGCTGGTATCGAGACCGGCTTCTTCCCGAACCAACCCGAACGTCCCGGATGGCGATTCTTCGTCGGGTGCCACTACTGCGAACCCGATGGCCTGGGCACCACCGAACGCTGGGCCGAATGGCAACGCAAACAGCACGACCCGCGTCTCGAGCAATGGTTCGGCGCCGACTGCGAGGCGAACCAATGAACGATGCCGAGCGACCTCCGACGGCAACACCTGCGGCCGTGACGGCACCCCCGGACGCCGCCGAACGGTCACGCATCGCAGCCGACCTCGACGCCACGTTGTTCGTCGAGGCCGGCGCAGGGGCAGGCAAGACCAGCGCACTCGTTGCACGAATCGTCAACCTGGTGCGGTCGGGCGTGCCCATCACCGGTGTCGCTGCGATCACGTTCACCGAGAAGGCTGCCGCCGAGCTTCGAAGCCGCACCCGCCAACGACTCGAAGCCGATCGGGGCCCGCACACCGCCGACGCGCTCGACCACCTCGACCACGCCCCGATCGGAACCCTGCATTCCTTTGCTCGTCGGATCCTCTTCGACTTCCCGATCGACGCAGGGCTCCCTCCCGGGTTCTCCGTACTCGACGAACTCGAGAGCGGTCTCGCGTTCGAAGAGCAATGGAACGATCTCCTCGACCGTCTGCTCGACGAGGCCGAACCAGCAGGCGGACTGATCAACGGCGGCCGAGCATTCGTCGAGCTCTGCGAGTTCGACGGGTTCGGCGTCAACAAGGGCGCGCGACGGATGGCCGACGACTTCCGATCCAACTGGGACCTCGTGAGCGACCGAGTCGAGCTGTCCGATCCGGGTCCGCTCGTCCTCGACACCTCCGCGCTCACGAACCTCGCCGATCGGATCCGGTCGACGCCGGTGCCGAGCGACGACAAGCAGGTCGACACCGTTGCCCAGTTGAGCACCCTTGCCGCCGGGCTCGGCAGCGACAGCCTGCGGAGCCGCCTCGAAGCGGTTGCTGCGCTCGACGACAAGTGCGGGCACTGGGGAGAACTCCGGGTGCTCCCCGGGGCCAAGGGCAAGTGGACTGCAGCGTTCGGCAAGGCCGGCGAGGATGCGCTCGACATGCTCCGAGCCGACGAGATCGAGCTCGGACGACTGGCGAACGATGCCCTCGAGCACGTCAAACGACACCGCCGCAAGCTGCTCGGGGCCGTCATCGGGCGCTTCGTGCTCGACGCAGCGACCGAGCGCACAGCGTCAGGGCAACTCGAGTTCCACGACCTCCTCGTGCTCGCTCGCCGGCTCCTCACCGACCACCCACACATCCGGCGACTCCTCCACGACCGATACGTCCGTGTGCTGCTCGACGAGTTCCAGGACACCGACCCGATCCAGCTCGAAATCGCGGTCCGGCTCACCGCATCACCCGACGACCCCGAACAGGCGGCGCCGGGGACGAACGAGCAGCACTCATGGCGTCATCTGCGGCCTCTCGCAGGACGGCTGTTCATCGTCGGCGACCCGAAGCAGTCGATCTATCGATTCCGGCGCGCCGACATCTCGCAATACCTCCGCGCCGCCGATCAGGTGGGCGCCGACAACGTGCGGCTGTCGGCCAACTTCCGCTCGACTCGTGCGGTGATCGACTTCGCCAACGATGTGTTCGGGCGACTGATCACCTTCGAAGCCGACGCGCAACCAGCCTTCCAAGCTCTCGACGCTTGCCGGGCGCCAGAGCTGCTCGACCATGGCACCGTGTCGTTGCTCGGCGTCGATCGCCACGACGACCTCGCCGCCAATCAACGCACCACCGACATCGGCTCGGCCGACGCGCTCCGACTCCGCGAGGCCACCGACGTGGCTGCCACCGTGTCGACCGCGCTCGCCGACGGTTGGCCGGTCTACGACGAACACCTCGGAGCGCTGCGTCCGTGTCAGCCAGGCGACATCTGCGTCCTGCTGCCCACACGGATCTCCCTGCCATCGCTCGAAGCCGAACTCCGACAGGCGCAGCTGAGCTATCGCGCCGAGAACTCCTCGGTGGTGTACGCCACCGCCGAAGTGCGCCAGTTGCTGCTGGCACTCCGCGCAGCCGACGACCCGACCGACACGCTCGCTCTCGTCGAATCGCTGCGAAGCCCGCTGTACGGCTGCAGCGACGTCGAACTCTGGCAATGGAAGTCGGCCGGGGGCAATTGGAACCTCTGGTCGGATGCACCTCCGGGACTGCACGATCATCCGGTCGCTGCTGCGATCGGTCATGTGCGTTCTGTGGCCGAACGCGTCGGCACCGGGTCGGCGGCCGATCTCCTGGCCGCCGTCGCAGACGAACGCCGGGCCTTCGATCTGGCACTCCACGGACTCGACGCACGCGATGTCTGGCGCCGACTGCGGTTCGTGATCGAGCAGGCCCGAGCCTGGGCCGACGCAGGTGGCCACGGTGTGCGGAGGTACCTGCAATGGGCCGCACTGCAGGCCTCGGAGAGCCGGGTTGCCGACACGATTCTGCCCGAGAACGACCACGATGCCGTTCGGGTGATGACGATCCACGCGGCGAAGGGCCTCGAGTTTCCGATCACCATCGTCGCCGGCCTCACCACCAAACCCCGACGGGCCACCACGAACGGTGTTGTCTGGGCCAACGACACCTGGATGCTTGCCGGGCGGGGTGACGACGGCGTGTTCGTGGCGCACCAGCCGATCGACGAGCAGATGGGTGATGCCGAACGCCGACGCCTCCTCTACGTGGCGTGCACACGAGCCGTTGACCATCTGGTCGTGTCGCTGCACCGCGGGGCACCGACGAAGGCCAACGCCGACTACGACGACTGGGGCCCGTTGACATCGGCCGAGCTGCTCTGGGCGGCAGGGGCGGCCGAGCAGTCATCCGGCGCGGTGCGTGCCGACGTGGTGCTGCAACCCGCCACGGCAGCCCCAACCCAGCCGACACCCCTCGAGTGGGCCGACGAACATGCGTGGGCCATCGAGCGCAATCGAGTCTTCGCTCATGCTTCGCGCCGCACCGGTATCGCAGCCACTCGCCTGTCCGAGGAACTCGCCGGGGGCAACGAACGCAACCACGTCGACGACCCCGGTCTCGACAAGCGACCCGTCAACGTCGATCTCCCCCCATGGCAACGGGGACGCTACGGCACCAGCATCGGTCGGGCGGTCCACGGCGTGTTGCAGTTCTGCGATCTGGCCACAGGTGTCGACATCGACAACCTCGCCAGAGCACAATGCGCCGCCGAAGGTGTGATCGGGCTCGAGCACCAGGTCGCCGCCCTCGCACGATCGGCGCTGACCGCGCCCATTGTTCGCAGCGTGGTCGGTGGCGCCGAGCACTGGCGCGAGCTGTTCGTGGCCGCCCCCGTCGGCGACCGGGTACTCGAGGGCTACGTCGACTTGTTGGTCCGAACCAGCGGCGGCCTCGTGATCGTCGACTACAAGACCGATCAGTGGTCCGGCCCGGTGCAGTCGTCAGAACGCGTCGGCCGCTACCGCCTGCAGCTCGCGGCGTACGGCGCTGCACTGTCGACGGCCCTCGACGAACCCGTGGTCGGCGGGGTGCTCGTGCGCTGCTCACCCACCGGTGATGCCGATCAGATCACGATCCACGACTGGGTCGACGCGCTCGACGAGGTCCGGGTGGCAGTCGGGTAGACCGACGTGCCGACGTCAGCGGTTGGCCGGCACCGACACGTCGGCGCCCGGATCGCCGCTGCTCGCACCGTCACCGTCGAGCACTTCCTCGTCGGGTTCAGCGCCATCGGTCGTCGAGGGGTCATCGACGTCTCTCGGGCGATGCGTACGAACACGCACGGCGCGGTGATCGGACACCGGGGTCACCGCAGCCCGGCCGAGGTTCAAGAAACCTCGGAATGCGAGCGCTCCGAACGCGCGTAGCAGCACGAGGGCGAGCAGTACGCCGAACACGATCATTGCTGGCACTGCGAGCGTGGCCAGGAGGAGTCGGCGGTCGTCGGTCATCAAGCTGAGAACTCCGGAGTCGACGCTCGTGCCATCGACCTGCAGGGTTCGGATCGGGTCGTCGACGCGGGGACAGTCGACCGCGATGTCGTCGACGCCGACAACATCGTTTCCGCCGAAGGTCGGCTCGGGCGGGCGGACCGTCGAGGCGAGCACCCCATACAGCGGGTCGACTCCGGCGCCGATCAAGTACTGCTCGTCGTGACCAGGAACCGGTAGTCGGGCCCGTAGCGCACATCGATCAGGCCGCTGGCCGCCCACGGTTCCGTCGATCCGGCACGAAGCTGGTCGATGCGGAATCGGACCACCTGGGTGACGTCATCCTTGCCGATCATCGTTCCGGTGAAGAC
This sequence comes from Ilumatobacteraceae bacterium, assembly GCA_963717385.1. Classification (GTDB taxonomy): domain Bacteria; phylum Actinomycetota; class Acidimicrobiia; order Acidimicrobiales; family Ilumatobacteraceae; genus Sva-07. The sequence continues at coordinate 359,078 of CAVQWE010000006.1, forward strand.
CGCCGCTGCTTGTTCGGGCACGGGGCAACCGACGGGAATTGGAATCAGCCAGTCGAGCCGCACGCCCGGGTCGGGCGCCACATTCACCGGTGCCGGCGTCACGGGTATCGGCACCGGGTCGTCGGGAGGCGGCGCTGCTGCGACGACTCCACCTCCAAACATCACAGCGAGCGGCAACGAACACAGCACGCCCAGCAGGCCGGCGCGGCGTCGTCGCAACATTCTCAACAGACTAACGACCGGCACCGACGCCCGAACGGCAGCGAACCCACGCCCCGAACGGTGCTCAGTGATCACCGCTCGAGCGCCCGCTGGTACTGCGGTGCAACCGTTCGGAGTGGATGTTGAGCCCGACCAATTCGGCAGTCACGCCACGTTCGGCGAACTTCTCGACCACGGCGTCCAGCGCAACCACGGCCGAGGTGTCCCAGATCCGCGCGTTGCTCAGGTCGATCTCGACCCGGCTGACCTCCACGGAGTCGTAGTCGAACGAGTGAACCAGGTCGTTGGTCGAAGCGAAGAACAGCTCACCACTCACGTCATAGAGACGTTCGACGTTGTCGGGATCCACCACGCTGGTCACGTTGACCACGTGGGAGACATGCCGGACGAAGAACACCGCCGACAGCGCAACGCCTGCGCCGACGCCGTAGGCGAGGTTGTGGGTGAGCACGGTGATTGCGACGGTCGCCAGCATCACGATCGTCTCCGTCCTCGGCATGATGCGCACCGTGTCCGGGGCGACGCTGTGCCAGTTGAACGTGCTGATCGACACCATCACCATCACCGCGACCAGCGCTCCCATCGGAATCTGTGCGACGAAGTCACCGAGAGCCAGGATCAGCACGATCAGGAACACCCCCGACGCCAACGTCGACAGCCGAGTGCGTCCACCGGTGCGGTAGTTGATCATCGACTGGCCGATCATGGCGCAGCCGGCCATGCCGCCGAGGAAACCGGTCGCCACGTTGGCGATGCCTTGACCATCGCGACTCGCGGTTCTTGTCGGAGTCGCTGTCGGTGAGGTCGTCGAGCAACTGCGCGGTGAGCAACGACTCGAGCAAGCCGACGAGCGCCAGCGTGATCGAGTACGGCAAGATCACCAGCAGCATGTCGAAGTTCCATGGCACGTCCGGAAGGCCGGGAACGGGGAAGCGATCCGGGCAGGTCGCCCATGTCGCCGACCGTGGGGAGCCGGAGATCGAACACGATCGCGCCGACTGCGAGGAGCACGATGGCAACCAGCGGCGACGGAATGATCGTCGTCAGTCGTGGCAGGCCGTAGATGATGGCGAGGCCCACAGCGATGAACAGCAGGTTCAGCCAGAACTGGCTCGAGTCGGCGTCGTCACCGTTGAGCAGGATGTGCGGCACCTGTGCGAGAAAGATCAGGATCGCCAACGCATTCACGAACCCGGTCATCACCGTACGCGGGATGAACCGCATGAGTTCACCGACGCCGAGGTAGCCGAAACCCACCTGGAGTGACGCCGGCGAGCACCGTCGCCGCGAACAGATACCCGGTGCCGTAGTCCTCGACGAGCGGCACGATCACCAACGCCATGGCGCCAGTCGCTGCCGAGATCATTCCGGGACGTCCACCCGAGAAGGAGATGATGATGGCGATCGAGAACGATGCGTACAGACCGACCTTGGGGTCGACGCCGGCGATGATCGAGAACGAGATCGCCTCGGGGATCAGCGCGAGGGCGACGACGAGCCCGGAGAGCAGGTTCGTCTTCGGGTCCGTCAGCCATTCGGCGCGCCCACCTGGCAGGAACCTGGCGCGCGAAGATTCGACAGTGGAAATGGACATGGCACCTCGGAAGATCGGCATCTGACGCCGATTCACTCACAGCGCTCGGCCGCTGACCCTATGCAGCGTTCCGCGCTGCCGCGCGGACCAAGCCCGAGGTCACACCACTGATTCGGCGATCAGCGGCCTTCGAAGACCGGGTCGCGCTTCTCCATGAAGGCCTTGATTGCCTCGATGGTGTCCTTGGTTCCGAAGTTCACCGTCTGCGACAGGCCCTCATCGTCGAGCGCTTCTTCGAGCGTGACCTGCATCGAGTTGTTGAGCAACCGTTTCGACATCGCCAGCGCCACCGGCGGCCCGCCGGCCAGCCGAGTTGCCCAGTCGTCGACGAACTCATCGAGTTCGCCGTCGGGCAGCACTCGGTTGACGAGCCCCATTTCCGCTGCCGTCGGGGCGTCGATGATCTCGGCGAGCAACGCGAGTTCTTTCGCCCGATGCATCCCCACCAGTCGGGGAAGCAGCCATGAGCCACCGAAGTCGAGGCTCAAACCGCGCTTCGCGAAGATCTCAGAGAATCGTGCGTTCTCCGAGGCCACGATCAGGTCGCACGACAGCGCCATGTTGAGACCGGCACCGACAGCGACACCGCGCACTTTGGCAACGGTGGGCTGCGGGATGCGGTGCAGCGCCAGACAGACATCGGTGATGTGACGCATCGCCGACAGCTGATGCGGAGGCGGGCCGTCGCCAGAGCCGCCCTGCCACAGATCGGCCCCCGAGCAGAAGTTGCCGCCAGCGCCCGTGAGCACCACGGCACGATCAGCCGAGTTCGACGCGATCGAACGGAACTCGGCGAGGAGTTCGTTCCACATCGCGGCGTCAGCTGCGTTCTTCTTCTCGGGTCGCCGCAGCGTGATCGTGACCACCCCGTCGGCGCGCTGAACAGTGATCGATTCGAGTTCGCGAGTGTCAGAGGCCATGTCCGGCGACGATACTGACCAGTGTGGGATTCAACCCGTACCGGAAGTTCAAGGCGAGCCCCGCCGACTACGTGCTCGTCGCCTCGGCGTTGCTCGTGTCGTCGGCGCTGCTCATCTGGGCCTTCGTCGGCTGACCACCGCTCAGAACGCGTCGGTGAGCAGTTCCAGATCGTTGCCCGTGATCGCCACCACGTCGAATCGGATGGACACTGCGTGCACGTCGTGGGCTCGTAGCCATTCGACTGCGAGCTGACGGATCCGACGCTGCTTGGCGACCGTCACAGCCGCCGATGCCGGGCCGAATTCGGCCGTCCGGCGGGCTTTGACCTCGCTGAACACGTACGTCGAACCGTCGGTCAGGACCAGATCGAGCTCGCCAGTCGGCGAGCGCCAGTTGCGGTCGACGATCTCGTGGCCGAGGCGCCGGTAGTACGAGGCGGCCAGGTCCTCACCCCACTGCCCACGGGCGCGGTTGGAGAGATCCGGGGCGGAACGGTGTTCGGGCATGGCTGACCTCCGTGGTGTCGCTGGGAGGGGCCGTTGCCCGATCGGTGGACGCCGAACGGGCGTCAAGTGCTCGCGAACAACCTAGCGGGCTGAATCAGTCCACCACTCAGGCGGGCGTCAGCACGAGCAACCCGAACTCCACCTGAACTTCGTGTGCAAGCAGACCGATCGACCCTCTACCGGGCTCGTCGGCCAGCCCGGCGGAGGTCCAGTCGACGCTCCAAGCCGACGGTTCGGCCGTGCCTGTCCTCCAGATCTTCATCTGGAACCGTGATTTGGTTCCGGGAGTGGTCACTCGGGTGCGGATCTCGTAGCTCGATCCCTCGGACACGCTGAAGAGTGGGCCCTGTGCGACCTTCTCGGCCCGATGATTCATGACACGAGCTCGGCCGTCACGCCACCAGGTGATTGCGCCGAACGGGGTCGGGGTCTGCCCGGTCGGGTCGGGTCGGAAACCCTGGAACGGCTGCGATCCCGGTGCGACGGTGTCGTTGTGGCCGTTCCAGTGGACGAGGAACCCGAAGCCCGGCTGGAAGCTCAGCGGAGAGGGAGAGTTGCTGAAGTCGATCACCTTGACCCGGGTGCGGATCTCGTAGTCCTCCCAGGACAGGTCACCGAGCAGGATGATTCGGTCGTAGGCGGCGTCGGCGGGGGCCATTCCGACGACACCGCGTGTCGGGTCGATCGTCCAGTGGCCGTCGACCACCTGTCCGACTGCCTGGATCTCGCTCACCGTGGACCAGTCGACCGGATAGGGCAAGCGGATCGCCCCTGCCGGCCGCCAGTTCACCGTGACGGTCGTGGTCGTCACTTCGCCGGTCCGGTCGACGGCTTTGAGGAGCAACTGATTCGCGCCGAGCGACAGGTCCGAAGTGAGGAGGTCGACATTGAAGTCGCCCGCGTTCGCCAGCCGACGGTCGTCCGGGCCGATTCCCATGGGTATGCGCGGCCCACCGTTCAGTCGATAGCTGAGCGATGCGACACCGTCGGGGTCCGACACCGAACCGAGCACGTTCACCCACCGCTGCGGAAAGCCCAGTTCCCCGAATCGGAGGTTGCTGCCGTACCACAGATCGAACACCGTGTTCGTGGAGCCCGGTTCCGCTGTCGTGAGCCTCACCGTTCGCGACGCGGTGTTTCCGCTTGCGTCGGTGGCGCTCACCTCGAAGTCGTAGACGGTGGACGGCGACAGACCATCGACCACGACGGCCTGGCGAGCCGCAAACCCTCCCGTCGACGGGACGACGGCAACGAGCGACCCGTTCGGACGTCGCACGGTCACCTCGACGGTCACCGGCTCGTCCGCCCGGACATCGAGCGTGATCGACGACGGCCCGACGGTGGTTCCCGGAGTCGGGAACCTGGGCGGCGTGGTGTCGGCTGGTGGGGACGTGCCGCCACCATCGATCGCCCACCCCACCGCCGACACGACCAACAACTCACCCGTCGCCGTCAACGACTGCGGCGTCGCATAACTCAAGAACAACCCCACCCGCGCCGCCGGCGCCGACAACCCCACCATCGACGCACCCGCCTCGTACACGAACACACCCGCACGATCACCACCACCAGGCAAACGCGCCACCACCGACGCACCCGCCCCCGGCCGACCATACGAATACGGCGACGCCACCGAATTCACCACGACCTCACCGCTCAAACCAGCAGCCACCGGATGCCCCGAATCCACCACATCCAACGACACCAACGACCCGAACTCGCCCCGCCCCACACCCGAATTCGCCGTCAACCCCAAATCATCGAACACATACGGCTCCGCAGCCACCACCGGAACCGCACTCGACCGAAACTTCGAACCCACCACCTTCGGCGACACCGACGACGAGATCAACACCACATCGAACCCCGACTCCACCCCCACCGACACCGCATTGTCATCGACCACCGACACCGACAACCCGGCATCCACCAACACATCCCGCAACGCCCGATCCGCCGGCGGCGGACCCGCCGAACCCGCCACCAACAACACACGACCACCAACCGCCGCCACCGGCACCGACGACGTGGCCGGAGGCGAAGTCGACGGCGTCGTGGTCGGAGACGGCGTCGTGGTCGCGAGGCGGCGTCGTGGTCGGAGACGTCGTCGTGGTCGGAGGCGGCGTCGTGGTCGGAGACGTCGTGTGGCGTGCGTGGTGTCGGCTGGTGGGGACGTGCTGCCACCATCGATCGCCCACCCCACCGCCGACACGACCAACGACTCACCCGTCGCCGTCAACGACTGCGGCGTCGCATAACTCAAGAACAACCCCACCCGCGCCGCCGGCGCCGACAACCCCACCATCGACGCACCCGCCTCGTACACGAACACACCCGCACGATCACCACCACCAGGCAAACGCGCCACCACCGACGCACCCGCCCCCGGCCGACCATACGAATACGGCGACGCCACCGAATTCACCACGACCTCACCGCTCAAACCAGCAGCCACCGGATGCCCCGAATCCACCACATCCAACGACACCAACGACCCGAACTCGCCCCGCCCCACACCCGAATTCGCCGTCAACCCCAAATCATCGAACACATACGGCTCCGCAGCCACCACCGGAACCGCACTCGACCGAAACTTCGAACCCACCACCTTCGGCGACACCGACGACGAGATCAACACCACATCGAACCCCGACTCCACCCCCACCGACACCGCATTGTCATCGACCACCGACACCGACAACCCGGCATCCACCAACACATCCCGCAACGCCCGATCCGCCGGCGGCGGACCCGCCGAACCCGCCACCAACAACACACGACCACCAACCGCCGCCACCGGCACCGACGACGTGGACACCACGATCCCGACCAGGAGGAGCGCCGCAACAACGAGGGCGGCGATCGACCGCCGGCTGGAATGACCTGTCCGCACTCGTCCGACCGTAGTCGCCGTACAGCCTGCCAAGCTACGGGGTGGGTGTCGACCGCCGGTCGCCAGGCCATGACAGGGTTGGGCGGAGAGGCGTCAGGCATGCCCGGCGTTGAATCCTTGCGCCGCGTGCAGCCCGCTCCAGAGGGTCAGTTCTGGAGGTTCCCAGTCATCGCCGAGGCATCCTCGACGACAGCTGAGTGTTGCCCCTGGTCAGGGACCCGAGACCTCCAGCGAGGTCAGAAGTCGCGCTTCTCGCGAATCTTGGCTGCCTTGCCCTTGCGGTCGCGCAGGTAGTACAGCTTGGCGCGTCGGACGTCGCCGCGCTTGACGACTTCGATCTTCTGCACCGTGGGGGTGTGCAGCGGGAACGTGCGCTCGACGCCGACGCCGTAGCTGAGCTTGCGGACCGTGTAGGTCTCCTGCAGCCCGCCACCCTGGCGGCCGATCACATCTCCCTGGAACACCTGGATGCGCTCTTTGCCGCCCTCGACGACGCGGACGTGCACCTTGAGCTCGTCACCCGCCTGGAAGTCGGGGATGTCGTCGCGGAGGGAATCGTTGTCGATGAGGTCAGTGGCTTTCATGGCGTCTACCTGCGTTGTCGGGGCTGCGTATGTGTTGCGAGCCGGATGGCCGTTGCGAATTCCCCCGACCATGTTGACAAGGTCGGGTGGCCTGATCACGGACGATCACTCGCGCCGATGGGGCCCGTCAATGATACGGGACGGCAGGGAACTCTTCCAACAGTCGCGCGTCATCTGTCGAAAGCCCACCCACACGGTCGATCAGGTCCGGGCGGTCGCGAAGTGTCCGATGGAGCCGCTGCGCCCGGCGCCAACGTTCGATCTTGGCGTGGTCGCCGCTGCGCAACACGTCGGGGACATCCCACCCACGAAACTCTGCCGGGCGTGTGAACTGGGGCTCTTCCAGCAGACCCGACTCACCGAAACTCTCGGTGACCGTGCTGACGGCATTGCCCATCGCTCCCTCACGAAGACGCGTGACAGCCTCGATGACCAGGCACGCAGCGACCTCTCCCCCGCTGAGAACCACATCACCGACACTGATCTCGTCGTCGACGAGGTGCTGACGAACACGATGGTCGACGCCCTCGTAGCGCCCACACAGCAGGCTGAAGCCACTGCCGGCGGCGAGTTCGGCGGCCATGGTCTGATCGAATGCTCGACCTCCGGGGCCGAGCAGCAGCAGCGGGCGGGGAGGTGCAACTGCCTCGACCGCTTCGAAAATCGGTTGGGCGCGCATCACCATGCCCGCTCCGCCACCGAACGGAGCGTCGTCGACCGTTCGGTGAACGTCGGTGGTCTGGTCGCGGATGTCGTGGCAGCGCAGGTCGAGCAGGCCCTGGCCGCGGGCCTTGCCCAGCAAGCTCTCGGAGCAGAAGGAGTCGACGAGATGCGGGAACAACGAGAACACGTCGATCCGCAAGCCGCCACTCGGCGCAGCGAGTTCTGGGCCGGCGGCACCAGGCATCAGGCGTCCAGGTCGAACAGGCCGTCGGGGGTGTCGACGGTGATCGTCTCGCCATCGAGCGACACGACGAAGTTCGAGGGCACCAGTGCGCCATTGTCGAGCTCGAGCAGATCGGCCGCTGGATTTGCGAGCACCGCCACACACCGACCGTGATCCGTCCCGTCGGATTCGACGACTCGACGTCCGATCATCTCGTGCACCCAGAGTGCGTCGGGATCATCGATCGGCCGGCCGCGCAACGCACGATTGGCATACTTTTCTGCAGCGGTACGGTCGGCGATCTGCGCGAATTTGACGACTCGCCGACCGTTCGAGGCGACTCGTGAGGACTCGATCACGAGGCGTTCACCGTTCGCGAACAGTTCGCTGCCTGGGGCAACACGGGCGTCGGAATCGGACAGCAGCTGCACGAACACGTCGCCGCGAAGTCCGTGCGCTCGGCGGATGTGACCGACCTCCAGCAAGCCGTCGTCGGTCAAGAGCGTTGCTCAGTCGTCGAGGAATTCGATGTCGATCTCGACATCGTCTTTGCTCGCAGCTGCACGGGTGACCGTGCGGATGCTCGAGGCGGTGCGGCCGCGACGACCGATGACCCGGCCGAGTTCGCCTTCGCCGACACGAACGTTGAGCGTCGTGCGTCGACCGGACTCGTCGACCTCGACCGAGACGGCGTCGGCGTCATCGACGAGCGACTTCACGATGTGGGTCAGGACCGCAACAGCGGTGGGCACCAATTCGTCGGTCGAGTCGACTGCGTCGGACCCTGTGTCGGTCTCGACGTCGCTCACTTGCTTGCCTTGGCGGCCTCGAACTGCTCGGCGGCGCCGGAGATCTGGAGCAGCTTGGCCACCCGCTCGGTCGGCTGCGCACCCTCGGCGAGCCATTTCACGGCTTTGTCGTTGTCGACGGTCAGCACCGACGGGTCCTGACGGGGGTCGTAGTGACCGAGGATCTCGATGAAACGTCCGTCGCGGGGCGAACGGGCGTCGGCCGCGACAATGCGGTACTGAGGTTGCTTCTTCTTACCGATGCGGGTGAGCCGCAGCTTGACTGCCATCTGAAATCGCTACTCCTGGGTGCAAATGAGAACGTTGAAAGGCTAGCGGCGGGCGGAGGAATCCCCTCGCCCGGTCAGCCCGAGGTTGTGATCGTCAGCGCTTCGGCATGCCAGGAAGGCCCGGCATGTTCGGCATTCCGGGCAACCCGGGGATGTCCATCCCGCCGGTGGCGTTCGGGTCGAGGAGCCCGGGTGGCAATCCGCGCCCCTTGGCGCTCGGACCGGTGCGGCCCTTCTTGCCCTTGCCCTTCTTGCCCTTGCCGGGACGTCCCCCGCCGGGGCCGCCCATGCCCATCTTCTTCATCATCTTCTGCATCTCACTGAACTGCTTCACCAGCCGGTTGACGTCGCCGACCTCGGTACCCGAACCGTTGGCGATTCGTTGCCGGCGGCTGCCGTTGATGATGACCGGCTGGGCACGCTCGTCGGGTGTCATCGAGCGAATGATCGCCTCGATCGGCTTGAGGTCGTCGTCGTCGATCTTGGCGCCCTTGAGCTCTTTGGGCATGCCTGGCATCATCCCCATCAGGTTGCCGAGCGAGCCCATCTTCTTGATCTGCTGCATCTGCTCGAGGAAGTCGTCGAGGGTGAACTGGCCCTCCATGAGCTTGGCTGCGGCTTGTTCGGCCTGGTCGGCTTCGAAGGCCTGTTCGGCCTGCTCGATGAGGGTGAGCATGTCGCCCATGCCGAGGATGCGCCCGGCCATGCGGTCGGGGTGGAACTGTTCGAACTCGGTGAGCTTCTCGCCGGTGGACGCGAAGGCGATCGGTCGTCCGATGACCTCTTTCACGGACAGCGCCGCACCACCGCGGGCATCACCGTCCATCTTCGACATGATCACGCCGTCGATCTGGAGCGTCTCGTGGAACGCCTCGGCGGTCTGCACTGCGTCCTGGCCGGTCATCGCGTCGACGACGAGGAAGGTGTAGTCGGGCTGGACGGCTGCCGAGATCTGGCGGACCTGCTCCATCATCTCGGCATCGATCGACAGTCGGCCGGCGGTGTCGACGATGACCACGTCGCGGCCGAGACGCTTGGCCTCTTCGAGACCGGCCGCCGAGGCCCGTACCGGGTCGGACGGGTCGGAGAACACCGGCACATCGATCTGACGGCCGAGCGTGCGGAGCTGCTCGACGGCGGCCGGGCGCTGGAGGTCGGCGCCGACGAGCAGCGGCTGGCGTCCCTGCCCCTTGAACCAGGCTGCCAGCTTCGCCGAGTTGGTGGTCTTGCCCGAACCCTGCAGACCGGCCATCAACACCACGGTGGGTGGCTTCGATGCGTAGGTGATCGTCAGTGTCTCGCCACCGAGTGCGTTGGTCAGTTCATCGTTGACGGCTTTGACGACCTGCTGAGCAGGGTCGAGCGCCGACGAGCGGGTGGCGCCGATGGCGGCCTCGCGGATGCGGTTGCAGATCGAGCGGACGACGGTGACGTTGACGTCGGCTTCGAGGAGCGCCGTGCGGATCTCCTTCATCACCTCGTCGACGTCGGCCTCGGTGAGGCGGCCCTTGCCGCGAACCTTCTTGACGATGCCTTCGAGTCGGGTGGACAGATTGTCGAACATCAGGGAACCGAGGTTAGCGGCGCGCCCGGAGCGCAAGCAGGTTGCTCATCGGTCGACCGGCGAGCGCAGCGCACGACCCGATCGACGAGGTCCGTCCGAGGACCGCCGGCCCGTCCTCGATCTGTTGTACTGGCCGGATGTCAGACTCGGATCGAAACGCACTCAAGCCTGCTTCGTCGTTCACCCGGGCCCGGAACTCCGCGGCCATGATCGACTTCGACGACGGAGTCGACTTCACGGCGGCGTCACACGGGTTGATCGCCCAGCATCCGACCGGCCGCTTCGAGCGTGGGGGCCGCCCGGTCTGGGATGTCGCCCACCACGACTTCCTCCGCACCGACGAGCCGGCACCGGACACCGTGCACCCCGGCCTGTGGCGGCAAGGTCGCCTCAACGCCGTCCACGGCCTGTTCGAGGTGGCCGACGGCGTCTGGCAGGCACGCGGTTACGACCTCAGCAACATCACGTTCATCGCCGCCGACAACGGCTGGCTGATCATCGACCCCCTCACGAGCGAGGAGACCGCCCGCGCGTGTCTCGAACTCGCCAACAACACGCTCGGCGAACGTCCCGTCACCGCAGTGATCTACACCCACAGCCACATCGACCACTTCGGTGGGATGCTCGGCGTCACCACCCGCGGGGCGGTCGATGCCGGCGACGTGCGGGTGATCGCCCCCGAGGGGTTCATGCAGGAGGCCGTCGGCGAGAACGTGCTCGCCGGGCCGATCATGGCGCGCCGTTCGTTGTACCAGTTCGGGCCGCTGTTGGCATTCGGGCCGCAGGGCCAGGTCGACGCTGGACTCGGCAAGACCACCCCGATCGGCACATCCGGGCTCGTCGCTCCGACCGAGACCATCCACCAGACCGGTGACGAACTCGACGTCGACGGCATCCGGATCATCTTCCAGAACACTCCCGACGCCGAAGCGCCATCGGAGATGAACTTCTTCTTCCCCGACAAACGACTGTTGTGCATGGCCGAGAACTGCACCCACACGCTGCACAACCTCTACCCGATCCGTGGTGCACAGGTGCGCGACTCGCTGGCCTGGAGCAAGTACATCCACGAAGCGATGAAGATGTGGGGTCCTCACACCGACACGATGTTCGCCAGTCACCACTGGCCCCGGTTCGGTGGCGACGACGTCGGCTGCGTTCCTGACGCTGCAGCGCGATGTCTATCGCTGGATGCACGACCAGACGTTGCGCCTCGCCAACAGCGGATTCACGCCCGACGAGATCGCTGCGGAATTGTCGCAGCTGCCCGACTGCTTCTCGAAGCAATCACACGTCCAGGGCTACTACGGCACCGTGTCGCACAATGTTCGTTCGGTGTACAACCGCTACCTCGGCTGGTACGACGGCAACCCTGCCAATCTGCACCCCCACCCACCCGTCGACGCTGGGCACCGCTACGTCGACATGATGGGCGGGCCCGACGGCGTCATGCGCGGGGCGCAGACCGCGTTCGACAACGGCGACTACCGCTGGGTGGTCGAGGTGCTCAAGCACCTGATCTTCGCCGACCCCGAACACCGTGAGGCCCGCTCGCTGTCGGCCGACGCGATGGAGCAGCTCGGCTACCAGAGCGAGTCGGCCACCTGGCGCAACGCCTACCTGATGGGCGCCCACGAACTGCGCAACGGCTCGATCCAACTCGGCTTCGGCCGGCCGTCTGCGGTAGCTGTCGGCATGACCGGTGAGCAACTGATCGACATGATGGGCACCCGGTTCGATCCTGCCAACTGTGGGCTCGACACGCTCTCGGTGACCTTCACGATCACCGACCTCGACGCCGCGACCGAACCACTCGCACACCGTCTCACCGTCGAGAACCAGACCATCCATCACGACACCGACGACCTCGAGGCCGACGTCGCAGTCACGCTCACCCGCGCAGCGATGATCGACGCGATCGCGGCGCCCGATCAACTCGATGCTCAGATCGACAGCGGCGCAATCATCGTCGACAGCGGTGACGTCGAGAAGCTGCGGGCGCTCCTGGGAGCGCTCGACGTCTTCGGCCCCGCCAACCTCATCGAACCCTGAGGTTCAGTTGCGGGGGACGTCCTTCCACGGGCCGACCTTGTCGACACGGGGCTCGCCGGGCAGGCCGAGCACCTGCTCGCCGATGATGTTGCGCAGGATCTCCGACGTACCGCCCTCGATCGAGTTCGCCCGCACCCGCATGAACGAGTACCGGGTGCCGTGCATCGTGCCGCTGACATCGAGGTCGCCGGGGCGACGGAACGTGTAGTCGTAGCCGATCAGCGCCTGGGCGCCCATCAGGTCGACGCAGAACTCGTAGAGCGGCTTGTTGAGTTCAGAGAACGCCAGCTTGGCGATCGTCATCTCGGGGCCGGGGTTGCCCGCCTTGGCGTTCTCGCCGGCGCGACGGTTGGTGAGCCGGTTGACCTCGGCCTGGCACCACAACTGCATCATGCGGTCTTTGCGGGCGCCGTCCTGTTCGGACGGATCGAGATCCTTCCAGATCTCGATCGCGTCGTTGGCAGCAGCCCCGCGTTTTGCCACCGAGCCGCTCCCTGCTCCGCTGCCGGTGCCGATCGCGTTGCGTTCGTTCATCAGCGTCGTGAGACTTGCTCGCCACCCTTCACCGACGTCACCGATGCGGTGAGCGTCGGGGACGCGGGCGTCGGTCATGTAGACCTCGTTGAACTCGGCCTCGCCGGTGATCTGGCGCAGCGGCCGCACCTCGACACCGTCGGCGTGCATGTCGAGCGCGAAGTAGGTCATGCCCTTGTGCTTGGGTGCGTCGGGGTCGGTACGGGTCACCAACATGCCGAAGTCGGCCAGGTGGGCCATCGTGTTCCACACCTTCTGGCCGTTGACGATCCACTCGTCGCCGTCACGTTCGGCCTTGGTGGCGAGGCCGGCGAAGTCGGAACCGGCACCGGGCTCGGAGAACAGCTGACACCAGATCTCCTCGCCGGTGAACATCGGGCGCAGGAACCGCTCCTTGGCCTCGTGGCTGCCGTGGGTGACGATCGTGGGCCCAGCGAGCAACATGAAGAAGCTCACTGGTTCGGTCGGCTTGGCGCCGGCTTCTTTCATCCGGTTGTCGACGATCTTGTTCAGCTCGGGCCGCACACCGAGGCCGCCGTACCCCTTCGGGAAATGGACCCAGGCCAGACCAGCGTCGTAGCGGGCGCCGCGGAACTCCCGGTTGTCCATCGTGGCGGGGTCGTTGGCGGCCAGCAAGGCGTCGATCGCCTCGTTGACCTCGCGGGTCTCGGGGTCGGCGGATGCGGTGTCGGGGCGCGATTCGAGGGTCGTCATTGCGTCATTCTGTCAGGCCACTGTGGGGCGGCCGAAGTCCGCGGCCAACCACGAGCACCGCCCTCCCCAGAAACTCGGACCCGAACTCGCGCCTGGCCACACCCAGACGCCGCATCTTGCGAGGGAGCGACGGCTGGGTCAGGGGTTGACGAGTGCCGAGACGAACTCGGCGGGATCGAACGGGATCAAGTCCTCGATGGTCTCACCGATGCCGACCAGCTTCACCGGGATCCCGAGTTCGGTCTCGATCGCGAACACGATGCCGCCCTTGGCCGAGCCGTCGAGCTTGGTGAGCACGACACCTGTGACGTTGGTGGCCTCACCGAACTCGCGTGCCTGTGTGAGGCCGTTCTGGCCTGTTGTGGCATCGATCACGAGCAACGTCTCGGTGACCCGACCGGCCCCCTTCTCCGCGACGCGGCGCACCTTCTTCAGCTCTTCCATCAGGTTCGACTTGGTGTGCAGACGCCCAGCGGTGTCGGCCATGACCAGCTCGATGTTGCGCGCTGCAGCTCGTTCGACGCCGTCGAAGATCACTGCGCTGGGGTCGCTGCCTTCGGCGCCTCGGACGATTTCGGCACCGGAACGCTCGGCCCAGGTCGTGAGCTGCTCGGCTGCAGCGGCGCGGAATGTGTCGCCCGCCGCCATCAACACCGTGCGACCGTCGCGAATCTGTTGGTTCGACAGCTTGCCGATCGTGGTGGTCTTGCCGACACCGTTGACGCCGACGAACATCCACACGTTCGGGCTGCCTTCGTCTCCCGGCTCGAACGTGAGCGATCGATCAGAACCTTCCAGCCGTGACACCATCTCGGCTTCGAGTTCGTCGAGCAACGCCTGCGGTTCGGTGATCTCCTTGCTGGCGACCTTCGCACGGAGTCCGTCGAGGAGTTCGGTGGCGACTCCCACGCCGACGTCGGCACGCAACAGGGCCTCTTCGAGGTCGTCGAAGCTCTCCTCGGTGATGCCGCTGCGGCCGAGGACACCAGCGAACGCACCAGTGAAAGCGAGCCGCGCCTTCGACAGACGGTCGCGCAATGACGCCGGTTTGACCGGCTCGGGCTCGACCTCGGGCTCGACCAGTTCTTCCGGGCGTTCTTCGACGAGGGTTCCACCGGTCGCATCACCCTCGGGTCTGGGCGGAGGTGCGGTGGGTGGGACTGCCCGAGACGGCGGCGGCGCCGCACGGCCAGCGTTGCGGCGGTTGACCACCAGCACGCCGATCCCGAAGGCCACCACGAGGATGGCAAGGACCAGAAAAATGACTTCGATACCCATCGCCGCCCGACGCTATCCCTGATGGCGGGCACCGACGCCGAGCGCCGTGGTTCCCGGAGGCCCGGGCGCGGGAACCTCGGGCTCAGGTGGTGGCGGCGACGCGTTCGGTGACGACCTTGCTGGAGCCACCGGGTTGCATGCTCACACCGAGCAGGCAGTCGCCGGCTTCCATCGTGCGCTTCTGGTGCGACACCACGATCAGCTGAGCGTCCTTGCGGAACTCCTGGATCAGCCCGAGGAAGCGGTGCAGGTTGACGTCGTCGAGCGCGGCTTCGACTTCGTCCATCACGTAGAACGGCGACGGCCGCGACCGGAACACGGCAAACAGATATGCAAGCGCTGTGAGGCTGCGCTCGCCACCGGACAGCAACGAGAGCTTCTTGACGTTCTTGCCGCTCGGCTTGGCCTCGACCTCGATGCCCGTGTTCAACATGTCGTCCGGGGCGGTGAGCTTGAGTTTTCCGACACCACCGGGGAACAGCAATCCGAACAACTGTGTGAAGTTCTCGCTGACATCTTCGAATGCCGAGGCGAACACGTTCTGGATCTCCGCGTCGACCGCTGCGATCACCCGCGACAACTCACGACGGGTCGATCGGACGTCTTCGAGCTGCTCCTCGAGGAAGGTGTGTCGGGCCTGGAGCTCGTTGAACTCTTCGAGCGCGAGCGGATTGATCGGGCCGAGCAAGCGCAGCTCGCGTTCGAGCTCGCGGACGCGACCTGCGGGCGTGGCACCGTCGGGAAGCACCGGCATCGGCGCAGCCTCGGCCGTAGCCGGTTCGATGTCGAGGTCTCGTCGCAGCGTCTCGATTGCGGTCTCGAGGCGCAGCTTTGCTTCGGCCTCGCCCAACTCGGCCTGCCTCGCCCGTTCGCGCGACGCATCGAGAGCGTGTTCTTTCTCGCTGCGTTCGCGACGGTGTGCATCGAGGTCGGTGGTCAGCCCGCGTACCTCGTCGCTCTGGCGACGCCGTTGCTCGGTGAGGTCGGTGTGGACCAGCTCGACGATGTCGCGGTGGTCGGTCACCCGTTCGGCGAGCCGGTCGATGGCTCCGATGTCACGCTCGATGGTCTTGCGTTGACCCTCCGCAGCGATTCGCGCTTCGGCATCGGCGGCGAGGCGGCGCTCGGTTTCGTCGAGGCGCCGTTCGAGCAACTGTTGGCGTTCGTGGAGACCGGCGTTGTGAACTTCGAGGTCTTTGCGGCGCGATGCCAGCGCCGCCGCCCTCGTCTCGAGTTCGGCTCGGAGCTCGCCCCGTGCGCGGGCCGCATCGGCTTCGGCCTGTTCGTCGGATTCGAGCGCGGGCAGCAATGCTTCGAGCTCGCCGATGCGCTGTTCATCGCGAACGATGTTGGCGGTGACATCGTCGATCGATCGTTCGAGGTTCTCGAGTTCGGCCTCGGCCTCACGATGCTCACGTTGCGCCTGGGCGAGCCCTTCGGATGCAGCGGTGAAACGCGAGTCGTTGGCATCGAGCCGTCGCACCAGGTCTGCTTCGGCGGCGCGTGCGGCCTGCAGCGCACGGTCGCTCGAAGCGACGGCTTCGGTGGCGCGTTCGAGTTCGTCGGCTGCGCTTCGGGACCGTTCGAGCGCGTCGTCGAGCGCCGCAGCGGTGGCACCGCTCCCCGCCGCACCGACACGCCACCCGCTCAGCCCGAAACGGTCGCCCGCCGCGGTGACGACCACGGCGTCGGGATGACTCAACGCTGCGTCGATCGCCGCTGCGAGCTCGTCGACACGCACCGCCGACCCGAGCAACCCATCGAGGAGCGCGTCGACGCCTGGGCGCGACGACCGGGCGTGCGGCCGCACCGGCTCGCCGACGCTGGGACGCGGTTGGCCCGCTGGGCGGGTACCCAACGCGATCACGGCCCCAGAGGTGTCAGAGCTCCGCAACGCATCGAGTGCTCGCCGACCGGCTGACGGGTCGTCGACGACCACAGCGGTGAGCGACTCGCCGAGCGCCGCCTCGACCGCCGGCTCCCAGCCGGCGTCGATCTCGATCAGGTCGAGCAGCGTGCCGAGCACGCCGTCCACACCGGCAAGACGTTCGGCGCCGGCGCGGGCCCGAGCAGCATCGAGCGCGAGTTCGAGCGCCTCGACCCGGGCAGCGAAACGCGACGACTCTTCGGCAGCGTCGTTGCGCAACGACTGGCGGGCTTCATGGGCGGCGATCGCCTCGGCGAGCGCAGTCTCGGCCAACTCGACCTCGGCGACGAGCGGTTCCTCGATCGCACCGGCCTCGTCGCACTCTGTTCGGAACCGCACGGCGCGCTCGGCGTTGGAGTCGCGGCGCTCGGCCAGCGAGTCGAAGCGTTCGCGGAAGCGGCGGAGGTCGCCAGTGGAGCGCTCGAGCGACGACCGAACCGACCGCAACTCGCCACGCACTTCTGCTGCGGCGCTGGCAGCTTGCGATCCGCTCTGATCGGCCCCGACCGCCTCCATCATCTTCGACCGCTCGACACGGAAGCGTTCTTCGTCGGCGATCAGGGCCTCGGACGCCGGCTCGATCTCTGCCAGCGCCACGACGACCTCGTCGAGTTCGGTGCGAAAGCGTGCTGCGTCGGCTTCGAGGTTGGCGACGACGCCGGCGTCGAGCAGTTGACCCTTGTCGCGCTCGAGCGACCGGCGACGCTCGACCAGCACCGCCGACAGACCTCGCGCTCGCTCGCGGAGTTGTTCGACCCGGACGAGTCGATCGCTGACGTCGCTGGCGCCCCGTGCCGACAACTGTGCCTCGATCGCCATCACCTGGGTGTCGAGGGCAGCCAGGGCCGCCTTCAATTCGGACTCGACGGTGGCGCTGTCGAGTCGGGTGACCGCAAGCGCTTCGAGCTTTGCACGCCACGATGCGATCTCTCGGCCGGAGACGAACGTCTTCACCTCGGTGAGTTCGGTGATGAGCGAACCATGGCGTTCAGCGGCCTGCGCCTGGCGTTCCAACGGGCGCAGCTGACGACGCACCTCGCGCAGCAGATCTTGCACACGCAGCAGGTTGGCCTCGGTGGCATCGAGGCGACGTTCGGCCTTTTCTTTGCGCTTGCGGAACTTGAGCACGCCCGCTGCTTCTTCGATGATCGCCCGGCGTTCCTCGGGGCGAGCGTTGAGGACTGCGTCGATCTGGCCCTGGCTGACGATCACGTGCTGCTGGCGGCCGACGCCCGCATCGGACAACAGTTCCTGCACATCGAGCAACCGGCAGGGCACACCGTTGATCGCGTACTCGGAGTCGCCGTTGCGGAACAGCACGCGGGTGACGGTGACCTCGTTGAACTCGACGCCGAGGGTGCCGTCGGAGTTGTCGATGGTGATCGTCACTTCGGCACGCCCCAGCGCTGGGCGCGACGCCGTGCCGGCGAAGATCACGTCGTCCATCTTCTGGCTGCGTACCGCCTTCGGAGCCTGGGCGCCGAGCACCCAGGCGACCGCATCGACGACATTGGACTTGCCGGACCCGTTGGGGCCGACGACGACGGTGACCCCAGGTTCGAGCACCATGGTGGTGCTGTCGGCGAACGACTTGAACCCCTTGAGGTTGAGACTCTTCAGGAACACAGCAGCAGCGAAGTTACCTGGTCGAGGGCGTGCCGACCCGAATCACTTCACCGAGCTGCGAGATCAGTGCTGGCAGATCGGGCACCAGTGGGTCCCGCGACCGCCGGTCACCGAGCGTCGAATCCAACCTCGACCGCAGGTCAGGCACCGTTCGCCACCTCGCGCGTACACACGATGATCGTGCTGATACGAGCCACCCTCGCCCATCAGATCGACGTATTGGGCGTCGCCGAGCGTCGACCCGCCGGCTTCGATGGCGTCGGTGAGCACCTCGACGATCGAGCGTTGCAGTGTCACCAAGCGCCGTCGGTCGAGGCTCGATGCCGCACGATCGGGGCGCAACCGCGCCCGGTGGAGGATCTCGTCGGCGTAGATGTTGCCGATACCCGCCACGACGTGTTGATCGAGCAGGAGCGGCTTCAGTGCTCGCGAGGTCGTGCCGAACGCGCTGCGCAGGGCTGCAACCCCGAACGGCTCGGCGATCGGGTCGATGCCGAGTCGGGCGAGTTCGGGCAGTTCGACCTCGACGCGATCCGGATCGAACACGACCACCTCGCCGAACGTTCGCGGGTCGACGAACCACGCTTCGTTGCCATCATCGAGGTGGAGAACGACGTGGGTGTGTGCCGGCCTGGTCGCGCCGCCTTGTGCGAGCAGCACCTGGCCGCTCATGCGAAGGTGGATCATCGCCGTGTCACCGGAATCGAGCGGCAGCAGCAGGTACTTGCCACGCCGGTCGGCCGCCTCGACGACCGTGCCGGAGAGCCCGTCGATCACCGCCTCGGCAGAAGTGCGCCGCACGGTTCGCTCTCGGCCGACCTCGACACGTTCGATCCGTCGCCCGACCAGGTGGCGTTGCAGCCCGCGACGAACGGTCTCCACCTCTGGCAGCTCAGGCACGGGCAATCACGGCTCAGCCGAGCGCACGGCACGCGTCCGTTGCGGCGAGCTGCTCGGCGGCCTTCTTCGACCGACCGGTGCCGTCGCCGAGCACGTCGCCGTCGACGAGCACCCTCGCATGGAACGTCTTTGCATGATCCGGTCCGTTCGATGAAACCTCGTAGACCGGGGCGCCACGGCCGAGCCGAGCGCACAACTCCTGCAGCTCGGTCTTCTGGTCGAACTGTCCGATCGCATCGGCGGTGTCGGGCATCCGTGGCACGACCAACCGCTCGACCATCGCGTAGGCCGCGTCGGCCCCACCGTCGAGGTACACCGCACCGAGCACCGCTTCGAACGCATCGGACAGGATCGACGGTTTGCTCGATCCGCCTGCGGCTGCCTCACCACGCCCGAGCAGCACGTGGTCGCCGAGGTCGATTCCCTGCGCCACCTCGGCGAGAGCGATCGCGTTCACGACGCTCTTGCGGAGGTCGGTGAGTTGCCCTTCGGCGACCGGATACCGGTGATACACGATGTCGGCGATCGCCCAGCCGAGCACCGCGTCGCCGAGGAACTCGAGTCGTTCGTTGCTGATCGCACCGGGGGTCTCGGCGCACCACGACCGGTGGGCCAGGGAACGTTCGAGCAGGCTGCGATCGACGAACTGATGGCCGATGCGCGCCGACAACTCGTCGAGACCGGTCGATGCCTGATCGCTGTCGGGCTCCATCACCTGGGCATCACTGAGGGTTCAGCTCGCCGTGGCCCGTTCGTGCACGTAGTCGATCGCGTCGCGCACGGTCTTGAGGTCCTCGAGGTCTTCGTCGTCGATCCGGAAGTCAGGGATCCGATCGCTGAGCTGCTCTTCGAGCGCCTCGACCAGTTCGATCAGCGCAAGCGAGTCGGCGTCGAGGTCGTCGACGAACGACTGTCCCTCGGTGATCGTCGACGGCTCGATCTCGAGGATGTCGGCGAGGCGGTCGCGAACGATCTCGAAGATCTCGTCGCGTTCGAGTGGGGCGGAATCAGCTGGCACGGCCGCCGAGTGTAGTTGTGGAACGGTTCAGCCCGCGTTGCCGGCAATCGCCGCACGGATCTCGCCGACCATGTCGTGCTCGACCATGTCTCGGGCCACGCCGATGCCGTTGGCGATCGCCGTCTCTCCGGATGATCCGTGCGAGATGATGCACACACCGTCGACACCCAGCAGCACAGCGCCGCCGTAGGTGTCGGGGCTGAGCGTCTCGTAGAGCGGGAGCAGCGCCGGCATCAGCGCGTCGGCGTGCGGCTTGTAGTGCTCTTCGGCCGAGAACGCGTCGAGCAACGCCTTGATGACGACTTTCATCCCACCTTCCAACGTCTTGAGCACGACGTTGCCGGTGAAGCCGTCGGTGACGCAGACGTCGAGTTCGGAGCTCATCACGTCTCGACCCTCGACGTTGCCGATGAAGTTCAGGTGCGATGCCGATGCCAACAGCTCGTAGGCCTCCTTGCGGAGTGCGTCTCCCTTGCCTGGCTCTTCGCCGATCGACAGCAGTCCGACACGAGGCGAATCGGTGCCGAAACGATGTTTGGCATACACCGAGCCCATCAGCGCGAACTGCACCAGCCACTCGGCCTGCACTTCGGAGTTCGCTCCGGCGTCGAGCAGCACGGTCGGTTTGGCCCCCGGTACCGGGATCGGCGTGGCGACCGCTGGGCGCTTCACACCAGAGATGCGACCCATGCGCAGCAGTGCTGAAGCCATGGTCGCACCGGTGTTGCCGGCAGAGATCATTGCGCTCGCGCGCCCGTCTCGAACTGCCTCGGCAGCGCGGACGAGCGTGGAATCCTTCTTTCGACGGACGCCCGACGCGGGATCGTCGTGCATCCCGATGACTTCGGTGGCCTCGATCAGGTCGAGCACCGAACCGTCGGCACCGGTGCGACCTTCGAGGTCGGCTGGCCCGACGAGCACCACCGGGATTCCCGATGCCGCAGCACGGTGTGCTCCGGCGAGGATGGGCCCAGGAGCGTTGTCGCCGCCCATGGCGTCGACCGCGACCGGAAGCATGCTGCTGCTCAGCAGATCAGCCGACGTCGACGACGACCCGGTCGCGGTACCAGCCACACGACGGGCACACGACGTGCGGGGTCTTGGCGTTGCCGCAACGAGGACACAGGCTGCGTGCCGGCGCGTTCAGCTTCCAGGCGCTCGCCCGACGGCTGCGGGTCTTCGACTTCGATGTCTTCTTCTTCGGAACGGCCATCGTTCGCTTTCCTCGTGGTTGTCGCTCGTCGGCGTTCGATCGAGACGTGTGTGGATCGGCCCGCTGCCGGGCTCACCCGTGCCGCAAAGGCCGCATCACGTTATCGGCGCTCCGGCACATTGACGATGCGAACATTTCACCGCTGCAGCCAAGGCGGGCAGAACCGCCGTGACACCGGGCTCAGTCGGCGTCGGGGACGAACCCCTCGAGGGCCGCCCACCGGTCGTCGCGTACCTCGGAGTCGCACGAACACCGAGTGACGTTGCGATCGACGCCACACACCGGGCACAACCCGGCACAGTCGTCGCGGCACGAACGCTCGCTGTCCAGCTCCAGCAGCACCGACTCGCGGACCAGCGGAACCAGGTCGAGCTGACCGTCCTCGATGAGGTAGGCGTCCGGGTCGAGCGGATCGATCTGATACCGCTCGTCGACGACGCCGACAGCGGTGCCCGACAGTTCGCGCAGACAGCGACGGCAGACCGACTCCCAGCCAGCGCTGACGGTGCCGTTGACATCGATGCTGTCGTTGCGCGCCGTGAGCTGGAGTTCGACGTGCAGGTCGCCGACCAAGCGTTCGTGTTCGGCTTCGAGCGGGGCAGCAGCGATGTCGAGCGTCACGTCTCGAACCGCACCAGGCTGGCGCAGGAGCTCGACGGCGTTGATCCGCAGCGGTCGCAGTGGGTCGGGCACGAGAGCGGCGAGGCGGTCAGTGATCCTGATCGAAGAAACCCTTGGTGGGGTCGTCTTCTTCGATCACGTTGGTCTCGTCGACAGCCCCGCCGATCGACAGGCGTTGCCGCCCGGCCCCGACGGTCTTCTGGAGCTTGTCGAGCAGGATCTCGAACGAACCGAGCCGCTGATCGAGGAAGTCCTCGGTTTCGTGCCTCAACCGTCGGGAGTCGCCTTCGGCGGTCTCCATCACCTGGCGGGCACGTTGCTCGGCGGCGCGAACGACCTCGGTGCGCTGCACCATCCGCTCGGCGCGGACGCGGGCCGCTTCGAGCAGTTCGTCGGCTTCACGCCGAGTCTTGGCCACGAAGTCCTGGCGCTCCTTGAGCATCCACCGCGCTTGGCGGAGCTCTTCGGGGAGCCGGTTGAGCGACTCTTCCAGGAGTTCGATCATCTCGTCGCGGTCGATACGCGGCGACGACGACAACGGCATCGTCGGTGCTGTGGCAACGATGTCGATCGCCCGGCGCAGCAGCGTTTCGGCATCGCCGACGAACGCCCCCTGCGCACCGGGATCGGGATACTCGTCGTCGATCTCGTCGTAGTCGCCGTCGTCGTAGCTCATGGTTTGGCTCAATTCTGTGCGTCGCTGCTGTTGACACGACGCAGTGCGTCGGCGACATGCGCCGGGACCAGATGGTCGATGGATCCACCGTACTTCGCGATCTCACGCACGAAACGGCTGCTGATGTACCCCAGCTCGGGGCGGCAGGGAAGATACACGGTGCGCACGCCAGTGACTGCCAGGTTGTTGTGTGCCATCTGCTGCTCGATCTCGAAGTCGCCCGAGTTCCGCAGCCCTTTCACGATGAAGTCGACGTCGGTTCGCTGCGCTGCCTGCACGGCGAGTCCGGTCTGCTCGACCACGATGACCCCGTCGAGATGGGCGAGTGCGGTGGCGGCCAGTTCGACTCGCTCGTCGACTGCGAACAACCCGCTGGCCTTGGCGTGGTTGTGCATGATCGCGACGACGACCGAACCGAACAGCTCGTGAGCTTGCTCGATGATGTCGATGTGGCCGAGGTGAATCGGATCGAAGCTGCCCGGATACAGCGCCCGCAGTGTGGTGGAGCCTTTCGTCATTGGGTTGGAGACCCTACAGCTGCGTCGACCACGCGTTCGAGGTTCCGTTCGAGGAAGGTCACCCTCGTGCGGCCGTACTTCTTCTCGCGGATGACATGCCACCCGGCGGGCGCTTCGACCTGCCGGCCGGATTCGGCGACGACGAGGTCGGCCGACACTCGACCGAGCAGCTCGCCCCAATCGTCGAAGTCGTACGGGGGGTCGGCGAACACGATGTCGGCATCGACACTGGCCGCGACCGACACCGCGTCGGAGGCGAGCACCTTGGAGCGGTCGTTCAAGCCGAGGGCTGTCGAGATTCTCGTCGAGCGCTCGCAGGGCGGAACGGTCTCGTTCGACGAACACGCACCGTTCGGCCCCGCGTGACAGCGCTTCGATGCCGATGGCGCCGCTGCCGGCGAACAGGTCAGCGACCAATGCACCATCGAGGAGACCGGCGCTGCCGAGTGAATTGAAGATCGCCTCGCGCACTCGGTCGGTCGTCGGGCGTGTGGAGGTACCAGCGGGCGCCACCAATCGTCGACCACCCAGTTCCCCCGCCACGACACGCATGCCAGCAGGCTATGACCAGATGAGGCATGCTGGTCGGCGTGCTGACACCGACGCCACAGATCACCTGTATCGACTGCGGCGGGCGCTGCTTCCTGCTCAGCCATCCGCCCGAGGACGGCATCTGGGAGCCCGGCGATGTGATTGCGTATCGGTGCGAGGACTGCCTCGACCGTTGGGATCTCGTGATGTCCGACGAAGACGACGCCGAGATGGGCCGCGGCGACCAACCCGATTCGTAGGTGCGGGGAAGTACCACCCCGTTTCCTTCAGCTCTTGGCGAGGAAGTCCTCGTCGGTCTCGGTGAACACCAGGTCGAGTTCATCGGCCAGATCGGGGTGACCTGCCAGTTCGGGGTCGGCGTCGACGATCTCGAACGCGGCCTCGCGAGCCAGCTCCACGAGATGTCGATCCCGCCGCAGCGACGCGAGCTTGAGGTCGCTGCGCCCCTTCTGCGACGTCGACATCAGGGTTCCCTCGCCGCGCAGGTCGAGGTCGACCTCGGCCAGTTCGAAGCCATCGGTGGTCGCCACGAGCGCCTCGACTCGAGGGTTGCCGACCGGATCACCGGGTTCGTTGCGCTGTTGCGTGACCAGCCAGCACGTCGACGCGTGAGCACCACGGCCGACGCGGCCACGCAGCTGGTGGAGCTGGGCGATGCCGAACCGGTCGGCGTCGAGAATGACCATCACCGTGGCGTTCGGCACGTCGACACCGACCTCGATCACGGTGGTGGCCACGAGCACATCGAGCTCACCAGAGCGGAACGCGTCCATCGTGGACTCCTTCTCCCCCGGCGTGAGACGGCCGTGCAGCAAGCCGAGGCGCAACCCGGCCAGCTCGTCGCGGCCGAGCCGTTCGAGTGTTTCCTCCGCCGACGCCACCTCGAGCTTCTCGCTCTCGCCGATCAGGGGACACACGACGTATGCCTGGCGGCCATCGGCGACCTGACCGCGCACGTCACCCCACACTTCGGCTTCGAGCAACGGTCCGTCGGCCCACTTGGTGACGATCGGCGTGCGCCCTGGGGGCAGCTCGTCGAGCACGCTCACGTCGAGATCGCCGTACACGGTCATCGCCGCCGTTCTCGGGATCGGTGTCGCCGTCATCACCAACATGTCGGGAACCGCTCCACCGACGGTCTTGGCTCGCAGCGCGGCGCGCTGTTCGACGCCGAAGCGGTGCTGCTCGTCGACGACCACGACGCCGAGACTCGAGAAGCCGACTGCGTCCTGGATCAACGCGTGGGTGCCGATCACGATGTCGACCGAGCCATCGGCCAGTCCGGCGAGGACGTCCTTGCGCTCAGATCCGGTGACCCGGTTGGTGAGCAATTCGACGCGCAGTGGGCGATCACCGAACAGGTTGCCGGGATCGGGAACGCTGACGCCTTCGAGGAGCGCACGGACGCCGGTGGCGTGTTGTTCGGCAAGCACCTCGGTCGGCGCCATCAGCGCTGCCTGGTGACCCCCTTGGACCGCCACCATCATCGTGTCGACCGCGACGACCGTCTTGCCCGAGCCGACGTCTCCCTGCAGCAGTCGGTGCATCGGGTGCGGAGCTGCCAGGTCGTGCTCGATCTCATCGATCACGCGCTGCTGGGCGCCGGTCAGCGGATACGGGAGCGCATCGAGGAATCGCTGCACGAGATCGCCGCCGAGATCGTGTGCGATGCCGCGCTGATCGCGCTCCATTGCCCGCTTGCGCAACACGAGGACCAGCTGCACACGCAGCAGCTCGTCGAACGCAAGACGTCGACGTGCCTGCTCCTTGTCGCGGATCGATTCGGGTAGATGGATGTTCGACAACGCATCGAAGCGGGCGAGCATGCCGAGACGCTCCAGGATCTGCGGAGGTACCGGATCGGCGATTCCCCGGTCACGACATCGGCGCAGCGCCTCCTCGACCCATCCTGCGATCTCCCAGGTGTTGATCTGAGCCTTCTCGCTCTGGGGATAGATCGGGACGATCCGGCCGGTGCGGTCGCCGATCAGGTCGACGACGGGATTCGCCATCTGCAGACCGCCTCGGTAGACGTCGGCTCTGCCGAACAGTGCCACCTGCAGCCCCTCTCGGAGCTGACGTTCGCGCCACGGCTGGTTGAAGAACACCACCTCCATCCGACCGGAGCCGTCGCCGACGTTGACGTTCACCATCGTTCGCCGATTCCGAGTGACTCGCTTGGTCACCGACCGCACCGTGGCGAGCACCAAGGCTTCCTCGCCTGGGATGAGATCGGCGATGCGGGCCTCGTTCGAGCGGTCGACCCAGCGGCGGGGATAGAAGGTGACCAGGTCGAACAACGTGTCGACGCCGACCATTGCCAGCGCTGCGCGTTTCTTGTCGCCGACGCCCTTCAACCGATCGACGTCGATCGCAGCAAGGTCGCGAAAGGCGAGTGCGTTCACTCGACCCCGAAGAGATACGGATAGAGCGGTTGCCCACCGTGATGCACATCGACGTGGATGTCGCCGCGGTGATCTCCCAGCCAGCCCACGATCTGGTCGGTCACCGTGCTGTCGGCGTCGGCACCGGTCACCACGGTGACGAGTTCGGCTCCGTCGCCGACGATCGCGTCGAGGAGAGCCATGGCCGCACCTTCGACGGTGGGCGCGACCGCTGCAATGCCGTCGCCACGCACCAACCCCAGCCAATCGCCTTCGGTGATCGTCTGGCCGTCGCTGGTGCTGTCTCGAACCGCTCTGGTGACTTCGCCGGTGACCACCGAAGCGGCGGCAGCGGTCATCTCGGCTGCGTTGTCGGTCGCGGTGGCGTCGGGGTTGTACACGATGAGCGCAGAGAGCGCCTCGGGCATCGACCTGGTCGGCACGACCACCACCGACTTCTCGGTGAGCGCATCGAGCTGCTCGGCGACGGGGATGATGTTCTTGTTGTTGGGCAGCACCACGACCTGATCGGCGTTGACCCGCTGCACCGTCTCGAGCAGCTCGGCGGTCGACGGGTTCATGGTCTGGCCCCCGGTGACGACGCCCTGGACTCCGAGCTGGGCGAACAGCTCGACGAGGCCATTGCCAGAGCAGACGGCCACCACTGCGGTGGTGACGACGGGGAGCTCGTCGGCGACCGGGGCCTCGAGCGCCGTCGATGCCAGTTCCGCTTCGCGCTTCGCGTGTTCTTCGTCGACCTCTTCGAACAGGTCGCTGACGCGGATCGACTTCGGGCGGCCGCCCAATTCGAGCGCGACCTCGATCGCCGAGCCGATCTCGTTGGTGTGCACGTGGCAGTTCCAGAGGCCGTCGCCACCGACGACGACGACCGAATCACCGATTGCGCCCCAGTGTTCCTTGAAGGCGCGGATGTGCTCGTCGGGCAGTTCGAGGAAGTACATCACCTCGTAGCGCTGCTCGCTCACGTCGAGTTCGCCAGGGGCGTCGGCGTGGCGATGCGCGACGAGATCGAACGCCGCGCCGACAGCGCCTGCGGTTCCGTCGTCGGGCTCGGCGATCGGTAGCGGTTCACCGTCGACGACGTAGAGCACCGAGTCGAGCAGGAGCAAGAACCCTGCGCCGCCGGCATCGACGACTCCAGCGTCTTTGAGCACCTGGAGCTGCTCGGGGGTGTTGTCGAGCGCCAGCTTGCCGGCCGCTCGAGCGGCGCGGACCACTTCGACGAGCGAGCCGCCCGCGTCAGCGGCCACCTTCGCTCCGTCGGCACTCTCTCGACACACCGTGAGGATGGTGCCCTCGATCGGCTTCAGCACGGCGTCGTAGGCGCCGGTTGCCGCAGCCTGGAGTGCTTCGGCGAACTTGGCGCCCTGGACGTCGGCGTGCTCTTTGACCGTGCCGGCGAATCCGCGCATGATCTGGCTGAGGATCACCCCGCTGTTGCCGCGGGCGCCCATCAGCGACCCGTAGCTGATCGCGTCACAGGTGGCGTCGTGGTCGTCGTCGGCGGCACCATCCATCTCGGCGACCACGGCGTCGAGCGTGCGGGCCATGTTGGTCCCCGTATCACCGTCGGGGACGGGGTAGACGTTCAGCCGGTTGAGCCCGGCGGCGTGATCTCGCACCGTGTCTCGAAAGGTGCGCACCGAGTCGCGCAGCGCAGCGGTGTTCAACCGTTCCAGAGTGGCCACGGGTGGGGAGCTTACGAGACAGCGCAACGATTGGGGTCCGCCGCCGTTCGACGGGGCTGGGTCGCCAGGGTCACGCCGTCTCGACGTTCGGCGTGGGGCCGACCGATCGCCTTGGTAGCATTTCATGGCTGTCCCGGCAGGCGGAGTCGTCCGCCGGGAATCCAACCAACGTGATCGAGCCGGGAATCCGGCAGCTGTGCAGGAGAATCCAATGGCATCGAAGTGTGAAGTCTGTGGCAAGGGCCCGTCGTGGGGCATGTCGGTATCGCACTCGCACCGTCGCACCAAGCGGCGCTGGAATCCGAACATCCAGCGAATCCGCGCCAGCGTCAACGGTGCGTCGAAGCGCGTCAACGTCTGCACGGGCTGCATCAAGTCCGGCAAGATCGTCAAGGCAGGCTGAGTCCTCCATGCAGGGGGTCATCAAGGCCTACGATCCGGCCACCGGTGACGGACTCGTGATGTCCGACACCGACCTCAACGACTACGAACTGGCCGGCGACGCGCTGGTCGGTTCGATCTTTCGCATGCTGCGCCAGGGCCAGCGTGTGGTGTTCGACCTCGACGATGCCGGCTTCGCGACACGCGTGCGCCTCGGCTCCGAGGTCGACATGGCCACCCCCGGCGCCTGAGCGCCCCTGCCCCGTTCGGCCGAGCCCGAACGGCGAGAACGTGACCTTGTTCTCTGCGCTGTGTTTCGTCGTTGACGGACGCACGCCCTACGCTTGTCGGAGAAGCCCGATGTCGGCATCTCAGCGATGCACGGCTCGACCCTCTGAACCCCCGAACGTAACCCCCTGAACTCAATGAGGAGTCACCAGATGAGCGGAACGACCAGCAACCAGCGCCTGAAGGACTGGGTGTCTGAATGGGCAGCAGTGATGCAACCCGCAGACATCTATTGGTGCGACGGATCCGCTGACGAGTACGAGCGGTTGTGTCAGCAACTCGTCGACTCGGGAACGTTCACCAAGCTCGACGAGGCCAAGCGCCCGAACAGCTACTGGGCGCATTCCGATCCGGGCGACGTGGCCCGCGTCGAGGATCGCACGTACATCTGCTCCGCAACCGAAGACGAGGCCGGCCCGAACAACAACTGGCGTGACCCCGCCGAGATGCGCGCCGAGATGAAGCGTCTGTACACCGGATCGATGAAGGGGCGCACGATGTACGTCGTGCCCTTCTCGATGGGCCCGCTCGGTTCGCCGATCGCCCACATCGGTGTGCAGCTCACCGACTCGGCATACGTCGCAGCCAACATGCGCATCATGACCCGGATGGGCCAGGGCGCTCTCGACGTGCTCGGCGACGACGACTGGGTGCCTTGTCTGCACTCGGTTGGCGCTCCACTCGAGAACGGCGCCGAGGACGTGCCATGGCCGTGCGACGCCGAGAACAAGTACATCGTCCACTTCCCCGAGACGCGTGAGATCCAGTCGTACGGTTCCGGCTACGGCGGCAACGCCCTGCTCGGCAAGAAGTGTTTCGCGCTGCGGATCGCATCGGTGATGGCACGCGACGACGGCTGGCTCGCCGAGCACATGCTGATCCTCAAGCTCACCAACCCTGCCGGCGAGTCGAAGTACATCGCTGGTGCGTTTCCGTCCGCATGCGGCAAGACCAACCTCGCGATGCTGGTGCCGACGATCCCGGGCTGGAAGGCCGAAACCATCGGCGACGACATCTGCTGGATGAAGTTCGGCGACGACGGCCGCCTGTGGGCGATCAACCCCGAGGCCGGTTTCTTCGGCGTCGCACCCGGCACCAGCTACCAGACCAACGCCAACGCGATGGACACCCTCTGGGGCAACTCGGTGTACACGAACACGGCGCTCACCGACGACGGCGACGTCTGGTGGGAAGAGATGACCGACACTCCCCCGGCTCGCGCAACCGACTGGAAGGGCAACGCCTGGAACCCCGAAGTCGAGACGCCAGCGGCGCACCCGAACGCCCGCTTCACCGCCCCGGCTTCGCAGTGTCCCTCGATCGCCGCCGAGTGGGAAGATCCTGCTGGCGTGCCGATCTCGGCGATCCTCTTCGGCGGCCGTCGCCGCACGACCGTCCCACTGGTGACCGAGGCAAACGACTGGGAACACGGGGTCTTCCTCGGCTCGATCATGGCCTCGGAGAAGACCGCCGCCGCCGAAGGAGTTCAAGGCGAGCTGCGCTTCGACCCGATGGCGATGCTGCCGTTCTGCGGCTACAACTACGCCGACTACTTCGCCCACTGGTTGAGCATGGAGAAGGCCACCGACCCGGCCAACTTGCCGAAGATCTTCTTCGTCAACTGGTTCCGCCGCGATGACGACGGCCGCTTCCTGTGGCCCGGGTTCGGCGAGAACAGCCGAGTGCTCAAGTGGGTGTTCGAGCGCGTGAACGGCGAGGCCGAAGCGATCGACACCCCGATCGGCAAGCTCCCGACGAAGGCATCGCTCGACACCGACGGCCTCGAGATCGACGACGCCGATCTCGACACCATCTTGTCGGTCGACATCGACGGCTGGAAGGCGGCGGTCCCGCAGATCCGCGAGCACTTCGCCCGCTTCGGCGACCGCCTCCCGAGTGTTCTCGACGACGAGGTCAACACGCTCGAAGCGAAGCTCGCCGACGCCTGACGTCACGTACACGATGTGTCTGACACATCGTGTACGCACACACGCGAAACGGCCCGGTCTCCGTGAGGAGGCCGGGCCGTTTGCTGTTCGAGGTGCGGTGATCAGGCGTCGGCGGTGAGGACGCTGATGGTCTTGCGGCCCTTGGTCTGGCCGAATTCGACGGTGCCGTCGACCAGGCTGAACAGGGTGTCGTCTTTGCCCTTGCCCACGTTCTTGCCGGGGTGGAACTTGGTGCCGCGCTGACGCACGAGGATGGTTCCGGCGGTGATCTCGCTTCCGCCGAACGCCTTCACGCCGAGGCGCTGTGCGTTGGAGTCGCGACCGTTGCGGGTTGAACCGCCACCTTTTGTCTTTGACATGAGAGTTCTCCGTTCGAGTCGAGCCGGGTCGGATCAGACCGTGATCGAGGTGATCTCGACCACGTGATACTTCTGGCGGTGGCCGTAGCGACGATGGTTGTTGGTGCGGCGTTTGAAGGTGTAGCCGTTGATCTTCGGGCCCTTGACCTGGCCGATGATCTTGCCGGTGACCGACGCGCTCTTCAGCTCGTCTGGGGTCGCGAGCACGGTGCTGCCGTCGACCACCATGACGGGGGTCAGCGACACGTCGCTGCCCTCGTCGGCGTCGAGCAGTTCAACTCGTACCTGCTGGCCCTGGGCCACCTTTTCCTGCTTGCCGCCTGAGGCGATGACTGCGTACATAGCGTTAAACGATGCTAGCGGTGGATCGCAGCGCCTCAACCCGCGCGGGACCTCAATCGCGTTCGGCAATTGCTTCGGACTCGCGGGCCGCACCGGCAAAAATGCCCTTGGCCATCAACGAACCCTCCGCTTTTCGGCGCTCACGGTACACCAACGCCCGCTGCGCATGGATTCCAGCGTCGTCGGGGGCTGCCCAGCCGGCAAGGTCGGCCAAGTGACATGCGAGTCGGGAGTCACCCGTGTCGCTCACCTGCATCGCCCGCTCGATCAGCACGCCCGCTCCACCGGCCAGCGCCGCGATCTCCGCTGCGAGCACCGCATCGGGCGAGGGCTTGAGACGGCTGGGCGCCCCGTCCCACCATCCTCCGAACTGGCGCCAGATGTTCCGAACAACGAATTCGGGTTCGTCGTAGAGGGGCCGCATGTAGGGCTTGGCCAACTCGGCGTCAGGCACCGACACCGAATGGATGATCGTGTCGAGCACCTCTCCAGCGTTCATCATCCCAACGACCTCGCTGACCAGGTGTTCCAGCGCGTCAGCGATGGTGCCGAGCACCAACCCGATCCGCTCACGACCCTCGATGGGGAGCCCGTGCGCGGGCAGCAGCAGCTCGGGGCCGTGGGCGGCCATGTCACGCAGTGCAGCCGCCCACTCGATCGGGAACCGCTGGACCTTCTGCGGGTTGCCGGCATTGGGGAAGTTCCAGATGACGAAATCGCCGACGAACGCCCACTTCTCGTCGGGCATCCAGCCCCAGAGGTGGTCGTCGGTTTCGCCACGAGCGTGATGCAGCTCGACGGTGCGGTCGCCGACGACGATCGTGTCGTGGGCGTCGACGACGTGGTTCGGTCGGGCGGTGTCGGTCGGGATGAAGTCGGGCGCCTCACCGCCCATTCCGAAGTCACCCCGGACGCCACCGAATTGGCGCGCGTTGATCAGCACGTTCCAGTCGTTGGTGTAGGCGTAGCGATCGAAACGGGTGGCGACGTTGCGATGGCCCACCACCGTCATCTCGCCGTACGCAGCAGCGAAGTCGGGGCTACCGCCGACGTGATCGGCGTGGCCGTGGGTGTAGACGAGGTGACTGACCGGAGTGTCTGACCAGCCCCGAATGGCCGCAACGACGTCGCTGCCCGTTCGGGCGTGCGAGGCGTCGAATGCGACGAGGCCCTCTCCCCCGTCGAGCACGACCGAGTGCGAGAAGCTCTCGACGATCGCCAACCCATCGGCCACCTCGGAGAGCTCGTTGGTGATCCGGTTGATCGGTTCGTCGACGTTGCCGGAGTCGATCACCCGTGACGACAGTGCGAGCAGGTCAGCCATGGCCGAACACTACGCATCGAGCGAGCCCACCAGTTGGTCCGGGAGAACCTGAACTGTCACGGTTGGCCCGGCACCGTGTGACGGATCAGATCTCGCAGACGCCACACGTGTCGTCGACGTCACCGCTGGCGCGGAACTCGACGGCGAGCGACTTCGACAGACGGCCCTTGGTGACCACCCGCATCGACTCGGCCATGCCGATCAACGTCGGCGTGATCAGGATCTGGAACCGCTCGTGGCGAAGCTTGCGGTACGCGCCGATGTTCTTTCCTTTGACGTTGGTGTCGACCGACACCTCGGCGACCTTGCCTCAACCGGTGGGTCGGATGAAGTCGATCGACATCGTGCCGCCCTTGCGTTCGAGCACGGTGCGGGCCTCGTCGGTGATCTCGATCTCCATACCGCTGAGGCTATTCGAGCAGGCCGTAGTCGACGACCACACCGCGACCTTCACAGTCGGGGCAGATCTCGGAGTACTCGGTGAGCAGGCCCTCGCCGATGCGTTTGCGTGTCATCTCGACCAATCCGAGCTCGGTGATGTCGAAGACCTGCGAGCGGGTCTTGTCTCGCGCCAGGGTGTCTCGGAGCTGCTCGACCACCTTGGCCCGGTTGCCTCGGATCTCCATGTCGATGAAGTCGATGACGATGATGCCGCCGATGTCGCGCAAGCGAAGCTGCTTGGCGATTTCCTCGGCCGCCTCCATGTTGTTGTCGAACACCGTCTGTTCGAGGTTCGATTTGCCGACGTTCTTGCCGGTGTTGACATCGATCACGGTGAGCGCTTCGGTGTGCTCGATGATCAGCGAGCCACCCGAGGGCAGCCAGACCTTGCGGTCGAGCGCCTTGTGGACCTGTTCGTGGATGTGGTACTTCTCGAACACCGACAGGTCACCCTCGCCGACGTCGTAGTACTCGATGCGATCGGCGAGTTCGGGGTTGAACGCGGCCACGTAGTCGCGAATCTCGTGATACAGACGCTCGTCATCGATCAGGACGCCGCGATAGTCGGCATTGAATTCTTCACGGATCACCCGAACTGCCAGCTCGGGCTCGCGATAGAGCAGGGCCGGTCGCTGTGTCGTGGCTGCCTTCTGTGCGATCTGATCCCATTGTTTGAGCAGGATCGTCATGTCGGCAACGAGTTCGTCCTCGGTTGCCGTTTCGGCGGCGGTTCGAACGATCAGACCATGCTCGTCGGGCTTGACGCGATCGAGGATGCCACGCAGTCGTTTGCGGACATCGTCCGGCAACCGCTTGGAGATGCCATAGGTCTTCGAGTTCGGGATCAGCACCACGAAACGGCCCGGCAGCGACACCTCTTGCGTGAGGCGTGCACCCTTGTGAGCGATCGGGTTCTTGGTGACCTGACACGTGATCAACTGCTTGTTCTTGAGGATGTCCTCGATGCGGGGGTCCTTGCCCTTGCCGCCTTGTTCGATGTCCTCCGGGTCGTACTGGACGTCGCCTCGGTACAGCACGGCGTTCTTCGGTGTGGCGATGTCGACGAACGCCGCCTCCATCCCCGGCAGCACGTTCTGGATCTTGCCGACATAGACGTTGCCGTGGATCTGGCTGACGTCGTCAGCGGGTCGGCTCACGTAGTGCTCGATCAGGTTCCGGCCTTCGAGCACGGCCACCTGGGTCATCCCCGAACGGACCTGTACCGCCATGAAATACCGGCCGATCGGTTTGCCGTTGCGCTCTCGCCCGCGGCGCTGTTCGAGCGTTGCTTCGTCGAGTTCGGGCCCTGTCGACCGCGCCTTGCCGCGACCTCGACCACGACGACTCTTCTTGGCGCCGCCACTGCTCTCGTCGGATCGCGACGATCGGTTGGACTGATCGCCAGCCGACTCGGACTTGCTCGATGAGCCCCGCCGCCGACGTCGTGGCTCGCCGCTGGGTTGCTCCCGATCGGTGGGCGCCTTCGCCGCCGGTCCAGGGGGTGGCGAGGTCGGGAGGGGCATCGTGTCGCCGATGCGGGGCTTGCGCACGAGAGCTTTCTCGGCCGCTTCGGCCGACGGCCGCCCTTCTTTCATGGGCTTGGGAAGCTCGACGTCGTTGCGGTCGTCGCCGCCACCAGCCGATGGGCCAGTGTCGTCGCCACCGGCACCCTGGCCGGCACCTCGACGGCGTTGGCCACCGCGCGACCCGCGGCGACGCTTCGAACTCGAAGGCGATGTCGAGGAAGAACCCGGCGATGAGCCCGATGTCGCCTCAGGCGACGAGGCTCCGGAGACATCGGTCGGACGTTCGGAGTCGGTGTGATCCATGGATGAAACGATCCCTTCTGGGGTGAGCAGCCACGAAGGCGCTCTGCGTGGCACGAACCGTCTGCGCTGTGCAGTGGGTTCGTGCCGATCGTGAACTCCGCCGGTTGGCGGATCCGGAACCAGCGTCTGAGCCGCAGCCCAGCGCAACGAGGACGACAACGGCCACGACGGCCGTCGGTGACCAGGCCCCGACGCCGAGCACTCCGATGAGCGATGCGTCGCCGGCACGGACCGGTCGTGCGCTCATGCGGGAGGTCGGATCTGTGTCGAAGGCCACTGGGTGACCAATTCTAGGCGTTCGATGCTCCATCGCAGGGATGGGGCAGGATTTGCGTGCGTGCCGCCGTCAGCGCATTCGCCGCATGTGTATCGACTGCACCACACCGAACATGGCGAAGTACACGATCAGTCCCGACCCGCCGTAGGAGATGAACGGGAGCGGCAGCCCCGTGACCGGCATGATCTGGACGGTCATCGCCACGTTCTGGAACGTCTGCCACAGCAGCATCGTGAACACACCGGCGCAGAAGTACGTGCCGAGGAGGTCTCGCGACAAGTGGGCGATCCGCCAGATGCGCACCAGTGCAATCACCACCAGTCCGAGCACCACTGCCGAACCGACCAGTCCGAACTGTTCGCCGATGGCCGCGAACGGAAAGTCGGCCCACATGACCGGGATGTCGCGCCCGTTGGTCAGCGGCCCCTGCAACCATCCTTTGCCCCACACGCCGCCCGTGCCGATCGCCCGCATGGCGTTCTCGGCCTGGTACAGGTCGTCGGCGTCGGCAGCGGCCGGGTTGATCAATGCCCGGATCCGCGCAGCCTGGTAGCTGTTGACGAGACGGCCGACGAATGCGGCGAGCACCGTCGACACCGACAGCACCGTGATCAGTGCGATGTACCGGGCCTTGGCCCCAGCGACGAGCAGCACACCCATCGCCATCGACACCAGCACCGATGCCGAGCCGAGGTCCGGTTGGATGATCACCAAGACCGCCGGTGCACCCACGATCATCAGGCCTCCGAGGAACCTGGCGTACGAGACCTCGTCGCTGCGTTCTTCTGCGAGGTAGCTGGCGAGCATCAGCAGCGTCGTGAACTTCGCCATCTCGGCCGGCTGGAAGTTGAACGGCCCGAGGTCGAACGAAATCCGGTCCTCGCCGGACGCGATGCCGACGAGGAACAACAGGACGAGCATCATCAGTGTGAGGCCGTACAGGAACCGTGCTCGGTCCTTCCACCACTCGTAGTCGACCGACATCACGACGAACATGACGACGGTTGCGATGATCGCGAAGACCACCTGTCGGGTGGCAAAGGCATACGGGTCGGCGCTGATTCGGGTTCGAGAGGCAGAGAAGACGACGAAGAATCCGATGATGGTCAATGCGAACTGCACCGTCATCAACACCCAGTCGACGTTGCGACTGGGGTCGGCCGGGCTGGCCCCGATGTTGCCGAGGCCCGAGTCGGGACGACGCGAGAGGAACGAGGTGGCCACGAACGGCTACTCGGTGGTCCGCACGCTCGAGAAGCGCCCGTCGTAGCAGCTGGTGTCGGCCAGTCGTTGAGGTTGTGCTGCGTGGGTCGTCGTGGTGTCGAGGGCATCGGACAGACGCACCGGATCGGACTGGGTGATGCCCGACATCTGCAAGAACATGCACTTCACGACGGGTGCAGCAGCCTGCGAGCCGTATCCGGACTTCTCGAGATACGCCGCCACGGTGTACGGCCGCGCCGGGTCGCGGCTGTAGGCAGCGAACGCCGAGGAGTCGTTCCAGGGATAGTTGCCTGCGCCCTGCGCCGTGCCGGTCTTTCCGGCGACCGGAATCGCGGCGTCCGGGTAGAAGTAGAACAGCTTCTCGCCCGTGGTCGAGTGGTAGTAGTCGCTGACGGTGCCCGGCCCGGTGATGACCCGTGCCAGACCCCGGTCGATCTCTTCCCACGACTCCTGGGCCAAGGGGAGCTGACGGACGACCTCGCCCGAGACGTTCGGCTCGGCGGCCAACTTCGCCGAGGTCAGGTCGACGTAGCCCTGCACCGCCGAGTCGGGCACGCCGGGCTGGTACACGGCCTTGATGATCTCGGGTCGCATCACGTACCCCTTGTTGGCGATGGTGGAGTATCCCATCGCGAGCTGCAGCGGCGACGCCGACAGCAACCCCTGCCCGATGGAGAGCTGCACGTTGTCGCCGGTGAAGTAGCCCGACGCTTCCGATTCGCTGATGACCCCACGTCGACCGTATTCGGCCTTGAGTTCGGCATCGGGGACGGTGCCGTCGAACGCGTACGGCAACTGGATACCGGGGTCCGAACCGAAGCCGAACTTGCGCAGCTCTTCCTGGAGGATCGGCTGATAGTCGTTCTCGGTCATGATCAGCTCGCCGATGCGGTAGAAGAACGCGTCCGAGGAAACGGCCAATGCCGTCTCGACATCGACCGAGCCGTACACGCACGGACGGCCCGTTCCGCTACAGGTGGCATTGCGGTACACGCAACGCACGAGCCCGTCGTTGCACTTGTCGTCCTCGACCGACTCCATCCGGTACGAGCCTTCGTCCCGGTAGTAGTCGTTGATGCCCATCAGTCCCGTGTCGAGCGCAGCGAATGCGACAAACGGCTTGAACGTGGAGCCGAGGTTGTAGCGACCCTGGATCGCACGGTTGACGAGAATCGATTCATCGGGGTCGATGGGTTCGCCGTTCTCGTCGACCGATGGGAAGAGGTCGTCGAACTTGTCCTTGCTGAGACCTGCTTCGAACCAACGGTTGTCGAAGGTCGGATAGCTGGCCAACGCGATGATCTGGCCGTTCTGGTAGTTCTGCACGACGACCGAACCGGCCGGAGCCTTGTAGGGCACCTCTCGTGGGTAGTCGGGGAACACCAGCGAGGTGAAGTTCGTGTCGGGATCACGAGGGTTGATCGCCACTTCGGCCTGGCGAAGCTTGAGCTGCGTCTCGAGGGCCTGCTCGGCGAACTGCTGCTGGTCGAGATCGATGGTGAGCTGGACGTCGTTGCCGTTGATCGGCGGGACACGGCGGACCTCGCGCACGATCCGGCTGGCGTTGTCGACTTCGTAGGTGACCGAACCCCACTTGCCATGGAGGTCCTCCTCCATGCTCAGCTCGACACCGAACTGGCCGACGCGCTCGTTCAAGTAGTAGCCGCGACCCTGGTAGAACTCCTTGGTCTCGGCGGTGATACGACCCATGTAGCCCACCACGTGGCTGGCGAGCGGAGCGTACGGATAGACCCGTCGTGATTCTTCGAGGATCTGGACTCCGGGAAGGTCCTCGACGCGTTCCTGGATGGCGATCGCCGTGCGCTCATCGACGTCTTCGGCCACGGGCATCGGGAGGAACGGGCTGTACACCTGGCTCGTGAAGCGTTCTTCCATCTCTTCGACAGGGACGTCGACCCAACCCGACAATCGGCGGAAGATCTCGGCTCGGTTGTCGCTCTTGCGGATCACTTCCCAATCGACAGCAACGGTGAGGACACGGTCGTTGTCGGCCAGGATTCGGCCCTCTGCGTCGAAGATGCGGCCGCGCTCGGGAAGCAACGGAACCGTGCGCAACTTGGTGGTGTCGACCTTGGCCTGCAGGGCCTCTTGCTCGACGGTCTGCAGGAACCAGATGCGCGCGCCGACCAGACCGAACAGGAGCATGCCGACGAGCGCGAGCACGCCGAGACGGGCGGCGCGCTTGTCAGCGGCCACTCGGCTCGTCCTCGATCGTCGGAATCCACATCAGCATCACCATGACGCAAGGCATGTTACAAACGTGTTGCGGCCAGGGTCGATCAGGGAGCCGAACAATCTGGTGACAGTGACCACTCCGGTCCAGAGCGATCGGGTCGTGTTCACGTCGCTGGTTCGTCGATGGGCTGTTTCCACTCGGGTCGCCGCATCTTCAGACACCACCGACCGAGTGGCACGAGCACCGGGCTCAGCAGTGCTGCCGCCGTGGCCACCACCGCCACCACGATGCCCAATTCGCCTTGGAACGGTGCTGGCTCGCCGATGAACGCGCGAGTGACGGGAATCATGACCACCCCGACTGCAGTGCCGAGCGCCGTGAAGATCGCTTCGAGCCACCAGTGCGGGTCGGCAGCGATCAGCGCGAGGAGTCCGCCGACAGCGCCGGCGATCGTCATGGCCGTGGCCGTCGAGCCGAGCGGTGTGCCCTCTGCGAGATCGAACATCACGCCGAACACGAACCCGACGACGGCCCCCCGTTCGCTACCACCGGCGACTCCTGCGGCGGCGGCCATCGCCATCATGATCTGGATGATCACGCCCCCGACCTGGATCTCGACGAAGATGGTGCGCTGCAATGCGAGGAGCACGAGCCCGAGAGGGATGACCCGCACCAGCGGGCCCTGCACGAACGACGCGAACATCGACGCTTACTGATCGACTTCGGACAACGGCTTGTAGAGCACCACCCGCACGAAGTTCAAACGACCCAGGTCTGCGTACAACTCGACGTCGAGCAGCGGCCCCCCCGAACCTGGGCGATCGGCGCGGTTGACGACACGCCCGACCGGGATGCCAGTGGGTGCAAGGCTCTCGGAACCGCCGGCGGTCTCGACCAGGTCGCCGACCACGAGTTCGGACAGCGACGGTGAGTCCTGCACGAACTTGATCTGCGGCAGACGCAATCGGCCGCGTCCCTCGAGCGCACCGTATTCCTTCTCGATCAACTCGGCGACGATCGTGGTGGTGGTGGTGGTGGTCGAGCCGGGCGCCGACGCGGTGTCGAGACCACCCAGCGCTCCGGGCAGGGTGGTCGACGTCGTGCTCGTTGCTGCCTGCTGTGCGGCGAGTTCGTTCAGGCCGGCGATCTCTTCGGCGGTGAGCCGCCTTCCGGTGAGCGGGTCGAGGACCGGTTCGCCGTCGGCACCGACCGCAGCGCCGGGAAGCGTCGTGTCCGGGACCGGGGACCCGTCGGGCAGGGTGACACCTGGGATGATCGGGCCGAGCAGCGGCGGCGCTGTCGTGGTCGTCGTTGCCTCTGCCTCGATCTCCGACGGTGTCAGCCCGGAAGGTGAGGTGTTGCTCGGGATCTGGTCGTCGCCCGGCGACGACGTGACCTTGACCGCCACCGAGTAGCGACTGTCGGTGACCAACATCACGCGCGACGTGCTGCGCATCACCTGGGTGACCTTGCCGACGAGACCGGCCTGGTTGACCACGGCCATGCCGACGGCGATGCCGCTCGTGCTGCCCTTGTCGATCTCGACCACCTGATCGAGATTGTTCGCAGCTCCACCGACGACGCGTGCGACTTCGGTGTCGATACCCGACAGCGACGGAAGGCTGTAGAGCGCCTGCAGCTCTTGACCCTCGATCACCGCCGCCTCGGCTGCTGCCTGGGTGCCGATCAGCCGATCGACCTGTTCCTGCAGCGCCAGGTTTTCGCGTTCGAGATCGTCATAGTTGCTGACCCCGTGCCAGAACCGTTCGATTGGGTTGGTGACGACTCCGGTCGCGGTCTCGACGGGACGCATCACCTGCGCGAAGCCTTCGCGACCGGCATCGATCACCGCGTTGCCGCGCAGATCGAGCGTGAGGAGCAGTGCCGTGGTGAGCAGCAACGCGAGGATGACCCGCTTGCGCCCGACGGAATAGATGGCCATGGTGGTGACGTACGTCGTCGACGCCGAAGCGTCAGTCCTCGCCGCCGAGCGACATCAGGCCACGCATGGCATCGATGTTCTCGAGCGCACGGCCTGACCCGATCACGACGCTGTACAGCGGTTCGTCGGCGATGCGGATCGGCATGCCGGTCTCGTGTTCGAGGCGCTGGGCGAGTCCGCCGAGGAGTGCGCCGCCACCGGTGATGGTGATGCCGTCTTCCATGATGTCGGCCGCCAGTTCGGGCGGGGTCTTGTCGAGCGTGGTCTTCACGGCGTCAACGATGGCAGAGATCGGTTCGGCAACGGCTTCACGGATCTGCTCGGTGGTGATCTCGATCGTGCGGGGCAGTCCGGAGATCAGATCGCGACCGCGGATGTCGGCGGAGAGTTCTTCCTCCATCGGCCATGCAGAGCCCATCTGGATCTTGATCTCTTCGGCGGTGCGGTCGCCGATGGCCAACGAGAACTCCTTCTTGACGTATTGCAGGATCGCCTCGTCGAGTTCGTCGCCGGCGACGCGGATCGACTGGGCGGTGACGATGCCTCCCAGGCTGATCACCGCGACCTCGGTCGTGCCGCCGCCGATGTCGACGATCATGTTGCCGCTCGGCTCGTGTACCGGCATGTCGGCGCCGATCGCCGCTGCCATCGGCTCTTCGATGATGTGCACAGGTTTGCGGGCGCCTGCGTATTCGGCGGCGTCCTGCACGGCTCGCTGCTCGACACCGGTGATACCGGACGGCACGCAGATCACCATGCGCGGCTTGCTCCACTTCGAGCCGGCGACCTTCTGAATGAAGTAGCGCAGCATCTTCTCGCACACCTCGAAGTCGGCGATGACGCCGTCTTTGAGCGGGCGGATCACCTTGATGTGGTTCGGCGTGCGTCCCATCATCCGTTTGGCTTCCATCCCCACCGCCACGGGGCGGCCGTCGGTGGCGTTGATCGCCACGACCGACGGTTCGTCGAGGACGACACCGTGTCCGCGCACGTAGACGAGCGTGTTCGCGGTTCCGAGGTCGATGGCAAGATCACGCCCAAGACTGAGCGGGTTGTTCCGGGCCATTGGATGGCCACCTTTCGCGAGCTGTCACAGGTGCCGGGACCGGCACTCCTACGGTGCCAGGTACCAGAATCCTGAAATGTTACAGATTGGGGAAGAAAATCCCGATCTCGCGCTCGGCTGACGCCAGCGAATCGCTGCCGTGCACCAGGTTCTCGGTGAACAAGATGCCGAGGTCGCCACGGATGGTGCCCGGTGCGGCCGTGCGCGGGTTCGTGGCGCCCATCATCGCACGAACGACCTCCCAGGTGTCCTCGGGCCCTTCGATCACCATGGCGACCACGGGACCGCGGCTCATGAACTCGACGAGTTCACCGTAGAACCCCTTGCCGACGTGCTCTTCGTAGTGGCGTGCGAGGGTGTCGGCGTCGAGCGAGCGGACGTCCATCGCCACGACATCGAGGTTCTTGGCCTCGAAACGCGAGACGATCTGACCCACGAGCTTGCGCTCACGGCATCGGGCTTCAACAGGACGAGTGTGCGATCAGACATGGCGTCCGAACCTATCTGCGCCAACCCGAATTCGGAGCCAACCTCGCGCCCAACGCACGCCCCACTCCGAAATTCGGTGTGGCCCGCGGTCAGTTGGCGAAGCGCTGCAATACGGGGCGGGCGGCGCCGGCGGTGTACAGAGCTGCCGGTGACGAGCACAGCGTCGTCGGCGTCGGCGTACTCCATCGCCCGCTGACAGGCCGCCTCGACGCTGTCGAAGGTGTACACGTCGTCGCAGCCCAGACGGCGCGCTGCGTCGGCGACCTCGGTTGCTTTGATGCCGCGTGGCGATGGCGCGGTGCAGGCAAAGACCAGATCGAACTCGTCCGCACGCAGCGCGGCGAGCATCTCGACGGGGTCGCGCAGTGTGCCGACGACCAGGATCCGGCGGCCCTCGGGGTCGAAGTCGTCGAAGAACACCTGCGTGCAGGTGTCGGCACCCATCGGGTTGTGCGCTCCGTCGACGATCGCCAGCGGCTGACGCCCCAGCACCTCGAAACGGCCCGGCATGGCCACTTCGGCAAATCCCTCGAGCACGACCTCTTCGGGCAGCGGCGCTGCGAAGAACGTTTCGACTGCGACCAGCGCCGTGGCAGCGTTACCACCCTGGTGGGCGCCGTGGAGCGGCAGGTAGATGTCGGTGTAGATGGTGGTGGGGGTCCGGATGTCGAGGAGTCGGCCACCGATGGCGAGACGGTTGCCGACGAGTTCGTAGTCGTCATCGGCCACCAACACACTCGCTCCCCCGGCCTCGGAGAAGATCGTCACCAGCTCGGGACGTGTCTCGCCGATCACGGTCGCCGAGCGGGGCTTGATGATGCCCGACTTCTCGCGGGCGATGTCCTCGAGCGTCGGGCCGGCGAATTCGTTGTGATCCATCCCGATGTTGGTGACGACCGCGACGGTGGCGTCGACGACGTTGGTGGCGTCCCAGCGCCCGAGCAGGCCGACCTCGATCACCATCACGTCGACGGCGACGTCGGCGAACCATCGAAACGCGGCTGCGGTCATGATCTCGAAGTACCCGGGTCGGCGTCCGACGATTCCCTCGAGATCGGCGATCGCCGCGATCTGCTCGGCGAAGTCGTCGTCGGAGATCGGCTCGAGGTTGCGACTGATCCGTTCGTTGACGCGTTCGAGGTGCGGGCTGGCGTAGGTACCGACGGTCAGGCCGC
Organism: Ilumatobacteraceae bacterium; assembly: GCA_963717385.1. Taxonomy (GTDB): domain Bacteria; phylum Actinomycetota; class Acidimicrobiia; order Acidimicrobiales; family Ilumatobacteraceae; genus Sva-07. The sequence continues at coordinate 402,331 of CAVQWE010000006.1, forward strand.
TGGCCACGAGCAACCGAGAGATCATCTGGGCGGTCGAGCCCTTGCCGTTGGTGCCGGTCAGGTGGATCACCGGCGCTGCATGCTGCGGGTCGCCCATTGCGGCGCAGAACGCCTCGATCGTGTCAGTCGACGGCGACTCGATACGCCCGGTCTTTTCGTAGGTGGCGTGCTCGTCGAGATAGGCCAGCGCCTCGTCGTAGGTCATGTACCGCTCAGGCTAGGGAGCAAATGAAACGGAAGGGTCTGACCCCTTCGTTTCATTCAGGACGCAGCTTTGCGCTGGCGGCCGGCCGAGCGCGGCACCAACGTGGGGTTGACCTTCTCGGTGACGGTGCTTCTCGTCGATGACGACCTTGCCGATGTCGGTGCGACCCGGCAGGTCGTACATGGTGTCGAGCAGCACCTCTTCGAGGATCGCCCGCAAACCACGGGCGCCGGTGGAACGCAACAGCGCCTGATCGGCGATGGCCTGGAGTCCGTCGGGGGTGAATTCGAGTTCGACATCTTCGAACGAGAACACCTTCTCGTACTGCTTGACCAGGCTGTTCTTGGGCTCGACGAGGATCTGCACCAGCGCTTCACGGTCGAGGCTCCCGACCGCGCCGATCATCGGGAGACGGCCGATGAACTCGGGAATCATGCCGAACTTGACGAGGTCTTCGGGGAGCACCTGGGCGAACAGTTCGCCTGGGTCACGGTCGACGGCGGAACGAACCGTTCCGTGGAAACCGACGCCCTTGTGGCCGATACGAGACTCGATGATCTGTTCGAGACCGGCGAAGGCTCCACCGAGAATGAACAGCACGTTGGTGGTGTCGATCTGGATGAATTCCTGGTGCGGGTGCTTGCGGCCACCCTGTGGCGGGACCGACGCCTGGGTGCCTTCGAGGATCTTCAGCAGCGCCTGCTGGACACCTTCACCCGACACGTCACGCGTGATCGACGGGTTCTCGCTCTTGCGGGCGACCTTGTCGATTTCGTCGATGTAGACGATGCCGGTCTCGGCGCGCTTGACGTCGAAGTCGGCCGCCTGGATCAGCTTGAGCAGGATGTTCTCGACGTCCTCGCCGACGTAGCCCGCCTCGGTGAGTGCGGTGGCATCGGCGACCGCGAACGGCACGTTGAGTTGGCGGGCGAGCGTTTGCGCGAGGTGGGTCTTGCCGCAGCCGGTGGGGCCGAGGAGGAGGATGTTCGACTTGGCCAGTTCGACCTCGTCGCGCCGACCGACCGTGGTGGCCTGGTTCTGGTGCTGGATGCGCCGATAGTGGTTGTAGACGGCGACCGACAGGATCTTCTTGGCGGATTCCTGCCCGACCACGTAGTCGTCGAGGAACGCACGTACCTCCCGCGGGTTGGGGAGGTTGTCGAAGCTGAGCTCAGCGGTTTCGGTGAGTTCTTCTTCGATGATCTCGTTGCAGAGGTCGATGCACTCGTCGCAGATGTACACCCCTGGGCCAGCGATGAGCTTCTTGACCTGCTTCTGCGACTTGCCGCAGAACGAGCACTTCAACAGTTCGCCGGTGTCGCCGAATTTCGCCACTTGTGGGTACCCCTTCGTGCTCTTCGTGCGCCGTGCCGTTGCGGACTGCCCACATCGGATCAGTCCTTTGGAGCCCGACAGTTTGGCGCATCCACCTTCACGAATCGTGGACCCGCCCGACGAATCGGACCGACCGCCGCTCGATCAGCGGATGGGACCGGTGCGGTCCACCGCCTCGCGAGAGGAGATCACCCTGTCGATGATGCCATATTCGAGCGCCTCGTCGGCTTCCATGACGAAGTCACGGTCGGTATCGGCGTGAATCCGTTCGATCGGCTGACCGGTGTGCTGCGACAAGAATGCCGTCGAGCAGCTCGCGCATCCGCATGATCTCCTTGGCCGCCAATTCGAGATCGGTGACCTGGCCGTAACCGACCTGGCCGCTCGGCTGGTGCAGCAACACCCGGCTGTGCGGAAGGGCGAGCCGCTTGCCCTTGGTGCCGGCTGCGAGCAGCACCGCTGCAGCCGAGGCCGCCTGGCCGAGGCAGATCGTGGCGATGTCGTTCTTGATGAACTGCATCGTGTCGTAGATGGCGAACAGCGCCGTGATGTCACCACCGGGGCTGTTGATGTAGATGTTGATGTCCTTGTCGGGGTTCTCCGACTCGAGGTGGATCAACTGCGCACAGAGCAGGCTGGCGATCTGGTCGTCGACCGGGGTCTGCAGGAAGATGATGTTGTCTTTCAACATCCGGCTGTAGAGGTCGTATGCACGCTCGCCACGGCTCGTCTGTTCGACGACGTTCGGAACGAGATAGTTCACCGCATCAAGATTCATGACGTCTCCTCTTCGGGGTCCTGATCGTTGGTCTGGTCGGTGTTCGGTTCGGTCGCGGCTGCGTCGGTGGCGGCGATGACCGCTGCGGCAGCTGCTTGCACGTCGGCTTCGTCGTGCTCATGGTCGTCGTCATCGTCGTGGCTGTGCCCGAGGAGGGTGTCACGATCGATGGGTGCACCTTCGGTGTCGACGAACTCGACGTGGTGCAGCAACCAGTCGAACGCTTTCGACTTGCGGATCTGCGCAGCGAGTTCCGGCACGGCTTCGTTGTCTTCGTACGCCTTGCGGATGTCCTTGGCCCGCTGCCCGTACTGCATTGCCATGCGGGCGTACTCGCGCTCGAAGTCGTCGGGCTCGACTTCGATCGACTCGGCATCGGCAACAGCGCGCAGCGCGAGGTCGACCTTGACTGCCTCGACGGAGGCGCCTCGCATCGACTCGATGAAGTCGTCGGGGCCCTGACCGGTGGCTGCGAGCCACTGTCCGAGGTCGATGCCTTGAGCCTGGAACTGCTCGACGGTGCCCTGCACCCGCTGGTTGAGGTCGGCGTCGACCATCGCCTCGGGGAGTTCCACCTCGACGAGTTCGGCGAGTGCTTCGTTGATGGCGCGCACCACGCTCTGGCGGGCCTGGTTCAGTTTCTGTTCGGCCTGTGACTCGCGCAGGCTGTCGTTCCACTCGTCGACGGTGTCGAACTCGCCGATGTTGTCGGCGACCCAGTCGTCGGTGAGTTCGGGCACCAACGAGGTCTGGACGGCGGTGACCTTGACCACGAAGTCGGCGGACTCGTCGAGTCCCTTGGGAGTGGACGTGAACGCGATCTCGTCGCCGACGGAGGCGCCGATGATGTGCTCGTCGAAGTCATCGGTGACCCAGCCCTGACCGAGTTCGTACGACCAGTCTTCGGTGTTGAGACCGGAGAGCTCTTCGCCGTCACGGGTGGCAGCGAGATCGAGTGTGAGGAAGTCGCCGACCTCGGCGGGCCGGTCGGCGTCGACGAGGCTCGCCGTGCGCTTCAGTTCGGCCTGGTGGGCCTCGGCGAGATCGTCGTCGGTCACCTCGAGCGAGGGCAGCACGACGCGAAGGTCGCCGTGACCTTCGACGGTGATCGTGGGACGGACCTCGCACGTGGCGTCGAACTCGACCGGACCGGACTCGGTGCCGTCGGTGATCTCGACCTCGGGGGTGGCAATGAGGTCGACCTCGTGCTCACGCACCGCCTTGGCGAGGTACTGCGGCACGGCGTCGCGCAGTGCCTGCTCGCGGGCGGCGCCGACGCCGATGCGGGCCTCGAGCACCTTGCGTGGCGCCTTGCCGGCACGGAATCCGGGGAGGTTCACCTCCTTGGCGATGAGCTTGAAGGCTCGATCGATGTCGTGATCGAACTCCGCCTCATCGACTTCGACGTACAGCTTGACTTTGTTGCCCTCGAGGGCCTCCACGGAACTCTTCACAGGGGTGCGAGTGTACCGGTGGGCCCAGGATTCTGAACGAAGAGGGCGGGCACGAACCCACGGAGTCGCGCGTTGGCGTCTCGACCGGGCAGAATGTCGGGCGATGGAGTACTGGAAGCCGCACGCCCTCGCCACCCCGCATCCGAATCAGATCGACCTGCGGATGAACGACAAGGTCCGCACGATCGTCGAGATCCACGGCGTGCCAGTGGGCACCGAGGGCAAGGTCATCCTCGCCAACGGCTTCAACTGGCAGCGCTACCGGGTGCTCTTCGAGAACGGCGCCGAGATCGGCGACCTCGATCACCGTCACCTCGAACCGATCGGGCGCGCGGCGAAGCGTCTCGAAAAGGCCGCCAAGAAGAAGTAGCACGCTCGGGCGCGTCGCCCTCGGCGGTGCGAGGCTGCGGTCGTGAGACTGCCCCGAACCTTCGAGCTCGAGCCCGACGCCCGGATGGCATTGGCCCAGATTCTCGGGATCATGTCCGATCAGGCGATGGCCGGCGGCAACTCCGCATGGGACGTCGAGCGGCTGATGGAGGTCGAGGCTCGACTCGGCATGGTTGCCGGTATCGGTGGACCCGACCAGGTCGATGAGTTGGAAGCCGTGACGCTCGGCATCGACGACGCCGCGCTCCTGCTCGACGGGATGGCGTTCACCGAGATCGCATCAGCCGATCTGCCGTGGATCGACATGGTGCGTTGGACGTCGGATTTCGTGACGACCGAGCTGCGCAGCCATTGGACCGATGCCGAGTGGCTCGCGTTCACGGCCGACTCGCGCTGATCGGCGCCGTCGTCGCCACCGGAGCGCTTCGTCAAGATTCTCATCGGATTTCATCAAGAAGGTGTCAAGGTCGACGATCGGCGCACCGATGGACCATCCATGAAGCGAAGCACTCGAACCGTCCTGGCCGCCGCGGTGGCCCTGGCTGTCGTCGTTCCAGCGTTCGGAGATGTCGCATCGGCAGCCCCGTCCGAGACCACCACCGAAACGACGATCACGGTGCGTTCGGGCGACAGCTTGGCCGGCCTCGCGTGGCGCCACGGCGTCAGCCTGTCGGCGCTGCTGCGGGCGAACTCGCTGCAACTCACGAGCGTCATCCATCCAGGTGACACGTTGGTCATCCCCGCTGGGGCGTCGACCACGTCGTTCGCGTCGGGCTCCGGGTCGACGACACCAGCGCCGAGCGCCGCGTCGGCGAGCGGTTCCAGCTACACCGTGAAGGCGGGAGATGCGCTGTCGCTGATCGCCTGGCGCAACGGCGTTCGCCTCAGCGCACTCCTCGACGCGAACGGACTGTCGGTGACGAGCCTCATCCTGCCGGGCCAGCGACTGAGCATCCCGACGGCCACCCGGCCGATCCCCGGCGGCGCTGCCGCCACACCGGCGCCGGCATCAGCACCGAGCAGCGCCCGAGCATCGACGGCCGGCAGTGGTTCGAGCTACGTGGTCAAAGCGGGCGACGCGCTGTCGTTGATCGCATGGCGCAACGGTGTTCGCCTCAGCGCACTGCTCGAGGCCAACGGGCTCTCGGTGACCAGCCTCATCCTTCCCGGCCAACGCCTGCAGCTGCCGGCCGCGACGCGAACGGTCCCGGCGACGACGACCAACAGCGCTGCGGCACCGCGATCGTCGAGCACGACCCCGACCCAACAGGGCCGTTCGGTACAAGCAATGGTGGCGCACGCCGTCGCCCAGGTCGGAGCGCCCTACAAGTTCTTCAGCGCCGGCCCCGACACGTTCGACTGCTCCGGCCTCGTGGTGGCCGCCTTCCGCAAGGTCGGCGTCAGCGTGCCGCACCAGAGCCGAGCATTGGCTCGGACCGGCACGTCGGTCGACTGGCGACGCACGCCGATTTCGGCCGGAGACCTCGTCTTCACGTCGGCAACGAACGACCCGGACATGATCACCCACGTCGGGATCGCCATCGATTCGAAGCGGTGGGTGCAGGCTGTCGGCTTCGGCCGCACCGTCACCATCGGTTCGCTGCCCGCCGACAGCAAGATCATGGCCGTTCAGCGAATCGCCATTCCCTGAGTCCGCCGTCCCGGAGTTCGCCCGCCCAACCGGTGGCCGCGACATCGAGTTCGGCCGTGGGGCATTGCGTGCCATAGTGACGAGATGATCGAACTGGTGTTGACCATCATCGGACGCGACCGGGCAGGTGTCGTTGCCTCGTTGGCTGACGTCGTTCGCTTTCACGACGGCAACTGGAAACGAAGCGAGTTGGCCGAGATCGCTGGAACGTTCGCCGGCGTCGTGGTGGTCGAGGTCGGAGACGACCGGGTCGACGAACTCCTCACCAATTTGCTGATTCTGCGTGACCAGGGCCTCCACGTCACAGCCCAACAGGTCGAGGAACCCGCCGATGCTCCCGATGCCGACGAGCTGCGACTTCGACTCACCGGTGATGATCGCCCGGGCGTGGTCCACGAGATCTCGACCGCGATCAGCGAACTCGGAGTCAGCATCTCGCGTTTGGGCACGGTCACCGACCTGCCCGGCAACGACGGCGCTCGGCGGTTCGAGATCACGGCGCAGCTGACCGTGCCGGTCGAGGCAGATCTCGATGTCGTGCTCGATTCGATCGGCCGGCTCGCCGGCAGTTTGGGTATCGAGTTGACCGTGGACGACCTGATGGGCGACGACGCCCCCGAATAGCTACGACCAGCGCCCCACCGACGCCACGATCACATCGACGGCCTCGGACGCATGTCAACCACTCCCGACAGTCTTGATGTCAGAGGACTCCTCAGGTGGTGGGTCGAGCACCCGTCGGTAGACCCCGACGTACTCGTCGATCATCCTGGCGGTGTCGAAGCGGATCACTGCGATGTCTCGGATCGCGGCCCGGTCGAGGCATCCAGCCGCGTCGACCGCCGCCACAGCCCCCTCGGCGTCGGAGACGACGAAGCCCGTCGTGCCGTGGTCGATCAGCTCGCGCATCGAGCCCCGATCGTGGGCGATCACCGGGGTGCCACAGGCCATGGCCTCGACCACGCTGTAGCCGAACGGTTCGTCGAAGTCGATCAGGTGGAGCAGCGCGTGGGCACTCCCGAGGACGTCGGCGCGCTCCGCGACGGCGACCGGCCCGAGATATCGGACTTGATCGCCGTCGATGTGCGGCTCGATCTCTTCACGGAAGTACTGCTCGTCCTGGACGATGCCGGCGATGTCGAGCCGACGGCCAGTGCGGCGGGCGATGTCGATCGCGTGAGCGGTGCCCTTGTCGGGGTGGATGCGCCCGAAGAACAGCAGATGATCTCCAGGTGCGGAGTGCACGGCGAAGGAGTCCGTGTCGATGCCGTGATGGATCGTTGCCGCGTAGTGCAGATCGGGATGCCGATCGGCGTCGCTGATCGCGACGTAGTGGGTGGTCGCGTCGTACTGCTCGTACACCGGCACGATGCGCGGCGACGAGAAGCCGTGGATCGTCGTGATCACCGGCGTGTCGACCAGGCCGCTGTAGGTGAGCGGGAGGAAGTCGAAGCCGTTGTGGATGATGTCGAAGTCGTCGGCGCGCTCGAACACCGCGGCGATGTGGAGGCACTCGGCGACCTTCGGCTCGATCGTGGGGTCCTCCGACCAGCCGGTCGGTGCGGTGCCGTGCAGCGTTGCCGTGGTGACCGAGTCGGCGGTGGCGAAGAGCGTGACGTCGTGTCCCGCTTCGACCAGCCCCTCGGTGAGCAGCGATGCGAACTGTTCCCATGGGCCGTAGTGGCGCGGCGGCGTCCGCCAGGAGATCGGAGCGAGCACTGCGACCCGGAGTGACGACCCGGGCCCGGTCTCGTGATGGCGACGAGGGATGCGAGCAGGGTACCGACGACACATCGAGAACCCCGGGCAGTACAGTGAGCGCACGTCCCCTCGGACGTGTGCGCCCCGCTTGGGCTGGACGGCCATCACGGTCCTGTCGCCCTCCGCAGGCTCGTCGCCTCGCACGAGCCGAACAAGGAGTTAGCCAGAGTGCACACCGCCGTCTCGATCCCGTCCGCGACCCCGCAGGAACGGGAGACTCGATCCTTCGGGATCCTGTCGACCTTCCCGCCCACCTCGTGCGGGATCGCCACGTTCTCCGCCGCCCTCGCTGCCGGCCTGATCGCAACCGGAGCGTCCGTCGACGTCGTCCGCATCGGACCATCGCCCGAACTCGAAGACGTCCTGGTACTGGCCTCGCTCGAGGGTCGGTCACCGGAGGAACGAGCGGCAGCGGTCGATGCGTTGAACGCCGACGACATCGTCATCGTCCAGCACGAGTACGGCTTGTACGACGGTCCCGACGGAGAGTCGATCATCGAGCTGATGGCAGCGATCGAGGCCCCGATCCTGGTGGTGGCGCACACGGTGCTGAGCCATCCGACGGCCAATCAACGGCGCGTGCTCGAGGCGGTCTGCGCCGCTGCCGACGCAGTGGTGGTCATGACCGAGACGGCACGAACACGACTCTTCGAGGGCTTCGAGATCGATCGGTCGAAGGTGAGCCTGATCCCGCACGGCGCGGTCACGCCGGCAGCGGTACCGGAGAGCGAACGACGTCGGAGCAGTGCATCGCCCCGTGTCCTGACCTGGGGGCTGCTCGGCCCCGGCAAAGGGATCGAATGGGCGATCGACGCGCTCGATGAGCTGGTCGGCCTGGACCCCCATCCCGAGTACATCGTCGCCGGGTCCACACACCCCAAGGTTCGCGAGCGCGACGGTGAGGAGTATCGGGAGATGCTGGTCGACCGCGCCGCGTCGTCGACCGCGGCCGCGCACATCACCTTCGACGACACGTACCGTGACCTGGCGTCGTTGAACGACCTGATCCAGTCCGCCGATCTGGTGGTACTCCCCTACGACTCGCGCGATCAGGTCACCTCCGGCGTGTTGGTCGACGCCGTCGCTGCGGGTCGCCCTGTGGTGTCGACCGCGTTCCCTCACGCCGTGGAGCTCCTGGCGAGCGGCGCCGGAATCGTCGTCCCGCAACGTGATCCGGTGGCCCTCGGCCAGGCGATCCGGTCGGTCCTGACCGACCCAGAGTTGGCCGAGTCGATGGCGGCCGAGGCGCGCCGACTCGCACCCGACCTGTCGTGGCCGGCAGTGGCGGACCGCTACTGCCTGCTGGCCGATGAGGTCGCGGCATCGCGACCTTCGGTGACCTCATGACCTTGCCGTCCTTCGGTCATGTCCTGTCGTTGTCCGACAGCATCGGGATGTTCGAGCACGCCGACCATGCCGAACCGCGTCGTGAGCACGGCTACTGCACCGACGACGTCGCCCGGCTGCTGATCGTCGCCGTTCGCGAACCCACCGAGAGCCAGGCAGTGCAGGACCTCGGACGAATGTCGTTCCGATTCCTCGCCGAGTCGCAGAACGCAACCGGGAAGACGCGCAACCGTCGTGACGCAGGCGGCCGGTGGCGGGGCCGCTACGGCACCGAGGACTGCTGGGGTCGCAGCCTCTGGGCGTTCGGGACCGCCGCACGACGAGCCGACGACCAAGGGATGCGTTCGAGTGCGCTGTCGTACTTCGATCACGGCGCGAAGCAACGATCGTCGCACCGTCGAGCGATGGCGTTCGCTGCCCTCGGCGCCGCCGAGGTCGCCGAGTTCGACGTCCGCCACCGTGGCGCCCGGGCCCTGCTCGCCGACGCTGTGACGGCGATCGGCCCACTGTCGACCGATCGTGACTGGCCATGGCCGGAGCCCCGGTTGTCGTACGCCAACGCCGCATTGGCGGAGGTGCTCGTGGCCGCCGGCCAGATCCTCCATCGCCCCGACGTCCTCGACGACGGACTCACCCTGCTGGCTTGGCTTCTCGACCGCGAGACAGTCGACGGTCACCTCTCGCCGACCCCGGTCGGCGGCTCGGGGCGCGATGACGGTCCGGGACGGTTCGATCAACAGCCCATCGAGATTGCTGCGCTGGCCGATGCATGCGCTCGCGCCCTCGCGGTGACGGGTGACGACGACTGGCAACGCGGCATCGACCTCGCCATCGACTGGTTCGCCGGCCGCAACGACATCGGGGCCACGATGTGGGATGCCGACACGAACGGTGGTTACGACGGATTGACCCCGACAGGCCCGAACCTCAACCAGGGCGCCGAGTCGACGCTCTCTCTGATCAGCACGATGCAGTACGCACCACGTCTGGCAGCAGCGGGACGAACCACCGTCAGCGGCCCGCAGTGGTCAACTGGCTGAGCAGGTCGTCGAGCGGGATCGTGGCGATGCTCGCACCGACGTCGGCGTAGCCGTACGGGAGTACGAGGTGGCCGGCATGAAGCATGCTGCCGCACGAGTAGACGACGTTGGGCACGTAGCCGTCGCGCTCGTCGTCGCCCGGGCTGAGCAACGGTTCCTTCAGGTGTCCGATCACCTTGCTGGGATCATCGAGATCGAGGAGCAGCGCGCCGAGCGTGTAGCGCCGGAACGGCCCGACCCCATGGGTGATCACGAGCCAGCCGGCCTCGGTCTCGAGTGGCGACCCGCAGTTGCCGAGTTGCATCAACTCCCAGGGTCGCTCGGGCTCCTGGATCACGGTGGCGTCGCGCCACACCCGGATGTCGGTCGACGACATGATGAAGTTGTTCATGTTGTCGTGTCGGCCGAGCGCCACGAACCTGCCGTCGATCCGGCGCGGGAAGATCGCGATCCCCTTGTTGTGGGCGGCGGGGCCGCTGAGGGTGGCGACGCGGAAGTGCGTGAAGTCGGCCGTCTCGATCAGCTGCGGCAGGATCTGATGGCCGTCGAACGCGGTGTAGGTGGCGTAGTAGGTGACGACCCCGTCATCGCCGACGAAGCGGACGAACCGGGCGTCCTCCATACCGTGGCTCTCGGTCGGACCAGTCGGGAAGAGGACCCGCTCGGAGATGTCGATCGACGGCGGGAACGACGTGCGATAGTTCGACGACGCCAGCCAATGCAACACGCGCGTGGTCTCACCCGACATCGATCGTTCGAACTCATCGTCTTCGAGGGCCACGATCGCGTCTTCGAGTTCGGCCATCGTGAACTCGTCCTCCAACCGCACCAGGACCCGTTCCTCGATGTCGTTCAACATCCCCATGTCACCGAGCTTGGTGGTGAAGAAGCGCTTGTCGTACGCGTGTGGCGTGCGGTCGCCGGTGACCGCGAAGTCGCTGGCCGTGTCGAGCACGATCGAGGCGTCGGCACGGACGATCCCGGTGCGGAATTCGATCGACGACCGGTGTCCCTCCCCAATCGCCCGCAGGCTCATGATGAAACGGACCGCGCCGTCCTCGACGCCGGACTGGTCGGGCGCGGCGACCATCGACGGGTTCCCGAGCGCGGCCGCTTCGATCGAGTACTCGTGGGTGAAGTATGCGCCGATCAACCGAAGACGATCAAGCGAGAGCGACGCACCGACCAGCTCGACCTGATCGAGTCGGGCAGCGACGATGCCGGCATTGCGCGCCAGCAGCCCATCGAGATCGCGGTGGCGACCGACGAAGTCCTTGCGGGCCGCCTCGAGCGTCTCGACGACCTCGTCTTCGGGCATCGCCATGATGCGACGCAGCACGATCTGCAGACGCGACGCCCCGTTCGAATGAATCTCCTCGCCAGGAAGGAATGGCTTGGTGATCACCCGCCGCGAGTCGGGAACGAGGCGCACCGAGTCGCAACGTGTCATCCGGAGTGCATCCATGGGAACCTCCGGTTCACGATGATCGTGCTCGCCATCGGGTCTGATGACGACACCTGGCACCGTATCGGCCCGACGGTGCTCCCCTCCGCCGCGGACTCCGGCCCCCGATCTGGGGTAGGGTGGCGGCCTTGGGATGAGTCGCCTCGTTTGGGCAGGACGGCCGGTTGCGCTGTCGCCCCGTACAGGCCCGACGCCTCGACCTGAGCCATAACGGTTCGAGGAGTCACCATGACCATCCACGCTCGCTCGGCGCAGCGAGTTCTCCGCGCGGCCGTCCCCACCCAGCCCACAACGCGTGCGATCGTCAGCGATCGCAAACCGGCCCGCCGGATCGGGATCCGTCACGCGTGGGTGCGGTCCCTCGATCGGCGGGCGGCATGACGATCGCATCCGTCCACGGCACTGACGGCGACCAACTGTTCAACGAACAACCACCCGACGAGAGGGACCAACATGGCTGACCGATCACCACAGCGCAATTCGGGCAAGAAGCCCGGCAAGACCCTCAAAGAGAAGCGAGCCGCGAAGCGCGAGAAGAAAGAGGACAAGCGACCACTCGTGACCTGAACCGAGGCCGCCGACGGCTGTGTTTCGTCGATCTCAAGCTTCGGGACGAAGTGTCAACCGGCGGCATTGTGCGGTGGGTCGATCGAGTCAAGAGGTCCAACACCTCGCCGGCACTGCAGCGCGAGCCAAAGCGTTCTTGCCCGCGATTACGAGCGGCCCGGATCATGTGTGGCAGCCCGGCGGTCTGGCGACGACGATCGGAATGCTCGGACGGAGGTCCGCCGACGCGGCCCGACGGTTGGATGCCGGCATTGGCCGTTGCGCCTGCTTTCGTCGACAACTAGCCTTGTCGGCGTGGAGATCCTGGCGAGCGCTCGCAGGCACGGGATTTCTGATGATGACATTCGACACGCCGTTGAGAACTCACTCGCCGGTGGCCGCTCAGACGACCAGACGGACTTCGTGATGTTGGTAGGCCCGGACCAGTCCGGGAACCTGATCGAGGTCGGCATCGTCGTCACCGACGACATCGAGTATGCAGTTCATGCAATGCGAGCACGAAACCAATACCTGGATTGGCTGTGATTGAGATGGCAACCACGAAAAAGCATCCCCGCGACCTGTCTGACGCCGACGTCGACGCCCTCGTCGCTGCCTTTGACGATGCGGTCGAACAAGGTCGCGTCCGACCGGTCGATGGTGCAGTGTTCCGCGAGTTGCGTGCTGCCGCAGCGGGACGTCGCGCCGCAGAAGAACGACTCGAGGCGTCCGTCATCGCAGCGAAAGCCGCTGGTCTGTCATGGGGCACGATTGGTGCGCAGCTCGGAGTAACGCGTCAGGGCGCCAGACAGCGCTACGAACGCCTCATCGACGGGTGACCATCGTCCCTTGCTGTTGGCGTCAAAGAGCCACCGGTCCACCGTGCGGACGACGACGCGATGACGCAGGCGGCGTAACTTGCGGTCGGCGCAGACGGATCGCTCGACTGCGGCCAATCCGAGCGCACGGGAATGACGGCACCGAGTACGCAGTGCGCGACGCAGGTCGGCAGATGTGGGCGACAGGGACCCCTCCCAGCGCTACGGTCCGCTCATGGCGTCACGACAGAGCCGGCTGGTGACCGATCGGCTGGTCCTTCGGCGCTGGCACGACGACGACCGAGTTCCGTTCGCGGCCATGAACGCCGACGCGGAAGTGATGCACGATCTCGGAGGAACGCTCGACCGGGACGCGAGCGACCGCAAGCTCGACCGATTCGCCGAGGCGTTCGACAACCATGGCTACGGACGCTGGGTCATCGAAGGAACCATCGATGGAGGAGATCCCAACTTCTTGGGCTACGCCGGAGTGATGCCGAATCGAGGCGATCATCCACTCGGCGAGCATGACGACGCCGGTTGGCGCTTGTGCCGCCATGCGTGGGGATACGGCGTTGCGTCAGAAGCGGCACGAGCGGTGCTCCACGACGTGTTCACCCGTGTGGGCCTCACTGAAGTCTTGTCGTACACCGCACCCGACAACGTTCGCTCCCAGGCCGTGATGCGGCGTCTTGGCCTCCGACGAGACAGTTCCCTCGACTTCAGCGCGCACTACGACGGATTCGGGGTCTGGCATGGCCTCGTGTGGATCGCGACCCCGGCTGCAGTGTTCGGCGCAGCGACCATCTGAAGCCGGACGGCGTTCACCAGCGAACCGCCAGTCAGGAGCATCGGCTCTTGGCGCCAGACCGCACCGATTGCCCGTTCTCGCGTCCGGACGCATCTGCGCAGACCTCCCGCCGCGGCGTCCGCCGACAGCCCGATAGTGCCGCTCGTAATCTTGAGGCGCGTCGCCGGAAGCGCGTGCGAGTACGGCCCAAGCCGAGCACTGCACTTTGCCGGCCCGAACGCCCGATGCGGGCGAGACGGCGAGCAGCTCGACTGCGCGTACCACACGATGTTCACCGTCCGCATGGAACGGCTCGACGGCGCGACATCCGGCTGACCAGCCTGCTCGACCCCGCTGGGGGTCGCCCCGAAGTGTGGAATCCTCCGCGTCGTGCTGCAAAGGTGTGGACTGTCCGAGTGGCCTCGACGCCCGGCAGAGACAGCGGGCCGGAGGCGGACCGTTCTCCTCGATACTGGTAGATGTGGTCGGGATGGGGAGATTCGAACTCCCGGCCTCCTGCTCCCAAAGCAGGCGCGCTAACCAAGCTGCGCTACATCCCGGATGTGAGACGTCATGCTACTGACCGATTGCGAACTCACAGTGCGATTGCCGAACCGGTCGATTCCGGCGGTGCTGGCCAGCGCCGCTCACCTGCACGCAATCCGGCTGCGCTGAACGCTTCGGCAAGCTGATCGACGTGAATCCGAAGGCGACGATCGCGGGAGTCCACATTGGTGATCACGCAGACCAGGTCGAGGTACGCCGCGATGAAGACAGGAGAATGCCCGGCATCAGGACCAGCGAGCGCGTGAGCGAGTTCGTGGGCCGCGGTGGCGATCGTCATCTGCGGTGGAGCCAGCCGGATCACCGTGTCGGCGCCACCACGACCCTGTGCGCTCGATGATGCCGCATCGCTACGGGCCTGGCGGACAGTCACCGATGGCCCCGGCCACCACTCCCCACCCACGACCGATTCGATCAGCGCCTCGATCTCGCTGAAGGGCCGAATCGATTCGAGGTCGGTTCCGTCGAACGCTGCCGCTTCTGCTGCGTACACCTCGGCGCGACCAAGATCCACGATCAGCCCGGTCCGATGGATCGACGTTCGCTCAACCGGGCCCGGCCGAGATCGGCCCGCTCGGCAGCGTTACTTCCGGCGCTCCATGCGCGAACTTCCGCACCGGCAGAACTCCTGGCGGTGCGCACCCGACCAAAGCGCTGTTGCACGAATTCGTCCACCTGTTTGCCACGCTCGAGCCGGGCCAGCGAGCGTCCGGTGTCGTCGACTGCGACGGCTGTTGGCGACGCGGCCTCGGCGACCCGACGCGCCTCGTCGAGCGATTTGGCCACCCGATCTGCGTAGCCGAACAGGAACGATCGTCGATACCGCTGCGTTGCGGCAGATGTCGATCGCCGCTCGAGCGCCATCCGGCTCGCCGCTTGCGCGTGCAGTGAGGTGTACATGACCTCGACGACATCGAGATCGGACTCATGGCCGGCGACGTAGGCAACGGTGCCGGTCGGGGTGGAGCCGAAGACGACGCGGGCGTCGTGTGCCTCGGCGACCGCCGTCAGCAACGACAGGCGGGCCCGCACATAGGCGCCCCTTCCGAGAGCGACCTCGCGGACGCCGAGTTGGTCGGTACGACGCTCGGCCAGCGCGGCGGGGTCGATCCGATGACGGGCCACCAGTTCCGCGGCCTTGCGAGAGAACGCCTCGGCCTCGTGGACGTTCGAGGTTGCCGAGGCCTTGTCCATGAGTTTCCGGACTCGAGACACGAGACTAAGATCCGCGTCGCGGGAGATACTGTTATCACTCGACCGTGGCGATGACAGAGACCCGTTTGACTTCGACATGAGATGGTGAGCGTAGAGGCATGAACGGAACCGACGAACGGGTCACCGAGACCGACGAGCAGAGAGTCGACGGACGCACGCTTCGGCGCACCCGCAACCGAACGGCCGTCATCGTGGCGCTGTTGGAGATCATCCGCGAAGGGGACCTTCATCCCGGCGCTTCACAGATCGCCGACCGCGCCGGCGTGTCGCACCGGTCGATCTTCCGCTATTTCGACGACCTCGACGACCTGGTTCGCACGTCGATCGACCACGCCTTCGCAGAGGCGGGTCCGCTCGCCGACATCCCGGACATCGGCGAAGGTCCGTTCGAGCAGCGAGTCGTCAGGTTCGTCGAGGCCCGTCTGGCGCTGTTCGCTCTCGTCGACGGAACGATGCAGCTCGCACGCATGCGCGCCGCCACGATTCCGTCGATCGACGATGGGATCGCGGAGATCGCCCGGTTGTTCCAAACCCAGATCGACCAGCACTTCGCTGCCGAACTCGGCCAATTCGACAGTATCGAGCGCCCACTGATGGTCGACGGGGTCTTGGTGATGACGAGCTACGACTCGTACACAATCCACCTGCGCCTGCTGCACAGCGACCCCGATCGCATCCGCAACGCCTGGATCACTGCGGTCACCGCAATGCTCACCTGACAGCACCGGCACGACCCCGCTAGAGTGTTGGCTCCTGCGGACGTAGTTCAACGGTAGAACCTCAGCCTTCCAAGCTGATGATGCGGTTTCGATTACCGTCGTCCGCTCCGTGCGAAGTCCCTGGTCAGAGAGTTTCTGGCCAGGGATTTTGTAACGGAATCCGAGCCCGTTCATTCGGAAGCACCCGGAAACTGCCCACCGGTGAGTGTCACGCCCGCAAGATCATCTGCGGCGAATACGCCAACTGGTGGATCGGGCAACGACCAGAGCGGATGATCGAGCGCTCAGGGCGTGATGACGACTTTGCCGACCGCGGTGCGGTCCATCAGCGAACGGAGCGCATCACCGGCCTGATCGAGCGAACAGCGCTTCGACACGTGGGGTCGGAGCTCACCGGCCGCGACCAGTTGGATCAGCTCGTCGCTGATCTTGGCGTTCAGTTCCGGCTGGCGGGCGGTCATCGCTCCGTAGAAGACCCCGACGATCTGGCAACCCTTGAGGAGCGTCAGGTTGAGCGGGATCGATGGGATACCGCCGGTGAACCCGATCACGAGGAACCGGCCTTCCCAACCGATCGCCCGCAACGCCTGCTCAGCCTTGTCGCCGCCCACCGCGTCGTAGACGACATCGACGCCTTGCCCGTTCGTCAGCTCCTTGGCGCGTTCCTTGAGGTTCTCGGTCGCGTAGTTGATGGTCTCGTCGGCGCCTCGCTCGCGGCACAGGTCGAGCTTCTCCTCGGTCGATGCTGCGGCGATCACCCGGGCTCCCATGAGCTTGCCGAGTTCCACCGCCGACACGCCAAGTGCGCCACCGGCACCGAGCACGAGCAGCGTCTCTCCCGGCTGGATGTTCGCCCGGTGCTTGAGCGCATACAGCGTCGTGCCGTATGCGTAGTTCAGCCCGGTGGCGACAGCGAAGTCGACCGCATCCGGGAGCCGACGCGCGGTGGCGGCGGGAATCGCGAGCAGTGTGGCGTAGCCACCTGTTGTCCCGAGCCCACCGACGACACGGTCGCCAACCGACCAGCCGGCCACGCCGCTCCCGACGGCCACGACAACACCGGCGGCCTCGCCACCGGGGATGTACGGCGGCGTCGGATGGAACTGATACTTGTCCTCGAGCATCAGGGTGTCGGGGAACGTCACCGCCGATGCCCTCACCTCGATCACCAGTTGGCCGTCACCGGCCGTCGGGTCGTCCATCTCCTCGACGACCAGGGCCTCGGGCGGCCCGAACGCTTTGCACACGACAGCTCTCATCGGTGCCGACAGTAGACGGGAACTCCGCATCAGGCGTACTGCGTGCCAGCAGGCGCTGCGGGGTGAAGGTATTGCCGGCACACCGAGCGGTCGAGCGCCCCCCGACCTGCCCGGACGGAGGTGCGCTGATCGCCTCGGTGTCAGTGATCAGAAAGAGGCTCCGTGGCTTTCGCCACCTGGTGGCGTCAGCTCAGGTCAGCCGGCGCACCAGGATTCGTCCGGCACGCTGACACCGCACCGGTTCCGTGCGATCGAGGCGAAACTTCCACCGGTCTGCACCAGCAGGTCGCGGGCGCCTTCGATCGATGCGTTCCCGAACGCCGTGTTCCGGTCGAGGGTCGTGTTCGTCGAGATCGAGGACGGCGGCGCGTCAGGTCCGTCGCCCGGGAAGTCGGTCACGAAGATGCCGCTCGCCGTCAGCGTGAACCCGTCGACCACGTTGTCGTTGGTGATGTTGCGTGTGATGACGGTGTTGTTCGCTCCGGCGACGATGATGCCGGTGCCACCGACGGGACCAGCGCCTCGGGCAGATCGTCCGGGGAATTGAACGGGAAGCAGATGATGTTGTTCGCGCTCGCGGTGTTCCGGGTGACCGTGACATCGGCGGTCGGCAACTCGGAGGGGTCATTGTTGTCGAAGACCCCGATCCCTTGGCAGTTTCCGGTCGCCGTGTTGCGGCTCACGGTGATGTCGGACGAGTCGTTGATGGCGATGCCGTTCACCCCGTTTCCGTTCGCGACGTTGCGGGTCACTGTGCCGTTTGACGAGGCTGCCACGTCGATCCCGTTGCAATTCTGCGCACCCGTCACGGTGTTGCGATCGACCGTCAGGTCGTCCACGAACAGCAGGAAGATGCCTCCGCAACCCGTGTCGCTCGTCGTGTTGCGGCTCACCCGGACGTCATTGGTGGCGTACACGCCGATCGCGTCGAAGTTCGGGTTGACGACGGTGAGTCCCGTGATCGAGATTCCCGTGAGCTTCTGGTCCTCGACCGGAACTGTCGCGCCCCGGACATGCTGATCTCGATGATGTCGGCGTTGCTGATGCCGAAGTGGTCAGTCGAAGGCGATGACGCTGCGAGCGACGTTGCCCGTCTTCATGTCGGCGAAGCCATCGTTGATCTGGTCGAGGGTGATGGTCTTCGACACCATCTCATCGAGATGCAGGCGCCCGTCGAGGTACATGTCGACATAGCGAGGCATGTCGGTGCGGAACTGGTTGGAGCCCATGTTCGATCCCGTGAGCGTCTTTTCGTACAACAGCTCGGGCCCGTGGATCTCGATCTTGGTGCCAACAGGGATCATCCCGATGACCGTGGCCTGACCGCCGTTGCGCAGCATCTCGTAGGCCTGTTCGGCGGTCTGCTTCAAACCCACCGCTTCGAACGAGTGATGCACTCCCCCGCCGGTGAGATCTTTGACAGCAGCAACCGGGTCGTCGGTGGATGCGTTGATCACGTGGGTCGCGCCGAGCTGTTGGGCCAGTTCGAGCTTCGACTCGGCCATGTCGACAGCGATCACCTTGTTGGCCCCGGCGATTCGGGCGCCCTGGACCGCAGACAGACCGATGCCGCCACAGCCGATGACCACCACCGTCTCACCCGGAGCGACCCGCGCCGTGCGAAACACAGCTCCGAGACCAGTGGTGACCCCACATCCGATGAGCGCTGCCTTGTCGAGCGGCATGTCAGCATCGATCTTCACCAACGCTTGCTCGTGCACGAGCATCTGCTCGGCGAACGACGACAGGTGCAGATACTGGTTGACCGTTTCGCCTCCAGATCGGCTCAGTCGGGGCGGCTCGCCCGGCTGACGGACGAGCTCGGTGCCCTTGTTCTCGCAGAGCGAGAGGTGCCCGTCGGTGCATTGCGAGCAGTGCCCGCAGAACGCCGACAAGCAGGTGATCACGTGGTCGCCCGGTTGCACATAGTGCACCATCGAGCCGACAGCCTCGACCACCCCGGCCGACTCGTGACCCAACACGGCCGGGCAGGGAAACGGGTACTTGCCCTCCATGAAATGAAGGTCGCTGTGGCAGAGACCCGCGGCCTTGGTGCGGATCAGGACCTCACGTGGACCAGGTTCGCCGATCTCGACGTCTTCGATGTCGAGCTGTCCCGGAATCGAGTTGAGTACTGCAGCTTTCATGACCAACCCCCAGTCGTCGTCCGATGATTCGCCGACCGTAGCCGGTCGGGACTCAGGGAGCGGCGTGGAGCACGCCCGACCACCTCGGGGCGGGCAGGCGTCAGTGATGAACGAACCGCACCCACCGGTGCGCCTGGCTCATCGCCTCCAGTGGGCAGGCGACGGCGGGATCAGCCGACGGCGATGAGATCGACCACGAAGACCAAGGTCTCGTTGGGTGCGATCACACCACCGGCACCTGCAGCGCCGTACCCCATGTGCGGCGGAATCGTCAGCCGACGACGGCCGCCCACCTTCATGCCTTGAACGCCCTCGTCCCAGCCCTGGATCACCTGGCTGCGACCGAGACCGAAACGGAACGGCTCCATCCGGTCCCATGATGCGTCGAACTGCTCGCCCGTCGACCACGACACGCCGACGTAGTGCACGGTGACGTCTTTGCCAGCGACGGCCTCGTCGCCGTCGCCGACGGTCTCGTCCTCGCTCAGCAGTGTGGCGGGCGGCGATTCTTCGGGAATGGTGACCTCAGGCTTGCGCATGTTGGCCGAGGCTAGCGCTGGAGGCGAATCGTCACAGCTCCCGGATCGCCTGCGTGGCGACCCACGTCGAGCACGTACTCGCCCGACTCGGTCGACCACTCGCCGGCGCAGCGGACGTCGAGCATCGACCAATCGAGTTCGATGTCGACATCGATGGTGGCTCCCGGCTCGACGAGCACTCGGGCGAAACCGACGAGGCGACGGCTGGGACGCTCCCACTCGCTCTGGTCGACACCGGCATGCGCGAAGACCACCGCACGGAGTGGGTCCGCACCCGGGTTGCGCACCGAGGCGGTCAGCGTGGCCGGGTCGGGCAGTGTGGCTCCCACGACGTCGACAGCACCCCACCCGAGGCCCCATCCGAATGGGAAGTGCGCGGCGTGGCCGTCGCGGTCGAGCATCCATTGACCGTGGAAGAGGTCGTAGGTGACCTCGGTGGCGTCACGGTCGAAGTCGGGAAGGTGGGCGGCGTCGGTTGGGACAGCGAATGGCAACCGTCCCGCCGGCTCGGCGTGACCGGCGAGCACGTCGGCGAGCGCCGACCCACCCTCCACACCCGAATACCACGTCATCAACACCGCCGGCACCGCCGCTGCCCAGGGCATGATCACCGCCGACCCACCGACCACCACCACGATCACGTGGTCGTTCACGGCGGCAGCTGCAGCGATCAGCGCTTCGTCGGCAGCTGAGAGTCGCAGCGATGTCCGGTCGCCCCCGGGGGCCATGCGATCACCGCTCGACACATCGCTCGGGGCCGCCGGTGGCCGCAACGGGTCGGGTGGCGCAGCCCAGACGGCGGAATTGCCGAGCGTTGGATGATCGATCGGCGGGAAGATCGTGCGGCCCAGTTGATCGGCCCCGGCTGCTTCGATGCACTCGCCCTCATCAGCCTTCGTGTATCCCACGACCACCACGACCACGTCGGCGTCGACAGCGATCGACGCATCGTGGTCGGCGTGCACGACCCGGTCGGCACCGAAACGTGCGCGAATCCCGTCCAGCGCAGTGACCACATCCGTCGAACGAACATCGCTGGACCCTCCGTCACCGAGGTTCCGCACCGCAGCGAGCCGTCCGAGCACCGCCACCCGCCCGATCGACGACGCATCGATCGGCAGCAGCGACCCCTCGTTGCGCAGCAACACCGTCGAAGCCGCCGACGCCTCCCGGGCAAGGCGGCGATGGGCGTCGCTGCCGATCACGTCGGCCGGCGGCTGGTGCTCGAAGACCGACGCGAAGCGCAGCAGCGTTGCCACGATCCGCTCGACCGCACGGTCGATGTCCGCATCGGTGATCTCATTGCGTTCGAGCGCGTCCGCGAGAGCCATCGCCCGCTGCTGTCGAAATGGCATCTCGATGTCGAGCCCTGCGGTGAGCGACCGTGCCGGGTCGCGCAGCCCGAAGATGAAGTCCGAGGTGACGAACCCGTCCCAGCCCCACTCGTCGCGCAAGATGTCGGTGAGCAGGTGCCGGTTCTGGCCGCACCACTCGCCGTTGACCGAGTTGTACGCACTCATCACCGAGGCCACACCCTCGGCGGCGACTCGCTCGAAGTGCGGGAGATAGACCTCGTGCAACGCCCGCTCGTCGACGGTGACGTCCACCGTGAACCGTGCGTTCTCCATCGAGTTCAGCGCGAAGTGCTTCATGCACGCCAACACGTGACGTTGCAGCCCGGCGGTGAACGCCGACGCCATCATGCCGACGTGGTGTGGATCCTCGCCGTAGGTCTCCTGTGCCCGCCCCCACGCTGGATGGCGCAGCAGGTTCATGCACACCGCCCCGGTGTAGGTGGCTCCGCTGGCCCTGAGCTCGGCACCGATGGCGTCGCCGATACGCGTCTCGAGTTCCGGGTCGAACGTCGCCCCGCGGGCCATGCTCACGGGAAAGGCCGTCGCATCGCCGACCACACATCCTCGAGGGCCGTCGGCGAAATCGATACCGGGTACACCGAGACGGTCGACGTGCGCCGCTGGCCAGGGGTGGCGGTAATAGCCACCGGCGGTCATGTCGAACAACCCTGGCCAGAACGGTGTGTCTCCGTCGAGACAGCCGAGTCGTTCCTCGATCGTCATCTGTGCAACGAGTTGCGCAGCTTCGACATGGTGGTCGCCCCCAGCGCTGACCCGCTCGGCGGCCTCTCGGAACGGTGTGTTCATGCCGCGACCTTGCCACAGCGAGCAATCGGGAACGGGCTCGACCGCCAACGGCTGACAGAATGCGGTCATGCCCGGCGCCTTTCTCCATCCGTTCGCGAAACCGACCCGCGAGCAGTTCACCACCATCGTGCGAGGCGAGGGTTCACTGCTGTGGGACGCCGACGGCAACGAATACGTCGACGCCATGGCGAGCCTCTGGTACTGCCAGGTGGGTCACGGCCGCCGCGAGATTGCCGACAGGGTCGCCAGTCAGATCTCTGCCATCGAGGCGTACTCGTGTTTCGATCCCTTCACCAACGCCCCAGCGGACGCTCTCGCCGAACGGATCGTGGCACTCACACCGATGCCGAACGCCCGGGTCTTCTTCGCCGGGTCGGGCTCCGAGGCGGTCGACTCCGCCATGAAGCTCGCCCGACTCGCACACGTCCAAGCAGGTCACCCCGAGCGGCGACTGATCATCTCGCGGGTGCGCGGCTACCACGGCACGAACTACGGCGGAACGAGCGCCCAGGGCATCGCGCTCAATCGCGAGGGCTACGGCGAACTGCTCGCCGACGTGGTGCAGGTGCCGAGCGACGACATCGAGGCACTGTCGATGCTGATGTCCGAACACGCCGATCGCCTCGCGGCGGTGATCACCGAGCCGGTGCAGGGCGCCGCAGGCGTGTTCCCCCGACCGACGGCTACCTCGCCGAAGCCCGTCGGCTGTGCGATCAGCACGGTGCGTTGTTGATCTTCGACGAGGTGATCACCGGCTTCGGCCGCATGGGCACTTGGTTCGCCGCCGAGCACTACGGGGTCACGCCGGATCTGACCACGTTCGCGAAGGGCGTCACGTCGGGCTACCAACCGCTGGGCGGCGTGATCGTCGGCACACAGGTACGCGAGGCGCTCGAAGCCGATCCCGACTTCATCCTGCGCCACGGCTACACCTACTCGGGCCATCCCGCAGCGTGTGCCGGGGCACTGGCCAACATCGACATCATCGAACGCGACGGCTTGCTCGACGGTGTCGTCGACGATGGGTGCACGACTCGAATCGGGTCTTCGGTCGCTCGAAGCGGACGGTGCGTTCGATCACCTCCGCGGCGAGGTCGCCATCTTCGGCGCCGCGATGCGACCGGACCAGAACGCCATGGCCGTTCGCGACAAGATGTTCGAGCTGGGTGTGGTCACCCGGGCGATCGGCACCGACACCGTCACGTTCTGCCCGCCGTTCGTCACCACCGACGAACAGGTCGACCGCATCGTCGACGCGCTCGCGACCGCAGTGAGGTGAGTCGGGTGAGCGAGGTGCGGCAACCGAACTTCGTGTTCTTCATGCCCGACCAGCTGCGCGCCGACGCGTTGGGGTGTTTCGGCAGTCCGGTTGCAAAGACGCCCAACATCGACGCACTCGCCAAGCGCGGCGTGCGCTTCGACGACGCCTGGGCGCAACACCCGGTGTGTGGTCCGAGTCGAGTGTCGCTCCTGACCGGCTGGTATCCACACGTGGCCGGGCACCGAACCCTCGACAACCTGATCGAGGATCACGAGCCGAACCTGTTCAAGACGCTCCGTTCCGCCGGGTACCGAGTCGCAATCGCGGGCGATCGCGGCGACGTGTTCGCACCGGGTGTCACCGAGGCGAGTTCCGACATGTGCGGCTTCCTCGATCCACCCGACCGTGCGGCGTCACTCGAACGTTGGACCTCACCGTTCCCGGAGGACCACCGTCTCCACCGCGCGATGTACTTCGGCGAGACCGGAACGGTCGACTCGGTCGACTTCGACGAGGCGACAGTGCGTACTGCCGAGCGTTGGCTTCGCGACGACGTGCCGAGCGACCAGCCGTGGGCGCTCTGGGTGCCGTTGATCTTTCCGCATCCGCCCTTCACGGTCGAAGAACCATGGTTCTCGCTCCACGATCGCGCCGACATGCCATCGCCGATCGCGCCCGACGACACCGAGGGCAAGCCGGGCTTCATGGAGGCGTACCGCGACATCTACGGCTGGGGCGATCTCACCGACGCCGACCTCCGCGAGATCGCCGCGACCTACCACGGCATGGTCAGCCGGGTCGACGACCAGTTGGGTCGCGTCGTCGCCACGGTCGACGAGATCGGCGCGACGGCTGACACCGTGGTCGTGTTCCTCTCTGACCACGGCGAGTATCTCGGCGATTTCGGCCTGGTCGAGAAATGGCCGTCAGGGCTCGATCCGTGCATCCTGCGCAATCCGTTGATCATGGCCGGAGCCGACCTGCCGGCTGGACGGACCGTCGATCGCCCGGTGGAACTCGTCGACATCCTTCCGACGGTGTTCGATCTCGCTGGAACCGAGGCGGAACACACCCACTTCGGCCGCAGCCTGCTGCCCGTCATCGCCGATCCTGCGGTGACCCACCGCGACTTCGCTTGCTCAGAGGGCGGGTTCCGAGCGAGTGATCAGCATCTCTTCGAGACCGCCAGCTTCATCTACGAGGCCAAGTCGCGACTCCAACGAGAGCAACCCGAGCTCGTCGGTACAGCGATGTCGCTGCGCACCCCGACTCACACCTACGTGCACCGGCGGTACGAGTCGGATGAGTTCTACGACCGGTTGGCCGACCAGCACGAGACCCGCAACCTGATCGGACGTGGCGACGACCTCGAACTCCAGCGGGAACTGCTCGGGCTGCTGCTCGGCTGGTTGGCCGACACCTCCGACGTGATCCCCTGGCAGGCGAACCCTCGCCGCCCGAAGATCGTGCACGGCAGACGGCCGACAACCTCGAGCGAGGACTAGGTTCGATCTCGTGGCAGGACTTCCCCGTTGGACACACCTGGCGCTGTCGGTCACCGACATCGACGCCATGATCGAGTGGTACACGACCTACACCCCGCTGCAGTTGTTGGTGAAGCGCGAGGACGACCAACGGCTACGGCGCATGGCTCGGCCATCCCGATGCGCCCGACACCCCGTTCATCTTGGTGTTCGCCCAGTTCTTCCCCGGCCACGAACCCGACGAGAATGCCAAACCGACACCGCTCGGCTCGTTCGCGCATCTCGGTTTCGAAGTCGCCGAACGCAGCGACATCGACGACATCGCCGCCGTTGCAGAGTCAGGCGGCTGGTTGGCGACTCCCCCGCTGCAGCTGCCGTATCCGATCGGCTACATCTGCATGGTCCGCGACCCCGACGGCAACACCGTCGAGTTCTCTCACGACCAAGGCGTCTACGAATTCGCTCAGGAGCACTTCACCGCCGAGAAGTGACGTTTGGTGTCAGACACCAAACGTCACAGATCAGGACAACAGACGGATGAGGCTGCTGGTGTCCCACCGATCGCCGCCCCTCGCGACGACATCTTTGTAGAACTGGTCGACCAGCGCGGTCACGGGCAGCCGGGCACCGTTGCGGTCGGCTTCGTCGAGCACGATGCCGAGGTCTTTGCGCATCCACTCGACCGCGAACCCGAAGTCGAACTCGTCGGCCGCCATCGTGCGTGCCCGGTTGTCCATCTGCCAGCTCTGCGCCGCACCCTTGCCGATCACGTCGACCACCTGGTCGACATCGAGTCCAGCGAGCTTCGCGAAGTTCACGCCCTCGGCGAGACCCTGCACCAGCCCGGCGATGCAGATCTGGTTGACCATCTTGGTGAGCTGCCCAGCGCCGGCGGGGCCGAGCTGAACGCACGACTTCGCGTAGGCGTCGATGACGGCCTTTGCCCGCTCGAACACTTCGGCGTCGTCGCAGCCGCACATCACGGTGAGCGCGCCGGTCTCGGCGCCGGCTTGGCCACCGGAGACGGGGGCGTCGACGAAACCGACCCCGCGTTCGGCGCACGCTGCGGCGAGTTCTCGTGCCAGCGCCGGCCGATGCGGTGGTGTGGTCGACGAGGATCGAACCCGCCGACATCGAAGCGAGCGCACCGTTCGGGCCCAACACCACCTCGCGGACATCATCGTCGTTGCCGACGCACATCGCCACGATGTCTGCACCCACCGCAGCCTCGGCCGGTGTGGGTGCAGCCTGATTGCCGTTGAGCGCCACCCATGCCAACGCCTTCGAAGCGGTGCGGTTGTACACGACCACCTGGTTGCCGGCTCTCGCCAGATGGCGCGCCATGGGGGCGCCCATGACGCCGAGGCCGAGAAATGCGATCGTGCTCATGATCGCCGAGTCTGGCACGGCGACGTGCGACACTCGGCGACATGTCGTCGGATTCCCTGCCTGGCACCGGTCACAGCTGGACTGTGCTCACGTGGAACGTGCACGGCTCTGCGCTTCCTTCGGTCGATGCGCTCGCCACAGCGATCCGGGACGAATCGCCTGACATCGTGGTGTTGCAGGAGATCAGGAGTCGCCAGGCAACCGAACTCGCCACCGAATTGCAGATGCGGTACTCGTGGGCACCCAAGCACTACCCCTACACCAAGGCGATGTGGTGGCGAGCAGAGGGGGCAGCGATCATGACACCGCACCTGCTCGACGCCGTCGGCCACACCGAGATCTCCGACGACCAGCCGATGAGGAGCTGGCGACGCCGGATCGCCCAATGGGGACTGGTGGGTCGCCCGGACCGATCGATGGTGATGATCTACAACCTGCACCTCTCGCCGCACCAAGATGCCGAGTCGCGACGTGCTGAGGCTGCGAGGGTCAGCGACCTGGTGGCGAGCATCGGCGACGATCCCCCACCGGTGGTGGCCGGCGATTTCAACGACTCCGACGATGCATCGATCATCGACGCGCTACCCGGTGTCGAGCACGTCGTGCCGGCGATGACCAACCCGTCGGACGCTCCGACGCAGCTCCTCGACCACGTGCTCGTTCCCGTTGGGGCGACCCACGTGACCGCGACCGTTCCCGCTGGCGGACCGGAGTGGGCCGCGATCAGCGACCACCTGCCGGTGACGGTTCGCTTCACCCTCTGATCAGCGCGAGCTGATTGCGTTCGCGGGTCAGACCCGCGAGATCGATCGCTACTTCTTCTTCTTGGGTTCGGCTGGTGGCGCTTTGAGAACGCCCTTCGCGAGTGCATCGTCGAGGTAGGCCTCGGCGGCTTCGGCCGACACCTTCAGCGCCGGCGAGATCTCGGAGATCAGGTTGACGCGGGCACGCTCGTACATCGTGCGCTCGGCAGCCGACAGCGAGGCGTCGCGGTTGCGAGCGGCCAGGTTGCGGACGACTTCGGCGACTTGGTACACGTCGCCGCTCTTCAGCTTTTCCTGGTGGTTCTTGAACCGGCGGCTCCAGTTGGACGGAACGCGAGGGTCGGGCTTCGCGAGCACCGACACCAGGTCTTCGAGTTCGTCGGCCGATACCGGCGGGCGAACACCGACGTCGTCGGTGCTCGAGATCGGCACCTTGAGGGTCATCTCGTTGATGACCGTCTTCAGGATCAGGTACTCCTGCTTCTCGCCGAAGAACTCCATCTTCTTGGTCCCTTGCACCACACATGCGCCGTGCTGGGGGTAGATGACGGTTTCGCCCTTCTTGAACTTCACGCAGAACCTCGTCTGATCGGGGGTGGAGCCGCGTCAGACTCGAGTCGACGCAGCGGCTGACCACACTACAGCGCCCCCGGCAGGATTCGAACCTGCGACCTTGTCATTAGAAGGGACTTGCTCTGTCCAGCTGAGCTACAGGGGCCTCTCGACACGCTATCCGGCGCGCCTCGACCGCATCATGCGAGCAGATGTTCTGGCGCTGAGAGCAACCCGCTCGCACCGAGCGGACCACACCACCTCAGACATCGAGGTGCGAGCGGAGGAAGCCGAGCGAGGTGATCACGGCGAACTGGCGCATCTGCTCGCGTTGGCCGGGGAGGCGGGCGTGGCGCACCTCGTCGAAACCAGGTCCGACCATGCCGACGTACAACGTGCCGACGGGTTGGCCGTCCTGCTCGTCGGGGCCGGCGACTCCGGTGAGCGACAGCCCGATGTCGGCGCCGAGGCGGTCGCGCACCCCGTGGGCCATCTGGCGTGCAGCAGCCTCGCTGACGACGGGCCCCTCCCCCACCCCGAGCAGCTGCTGCTTGACCTCGGTGGCGTAGCTGACCACGGCGCCACGGAACACCGTGCTCGCCCCGGGGATCGCTGTCAGCCGAGCGCCGACCAGCCCGCCGGTGACCGATTCGGCGGTGGCGAGGGTGAGACCCCGCTGACGGCAGAGGTCGAGGACGACTGATTCCATCGTGTCGTCGTTGGTGCCGAAGACGAGATCGCCCAACTCGGCACGCACCACCTGCTCCCAGTGGTCGAGCTGTCCGTCGCATTCGGCGCCGGTCGGGGTCTTGGAGGTGAGACGCACCTTGAGCCCCTCCCAGCCACTCGCCAGGAACGCAAGCGTCGGCGTGTCGGGACCCTCCAACGCGTCGATGACGTCGTCGAGACGCTCGTTGAGGCCGCTCTCGCTCTCACCCCATGTGCGCAGTACACGGCTGCGGATCACGAAGTCCTCGCCGCTGCGACGCCGCAGATCGGGCAGGATCGCCCGTTCCATCATGTCGTACATCTCGTGCGGGACGCCCGGCACGGCGTACACCACCTTCTCGACACCATCGACGGTGACCGGGCAGATCAGGCCCGGCGCGGTTCCGCGAGTCTGCGGGATGATCGCTGCACCGACGGGCACCATTGCCTGGCGGAGGTTGTTCTCCGCCATGCGACGGCCACGGGATTCGAACATCGTGCGGATCACGTCGGCGACTGCCTCGTCGAGCAGGAGGTCGACGCCCATCACCGCCGCGATCGCGTCACGGGTGAGGTCGTCATGAGTGGGCCCGAGCCCACCGCACATGATCACCGCGTCGGCGTTTTCGAGCAGGCGTCGCAGTTGCGCCTCGATCCGCCCGACGTTGTCGCCCACCTTGACCTGCACGAGCGAGTCGATGCCGTTCGCCGCGAGTTCGCCGCCCATCCACGCCGAGTTCGAATCGATGATCTGGCCCAACAGCAGTTCGGTACCGACCGCCAGCACATCGCAGCGCAACGCCATCAGCCCACCTGATCAACGGTGAGCGGGGCCGGCAGCGAAGCACCCAACTGACGCGCACGCCACAGATACTGCGCACCGCTGAGCAGTGCCAGCACCACGGCGATCCACAACAGCCCGTTCCACAGCCACGTTGCGTCGAGCGCCGTCGGCGGAAACAGGGCGAACGCCACGGCGAACTGCTGTGCGACCGTCTTGTACTTGCCGAGTTTGGATGCGGGCACGCTGATGCCCTTGCCGCCGACCAGCACCCGGTACACGCTGATGATGAACTCGCGTGCGGCGATGATGATCACCGGCACCACCCAGAAGACGCCGGTGCTCACGAGCGTGAACATGGCTCCGAGCACGAGGACCTTGTCGGCCAAGGGGTCGAGGAACGCTCCGGCCGACGTGGTGCCGTGGCGGCGTGCGATGTAGCCGTCGATGCCATCGCTCGCGCACAACACGAACCAGAGCCCGACGGAGATCCACGACCCCATGTCATGGTTCGGGATCGCCCAGAACATCAGCGGCGACAGCAGCAAACGCCCGACGGTGATCGCGTTCGCCCACGTGGCGAGCTTGTCGGGGGGCACCGTCATCCAGCTGCATCCAAACTGTCGACGTTCACACCTGCAGCAACCAGATCGGGGCCGAGCGCATCGACGATCTCGACATCGACCATCGCACCCGGTTCGAGGACGAGGTCGACGTGCACGATCCCGTCGATCTCGGGTGCTTCGCGATGGCTGCGGGCAACGCCGGCGGTGTCGACGAGCACTTCGATGGTGGAGCCGATCAACGCATCGCGTCGCATGGCGGTGATGTCGTCTTGCATCTCGCGGAGCTCGGCAAGCCGTTCGCTCATCAGGGCGGGGTCGACTGCACCGTCGAGGTCGGCTGCGTAGGTGCCGTCTTCACGGCTGTACGAGAAGAAACCGCACCAGTCGAGCTGGGCCTCCTCGACGAAGTGGAGCAGTTGGTCGTGGTCGGCTTCGGTCTCGCCGGGGTAGCCGACGATGAAGTTGCTGCGGAATGCGGCGTCGGGCTCGCGCGCTCGGATGTCGGCGATGCGGTCGAGGAATCGCTGGCCGTCGCCCCACCGGCGCATCCGGCGCAGCAACGGCTTGCTGACGTGTTGCAACGACAGGTCGAAGTACGGCACACCGGAGGCACAGATCACGTCGATCAACTCGTCGCTCAGATCGCTGGGGTACAAGTACAGCAACCGGACCCGGTCGACTTCGTCGGCGACGGCCTTCACGAGGGGCACGATCGAGCCAGCACCCAGCTCGCCCGGACGGTCCTTGCCGTACGACGCCAGGTCTTGGGCGACGAGCACGATCTCACGGGCTTCGAGCTGGTCGACCTCGGTGAGGATCGATGCGATGTCGCGACTGCGCTGCGGGCCACGGAAGCTCGGGATCGCACAGAAGCCACACGAACGGTCGCAGCCCTCGGCGATCTTGACGTACGCCCACGGCACCGCCGACTTCGGACGGGGCAGATTGAGCAGATCGAACTCGGGCAGCGGGGTGGACGACACCGGAATCAGCTTGCGGCCCGCTGCGGCACCCTTGGGCACCTCGGTGCCGTCACGTTCGGCCGGGGTGACGTTGAACGCCTGCCCGAAGCCGGCGACCTGGTCGACCTCGGGAAGCTCAGCAGCGAGTTCATCGCCGTACCGCTCGGCCATGCAGCCCGTGACCACCAGGCGCGACCCCTTCGCGCGTTGTTCGTCGAGCGCGAGGATCGTGTCGATCGACTCACGACGGGCGTCGTCGATGAACGCGCACGTGTTGACCACCACGAGGTCTGCCAGGGCAGCGTCATCGGTGGGCTCCATGCCGTCCGCGAGGAGCGCGCCGACCAGCTTGTCGGAGTCGACGTCGTTCTTCGGGCAGCCGAGCGTCTCGATGTAGAACCGCTGGGACACGATGGACCACGCTACCTGGCGGGGCGGGCGCACGAGGGCGTGGCCGCATCCCTGTCAATCGGGCGAGGTCACTGGGTCGAGCGGAACTTGTCCATCAGGTGGCGGCCGGCGGTGATCGGCGGATACCTCGCTCGCTCGTTGCGTTCGACGATGCAATCGATCTGCGCGTCCCAGTTGGCGTTGTGAAAGAACGGGATCGACAAGTCGACGCCCGGTTCCCGTTGCCACCACCCGATGCATCGTCGAGCGCCACCGGTCGTTGGTCCACCTCGCCATGAGGTCGCCCAGGTTCACGATGAACCCGCCGTCGATCGATTCGACATCGACCCACCCGTCGTTGGGGTGCAACACCTGAAGACCAGGTTCACCATCGGTCCACAACACCGTCAGGGTGCCGTAGTCGGTGTGCGCCCCCGCCCGGAAGTGCCCGGCCGCAAGCCCGGCGTCGATCGGTGGGTAGTGAGCGAGTCGCAGCGCCGAGGCGTGACGATCGATGAGCGGTTCGAAGGTGTCGCCCGGAACATCGAGCGCCAACGCCAGGCCCTCCAGGACGCGACCGGACAGCGCCGACATCGCCCGGTAGTACTGCTCGGCAGCAGGGCGCAGCGACGGCAACGCGGCGGGCCAGAGATTCGGTGAATACACCGCACGCTCGTCGGGGTCGTCCACCTCACCCAGCGGCCGAGGCGGCGGGTCGATGGGCCCGATGTTGAAGGTCTCCTTCGCGTCTGGCGCCGCGGCCCCGCCGATCGACCGGTTGAGTGCCTCAGCAGCGATCGGGCTGTAGCCGTAGGGGTATCCCGGCTCGGGCATGGCGACCGCCAGCCGGTCGGCGAGCGGGAGATCGAAGAACGCCAGCGCCTGCTGGTGGAGTTCGCTGATCGTGGCGTCGCTCACACCGTGGCCCACCAGCACGAAGAACCCCACGTCCCGGCATGCACGGTCGAGGTCCTGGGCGACGCGCCGACGGTCGTCGATCGACCCCTCGGTGACGAGCCCGAGGTCGATGATCGGAATCACTGGTGGGCGAGTCGCAAACCCGGTCGCGGCCACGGGAACGACACGAGACGACCCGTGCTGGAACAGGTGACGTACGCAGTGCGCAAGTCGTCACCGCCAAAGGCGATGTTGGTGGTGAGCAGGTCGCCGGTGGCGTAGTGCTCGACCTGCGTGCCGTCGGGCGAGATCGCCGTGATCCCACCGTTGAAGATCGTGGCCACACAGACCCAGCCCTCACCGTCCACCGCGAGCGAGTCGAGGAACTGGTAACCGGGGAACCCGTAGAGCAGACCAGGGTCGAGCAGGTCGGCGCCCGCGAGCTCGCCCGGCGAGGAGACCGACCGCTGGAAGAGCCGGCCGGTGTGGGTCTCGGCCCAATACAGGGTGTCGGTGTCGGGCGACAGGCCGATCCCGTTCGGCGAGTCGGTCGGGAACACCGCTTCGGAGATGCCCGAGCCATCAGCGTGCGCATAGTAGATGCCTGTGAGGTCCGCGGTGCGAGCGTGTTCGTCGCGGATGCCGTGGTCGGTGAACCAGAAACCGCCGTGGCCGTCCATCACCAGGTCGTTCGGACCGCGCAGCGGGCGGCCGTCACACTCGGTGTAGAGGTCGGTGATCGTGCCGTCGTGCGGATCGACACGTTGAATCCGACCGCCGAAGTAGGTGTCGGCGTCGAAACCGCCGGTTGGCAGCGTCAATCCGCCGAGGTCGAGTGGTGTGAACGACCCGCCGTTGTTGCACACGTAGAAGGCACCATCGGGGCCGACTGCGGCGCCGTTGGGCCCACCTGGGATGTCAGCGATGGTCTCGGTGCTTCCGTCGGGGTGCACCTTGGTGAGGCGCGGGCCGAACATCTCGACGAGCACCACCGACCCATCTGGCAGACAGATCGGCCCCTCCGGGAACGCGAGCCCGCTGGCGATCTCGGTCAGTGCTGGTGTGAATTCGGTGACAGTGGGCTGGTCCATGGCTTCATGTTGCCATCACCGCCACCCCCGCCTCTCAGCCAACTGCTGCTGGTGAACCAGAACGCTCAGAGTTGGCCGTTCTGCTGGAGGAGTTCGAACTCCTCGACCGTCATCAGTACCGAGCGGGCCTTCGAGCCTTCGCTGGGGCCGACGACGCCGCGCTGTTCGAGCAGGTCCATGATGCGCCCGGCGCGGGCGAAGCCGACTTTGAGTTTGCGTTGCAGCATCGAGGTGGAGCCGAGCTGGCTGCGCACGATCAGCTCCATCGCCTGGCGCATCATCACGGTGTCCTCGTCCTCGTCGCCAGCGGAGAACGCGTTCGCGTCGGAGGTGACATCGAGACGGTCCATCGGGGCCATGGCGCCCGCCGCGGGAGCACCAGTGGCGCCGCCCCCGTCGGGCCGAGGCGGCACGAGCGTCGACTGACCGGAGGCACCGCCAACAGTGTCACCGCCCTCGCCGCCGGACTCGACGTCGTTGGAGTAGATCGGCTCGGGCGACTGGGCCCGCCAGTGGGCGACCACCTGACGCACCTCGTCTTCGCTGACGAACGACCCCTGGACGCGGTTGGCAACCGACGAGTTGCCCGGCAGCAGCAGCATGTCGCCCTTGCCGACGAGCTTCTCGGCACCGGGCTGGTCGAGGATCACGCGACTGTCGGTGAGACTGGAGACGGCGAAGGCCATGCGAGCCGGGATGTTGGCCTTGATCACACCAGTGATCACGTTCACCGACGGACGCTGAGTGGCCACGATCAGGTGGATCCCGACAGCGCGGGCCTTCTGGGCGATGCGCGTGATCGATTCTTCGACGTCACGAGCGGCGACCATCATCAAGTCGTTGAGCTCGTCGACGACCACCACGATGTACGGCATGTGCTCGTATTCGAGTTCGGTACCGAGCGGCGGCTGGATCTGCCCCTTGGCGAACGCCTTGTTGTAGCCGCCGATGTCGCGATAGCCGAGTTCGGAGAGCACGTCATAGCGCCGTTCCATCTCCTTGACCGCCCAACCCAGCGCGTTGGCCGCCTTCTTCGGGTTGGTCACCGGCTGCGTGAGCAGGTGCGGGAGCCGTGCGTACTGTCCCATCTCGACCTGCTTGGGGTCGATCAGGATGAGGCGCACGTTGTCGGGGGTGGTGCGCATCAGCAGCGACGTGATGATGCAGTTGATGCCGCTCGACTTGCCGGCGCCCGTGGCACCGGCGATCAGCATGTGCGGAGTGGCGGCGAGGTCGAGGAACACGGCCTTGCCCGCGATGTCCTTGCCGATCGCCACGTCGAGCGGGTTGTCGGCCTTGGTCGCCTCGGGCGACGCGAGCAGGTCGCCGAGCGCAACGAGTTGGCGCTGGTGGTTGGGCACCTCGACCCCGATCGCCGAGCGCCCGGGAATCGGCGCCAGGATGCGAACGTCGACAGCCGCCATGGCGTAGGCGATGTCCTTTTGCAGGCTGGTCACCCGTGCGACCTTCACGCCAGGACCCAATTCGAGTTCGTACCGGGTCACCGTCGGCCCGACGGTCATCCCGAGCAACGTGGTCTCGACACCGTGCGACGCCAGCGATTCGTGCAGCATCCGACCGCGGGCCTCGACCTCTTTGCGGTCGATCTTCTGCTCGCCGGGCCGGTCGAGGAAGGTCATGGGCGGCAGCACCCACTCGCCGACGGTCGCTCCGTCGCCGACGACCGCGCCAGACGGCTGACTCCCGGTGTCGATCGATGGCTTCTTCGCCCGGCGCTTCTTCGCCGGCGACGTTGCGCCCCCCAGGTCGTCGCCTTCGGCGGCGAAGTCGTAGAGACCAGGCGCGGCGAGCGGGGACGCTTCGCCAGCGACGTCGTGCCCGTCGCTCGAGACGCCACGAACTGCGGCATCGGCCTCGCGGTCGCTGTTCAGTGTGGAGATGTTGCTGAGCCCTGACTTGGCAGCACGTCCCAGCGGTGCGCTGACCGCAGCCAGGAATCCACCGGTCTGCTGCGCGAATGTCTTGACCGAGGTGCGCGTGACCAACAACGCGCCACCGGTGAACACCACGATCAGCAGCACGGCTGCACCAGCGGTGTCGAGGGATCCCTCGAGCGGTGCACCCACCAGCGCACCGATCCAGCCGCCGGCTTCGGAGACGAGGTCGGCGGCGTCACCCAGACTCTCCGCGCCGCGGGCGACCTGCAAGAGGCCCAGGATCGCCAACGACATCAGCGACCATCCGATCGCCAACTGGAACGGCCCCGCGGAACGGCCCTTGCGCAGCAACGAGACACCGACTGCGACGAGCATCAGCGGCACGGCGTATCGGCCGAGCCCGAAGAGCCAGCCGGTGAGGGTTTCGATGCCTCGACCCAACGGCCCGGCGAGATTCACATAGACGGCAAGTGCCAGCAACACTGCGAGCCCGATGAGTCCGATTCCGAAGAATTCGTGCTCGCGGCCGCCAACTGCATCGCGGAGTTCGGCCTGGGCCTGGTCGCGCCGTGAGCCCGACCCCTCCGGCGGCGTGAGATCGTCGACGCTGCCCGCCGCCTTCTTCTTCGTGGTGCTCTTGGCCGCCGAACCCTTACCGGTGGGGCTCTTTGCGGTGCCCCCCTTGGAGGAAGCACCCTTCGACGATGACGCCGAGCCCTTCGAAGACGCGCCGGCGGAACCCTTCGACGTCGAACGCTTCTTGGACGGACCCCAGGTACTCATGGCAGAGAACACGGTACCAAGGGGGCGTCACACAGAACGGCGACCCTCACCGCCGCCGTTCTGGTGAACAAGATGCGCACCTGGACCGCACCTTGTTCACGAGAACGGTGTCAGGGCAGCAGGACGAGCTTGCCGACGAACTCCCGTGAGACGAACCGGGCCTGCGCTGCAGCGATCTCGGTGAGTGGGAAGGTTGCGGCCAAGATCGGCTCGACGCCTCCATTCCTGGCGACCTCCGCAAGGTGCCGAAAGTCGGCGGGAGTGTGCATGGTCGAGCCGATCAGTCGTCGTTGCTGGAGATACAGACGACGCAGATCGAGCGCCACCACTGGTCCTGCGATCGCTCCAGCGGTCACGAGGCGCCCGTTGTCGCGCAGGCGATCGACCAGCGACCCGAACTCCTCACCGCCAACCACATCAACGACAGCGTCCACGTGACGGAGCGCCGCGATGTCGTCAGCGCCTCGAACCGAGACCTCGGCGACACCGAGGGTCGAGATGAGG
The DNA here is from genome assembly GCA_963717385.1 of Ilumatobacteraceae bacterium. GTDB lineage: Bacteria > Actinomycetota > Acidimicrobiia > Acidimicrobiales > Ilumatobacteraceae > Sva-07. The sequence continues at coordinate 438,546 of CAVQWE010000006.1, forward strand.
TCTCGATGCGCAGCGCTGGTCCTGGCGACCACCTCGCAATCACGATCGGCGAGCAGCTGGATCGCCGCCATTCCGACACCTCCGGATGAGCCTGTGACGAGCACCCGTTCGCCGGCCGAGATGCCCGCTCGGTTGATCATGCCGAGCGCCGTGCCGTAGGCCGTTGGAAGGCACGCCAGTTGCGGATCAGTCAACGGTGAACCCGTCACGTCATGGAGTTGCTCCACCGAACACCGGTGGAACTGGGCGAAGCCCCCGTCGACCTCGCTGCCCACGATGTCGACGGGGAGGTCGTCGACATAGCGCGCCGCTGGGTCAACCAGCACCCGCACGTCGAGCCATGCGTCATCGACACCGTCCCCGACGGCGCAGACCCGGCCGACGACGTCGATGCCCTGGATGCGAGGGAAGTCGAGCGGGACCCCCTTCCAACCAGCCACCGCTCTCGCATCTTCGGCGGTTCCGTAGGCGCCCTGGCGCGACCAGATGTCAGTGTTGTTCAGTGCTGCGGCGGTCACCTGCACCACTGCCTCGTCCGGGCCGGGCTGCGGACACGGCCAATCGAAACGCGTCACCGTCTGCTCGGGCCCGCCATGGCCCATCGTGACGGCGGCGGTCATCGATGTCGGCAACGTCATCGGATCACCCTGACACGCTCAACCAACGACATGTGACATTCGTGGTGAAACCTCAGACGTCAGACGTCAGACGTCAGACGTCAGACGGGGTCGACTTCGAGCACGGTGCCGTCAGCGGCGACGGTGACGGCGAGCACGCCACCCTGCGCTGACACCGTCGACACCAGATATCGCACGATGCCGCCCTCGCCACCTTCGATGGCGAACCCGTCGATCGTGGACACCGGCAGCTCGGCGGCCACCGCATCGAGCACCGTGTCCTCGTCGAAATCGATGGCGTCGGCGCCGAACGTGAACCCCGACTCCACGGGCAGAGCGGGCGCTGGCGACTGCAACTCGCCGTCGAAGAAGACGTACGGCACGGCCGAGCTCCCGCCGTCGACGGAGACGAACAGGTTGACCAACTGCGCGGTGGCGTTGACCTCGAAGAATTCCTGACTGCCGCCGAGCTCGGCTTCGACCGCCTCGATCGCCGGACGAATGTCGCCGACGCGGACAGACGGCACCGATTGGTCATCGTCGTCCCCGCCGCCACAACCCACCAGGAGCACGGCGATCAGCAGGGCGCCAGCCAAGCGGGCCAATCAGGCCTCCATGACCACGGGCACGATCATCGGCCGACGCTTGGTGCGCTCGCTGACGAACTTGCCGGCTGCACGGCGCACATCACGCTCGAGCGCCTCGACGTCACGCACACCCTTGCCGAGCGACTTCTCGACAGCGTCGGCGACCGTGTCGCAGGCCTCGTCGAGGAGATCTTCGGCCTCAGGTGCGTACACCCAGCCACGGGTGATGATCTCGGGGCCGACCAGCACCTTTCCGGTCTGGATGTCGACGGTGACGACCACCACGACCACGCCTTCTTCGGCGAGTTTCTGACGGTCGCGCAACACACCTTGACCGACGTCGCCGACGATGCCGTCGACGTACAGATAGCCCGCCGGTACCCGGCCGACAGGTCGCAGATCCTTCTCGGTGAGTTCGATCACATCGCCGTCCTCGCACTGCACCACACGATCGTGAGGCACGCCCATCAGTTCGCCGAGCTTGGCGTTGGCGACCATGTGGCGGTATTCGCCATGGATCGGCACGAACCATTCGGGGTTGACGATCGACAGGTAGGTCTTGATCTCGTCGGCCTGGGCGTGGCCGGTGGCGTGGACGTCCATGATGCCGGAGTGCACCACGTCGGCGCCCATGCGGATCAGCCCGTCGATGACCGCGTTGACATTGCTCTCGTTGCCCGGGATCGCGTGACTGGAGAGCACGACCGTGTCGTGCTCGCCGAGCTTGAGCCACTTGTTCTCGCCTCGCGCCATCAGCCCGAGCGCCGACATCGGCTCGCCCTGCGATCCGGTGGAGATGATGCAGATCTGGCCGGGCGCGTACTTGTCGATCTCTTCGATGTCGATGATCGCCGACTCGGGGATGTCGAGCACCTTCAGCTCGCGGCCCAGGCGGATGTTCTTCTTCATGCTCAGCCCGAGCGTGGCGATCTTGCGCCCGTCGGCCATGGCCGCGTCAGCGATCTGTTGGATGCGGTGCAGGTGGCTGGCGAAGCTGGCCGTGACGATGCGGCGGTCGCGGTGCGCAGCGAACAACCCGGTGAGCACCGAGCCGACCGTGGTCTCGCTCGGCGAGTAGCCGGCTTCCTCGGCGTTGGTCGAGTCGGACATCAGCAGTCGGATGCCGGGGTCCTTCGCGAGTTGGCCGAGGCGCGCCAGGTCGGTGCGACGTGAATCGACCGGTGTGAGGTCGATCTTGTAGTCGCCCGAGTGCAGCACCACGCCCTGGGTGGTGTGGACCGCAATGGCATGGGCGTGAGGCACCGAGTGGGTGACGGGGATGAACTCGACGACGAGCGAGCCGATCTCGACGGTTGCGCCGTCTTTGACCTTGCGCATGTCGGTCTTCGGCAGCAGACCGGCTTCCTCGATGCGGTTGCGGGCGAGGCCGAGCGTGAGCGCTGCGCCATAGATCGGCAGGGGCTCGTCGCGCAGATCGCCGATGCCGTCGTGGTCGCGCAGCAGGTACTGGATGGCACCGACGTGATCTTCGTGGCCATGGGTGAGCACGAGCGCCGAAATGCGCTGGGCGTTCTCGCGCAGGTAGGTGAAGTCGGGAAGGATCAGGTCGACGCCGTGCATGTGGGCGTCGGGGAACATCAACCCGCAGTCGATCAGGATGATCGTGCGATCGGGGTCGTCAGCGGCGCCCTGCTCGATCGCCATGCAGTTGCGGCCGATCTCGCCGAGCCCGCCGAGGAAGACGACACGAACCGGGACCTTCGGGTTCGTCGAGCCAGGTTTGGTTGGATCAGCCACGTGCGGCCACCAGGCGCTCGTAGACACCGCGGGCGGCGTGTTCGAGTCCGTGGGGCGTCGGCCCCATCGGGGACCTGCATTCCCCGACAGCATGACCGAGCGTTCTCAACATGGCCTTCGACGGTACCGGGTTCGGCGTGTCGTCGCTGGTCTCGAACTCGTAGCTCTCGAGCTGGCGGGCGTTGATCCGCCGAGCTGCGGCGATGTCGTTGCGTCCCCATGCGTCGAACATCGCGACATGATCGGGCGCGCACCAGTGGGTGGCCACACCGATGGCACCGACGGCACCGACGGCCAGGAGCGGCAGGGTCATCGAGTCGTCACCGGAGTAGACCTCGAAGTCCGGCGGGCAGTTGGCGGAGACCGCAGCCGTCGCTCCTGGATTGCCTGCGGCATCCTTGAGCGCAACGATGTTGGGCACGTCGTTGGCGAGACGGACGATCGTGGCGCTGTCGATCTTGCGCCCAGTGCGCTTGGGGATGTCGTACAGCACCACGGGCAGGTCGGTCGACGTTGCGATCGCCCGGAAGTGCATCTCGAGACCGGCCTGCGATGGCCTGCTGTAGAACGGGCACACGCCCAAGATGCCGGCGACACCGAGGTGGCCGGCCTCTTCGGTGAGGCCGATGTCGTGGCGCGTGTTCGACCCGGTCGTGCCGGCGATCACCGGCACCGTGACGGCGTTGACGACAGCCTCGAACAAGGTCAGCTTCTCGTCGATCGACAGCACCGGGGATTCGCCGGTGGTGCCGGACACCACGAGACCTTCGTTGCCCTGTTCGACGAGCCACTTCGCCAGCGCCACCGCCGCATCGACGTCGAGTTCGCCATCGGCGTCGAAGGGGGTGACCATGGCGGTCAGGATTCGACCGAAGCGCGCCATCAGTGCCACCACCCCGAACGAGACAGGCGGCGTCGGGCAGTCATCACACGATTCACGCCCGCAACCTATTCGATCACCGCCGGTTCGTGCAGTTCGATTCGGACTCGGCGTTCGGGGTCACCTCTCGTCAGGGTGAGCCCGGCGATGATCACCCGGACGACAAGCCCGACCCCAACCAACCTGCTCCCGGCAGATTGCGCAGTACGGCGAATCCAACGAGCACGAGCCCCACCGAAGCGACCTGCCATCGGCCACTGAGCAGGTCGGCGCGGGATCGACCCTGCCACACCGCCCACGCCCAGGTCGCCCAGGCGGCAACGACGAAGAGCAGGGCAATGGGCACCACGGCGTTGTGATCGAACGCCGCCCCGACATCCAGGCGCGTCAGGGCGCCGAGCGCGCGGGTCGAACCGCAACCAGGACAGTCGAGACCGCTGAGGTGCTTGAACGGGCAGGCGATGTGCAGACCCGTTGTCGCCCCGGGCCTGGTCGTCCAACTCGCGAACGCGACCCAGGCCGCAGCTGCCGCCGCAGCACCGACCGGGGCAGCTCGCGACGTCACGCCTCCGACAATCCGACCACGGCGACAACGAAGATGAGGTACAGCACGATCAGCGCCACCGACGTCACCGCCGCGACGATCGCCCACTTCTTCGCCGCCTCGGAGGACGTGACCGCCCCGGCGTAGTCGCCCGAGTTGTATTTGCCGTCGACCTGTGCCGCGAACACGATGCTGACCACACCGAACGGCAAGCAGCAGAACAGCGTGGTGAGGATCGCCCACACGAGATAGTTCGCCGGCTTCGGGCCCGACGGCTGCTGCTGCCAACCCGGGTTCCACCCGGATGGCGGGTAGCCACCAGGCGGGTACCCGCCTGAAGGAGGCGGCGGGGGCGAGCCCGGTGGCGGGGGCGGCGGCGGCATGCTGGACATGGCGATTCTCCTGCGGTTGTCTCGACGCGCTCGGCTCCCAGTCGACCGATGTCGCTCGATCGAAACGCTAGATCGTCGCCGTGGCCGATTCTGGGATCGGATCGCCCTGGGTCACCGCTGCCGAGCGCTTGTGGCGACGGGCAACATCGAGACGCCACATCACGTACAGGATCGCACCCAAGACGATCGGAACGACGTAGGTGATCAGTCGGTAGACGAGCACGCCGGCGAGCGCCGCTGAAGCATCGACACCGGCAGCGACGAGCGCGCCGGTGAGACCAGCTTCGACCACCCCGACGCCGCCGGGCACGGGAACGAACGAACTGAGCAGCGTGACCACGAAGTAGATGCGGGCGAACTCGATCAACCCCAGTTCGTCGCCGACGCCGAGCCCACGCAAGGCCACGACCAGGATCACCGCACCGACCGACTGCGCGAGCGCCGTGGCGGCCAGCAGCCCCAACGGGCGCCCCGCCACCGCACGCAACGATGCCCTGACCTCGAGCAGTCCGGCGCCCACATCGTGGCCGGCGAACCGAGGAGCGAGCGACGGCAAGCGGTTGACCGCACGAGTGGTCAGCTTGTGGATGGCGGCCACCAGCCAGGCGGTGATGCGCTCGGAGCGCAACACGACCGCCCAGAACAGCGCCGAGCCGCCGACGACCACCGAACACACCGCGAGCATGGCGAGGTCGGTGCGAGTCGGCGGCCGCTGGGTGATCTCCACCAGCAGCACACCGAACGGCAGCAGCCAGGTTGCGAACGTCGTCGCCACCCCATAGGCAACAAGCATCGAGGTGAACGTCGTGGTCGGCACCGCAGCATCGCGAGCGATCGACCAGCGCAGGCCGGTTGCGAGCGGACCCCCGAGCGGTACCCCCTTGCTGGCGGCGGTGCCGACGTCGTGGATCGTCAGCGACCGGCCGAACGAGGTCGTGCCGAGCAACCGCTGCACGATGCCGGCTCGGCTGACACGTTCGACTGCGCCCAATGCAACCAACACGACGATGACGGCAAACGACAATCGCCGCATCTCACCGATCGCATCACCGATCGTCCCCCGCTGGAACCAGACCGCCCCAGCCAGGACCAGCCCGATGGTCACGACGAGTCCGAGACGGACCACATCATTCGTCGATCGGGGGGCCACGAGTGGAACGTAGGCCCACCGTGAAACGTCTGCGCAGTCAAGCCAGCCACTAGTTTGTCCGGTGCGTGAACACCACAACCTGAAGGAGAACCTCATGCGACGCTCCCCCGCCCTGCGCCGGATCATCCCGGCGATCGCCGTCGGCGCTCTCGTCCTGGCCGCGTGCGGCAGCGACGACGACTCGACCGAGTCGGCCAGCACCGACGCCCCGACCGACACAGCTGATGGCAGCGGCGACGGTGCGGTCGACTGCAGCTCGACGATCGACGACGGCGTGCTCACCATCGCCACCGGCGAACCGGCCTTCGATCCGTGGGTGATCGATGATGCTCCAGAAACCGGAGAAGGCTTCGAAGCCGCGGTTGCATACGCCGTGGCTGCCGAAATGGGCTACGAGGGTGACGCTGTCGTGTGGACCCGAACCTCGTTCGACGAGGCGATCCAGCCCGGAGCGAAGAGCTTCGACATGAACCTCCAGCAGTACTCGATCACCCCAGAGCGGGCCGAGAACATCGACTTCTCGCTGCCGTACTTCACCAGCAACCAGGCGATCGTCGCCCTCGAGGGCTCGGCAGCCGAGGGAGCGACCACCATTGCGGACCTCAAAGACGTCAAGTTCGGCGCCCAGGTCGGCACCACCAGCCTGGCGTTCATCACCGACGTGATCCAGCCGAATCAGGAGCCGTTCGTCTACGACGACAACGTCGGCGCCAAGGCCGCGCTCGAGGCCAACCAGATCGACGCCGCGGTGTTCGACCTCTACACCGCTCGCTTCGTCTCTGACTTCGAGATCGAAGGGAGCAGTGTCATCGGACAGTTCCCCGCAGAGAGCGGTGGCGACACCGATCAGTTCGGTTTCGTCCTCGAAAAGGACAGCGCACTCACCGCGTGTGTCGATGCTGCGATCACCACCATCACCGACAGCGGCGAACTCGATGCAATCTACGACGAGTGGCTTGCCGAGTACGCCTCTGCGCCGATGATCGCCGTCGAGTGACCCGAGCCGGAACCGAAATCCAACAATCCTGATGTCCGATCGACCGACCCGGCGCGAGCGCTACGAGCGCGCTCGTCGCCGGCGGTCGATCGTGATCGCCACGGTCTCCACGATCGTGGTCGTCGGCGCCCTGGTCATCCTGATCCCGCTCACCCCAGGGTGGGAGCGGGTGCGCCAAGCATTCTTCGATGGCGACGTCTTCGTCGACACCTTCCCCGGCCTGCTCGAGCGCGTTCTGGCTCGACGTGAAGATCCTGCTGTGGTCGACCCCGTTCATCCTGATCGTGTCGCTGCTGATCGCGCTGGCGCGCAACACACGCAGCCCTGCACTGTTCCCACTGCGCGCGTTCGCGGTGATCTACACCGACGTCCTTCGTGGCATCCCCGTGATCCTGCTCGTGTTCCTGATCGGGTTCGGCGTGCCGGCCCTCGGGCTGTCGCGCACCTGGTCGAACCCGCTGATCTGGGGCAGTGTCACGCTGGTGCTGTCGTACTCGGCGTACACCGCCGAGATCATCCGCGCCGGCATCGACGCCGTCCACGAGAGCCAGCGAGCAGGTGCCCGCTCGCTCGGCATGACGAGCAGCCAGACCATGCGGTCGGTCGTGCTCCCCCAGGCGTTCCGCAAGATCGTTCCGCCGATGATGAACACCTTCGTCAGCCTGCAGAAGGACGTGGCACTGGTGAGTCTCATCGGACCCGTCGAGATCCTGCGACAAGCCGGCATCGACAAGGCCACCTACGCGAACTTCACGCCGTACGTCGCAGCCTCGCTGATCTTTCTCGCCATGACCATTCCCTGTACCCGCTTGGCCGACTGGGCGCTCGCCCGCCAACGGGCCCGAACCGGCGCGACCACCATCGCATGAGCGACGCAGCCATTTCAGCCACCGCGTCCGCGCCGAAGATCTCGATGCGCGGTGTTCGCAAGTCGTTCGGGTCCACCGTGGTGCTCGACGGCATCGACCTCGATGTCACCGAGGGCGACGTGATCACTTTGATTGGCGCCTCGGGGTCAGGCAAGTCCACGTTGTTGCGCTGCGTCAACCTGCTCGAGCCGACCGACGACGGCCAGATCATCCTCGACGGCGTCGACATCGCCGAGCCCGGTCTCGACGCCGACCCGATCCGTCGCCGCATCGGCATGGTGTTCCAGAGTTTCAACCTGTTCCCGCACATGAGCGTGATCGACAACGTTGCCATCGGGCCACGCAAAGTGCTCGGTGCCAACAAGGCCGACGCACGACGTGACGGCCTCGTCATGCTCGCCCGACTCGGCCTGACCGAACGGGCCGACGCCTACCCCGATCAGCTCTCCGGTGGCCAACAGCAGCGGGTTGCGATCGCTCGGTCATTGGCGATGAATCCCGAGGTGATGTTGCTCGACGAGATCACCTCGGCGCTCGATCCCGAACTGGTCGGCGAAGTACTCGACGTGGTCCGGGGGCTCAAGGCCGACGGCATGACGATGCTGTTCGCCACGCACGAGATGGCGTTCGCCCGCGAGATCAGCGACCGAGTGTGCTTCTTGCACCAGGGCCGGATCCTCGAAGAGGGCCCGCCTTCGCAGATCTTCGAGTCGCCGACCGAACCGCGCACCCAAGCGTTTCTCCAGCGCGTCATCGACGCCGGCCGCCTCTGATCACGCCAGGGGTCAGACCCCAGGCGTGATCCGACCCGGTGTCGGGTGACTCAGGGCATCAGCGCCGTGGCGTGTTCGTCGCGGAGGGTCTTCTTCGAGAATTTCCCGACGCTGGTCTTGGGAACCTCGTCGATCCAGATCACGCCCTTGGGCATCTGCCACTTCGCGATCTTGCCCTCGAGGAACGACAACACCTCGTCTTCGGTGAGGTCGTCGGCGCCCGGGGCCTTCACGACACAGGCCAGTGGAGCCTCACCCCACTTCTCGTGGGCGACGCCGATGACGGCGGCCTCGGCGATCTTCGGGTGCGCCATCAGTTCGTTCTCGAGCTCGACCGAGCTGATCCACTCACCGCCGCTCTTGATCAGATCCTTGGTGCGGTCGACGAGGCGGACCATGCCACGATCGTTGACCACCGCAACGTCGCCGGTCTTGAGCCAGCCGTCGTCGGTGAAGCTCTCGCCCGAACGTTCGTCGTCGTAGTAGTCCGATGCAATCCAGTTGCCGCGGCACTGCAGTTCACCGCTGCTCTCGCCATCCCAGGGGACCGGGTTCGTGGTGCCGGGTTCGACAACGCGACACTCAGCCCCGAACACGATGCGCCCGACCTGCGTGCGCAGTTCTGCCTGCTCGTCCTGGGGCAGCTGTTCCTGGTCGGCGTCGAGGCGACACACCGCGGCGATCGGGCTGGTTTCGGTCATCCCCCATGCCTGGAAGATGGGGAGGCCGGTCTGCTCGCGGTACGCCTCCGACAGCGACTTCGGCACGGCCGAGCCGCCACATGGGATGGACCGCAACGACGAGGTGTCGCGCCCCTTCAACTCGGGGAGCACGGCCATCCAGATCGTGGGCACACCAGCAGCGACGGTGACCTTTTCGTTCACGATCAGGTCGGCGACGGCCGGGCCGGACAGGTTCGGCCCCGGCATCACCAGGTTCGCACCCGTCGCAACGGCGGCGTGCGCCAGGCCCCAGGCGTTCGCGTGGAACATGGGCACGACGGGCAGGATCACGTCGCTCTCACGGGCGCCGAGACTGTCGGCGGTCATCGCGCCCATCGTGTGCAGGAACGTGGAGCGATGGGTGTAGACGACACCCTTCGGATTGCCCGTGGTGCCACTCGTGTAGCACATGCTCGCAGCCCGGTGCTCGTCGTCGACACCGAACTCCACCGGGTCGGCTGCGGCGAGGAGTTCCTCGTAGTCGAGCAGTTCGTGGCCGTTGAGGTCGGCGGGAATGTCGCCGACACCGTCGTCCATCATCACGAGATGCTTCAAGTTCTCGAACGTCGGCAGCAACGGTGCGAGCAGACCGAGCAGCGAACGGTCGACGAAGATCACTTCGTCGTCGGCGTGGTTGACGATGTAGGTGAGTTGCTCGGGGAACAGGCGGATGTTGAGCGTGTGGAGCACCCGGCCGGTGCAAGGAGCCGCGAAGTACAGCTCGAGGTGGCGGGCGGTGTTCCAGGCGAAGGTGCCGACTCGCCCGTCGGCGGAGATGCCGAGATCGTCGAGGACGCCGCCGAGCTTGCGGGTGCGTGCCGCCCACTCGCCATAGGTCGTGCGCTCGATCCCTGTTCCGGTGGACGTGACGATTTCCTTGTGCGGGAAGTACTTCTCCGCACGCTCGAAGATGTGAGGTATGGCGAGTGGGACGTCTTGCATCAGGCCCTGCATGGAGCGCGAACGTAGCGCACGGCGCCGCCGGTCGATCGAACGGGGGCGGTACCGTTGCGCCGTATGACCGAAAGCGCGGCGATCGACGCAGCCGACACGCCGCACGTGCGCCCGTCGTGGGCGCCGCTCACGCTCGTTGCGTTCGTCCTCCTCGTGATCGCCACCAACATCGCAAGTGCCGTCTGGGCACGCTGGGTCGACACCAATCCTGAGGGCTTGCTGATGCTGTCGTCGCGCAACCGCTACCTGGCGTTGACGCTGGCTGCGGGCGTGCCGGTGGGCACCTACGTGGTGATCGCGTTCGCTCGGATCGGTGCGGCGTTCGTGGTGTGCCACATGATCGGACGGGCCTACCACGACGACGCCATTGGTTGGTTCCGCAAGTACCTCGGGGTCAACCAGGAAACCGTCGACACCTTCAACCGCGGGTTCGCCAAGGCCGAATGGGTGCTGATTCCGTTCTTTGCCGGTTCCAACATCGTGGCCGCACTCAGCGGAGTGCACCGCACTCCCCCAGCGCGCCTGGCCGTACTGCTGTCGGTCGGCATCGCCGGACGACTGGCGCTGATGTGGTGGCTGGCACGCACATTCGAATCACAGTTGGTCGACTTCCTCGAATGGTTGCAGCGATATCAGTGGTGGGCAGTCGGCATCTCGATCGCCATCGTGCTGCTCGTCAACGTCCGCAACCTCCGCGGCGCCTGACGACATCCGGGGTCAGACCCGCGACGTGATCGCCGGACGATCGGCTTCTGTCTGGGCCGATCGGCCCAATCGTTGCTAGAACAACAGCCATGGCTGAAGTCACCCTTGGGGGCAACCCCGTCCACACGTCCGGAGATCTCCCCGCTGTCGGCGCTGCTGCGCCCGCGTACTCGCTGGTCGGCGCCGACCTGAGCGAGTACGACGCATCGGAATTCGCCGGGAAGAACGTGATCCTCAACATCTTCCCGAGCATCGACACGCCCACGTGCGCCACCAGCGTGCGCCAGTTCAACGAGCGCGCCGCCGGCATGGACGAAACCGTCGTGCTGTGCGTGTCGGCCGATCTGCCCTTCGCCATGGGCCGCTTCTGCGGTGCCGAAGGCATCGAGAACGTGAAGGTCGGCTCGACGTTTCGCTCCGACTTCGGCTCGGACTACGGGGTGACCCTCACCGACGGCAAGCTGCAGGGCGTGCTCGCTCGTGCAGTCGTGGTGATCGGGCCCGACGGCAACGTCAAGCACACCGAGCTCGTCAGCGAAATCGCGCTCGAACCCAACTACGACGCCGCCCTCGCCGCCCTCTGATCACGCCAGGGGTCAGACCCCAGGCATGATCGTCCCGCCACGGCGGTGAGGCTTGCGGCACGCTCGACCACCGCTCCAAGCGCAGCGCTGTGGCTCACACGAGTTCGCGCCCGATGGGTGGCCGAGTGAAGCGCGCCCGGTGTCGCGATGCCGAACACCTCCATCACGACCCCGCGATCGGCGCCATTGTTCACTGCCCAACCGAGCGCAAGCAGACGGGCCAGACGACCGCTGGTCCCGTCGGCTTCGAATTCGTCGAGGACGAACGCACATGCTGCGATCATGGCATGCAGGCGGCCGATCGAGACATCGACGACGGCCGACGGTTCGTCCGCTACAACGAACCGATCGAACGCCGCCCGGTCGCCCTCCCAATGGCTGAGCACCTCGTCGGTTCGCAGCCACGGAGGCGTCCTGCGCAGCCCGAGATACGTCCGATGACTCGACCAGCGATAGTCGGCAACGTCGCTGACTCCGTCGAGTGCCAGCGGATTGCGGTGGATGTAACGACACGCCGTCAACAGGTACCCGTCGTCGAGGATCTGTCGGGACGCAAACCGTCCCCGGAACAGCGCACCGTCGCGACCCAGCCGGTCGTTCACGTGACGTGTGTACAACGAGCCCAGCCGCTGCATCGCCTCGGACAGGTGACCTTTCGGACAGTGCACGAGCGTGTGGTAGTGGTTGTCCATCAGGCAGTAGGCGTGGGTCACCACGCCGAACCGCTCGAAGATGTCACCGAAACGCTGCCCCATCTCGACACGGTCGCTGTCATCGAAGAACACGTCTTGATGGTTGATCCCACGGTTCATGACGTGGAACAGGCTGTCGGGAAGGTCGGGTCGCAACGGTCGGGCCATGGTTCGATCATGACCAGTGGGTGTCGCAGGGTTCGATCACGTATGGGGTCTGACCCCTGGCGTGATCAATCGAGGAAGGGATCGAGGGTGCGGGTCAGACCGGGCACGCTCGAGATCTTCTTGCAGGCGAGGACCACGCCGGGCATGAAGCTGTCGCGGTCGTAGCTGTCCTGGCGGATCGTGAGGGTCTGGCCCTGCGCTCCGAGGATCACCTCTTGGTGGGCGACCATGCCGCGCATGCGCACGGAGTGGACGTTGATCCCCCCGGGACCCGTGCCGCCGCGGGCTCCCGGGTAGACCTCGTCGGTGGTCGGGTCGGCGCCGAACTCGCCACGTCGAGCTTCGGCCATTCGTTCCGCCGTCTTCACCGCCGTGCCGGAGGGGGCATCGATCTTGCGGTCGTGGTGCAGCTCGATGATCTCAGCGGTGTCGAAGAACGGCGCCGCCATTGCTGCGAAGCGCATCATCAGCACCGCAGAGATCGCGAAGTTCGGTGCGATCACACAGTTGGGGCCATCGACGCCATCGAACACTGATTCGAACAGCTCGAAATCGTCGGCCGAGAAACCGGTGGTTCCCACGACGGCGTGGATGCCGTGCGCGGCGAGCCATGGCAGCATCGCACGGGAAGCATCAGCGACGGTGAAGTCGATTACGACGTCGCAGGAGGCAGCCGTGAATGCGTCGAGCGACTCACTCACTTCGATGCCCTCGATCAGTTCGCCGCGACCGAACGGGTCGACGGCGGCAGCGAAAACGAGATCGGGGTCAGCGACCACTGCCGCACAAACGGTTCGACCCATTCGTCCGGCAGCGCCGCTGACCCCAATTCTCATGTGTTCAGTCTGGCCGATGAGTGCGCACAACGTGCCATCTCATCGATCACGCCTGGGGTCTGACCCCTGGCGTGATGGTCAGCGGTGGCGACGACGCCCGCCGCTGCGACCGCCACCGTCACTCTGCGGACGCTCCGACTTCGGGCCGAGATCGCCGAGTTCGTCGGCGAGTTCTGCGTCGAAGCTGTCTTCGAAGCTGACCTCGACGACATCGCTTGCGGCCGGGGCCGACGCTTCACGCGGCGCACGCTCTTCGCGAGGTGCACGCTCGCGCCGTGGCGGACGATCGCCGCCGCCGTTCGACGAACCACCGGACGATGCGCCTTCCTTGACGGGCGGCGGATCGCCGGCCGGGGTGAGGCTGACCTTGCCCTTGTCGTCGATCTCCTCGACGCGGACCTCGATCTCCTGACCGAGTTCCAGCACGTCTTCGACGGCGTTGATGCGCTTGCCGCCGCCGAGCTTGGAGATGTGGACCAGGCCGTCGCGGCCGGGCAGGATGTTGACGAACGCACCGAACTTGGTGATGTTGACGACGCGGCCCATGTAGACCTTGTCGAGTTCGGCCTTCGGCGGGTCGACGATCGCGAGGATCGCGGCCTTGGCCTCTTCCATGCGCCATGCCTCGACGGCACCGATGGTGACGATGCCGCGGGCACCGTCGTCGTCGACGCCGATGTCGGCTCCGGTCTCCTGCTGGATCGTGTTGATGACCTTGCCCTTCGGGCCGATCACTTCGCCGACCTTGTCGAGCGGGATGTAGATCGTGGAGATCTTCGGTGCGGTCTCGGCCACCTCGTCACGCGACTGCGGGATGCAGGCGTTCATGACCTCGAGGATCTCGAGGCGAGCAACGCGGGCCTGGGCCAGTGCGGCGGTCAACACGTCGGCGGGGATGCCGTCGATCTTGGTGTCGAGCTGCAACGCCGTGATGGCGTCCTCGGTACCGGCGACCTTGAAGTCCATGTCACCGAATGCGTCCTCGGAGCCGAGGATGTCGGTGAGCGTGGTGTACTTGCCGTCTTCGTAGATGAGGCCCATGGCGATGCCGGACACGTGGCCCTTGGTGGGCACACCGGCGTCCATCAGCGCGAGGCTGGAGGCGCACACCGAACCCATCGAGGTCGAGCCGTTCGACGACATGACCTCGGAGACGAGGCGCAGCGTGTACGCGAAGTCTTCCTGGTTCGGGATGACGGGCAGGACTGCACGGGCAGCGAGCGCACCGTGGCCGATCTCGCGACGCTTGGGCGAACCGACACGGCCGGTTTCGCCGTTGGCCCATGGCGGCATGTTGTAGTGGTGCAGATACCGCTTGGTGTCGTTGGGCGACAGCGAGTCGATCATCTGGTTCATGCGGGGCATGGCCATGGTGAGCACGGTCATGACCTGGGTCTCGCCACGCTGGAACAAGCCAGAGCCGTGAGCGGTCGGCAGTGCGCCGACTTCGGCGGAGATCGCACGCAGATCGGCGACTCCACGGCCGTCCATGCGGACGCCCTCGTTGACGACGCGGGCACGCATCAGCTTCTTGTTGAGCGAGCGGACGGCTTCCTTCACCATCTTCTCGCTGCCGGCGAACTCGCCCGGCGCGTCCTTCGAGCCGCACAGCTCGGCGACGATCTCGGCGGTGACGGCGTCGGTCGCTTCGTTGCGCTCGGCCTTGTTGGCGATCGTGATGACCGGGGCGAGCTTGTCGCTGCCGACCTTCTCGACGGCGGCGAAGATCTCGGGCGTGTAGTCGAGGACCGGGGTCCACTTCATCTGCTCGATCGGCACCGTTGGTGGCGATCACCGAGGCGACGAGCTGACGCTGCAGCGCGATCGACTCCTTGATCCACACCTTGCAGGCCTCGAGGCCGTCGGCGAGGACTTCCTCGGTGACCTTCTTGGCGCCGTCGTCGTAGTAGTAGAACGCGTTCTCGGAACCGCCGGCCTCGACCATCATCACGGCGACGTCGCCGTTGTCGAGTTCACGGCCGGCAACGACCAGCTCGAAGGTGCCGTTCTCGGCCTCTTCGTAGGTGGGGTGCGGAATCCACTCGCCGCTCTGGCTGTAGGCCATGCGGATCGCGCCGATCGGGCCGTCGAACGGGATGCCCGAGATCATGAGCGCAGCCGAGGCAGCGTTGATCGAGAGCACGTCGTGCGGGTTGACCTGGTCGGCACCGAGCACGGTGGTGACGATCTGGGTCTCGTTGCGGAAGCCGTCGGGGAACGACGGGCGCAACGGCCGGTCGGTGAGACGGCAGGTGAGGATTGCGTCCTCGGTCGGACGTCCTTCACGACGGAAGAACGAGCCGGGGATCTTGCCGGCCGCGTAGGCCCGCTCCTCGACGTCCACCGTCAGGGGGAAGAAGTCCATGCCTTCACGCACGCTCTTGGCGGCGTTGGCGGTGGTGAGAACCTTCGTCCCTTCGATCGATGCCACGACGGCACCCATCGACTGGGGGGCAAACTTGCCCGTTTCGAAGGTGAGTGTCTTGTCGGTCCCAGATACGGGTCCGGACACGGTGATGGGGTCAGCCACTAGGGCTCCTTTCGCGTGCACTCCCCCTCGGGAGTGCGCCTCTTGGAGCGACGGGCCGGTTCCCAGTTGGTCAACCCGACACGGCCACCGGCATCACGAGATGGGTGGGTTCGGATTCAGCAACCGGCAACCGAACTCGGTTCGCTCATGTTGCGATACCGGACGTTCCGATACCAGGCGTTGAGCTTACCGCAGCCGACGGCCGATGTGGTGACAGCGTGGTTCCCAGAGACCAGGTCTCGGGGAACCACGGACGAATCAGCGGCGCAGACCCTGTGCGGCGAGGATCTCGCGGTAGCGCTCGACATCGATGCGCTTGACGTAGTCGAGCATGCGACGACGACGACCGACGAGCATCAGCAGGCCACGACGGCTGTGGTGGTCCTTCTTGTGGGTCTTGAGATGCTCGGTGAGATGCACGATGCGCTCGGTGAGCAGTGCGATCTGCACCTCGGGCGAACCGGTGTCGCTCTCGTGGGTGCGGAACTTCTCGATGGTCGCCGTGGTGTTCGGCGTGGTGTCGGCAATGTCGGCCATGGTGTGTCGCCTTCGTGTTGGAGGTCGCACCGGGCGCCGGCTGGCGTCCGTGTGCATCGCATCCGCGCCGGAAACTCCAGCCCGAACGGACCTGGCAATGCTATGGGCTCCACAGCGACTCCACAACGGTCGCATCGGACCGGGAGGATCAGGGTGCCGCAAGTACGCTCGACCGTCGTGTCACCCCGTATCGAAGTGCGCGCTGTCTCGAAGTCGTTCGGACCCCTCGACGCGCTCGCTCCGGTGGATCTCGTGGTCGACGAAGGCGAGACGGTCACGCTGCTCGGCCCGTCCGGCTGCGGAAAGACGACGCTGCTGCGCATCATCGCCGGGCTCGAACAGCCGTCGTCGGGAACCGTCGTCGTCAACGGGCTGACGCCTGACGACGCCCGCCGCCACAAGCAGGTCGGGTTCGTACCTCAATCGCCAGCGTTGCTTCCTTGGAGAACTGTCGAAGCGAACGCTCGGCTGTTGTTGGACGTCAATCGTCGAGCCTCGCCGGTCACACCGAGCGCCTCCGTGCACGAACTCCTCGACGAGGTTGGCCTGGGTGACTTCCGCGATGCCTACCCCCATGAGTTGTCCGGCGGAATGCAACAGCGTGTCGGGTTGGTACGAGCGTTCGCGATCGACGCTCCGATCCTGCTGATGGATGAGCCGTTCGCCGCACTCGACGAGATGACCCGAACCGACATGCGCCACCTGCTCGGACGCTTGTGCGAACCACTGGGAACCACGGTGCTGTTCGTCACGCACTCGATCCCCGAGGCGACCTTTCTGTCAGATCGGGTTGCGGTGATGAGCCCTCGACCAGGAGGCATCACCGACGACGTCACGATCGACCTGCCTCACCCTCGAACTCCTGAACTCGAAGACAACGAGCACTTCTTCCACGTGACCACGACGCTGCGCCGATCGTTGGCTGCTGGGATGCGCCAGTGAACGCTGGCACCAGGCGCTTCGTCGCCCCGGTCGTCGGCATCGTGACATTCGGGCTGTTGTGGGAGCTCGCCGTCAGGGTGTTCGGAATACGACGATTCGTGTTGCTTGCACCTTCGGCGATCATTGCCGAGCTGGCCGATGCCCCGGGCTACTACTGGAGCAACGCCATGGTCACCGGTTGGCACATGGTGGTCGGATTGTCGATCTCGCTCGTTCTCGCTGTGGGGGTTGGCTCACTGATGGCCTCGTCTCGCTTCATCGAAGAAGCGACTCAGCCGATGCTGATACTCGTGCTGGTCACACCGTGGGTGGCGTACATCACCTCGGTGGTGCTCTGGTTGGGAGGTGGCGAGAAGACGGTGCTGTTCATGGTGGCATTCACCTCGTTCCCCGTGTTCACGTTCGGGGTGGTCGGCGGCATGAAGTCGGCTGATCCAGCGGCCCGCGAACTCCTCGCAAGCGTCGACGCTCGACCTTGGGAGGTGTTCTGGAGGCTCCGATTGCCGTCGGCGTTGCCATCGATCTTCACGACAGCCCGTTTCGCCATGGGTCTCGGACTGGCCGCGGCGTACTTCAGCGAGGGCTCGGCGTTCGTCACCGAGGGTCTCGGCTACATCGGCCAGCGCGCAGCAGCATTCAACAACGCCGAGGCACTGTGGGCAACCATCGTGTCGGCCGCGCTGCTCGGCATCGCCGGCCTGGTGGTCATCACCGTGTTGGAACGAGTGCTTCTCCGATGGCATTCGTCGCAGCGACGCTGACTGTGTGGTGTGCCTGCCCCCGTGGCATGCTCGCGTCAATCCGGACCGACCGGACCTCTCCACGTCGACGTGTTTCGGCCGAACCTGATCGGAAACCCATGCGCCTTCGCCAGACCGTTGTGATCGCAGCTGTTGCCGGACTCGTCGTCGCCGCCTGCGGCTCCGACGACGACAGTTCCTCGTCGTCCGATGTGCCCGACGTGGTCGCCGGCGAGGAGTTCCCGGCCGAGCGCTGCGCCGCCAACGAGGCAGCAGGAACGATCACCTATCTCACCGGTTTCGACTTCGCCGCGGCGGCGTCGATCATCGAGGTCATCGTGGCCGAGGATGCCGGCTACTTCGACGAGCTCTGCCTCGACGTCGAGATCCAGCCGAGCTTCTCCACAGCGAACTACGCCCTCATCGCCGAGAACGATGCCCAGTTCTCGTCCGGCGGTTCGTTCAGCGAGGTCGTCGAATTCGCCGATGCGAACGATGCCGACTTCGTGGTGATGTCGGTCGACGGTCGAGCCCCGATCGATGTGCTCATGATCAAAGAGGGCGAAACCTCGTCGTTGGCCGATCTCGCCGGGACCACCATCGGCGTCAAGGGCAAGTTGCCCACCAGCGTGCAGGTGATGCTCGCCCAGCAGAACCTCGTCGAGGGAACCGATTTCGACACCGTTGCCGTCGAGGGATTCGACCCGGTTGCCCACATGGCCATCGAGGCGATCGTCGGCGTGCCGGGTTGGCGCAGCAACGAACCGGGCGCACTCGAGCGGGCTGGCGTCGGCTTCGACCTGTACGACACCGTCGACTTCGAGGTCCCCGGGTCGTTCGGCATCATCTACTCGAACCAGCAGTTCATCGACGAGCATCCGACCGCCGCCGAAGACTTCATGCGCGCCACGATGCGTGGCCTCGATACGGCAATCGCCGACCCCGAAGCAGCCGCAAACATCGCAGTCGAGTTGATCAACGCCGGCGGTAACCCCAACTTCTTGTCGCCGGAAGGCGAAGTGTTCCGCTGGGCCACCGACGCTGCCACCATCACCGAACTGACCCCGCAAGGAACCCCGTTCGGCCTGCCCGACCTCGAGTCGCTTCAGGTCGAACTCGACACCTACGCCGAAACCGGGCTCTTCGGAGATGGTGACGTGCCAGACGCCGCGTCGATGGTCGACCTCGATCTGATGGAGCGGATCCACGACGGCGATTCCGTCGTCTGGCCCGCCAGCTGACGATCAGGCGAGCAGGTCGCGAGCGCTCGCCACGTCGTGGCCGAGCTGGGCGATCAGCGCATCGACCCCGTCGAACTTGCGCTCGCTCCGCAAGAAGTGCTCGAAGCGAACGGTTGCGGTCTCGCCGTACAGGTCGATGTCGACATCGAGCAGATGCGCTTCGAGCAGCGACGCGTCAGCGTGTTCGTAGAACGTCGGGCGGCGTCCCAGGTTGATCGCACAGCCGTACACGTCACCGTTCGGGCGCTCGTACCGGCCGGCATAGACCCCATCGGCGGGCAGGCACATCCCTGACGGTACGGCGACGTTGGCCGTCGGGAACCCCAGCAGGCGTCCGCGCTGATCGCCCGGGAACACTTCACCGCGAACCTCGTGCGGGCGACCGAGCATCGAGTTGGCGCGGCGAATGTCGCCGCCGGCAAGCGCACGGCGGATGGCGGTGCTGCTCACCGGTTCGTCGATGCCGTCCATACGCGGCACCAACTGGATCGGTTCGACGTCGAAATGGGCTTCGACGCCGATCTTGCGGAGCAGATCGACATTGCCATCACGATGGCGACCGAAATGGAAGTCCTCGCCGACCACGATCACGGCGGTCTGGAGACACCGCACCAACACCCGGTCGACGAACGACTCCGGGCTCTCAGCGGCCTGTTCGGCATCGAACGGCACGATCACCACCGCGTCGACACCGGTGCCGGCGAGCAGCTCCATCTTCTGCTCCGAGCTCGTCAGCAGGCGGGGAGCCGACTCCGGGCGCACGACACTCGCAGGGTGGCGGTCGAAGGTGACGACGACCGACTTGGCCCCGATGTCGTTCGCTCGGCGACGAACCTGGTCGATCACGGCACGGTGTCCGAGGTGGACACCGTCGTAGGCCCCGATCGTGATCACCGCACGCTCGCTCTCCCACGGGCACTGCTGGAGGTCGGTGACGACGAGCACGGCCGCAACGCTATCGGCCGTCCGGCTCACACACCGGATCGTCGATGGTCACCGAGGAAGCACCACGGCGGGCTTGGCCTGCCCACGGAACGCCTCGTAGACGGCGAGCAGTTCGCCCGTGGTGCCGAACACAGCCCACGGACCGTCGCCATCCCATGCGTCGAGCACCCGACCGTTGCCCACCAACTCCGCCACATCGTCGCCGATCGTCACAGCGGCCAGTGACCTGACTGCGCTCGCGACCGGCAGGAGCTCGCACATGTCGGGCGGCGCCGCCTCGCCGAGCGTGAACTCCCCGACGTTGGTTCGACGCAGATTGCGCAGATGCGCCCCACCGCCGAGCAAACGCCCCAGGTCGTCCGCCAGCGTCCGAATGTAGGTACCGGCGGAACACTCGACGTCGACGGCGAGCACACCCGGCTCGACCCAATCGACGACGTCGAAGCGGTGGATCGTGACCGGCCTGGGAGGGCGTTCGACCTCGATGCCTTCGCGAGCGAGTTCGTGCAGCCTCTTGCCGTCGATCCGAATTGCCGACACCATCGGCGGAATCTGCTCGATCTCGCCCACCAGGTGCTCGCCGACGGCCCGCCGAGCGTCGTCGATGGTCACCGCCGACATCTCGAACGTGGCGATGACGTCGCCGGCCGAATCGAGCGTCGACGTTGCCGAGCCGAGGACGACCTCACCCGTGTACCCCTTGCGCGTCTTCTCCACGAACCGCAGCAGGCGGGTTGCCTTGCCGACTGCAACCACCAACACCCCGGTGGCGTCGGGGTCGAGGGTGCCGGCGTGGCCGACCTGGCGTTCGCCGAAGCGACGGCGAAGCATCCCGACCACGTCGTGGCTGGTGACGCCCGCCGGCTTGTCGACGACAGCGATCCCGTGCGTGGTCGCCGGCTTGCGGCGCGCCATCAGCTGGCCGACGTGTCGGGCTCGTCAGGCAATGGCGCCGGTGCCGCCGACTCTCGTTCGATACGAGCCTGATCCGACTTCAAGATGTCGTCGATCCGGGCGGCCGAGCGGATCACCATGTCCGGTCGGAAATCGAGGATCGGTGTCTTCTTGGCACGGATCTGCTTGGCGATCGACGCCTGCAAGCGGATCCGATGGTCGGCGAACGCCTCGAGGATCTCTGCGTCACCGTCTTCGTCGGCCAGCGAGTCGAAGAAGACGATCGCCCGGTTCAGTTCAGGGTCGACATCGATCCCGGTGACGGTGACGAACGTGAGACGCTCGTCGTCGATCCGCACCAACTCGTCGGCGATGATCTCTTGCAGCGTGGTGCTCACACGGGCGCTGCGAGAGTACTTGGGGGTGTTGCTTCGGCTGTTGCGCTTGCCTGCCATCTGCTGGCTCCGATCAGGTGAAGTCGGGGGCGACCCGGTTGGAACGTTTGAGCTCGGCCATGCCGGACATGGTGGCCAACTTCTCGACGGCGTCCCACAATTCGACTGCCTCGACGCCTCGCGGCGCTTTGGAAATGACGGGTCCGAAGAAGCTGGCCTCGTTGTCGGCGCCGGGATGGAACGTGAGGATCGGCGTGCCGACGTCTCTGCCGGTTCGGCTCAGCGCCAGCTCGGTGTCGGCGCGGATGTACTCGTCGTGCGATTCGTCGTCGGCTGCCTCGATGTAGGCCGGGTCGAATCCGTGCTTCGACAGCAGCGTCTGGTACCACGCCAACGTGTCACCCCGAGCCTCTTCGCGCTGGGCCTCGGCGTGCAGCGCGGTGCCCACAGCGGTGTACCAACGACCAACCGCAGCTGGATCGTCGGTGCCGAGCCGGACCGCATCAGCGATCCGCAAACCCTGCTGGCCGAGGTAGTGACCAGCCCGGTACTGCGGCGTGTACCACTCCTGGGTGTTGTTCTCGTTGAGCATCCACAGCGAGATGAACCGCCAGTCGACCTCGTAGTCGCGCTGCTCGCTGACGTTGACCACCCATCTCGAGGTGATCCACGCCCACGGGCAGACGGGATCGAAGAAGAAGTCGAGATCAGCAGCCATCGGTGCAACCTACCGGGCCGAACCCGGCGGTCAGATCACGTGCGGGCGATCTCGACGTCTTCGTAGGTTTCGATGAGGTCGCCCGGCTTGAGGTCCTGGAAGTCGGACAGGCCGATACCGCACTCGAAGCCCTCACGGACTTCACGGGCATCGTCCTTGAACCGCTTGAGCGACGTGATGTCACCCTTCCAGATGATCGTGCCATCACGGAGGAAGCGCACCTTGGAACCGCGGGTGATGACGCCCGATCGGACGGAGCAACCTGCGATCGCACCCAACTTGGGCACTCGGAAGATCTCGCGAACCTCGGCTTCGCCGGTGACCTGCTCTTCGAATTCCGGCTCGAGCATGCCGATGACGGCCTGCTCGATGTCTTCGAGGAGCTTGTAGATGATCTCGTAGGTACGGATCTCGACTTCTTCCTGCTCGGCAAGCTTGCGGGCTTTGCCGTCAGGTCGAACGTTGAAGCCGATGATCGTGGCGTTGGTGGCGTTGGCCAGCGTGATGTCGTTCTCGGTGATCCCACCGACTGCACGGTGTACGAAGCTGACGTTGACCTCGTCGCGCTCGAGCCGTCGCAACGACTCGGTGACCGCTTCGAGCGAACCTTGCACGTCAGCCTTCAGAATCAGGTTGACCGACGCCTTCTCGCCCGACTGGATCTGGGCGAAGATGTCTTCGAGCTTGGTACCCGTCTTGACGCGAGCATCCTCACGGAGATGCTTCGCCTTGAGGCGAAGCTCTCGTGCCTCGGCAACGGTTCGTGCGATCTTCTCGTCGGGTGCAGCACGGAACTCGTCGCCGGCTTCGGGAACCAGCGAGAGACCCAGCACCTGGACCGGCGTTGACGGACCAGCGACCTTGACCTGTTCGCCCTTGTCGTTGATCATCGCTCGGACCTTGCCCCAAGCAGCACCGGCAACGATCGGGTCGCCGACCTTGAGTTCGCCCTTGTCGACCAGGATCGTGGCAACGGGGCCCCGACCCTTGTCGAGCTGTGCTTCGATGACGATGCCCTTGGCTCGGCCCGTCGGGTTGGCGGTGAGCTCTTCGAGCTCGGCAACAACCTGCAGCTGTTCGATCAGGTCGTCGACGCCGAGGCCCTTGAGAGCCGACATCTCGACGACGATCGTGTCGCCGCCCCATGACTCCGGGACGAGTTCGTACTCGGCGAGTTGGGTGAGAACTCGCTGCGGGTCGGCGTTGTCGCGATCGATCTTGTTGACGGCAACCACGATCGGCACGTCGGCTGCACGAGCGTGATTGATCGCTTCGATCGTCTGCGGCATGATGCCGTCGTCTGCGGCGACCATCAGCACCACGATGTCGGTGGCGTCGGCGCCGCGAGCACGCATCTGTGTGAACGCTGCGTGGCCCGGCGTGTCGAGGAACGTGACCGAGCCGTGCTCGTTCTGTACCTGGTAGGCGCCGATGTGCTGGGTGATGCCACCGGCTTCGCCGTCGACGACGTTGGCGCCGCGGATGCGGTCGAGCAACGTGGTCTTGCCGTGGTCGACGTGGCCCATCACCGTGATGACCGGCGGGCGCGGTTCCTGCATTTCGTCGTCGTCGGAGTCGTCGAACAACTTCTGCAGTTCGACCTCTTCCTGCTGACCGGGTTCGACCAGCAGGATCTCGGCGCCGACTTCCAGCGCGAACAGCTCCATCTGCTCATCGGCGAGCGTCATGGTCGCGGTGACCATTTCGCCGTTGTTGAGCAAGAAGCGGACGACGTCAGCAGGGGTGCGGTTCAGCTTCGGAGCGAACTCCTGAGCCGACACCCCACGCTCGATGATGACCTCGCCGTCGGGGACGGGAGCATCGGAGGACGTATAGGCGGTGAACTGCGGCTGCAGGTCGTCTTGGTCGCGACGACGACGTCGACGACCGGTACGACGCGGCGGGCGCCGCTGACCACTCGGACGGTTGCCGCCGGGACGGCCGGGACCGCCACCACCGGGGCCGCCACCTGGACGGCCGGGACCGCCACCACCGGGGCCGCCACCTGGGCGAGGAGTGAAACCACCTGGTCGCGGACGAGCTCCGCCAGGACCGCCGCCGGGGCGTGTGTTGGCAGGACGGGCCGACCCGGGAGGGGGCGGGATGACCTTGCCGCTCGGAGAGAGCGGGCGGCCCGGTGGCGGCGGAATCGCTTTGCCACTCGGCGACAGGGGACGGTCCGCAGGCGTGCCCTCCGGACGATCAGGAGCAGGACGGCGCGCTTCTGTGGGCACTGCGGCCTGCTCCGGCGGGCGGCCGCCCGCGGTGGGGCGTCCACTGGAGATCACTCGGGCCGACGAGTCGACCGACTCGGCTGGGGCCGGCGTGGCATCGGTTTCGGCCGGCTCACCCTCGGCGACAGCTGCTGCTGGCTCAGCTGGCGCTGCTTCGGCCTCTGGCGCGACTGGCTGCGGCTCGGCGACGGGGGCGTCGGCCAGGGGCGTCGGCCGGCTCGGTTCAGCCGACACGACCGGTGCCGACGACTCGGTCGGGGCGTCGCTGACCGGCGCAGTTTCAGCTGGCTCTGTCGGCGCTGCGGCCGTGGCAGGGTCCGCCTCGGACTCGACGGCGGCGACCGGTGTCGCTTCGGTGGGCGCCTCGGTCGGGGCAGCAGCTTCGGCGGACACCGGTGCGGGCTCGTCGGCGGGCGCTGGCTCGTCGACAACGTCGGCTTTCGCTTCTGCGGCGGCCGGCTTCGCGGCAGCTTTCTTGGCTGGCTTCGCCTTGGCCGCTGCACCACCGTCGGCCTGCTTCTTGGCGGGAGCCTTCTTCTTGGCGGCCGCCTTCTTGGCTGCCTTGGGCTCTTCGGGTTGCTCGTCGCGTGTCAACCCGTCGCGCTGGGCGCGACGGGTCACCATGTCGGCGTATGCCTCAGCAAGTGAGGACGACGGGCCCTTGGCGGCGACGCCGAGCACACCGCAGAGGTCGAGGACCTCTGCGTTCGTCATCCCGAGCTCTTTCGCGAGCTCGTGGATCCTGATCTTCTTCGCAGCCACGTTGTCGATTCAACCTTTCACAGTCGTCTTTGCCTCGCGGATGCTGGAATCAATGCGCATCCGGGTGTTGATCGGTGCCAGCCCCACGGCCGGCGAGTTTGCTGATTGCCGCTTCGTCGTCTGCGGTGATGTCACGCCGCCACGCCCGAGCGAACGCCCGTCGAGACAGCGCCGCATCGAGACATGACACGACCGCGATCTGATCGCCCGTCGCGTCACGGCACAGCCATGCGCCTCGCCCGTTGCTCGGTCCGTCAACGCAGATGCCAGCGTCTGTGCTCGTGACACGCACGAGGTGAGACTGCGGGCGTCGCTGACGACAGCCGAGACAGCTGCGAACGGGTTCGGGGCGATGGGCAGCACTCAGTCGTCGCCGCCGTTCTTGGTGGCGGGCTCGTCGTCCGGTCCGACATCGACTTCCGATTCCGCTTCAGCGGTGTCTGACACCACAACCACTCGTCGCCCGTCGACTTCGCTTCAGCAACCTCCGGGTCAGCAACCTCGGACGCACGTGTCGGTTGTCTCGACAGCGTCCGACGTGGTAGGTGTCCGCAGCCTCACGCCTCGGTGTCGCCACCGGCAGCGGCGGCTTGGGCTTGCCAGTCGGACTCGCTGATCACGCTGCCGTCGGCCGCGTGCCATTCCATCTCGCCACTCTCGGCGTTCGCACGCCATTCGCCGTCGGCGTACTCGACGTCGGCGTCTCGGCCACCGGCCGGAATGCCCTCGGCGAGCTGCGTCTCGGATCGGATGTCGACACGCACACCGGTGAGGCGGGCGGCGAGACGAGCGTTCTGCCCCTCGCGGCCGATCGCCAGACTGAGCTGGTGGTCGGGCACGATGACATCGGCGGCGGTGCCGTCGTCGGAGATGATCACCTGGCTGACCTTCGCCGGCGACAACGCCTTGGCAACGAAGTCCGGCAAGGTCTTCGCTGAACGGGACGATGTCGATCTTCTCGCCGCGCATCTCGTTGACGACCATGCGCACACGCCCACCTCGGGCACCGACGCAGGCACCGACCGGGTCGACGTTGTGATCGTTCGACCAGACGGCGATCTTGGTGCGGTGACCCGGTTCACGGGCGCAGGCCTTGATCTCGACGATGCCGTCGGCGATCTCGGGCACTTCCAGTTCGAAGAGGCGCTTGATGAGACCCGGGTGGGTGCGAGACACCACGATCTGCGGGCCCTTCGGCGTGCGGCGCACTTCGACGATGTACGCCTTCTGGCGATCGCCTTGGGCGGGGCGCTCGAACGGCACCTGCTCGGCCTGCGGCAAGCAGGGCCTCGACCCGACCGAGGTCGAGCAGCGTGTAGCGGGCGTCGGTGCGCTGGATGATGCCGGTGACGATGTCGCCCTCGCGGTTCGCGTACTCCTCGAACTTGCGCTCGGATTCGACCTCGCGGATGCGCTGGCTCATCACCTGGCGGAAGGTCTGGGCGGCGATGCGACCGAGCTCTTCCTTCTTGGGGGTGTCGTCACGCTCGTTGACCCAGTTGCCATCTTCGTCGACGTCGTACGCGATGAACGAGAACTCCATCGATTCGGGGTTCACTTCGACGACGACTTCGTCGGCGGCATCGGGGCGGCGCTTGTAGGCCGAGGCGAGTGCATCGACGAGGACGTGCAGCAGCGTGTCTTCGGAGATGCCCTTCTCCTGGGCCAGCATGCCAATGGCCTCGCTCATGTCGAGGTTGCTCATGACGTTTGCTTCTCCTTGTTCGATGTGGTCGTCGGTGACTTCGTGCCGGTCGGTTTCGACCCGGACTTCTTCTTGCCGGATGACTGCTTGCCAGGCTTCGGCTTCGGACCCCACTCGAAGACGGTGCGGGCCTTGTCGATGTCGTCGATCGCAACCGATCGCTCGGTGCCATCGTCGAGCAGCAACGTGGCGCTGCGATCGTCGGCTTCGGTGAGTGCCCCCTGCAGTCGGCGGGGGTCGGCCTGCGGGTCGCGCAAGCGAACGGTGATGGTCTTGCCGACCTCACGCTGGTAGTGCGCCGGTGTTCGCAGCTGGCGTTCGAGGCCTGGGCTCGTGATCTCGAGTGTGTAGTGCCCGGCGATCGGGTCGTCATGGTCGAGTTCACGCGAGATCAATCGGGTGGCCAGCGACAACGAATCCAGGTTGATACCGGACTCGGAGCCAGGAGGTGTGTCGAGGGTGATGCGCATCGTGGCGCCGCGCCGCTCGATGTCGTACACGTCGAGTTGGAGGTCGGCAGCGATCGGTGCCACGAGAGCGTGAACACGATCGATCTCGGTCGATGCACTCATCCGAACTGCCTCCTTTCAACAAACAAGGCGTGGGGCTCAGCCCCACGCCTTTCGGTACCAAACCAAATGGACCCTTGATCATAGCAGCGGCCTCAGCAGGTTGGACAGGGGCCAGGATCGCCGCTGGACCGGTGGACGGAACCGATTCGCGAGCGCCGACGAGCGCCCACCGACGGCCTCGCCGTCGACACAGCTACATTCGCTGCGTGCTTCGGATGTCGACCCTGCTCTTGAAAACGCTCCGCGACGACCCGGCTGATGCCGAGGTTGCGAGCCACCGACTGCTCGTGCGTGCCGGCTACGTCCGGCGTGTGGCGCCGGGAGGGTTCTCGTGGCTCCCGCTCGGCTGGTTGGTGTACCGCAACGTCGAACAGATCGTGCGTGACGAGATGAACGCCGCCGGATTCCAGGAGGTGCACTTCCCCGCACTGCTGCCCCGCGAGCCCTACGAGGCCACCGGCCGCTGGACCGAGTACGGCGACAATCTGTTCCGCCTGCAGGACCGCAAGGGCGCCGACTTCCTGCTCGCCCCCACCCACGAGGAGATGTTCACGCTCTTGGTGAAGGACATCTGCGGCTCGTACAAGGACCTGCCGCTGTCGATCTACCAGATCCAGACCAAGTACCGCGACGAGGCACGCCCGCGGGCGGGACTGCTGCGCGGCCGCGAGTTCGTGATGAAGGATTCGTACAGCTTCGACCTGACCGACGAGGGCTTGCAAGCGTCGTACGACCAGCACCGGGCCGCCTACATCTCGTTGTTCGATCGGCTCGGGTTGCCGTATGTGATCGTGTCGGCGATGTCCGGGGCGATGGGCGGTTCGGCGTCGGAGGAGTTCCTGGCCCCGATGGACGTCGGCGAGGACACCTTCATCCGCTGCACGTCGTGCGACTACGCGGCGAACGTCGAAGCCGTGATGACCCCCGCTCCCCCGGCGATCCTGTTCGACGGACTGCCTGCGGCCGTCGTCCACGACACACCCGACACGCCGACCATCGCCACGCTGGTCGACTTCGTGAACGCCGACACCGCCCTGCGGCACCCCGACCGCGACTGGACGGCGGCCGACACGTTGAAGAACGTCGTCGTGAAGCTGCGCCACCCCGACGGCACCGTCGAACCGTTGGCGATCGGCCTGCCTGGCGACCGCGAAGTCGACATGAAACGCCTCGAGGCGCAGGTCTCGCCCGCCGAGCCCGAGCCGTTCGACGAAGCCGACTTCGCCAAGCAGCCCTCGCTGAAGAAGGGCTACATCGGCCCCGGCGTGCTCGGGTCCGACAACATGTCGGGTATCCGCTATCTGGTCGACCCGCGCGTCGTCGACGGCACCGCCTGGATCACCGGCGCCGACGCGCCCGGCCAACATGTGATCAATCTGGTGGCAGGGCGCGACTTCACGCCTGACGGCACGATCGAGGCGGCCGAGATCCGCGACGGCGACGTCTGCCCCGAGTGTGGGTCAGACGTCGAGATCGCCCGCGGCATCGAGATCGGCCACATCTTCCAGCTCGGCCGCAAGTACGCCGAAGCACTCGAGCTCAAGGTGCAGGACGAGAACGGCAAGCCGGTCACGCCCACCATGGGCTCCTACGGCGTCGGTGTCACTCGTGCCCTGGCAGCGATCGCCGAAGCAAATCACGACGACATCGGACTCGTGTGGCCCCGCGAGATCTCACCTGCCGACGTCCACGTGGTGATCGCCGGCAAGGCCGACGGACCGCAGATCCCCGCCGGTGAACAACTGGCCGCCGACCTCGAAGCCGCCGGACTCCGAGTGCTGCTCGACGACCGCTACGGGCCCTCGCCCGGTGTGAAGTTCAAGGACGCCGAACTGATCGGCATCCCCACCATCGCCATCGTCGGCCGCGGCGTCGGCGACGAGACCAACCCCACCATCGAGGTGAAGGACCGCCGCTCCGGCGACCGCGAGGACGTCGCCATCGCAGACGCCGTCGCGCATCTCATCTCGATCTGCCGCCGCTGAGTCCAATCCCAGCCCGAAATCGTGCGGATTCGTGACGGTGAGCGTCACGATCTCGCGGGACATTTCGGGAATGGGTCGCGCGGGTGGGTCAGGTGTGCTTGAGGAGGCCTTGGTCGATCACGACGCGTTCGGTCGACGGGTCGGACGGGTCGACGGCGCTGGTGGAGAACAGCGTTTCGCCGACGTCGCCAGACCACATGCTGATCGTGAGGGTGTCGCCCGGCAGCACGGGCGCCGCGAAGCGGGCCTCGATGTGCTGGAACCTGGCCGGATCGTCACCGCAGACGGCATCGAGCAGCGCTCGACCGGTGAATCCATAGCTGCAGAGCCCGTGCAGGATCGGGCGGTCGAAGCCGCCGATCGCCGCGAATGCCGGGTCGGTGTGCAGCGGGTTGCGGTCGCCGGACAGGCGGTACACGAACGCCTGGTCGATCGATGTCTGATACGAGATCACATGGTCGGGATCGCGTTCGGGCGGCACGTTCTTCGGGCCTGACGGACCCCGGTCGCCACCCCAGCCTCCTTCGCCACGAATGAACGCCGACGAGGTGTTGGTGTAGAGCGGCTCACCGTTCATCACCGCTCGCGACTCGGTGACCACCACGGCGGCCTTGCCCTTGTCGTACATGGCGACGAGTTCGCTGGTGATCGACACGGCGCCCTCGACCGGAATCTGCTGGTGCAAGGTGACGGCCTGCTGGCCGTGCACGAGCAGCGCGGGGTTGAACGTACCGATGTTGCCCATCGCCGAACCCCTCCCCCAGCCGATGACAACCGGGAAGGTGGGATAGACGAGTTGGTCGACACCGTTGGTGTTCTCGGTGGTGAACGGCCAGTTGCTCGTGACCTGCGCCGATACCGACCGCGTAGAGAAGTGCATCCTTCGAGGTCCAGCTGACCTCGACTGGCTCGCTGGTGGATCCGACTGCGTCAGGATTGAGTGGCATGTGGTTCTCGCTTTCGTTCAGGAGTTGAGCATGGTCTGCGGCCAGCCGCCGGGCTCACCGTTCATGCCCGAGTTGAGGCGGGCACCTGCGAGCAGGTCGGCAACGGCCGGGCCGATCTTGGTCGGGTCGTCGATCGGTGTGGTCGACGGACCGCGCACCCAACCCTCTGCCACGGCGAGTGTCTGGCCGGAGGCTTCGAACACTCGACCGGTCACATTGGCTGCCTCGTCCGAGCACAGCCACGTCACGATCGGGGCGATCCAGTGCGGCGCCCGCGCCTCGCGCTCTTCGTCGGTTTCCGGCGCCGGGCCGAGCCCCTCGGTCATCCGAGTGAGAGCAACCGGGCCGACCGCGTTGACCGTGACGCCGTACCGAGCAACTTCGAGCGCCACGATGTTGGTGAACGCAGCGATGCCCGCTTTGGCGGCGCCGTAGTTGGCCTGGCCCGGATTGCCGTAGATGCCCGACACCGAGGTGGTGTTGACGATTCGACCGCTGACTGGTTGGCCGGCTTTGGCTCGCTCACGCCAATAGGCAACCGCCCAGCGCGATGGTGCAAAGGTGCCCTTGAGGTGGACGTTGATGACCGAGTCCCATTCCTCCTCGGTCATGTTCGCAAGTACACGGTCGCGCAAGATGCCGGCGTTGTTGACGAGTGCGTGGAGATCACCGAAGGTCTCGACCGCGGTGTTGATCATCCGCTGGGCACCTTCCCAGTCGGCCACGTTGTCGCCGTTGGCGACGGCCTCGCCGCCCATCGCCACGATCTCGTCGACCACCTGTTGCGCCGGCGACGTGTCGCCGCCGCTGCCGTCGACGTTGCCGCCGAGGTCGTTCACGACGACTTTGGCGCCGTGACGGGCGAGGCTGAGCGCGTGCTCGCGTCCGATTCCGCGTCCGGCTCCCGTGACAATGGCGACTCGCCCCTCGCACAGACCACTCATCAACAATTCCTCCTCGTTCTGGTCGCACCCGATTGGCGGTGCCGACCCCGCCGGCATCGTAGAGTCAGCCCTGCGTGCGACTGCCAGCGGACGAAGCGCTCACACGACAACACGCTGACCAACGCAGGCTGCAACACCCGCCCCTAACCTTGCGGCTGTGAACGAGCCGATCCAACAGCGCCAAGTTCTCTGCGCCGATGTCGTCATCGTTGGCCTCGGCCCCGCAGGAAGCGCAGCGGCGATCGAACTGCGTCGCTCCGGCAGATCGGTGGTCGCCATCGACAAGGCAGTCTTTCCTCGCGACAAGTGCTGCGGCGACGGATTGACCACGTTGGGGCTGCGAGAACTCGAACACCTCGGTCTCGATCGGGGCACGATCCCGGACTGGTTCGAAGTCGGCGGTGCAGCGATCCGTTCGCCAAGTGGTCGCGAGGTCTTCGTGCCCTTGCCGTCGACCGGGAGCTACGCCGCGGTCGCCCCTCGACTCCAGCTCGACGATGCGCTCGTGCGTCTCGCTCGCGAGCTCGGCGCCGACATCCGCGATGGTCATGGATTCGAACGAATCGACGAGCACGACGATCACGTCACCGTGTACGCCGACGGCCTCGCGATCGACACCCGCTACGTCGTCGCCGCCGATGGCATGTGGAGCCCGGTTCGCAAGGCGGTCGGCGCAAACGAGAGCGGATACCTGGGCGAATGGCACGGATTTCGCCAGTACGCCAACGGTGTCACCGGATCGGCGGCACAGCAACTCCATGTGTGGTTCGAGCCCGACCTGGTGCCCGGCTATGCGTGGTCGTTCCCGCTTCCGGGTGGCCGGGCCAACATCGGGTTCGGTGTGTTGCGCGATGGCAGCCGTCGCATCCAGGACATGAAGCAACTGTGGACCGATCTGCTCGCACGGCCCCATGTCGTCGAAGCCCTCGGTGTCGGCTTCGAGCTCGAGGATCGCCACACCGCCTGGCCGATTCCGGCCCGGGTCGACGAGGCGACACTGTCCAAGGGTCGTGTCCTGTTCACCGGCGACGCGGCCATGGCCACCGATGTGATGACCGGCGAAGGCATCGGTCAGGCACTGCTCACCGGCCGGCTCGCCGCCGAGGCGATCATCGCCGCCGGCGCGCTGCAGCCCACCGACGCTGCGGCGATCTATCGAGCCGAGGTCGCCCACCACCTGTTCGCCGACCACAAGATGTCTCGTGCGTTGGGATCGGTACTCACCACGTCGTGGGGCGCGCGTGGTGCGATCAGGGTCGTCGCTGCGAGCGGCGACTGGGGCCGACGGAATTTCGCCCGCTGGATGTTCGAAGACGAACCACGCGCCGTCGCGCTCACACCCAGCCGCTGGCATCGTCACTTCCTCGACCAGCCAGGCGCCTGGGTGAGCTGAGGGTGAGCTGAGGTTCAGCTCACCGGCTTCGTGTAGACGGCCACGTACGACTGGAGTTCGAAGCCGAGCGAGGTGTACAGCTGGAACGCACCACCCGGGTTGTTCGTGTCGACGCTCAGGCTGGCCTCGGACAGCCCCCGGTCGTGCAGTTCCTGCAGGCTCATTGCGAGCAGCGCGCCGGCGATCCCACGATTGCGCCAGTCGCGGTGCGTCGAGATGTACTCGGTGTACCCACGCAGACGCCCACGTGCCTCGTTCTCGTCGGTGTTGATGTAGGTCTTGACTTGTCCCACGACAGCGTCGCCGGCCCACGCGATCTTCCAGAGCGAGGTGTCGCGATACGGATGCTCGACGAACCCGGTGAAGTCGGCGTCGACCGCCTCTCGAAAGTCCCACTCGTCGCGGAACGCCTCCCAATGGGCGTCGAAGATCGGACGAAGGTGCTCGGGATGCACGTCGCGCAGCTCGACTCCTTCGGGCAGGGTCCGTCGAGGAATGTCGTCGAGGTCCGCCCGAACCAGCGACGCCTCCCACTCGGTTGCGACGTAGCCGACGCCTTCGAGCCATGCAGCCTCGCCGGTCGCGTCGAGTCCCGGGCCGGGGTGATGCGCGTTCATCCGAAAGCGGGCATGGGCGACAGCGCGACCGGCTGACTCCAGGTGCATCTCGCACCCCGAGACGATCGCGGTCCACAGCGCTGCATCGAGGTGCTCCGGCACCACCCGAGCGAGAACGATGCACTCTCGACCTTCACGTTCGAGATCTTCCACGATCGTGCGGACGTATCCGACGACCGCCCCGTCGACCTCGATCAGCGCGATGTCGAGATCCGGGTCGCAGCCATGGAGGTTGGCGTAGGCGAGATCGACCTGCCCCAACGTCGGCGGTTCCGTGTCGCCGTTCGCAGCCACGTAGGCCGTGCCCACCTCCACGATCGCTCGATGGTCGACCGGTCCACGATACGGCCGGGCCACGAACGGATCGGGAAGCTGAAGACGATCAGCAAGATGCACGCTCGACAACCTACGCCTCGCTGCATACGGCCGACATCGGTTGCCAGCATCACGCCTGGCGCGGGTTCTCGTTGCGAAATTCGATCGAGGGGCTCAGCAGCGGGGGTCGTGAGGCGGCGGAGCCCAGAAGTCGACGTCGGCGACACGGCCGGTGATGCCATCGATGTCGATGTCCTCCGGGTCTCCCGGCGCCTCGGAAACGATCACGATGTCGTCGTCTTTCGGTGGACCCTCGTAGACGTCGCGGATGCCGAGCATCGCGCCAGCGGCCGCTGCGCCGAGCACACCGCCCTTGCGGCGGCCGGCCTCGATCATCGAGAGACGACGGGCGGCGATGGCCTCCTCGGCCTCGTCGATTCCGGAGTCGAACTGATCGGCCACGGAGTCAGAGTACGAGAAGTCGGTGAGAGATGCCCCGCCGCAGCCGTCGATTGCCCGAGCAGCGCTACCGTCGTCGGGCAATGACCGACAGCGACCAGCCCCTCGATCATCTCGGCGCGCCCGTGTCCACCGGCGGCAGCCCCTCGAGCCCGACCGCTGCGCTCGACGACCGACAGACCGCCGAGACGTTCGAGAAGATCTTCTTCGAACTCCGCAAGGTGATGGTCGGCCAGACGCGTCTCCTCGAACGGCTGCTGGTCGGCGTCCTCTGCCGCGGTCACTGCCTGCTCGAGTCGGTTCCCGGACTCGCGAAGACGCTCGCCGCCGAAACCCTTGCCGATGTCGTGGGCGGCTCGTTCGCCCGGATCCAGTTCACCCCCGACCTGCTCCCGTCCGACATCACCGGCACCCGCATCTACCGGGGCAGCAGCGAAACCTTCGACGTCGAATTCGGGCCGGTGTTCGTGAACTTCCTGCTGACCGACGAGATCAACCGGGCACCAGCGAAGGTGCAGTCGGCTCTGCTCGAGGTCATGGCCGAGCAGCAGGTCACCATCGGCGGCATCACCCACGCGGTACCGAACCCGTTCTTCGTGGTCGCCACCCAGAACCCGATCGAATCCGAAGGCGTCTACCAACTGCCCGACGCCCAGCGAGACCGGTTCATGATGAAGATCGTCCTCGACTACCCCACGCCCGACGAGGAACTCACGATCATCGATCGGATGAGCATCACCGCACCGATTCCGCAGCAGGTCATCTCACTCGACGAACTGATCGCCCTGCAGCAGCGTGCCGACACCGTGTTCGTCGATCGATCGGTGTCGCAGTACGCCGTCGATCTGGTGCAGTGCACTCGCGACCCCGCACGTTTCGGTCTGGGTGACCTGTCGACGGTGATCGGCCTCGGCGCCAGCCCCCGGGCGTCGCTGAACCTGGTGCGCGGCGCCCGGGCATTGGCGATGATGCGCGGCCGCTCGTACACGACGCCGCAGGATGTGTTCGACCTGGCACCTGAGATCCTGCGCCACCGACTGTTGCTCACCTACGACGCGCTTGCACGCGACATCACCACCGACCACGTCGTCCAGCGGATCCTGGCAACCGTGCCGGCGACGTGGGTGTCGCCGAAGCCGAACGATGCGTTCGGGGCAGGCACGCCGAGGAACTGACCGTGGCATCCCTGGGTCCGGCGAGTGTGTCGCCCGCTGCCGCCGCCACGGCGTCTGGGTTCGGCGACCCGTCGAACGCGCAAGGTGCATCCGGCACCGGATGGGCGTCTGGCCCGCCAACCGAGACCGTCGCCGAGTTGCTGCGCACGCTCGAACTCACGATCACCGGCCGCCTCGACGGCGTGCTGCACGGCCACTACCAGGGCCTCACGCCAGGACACGGCTCCGAGCCCGGTGAGTCACGTCTCTACCAGCCGGGCGACGACGTCCGGCGGATCGACTGGAACATCACTGCCCGCACACGCGAGACCCATGTGCGCGAGCAGATCGCCGACCGGGACCTCACCGCCTGGCTCGTCGTCGATGTGTCAGCCACCATGCAGTTCGGCACGGTCACCAACGACAAGGCCCAGGTCGCCACTGCGGCGGCGGCGTGCATCGGTTTCCTGACGGCCCGAAACCAGAACCGCCTCGGGGCGGTGTTGGTCGCTGGGCCGTCGATCCATGTCGTGCCACCACGCTCGGGCTCGAACCAGGTTCGCGCCGTGCTGTCGCTGCTCAGCGCTCCACCAGCGTCGGAGGGCCTCGGCGCGGCTGACCTCGCAGGAGCGATCGACCGGGTGGGCGCGATCGCCACCCGTCGGGGGTTCGTGGCAGTGATCAGCGATTTCCACGGCAACGAGTGGCAGGCAGCGCTCGCCCGGCTGAGCCTGCGCCACGATCTGCTGGCAATCACCGTGCACGACCGGCGCGAGCACGATGTGCCGCCGATCGGCCTGGTCGACGTGGTCGACCCGTCGACCGGCGCCACACGCGAGGTGCGTGTGACCGCCAAGGTGCAGGAGCGGTTTGCTGCAGCTGCCGCCGAGGAACGCAAGCAGCGCGCCGACGTGCTCGGCCGTTCACGAGCCGATGTGATCGAGTTGTCGACCGACGGCGACTGGCTCGGCGAGATCGTGCAACACACGCAACGCCGCCGGGTCCAGGCGGTTCGTGGGGACGGGATCGGCCGATGAGTACCGACTTCCTCGCTCCGGGCCGCCTCTGGCTCCTGCTGCTGGTCGTCGGACTCGCAGTGCTGTACGTCGTGGTGCTGCGCTGGCGGCGAGCCGCAACAGTTCGCTTCACCCAAGTCGACCTGCTCGACAAGGTGGCACCACAGCGTCCGAAATGGCGTCGCCATGTCGTCGCCGGACTCCAACTGCTCGGCCTCACCTTCGCCGTGGTCGCGGTCGCACGGCCGGTCGATCGCACCACCGAGAACACCACCACCGAGGGACGCATTCTGGTGCTGTTCGACGTGTCGCTGTCGATGATGGCCGACGATGTCGAACCCCGCCGCTTCGAAGCGGCCCAGCAGGCAGCACGAGATTTCGTCGACCTCGTCGACCCAGGTGTCGAGGTCGGCCTCATCGGCTTCTCGGGCTCGGTCGCAGTCGACGTCGACCCGACGCTCGACCGGGCCACGATGTTGCGCGGTATCGACAATCTCGAACTGGCTGAGTCCACGGCGATCGGTGATGCGCTGTCGGCCGGCACACGGCTGCTCGTCAACTCGGCCGACCCGGACGACGACTCCGAACTCCCACCAGGCGTGATGGTGCTGTTGAGCGACGGTGAGACCACGGTCGGGCGGCTCACCTCCGACGGTGCAGCCGAGGCCGCCGATGCGGGGATCCCGGTGTACACGATCGCGTTCGGTACCGAGGGCGGGACGATCCAGGATCCGGAGACCGGCGACATCGTTCCGGTTCCGGTGCGCCCAGCCGACCTCGAACTGGTCGCTGAAACCACCGGCGGCGAGGCGTTCGAAGCCCGCACCGGCGACGAACTGGCGAGCGCCTACGACCAGATCGCAGAGTCACTCGGCGAAACCATCGGCGACCCGGTGGAGATCATCAGCGAGCTCACCTGGCGCTGGGCGCTCGCAGCATTCCTGTGTCTCGGCGTCGCCTGGGCACTCAGCCTGTGGTGGCTGCGCGGCATGGTCTGACCGATCGTGGTTCCCAGAGACCGGGTCTCGGGGAACCTCCGTGGTTCCCAGAGACCTGGGCGTGGGGAACTTGGACGGTCAGAGGAGCGACTTGAGTTGTTCGACGGTCTTGACGGGATCGCCGCCGACCGGGCTCACGGACAGGTGGGTGACGCCGGCCTCTTTGTACGCGGCGAGACGCTCCTTGATGTAGCCGGCCGGCCCGACCAGGTTGGTCTTTTCGAGCATCTCGGCGGGAACTGCGGCGGCAGCCTCTTCCTTCTTGCCCTCGAGATACAGGTCTTGGATCTCGGCGGCCTCTTGGACGTAGCCGTACTTCTGACAGATCGTGTTGTAGAAGTTCTTGTCGCGAGCCCCCATACCGCCCACGTAGAGCGCCACGTTCGGCCGCGAGAAATCGAGGATCTGCGACTGCTTGTCGCCGACGAGTTCGTCGCCGATGGCCACCATGCCACCAGCCGAGATCTGCAGCGGGCCCAGTGACGCATCACGCTCGGCCTGACCGGCCTTGAGGTCGTCGCCCCACACGGTGTGGAACTTCTCGGGATCGAAGAAGATCGGGATCCAGCCGTCGGCCAACTTCGCGGTGGCCTTCACCGACTGGCCCATCAGGCTCGCCCAGAAGATCGGCACGTTGTCGCGCACCGGATGGTTGATGAGCTTGAGCGGCTTGCCCAGCCCGGTGCCCAACCCATCGGGCAACGGCACCTGCACGGTCGGACCGTCGTAGACGACCTTCTCGCGCTTCATCGTCATGCGGCACACGTTGATGTAGTCGCGAATGCGCGGCATCGGCTTCTCGTAGGGCACACCGTGGAAGCCCTCGATCACCTGCGGGCCGGAGGCTCCGAGGCCGAGGATGAAACGGCCACCGGAGACGAAGTCGAGGCCGGCCGCGGTCTGGGCCATGCACGTGGCTGTACGTGAGAACACGTTGAGGATCGCGGAGCCGATCTCGATCGTGTCGGTCTTCGCTGCGAGGTATCCCATCTGGGACACGGCATCGAAGCTGTACGCCTCGGGCACCCAGACGACATCGAGGCCGGCCTTTTCCAGTTCCACGACCTTCTTGACGTCGGCGTGGAAGTCGCCCGAGTAGTTGATCATCATCGACAGCTTCATGACGGCGAACGCTACGTGCGGCGGTCAGGTCAGCTGCAATCGGAGCGCCGTCCCCGCTGTCCGACGACAGTGTCGGCGACCTCAGCCGTTGAGGTTGCCCGAACGGAAACCCTCGAGGTCGACGGTGACATACCGATAGCCGACACCCCGCACCGCTGCGACAATCGCCGCACGTTCGTCGAACGACTCTCGGCAGATCATCGAGGTCGAGCTCTACTCGGGCGGTGTCGTCGTAGTGACGTACCCGCACCTGCGCGAAACCGAGCCGGTGCAGGGCGGCTTCCGCACGATCGACTCGTCCGAGGATTTCGACCGACACCTGTGTGCCGTACGGGATTCGACTCGCCAGGCAGGCCGCCGCAGGCTTGTCCCACGTTCGCAATCCCATTGCCTTCGATGCCGCACGCACGTCGTCTTTGGTGAACCCAGCTGTGACCATCGGGAACTCGGCACCGGCCTCGGTCGCTGCTCGCTGCCCAGGGCCGGTGATCGCCGAGATCGTCGAGGTTCACGCCGAGGACGACGGTGGCGTGCTCGGCCCGTGCGATCGGATCGACCACGTCCATCAGTTCGGCTTTGCAGTGGATAACAACGGTCGGTGTCGTTGAGCCGATATGCGGCTCGCTCCATTTCGTCGGTTTCGACGGCGAGCCAACGCAGTCCCCATTCGGCCGCCAACTCCCGACAGTCGGCTGCTTCGTCGCCGGCCAGGGACGGCGACACCGCTGTGACGGCGAGCACCCGTTCGACCCCGAGCAATCGTGGTGGCAGCCGCAGCCAGAAAGGCCGAATCGGCGCCCCCGCTGAATGCGACGACGACATGCCGCAGCCGGAAACAGCTCCACCCCAAGGGCAGCCAACTTGACGTTCAGCTCGACATCGACGAGTTCAGCGTCGACGAACGCATCGAAACCGACCGGCGTGAGCATCGTCGCAGTATGCCTCGACGATGCGGCCACCGACACGGTGTCGGCCGCGAGTCCGGCGGCGCCGCCCGAGGTCGGCTCATCCGCCGACGGCCGGCGCGGAGAGCTCTGCTCGTAACCGCTCGACCAGGGCGACGAGCGCAGGCACGTAGGTCTGTCGCGGCCAGTTCGGTCAAGGGCTCGACCTTCGGGTGCGTGCCGTCGTAGCGAATCTGGTCGTCGATCGGCCGCCCCCGCTCGGCTGCTTCGAGGGTCTCGCGGTACGGGAAACCGTGCCAGCTGCGGTGTTGGTCGTCCCACTCGACGATCTGGTCGTTGACGCCTGCGAGTCGCTCGGGCAAGGTCATCTCCAGGCTGGAGAATCCGCCGATCGTGATCACCGGCAGATCGGCGACCAGCACCGGCAGCTTGGGTGGAAGGATCGCGAGCAGCGCATCGAGTTCGGTGTCGCGGGCAGCAGCGAACTCCGGCGTACGCCGCGGTGCGACCGGCGGGTCCCCAGGGAAACGGTGCTCGACGAGTTCCATCGGTCCGGTCATCACGAACAACGCATCGGGTTCGAATGAGTCGATCAGCGGCGGCACTTTCTCGTGCCATGCAACACAGTCGTTCCC
This sequence comes from Ilumatobacteraceae bacterium, assembly GCA_963717385.1. Taxonomy (GTDB): domain Bacteria; phylum Actinomycetota; class Acidimicrobiia; order Acidimicrobiales; family Ilumatobacteraceae; genus Sva-07. Next base: position 478,479 of record CAVQWE010000006.1, read on the forward strand.
GACCCACTGGACGGTCGCGCTTGCCTCGCGTGGCCTCGGGCAGGCGAACGGGCATCCATTCGCACCCGCCCAGAGCACGTTCAGACCACCATCACCACCGTCGTACAAGGCTCGAGCAAAGTTGAGCGAGGTCGAGTCGCCGATCACCAACACGCGCAGTTCGTCGTCGGCTGCTCCATCGGCCGTCGACAGCGCTCGGATCACTGACGACGTCGCGGAGCACCACGGCCAACTCGGCTCCGTCACCGGCGACCCGGTGCACCACCGGCCGCTCGACACCGATCCGTGCGAAGTGTCGGAAGAACTCGCTGTCGGGTGTTGCCTGGGTGTACCAGACGACCGGGATACCGGCGTCGGTGGCGTCGTCGATCGTCGCGAGCAGCGCGTCGATCATCGCTTCTTCCTGAACGCCGAGTTCGACGAGTTCCTCCACCGCCACGACCAGACCCCGCTTGGCGAGCGCGTCGTCGGCCTCGACACTGCCCGTGACCAGCACGAGCGCGTCGATGTCACCGGTCGAGCGAAGGGCCCGCCATCGATCCTCGACGGCTGCACACCCCGGCAGGTCGACGCTCGCGAGCGAGCAGTCGCTGCGCACGTCCTCGACGAACTCGTACTCGACGCCGTCGGCGGCAGCGGACTCGAGGAGGCCGGCCGCGGATCGGGAACACTGCCCAGCACGGCGACACGCTGGGGCCCGGCAGGCTCGGGAATGGAGGACGCGTGTGGAAGCGACGACCCGGCCGGACCGTGATGTCGCTGGACCCGACCACCGGCGCCGGTGGCGGGCCGAACTCGACCACGTCCTGCTCGCCGAGCGCCAGGAGTTCCTCGGTCGACGTCAGCGCCGGTGTGGGGACGACGAGCACCGCAGCCACCGCCACGACCGCAGCGCCGGCCAGCATCGTCGGCACCATCACTCGGTCGCGCCCGATCAGTCGTCCGCGCCGAATGGGCTGTTCGATCAGTTGATACGACGCAATCGTGAGCACGAAGGTCACGGCGCACTGAACGACGAACAGCGGAATCGGGGCCAGACCTGTTTGTTCTTGGTCGATGCAGCAGGAACACCGGCCAGTGGAACAGGTAGATGCCGTAGCTCACCTTGCCGATCGCCACCAGCGGCTTGGCCTCCAGGAGGCGCGCCGGGAACCTCCCGCCGGCAACCGATGCGATCAATGCAGCAGAGATCAACGACACCCCGACCAGCCCACCGCTGTAGATCCACGACTGCTGCACCGACGCCGACATCACGAGCGCGAGGAATCCGCCGATCGCCAACGAACCGGGCAGCCACGACCACGATCCGCCGGCAGCCAGCGGCCGACGGCGAAGCACCTGTGCGAGCGCGACGCCGACGAGCAGTTCGGCAGCTCGGGTATGGGTGCCGTTGTAGATGAGATCTCGGTCGGTCGTGAGCAGCGTCGAGAGGATCGATGCCGCGAGGAGTGCGCCCGTGGTTGCGGCGAGCGCGCGGGGGCTGCGACGCAGCGAGACGAGCACGACAACCGGCAAGACGAGGTAGATCTGTTCCTCGATCGCCAGCGACCAGAAATGGGCGACCGGACTCGGTTCGCCGAGGAACAGCTCCTGATAGCTCGTGGGAGCGAACGCAAACCGCCAGTTGGCGACGTTGGCCACAGATGCGATGAGATCACCGGGCAGGCGTCGCTGCTGACTGGCCATCCACCAGCCAGAAGCAAGCACCACCAGCAACAGGCAGACGTACGCAGCCGGGAGCAGCCGTCGCACACGGCGGCCGTAGAAGCGTCGCAACGACAGCGTCCCGGTCGTTGCGTGCTCGTCGAGGAGCAACGTCGTGATCAAGAACCCCGACAGGGTGAAGAAGAGCGAGACACCGAGAAATCCGCCGGAGGCCGCGGCGAACTGGGCATGGAATGCCAGCACCGCGATGACCGCCACTGCACGAAGCCCATCGAGCCCCGGAACGTAGTTCACCGGCGGCAAGGTAGCTGCCGAGAACCCTCTTCCGGTACTCGGGCTGCAATCACGCGGCCAGGGAGGTGTGATCATCGGATCGAACTGCGGGTTCGTCTTGGTGGGCCACCTGCGCGACACTGGTCGTTCGTGGAGATGCCGACGTGGTGGAACGAGCGGCGATTCGGCATCTTCGTTCACTCGAGCCTGGCCACCGTGCCTGCGTGGGCACCCATCGGTGAGTACTCCGACTGGTATCGCAGCCACCTCGGCGAAGACGTTCCCGGTGTCGTGCTCCACTCGAAACCGTTGGTCGAGGTCCTGGCTCACCACCGCGACCGCTGGGGCCACATCGAGCACTACGACGACTTCCTACCGCTGCTGACCTACGACCGGTTCGACGCCGAGGCGTGGGCACGACTGATTGCGGAGGCCGGAGCTGGATACAGCGTCTTCGTGGCCAAACACCACGACGGCTGGTCGTGGTGGGATGCCCCGGGTTCCGAGCGGACGATGCTGCACGATGGTCCGAAGCGCAACGTGCTCGCCGAGTTCGCTGCAGCCTGTGAACGCAACGACATCGTGTTCGGCAGCTACTACTCGTTGCTCGACTGGGGCGACCCTCGCTTTCCGGATCCGAGCTACGTCAGCGAGGTGCTCCACCCGCACGTGATCGATCTCGTCGAGCGTTACGGGGCGAGCGTCCTGTGGGGTGATGGACACTGGGGCCACGGGTCCGACCTCTGGCGCACGAGCGATCTGCTCGAGCAGATCTGGAAGATCGATCCGAATGTCATCGTCAACGACCGCTGGTCGGCGGCGACCGGAGATGTTCCCGCCGGAGGTCCGCCGCCGGTGCAGACCTTCGAGCACGACGCTCCCGACACGATCATCGAGACCCCTTGGGAGCTGTATCGTGGAATCGGTTCGAGCTTCTGTCACAACCGAGCCGAGCGGGCCGAGCATCACCTCTCGGGCTTCGACATCGTGGCGCTGCTGACCGAAGTGGTCGCCAAGGGCGGCCACCTCCTACTGAACGTCGGCCCGGCGGCCGACGGCACCATTCCCGAGCTGCAACGCCGACCGCTGCTCGAAGCCGGTGGCTGGATCCGTTCGCATCAGCGACTGATCGACGAAGCGGTGCCATGGGACCTCTGGGGCGGCGACGACGTCCGGTACCTGAGCCTCGACGGTCGGGTCCACGCGGTCGACCTCGCCGGACGCGGCCATCTCAGCGCCTTGACGCCCGATCGATACCGCGTCGAGTCGGTCGAACTCGAAGGTGCCACCGTCCGATTCCGCCAGGACGAGGACGGCACTCATCTCGACGTCGCCAAACCTTCCTTCGAGCGACGTAGCCGCGCTCGGTCGTGCCACCGAGATCACCGTCTACGAACTCGTCGTCGTCGAGGTCGAGCGCCCTGCCGAGCTCTTCGCTCCCGCGCCCCGCCAGGCGATCGAACTCGCCCCGTTGCTCCGTGGCGCCGCTCCCGGCGACATCGTGCAGTTGGGCGATGGCCGGTATCTCGGGCCCGTCACGGTTCCGCCTGGCGTGATCGTGCGCGGGTTGGGCGGCACGCGCACCACGATCGACGGAACAGGTTCGACGGCGGTGGTCCTCGAGCGCAACGCCCGCCTCGAGCACCTCCGCGTGACCGCAGGACCCGATCGGGTCGCTTGGTTTCCGAGTCCGGTCGTCGAGGTTCGCGGGCCATACGCCACGGTGCTCGGCTGTCGTCTCGACGGCCATGTGATGGTCCACGCAGATGGCGTCGTGGTGCGAGCGACCAGTGCTGCGGGCGTGGTGGCTGATGGGGCCGACCGCCTCACGATCTCACGATGTCAGTTCCGTGGGATGCGCTGGGACGTGGGGGTACACCTCGTCGGGGGAACCGGCCACGAGATCGATTCGTGCGAGTTGAGCAATCACCTGTGCGCGATCCGTGCTCACCGACACCACCGGCACGATCGTGCGCGGCAACAACGCCACGGCCCGCTGGTGGGGAATCCATCTCGAGCAGACCGAGGGCGCACACGTCTACGGCAACTTCATCGACCACACGATGCGCGGTGTCGACATCGACGGTGGCACACAGGCAGTCATCGATGGCAACGCCGTGTGCGACGGCGACAGCGGCTGCATCGTCGAATGGGGTGCATCCGATTGCCAGGTCAGCGGCAACCGTTGGGAACGCTGCCGAATCGGAGTGCTCGCATGGGATGTCGTTGGACTCCATGCCCACGACAACAAGGCCATCGACCTCCACGAACCGGACGCCGCCCACGCCACCGGCCCCTGACGTACACGATGTGTCGGACACATCGTGTACGTCGGGCGGAGTTCAGGCGGAGTTGGCGCGGCGCTTGGCTTCGCGGGCTCGGTTGGTGGGATCGAGGTCGGCCTTGCGCAGGCGGATGTTGTCCGGCGTGACCTCGACGCACTCGTCGTCGGCGATGAACTCGAGCGCACCCTCGAGCGACAGCACGCGGTGCGGGGTGAGCTTGACGGTCTCGTCGGCCGACGAGGCACGCACGTTGGTCATCTTCTTCTCACGACAGATGTTGACGTCCATGTCGCCTGCGCGGGAGTTCTCGCCGACGATCATTCCGCAATAGACCTCGGCACCGGGGCCGACCATCATCGCCGCACGATCCTGCAGGTTCAGCATGGCGTACGTGGTCGCCGGGCCCGTCCGGTCGGCGACGAGCACTCCGGACTGGCGCGAACGGATCTCGCCGGCCCAGGGCTCGTAGCCCTCGAAGGTGTGGCTGATCACGCCGGTGCCTCGGGTTTCGGTGAGGAACTCGGTGCGGAAACCGATCAGGCCACGCGCCGGCACGAGGTAGTCGAGGCGAACCCAGCCGGAACCGCCCATGTTCTGCATGCGACCCTTGCGAGTGGCGAGCAGTTGGGTGACAGCCCCGAGGTGTTCGTTGGGCACGTCGATGGTGACGCGCTCGACCGGCTCGTGGACCTTGCCGTCGATCTCGTGAGTGAGCACCACCGGCTTGCCGACGTTGAGCTCGAAGCCCTCACGGCGCATCTGCTCGACGAGGATCGCCAACTGCAGCTCGCCGCGGGCCTGGACCTCCCAGGCATCGGGCCGCTCGGTCGGGAGCACCCGGATCGACACGTTGCCGACGAGCTCGGCGTCGAGGCGGTTCTTGACCAACCGGGCCGTGAGCTTCTTGCCTTCACGCCCCGCGAGCGGCGAGGTGTTGATGCCGATCGTCATCGAGAGCGCCGGCTCGTCGACGGTGATCACGGGCAGCGCGACCGGGTTCTCGGGATCGGCGAGGGTCTCACCGATGTAGATCTCCTCGATTCCGGCGACCGCGACCAGGTCGCCCTGGCGGGCACCGTCGACGGGGACCCGGGTGAGGTGCTCGGTGAGGAACAGCTCGGCGATCTTCGCTCGGGCGATCGTGCCATCACGCTTGCACCACGCGACCGACTGACCCTTCTTGATCTCGCCCTCCATGATGCGCAGCAATGCAAGGCGACCGAGGTACGGCGAGGCGTCGAGGTTGGTCACCCAGGCTTGCAGCGGTGCGCCTTCGTGGTAGGTCGGCGACGGGATGTGATCGAGCAGGATCTCGACGAAATCGTGCAACGTCTTCTTCTCGACGGTGCCGGCGATGATGCCGTGCGCTTCGTCGAGGTCGAGCGTGGCCCAGCCCTCGCGACCCGAGCAGTACACGATGGGGAACTCGACCTGATGCTCCTTGGCGTCGAGGTCGAAGAACAGTTCGTACACCTCGTCGATGACCTCGAGCGTGCGGGCGTCGGCTCGGTCCACCTTGTTGATCACGAGGATCACCGGAAGGTTGCGCGCCAGTGCCTTGCGCAGCACGAACCGGGTCTGGGGCAGCGGACCTTCTGCAGCGTCGACGAGCAGCACGATGCCATCGACCATGGTGAGTGCTCGCTCGACTTCGCCGCCGAAGTCGGCGTGGCCGGGGGTGTCGACGATGTTGAGCGTGATGTGGTCGTCGGTGCGCTCGTCGTGCCAGACGAGCGAGGTGTTCTTGGCGAGGATCGTGATCCCTTTTCGCGTTCGAGGTCGCCTGAGTCCATGACTCGCTCGGCGACTTCTTCGTTCGAGCGAAACGCACCCGACTGGTGCAGCATCGCGTCGACGAGCGTGGTCTTGCCGTGGTCGACGTGGGCGACGATCGCAAGGTTTCGGATATCGGTTCGTCGACGCACGTTCGCCGAGTCGGCGGAAGCGTCGTGGTCGACGCCCGTTGGGTCGTCGAGGAGAGTCTGGTCGTTGGACACGACATGCCACGCTATCGCCGATTCACGAACGAACGATCCCGGCCCACAGCGCACGGGTGATACCCCTTGGGGTATGATGAGGAGGTGCGTGCACTGCTGGCCTCTCCATTGGGGTTCCTCATCGGGTTGTCGCTCGGCGCGCTCGGTGGCGGTGGATCGATCCTCGCCGTCCCAGCACTGGTGTACGCCGCAGGACAGGACCCGAAAGCGGCCACCACGACATCCCTCGTGCTCGTCACGATCACGGCCCTGATCGGGATGATCCCTCACTGGCGCGCCGGGCGAGTGCGTTTCGTCGCCGGCACCGTGTTCGGACTCGCCGGCATCGGCGGCTCGCTCCTCGGTTCAGCCTGGAATGAAGCCGTCGACGAAGACGTCTTGCTGCTCGCCTTCTCGGCCTTGATGCTGGTTGCCGCCTACGCAATGTGGCGGCGTCTACCGAAGAACGTGGCACCCCAGGACTCGCCGGCCCCCGGCGACGGGCCGGCGGTCCGATCGGTCGGCGCGGCCGCCAGGTCCACCGATGAAGGGCAACTCGACACTGCACCGCAGACCGTCGCCGTCCGCTTCGATCTCGCGACGACCGCCAAGGTGGTCGTCGCCGGCTCGTTCGTCGGTCTGCTGACCGGGTTCTTCGGCGTCGGTGGCGGATTCGTGATCGTTCCAGCGCTCGTGCTCGCCCTCGGTTTCTCGATGCCCGATGCGGTCGGGACGTCGCTGCTCGTGATTGCGGTGAACTCGACGGTGGCGCTCACCACTCGGCTGCCAGGGGGATCGATCGAGTGGGGTGTGATCCTGCCGTTCACGATCGCCAGTCTGATCGGCGTGTTCGTCGGCAGCCGCCTGGCCAGTACCCGCGACCCGAGTTTCCTGCAGAAGTGGTTCATCGGCTTCCTCGTCGTGATCGCTGCCTACACCGCGGTGAGTTCGCTGCTCGCCCTGCTCTAGCGCTTCCTGTCCGACTCGCTGGTTGCGCCTCGCTGGTGGGCACCATCACGCTCAGCCTGCGGCGTCGCGACCTGCTCCAGCGGGCACGGGTGAGCCTCGGCGACTCGGTCGACGATCTGCTCGCCGAAGACGCCGCCACCGGCGAAGCGGGCACCGTCGACTGACGCGTTCCCCATCTCCATTCTCGTGAACAAGTTGCGGACTATGTGCGCACCTTGTTCACGAGAACAGCGTGGACGGGGCCACCAGTCGCCCCCGGCGCAGCGTCTACGGTTGGTCAATGACGTCGATCGACGACATCCCGCAGACGCGGTACGCCCGGGTGGACGGTCTGCGCATCGCCTATCAGCGCTTCGGTGTGGTCGGGGGTGTTCGCACGGTCATCATTCCTGGGCTGGTGAGCAACATCGATCTGGCGTGGGATCACGAGACGTACCGTCGGGCATTCGACCACATGCGCCGCCATCTCGATTGCGTCCACTTCGACAAACGGGGCATGGGCCTGTCGGACCGCTTCGACGATGCTCCGACGATCGCTGAGCGATCGCGCGACATCGAGGCGGTCATGGATGCACTCGAATGGGAGTCGGCGTGCATCGTGGGGATCTCCGAAGGTGGGGCGATGGCCCGCCACTTCGCCGGCAGTCATCCGGATCGGGTGGACGCAGTTGCGCTTGTCGGCACGATGTGTGACGACGCTCGCCGGGCACGCGCTGAGGTGCTGAGCGGGGAACGTTGGCGTCCTGATGACGAGATGGCGGTGACGTGGATGGCCATGGTCGAGACCTGGGGTGAAGACGCACGTCCCATGCTCGAGCAGTTCGCTCCCTCTCAGGTCGACAACGACAGCTTCGTGCGGTGGACCAATCGGTTCAACCGTCTCGCGGTCTCACCCGGATCGTTGCTGAACCAGCTACTCAGCATCTCGAGCCATCACCGGTGCGATCCCGGACGTTGCGAGCAGAGCATCCCGACACTCATCGTGCATGGCGAAGGCGATCGGATCCTGCCGATCGGGAACGGTCGAGCGCTCGCCGAGCAGATGCCCCACGCCACCTATGTCGAGTTGCCTGGCGAGGACCACATGTTCGTCGCATCGCGGAATTGGCGGGAGTTCATCGATCCGGTGATCCAGTTGTTCACCGGTCGAGGCACCCACGATCGCAAACCGAGCGTCGCTTCGCCACCGTGCTCTTCACCGACATCGTCGATTCGACGGCACGCGGTCGCGATGCGGGCGACGAATCGTGGGCCGAACTCCTCGCCAGCCACGACCGGATCAGCCCGTCGAGTGATCGGCGACTCCGGTGGACGTGTCGTGAAATCGACAGGCGACGGCGTGCTCGCGATCTGGGACGTGCCGTCGCAGGCGGTTGCCGCCGCGTCGCAGTTGCGCGGCGACATCGCGGCGATCGGCGTCGACCTGCGGATGGGGCTCCACGTCGGCGAGATCGAGGTGCACCCCGACCTCGACATCTCCGGCGCTGCAGTCAACCTTGCGGCACGCATCGAGGCATCTGCCGGACCGAGCGAGATCCTCGTCTCGTCGACCATGAAGGACATGCTCCTCGGGTCGTCGTTCGTCCTCGACGATCGTGGGCCACACGAGCTGAAGGGAATCGACGGTTCGTGGACCCTCTTCGCACTGGCGTGACGACGTGACAGCGCACGATCCAACCGATGGTGCCCCGACCGGGTTGGTGTCGTTCTTGTTCACCGATGTCGAGGGCTCGACGCGGCTGTGGCAGCAACACCCTGTCGAGATGTCGGCGGCTTTGGAGCGTCACGACGCAGTGATGCGCGAGGCGATCGGCTCGCAGGGCGGCTACGTGTTCTCGACGGCCGGCGATGCATTCGCAGCCGCCTTCCACACCCCGAACCGTGCGGTCGATGCCGCAGTCAACGCCCAACGCGCACTCCTCGACGAGCCGTGGCCAGGCGATGTCCGCATCCGGGTGCGTATGGGGGTCCACACCGGTGAGGCGGTGGAACGCGACGGCGACTACTTCGGCTCCACGTTGAACCGAGGTGCCCGGGTGATGTCGGCCGGTCACGGTGGGCAGATCCTGCTGACCTCGAGCACGCACGGCAGGCTCGACGACACACGCGTGACGTCGATCGATCTCGGCGAGCACGCGCTTCGAGACATCGACGGCACCGAACGCATCTTCCAGGTCGTGGCCGATGGCCTCGACGCCGACTTTCCCGAGATCCGCACGTCGAACGATGGCAGGACCCGCCTGCCGACCCAACGATCGAGCCTGATCGGACGCGACGACGACATCGCCAACGTCCGTCGGCGGCTCCTCGACGCCCGCTTGGTGACCCTGACGGGGGCGGGTGGTTGCGGCAAGACCCGTCTCTCGATCGAGGTCGCCGGACGAGAGAGCCAGACCTTCGTCGACGGTGCGTTCTTCGTCGACCTGGCCCGCATCGCCGACGACGACGAAGTTGCGGATGCGTTCGCTACCGGTATCGACTTCGTGCCGGACAACTCGGCTCCGACCGTGCAACAGATCAAACGGCGTATCGGGTCCAAGACGATGCTGCTCGTGGTCGACAACTGCGAGCACCTCATCGACGAGACAGCCGATCAGGTCGACGGGCTCCTCGCTGCGTGCCCGAACCTTCGGGTGCTCGCGACGAGCCGGGAACCACTCGATGTCGACGGTGAGGTCGTGGTGCGGGTGCAGTCGCTCGACGTCGACGCCGATCACGGCCGCTCGCCCGCCGTACGCCTGTTCCTCGACCGCGCGAACGACGCCGGGGTCGAACTGTTGGCAGACGACGACACGACGATCGCCACGATCTGCGAGCGCCTCGACGGCCTCCCACTCGCGATCGAACTCGCCGCAGCTCGCACGACGGTGCTGTCGCCGGCGCAGATCCTCGAGCGCCTCACCGACCGGTTCACGCTGCTGACCGGCGGCCGCCGCCGCACTCGCGGTCGTCAACAAACGCTCGAAGCGACCATCGACTGGAGCTACGACCTTCTCACCCCAGCCGAGCAGGACGCATTGAGACGGATCTCGGTGATGCCCGCAGCATTCGATCTCGCGCTCGCGAGCGCAGTACTCGGGGAGACCCCCGCGCACACCGTCGATCAACTCGAAGCACTCGTCGCTCGTTCGTTGCTGCACACTGTTCGGGGCGACGGGTCAGGCGAGGTCCGATACCGGCTGTTGGAGACGATCCGTGTCTACGCATATCAGCGCCTGGTCGACGCCGGTGACGCCGAGGCGACCCGCGACCGGCACGCCGAGCACCTCGCGGACCGGCTCGATGCCTCTCCGACCGCGATGTCGATGCTGACCGAACACCACCTGCTCGCCGACGATGCGCTACTCGCTATCGACTGGGCCCACAGCCGCGACGACCGCCTGCTGGGCGCTCGCCTCGTCTCGGGTGCGAGCCCGATCTTCATCGGGCGCGGCCTCAGCGACAAGGGCAGACAGCTCCACGAGTGGGCAGCCGACGGTCGACGACCCGATCCTGCGCAGCACGGTCCTTGCGAGCCACGCGCTGCTGGCGATCGCCAGTAGCGCCGGTGGTGCGTACGCGAAGCTTGCCCGCCGAGCCCTGGATGTCGCTGGCGATCGGCCGTTTGCCCGCCGAGTGTGGTGCTACATGTACCAGGCCCTCGAGCTGACATTCATCGACCCCGCGGGAGCGCGGAGACTCCTTCAAGCCGCCCAGGAGGAACTGGACAGATCGCGCCCGGACCCGAACGCCGACACCGGAATCGTTCTCTTCACGGCCCCCCTGTCGATCTGGGAGCGCGACTACCGCACAGCGTTGGCTGCAAGCGCCGGCAGTCTTGGCCAGCCTCGCCTGGATCCTCTGGTGGGGATGAACCTCCACGGCGCACACCTGCTTGCTGCGTTGTTGTGTGAGGACCACGACGCCATGAATCACCACCTCACCGACCCCGACATCGAAGCGATGCGCCAGCAGTGGCTCGAGGGGCGCGCCGAGGCGAGCACTGGCTGCTCAGCTACGAGGCAATCCGGTGCGCAGCGCTCGCGTGGACAGGCGAGTTCGAATCGGCGCGACGGAACCTCGCGGACGCCTCGGCGATGATCGGCACCGACGCAATGTCAGGGCTCGACGCCGACCTGCTGGGAGCCTTCGCATGGGTGTGCCTGGCAGCCGGCGAAGTCGACCGTGCCAGAGAGCTGCTCGACGACACCTACGCGATGGCTCGATCACCGAACACCCATCTGCTGCTGACCGAGGCCCGCGAGCGGGCAAACGGGATCACCGATGCGACGATCGAGTCACGCAACGCCGAGGGCGCCCGCTGGTACCTGCTGCTCGACACGATCCGCGCCGAGCGCCGCACCCAACGCATGATCGACAGCGAACTCGACCGACTCCATCTCAGGTAGCGGCCCCGGTGGCGCCGCTCCTCACGACGGTCTGGCGACCACCACGTGGCCACGCCGGTCGAGCACCTCGTGGTCGGATGGGAACGCCGAGTGGGTGACCGATGCGCAGCGCCCGTTCGGCGATCGCCGCCCGAGTCAGGTGTGCCCTTCTGCAGCCGACGAGCGACATGTGCAGTCACTCGACGCGGTGGTAGTACTGCTTCGACCAAACGGCGAGCGGATTCTCGCCGCGGTCGGCCAGCGGCATACGCCAGGTCGTGACGTCGCTGTCGGCCAACACGAGCCGGTACAGCGCCCGTTTCTCGCCGATCGTGTCGGCCAGGTAGGCATCGGCAAATCGCTCAGGGGTGTAGCGGCACGCAATCGATCGGTAGAGGTCGCGCCATCGGTCGTCGTCGCCGAGATCGTGCACCAACTCGGCTCGGCCGCGAGCGATCAGCTTGCGCATCGGGTGCGTCGACTCGTCGATGGTCGCACACACCGCCGGGTCGGCCCGCAGGTCCGCCAGCCACGCGGATCTGGCACGAGGCGTGAACCAGATCGCCCCATCACGAGCCATGAACCAGATGGGGACCACCCGCGGCATCCCATCGGTCCCGAACGTTCCGAGGCGCAGCAAGTGTCCGGGTTCGTCGAGGAACCCGTCGAGTTCGTCGATCGTCAGACCAGGCATGATCGGCCTCGTTCGATCAGCCGACCCGCCGCTCGTGACCTTCCCAGAACGGTTCGCGGAGGTCCTTCTTGAGGATCTTGCCACTGGGGTTCCGCGGCAGCACGTCGGTCCAGTCGACGCTGGTGGGACACTTGAACGTGGCGAGACGTTGCTTGGCATAGGCGATGATCTCGTCCTCGGTGACCTCCGAGTCGGGCGCCTTGACCACGATGGCCTTGCCGGTCTCGCCCCACTTCTCGTGCGGCACTCCGATCACTGCGACGTCCGCGATACCGGGGTGACCCATCAGGACGTTCTCGACCTCGGCGGGATACACGTTCTCACCGCCGGACACGATCATGTCCTTCACACGGTCGTGGATGTAGACGTAGCCGTCGGCATCGACGTAGCCGGCGTCGCCGGTCTTGAACCAGCCATCGGCGTCGATCGCCTCGGCGGTCGCCTCGGGCATGTTCCAGTATCCCTTCATCACCTGCGGCGAGCGCACCAGGATCTCACCGACGGCACCTGTCTCGCAGTCGGCACCGTCGTCGCCGACGATGCGTAGCTCCACACCGGGACCGGGGACACCACACGAGCGAAGCCGGTGCTTGTTGGGGCTGTCGGGCTCATGGTCCTCGGGCGGCAGGTTGACGACGCCACCCGTGGTCTCGGTCAGACCGTACGCCTGCCAGAACTTGCACGGCTTGAACAGCTCGACGCACTTCGACAGCACGTCCTCGCTGATCGGTGACGCCCCGTACACCATGATCTTCAGGCTCGAGAAGTCGGCATCCTCCACGCCGGGCACCAGGAGGATGAACTGCAACGCGACCGGTACGAGCAGTGCGTGGGTCACGCGCAGCTCGGCGATCGTGGCGACCAGCGCCACCGGGTCGAGTTCACGGAAGATGATCGAGGTGCAGCCCTCGTACATCCCAGCGACCGCCCAGCCGCCTCCGGCGATGTGGAACAGCGGCATCGCCACGAGGTTCACCGACTCGGGTGTGAGCTCCCACAGCTCCTTGGCCATCGGCAGCAGACTGAAGAAGTTTGCGTTGGTGAGCATCACGCCCTTCGGGCGCCCGGTGGTGCCCGAGGAGTACAACTGGAACGCAACATCGTCGAGCGTCGAATCCGTTCCCGGGTCGATCGGGTCGAACGATGTGATCCATTCCTCGTAGTCGCGGAACTTCTCGTGGCCACCGATCACCAGGACCGTGGTGACGTGAGTCAGATTGTCCGCGATCGCATCGAGGATCGGGACGAAGTCGGGGCCGACGACGAGCACCTTGGCCTCGGTGTCGTTGACGATGAACTCGACCTCAGGTGCAGCGAGGCGCCAGTTGACGTCGACGCAGACGGCGTTGATCATCGCCGCGCCGAACATCACCTCGAAGTGCTCGAAGCCGTTCTTGTCGAGGAACGCCACGCGCTCTTGCTCGCCCACACCCGCAGCCAGCAGCCCCTGCGCCGCCTGAGCCGACCGGTCGCGCAGCTCGGCCCAACTCCGCTGCTCGTCGCCGAGGATCAGTGCCGTCTTGTCCCCCTGCGCCTCGCCGTGCACGCGGATGACCCCTGCCAGATTCGTGATGTCCCCCATGCGGCGCAGAGTAGTACGCCGGTGGCGTGAGGTGAACCGGTCGCTCAGCGAACGCTGTAGCCGAGGCGGAACGACTTGACGGCGCGAGCGAAGATGTTGGCCTCGACGACCGGTTCCTCGACGACCCGCAGGTCGGTGACCCGCTGGCTGAGCTGGCCGAACACCGCTGCGAGCGATGCTCGGGCGACATGGGTGCCGATGCACAGGTGTGTGCCGAACCCGAATGCGACGTGCGGGTTCGGGTCGCGCCGGATGTCGAACGTGAACGGGTCGGCGAACACTGCCTCGTCGCGGTTGGCCGAGGGGTACAGCAAGATGATCCGATCGCCGCGCTGCACCGGCTGATCGCCGATCTGATCGTCGGCCCCAGCTCGACGGAAGAAGTTGTTGAGCGGCGTCACCCACCGCAGCACCTCCTCGACGGCGCCCGGAACCAGCTCGGGGTCAGCCCCGATGGCTTCCCACTGATCGGGATGCTGCGCAGAACGCATGGAGACCGTGACTGATCGCCGTGCGAGTGGTCTCGGCACCTCCGGCTATGAACAGGCCGACTTCATGCACGATCGCAGCAGGAGGCAGCGGTTCACCGTCGATCGTGGCGTGCAACCATGTGCTGATCAGGTCGTCGCCGGGCTCGGCCATCTTCTTCGGTGCGATCTCACCGAGCACCCCGACGAACTCCATGTTCGCAGCGAAGAAATCGCGGAACGATTCACCACTGCGGTCGCGGTCGTCGGTGCGCATGAGGCGCTCGGACCATGACTTGATCTGTGGCCACATCTCCTCGGGGAAGCCGAGGATTCGGGCGGTGAAGCGCGCTGGGAGCTGGCCGGCAAGCGCATCGATCACGTCCATCTCGTCACCGGCGGCGAGTGCGTCGTCGATCAACTCGGTCACCAGCGACACGATCTCGGCCTGACGCTGCGCCACCGACCTGCCGGTGAGTTTGGGTTGCACGAGCATCCGCTGCTGGCGGTGGCGTGGGTCGTCCTGGGCGATCATGTTGATCTCGTCGGGCGACCACAACGCCCGATAACCCTGCCCGGACAGGAACACCGACGATCGCCGCTCGACGTCCATCAGGTCGGCGTGTCGAGTGACCGCCCACAGCCCGTTGCGTTCGTCGCGGTACACCGGCTCGTTGGCCCGCATCCACGCCCACACATCGTGCGGGTTCCGTTGATACAGGTATGGATCCAGCAGGTCGACGGTGAGACGATCGGACTCCACAGCGGTCATGGCGCCATCGTCGCAGACCGGCCCGCGGCTCCCCGAGCCCAGGTCGGCGGGTTCCGCAGGTTCCGAATGCCCGGGTCTCTGGGAACCACGGTTCAGTCGCGGCGGCGATTGCCGAAGGTGTTCCAGTGGGTGACGGCGCTGGCGGGCTTGCGGGGCGCGACACCGAAGTTGCCGGCGGGGCGACCCATCGGAATGCAGGCAGCGATCTCGAAGCGCGCCGAGCCGTCATCGTTGCCCGGCACGCCGAGCGCCGCGAGCGTCTCGGCTGCGTTGATGCGGATCACGGTGGTGAGCGAGGTGCCGATTCCGAGCGCCCGGGCAGCCACGCAGAAGTTCTGGACGGCCGGGTACACGCTGGCGTCGAGGCGACCGATGTCCATCGGGCCCTCGTCGTCGGACGGCGTCCACGGGATGATCGGCTGCAGGAAGAACACGATCGCCGGCGCGTCCTGTACGTGGTCGGCGAGGTGACGGCTCGCCGCTCGGGTCTTGCGCCACGACTCGGCCTGGGCCTCGTCACGAAAGGCCGATGCATCGGGCAGCGACTTCTCGTACCGGTCGAACGACGAGCGGTAGAGCTCGGCGATCTCCGCCTTGCGTGCGGCGTCGGTGACCACGACGTACTGCTGGGGTTGCACGTTGCCGCCGCTCGGTGCCTGCTGGGCGGCCCGCAAGCACGTGGTGATCTCGTCATCGGTGATCGGCTCGTCGCTGAAACGGCGGATCGCCCGCGTGGTCATCAGCGCCTCGATCGCGTCGATGCTGTTGGAGGCGTTGGTGGCGGAGTTGGTCATCGTCCCTCGAATCTGGGTGTGCGTTTGTCGACGAAAGCGTTGACCGCTTCGACGTGATCAGCGGAATGGAAGCAACCGATCTCGAGTGCGGTCGACAGATCGAAGCTGGTGAGCAACGCCTGTTTGATCTGAGCGTTCACCGCGACCTTGGTGCCCTGCACGGCCAGCGGGGGTTGCGCCGCCATCCGTTCGGCCCAGCGCTGCGCCACCGCCAGCACGTCGTCGGCCGGGCACACCTCCGAGGCCACCCCGAGCCGCAGCGCATCATCGGCACCGAGCGGGTCACCCAACATGAGATGACGCTTGGCCGCAATGGGTCCGAGCAACAAGGGCCAGATCGCAGCCCCTCCGTCTCCGGCGACCAGGCCGACCTGCACGTGAGGATCGATGATCGAGGCCGTCTCGGCCATCACGATCACGTCGCAGAGCAACGCGACCGACGCCCCGAGCCCCACGGCCGGACCATTGAGTGCGCACACGATCGGCACCTCGACATCGAGGAGGTTCCAGATCAACTGCTTGCCCTCCCGTCGAAGCGCGTGCAGCCGATCGGGGCTGCGCAGCTGCGGGAACCACGACATGTCGCCCCCTGCCGAGAAGGCGCGCCCCGAGCCGGTGAGCACGATGGCCCGGGCATCGCGTTCGGCGGCGAGATCGCGAAACAGTTCCCAGAGGTCGTGATGGAGTTGTTCGTCGACGGCGTTCATCGGCGACGTCGGGTGATCGATCGTGACGATCAGCAGATCGCCGTTGCGTTCGGTTCGGATCGTGTCCATCACTCGCCCATTTCAGAACATCGAGGTGTCGACATCGAGGCCGAGCAGCAGCTTGCCGATCGTCTCGTTGAGTTTCGGCGCGGTCTGGATGTGCTGGGTCACGATGTGCGCGTCACGTAGGCAACGGCCGAGCACGCTGGTGTCGTAGACCGCAGTACCGCCCGCCAGCGTGAAGGCCGTGTCGGCAACTTCGGCACCAACTGTTGCGGCATGGGTGGCAGCGAGACGGATACCGGTGCGCGCGGCCACGGTGACCTCGTCGCCCGCTCGTGCAGTGGCCCACGCGGAGCCGAGCTCATCGAGCAGAAACGCCCGAGCTGCCCGAAGTCTGGCTTCGGCGCGTGCGAGTTCGACCTGCGTGAACGAGCTGTGCGCAAGCGTCTTCGACGAGTACTGAGGCTTCTTGCCCTGCGCAAGGTCGACGAGTTCGTCGAGTGCCCGGCGCGCCACGCCGAGACCCACCGCCGACACACCAGCGGCGAGCAGCGTGAAGTTCGGGAACTGCGACAACGGGGTCCGAACGACCGGCCGGGTCACGCCCGGCTGGATCGTGCGCTCAGCGGGTACGAAGACATCGGTGACCGAGTAGTCGAGCGAGCCCGACCCGCGCATACCGGTGGTGTACCAGGTGTCGTGGAACGTGACCTCCGACTGCGGGAACCAGCACAGACGGAACGTGCCGTCATCGCACAACGCTCCGCCGAGCACCCAACGGCAGTGCTGTGTCCCACTCCCCCACGCCCACCGCCCGCTCACTGCGAAGCCGTCGACGCCGTCGACCGAGGTGGTCACCCCCTTGCCGTTCGGAGCGAACACACCTCCGGTGATCGATGTCGCGTCGCCGTAGATCTCCTCGGCTGCCGACACCGGCAGCAGCGACGCCATCGACGACGTCGTCGAGGCGATCATCGTGCACCAACCTGCAGCGCCATCGCTGTGAGCGACCGCTTCGATGGCCTCGACCATCGTGACCGGATCGACCTCCGGGCCGCCGTACGCCTCGGGCACACACATCCGCAGCAACTGTGCGTCGTTGAGCCCCTTGGCAGTAGCGAGCGGCAGACGCCGGATGCGCTCGCCGTCGTCGGCGTGCGCCTCGATCAACTCGGCGAGGTCGCGTGCTGCATCGACGATCGTGGACGCTGGGGCCATCCACGCGACTGTAGGCCCACCCGCCGATGCCACACGGACGCCGACACGACCTCACTGCCACAGCGGGCTTGGCGACCGCGTGCACAGCTCTGGGAAAAGGTCTACGGTCGAAGCCATGAAGTTCGGGTTCGTGGTCCCCTGGGGCGACGCCGAAGACATCGGCGATCTTGCCGCCGCGGCCGAAGAGGCCGGATGGGACGGCCTGTTCGTGTGGGAGCCGGTGTGGGGCGTCGATGCGTGGATCTCACTCGGCCTCGCTGCGGTGCGCACGTCGAAGATCCGCCTCGGCACGTTGCTGACACCACCGTCGCGGCGGCGGCCGTGGGAACTCGCCAGCCAGGTCGCAACGGTCGATCGCATCTCCGCCGGCCGAGTGACGTTGTCGGTCGGGCTCGGCGCGATCGATTCGGGGTTCGACACGTTCGGCGAGGAATGCGACCGGCGCACGAGAGCCGAACTGATGGACGAATGCCTCGACATCGCTTGTGGCCTGTGGGCCGGACAGCCGTTCAGCTACGACGGCGACCACTACACGGTGGCGCCGACGGAATTCCCGACGATCGGCCACACCGTGCAGCAGCCCCGCGTGCCGATCTGGTGCGTCGGAGCACTCGGGCACCCGAAGTCGATGGCCCGAGCGACCAGATGGGACGGGGTGATCCCCCAGGTGCTCGACGGTGCAGGGGGTGCGCGCCAACCGCATCTCGACGAGGTGGCCGATCTGCGAGCACAGCTCGAGGCAAGCCGCCCAGGCGACGACGTCGACATCGTCGTCGAGGCCACGATGTCGGAACATTCCCCGGCCGCGTACGCGGACGCCGGCGCCACCTGGTGGATCGAATCGATGTGGCAGGCGATGTCAGAACACTCCCCCGTCGCCGCCGCCTACGACCGCCTGGGCGAGGGTCCTCCAGCCTGACCGGCACTCGCCCTCGGTCCGGTCGCCGCACGCCGAGACTGCTGTCGATGCATCAAGTGCCGGCCGGTCACGACCCGGCGGGTAGGTTCGTCGGCGTGACGACAAGCGATACCGGCTGGAACTTTGCTGACTTGTGGGAGACCGTGGCGACACAGATCCCCGACGCTCTCGCCCAGCAGCAAGGTGACCGTTCGCACACGTGGGCCGAATTCAACCGTCGAGCAAACGGTGTCGCCGCAGCACTGTTGACGGTCCGACTCGTCCGAACAGGACAAGGTCGCCCAGTACCTCTACAACAGCCCCGAGTATCTCGAGTCGATCTTCGCTGCGTTCAAGGCCGGCTTCGCCGTGGTCAACACCAACTACCGCTACGCGTCGGACGAGTTGGTGTACCTGTGGGACAACGCTGATGCCACCGCCGTGGTCTTCCATGGCACCTTCGCCGAGCAGTGCGACACCATTCGCGATCGCGTCCCGAAGGTACGTACGTGGCTGTGGGTCGACGACGCGACCGGCCCATGCCCCGAGCTGGGCGACGCCGTACGAGGACGCTGCTGCTGGTGGCACGAACGACAACGTCGAGGGCCCATGGGGTCGCAGCGGCGATCACCTGCTGTTGCTGTACACCGGCGGCACGACCGGCATGCCCAAGGGAGTCATGTGGCGCCAGGACGACCTGTTCGGGGTGCTCGACGCCAACAACAAGAAGCGGATGCCTCCCGAGCAAGACCTCGACGCGGTCGCCGACCGAATCGTCAAGGCTGGCCCCCGCAACATGCCGGCGGCTCCACTGATGCATGGCACCGGGTTGTTCAACGCCATCAGCAACCTGATGG
Organism: Ilumatobacteraceae bacterium; assembly: GCA_963717385.1. Classification (GTDB taxonomy): domain Bacteria; phylum Actinomycetota; class Acidimicrobiia; order Acidimicrobiales; family Ilumatobacteraceae; genus Sva-07. Next base: position 498,006 of record CAVQWE010000006.1, read on the forward strand.
TCGGCGGTTCGATCACCACCATGGAGGGTCGCCATTTCAGTGCCGAGGAGTTCCTCGACACCGTGCAGCACTACGGGATCAACTCGACCTCGATCGTCGGTGATGCCTTCGCCAAGCCGATCCTGCGAGCCCTCGATGCCGAGCCCGACCGGTGGGACATCTCCACGTTGCGCGTGATGGTGTCCTCGGGCGTGATGTGGTCGAAGGAGTCCAAGCAAGGTCTCCTCGGGCACAACCCGAGGCTGATCATGGTCGACTCGCTCGGTTCCAGCGAGGCGATCGGAATGGCCAGCAACACCACCACGGCGGAGTCGAGCGGCGAAACAGCGAAGTTCGAACTGGGTCCGACCACCCGGGTGATCACCGACGAGGGCAACGACGTGGTGCCCGGCTCAGGCGACCTCGGCCGTGTGGCGCTGCCCGGACGCACCCCGATCGGCTACTACAAGGACGAAGCCAAGTCGGCCCAGACGTTCGTGGTCATCGACGGCGAGCGGTACTCGATCCCCGGCGACTACGCCACCGTCGAAGCCGACGGCACGGTCACATTGCTCGGGCGCGGCAGCCAGTGCATCAACACCGGCGGCGAGAAGGTCTATCCCGAAGAGGTGGAGGAGTGCCTGAAGCTGCACCCGTCCGTGGCTGATGCAGCGGTCGTCGGCGTTCCCGACGAGAAGTGGGGCGAAGCGATCACTGCGCTGGTCGAGCCGCACGCCGGCGACACCGTCGACGCGGCCGAACTGATCGCTCACGTCAAGTCGCGCCTCGCTGCGTACAAGGCTCCCAAACAGGTGGTCACGGTCACCTCGATCGGGCGCGCCGCCAACGGCAAGCTCGACTACAAGCAGCTGCGGTCCGATGCCATCTCGAATCCGTCCCCGAGCGCAGGCGCCAACGCCACGGCTTGATCGAGTTGTTGCTGTCGTGAATCGCCTCCCACCTCCGCCCGGTCTTCCGACGCACCGCTTCCCCGTCGACCCGTGGCGCCTTCTCGAGCGTTCGTACTCCAACGACGACCTCGGCACGACCGAGACGCTGTTCGCCGTCGGCAACGGGTATCTGGGGATGCGTGCCAACCCGGAAGAGGGTCGCGAGGCGCACAGCCACGGCACGTATCTCAACGGGTTCCACGAGACGTGGCCGATCCTGCACGCGGAGAACGCATTCGGATTCGCGAAGACCGGCCAAACCATCGTCAACGTGCCGGACTCGAAGCTGCTCAAGCTCTACGTCGACGACGAACCACTCCTCTTGCCGACCGCCGACCTCGACAGCTACGAGCGATCGCTCGATTTCCGCAACGGGACGCTGACCCGAGACATGATCTGGCGCACGCCGGCGGGCAAGCGAGTACGTGTGTCATCGCAGCGAATGGTCAGCTTCGTGCACCGCCATTTGGCGGTGATGACGTTCGAGATCACGTTGCTCGACGCCGCGGCGCCGGTGGTCGTGTCGTCGCAGCTCCTCAACCGCCAAGACGGCGAGGACGAGTACCACGTCAAGTCGGCGGCTCTCGGCGAAGGCAAGGATCCGCGCCGGTCACGCAAGTTCAACCATCGGGTGCTCGCAACCACGTCTGCAGCGCGAGCACGGCAACGAGATCGTGCTCGGCTACCGCTGCGCGAACAGCAAGATGACCCTGGCGTGCGCGACGCGGCACCACATCGACACCACCTGCCACGTCGACGTGAAGACCCACGTCGACGCGGATCTCGCGAAGACCGTGTTCACGGTTCGTGCGACCCCCGGCGATCCAATCAAGATCACCAAACTGGTGTCGTACCACTCGTCGAACGGTGTCCCGGCCGAGGAGCTCGCTGATCGCTGCTCGCGCACGCTCGACCGGGCCGAGGCCGACGGCGTCGACCAGATCGCCATCGACCAACGTGAATGGCTCGACGAGTACTGGGCGAACTCCGACATCGAGCTCCACGGCGACGACCGGGCACAGCAGGCGTTGCGATGGAATCTCTTTCAGCTCGCCCAGGCATCTGCACGAACCCAGGAACAGGGCATTGCGGCAAAGGGAGTGACAGGCGGCGGCTACGACGGCCACTACTTCTGGGACACCGAGGTCTACGTCGCTCCGTTCCTCTCGTACACGATGCCCGAAGCGGCACGAAAGATCGTTCGGTTCCGTTGGCAGATGCTCGACGCCGCACGATCGCGTGCTCGTGAGATGAGCCAGGAGGGTGCGCTGTATCCGTGGCGCACCATCAGCGGCGAGGAAGCATCGGCCTACTACGCAGCTGGCACCGCGCAGTACCACATCAACGCCGCGGTCGTGCTGGCGTTGCGTCGCTATCTCGAGGCGTCGGGCGACATCGAGTTCTTGTCGCACGAAGGCTCGGAGATCCTCGTCGAAACCGCGCGCCTGTGGGTCGACCTCGGCTTCTACTCGCAGAACGGCGCCCGCACGTTCCACATCCATCGGGTCACGGGGCCCGACGAGTACACCACGGTCGTCAACGACAACTTCTACACGAACGTGATGGCCCGTTTCAATCTTCGCTACGCGGCACGCACGGTCCGATTCCTCGCCGAATGGAACCCCGACGCGTTCGAGGCACTGCGCCGCACCACCGACCTCGATCTGCAAGAACTCGACGATTGGGACGCCGCCGCCGACGCGATGTTCATCCCGTTCGACGACGAGCTCGGCATCAACCCACAGGATTCCGAGTTCCTCGAACTCGAACCGTGGGACTGGGAGACGACGCCGTCGGACCACTTCCCGCTGCTGCTCCACTACCACCCGTTGGTGATCTACCGCCACCAGGTGTTGAAGCAGGCCGACGTCGTGCTGGCGATGTTCCTGCGATCCGAGCGGTTCCCGATCGAGCAGAAGCGGCGCAACTTCGACTTCTACGATCCGATCACCACCGGTGACTCGTCTCTGTCGTCGTGCGTACAGGCGGTGGTTGCGGCCGAGGTCGGCTACGACGAACTCGCGTTGGAGTACTTCACTCGCGCGCTCTACCTCGATCTGTGCGACTCGCACGGCAACACCTCCGATGGTGTGCACGTGGCGAACGCCGGCGGCGTGTGGGCCGGCATCGTGCACGGGTTCGCCGGCATGGTCGAGCAGGGCAACCATCTCGAGTTCTCGCCGCGGCTGCCGAGTTCGTGGGAGGGCCTCAGCTTTCGGCTCCAACGCCACGGAACCACGCTGCAGGTCGATGTCGCCCCCGATGGCCTGACACTGACCATCCTCAACGGCAGCGGTACACCTGTGCGCGTCGGCGACGATGTGATCCTCGTGACCGTCGACGAGCCGTTGCACATCGCTCGTTGACGATTCAGCCGAGCCGGTCTGCCAAGCCCGAGTAGCATCGCGCTGCAGCGTCCACCAGACGAGAACCAACCCCCGCCGGACGATCGAGAGGTGACAGGATCGCCCCATGGCTCCTCCCCCTCCCGACCGTCGCCGACTCGATGGACGCGTCGCGTTGGTCACCGGCGTGTCTCGACCGATCGGGATCGCTGCCACGATCGCTCAACGCTTGCACGACCTCGGCGCCACGGTGGTCGCCACCGGATGGTCGCCGCACGACGCCGAGATGCCCTGGGGTGAGCAACCACTCGACCCGATGCCATTCGAGGTCGGTCGCCACGATCTGGAAGATCCGGCCGTGCCCGCCGCACTGGTCGACGAGGTGTTCGAGCTGCACGGCCGCCTCGACATCGTGGCCGCGGTGCACGCCCGATCATCGCACCACTCGTTGGACGAGGTGACCGCGAACGAGCTCGACCGATGCTGGGCCGCGAACGTGCGCAGTGTCGTGTTGCTCGCTCAACGGTTCGCACAGCGCCACGTGAGTGTCGCTTCCAGCGCGCCGCCGGTTGGACGGATGCTGTGGTTCACGAGCGGCCAACACCTTGGACCGATGGACGGCGAGATTGCCTATGCGGTGTCGAAAGGGGCGCTGCACCAGATGACGGCGTCGATCGACCATGCCCTGTCGAAGTCGCGGATCATCGCCAACTGCATCAACCCCGGCCCGGTCGACACCGGCTACGCCGAAGGTGACGTGCATGCCCGAGTCGCTGGGATGTTCCCCGACGGCCGTTGGGGCATGCCGACCGACATCGCCGACGTGGCGGCGTTCCTCGTCAGCGACGAGGGAGCCTGGATGCGCGGGCAGGTACTCGACGTCGAAGGCGGCTTCGACCGTTTCGCCTGACACAACGTGCACGATCGGTGAACATCTCGAGCTTTTCGTGAGACGCCGGGCGCGCCGTTAGCGTTGTCGGCCATGACTGATCTCGGATTCGACGGCAAGGTAGCGATCATCACGGGCGCCGGTGGCGGCCTCGGAAGGCAGCACGCGCTGATGATGGCCAAGCGTGGTGCACTGATCGTGGTGAACGATCTCGGCGGTTCCGTCGACGGCACCGGCAGCGACAAGGGCGCCGCCCAGCTCGTCGTCGACGAGATCCAGGCGGCCGGAGGCGAGGCTGTCGCCAACACCGATTCGGTCGCGACGCCCGAGGGCGGTGCGGCAATCGTGCAGAGCGCCGTCGACGCGTTCGGCAAGGTCGACATCGTCATCAACAACGCCGGCATCCTGCGCGACAAGTCGTTCCACAACATGGACGCCGACCTGTTCGACCCGGTCATCGACGTGCACCTGCGCGGTGCGTTCAACGTCACCCAGCCTGCGTGGAAGATCATGCGCGAGCAGGGCTACGGCCGCATCGTGTCGACGTCGTCGGCTGCCGGCATCTTCGGCAACTTCGGTCAGGCCAACTACGGCGCCGCCAAGATGGGCCTGGTCGGCTTCACCAACGTGCTCGCCGTCGAGGGCGCCAAGTACAACATCAAGGCCAACGCCATCGCCCCGCTCGCGCTCACCCGCATGACCGAGGACATCCTCGGAGGCCTCGGCGACAAGCTGCAGCCCCGAGCTGATCTCACCGCTGGTGACCTACCTCTCGCACGAGTCGTGCGAGGCGACCGGCCGGGTGTTCTCGGTCGGCGGCGGCCGAGTGGCCGAGGTGTTCATCGCCGAGAGCGGTCGGCTACACCAACACCACCGACCTCACACCGGAGGACCTCGCTGCCCACTGGGGCGACGTGACCGAGCAGGACGGCTACAGCCGTCCCCGCCAGCATCGCCGAGGAAACGGCGACTCTTCCTCGGAGCCCTGTCCTGACCAACTGTCACACGGTGCCGGGCCTGATGTGACACTTTGACATGCTGACTCGGTGATCCCGGTCGAGGAGTTCCAACGGAGGCGCGAAGCGTGGCTGACGACGAACCGACAGCACGCACCGCGTGACTATGGGGCGATCTGTCCGCCGGATCTCGTCGACGCGGGACTCGAGTGGCAGCGTCGGTTGACCGACGCTGGGTGGGCTGGCATCCACTGGCCGACCGAATACGGCGGACGCGGCCTGAGCGCCGAACACAACGGTGCTGGTTGCTGGAGTGCGCCCGCGCTGGTGTGCCGTCGGTGTTCAACATGGTCGGCTTCGTCCTGACCGGTGGAGCGATCATGCGCTACGGCACACCCGAACAGCAATCGGCGCACCTGCGCTCGACGTTGGCCACCGAGCACGTCTGGTGCCAACTGTTCTCCGAACCCGGTGCCGGCAGCGATCTCGGATCGCTGTCGACCCGGGCCGAACTCGACGGCGAGCGCTACATCGTCAACGGCCAGAAGGTGTGGTGTTCGGGCGGGCGTTACAGCAACTGGGGAATCCTGATGGCTCGCACCCGGCCGTTGGAGGAAGCACCCAAGCACGACGGCATCTCGTTCTTCCTGTGCCCGATGGACCTTCCCGGCATCGAGGTGCGCCCGCTCGTGCAGATGACCGGCGAAGCCGAGTTCGACGAGGTGTTCTTCACCGACGTCGAGTTGCCTGCCGACTGCCTGCTCGGACCGTTGCACGGCGGCTGGGGTGTCGGGATGGCGGTGCTCACCAGTGAGCGGGGCCACATCGGCACGTCGGTGATCGGTCTCGAACGGCGCCTCGATCAGATGGCGCATCTTGCTGACGACCGCGACCTGACGGCTGTCGAACGTCAGTCACTCGGCGCGCTCCTCGCCAGTGGAAGCGCCATGAAGGCGATGGCCCAGCGTCAGGGTCCGGTCGCATCGACGGCTGCATCGCTGATGAAGCTCGGGATCACCGAGATGATGTTCGACGTGGCGATGTTGCGCGGCGACCTCGACGGCGCAGAGGCGATGCTCGATGGACCGAGCGCCACCGGGATGCTCGCTGCGCCGGGCGGGCGGATCGCCGGCGGGTCCAGCCAGGTGCAACGCAACATCATCGGCGAACGGCTCCTCGGCCTCCCCCGCGAACCCAAGCCCACCTGACGATTCGCACCCGACGCTCAGCCGTCGCCATGATGGCGGGGTGCGCGTCGCCTCATCCGATCACGTCAGTGTTGCGGTTCACGAGCTCGGCGGAATCGGCCGACCGATGCTGTTGTCACATGCCACCGGCTTTCACGGCTACTGCTACCTCCCGATCGCCGATGAGCTGAGCAACGAGTACACGTCGTACGCGCTCGACTATCGGGGCCATGGCGACACTGCTCGACCCGACGACTGGGATGTCGAGTGGGCCCGCTACGGAGACGACGCGCTGGCTGCTGCTCGAGCCGTCGCCCCCGATGGCGGCCTGATCGGTTTCGGCCACTCGATGGGTGGCGCCGGGCTGCTGATGGCTGCGCACCGCGACCCGGAGCTGTTCGATGTGATCGTGGCCTTCGAGCCGATCGTGTTCCCTCCTCGCGAGATCGACCCTCACGATGGCACCGAGAACAACGGCACGGTCCTGTCGAGGGGCGCCCGCAAGCGACGCTCGACGTTCCCCACGTTCGCCGACGCGATCGCGAACTACTCGTCGAAGCCTCCGATGATGGCGTTCGACCCCGACGTGCTGCGCCTCTACGTCGCTCACGGTTTCCGGCCGGCGCCCGACGGTGTCCGCCTGAAGTGCGACCCCGAGCACGAGGCCCGAACCTTCGACACCGGCGGAGCGCACACCACGTGGGCCGACCTCGGCGACATCGGGACCAGGGTGGTCGTCGTCGCCGGACGTGTCGACGAGTTCGGGCCGGCTGCAATCGCCCGCGAGATCGCCGAGGCCCTACCGAACGCCACGTACATCGAGAACGACGAATGGAACCACTTCACCCCATTCATCGACCCCGGCGCGATGGCCGAGGTGATTCGTGCCGCCGCCGTCGCGTGACCGACCCTCCACACCACCGAAATGTCCCCCGATCTTGACGGTGAGCGCAACAATCGCGGGATTTTCCGGGATCGGAGTGGGTTGCGGCAACCCTGCGAGACCCCCCACGTACGATGGGCGACATGACTGACACGGCTGCCCCGGCACCCACATATCCGGTGCCCACGTCGCTGTCGCCGTCGCGGGTGTCGTCGTTCACGTCGTGTCCGATGCAGTTCCGGTTCTCCAGTATCCAGAAGCTGCCGGAGCCTCCCGGCGTCGCCACCACCAAGGGCAGCATCGTGCACCGGGCGCTCGAGTTGCTGTTCGTCCGACATGCCCCCGACCGCACGCGCGAAGCACTCGTCACCGACATGGACGCTGCGCTCGCTGAGTATCGAACCGACCCCGACTATGTCGGCTTGCAGCTCGAGGGCGCCGCCGTCGACAAATTCGATCGCGACTGCCATGCGCTGATCGACAAGTACTTCGCGATGGAAGACCCCACCGTGGTGCGCGAGATCGGGCTCGAGCTGTGGGTGGAGGCACCGGTTGGCGACCTCACCCTTCGCGGCATCATCGATCGGCTCGAACTCGACGCCGACGGCGAGTTGGTGGTCACCGACTACAAGACCGGGCGCGCACCGTCGGGCAACTTCGAGCAGAAGAGCCTGGCAGGCGTTCACTTCTACTCGTTCCTCTGCGAAGCACTGTTCGGCAAACGACCCGCCAAGATCCGGTTGATGTACCTCGCGTCTGGCGAGACGATCGAAACCGTTCCGTCCGCGCAGTCGGTGAAGTTCATCACCACGCGCACCACAGCGGTGTGGTCGGCAGTCGAGCGTGCGTGCACCACCGGCGACTTCCGCCCCCGCAAGAGCAAGCTGTGCGACTGGTGCTCGTTCCAACAGTGGTGCCCCGAATTCGGTGGCGACCCGTCGCTGGCCGCCACCGAGGCGGTCGCGGCGTACGATGAGCTGCTCGGCGCTCCGGGTACGACATGACCGCCTCCGACGAGGTGGTCATCGTTCCCGGCCAGAGCCAATTCGGGCCCCGGGTCGATGCGTTCGACGAACGTGTCGACGAACTCCTCGAACAACTCCGCGGCAACCCGATCGCCGATCGAGTGTTCGCGACCGCGAGCCATCTCGGCGACTTCTCGCTGATCTGGCACGGCATCGGGATCGCACGAGGCGTTGCCAAGGGGCGCCCCGACCAGGTGATCGCGCTGGCGCTGATGCTCGGCGCCGAGAGCCTGATCGTCAACCAGGGGGTCAAACGGCTGTTCCGTCGCGAACGCCCCACCCAGACCGGCGACGACCGACTCAAGGTCCGGCGCCCGAAGACGTCATCGTTCCCGTCGGGTCATGCGAGCTCGGCGGCGTTCGCCGCCATGGTGCTGTCGGGATGGGACGGCCCGAAGGTCGGCATGCTCTGGTGGAAGGTCGCCGCGATCGTCGGGATCAGCCGGGCATACGTCCGCATCCATCACGGCTCCGACGTCGTCGCAGGTGCCGTTGTCGGCACGACGCTCGGTCTGGTGGGCCGCCGAATCGCGCGACGCCTCGCTCCATGAGTTCGGACGGGCGCGTTGGTGCCGACGCACCACCCCCGGCGCTCAGACGGCTTCGGTGGTGACGATTTCTTCGACGAGTGTCGCCGGCTCGGTCGTGAGCAACGTGCGCACGTCGAGCAACAGATCGGCAACCTCACCCGTCGACACGAGTTCACGCTGCATCATCCGGGCAAGGGCGCCGTCGATGACGCCCAGGGCTTCGGTGATCACGGCCTCGTTGTTGGTGTCGATGCGCTCATCAGTCATTGGTTGACACGGTACCCCTGTCCGAGCCGTCACGCGCGCACCTGCGCGAGGTGTCACAGGATGTTCTCGAAGTCGTGACAGTCCGCAGAGGTCCTCCTCTCGAACACCAACCGGACACGTCCCGATTCGCCCCGGCACAGCTGCCTACGATGCTGGGCATGGATGTTTCGGGTCGCAACGTCGTGGTCACAGGTGCCGGTCGGGGGATCGGCGAAGCGCTCGCACGCGAGTTTCACGCTCGCGGCGCGAACGTGGTCGTTGCCGACCTCCACGGCGCCGACGACGTAGCTGCCACGCTGGAACGGGCGACGGCGATCACTGCCGATGTCAGCACCGAAGCCGGCAACGAGGCCCTCGTCGAGGCGGCCCGAACAGCACTGGGTTCGATCGACCTGTTCTTCTGCAATGCCGGGGTTGGTACTGGCCGCGGCGTCGTCGAGACACCCGAGGACGACTGGGAGTTGGCGTTCGCCGTCAACGTGCATGCTCACCGCTGGGCAGCGAAGTACCTGCTTCCGGAGTGGCTCGAGCGTGGCGAAGGCTACTTCTGCTCGACCGCCTCGGCGGCTGGCCTCCTGATGCAGATCGGGTCCGGTCCGTACACGCTCACCAAGCGGGCCGCGGTGGCCTTCGCCGAATACATGGCGGTCACCTACGGCGACGCCGGGGTGAAGGTGACGTGTCTGTGCCCGCAAGGCGTCAACACCGCAATGCTGCACGCCGGCGACGACGAGGTGAGCGGCAGCAACGTCGTGAAGGCCGCCGGTGTCGTGCTGGAGCCAGCCGATGTCGCACGCGAAGTCGTCGATGCGGTCGAGGCCGAGCGATTCTTCGTGCTCCCCCACCCCGAAGTCGCCGACTACATGGCGCTCAAGGCGAGCGACCCCGAACGCTGGCTCGGCGGGATGCGCAAACTGCAACGTCGCACCATCGGCGCCTGACCCCATCGCCACCCGCCGTCATGCACCGATCGCCTGCCTCGCTCGCCCGGCTCGGGCTGCGAATGGGCGAGCCGATCCGGTTCCGCCGCACCGACAAGGGTCGGTGGGTCGTCGGCCGGGTGGTCGGCATCGAGTACGACGGCAGCATCGCCATTCGCGACCCCGACGGTTCGGCCCGATCGTTGCGAGCCGAGCGGGTGGAGATCCGCCGGCCCGGGTCACGCGGTCGGCTGCGGTGGTTCGTGGTCAGCGAGGTTGCGGTCACCTGGGAGCAACTGGAGATGTTCGAACCAGGTGATGCCTGACGGCGTCGATCAGACGATCCGGTCCAGTTGTGCAGCCGCTGGTCGGGCGACGGCTGCATCGTGGCGATTCGTCTACGTTGCTCGGGATGGACCTCGATGCGATCCGGAAACTGGCACTGGCGCTCCCCGAGGCGCACGAGGCCCCGCATTTCGATCTCACGTCGTTTCGCGTCGGTTCGAAAATCTTCGCCACTGCACCACCCGACGGCGATGTCGTGCGGATTTTCGTCGATGAGTCCGAGGCGCGGGCGTGCGTGGCTGAAGGCCTTGTGGGCACCCAATTGCTGCTCTGGGGCGAGAAGATTTCCGGTGTCGAGGTCGTGCTGTCGACGGCCGATTCGGGACGTGTCGCCGAATTGCTCGAGGAGTCGTGGCGCCGACGAGCTCCGAAGCGCCTCGTTGCTGCGTTCGATGCCGGACGTGCTGGGCACGATTGAGCCATGCGCTCGCCGTCGAGGCCGGCTGCTTCGAAATACGTGGTAGCCGACGCCGGCTGCTGGGGCGGTGTAGAGATCCGTTTCGGACGGCAAACGATTCGACGCTCACAACCAGTGAGAGCCTCGCCGCACCACCAACCGTGACAGCGCGGGTCAGTTCCAGCAGACTTCGCCGCCGCGCTCGCTCGACATCGCGTTGTAGCCACCGTCGCCCGAGAGGTCGTTCACGGCGACGTGCGGGGTCGGCACGACGAAGTCGCCCGTCGACGAGTTCGGCGTCATCGTGCCGCCTTCGGCGATCGTCGTGATCGCCTGCACAGCGAGTTGGGCAAGGGCGTCGGCCGACCGGAGCGCCGTGGCGGTGATCCGGCCGTCGGCGACCAGGCGTACGCCATCGCAGCTTCCGCCGACCGTCGCGATGACGACGTCGCCAGTCCTGCCTGCTGCAGCGATCGCGTCGGCCGCACCCTCGGCAGCTGCTTCGTTGAACGCGTACACCACGTTGATGTCGCTGTTTGCTGCGAGGCACGCCTCCATCGCCGTGCGGCCACCATCGGTGGTGCCCGCCGTGGGGAACGAACCGGCCTGACTGCGAGCGCGTCGGCTTCGGTTCGCACAGTCTGGACGACTGCTGACGTGAACGGGTCAGCGCTGTCCGACACGATCAGCGAGATGCTGCCCGCATCGGCCACGGCGGGTTCCGGTGCCAGGGTCACCGCCGGTTCGTCGGCAGGGACCCCGCTCTCGCCGTTGGTGGCGACGATGAGTCCTCCGACGAGCGCGACAGCGGCGATGCAGGCGGCGACCAGCATCCACGTTCGCGAGCGGGTGGGCGGTTCGTTGCGGGCGGGGGTGAGCATCATGACCTCCATGGTCGAGTCGTTCGTCTGATCGGTGTCGGGTTGGTCCTTGACGAGACTGAGCGTCGGGGTGCGCGGTGTCGTGTCGACGGGTCCTTGCATGCGGTCGACCATCGTGAAGTAGTCGCGGAGTTGGTCTTCGATCGGCGCGTTCATTGCGTCACCCCCAGTGCGTTGCGGAGTTTGGTGAGGCCACGCTCGGCGTGGTTCTGCACCGTGGTCTTCTTCGTGCCGAGGAGTTCGGCCACTTCGCTCATCGTCCAGCCGTAGCCGTGGAGCAGCGTGACGGTGATCCGCTGCTGCTCCGGAAGGTTGGCAACCGCGGCCGGGAGGCCGGGCTCGATGTTGGGCAGCAATTGTTCTGGCACTGCGACGAACATCGGCTGGCGGCGGGTCTTCATCCGCCGCGCCTTGTTCCGCCCGATGCCGTAGACGTAGCCGATCGGGTTGTCCATGACGGACACCCGCGGCCACTGTTCCCACGCCATCGCCAGTGCGTCGGCGGCTGCGTCCTTGCCCACCTGCACGCCGAAGGCGGCCGTCAGCGATTGCCGAATCTTCGGCTCCGCTTCTGTCGCCCACTCCGTGAAGGAGTTGGTGGTGATTGCGTGTTGCACTCCGGTCCCCTGTTCGGTCTCACCAGATGAGTGCAGCGAACGCCACCGTCGTACCACCACGAATCACGATTCTTCCCGAACTCGTCCCCATCGGACATCAGCTGCTCGCCCCACAGCGTCGATCACCTCTCTGCCGAACTGGGGTTCTGACGAAAGTCCTGGTCGATGGCTGCGAGGAGGCCATATCGTTCGCCAGGTGCCGAATCCAAAGAAGGTCATCGTCGTCGGTGGTGTCGCCGGTGGGGCCAGCGTGGCCGCCCGCGCCCGTCGTCTGTCGGAAGACGCACACATCATCGTGATCGAGCGAGGCAGCTTCGTCTCGTACGCGAACTGTGGGCTTCCGTTCCACATCAGTGGCGAGATCGAGGACCGTGAGAGCCTGCTGTCCAGACGCCGCGAGGGCTTGAGGAACCGGTTCGATCTCGACGTTCGCACCCGTAGCGAGGCGATCAGAATCGACCCCGCCAACCAGACAACGTCGAGATCCGCGATCTCGACACGAACGAGGTCTACTCCGAGCGATACGACGACCTCGTCCTGGCTCCGGGAGCTGCCCCGCTCAGCCCGCCGATTCCCGGCATCGATCGCGCCGGCCACTTCGCCCTTCGTTCCATTCCCGACATGGACGCCGTGATCGAGTGGAACAACCCGGTGCAGCCACGCCATGCCACGGTGGTCGGTGCCGGCTACATCGGCCTCGAGATGGTCGAGCAACTCACGCACCTCGGCATGTCGGTCACACTGCTCGAAGCGGCCCCGCAGATTCTCGGGGCGGTCGACGAGGACATGGCGTTCTGGCCGCATCGGCACCTGGAGGATCGCCAGATCGATGTTCGTGTCGGCGCCATGGTGGTCGGATTCGAAGAGCCGACCGAGGCCGAAGATGCTCGTGCGTCGACGGTCGTGCTCGGCGACGGCGCGCGAGTACCGACCGACCTCGTGATCCTCAGTCTCGGCGTGAAGCCCGACGTCGAATTGGCGCGAGCCGCTGGTCTCGATGTCGGCGAGTTGGGCGGTATCCGGGTCAATCAGCACATGCGAACCAGCGACGCGCACATCTGGGCCGTCGGCGACGCCATCGAGGTCCGCAACCCCGTCACCCAGGACTGGACGTTGCTTCCGCTTGCCGGGCCGGCCAACCGCCAGGGACGAGTGGCCGCCGACAACGTGATGGGTCGACCCGTCGCGGTATCGCGGCACGTGGGGCACCTCGGTGGTCAGGGTCTTCGACCTCACGATCGCCGCGACCGGGCTCAACGAACGACAGCTCCGACGGGCCGGGATCGCCTTCGAGTCGGTGCACGTGCACCCGCTGTCCCACGTCGGCTACTACCCCGGCGCCGAGCTGTTGGACATGAAGATGGTCTTCTCGGCCGAGGACGGCACCATCTACGGCGCCCAGGTGGTCGGTGACGAATCGGCGGCGCGTCGTATCGACGTCCTCGCCACCGCCATCCAGGGAGGCCTGTCGGTCGACGATGTCGCCCAGGTCGAACTCTGTTACGCACCGGCATACGGGGCCCCGAAGGACGCCGCCAATCTCTTGGCCATGGCGGCTCGAAACGTCGTCAACGACGATGTCGAGCATCGCCCACTGGCACGAAGTGGACGATCTCGGCGACGACGAGGTCCTTCTCGACGTCCGCAGCGCCGACGAGCGCAACGACAGCATGATTCCCGGCTCGATCCACATCCCCCTCGACTCGCTCCGAGACCGGGTCGACGAACTCGACAAGTCGAAGCGATTGATCGTCCACTGCTTCTCTGGGCAACGCTCGTACTTCGCCTGCCGAATGCTGCGGCTGCGCGGGTTCGATGTGCGCAATCTCACCGGCGGGATCAGGAGTTGGCAGGCAGCGCACCCCGACCGTGACCGTCGCAAGCCGGCGACCGAGCACATCAGCGCGCTCGCCAAGTAGCGCTGCGTCGGCCGACCCCCTCCGTGCGATCCGTGACGTGTTCGTCGAGATCTGCAGCAGGGCCCGACATCGCGGCACTCGCCTTCGCCGGCCAACTGTGACACACCCCTTGGTCATGATGGAACCATGACCGTTGTCGACGATCCGGTGCTGACCGAGGCGCCCGGAGCGCGTGCGGCCGGCGGGTGCTCAGGTGACGGGTTCGTGTGGTATTCGTCCGAGGCGAACCCTTCGTTCGATCCGGTGGTCGACATCGCGATCGGTGAGGTGCCTGCGGTGGGGGTCGAGTGGATCGACGCAGTGGTCGAGCATTGCGCCCAAGGTCTCGCTCTGTTGGAACGTGTCGACCCATCCGACTTCGACGCGGCAACGACTACCGCATGGGCGAAAGGTGTCGAACAGCTACGCCGCCAGAGCGAGGCCGCAGCGATCGCAGTGGCTGACCATCTCGACACCGCCCAACCATTCAAGGACTTGGGATTCTTCACCGCGAAGAGCTGGATGAGCTTCCACCTGCAGTTGTCGAGTACTGAGGCCCATGGTCGGGTCCAAGCAGCCCGACTCCGTCAACGTGTGCGGGTGTGGAACAACGCACTGGCCGGCGGACAGGTCGGTGTCGCTCAGACCCGGTTGATGGCCCGCATCGCCTCCAACCCGCGCATCGAGCCTGACGTGCTGGTTGCTGGGGTGTGGAACCTGATGGCCGACGCCATGGACATCTCGTTCGTGGAGTTCGAACGCCGAGCGCTGACATGGGAAGCCTTGGCTGACCCGGTCGGGGCGCACGACAAGGCCGAACGCAACCGGATCCGACGGAACGCGATGATGTTGCAGAATTCCGACGGCGGCTGGGACCTCCACGCCAAACTCGACGACGTCGGCGGCCCTGAGTTCCTGGAGATCTTCTCCTGGTACGTCGACCGCGAATTCCAGCACGACTGGCAGACCGCGGTGACCGAATACGGCGACGACGACGTGGACGTCTCCAAGCTCGCCCGCACCGAGGCCCAACGCCGCTCCGACGCACTCCTCCAGATGGCACGCGCCGCATGCGGCGTGCCCACCAGGACGCAATCGGCCCCTCCCCACCGTCAACTTCCTCCTCGACGAAGCCACCGCCGCCGCAACCGCCGACGGTCGACCACTCGACCCCAACGGCTACCGCACGGTGATCGCCCGCACCGACCGCGGACACCGCGTGAACCCTGCCGCCATCATCGGAGTCTCCTTGTGGGCGCTCATCCGACGGGTGGTCATCGACGCCCGAAGTGTCGTGATCGACATGGGACGCACCCAACGACTCTTCACCGGGCACGCCCGCGAAGCCGTCATGCTGCTGGAAGCCACCTGCATCTGGCCCGGCTGCGATCACCCACACAGCTCATGCCACGCCGATCACACCACCAGCTGGACCGAACGCGGCCCCACCAACCCCGACAACGGCGCACCACTCTGTGCCCGCCACAACTACCTCAAAGAACTCGGCTTCACCATCTGGCGAGACACCAACGGGAACTGGCACATCACCGCACCCAACGGCACCGCCATCTGCTGAACACCGCTCGGATTCAGTCGGGCGACGTCGTCACGAGCCGCAGGCCGAGGTCGGTTCGTTCGACCTCCATGGCGAAGTCGAATGCGTCGACCGCTGCGGCGAGTTCGATGTCGCGAGGGTCGGTGTGCTCCGAGCCGAGCGCCAGCGTCCTGGCAGCCTCGTCGGTGGCGAGCAGTGCGGTCACCGTCGCCGTCCGACGTCGAGCGGTTGTCCGATACGGGCCCGTTCGATCAGCTCAGCAGTGAGCACGTCGTCGGCGCCGCCCTCCGGGTGGTCCTCGAACCGGCCGGTGATGACGTACGTCGGCTCACCGAGACCGGCCGACTCGACTGCCCGAGCGGTCGCCGACGCCACGACGAGACTCGCCGCCCACAGCCGGGTGGCATCGGTGGCGCGCACCACACCCTGGGTGCCGGCCGACGTCCGCTGGACGAGCGTCCTTCCGTCGAGGTCAGCCTCACGAAGCATCGCCGGCGAGTTCGGGAAGTCGAACCCGTCCGGACGCAAGCCACGGTTCTCCCCCATCGCCAATGACCCTGGGTGTGAGGCCTTGAACTCGATCGCTTCGTCGAGGGTGCCGACCAGGTAGATCTCCGCAGCGCCGGACGCGAACGCATAGGCCGCGGTCGTGAACGCCCGGATCACATCGACGACCACCACGGCTCCGTCTACACCGTCGAGCTCCCACCGAGCGACGTGTCCGGCCACGAAGACCCCGCTCTCAGAACGTCGGGCGGACGCCGATGATGCTGGCGCGTTCCATCACCCGGACGTCGGGCCAGTAGTCGCTCGACGCGTAGTGCTGCACGGCGAGGTTGTCCCACATCGCGATCGTGTTGGGGTGCCAGTGCAAACGGCAGTGGTACTCCAACGTGTTGGCCTGAGCGAACAACGTCACGAGCAGCTCGTCGGATTCTGCTGGGTCGAGCCCGACGATCCGCGACGTGAAGAAACGGTTGACGTACAGCAACCGGTCACCGGAGATCGGGTGGTGGATCACCACCGGGTGCTCGACGATCGGGTACTTCTCGCGCAGTGCCTCGGCGTCGGCACCCGCGATGGTGTGACCGAACGCCTGCATGTAGTCGTGTTCGGCAACGAGGCCCTCGATACGATCCTTGATCTCGTCGGACAGCCCTTCGTACGCAGCGTTCATGTCGCAGAACAGGGTGTCACCGCCGGTGTCGGGCACCTCGATCGCTCGCAGGATCGCACCCTTCGACGGCACCTCGCGCCAGGTGACGTCGTGGTGCCAGCCGTTCTCGTAGCCGCCGGTGTCGGCGTCCTTCGCGAACCGGACGAGCTCGGGAAGCTCGTCGTTGCTCTGGAAGAACGGGTGCACTTCGAGTTCGCCGAATCGGCGGGCGAAGTCCACGTGCTGGCGAGCTGTGAGCACCTGATCGCGGAAGAACAGCACCTTGTAGTCGACCCACGCCCGAGCCAAGCTCCTCGAACACCTCGTCGGCGAGCGGCTTGGAGAGGTCGAGACCCTTGACGATGCCACCGAGGGTGGCGCCGACCTGGCGCACCTCGAAGTGTTCCCACTCGAGCGCCGTCAGACGGATCCGTTCCGCAGCCAGGTGCGCAACCGGACCGATGAGCGCCTTGTCGGGCCCGAAGGCCAGCTTGCGCGCATTGAACTCACCGATGTCGGGCGACGGTGTGATCCCCTCGATCTTGGCAATCGCCGAGTTCGTCGTTTCCAGGTCGTCGTCGGTGATGCTCATCAGGCTCCTCGTTTCCGGCTCGTCACGTCGACGTCCGATCGTGACGGTAGCGGCGCCGACGCCCTGCTCTCCGATCCGATGTGAGCGATCCGATTCTCGTACCGTCGGCGCATGGCCGTACGACTGGATGAGTCCGACGAATACATGCACGAGTTGGGCCCCGAGTCCAACTTCAACGAGAGCATGTACATCAACGCCTTCGACCCAGCGCAGGGTGTGGGCGGTTGGTTCCGGATGGGCAACAGGGCCAACGAGGGCACCGCCGAGATGACCGTGTGCCTGTACCTGCCGCCCGAGATCGATGGCGGCAACCGCCAGGTCGGCTTCATGTTCAAGCGGCCAGCGATCGAGAACAACGATGCGCTCGATGCCGCCGGACTCACCTGGACGATGGTGACACCGTTCGAAGAACTGCGCATCGACTACGTCGGCAAGGTCGTCGTGCTCGACGAGCCCGAGCAGATGGCGAACCCGAAAGAGGCGTTTTCCAACAACCCGTACGCCGAGGCCGAGGTGCACCTCACGTTCACCGGGCCGGGGCGGCCGAGCATGTTCGGTGGCGAACCCGACGAGCCACACGAGAAGCCCGGCGAAGAGTTCGCCAAAGGGCACTACGAGCAGCTGGTCGTTGCCAAGGGCACGATGCGCGTCGGCGACCGCGAATGGCAGATCGACGGCTTCGGCCTGCGCGACCATTCGTGGGGCCCTCGTTTCTGGCAGGCACCCTGGTACTACCGCTGGCTCACGGTGAACGTGGACGAGAACTTCGGCTTCATGGCCAGCCGAGTCGCCAAGCGCGACAGCGACGGATCTCGGGGCGGCTTCGTCTGGGAGAACGGCGTGATGCACCTGTGCGACGACGTACAGATCACCACCGAGACCCGCGGCGACGAGCACTATCACGACCGCATCGAAGGCACGATCCGATCCAGCCGCAGCGACCGCGAATGGAACTTCACGGGCGAGGCACTGAGTCTGATCCCGCTGCGCAACCGGCGTCAGACACCCGACGGCGAGTGGCTCCAGACCCGTATCTCCGAGGCCTACACGAAGTGGACGATCCACTCCGGCGAGTTCGAGGGCCGGGTCGGCTACGGCATGTCGGAGTACCTCGACCAGATCATCGACGACCAGCCCGTCGGCCTCGCCGAATAGCCCGGGTACGGTCGGTGGCATGAACCTGCCGCCCCCTCCGCCACCTGCCGTTCTCCCGTCAGGGCCGACGCATCGTGAGATCGCCGAGCGCCTGATCGACGCGCGCAGCGTCGTCGGCCAGGTCGCCGTCAGCCCCGACGGCGCCCACATCGCGTTCGTCGTCGCCACCACGAACCTGGCGAAGAACACGACGTCGACGCTGGTGTGGATCGACGACGCCCCGGTGACCGCAGGTCCGTACGACGCCAGCCCCACCTGGTCACCCGACGGCCGGTTCCTCGCGTTCACGTCGCGCCGCGGCGAGACGAAGGGCGACTCGACACTGCACGTGCTCCCCGTCGGTACGTCCGGCGAGGTGCGCACGATCTGCACGATGCCCGACGGACTCGGCGACGTCGCCTGGTCGCCCGACGGGCAGCTGCTCGCGTTCACCAGCCGCACCCGCGACGAGCGCTACAGCGCCGAGAGCGCCGCCTGGCAGTCGCCGCGGAAGGTCGAGCGGCTCTTCAGTCGAGTCAACGGCGACGGCTGGATCTTCGACCGGCCGAACCACGTCCACGTGGTGGCCGCCGACGGCACCGGCACGCCCCGCAACCTGACCCCCGGCGAGTTCCAGCACAGCGGCATCAGCTGGCTGCGCGACTCGACGGGCATCGTCACTGCAGCACAACGCCACGACACCTGGGACCGCGACTTCGCCGAGGACCTGTACGTCATCGCGCTCGACGGCTCCTCGATCCGGTGCCTGACCGGCACCGACGGCCAGTACCTCGCTCCATCGGTGTCACCCGACGGCACATCGGTTGCGTTCATCGGCGCCGGCGACCCGTCGACGAACCCACAGAACATGAAGATCGGCGTGCTCTCCCTCGACGCCGACGCTGCACCGGAGTCCGCGATCCGATGGGTCTCAGCCGGCTTCGACCGGACCTTCGCCACCACGGTCGGGACACCCCCACCCGTCTGGGAGTCCGACTCCCATCTGTATGCGATCGCCGAGGATCGCGGAACCACCCACCTGTATCGCATGCCGGCCGACGGGTCGTTCGTGCCGGCACCGATCACCGAGGGTCCGGTCACCGTGACCTCCTTCGATGCGGCAGGCGGCGTCGTCGCGGTGGCGCAGATGACCGTCGACCACCCGGCGGAGCTCTTCGTCGACGGTGAACGCCGCACCGACGTCGGGAGCGCGTTGGCCGAGCACCTGGTCGGGTGGGAGCGGTTCGCGGCCCGAACCACCGACGGCACCGGCGAGATCGACGCCTGGATCATGCGGCCGACGGACTTCGACGAGTCGCGTCGCTACCCGGTGCTGTTCAACGTTCACGGCGGACCGTTCACACAGTACGGCGAGACGTTCCACGACGAGTTCCAGATGCAAGCGGCGGCCGGGTTCGTCGTCGTCGCCGGCAACCCCCGAGGGGGCAGCGGTCGGGACTCGGCGTGGGGCCAGGCGATCATGGGTCCGCAGCATCCCGTCCGACCCGGATCCGGATGGGGAACCGTCGACGTCGACGATGTCCTGGCGATCATCGACACCGCACTCGACCGCTACGACTTCTGCGACCGCGACCGCGTCGGCATGCTCGGTGGCTCGTACGGCGGTTGGATGGCGACGTGGCTCGCCGGCCACCATGGCGAACGGTTCCGGGCGATCTGTTCCGAACGTGCCGTCAACAATGCGACCGCCCTCGAGCACACGTCCGACATCGCGACGGGCTTCAACTCGGTTCACGGCGTCGACCACCTGGAGGATCCCGAGGAGTACGTGCGCCTGTCACCGATCTCCGCGGTCCGCAACATCGACACGCCGATGCTGATCATCCACTCCGAGGAGGACTGGCGTTGCCCGATCGGGCAGGCCGAGGAGCTCTGGGTCGCCCTGAAGCTGCTCGACAAGCACGTCGACTTCTACCGCTTCCCCGGCGAGAACCACGAACTGTCGCGCGCTGGTTCACCGCTCCACCGGGTGCAACGCGCCGAGATCATCCTCGACTGGTTCAGCGACCAAGCTCAGCTGAGCAACGCGCGGTGGCGCCACTTGACCGACTCGACGAGTGCGAGGAGGCCGATGCCGGCGACTGCACAGATCGCGAGGTCGAGCGCCGACAGCGACTGGAGGCTCAGGAACTCGCGCAGTGGCGTGTACACGGCGAGGAGCTGCAGGACGACGACCAGCGCGGCGATGACCAGCATCAGCCGGTTCGTGCTCCAGCCGATCGATCGCAACGACTCGGTCGATGAACGCGTCGCGAACGCCTGGCCGATCTGCATGAACGCCAGAGTGGTGAACATGATCGTCTGCCACTGCTCGAGGTCGGAGGCGTAGTACACGAATCCGAGCCCGAGCGAGACGGCTCCGATCACTGCACCGACCCAGGTGGTCCGTCGTCCCAGCCCGTTGGCCCAGATGCTCTCCGACGGTGAGTGGGGTGGGCGCTGCATCACCTGTTTCTCGGCGGGCTCGACGCCCATCGACAGCCCGAGCAGGCCGTCGGTCATCAGGTTCAGCCAGAGCAGCTGCAACGGAAGCAGCGCAATGGCGGTGCCGGCGTCAGACCCGGAGACGAGGAACGGAATCGGCCAGCCGAGCATCACGATGATCTTGCCGAGGTTGCCCGCGACGGCGAAGCTGACGAAGCGGCGCAGGTTGTCGTAGATCACCCGGCCCTCTTCGACCGCAGCGACGATGGTGGCGAAGTTGTCGTCGCGCAGCACCATGTCGGCGGCTTCCTTGGACACATCGGTGCCGGTGATCCCCATCGCAACGCCGATGTCGGCACGCTTGAGCGCCGGTGCGTCGTTGACCCCGTCGCCGGTCATCGCCACCACCTGGTGTTGGTGCTGCAACTCGCCGACGATGCGCAGTTTGTGCTCGGGCGACACCCGTGCGAACACCGACACCTCGCGTGCAGCAGCCGCGAATTCGTCGTCGTCGAGATGGTCGAGGTCGGCACCGACCAGCACCTGATCGGTGTCGGAGATACCGAGATCCTTCGCGATCGCCAGAGCGGTCAGTGGGTGATCGCCGGTGATCATGACCGGGCGAATACCCGCACGGCGACACACAGCGACCGCGTCGCGAACCTCGGGTCGGGGCGGATCGATGATGCCGACCAGGCCGAGCAGCACCAGCTCCGATTCCGGGTCGTCGTCCGGTGAGGTCAACGGGCGGAATGCGACACCGAGCACACGCATCCCCGCTGCGGCAAGTGCGTCGTTGCCTGCGGTGATGCGTGCGTGCCATGCGTCGTCGAAGTCGACCGCACGACCGTTGTCCCACACCGCACTGGTGTGGTGCAACAGGCCGTCGACCGCTCCCTTCACGAACGACAGGCGCACATCTTGCGGCAACTCGCCAAGTTGTCCGATTGCACCGTCGAGAGGGTCGTGCACGGTGCTCATCCGCTTGCGGGTGGAATCGAACGGGCGCTCGTCGACCCGAGGGATCGCCTTGCGGAGGGCATCGACGTCGAGGCCGCTGTCCGCAGCAGCCTGCAGCAACGCGGTCTCGGTCGGGTCGCCATGCCAGACATGCGAACCCTCCTCGTCGATGTCGGACGCACCGTCGTTGCACAACAGACCCGCAACGAGAGTGACCGTTGCCGACGACGGCGCCGCAGCCACCGACGTCGCAGCGTCGCTGTCGAGGCGGACCTGCTGGCCAGCGACATCGAGCACCGTGACGGTCATCCGGTTCTGCGTGAGCGTGCCGGTCTTGTCCGAGCAGATCACCGTCACCGATCCGAGCGTCTCGACCGCTGGCAACTTGCGGATCAGAGCCTGACGCCGCAGCATGCGCTGCGAGCCGATGGCGAGGGTGAACGTGACGACCGCCGGCAGCCCCTCGGGGATGACCGCAACGGCAACGCTGATCGCGGTGAGGACGAGGTCGCTCGCCGCCTCGCCGGAGATCGCCCCCATCACCACGACTGCCGCGGCGACGGCGACGCCGAGCAGCGCGAGCTGCTTGCCGACCCGGTCCAGACGCTGCTGGAGCGGCGTCGGCTCGGACTCGACGTTCTGCAGCAATGTCGCGATCCGGCCGAGCTCGGTCCGCATACCGGTGGCGACCACCACGCCCTGGCCGCGGCCGGCAGCCACCTGCGTGCCGGAGTACGCCATGCAGCGGCGATCGCCGAGCGCCAGATCATCTCGGTCGACCGGCGCCGTCTGCTTGTCGATCGGTTCCGACTCGCCGGTCAGCGTCGCCTCCTCGATCCGCAGGCTCGCGACCTCGACGAGGCGCAGATCAGCAGGCACCACGGTGCCGGCATCGAGGTGGACCACGTCGCCGGGCACGAGCTCGCCGACCGGCACCGACGTCATGCGACCGCTTCGGGTGACACGTGTCGACGGCACCGCCATGCGGCGCAGCGCAGCGATCGCCTGCTCCGCTCGGTACTCCTGGTAGAAGCCGAGCGCTGTGAACAACACCACGATCGCACCGATGGCGCCCGCTTCCAGAAACTTGCCGAGCAACAGCGACAGCACCGCCGCCCCGATCAGGATCAGCACCATCACCGACGAGATCTGGCCCCAGATCAGCGACAACTTGCTCGTGCCGGCGGATTCCTCGAGTTCGTTCGGGCCGAACTGCTCGCGCTGACGTTCGACGTCTGCAGGGTCGAGCCCCTCGAGTGACGAGCCGAGGTCCGACAGCACCGCACCGACCTCGGCACGGTGCCAGTCGCCGATCGATGCCGTGTTGGCCACCGCCGACTCGGAGGTCGACGTCATCGGGAGACCTGCAGCCCGGCCGGCGAGCCGACGAGCCGTCGCGATGCGGTCCTCCATCGGCGGGTGCGTCAGGAACAACTTGGCGAAGTTCGCCTGCTTGCCCGTCAACGGATTGACGATGTACGCCGTCGCATGGGCGGGATCGACGTCCATCGGCACCCGCTTCGACACCTGGTCGAGCTTGGCGAGTGCGCTCGCCAGCGGCCGCGGATCGCCGATCAACTCTGCGCCCACGCGGTCGGCTTCGAACTCACGCGAGCGTGAAAGGGCCATCTGCATGAGACCGGCTGCCATGGGGGCAACGATGGCAAGCACCATCGTGACCATGGGGTTGGGCGCATCTTCGTCGTTGTTCCCGCCGAACATCCCGGCGAACATCGCCAGGTTCGCGATGGCCGAGATCGCCGTGGCGACCGCTGCAGCGATCGACCCGATGAGGATGTCCTTGTTCTTGATGTGGGCGACCTCGTGAGCGACGACGCCACGGACCTCGTCGCGGTCGAGGACCTGCAGCAGCCCGGCGGTGACGCACACCAACGCGGTCCTTTCGTTGCGTCCGGTGGCGAACGCGTTCGGCTGCGGATCGGGCGCGATGAAGAGCCGAGGCGCGGCCATGTCTGCCCGGCGGGCGATCTCGGCGAGATCCGACCGCAACCAGTCGAGCTCACCCGGTGGCACCTCGGTGGCGCGAGCGGCCTTGACGGCGAGCTTGTCGGACGACCAGTACGAGGCCCCGACGATGCCAAGGCCGAACAGCAGGCCGATGACGAGGCCGGTGATGCCGCCGAGCATGGCCCCGATGAGCACCATGAAGCCGGCGAGCGACGAGAGCAGGATGACGGTCTTGAACGTGTTGGAGGTGTGCATGATCAACTTTCAGCAAACGGACTGGGTTCGCTGAAGGTCTCTCCGCCCCGTTCGGGACTGGCCCCGCCGACCACTACTTCTCGCAAGAAGCAGCGGTGTGTTGACGACGGGCCTCGAGGGATACTCCCCTTCAGTTCTGACGATCGGAATGTATCGACCGGGACGTGCAACCCGACGACATCAGCGTTATTCCCGCCGCAGCGTTGCGCTCAGATGGTGTTGCAGCGGCTGGCCCACAGCGGCCATGCGGAACGTGTACTGGAGGTCGTCACCGGTCACCGAGATCGTCCGCTCGGTGATCGTGACCTCTTTGGCGCTCGTGGTCGATCCGATCGATGTCGAGCGCACGTCGATCACCAACGGTGCATCACCGCCGACGACCGCTCCTTCGTAGATTTCGGCGAGGCCGGTCGGCTGCGCCATCACGATCTCGATGCTGCCCGGCCTGGGCACCCGGAGGTAGCCGGTCTCGGCGTGCATCGGGGCACCGGTGTCGGGGTGCCGGGTTCGCTGCGTGTAGGCCACGAACGGCTTGCCGACGTGGGTGAAGGTGATCGACTCGTTGTAGGCGAAGTCGTCGATCGTCGGATACACGCCGGTCCCCGAACCCTCCCACGTACCGAGGAGCGGTGCGAGTACGGCGACGTCGGGGTGGAGTTGCGGAGTTGCATCTGCGGCCATGCCATCACCGTACGGGAGGCCTGGTTGAGCCTGCGTGCTACGCATGGGCCCGATGGATCCCGCAGCCCCACTCCCCAACTCGGCCGACCTCTACGCCGCACTCAACGTCGAACCGACCGATCACGCAGGCGGCCATCGGTACATCCACGTGATCGGCACGTCGGTGTTCGTCGACACCGAAGTTGCCGACGAGTCGTGGGAGCGCCATGTGATCGGCGTCGTCGAGGGCGATGCCTGGTGGGCTGTCGACGTTCCCGCCGACGCGGACGACCCGTCGTACGGCTCCGCGCTCGACCTGTTCAGCTACTTCGGTCGGGCCGCCCAGGGCGAGTGGATGGCAGCGGGCCGCGCCGTGCAGATCGTCGAGTGGGCGCGCACGCACCGTTTCTGCGGGCGCTGCGCCACGCCGAACGAACCGTCGAACGGCGAACGGGGCATGAAGTGCCCGGCATGCGGGCTGATCGCCTACCCCCGGCTGGCTCCGGCGATGATCGTGCTGGTCACCCGCGGCGAGCCAGGACCCGACCAGGAGGCGCTGCTCGCCCGCGGCGTGAACTTCCCGATGCCGATGTACTCGTGCCTTGCAGGATTCGTCGAGCCCGGTGAGGATCTCGAGGGTGCCGTGGTCCGCGAGGTCGCCGAGGAAGTCGGCATCCGGGTCGGCAACGTGTCGTATCGGGCGAGCCAGCCGTGGCCGTTCCCGCACAGTCTGATGATCGGCTTCCGCGCCGAGTACGTCAGCGGCGACCTCGTACTCGACGAGACCGAGATCGCCGACGCCAACTGGCACCGCCGCGACGATCTGCCGACGATCCCGCCCGGCATCTCCGTTGCGCGCCGCCTCATCGACGAGTGGCTCGCCGAGTCCTGACAGCGATGAGCGAACAGCACCGCCTGGTGCGCTTCGCTCATCGCTCGGGCTGAATCGGAGCGCCGCGCGGGATCTACAGTCGGCGCGATGAGCTCAGATGTCGTGATCGTCGATGCCGTCCGCACTCCCATCGGGAAGCGCAACGGCGGCATGTCCACCCTCCACCCCGCCGAGTCGCTCGCGCGCGTCCAGCGGGCGATCGTCGACCGCAATGGCGTCGACCCCACCGAGGTGGGCCAGGTCGATCACCGGCTGCGTGAGTCAGGTCGGCGAGCAGGCGTTCAACATCGGTCGTACGGCGTGGCTCTCCGCTGGCCTGCCGCTCACCGTCGCCAACACCACCGTCGACACCCAGTGCGGCTCCAGCCAGCAGGCCACCAACCTCGGTGCATCACTCGTCGGCTCCGGTGCCGTCGACATGGCCCTCGCCTGTGGTGTCGAGGCGATGAGTCGCGTGCCGATCGGCGCATCGGGCAACAAGGCGCTCGGGCTCGGCGTGCCGATCCCGAGGACCTACTTCGAGCAGTACGAGATGACCTCACAGTTCGAAGGCGCCGAGCGGATCGCCGACAAGTGGGGCATCACCCGCGAGGACACCGATGCGTTCGGCCTCGCCTCGCAGCAGCGCGCCGCTCAGGCCTGGGCCGAGGACCGCTTCGCCGGGCAGTACATCACCATCGAGGCCCCCGATCTCGACGAGGAAGGCAACCCGACCGGCACGATGCACACCGTCGCCCGTGACGAAGGCCTGCGCGAGACCACACTCGAGAAGCTCGCCACGCTGAAGCCGGTCGCCCGCGAGAACGGTGTCCACACCGCCGGCAACTCGTCGCAGATCTCCGACGGTGCGGCCGCCGTACTGCTGGCATCGGAGGCCAAGACCGCCGAACTCGGTCTGAAGGCTCGGGCACGCGTGGTCGACACCTGCCTGGTCGGCACCGATCCGGTACTCATGCTCACCGGCCCCATGGATGCCACGAAGCACCTGTTGAAGCGCACCGGGCTGTCGATCGACGACATCGACGTCTTCGAGATCAACGAGGCGTTCGCATCCGTCGTGCTCGCCTGGGCCAAAGAGGTCGGCGCCGACCTCGACAAGACCAACCCCAACGGCGGCGCCATCGCGCTCGGCCACCCGCTCGGCGCAACCGGCGCCTTCTTGATGACCAAGGCGCTCTACGAACTCGAGCGCACCGGCGGCCGCTACGCACTCATCTCGATGTGCTGCGGCGGCGGACTGGGCACCGGCACCATCATCGAACGCCTCTGATGTAGATGTTCATGTTGCAGTCCGGATGGGTCGGCCCATCCGGACTGCAACGCGAACGGAAGATGGTGGGCGGCACGGAGGTGGCCTCCGATAGACCGGCGCGGTGCGTCGACGTGTCGTTGCTCTGATTGCGGTGGGCGCCACCACCATCACGTCGTGCACCAACCCGCCGCCTGACCAGGACGGCGCCGCCACGGTGGCGTACGTGGTCGACGGCGACACGATCGACGTCGAGATCGGCGGGCGCACCGAGCGAATTCGCTTGATCGGCATCGACACACCCGAGACCAAGAAGCCCAACTCGCCGATCGAATGCTTCGGCCCCGAGGCCAGCGCATTCACCGAGTCGCTCCTCCCCGAAGGCACCCCGGTGCGCATCGAACGCGACATCGTCGGCCGTGACGACTACGGACGCCTCCTCGGCTACGTGTACCTCGTCGACCAGCCGGATCTGTTCGTCAATCTCGAGATCGTCGAGCAGGGTTTCGCGCAACCGCTCACGATCGAGCCCAACAGCACCTTCGCGCGCGATTTCGCTGCCGCTGCCCGACGAGCGGAGCGTGCCGACCTCGGCATGTGGGGCGCCTGCTCGCCCTGAGCCCGCAGCGGTTCCGGTAGCGTCGCGCCGGTGGAGATCACCCTCGCCGAGCGTCTCGGCCACTCCCCAGACGACCGGCTGGTCATCTTGTCGTGCGACGACCTCGGCTCGTGCCATGCGGCCAACGTCGGGGTGTTCACGGCGATTCGCGAGGGTGCCGCCACCTGCGCATCGCTGATGGTGCCGGCACCCTGGGCAGGCCATGCCGCCCAGCTCTGCGAACCCACCGACGACATCGGCGTACACCTCACCCTCAACGCCGAGCACGAGTCCTACCGGTGGGGACCGATCACCCACGCACCGTCGCTGCAATCCGGCGAAGGCGGGTTCCCGCGCACGCTCGAAGATCTGTGGGAGCACGCCGATCACGCCGAAGTCCTTCGCGAACTCCGCGCCCAGGTCGAGCGTGCGTTGGCATGGGGTATCGACGTCACCCATCTCGCACCGCATCTCACCGCGATCACGCTGCGGCCCGAGTTCTTCGACGTCTACCTCGAACTCGCCGTCGAGTTCGCGCTCCCGATCAGGCTGCCGTCGACCGTGAGCGCCGAGCAGGCCGGCTTCCCGTTCCGACGCCTCGCGGCCGACGAAGACATCGTGTTCCCCGACCATTTCGACCACGATTGGCGCGCCGGCAGCGCCGACCGTGTGCGCGCTGCCATCGACACGCTCGCCCCGGGCGTCACCGAGATCCACGTGCAGCCAGCGATCGACACACCCGAAGTTCGAGCGCTCGGTGCCTCCACCCAGGGCTGGGTCGACGACCTCGAGCTGATCACCAGCGACGACCTGCGCGACCGTCTCGCGGCAAGTGGGGCAACGCTGATCGGGTACCGCCAGCTGCGCGACGCCATGCGCGCCACGAGCTGAGTCGACCCTCGATCAGGGTGCAGCGACGAGCTGAGCAATCGCCTCGCCGGCAGCCCCGGACTTCAACGCGTCGAGCACCATTCCGGTGTTCCCCGACGCCTTGAGCACACCGCGCATGAACGCCACCGTCGGATCGAAGTCGTCGGCGGCAGCATCGGCCAGCGGCACGGTGACGACCACGTCGGCATCGTCGGGACCCTCGACGCGCTCGTCCTTCT
Organism: Ilumatobacteraceae bacterium; assembly: GCA_963717385.1. Classification (GTDB taxonomy): domain Bacteria; phylum Actinomycetota; class Acidimicrobiia; order Acidimicrobiales; family Ilumatobacteraceae; genus Sva-07. The sequence continues at coordinate 526,648 of CAVQWE010000006.1, forward strand.
TGGCAACGACCACTCGGTACTGCACGCTCATGGCGACACCCGCTCGCTGACACCGGCGAACAGATCTCGTTCGCCGTCGTCGGCAGGGATCGACCCGACGAGCGACCGAGCGAGAATCCAGTCCTCCCACGGGTACGCAGCAGTGAACTCGTCCTCGTCGATGTCGAATCCCCAGAACGCAGCCGACGGGTCGATCTGGGTGGCGTGCGCCCGCAGCGCCCCGCGACGCACGTGGCCGTACCCACTGATGTCGATGCGCGTGGTGATGCGATGGTCTTGCGATGGCCGATCGCGCCACTCCTGGTCGAACGGCGACTCGCCTCTTGACTCGCAACATCAGTTCGTGGATGGCCAGGATCCGGGCCTTCGACCACACCGAGTAGTACATCTTCGACGGCGCGAACGGCTCGCCCGCTTCCGGGTACCAGTCGGGGTCGCCTGCACGCTCGAATGCCAGCACCGAGATGTCGTGCACCCGCAGGTGATCAGGGTGGGGGTAGCCGCGTTGGTCGTCGCCGTAGGTGATGATCACCTGCGGACGCTCGCGTCGGATGATCGCCACCAGTCGGCCGGTTGCCTCGTCGATGTCGGCCTGATGGAAGCACTCGGGATGCTCGTTCGGTTCGGTCTCGGCCATGCCCGAGTCGCGGTAGCCGAGCATCTCGACCACATCGAAGCCGATGATCTCGGCCGATGCTGCCAGTTCGGGCGCCCGCATCGACGCGACCTGCGCACGTTCCTCCTCGGGCGTCAGCCCGTGGAACGGTTGGCCGGGCTCTCGCAACGTGGGGTTCTGCAGGTCGCCCTCTTCGCCGCCGGTGCAGCACACCAGCACGGTGTGCACCCCTTCGTCGTGGTAGCGGGCCAGCGTGGGTGCACCCTTCGACGCTTCATCGTCGGGGTGGGCGTGCACGGTGAGCAACGAGAGGCGTTCGGTCACCCTGGGCAGACTACCGCTGGTGGATCTGGCTGGTGAGTCCTGATCAGGATCGTCACCGCCTACGCTCGCACGGGTGGGTCGACAGATGGCGGGGATCTCGGTGGCAACGCTCGTGGCGATTGCTGCGTTCTCCGCCTGCGACACCGGCGACGGCAAGCAGCTCCAGGAGTTCGACCCCGCCGATTATCCGAGTCAGACGACCGTCGTCGTGACAGACGAGAGCGCGTTCACGATCGACCCGACGGGCGGCTTCGAGCTGCCCGGCACCGACAACGCCGACGGCACCACCGAACCCTTCAGCGTGGTCGCACCGTGGGTGGCTGGTGGCAACATCGACGCCCGTCACACCTGCGATGACCTCGACATCTCACCAGCGCTGAGCTGGGGTGCTGTCCCCGCCGGGACCGCCGAAATCGCCATCGCCATGGTCGACGAGTCGACGGTGAGCGATGGCCAGCCGTTCGTGCACTGGGTGGTCGGCGGACTCGATCCGTCAGAGATCGCCCTGGTCGAGGGCGACGTGCCGCTCGGAGCGCTCCAGGCCCTCAATTCCTTCGGTGATGTCGGCTACGGAGGACCGTGTCCGCCACCCGGTGACGAACCCCATCTGTACCGAATCACCGCATACGCGCTCAACCAACAGCTCGAACTTGCCGATGGAGATCCCGCAACCGAGTTCTTGGCCACCATCGCTACGATCTCGATCGCGTCGACCGACGTGACCGGGATCTACCAGCGCTGATCTTCGCCCTGAGCCACCACCGAGGCAACGAAGCAAAGAGGAGCAGGTCGTGCCGGACGGCGACAACGACAACGAGCAGCGACACGGTCTGGACGCCCATGCCTGGCCGCCACCTGCCGACGACGTCGTCCAGTTCGCCCAGCGTGCCCTGCTCGACGCGGACGGCACCGCCATCGTGATCATGGGATTCGATGGCACGGTCAAGACTGCCAACCATTCGGCTCTGCACCTGCTGGGGGCAAAGACGAACGACGCACTCACTCCGGGCAGTCCGGCGCGTGCGATGCTGCGGTCGCTGCTCGACCACGCCCCGCGACAGTTGGTCGCCGGCGAATCCGACGGCACCTGGCAAGGCGACATCGACCACGTCGACACGTTCGGCGAGTCGCTCGTGTTGCGCGCCACGGTGGCCGCACGCCGTGACCGCGCCAACGACGGCGGCGGGTTCATCGGATTGATCGCCCACGACGTCACGAGGGCCCGCGACGAAGCGGCCCGGCTACGACACCGGGCCACGCACGACCCACTGACGGGGTTGGCGAACCGTCGGCGAATCCTGTCGAGCCTCGCTCATTCGATCGCGGCTCAACGGACCCGTCCGGGCCATGTCGCTGCGATCTTCATCGACGTCGATCGACTGAAGTACGTCAACGATGCGCTCGGCCACCCGGTTGGCGATCGTCTCCTCGTGTCGGCCGCCCGACGGCTCGCCGACAGCGTCCGGCCCGAGGACCAGGTCGCGCGGATCGGTGGCGACGAGTTCCTGGTGGTGTGCGCCGACGTTCCCGACACGGCCACGGCAGTCGAGCTCGCCGAGCGGATGCGCCAAGCGCTCACCGGTCGACTTCGTCTGCGACAACTCGATCTCGACTTCTCGGTCAGCATCGGTGTGGCGGTGACCGACGAAGAAGTGCTCGCGATGGCCGACGACACCGCGGCCGAGACGCTGATCGGCAACGCCGACACCGCGATGTACGAGGCGAAGGGTTCGGGCCGGACCCGATGCGTGCTCTTCACTCCGGAGATGCGGTCGGCCGCACGCGAACGCACTGCGCTCGGCGCCGACCTCGGCCGAGCGATCACGGCGAAACAGCTCACCGTCGACTTCCAGCCCTTGTTCTCCACCGTCGACCGGCGAACGGTCGGCGCCGAAGCGCTGGTGCGCTGGAAGCACCCCGAGTTCGGCGAGATGGACCCCGCCACGTTCGTGCACATCGCCGAAGAGTCCGGCACGATCGCCCGGTTGGGCGAATTCGTGCTCGAACACGCACTGATCGAAACGCGCCGCTGGCTCGAACACGACATCGTCGGCAAGGACTTCGCCGTTCATGTCAACGTCTCGACGGTCCAGCTGGCGAGTCCCTCGTTCGTCAACCATGTTCTCTCGATGCTGCGCCTGCACGAACTGGCCCCGGAACGCTTGGTGCTCGAAGCACGCGAAACTGCGCTCCTCGGGCGCAACCCCGACATCGACCGGACCGTGAAGGCCTTCCGTCGCGCCGGAGTGCAGATCGCCATCGACAATTTCGGCACCGGAGCCAATGCGCTGTCACTGCTGACCGACGTGGGCGCCGACATCTTGAAACTCGATGGCTCGCTCGCCTTGCCGTCGGGTTCCACCGACTCCGAAACTCGGATCGTGCGGGCCGTGGTGTTGCTCGCCCACTCGCTCGGGATGCGCGTCGTCGCAGAACGCGTCAGCGCCACCGACCAGTTGCGACGGCTGCGCTCGGCGGGCTGCGACCTGGTGCAGGGCAACCTGCTCGGCACGCCCGGTGCGCCTGATCAACTTCCGACATCTGCGAACTACTGATCACGAGGTCACCCACCTGCCAACGGGGTGCTCGCGGTCGCCACCCCGACGTCTCTCGGTACCCTGATCTGGTGCCGTTGCCTCCCCCACCGCCGCCCGATGCTCGCGGCGATCGCGCAGCCGGAACCGGTCCGGGCTCACCACTTCCTCCTGCGCCGGCGAGCAGCGCCCTTGCCACGTGCTACCGCCATCCGGATCGACCAGCGGGACGACGATGCACACGGTGCGGCAAGTCTGCATGCGACTCGTGCCTGGTGCAAGCCACCGTCGGCAGCCACTGCCTCGACTGCGCCAAGGCCGCTCGTCCGGACGCGAGGACCCGTGTCCGCTTCTGGTCGGCACGTCAGCCGGTGCTGGTCACGATGACGCTCATCGCGATCAACGTGGCGGTCTTCGTGCTCGTGCTGCTCAGCACCCGCGATCCCGCCGCACTGAGCGGAGGGGTGACCGACATGCACCTTCGACTCGGCCTGAGCAAGGACGTCCTGGTCCAGCCGATCGCGTGGCAGGACGCCGACGGTGGGATCTACGTCACCGAACCCGACGGCTGGTATCGCCTCGTCACATCTGGGTTCTTGCACTTCGGCGTCATCCACCTCGCGTTCAACATGTACTTCCTGTACGTGCTGGGACCGATGCTCGAACCCGGACTCGGTCGCATCAATTTCCTGCTGCTCTACATGGCCTCGTTGCTCGGTGGGTCGCTCGGGGTGATCGTGGTCGACAGCGGTGGCATCACCGCCGGCGCATCGGGTGCGGTCTTCGGACTGCTCGCTGCTGCCACGGTCGGACTGTGGCGTCGGGGGGTCAACCCGCTGAACACCGGGATCGGCACCGCGCTGATCCTCAACTTGTTCATCACCTTCGCCATCCCCGGAATCTCGATCGGCGGGCACCTCGGTGGCGCCGCTGCCGGGGCGATCTGCGGGTGGGTGATGCTCGCACCCGCCCATCGACGCGGTCCCGGCTGGTCGATCTGGGCTACACCGGCTGCAGTGGGCATCGGTAGCGTTGTTGCTGTGATCCTGATCGTGGCTGCAGCATGACGCTCCGAGACCGTCACCTCGAACGTCTGCGCACCGAGACCTTCGACACGCTGGTGATCGGCGGCGGCATCAACGGTGCGGTTGCAGCAGCATCACTCGCCGGACGTGGCGCCAGCGTGGCGATCATCGATCGTGGCGACTTCGCCAACTTCACCAGCCAGGCGTCGTCCAACCTGGTGTGGGGCGGCTTCAAGTACCTCGAGAACTACGAGCTGCTGCTGGTGTGGAAACTCTGCCGGTCGCGCAACCGGTTGATGAAGGCCTACCCCGACAACATCAAGCAGATCGGGTTCTACGCCACGCTCGACCAGTCCTCTCCGTACAAGCCGTGGTTCGCCGGTCTCGGATCGCTCGGCTACTGGATCATCGGCATGTTCGGCACACGACGACCACGGGTGCTCTCGACCGATCACATCGAGCGCGAGGAACCAGCGATCGACACCTCGAAGGCACTCGGCGGCATCGAGTACTACGACGGCATTCTCGTCGACAACGATGCCCGCTTCGTCTTCTCGTTCGTGCGCGCTGCTGCCGACGCCGGGGCTGCCGCCGCGAACTACGTCGAGTTGGTGTCGGCCGAACGCTCAGAGGGGCGCTGGATCGCCACGCTGCGCGACGTCGACAGCGGCGACGAGTTCACCACCACTGCCCGCACCATCGTCAATGCTGCCGGTCCATTCGTCGACGAGGTCAACGAGCAGTGGGGCCTCACCACCGACCATCGCATCGTGTACTCGAAGGGCATCCACCTGGTGGTACCCCGCCTCACCACCACCGAGCATCACAAGGTGCTGGCCTTCTTCGACGATTCGGGGCGCTTGTTCTACGTGATTCCGATGGGGCGGCGTTCGGTGATCGGCACCACCGACACACGCGTCGACACACCGTTCACGGAGGTCACCGACGACGACATCGATTTCCTCCTCGGCCAGATCAATGCACGAATGGACCTCGACACCCCGCTCACCAAGGCCGACATCATCGCTGAGCGAACCGGGGTTCGACCGCTCGTCGTCAAACGCGGCGCCGGCGATCAGAGCGACGTCGACTGGACCAAGCTGAGTCGCAAGCACGCCATCGAGACCGACCGATCGCGTGCGGTGGTCACCGTCTTCGGCGGCAAGCTCACCGACTGCATCAACGTCGGTGAAGAGGTCGCCGCCGAGATCGAGTCGCTCGGTGTGCCGCTCGAGGCCGATCTGCACACGTGGTACGGCGAGCCGGCGCGCCGCCACCCGCGACGAGTTCTACCGTCAGGCTCACCTCATGCGACTCGACGAGTACCGCACCAAGGTCGACACCGAGCCGCTGACCGACCGGCTGTGGAGGCGCTACGGGCGTCGGGCGTTCACGATGCTCGAAGCCATCCGTGAAGACCCTCAGATGGCCGAGGACGTCATGGGGTCTGCCGACTACCTCCGTGTCGAACTGCACGCTGCGGCGCGCACCGAGATGGTGACGCGGCTCGAGGACTTCATGCGCCGCCGCTCGAAGATCGATCTCGTCGTGCACGACGACGACATCCGCGACTCAGCGGGGCTGGCCGAGGTTGCCGAGATCCTCTTCGGCGACGACGCCGAACGTCGGCTTGCCGAGTACTACGGCGGTGCCGACGAGATCCCGCCGGCAGTGCGCTCAGGGCTCCGTCAGCTCGACCACGACTGAGCCCACATGCTCGATCGCTTCCGCCGTTGGAGACGCCGATCCGCCCCTGCGTTCGATCCCACCTGGCATCGACTCCTCGGGCGCGAGTTCGAGCATTGGCGGATGCTGTCGCCGAACGAACTGCGAACGCATGGAGTCGTTGGTCGCAGCGTTCTTCCACGACACGAGGTGGGAACCCGCGAACGGATTCGAACTGAGCGACGAGGTCCGCGTCATGATCTCAGCGCAGGCATCGATGCTGCTGCTCGGCCTGGAGATCGACGAGTACCCGCAGCTCACCTCGGTGATCGTGCACCCGTCGACCGTGCGCCTCCACGGTGAGCATGCGGTGGGCGGCGGACTGCGACGATCGGGCACGCAAACCCTCGCCGGCCAGGCCCACTACCGCGGCCCGGTGGTGCTGTCGTGGGCGGCGGCTCGACGTGGAGCCAGGTTCCCGGCGGGCGGGCAGAACGTGGTGTACCACGAGTTCGCTCATCAACTCGACATGCTCGACGGCATCACCGACGGCACCCCGCCGCTCGGCGACGACGCAGCACGGCAGCACTGGGTCGAGGTGTGCACCGAGGCCTACGACACGGTGCGCGCCGAAGGCTCGCCCGTACTGCGCCCGTATGCGGGAACGAATCCGGCCGAGTTCTTCGCGGTGGCCACCGAGGTGTTCTTCAACCGGCCACTCGAGCTCGGTGAGCACGAACCAGCGCTGTACGAGGCGTTGCAAGCGTTCTACTGCCAGGACCCCGCCGCTCGCGCCGCTCGCTTCGCCGCAGCGAACGCCGATCTGGAACCGCCGAGCACGACGGCTCGCTGACGATCCGTCGTGCCCATCGTTCTCGGAGCGTTCGCGTCGCTCTTCATCGGCTTCTCCGACTTCCTCGGCCGCTACGGCACGAGACGGTCGAATGCCGTCACTGCGACGAGCGGCGCCATGCTCGGCGGTGCCATCACCGCGTTGATCGCGCTCGGCACTGATCCCGAGCGTGTACGCACTGCGCGACGTGGCGTTGGGAGCGTCATCGGGGCTGCTCGTCGGTATCGCACTCGCGCTGCTGTACGAGGCGATGGCCACATCGTCGGCCGCGGTCGCCGGGCCGTTGGTGGCACTCGGTGCTGCGTTGATCCCGCTGGGCTGGGAGGTCGTTCGCGGGAACTGGCCGTCGGGCATCGTGCTCGTCGGCGTGGTGGTCGCGATCTGCAGCTTGCTGCTGGTGATGTACTCACCGGCGCTGAAAGGAACCCTTCGGCGCGGGATCGGATTGTCACTGATGGCCTCGGTGCTGTTCGGCGCATCGTTCGTCATGGTCGGCGAAGCCGGCGACGACAGCGGCGTGTGGGCACCGGTGTCACAACGGGTCACCGCACTGGTGGTGATGCTGCTGCTGGCGACGGCGCGACACGTCCCCCGCTTACCACCGCGCCCGTTGATGGGGCCGATGTTGATCTCGGGCGCCTGCGGATCGCTGGCGATCGTCGCATTCGCGCTCGGCACCCAACAGGGGTCGCTGGCGACCGTGGCGGTGTCGGCGTCGATGTTTCCCGCCGTGTCGGCCACGCTGGCAGCCGTGTTCGACGAGGACACCCTGCACTGGTGGCAGATGATCGGCATCCTCGGCGTCATCGCCGGGATCTCGTTGATGGCGCTCGGCTGAGCATCGAAGGGGCGCCGACGCCGCGACGAGGCCCTCAGCGGGCGCGTTCGATGTGCCTGGCGACCAGGTTTTCGAGAGCCTCCTGGTGACCGCTGGTACGGGTCGGCTCGTGATCCGACGCCACTTGGGCGTCGTGGAGATCTTGCAAGCTGGCGCCGCCGGTGATGTCGGTAGCGGTGTCCCATCCGGCGTAGCGGCCGGCGAGGCGTTGGTCGAGTTCGCCATCGTCGATGATCGACTGGGCGACCAGCAACGCCCGCGCCATGGTGTCCATGCCGCCGATGTGAGCGTGGAAGAGATCGTTGCGGTCGCTCGACTGGCGACGCAGCTTGGCGTCGAAGTTCATCCCGCCCGACGTGAAACCGCCGCCCCGGAGGATCTCGAGCATGCCGAGCGTCATCTGCTCGACCGACACCGGGAAGCGGTCGAGGTCCCAGCCGAGGCGGTCATCGCCGGCGTTGGCGTCGATCGACCCGAAGATGCCGGCGTTGACCGCAGCGGCGATCTCGTGGGCGAAGTCGTGGCCGGCGAGGGTGGCGTGGTTGACCTCGATGTTGACCTTCACCTCGTTCTCCAGTCCGTACTTCTGCAGGAACGCGTGCACCGCAGCAACGTCGTAGTCGTACTGGTGCTTGGTGGGCTCGAACGGCTTCGGTTCGATCAGGATCAATCCCTCGAATCCGATCGCATGCTTGTGTTCGACCACCAGGTTGAAGAACCGTCCGAGCTGATCGAGTTCGCGTTTCATGTCGGTGTTGAGCAGCGTGTCGTATCCCTCGCGACCGCCCCACAGCACGTAGTTGGCGCCACCGAGGCGATGCGTTGCGTTCATGCAATGCGCAACCTGTGCCGCCGCATAGCGGAACAGGTCGGGGTCGGGGTTGGTGGCTGCACCGGCCTGGAAGCGGGGGTGGGAGAACAGGTTGGCGGTGCCCCACAACAGCTGCACGCCGGTTCGCTCCTGATGTGCAGCCGCGGCGTCGACCATCTCGTCGAAATTGCGGCACGACTCGGCGAAGGTCGAACCTTCGGGCGCGATGTCGCGGTCGTGGAAGCAGTAGAACGGCGCGCCGAGCTTGGAGACGAACTCGAACGCCACATCCATCTTCTGATGGGCTGCTGCCATCGGATCGACGCCGGCCTCGAGCCATGGGCGATCGAGCGTGCCCGCGCCGAAGATGTCGCTGCCCTCGGAGTTGAACGAGTGCCAGTACGACACGGCGAACCGCAGGTGGTCGGCCATCGACTTGCCCGCCACGACACGGTCGGCGTCGTACCACCGAAAGGCGAGTGCGTTGTCGGAATCGGGACCCTCGAAGGGAATTCGATCGATGTCGGCGAAGAAGTCGTTGCTCATGGCGAGGCACATCCTGGGTTGGCGGTCTGGGCCACGACCGATCGAAATCAGCGAGGCCGATGTTTGTCTTCGAGTATGACAAACCCGGTTGGTACGATGCAAGCTCATGTCTGCGGCGGCTCGAACCCCTCACCTGCGGCGCTCGAACCTCGCGCTGGTGCTCGCACAACTTCGCCGCTGCGGCCAGTGTTCACGCTCGCAACTCGTCGAGGCAACCGGCCTGACCCGCAGCGCGATCGCCGGTCTCGTCGGCGAGTTGGAACAGCTCGGGCTCGTGATCGAGGAGCCGTCGCGATCACACGGCCGTCCGGGGCGACCCTCGCCGCTGGTTCGCGTCGCCCGGGAATCGGTCGGGGCGATTGCCATCGAGATCTTCGTCGACGAGATCGGCGTGGCGATCGTCGGCCTCGACGGTTCGGTCGTCAGCAGCGTTCGGGCGGCGCGTGCTCGCGATCGCGTCACGCCCGAGGCCACCGTTGCCGACCTCGCGATCCTGCTCGAACGATTACACGACTGCTCCCCCACCGGCAGCCGGCGTCTGGTCGGCTGCGGCGTGTCCGTGCCCGGCCTCGTTCGCAGCAGCGACGGCCTGGTGGTCGCTGCGCCGAACCTGGGCTGGAACGACGTCGCGCTCGCCGATGCCCTCGCGGTGCGTCGTCGACCACCAACTGTCGATCACGATCGGCAACGACGCCGACCTCGGCGCACTGGCGGAATCTCGTTTCGGTGCCGGTGTCGACTCTGCCCACATGGTGTTCGTGTCGGGCGAGGTCGGCGTCGGCGGCGGCATCGTCGTCGGCGGGCGTCCGATCGGCGGCCACCACGGCTTCGCCGGCGAGATCGGACACTTCCCCGTCAACCCCGACGGCCGCCGTTGCCGTTGCGGGTCGATCGGCTGCTGGGAGACCGAGGTCGGCGAATCCACTCTGCTCGAGCGGGCCGGACTCGACCCCGACGGAGGAGGCGAGGCGATCGTCGAACTCCTCGAACGGGCCGCCGCTGACGACCCGTCGGCGTTGCGTGCCCTCGCCGACGAGGCCCGATGGCTTGCGATCGGGATCGCCGGGCTCATCAACGTGTGCGACCCCGACATGGTCGTGCTCGGCGGGTTGTTCGCTCGGATCCTCCCGCAGATCCGAACCATGCTCGACGACGAACTGGCGCAGCGGAACTACCGCGCCGCGAGGCGTGATGTCGCAGTGGTCGGAGCGCAACTCGGCTCGAATTCGGTCACCGTCGGAGCCGCAGAGCTGGCCTTCAGCGCGTTGCTCGACGATCCGGCGCAGGTGATGCGCAGCACTGCGCTGAACTGCGCCATGAACTGCGCCCGGTTCAATCCGTGGGGGTGATGGTGACGAACTGGTCGGCATCGATCTCGACCCAGTCGCCGACCTCGCCATCGGGCCACGTGACACGCACCTTGGCGCTGTCGGCGGCGCCGAGACCGACGTGGATCCAGCCGGCCTTGCCTCCGACGTGCCCGGCACCGACGGTGACCTCCCGAAGCGATCGTCGCCGACTCGGTTGCGACCTCGACCGACGCACCGATGGCGTCGACGTTCGGGGCGGGTTGGTCGAGTTCGATCGCCAGCCAGTGGCCCATCGGTGTGGCGACGGGCCCATCACCCGCGCCGACGTTGCGCCAGAGTTCCGCGGGCGCCTCACGGTTGACCACGACCAGATCGAGCAGCCCGTCGCGGTCGAGATCGACGACCGCCGCGCCGCGAGCCTTCTCGAAGGTGACGATGCCAGCCGCCTCGGCGCCTTCGACGAACGTTCCGTCGGGCTGTCCGATGAGCAGGTTGTTGGGGTCACTGGCTGCATGGTCGGTCTGGCCCTCGACGTTGCCCTTCGACACGAAGAGATCGACACGGCCGTCGTTGTTGACGTCTTCGAACTCGGGGTGCCATGCGGTCGACGGGAGGACATCACCGCCGGCGTAGGGGCGCTGCGCCGTGACGCCTCGCAGCAGTGCGATGTCGCCGTAGGTCGGCGACGCCGGGCCCGATTCGAGCGATTGGAGCTTGTTGTCGCCCTGACTGGTGATGAACACCTCGGGCAACCGATCGCCGGTGAGATCTCGGCTCGCCAGGCCCATGCCCCACACCTGCAGCGGGCGCCACCCGTCGGACTCGGTGTAGAGCCGCGGTTCGGCATCGGGGGCCATGGCCCACAACTGCTCGCTGCCGTCGGTGTAGTAGTGCCGATCGTTGGCGACACGCAGATCGCGCTGGCCCGACCCGCTCCAGTCGCTGAAGAGCATCGACAGCGTGCAGTACCCGGGCGTGAGCGCCATCGGCTCGCCGTAGGTCTCGCTGTCGGGGCGCACCAGCAGACTGTCGCCGCAGGTCGTCTGGTCGGCTTCGAGGTAGGTGCCGAACGCGAGTGTCGGCAACTCGTTGTCGCCCTCCCAGGTGGCGCTGAACGCCGTGGTCCAGTCGTCGCCGCCGTCGAGACCGAGCGCGTCGTTGCTCTGCTCGAATTCACAGCCACCCAGCCCACGCAGGACCTGATTCTCGCCGTGACGCAGCACGACGAGGTCGAGGTGGCCGTCGCTGTCGATGTCGATCGGATACGCGCCGGTGACCGCCGTGAGATCGGTGACCGCTGACGCGACCACCTCGAACGCCAATCCGTCGCTGCTGGCCGATGCGTTGCGGTAGAGCGCCGCCGGCGACGATCCGCCGGCGAAGTACAGATCGGGGTAGGTGTCGTCGTCGCAGTCGAACGCTGCCACTCCCCCGCCGACGAAGAAGTCGAAGTCGCCCGTGTACGAGTGGTCGACCCCGGATACCGATGCCTCGTCGACGAACCGTGGTGCAGGTGCCGCACCCGCAGGCTCGTCGGTGCCGCTCGATCGTTGTGCAGCGACCATCACGACGCCACCGCAGAGCACGACCAGCAACACCGCGCCTGCCACCCAACGAGGCGGGACCGTTTCGCTGCGGACACGTCGGCGACGGGTGACGCGATCTGGTCCGACGTAGGCATCGCTGTAGATTCTCGCGCCACATGCCTCGTCGAACACATCGCCACCGCCGTTGGATGGTCGGCGTCGTCGTTGCCGCTGTGTCCGTGAGCACAGTCGCCGCATGCTCGAACGACGACGCAAGCCTCACGATCGATGGCTGCACTCCCGCCGATCTGGGCGACCGAAGCGTGGCACGGGTGTGGGACGAAACGATGCTCGAACTGATCCGCCAGGTCGTCCCGGCCCCCACCGTGCACGCCCGCAACCTGTTCCACACCTCGGCGGCGATGTGGGATGCGTGGGCGGCGTACGACCCGACCGCTGACGGGTACTTCGTCACCGAGAAGCTCACCGCCGATGACGTGCAGGCCGCTCGCGAAGCAGCGATGAGTCAGGCGGCGTACCGCATCTTGCTGTGGCGCTACGAGACCGTGTCCGACCTCCCCGCGGCGAGGCAACAGCTCGACGCAGTGATGGACGAGCTGTGTTTCCCCATCGACGACGAGTCCACCGACGGCGACGACCCGATCGCGTTCGGCAACCGCATCGCCGACACCGTGATCGAATTCGGCGCAACCGACGGTGCGCTCGAGAACGAACGCTATGTCGACAGCTCGTACCGGGCGGCGAACGACCCGCTCGACGTCGACGAGTCGGGCACGGTGATGCGCGACCCGAATGCCTGGCAACCGCTGTCGATCGGCGAGCAGCTGTCGCAGAACGGGCTCCCGATTCCCGGCAACGTCCAGGAGTACATCGGCCCACACTGGGGCCGCGTGACACCGTTTGCGCTCCCCGAATCGGCGGCGGGCACGCCGATCGATCCGGGCCCACCACCGCTGTTCGGCGACCCCGAGACCGATGCTGCGTTCAAGCAAGCGGCAGTCGATGTGTTGCGTGACAGCTCGCAGCTCGATCCGGCCGATGGCATCGAGATCGACATCAGCCCGGGCGCGCTGGGCAACAACGCGCTCGGCACGAACGACGGCACCGGGCATTCGACCAACCCGGCAACCGGTGAGCCCTATGGCACTGCGCCGACGATGGCCGCCGATTTCTACCGGGTGCTCGCCGAGTACTGGGCGGACGGGCCGACGTCGGAAACACCGCCCGGGCACTGGAACGTGATCGCCAATTCGGTGGCCGATACGCCGGGATTCGAGCGACGTCTCGCCGGTGCCGGACCCGAAGTGGATCCGCTGGAGTGGGACGTCAAGACCTATTTCGCGCTCAACGGTGCAGTGCACGATGCGGCGATCGCTGCGTGGGGGCTGAAGGCGAACTACAACTCGGTGCGCCCGATCTCGATGATTCGGTACCTGGGTGGGCTCGGACAATCGAGCGATCCGGCCGGGCCGTCGTACGACCCCGACGGGTTGCCGCTCGTCGCCGATCTGATCGAGGTGGTCACCGCCGAATCGAGCGCGCCGGGGCAGCCCCACGCCGATCTCGCAGACCACGTGGGTGAGATCGCCGTTCGGTCCTGGCGTGGAGCGCCCGACGATCCCGAGACCGAGACCAGCGGTGTCGGCTGGATCCGCGCCGTCGACTGGGTGCCGTATCAGCGCCCGACGTTCGTCACGCCGTCGTTCCCCGGCTACGTGTCGGGACACAGCACGTTCAGCCGCGCCGGCGCCGAAGTCCTGACCGGCATCACCGGCAGCGAGTTCTTCCCGGGCGGTCTCGCCGACTGGACCGTCGAGCAGGGCTCGCTGCTGCACGAGGAGGGCCCGAGCGCCGACGTCGAGTTGCAGTGGGCGACGTACTTCGATGCCGCCGACCAGGCCGGCATCTCCCGGCTCTACGGCGGCATCCACATCTCCGCTGACGACATCGAGGGACGAATCGTCGGCGACCAGGCCGGTCGCGATGCGTGGGCGTTGGCCCAGACGTATTTCGACGGCACCGCAGAAAGTTGATGTCGCGAACAAATGTGACCTTGGGTCCTTTTCTCTCACCTGCCCACGGGTATACGGTCGACTCGCTTGCCGCTCATTCGACGGGAAGCCCACACTTGAAGGGGAGAGAACATGAGAATTCGACGCATTGCGTCAGTGGCAGTCGTGGCCGGGCTTGCCCTGGCCGCCTGTGGCAGCGACGACGACACGAGCAGCGAAGCGACCACCGCACCAGAAGGTTCCGGTGGCGAAACCGCCAGCGGTGACTGCGTGGTCGGCGTGTCCTGGAACAACTACCAGGAAGAGCGCTGGGCGAAGTGGGACGAGCCGGCCCTCAAGGCAGCAATCGAAGCCGGTGGCGGCACGTACGTCTCCAACGACGCGAAGTCGTCGGCCGAGACCCAGGCCAGCAACCTCGAGAACTTGATCTCGCAGGGTGCCAATGTCGCTCGTCGTGCTCGCCCAGGACGGAACGGCCATCATTCCGGCCGTCCAGGACGCCATCTCGCAGGGCGTGCCTGTCGTCGCCTACGACCGCCTCATCGAGGATCCGGACGTGCTGTACATCACGTTCGACAACGAGAAGGTCGGCGAGATGCAGGCTCAGGCGTTGTTCGACATCCAGCCGACCGGCAACTGGGTGATCATCAAGGGCAACTCGGCCGACGCCAACGCAGACTTCCTGCGTGGCGGAGCCGAGAAGGTCATCGGTGACGCCGTTACCGCAGGTGACATCGTCATCGTCGGCGAGGACTACACCGACAACTGGGACCCGGCAAACGCCCAGACCACGATGGAGCAGTTCCTGACTGCCGCAGACAACGACATCCAGGTTGCCCTCGTCCAGAACGACGGCATGGCCGGTGGCGCCATCGCGGCACTCGAAGCACAGGGCCTCGCCGGCCAGGTGCCCGTGTCCGGCCAGGACGGCGACCTCGCCGCCCTCAACCGGGTGGCGCTCGGCACGCAGACCGTGGACGTCTGGAAGGACGCTCGCGAACTGGGTACCGCAGCTGGTGAAGCAGCTGTCGCCCTCTGCGGCAACGGCGATCCGTCGGCAGTGTCCGGCGCGTCGGCGTTCACCACACCGGGTGGCAACGAGCTGAGCTCCATCTTCCTGACCCCGATCCCCATCACGCAGGACAACCTCGACGTGGTGGTCGACGCGGGCTGGATCAGCACCGACGACCTGTGCAATGGCGTCGACGCTGGCTCGGTGGCGGCCTGCCCCTGAACCTCGGTGGAGTGACACCGAAGAAGACAACTGAACAGTGAACAAGAACGTGCCCCTCGTCCGTGATTCATGGGCGGGGGGCACGTTTGGTGTACAACAGGAATCGAATGACGAGGGGGACGACACATGAGTGATGACGCGGGCACCGACGGACCGTCATCTGGACCGCCGCAATCGGTGACGCCTCCGGCGGCAGCGGCGGAGGGTGCATCGGCGGCAACAACGGCACCGCCACCGGCGTCGTCGTGGCGCGCGAGCCTCGCCGAGGTCGACACCCGGTTGTTCGGGATGATCACAGCGGTGGTCATCATCTGGATCGCGTTCAACGTGTTGTCGGGCGGCAATTTCCTCACGTCGCGCAACCTGTGGAACCTGTCGGTGCAGAGCACCTCGATCGCGATCATGGCGACGGGCATGGTGTTGATCATCGTGTCGCGGAACATCGACCTGTCGGTCGGTTCGTTGCTCGGCTTTCTCGGGTACTCGATGGCGCTGGTCCAAACCGACGGGGTCATCGCGTTCTTCAACGTCAAGATCGATCTCGGGAGCATCGGCGACAGCTCGTGGATCTGGGTGATCGCACTTGCGTTCGGTATCGGCCTCGGAGCGTTGGTCGGCGCGATCCAGGGCTTCATCATCGCCTACGGCGGTGTGCCGGCGTTCATCGTCACCCTCGGCGGGTTCCTCGTCTGGCGTGGCATGATCTTCCGCACCGGCGACAAGCAGGGTCAGACGCTCGCCCCGCTCGACGAGACGTTCCGCCTGTTCGGTGGCGGCCCGAACGGGTCACTCGGTGAGTGGAAGAGCTGGGTGTTCGGAGCGATCGGCTGCGTGTTGATCGTGATGGCGCTCTGGCTCGCACGACTCCGTCGCCAGCGCTACGACCTCAGGGTGCGACCGCTGTGGATGGACATCGTGTTCGGCGTGGTCGGCTGTGCGGTCGTGCTCGCCGGTGTTGGCCTCGTGGCCAACAACTACATCTCGCCGATCACCGGCGATCCAACGGGCATCGCCTACCCCGTCGTGATCCTGATCATCGCCACGCTCGTGATGAACTACCTCGCACGCCAGCGTCGCTTCGGCCGCTACGTCTACGCCTACGGCGGCAACCCCGAGGCCGCCGAACTCGGCGGTATCAACACTCGACGTACCGTGTTGCTCACGTTCGTCCTGATGGGGGTGCTCGTCGGGGTGAGTGCAGCGATCCAGACGGCTCGCCTCAACGCTGCGGTCACGAACCTCGGTGTGCAGAACGAACTCGACGTGATCGCTGCCGCGGTCATCGGCGGCACGTCGTTCGCCGGCGGTGTCGGCACGATCGCCGGCGCGGTACTCGGCGCGGTCATCATGCAGTCGTTGCGCTCCGGCATGGTGCTGCTCAACATCGACTCGCCGTCTCAGGACATCGTCGTCGGCGTCGTGCTCGTGACCGCAGTGTCGATCGACTCCACGGTTCGACTCGGACGCAAGCGGGTCGCGCTCGCCGCACTCGCGACCGGGCTCGTCATCGCCGCTGTCGTCATCCAGACCGGACGGGCATGAGAGGGAAGGCATCGACATGACCGACACCACCACCACCTCGAAGACGCCGCCACCGCACCACGGCGTACCGCTCGCAGAGTTGCGCGACATCCGTGTGTCGTTCGGCGGCGTCCATGCCGTCGACGGCGTGACGATCGATCTGTATCCGGGCGAGGTCGTCGCCCTCGTCGGCGGCAACGGCGCCGGCAAATCGACGCTGATCCACACGCTGGCGGGCGCCCACCCGGCCGATGCCGGGCCAGATCTTCATCAGCGGGAAGCCGGTCACGATCAAGAACTCCCGCGATGCCCGTGCCCTCGGGGTCGAGGCGATCTACCAGAAGCTCGCGTTGGCCGACAACCTCGACGCAGCGGGCAACGTCTTTCTCGGACGCGAACTCCGCACGCGGTTCGGTTCGCTCGACGACTCGGCGATGCTGTCGGCCACGCAGCAGCTGATGGCTCGGCTCAACCCCCGCTTCAAGAACCTCCGCACCGCGGTGAAATCGCTCTCGGGCGGTCAGCGGCAGTCGGTGGCGATCGCTCGGGCCGTGCACTTCAACGCCAAGATCCTGATCATGGACGAGCCGACCGCAGCGCTCGGCCCTGCGGAGACCGCCGAGGTCCGCGAGCTCGTCATGCAACTCAAGTCGGAGGGCATCGGGATCTTCTTGATCAGCCACGACATTCACGACGTGTTCGACCTCGCCGATCGCATCAGCGTGATGCTGCAGGGCAAGCTCGTCGGCACGGTCAACAAGAGCGACGTCACCAAGGACGAAGTGCTCGGAATGATCATCATGGGCAAACAGCCCGCCGACGTCACCGCCGCCGACGAAGCCGCCCTGCACGACGGGTAGCCGGACCGCGCGGCGCGCTCTGGAAGCGACCGGGGAACTCTGTGACACCCCTTCGTCATCATGGGAGCCATGAAGACCGCTGCCCAGAGCCCCAACAACTCGACGACACTCGATGCTGCCGACACCACCTCGATCGAACAGCTCACGCTGCTCCCCGCAACATCGACCCCCGCCCGGTTCCTGCTCAGCAAGGACACCCGCGAGCGGGGCCTGCGCCACGTCGCCGAGATCCGCCAGATGCTCGCCGCCCGCGCCGGCACCGCCACCACCGATCTCGATCGCCGCTACGACGAGGCCGCCTGAGCAACGACCGCTGACGGTCAGCCGGCCGACGGCGACAGGTCGGTGACCGCCTGCCAGTAGTCGAGCTCGGGGTCGAGCGGCAGGATCGCCAGCGAGCTGGTCGTCACACCATTGTCGAAGTACGCCTGGATCTTGGCTCGACATTCGGCAGGCGAGCCATGAACGATC
>CAVQWE010000007.1:0-89262 GCA_963717385.1 Ilumatobacteraceae bacterium
GACGCGCACGGCGCTGACCTTGAATTCCGGCATCTTCGAAGTCGGGTCGAGCGCGCGGTTGGTGAGTTGGTTCGCTGCCTTCGCGCCGGGCCAGTGGTACGGGATGAAGACCGTGTCGGGCCGGATCGTGGCCACCACGTTGGCCGGCAGGCTCATCGAACCGCGACGTGACGTGACGGTGACCTGATCGCCCTGTGCGATGCCGAGCCGCTCGGCGAGCTGTGGGTGCATCTCGCACAGCGGTTCCGGGTACTGATCGACCAGCGCGGCGATGCGGCGAGTCTGCGTGCCAGACAGGTACTGGCTGACGACGCGACCGGTGGTGAGCCAGATCGGGTACTCGTCATCGACGACTTCGGCAGGGGGACGGTACGGGATGCCGTGGAACTTGGCCTTGCCGTCGGGGTGGAAGAACGTGCCGCCTTCGTACAACCGCGGTGTACCGGGATGGCCGATCTCGGGGATCGGCCAGAACAGGCCCATCTCGTCCTCAATGCGCTGCCACGTCGCGCCCCGATAGTCGGCCGTGCCGCCCGCTGACGCTAGCCGGAGCTCTTCGAAGATCTGCTCGGTGTTGTCGTAGTCGAAGTAGTGACCCTTGCCGAGGCGGGCAGCCAGGTCGGTGAGGATCTCCCAGTCGACGCGTGCCTCGCCTGGCGGATCGACCGCCTTGTTGATCTTGACGATCCGGCCCTCACCCGTGGTGGACGTTCCTTCATCTTCCTCGTGGAGCGAGCCGGGCAGCACGATGTCGGCATGCTGCGCCGACTCGGAGAGAAAGAAGTCGATCACCGAGTAGAACTCGAGCTTGTCGAGCGCCTCGGCTGCGAAGTTCGCGTCGGGTGATGACACGACCGGGTTGAAGCAGATCGACAACAGACCTTTGATCTTGCCCTCGTGGATCTGCTCGAGGATCTCGACGGCGGTGACGCCGGCACCGGGAATCTCGGACTCGTCGCAGCCCCACACCGCAGCGGTGTGAGCGCGGTGCTCGGGGTTGCGAATGTCACGATTGCCGGGGAGCTGGTCGCACTTGTGGCCGTGCTCGCGCCCACCCTGGCCGTTGCCCTGCCCGGTGATCGTGCTAACACCGCATCCCGGCTTGCCGAACTTGCCGGTCGCCAAGCCGAGGTTGATGGCGGCGAGCACGTTCTCGGTGCCCTTGGACTGCTGCTCGATGCCACGGGCGTGCAGCAACATCCCCGTCGCCGACGTTCCCCACCACTCGGCGGCCTGCTCGATCCGTTTCGCCGGCACACCGGTGATGGTCTCCGCCCACTTCGGTGTCATGTCCTCAGCGGTGGCCGCGGCGTCGGCGAAGTCGTTGGTGTGCGCCTCGATGAACTCGTGATCGAGCCAGTCGTTGCGAATCAGCTCATGGAGCACGGCGCCGAACAGCGCCGAGTCGGTGCCGGGCCGCACGGGCAGGTACAGATCGGCGGTTCGCCCCAGCGGCGTCACCCGCGGGTCTTGCGCAATCACCTTCGCACCGCGGTCGCGCGCCTTCCAGATGTAGCTGGTGGTGATCGGGAACGTCTCGGCGATGTTCGACCCGGCCACCCAGATCACCTCGGCCAGCGGCAGGTCGCTCCACGGGTTGGGGTTGCGGTCGACGCCGAGCGCTTTCTTGTTGCCGGCACCGGCCGACACCATGCAGTACCGGCCGTTGTAGTCGAGGTTCGCCGTGTGCAGGGCCAATCGGGCGAACTTGCCGATCAGGTAGCTCTTCTCGTTGGTCAACGAGACCCCGGAGAGCATCGCGAACGCGTCGTCGCCGTGAGCGGCCTGGATCCGGCGGATCTCGGAGACGACCCGGTCGAGTGCCTGATCCCAGGTGATGCGCCGGAACCCGTCGGGCGCCGAAGGATCGCGCTCCAACGGATACAGGAGACGGTCGTCGTGGCTGCCCTGCAGGTAGCGCTTGACGCCCTTCGGGCAGAGCTTGCCCTCGTTGAAGGGGAACTCGTACCACGGCTCGAAGCCGATGACGGCGTTGCCCTTGACCTTGAGTTTGATGCCGCACTGTTGGCCGCAGAAACAGCAGTGGGTGTGGACCACCTTGTCGGGCTCGATGCCGTGGTTCCACCCACCCGGCGGTGTGCGGTTGAGGTGCGGGCCGTACTTCGCGATCAGTGCCTCGTCGGAAATCGGTGGGGTGGCCATCAGCCAAAACCTCCAACACGCCCGCACTGCGCCAGTGCCACCTGGGTCCGTCGGCACGTCGGGCACGTGTTCTGATAGTTGTCGTCGGCGGCATCGTTGCCGTCGATCGTGTAGTCGAAGCCGACCTGGGGCAGCACCGCTTGCAGGTCGGCGATCTGTTGGGCGCTGGCGAACTCGTCGCCGCATCGGCGACAAACGGCGGGCGGTCCCTCTTCGTTGGCACGCTTGTAGTAGGCCACGCCCAGATTGCCGGGACGCTGGAAGATGTGGAAGAGCTTGCCGAACGGGATGTACATCAGCCCGAGGATCACCGTCAGCGCATGGATCGTGTTCAACGCCGAGTAGTACTGACCGTCGAGCCACAAGCTCGACGCAGTGAGGAACAGCCCGGTGACCGACACAGCAAACAACCCGGCCAACGCCAGGAAGTCCCCGCTGCGTTCGACGGCGAGCGCACCCGGGTCGCTCAACCGACGGCGCAGGAAGATGAACACACCGGCCAGCACCAGCACCGCTGCAATATCGAGCGCGTGGTAAAAGGTCCAGCCGACGATGCTCTCTGCGTCGAACTGGATCGTGCCGACCCGGGAGATGTACACCTCGTAGCGGTCGCCCTCCTGGCCGACGCTCTCGAAGTGCAGCAGACCGAGCGTGAGCGGGAACGTGATCAGCGCTGCGAGGATGCAGCCCCAGAACACGAATTGATGAGCGAGCCAGCGGCTCGTCGACCGCCGACGGATGAAGCCCTGGGCGAGGAGGTGCGTGCCCACCAGCGCCGGCAGCGCTGCGAGGTTCCTGCCCTTGCGTTCGCCGAAGGCGCTCCAGCCGCGACGGTTGAGCATCGCCGTGGGGGGTCGTCGCAACCACACCGCATACCGGTAGATCACGCCGAACACCAGGAACACGACGCCATACAGGTAGCCGATCAGGGCTGCATCGAACCACACCAGCTGCCCGCTGCCGAAGAACGCGACGGCAAGCACCAGCGCCACGCCCACGAGACCCCACGTTGCGGCTTTTCGGTCAACGGACGTGGACGTCATAACTCGATCCAAGCTAGTTCAGCGACGGCGCGCGAACGCCCGAGGAACGATCCGAGCAAACCGAGCAAACCGAGCAACCCGTGAACGTCGAACAGCGCCAGCACCCCGAGAACGCGCCGGCGACCGCCAAGGCCATCACAATGTATTGCACAGTGCCACACTCATGAATTCGCCATGCTCGCACCAGGGCCCAACGTCCCGTGAGACGGCCAAAGCCCCTGTCCCGGTGAGTCCGCTCGCCGTGGGGTCGGACCATGAAGTTCGAGGAGCTGACCGAGCGCGCCACCGAGCTGGTGCAAAGCACCACCTTGTCGTACGACCAGAAGCTGCGACGGCTCGCCGTGCTGGCCACCGAGACCCTCCGTAGCACCCATCAACGAAACCCTTCCGAACTGGTCATCGAGATCGACGACCCCCGGAGGTGCCGGTCGATGTCGCTGCTGATTTGTGTCCTGGTCCCCGCCCCCAACCATGTCGCGATGTTTGTGGCGGAACTCGGTAGCTGGTCGTCGAGGCGCCGTGTGAGGATGCAGCATGATCGTGCGGCCGGTGCAACCAGGTGACGTCCACCGTATGCAGCAGCTGGCGAGCCGGTTGTGGCCTTCGGGGTGGCATCCAGGCGGGCTGGGGTGGGGTTTGGCGCGTGATGCGCTTGCCGCCGCGGTCGTGGTAGCCGTCGACGATGACGGCTCCGGACCGATCGTCGGCTTTGCTGGGCGTGGCGGTGATGAGATCACCCACGTAAAGCGGGACCGTGACGACGTCGCCGATGCGCTGGTGTCGTGGCTGTTGGAGGCGGAACCGAGCGCCTCGGTCACCGTTTGGGACGGCGCCGACGCGTTGGCCCGGGCCGTGTCGCGCGCAGGGCTCGAACCGGTCGGGAGGCAACCCTGGTCGGGGATGCTGCTTGACGTTGCAACAGTGGCGGGTGATCGCCGCCGTCGCGTCGACGGCTACGTGATCCGTCCGGTCCGCCCCGACGAGACCACGGCTCGCGTCGAGGTGCATCGAGCAGCATGGAAGCCTTCATCGATCCCCTACATCGACGGGCGCCGAGTCGATCCCGACGCCGACAGCTCATTCACGACCGATGCGTATGAGTCAGTGCGCGAGGCGTGGCTGTACGACCCTCGGCTCGACCTCGTGGCTGCCGTCGGCGATGACGAGGCCGGTCGCTTCGCTGCGTGCTGCATCGCATGGTTCGATTCGTCGATCGGCGTGTGCGAGATAGAACCGCTCGGTGTCGCTCCCGAGCATCGCCGCCGCGATCTGGCCATCGCGCTGTGCCTCGAGGTCGCCCACCTGGTTGCAGACCTCGGCGGCACCCACGTGTACATCAACACTCAACCCGAGCCAGGCTATGTCGCGTCAACGGCTGCGTACTCTGCCGCCGGGTTCAAGCTCGTGGAGCGAGCGACGACCTACGCCTTGACGAGCCGCCAGTAGTTGCCGGCTCGCAGCGCCTTCATCACCCTCGAACGGCGGCAAGGTGCACCAGGACATCGGAGCCCAGGCCGCGACACGTGTCACTCATCCGCCCGTTCGCCGGGCACCCGATAACGGCGAGCGATAACCCGCTGGGCGCCGTCCGCTGCGCCGCATCACGGCCCAATTCCCGCGCCACAGAATCCCGGACCACGTCGGCCTGAACGGAGTGTTCTGGGTGGTCGATCTGATCGCCTTCAGTCGGCGACCACTCTGATCGGGATGTGCCGAACTGTGCGGGGCGAAAGCCCTGTCGGACCCGCGCGTTATCGGATTGTCAGCGTCGATCGGTCGCAGCCGAACGAGCACGACATCGGGAGCGTCTCGGTAGGAATCCCCAGGTCAGCCGCTCATGGTTGGCCAAGAGCGCCACGCTTGTTCGGACTCGGCGGAGATGGCGGGCACCGTTGTCAGCGATCCACCGACGTCGCAACCCCTGTGGACCGCGACCGCGACCTCGCCGAGGCCACATTGCGCCGTCATCTCGCCCGGATCAATCCGCCGCCCGAGCGCCACGTTCGCCAAGGGCCCACCTTCGTCGAAATCGTCCACCTTGCGCAATCGCTCGACGTCGACCTCATCGTTGCCGGAGCACATCGCAGGTCAGATGTGCGTCGGTTCTTCATCGGCACGACTGCAGGACGACTCGCCCGACTCGGCGACCGACCCCTACTCCTCGTGCGCCACCGGGTCCAAGGCCCATACCGTCGAGTGATCGTAGGCGTCGACGCCTCAGCAGCGTCCTCGCACGTCATCAGCGCCGCCCAGGCAGTCGCTCCACCGGCAACGATCATTCCAGCAATGGTCTTCCAAGTCGTCGGGGAGTCCAAGCTCCGTTCGGTCGCCGGAGGAACAGCCATCACCGAACTCCGAGCCGAGGTCGCACGACAGCGAGAGCAGGAGCTGGCTGACTTCCTCGCAACTCATGCCCCCGACACCGACACTCACGCACCGATCTTGGAGATCGGCGACCCGCGCGAGCGCCTGCCGCAGTTGCCGAGAGAGCAGCACTGCGACCTCATCGCAGTCGGCACCCACGGCAAGACTGGAATTCGCTACGCCCTCCTCGGAAGTGTCGCCGAACACGTCCTCCGCGATACCGATCGAGATGTCCTCCTTGCACGGCGAAGCCGCAGCCTTCTGGAGCCGACATGAGCACCAAGGCCCAACTCACCCCAAGGGTCATGGGCCGGCCATCGGCAGCACAAGGATCATCCCGCGACCCCGCCGCCGTTGCCGATCATCGGAGGATGAGTGACCGGCCATGAACGACCGGCGAGCGGCAACGCACGATCGTCGCGGTCTCAGTAGCGACGAGGCGACGGCGCGACTCACCCAGTACGAGGCTCAATCGATACTCACAACGAGATAGTCGCGGCCGCGATGCGACGACGGTGACCGTCGGTGGTCACGCTACGGGCGACCTCTCCAAGGCAGGGACATGACGGAGTGCGCCGGCACTGTGGGCGGAGCCGCGGGTTGTCGGTCGCGAATTACGAGGGCGATGGGCGGCGACCGCGGGTGAAGTAGAGGATCGGGCCGACGAAGCTGATGGCGATGATCGCCGCCCACCGAGGCTTGCGCCCGTTCACCTGCACGGCGGGGCGCTCGGCGAGGTCGGCCCACGCGCTGACCGCCAGCGACACCTGTACGGCGGTGAGGACCATGATCAGCACCTTGCTCCACGGCGACGACTCGTCCCACCGTTGCGATCTGCGCATCTCGACCTCCTCGTCGCACGTCGTCTCTCCAGTGTGCGCATGTCGCCCAGCGGGCAGCCAGAGCCCTTCGTCCCGCCCCACTCGCCAGGTCGGGGGCTTCGATCACGTCGAGCCCGAGCGATCCCGCACAGATCGAAACCCGTAGTCACTACCGACTGTGTTGGCATCCCGCTGCATCACATCCACATCAATCCAAGCGTGACGCCGAACAATCCCAGCACCAGCAGGACGGCAGGATCGGCGCGAGCGTGGATGGTCCCGTCTTCTCGGGACATTGGGTCACCCAAGGAGGTAGCCGTGGCCGACACGAACGCCACCACTGTTCACACGCCGAGGTGACCGGACAGGTGACCACGACGATGACTCGGCGATCATCGAGGTGTGCCTGGTTGCTCTGGCGGGTCCCCGGGCGCGGTGTAGATGCGCACGAGCTGGGCGTCGACTCGGGGCTGGATGACGGCGCGGCGGATCATCACGGCGGCGGGACCGCGATGCTCCTGCCGAGGGACCGACCGGCGCCGAGTTGGACGAAGCTCCGTACGGCCCCGGTGCAGAAGTCGAACGGACTTACGACTACGACCTCTTCGTACATTGCGGTGTTGAGTGGGCGCGCATCGACGGCTCTTGGTGGCAGACAGCACCTCTCAACGATGGCAACGCCAACCCACCACCCAGGTGGGGCAACCCTTACCACGGCGGAGAACTGGTGCTGAATGACGACACATCTGCGACCTTCACCGGACCCGACGGACCCGGCGAGTTCACGCGCACGGATAGATCAGACACGCCAGTCGATTGTGAGTAGGCCGTCAGGGTCGGGCGACCCTCAACAAATCGCACGGGTCCGGCCAGCAACCCGCTCGCGATCCGGCATCTGATCGAGATCGACTGGGCCGAACCGCCGCATAACGTGCGCTCCGTAATCCGGTCGCGCGCGATGAGTCCGCGCCGCATCGCGATGCCTCTTTGTGTCAAGCCCGGATTTCCGAGCGTGATTGGGGCGCGGGAGGTCGAGCCTCTGGCGGTGCCGGAGGTGGCGTCGTAGGGTTTGTTGTCGGGTCCGGGAAGTGACTGATCCGAAGAGCCGGCCGTTCAGGATGTTGAGCCGGTCACGCTGGATTTCGATGTCGTGCCTGAGTGTCCTTCCCGGGCCTGCCGATCAGGCGTGGATGCGTCGGGCGTCGGCGACGAGGGCCCGGTAGACCGTGTTGGAGATGTGCCGTTTCAGCGCCCGGATGGCTTCTTTGGAGTTCTTGCCCTCGGCGCATCGACGGTCGTAGTACTCGCGCCCGGCGCACGGGTAACGCAGCTGCGTGATAGCGGCGATGTGGATCGCGTAGTTCAGCTGCCGGTTGCCTCGAGGGTTCAGCCGATGACGACGATGCTCACCCGAGGACGCTTCGATCGGGGCAGTCGCGTTGTAGCTCGCGAAGTGCCCGGCCGACGCGAACCGGGAGACGTCACCGGTGTGGCCGATGATGAGCGCGGCGGTGACGACGCCGACACCGCGGATGTCGGTCAGCGACGTCCCCGACGCAGCGACCGCAGCACGCAGCCGCCTCATCGACGCCTTCATCTGTGCTTCGTAGTGAGCGACATCAGCAACGAACTCGCGAGCGACCTCGACACGATGCTGAGTGATCTGGTCTTGGTCGACGACCTGGCCCAACAGTTCGTTTGCCCTGGTCACGGTCATTTCCTTGGCCATCCCGCCCGGCAGGAGTTCCATCAGCAACGCATGCAGCCGACACGCTGCTTTGCTCTTGAGTTGGCCCAGGTCGCGATGCCGTTTCGCCAACAGCTTCAACACCTGGGCGTGCTCATCAGCCGTCACGCGTTGGAGCCCATCGACGCGCATCGCAGTGATCGCCACCGAGCGGGCGTCGTTCGGGTCGTTCTTCTGGGCCCGGCCCGACCCCAACAAACGAGTCCGTGTCGACAACGCTGCGGGCACGTCGATCACCGTTTCGCCCGCGGCGACGAGCTGCTGTGCGAGCAGATAGCCGAGACCGCGTGCGGACTCGATGGCCCACACCCGATCCGGGAACGGATCTGCCCACAACGTCAGTCGCCTCACCTGTGAACTGCACGCTCGAACACGAAGCTCGTCGAGCATCATCTCGTTGTTGTCGATCGCCACGGCGGTGTGTGTCGCCTTGTGCGGATCGATCCCAATCATCACTTTCATCTGGAATGGCTCCTTGCCTCGGTGGGTGGGAACCGAGGTGGGCACTCCTGATTTGGGTTCGTTGAGCTCGCGCCTCTTTCGAGCCACACCCCGGGTCAGAACACCGGCCGACAGACAGTTCGCGATCAGGTCAACCACGAAGGTGACAGGCCCTAAGAAGAGGCTGCCGACCGGCGCTCCGAACGCTACGACAACCGCCGCAACGCCCCTCGAGTATCAATCAGGCCCAAGCCGAGCGCTCGGTAATGCCGGCGGCGGAGTCTCTCCGACGATGCGGACAGCGCCGGCGGCGCCCTGGCGTGTGACCGCTGCGTCATGCTCCAACATCGTGTGGCTCGTCGGGCACACCTCCGAGGAGCAGCAGCCGGAGATAGTGAGTGAACGAGGCCGGCACGAATCGTTCGGTGCCCGCTGAAGCGACTTCCTCGATGGACCACCATCGAAGCCTGCGGTTCGTGGCAGCCTCGACCGAGTCGACGTTGTTCAGGGCTGCCTCCACGGTGCCGTCGTGACGTGCGAGGTAGAACTCCTCTTGCTGTTGAATCACCACTCCGTCCCACTCGAAGCGATGCTCCCGCCGCCATATCGGGCCGAGCAAGCTCGCTGGCGTCACCGTGATGCCGGTCTCCTCGTGCAGTTCGCGTGCCGCAGCTTCACGAGCTGTCTCGCCGGGTTCGACGGCACCGCCCGGCGTCAACCAGAACGGCGCAGCGCCGGCAGGGACGACCTCGATCATCAGAATGGCATCGTCGGCGTCGAGCAGCACGACCCGTCCCGCCTGTCGCTCAACGACGTCGGGCTCAGCCGAGTTCAACGGTGCACCTTGTCCCAGCCGGCGGGCAGTTGCGGCAGCGCCCATGATCGATCCGGTGTCCACGACGGCCACGGATCGCAGAACGGAGCCCGGAGATGATCGATGTCGTCGATCACCGACAAGGCAGTCTGGTGAACTTGTTCGCCCAGCCCGAGATCGAAGATGCCGCGTCGGACGATCTCCTCGAATTCCTCTCGGTCTTTCCAACGCCACGACAGATCCGACTCCACCACGATGTCAAGCATGAGGTCCATCGCCTCGAACCCGATCGGGATCCGGCGCATCGGTTCCTGCAGGTTGACGTACCAGCCGAGGTGACTGCCGTCGGGACGCCACGACACCAAGATCGTGTACCAGTCATCGGGCCCCACGATCCACAGACTCGACACGTCCCACTCGTGTTCACCGAGCAGCCAGTCTCGATGCTCGAGGCTGGCGATGGTCCGAGCATGCACATCGCCCGGGTCCGGACGTGTCGGCGGTGTGATCGGAACCTTGCGAACCGTGCCATGGGGAATCCACAGCAAGGTCCGTTCCGCTGTGTCCTCGACGACGATCAGCGGGCGCGCCGCCCAGAGACGACCATCCCACACCTCCTGATGTACGACCGTCTCACCGCGCTGCCACACCATCGAATCATCCCAGAGTTCGCCGTGGGCAGATCGCTGCCTACAGGATGCCGCCCACTCGGAGGCGCACACTACGACAAACAGAATCTCGGGGATCGGCCGTCCGAAGGTGTGCGGGTACGGCCCGACTGCGGTGCAACACTTTCGCGGGCGTCCCGGCTGAGTCAGTCGCATGGAGAGCTTCCGCAAGCGGTCGGCGCATGCGGGGTATCGCTCGTGGCGAGTACTCTGATCTACATGGCACGACGCGCTGACGAGTTGCACGACCGGGTGGTCGTTGCGAATCCGGAGGAGGACTGCTCCCCGGCCGCGTTCCGTTTGCTCATCGACGAGCTCCTGACCGCACCTGATCCTGAGATCGAATCCCTTGACGCAGCGGCCGTACTCGAGACGATCCGCGCCGAGTCCGAACACGCGTGACGCCCGTTGTCATCGACGCGTCCGCTGGCGTCGAGATCCTCGCCAACACCGCCCACGGTCGGCGTCTCGCACGACTGCTTCCGACCGATGCCGTCGGCTGGGTGCCCGAGCACTTCTACGTCGAAGTCGCCGGGGTTGTGCGACATCAGACTGTCGTGGCTCGGACGCTGACCGAGGAGGGCGCCGCGACAGTGTTGGGCCGGCTCGATCGATGGCACCTGCGCCGAGCGCAACCCGGACCGTTGATCGCCGCAGCGTGGCGATTTCGTCACAACATGACGATGGCCGATGCCGTCTACGTCGCGCTCGCTGCCGAACTCGGCGGTGCCTTGCTCACCGACGACCACCGGCTCGTCAACTCGCCCGGATTCCCGGCGAACGTGCGCGCTCTCACACTCGACCGCTCCTGAACCCGCAATCGGCAGTCGGTCGGGCGCCCAAGCCCTCCCCGGCCGGACGTCTTGCCAATCCACTTGCCACTCCACGCAGCGGTACTGGCCGATATCAGACGACACGAGGCAACACGGCGTGTAGCGTTAGCCCTGCTCAGACCACATAAGACGGCATCAGACAACACGAGCCGGACAGTCTCAGTCGCCCTCTCAAGGTGGCGGCACGGGTTCGAATCCCGTACGGGCTGCCAAGGAAGTACCAGGTCAGAGCCACTCTTCGGAGTGGCTCTCCTGGTTTTCTGGACTCGTTGCCGCTCTGATGCCGATCTCTCTGGAATGTGCTGATCCGGTTCATGCTTGTCGTGTTGGCTCCGGTTGTTGTGTTCCAGTTCGGGGCTGGCTCCGGTAGCTGGGCGACAGTGGTTCCGGTAGCTGTGTTACGCGCGTGTGTTCTCGACAGCCGCAGTTGAGCCCTCTTCGATGGTGATGTTCAGCATCGTCAGTTGTGGAGAGGGTCGTCGTTGTGTTGGTGGAGTTGAGTGTTGTGGAGCAGCGCTGTGCGGCTGTGTTGGAGGTCATCAATGACGCTGCGTCGGTGACCGATGTGGCGTTTCGTCATGGCGTGACGCGTCAGACGGTGCATCGAGGGGGATCCTCGAGCGATCGGTCCAGCGGGGGCCGGCATCGCAAGATCCAACGGTGTCGAGCCCAGCGCGCGTCCAGACGACTATTATGTGCCGGCGTCTCGAGCCGGCGAGAGCGCTCACATTGGTCCAACGCCTGAGGAGTCGGAATGTTCACGGAGACCGAAGCGGTCGCGGCTCTGGAGACCAACGCGTGGTCGATGTTCGCTCAATTCGGTCGCGTCGACCCCGGGCGCCTGATCGACACACCAACACGGCTGGTCCTCGAGACCGATGTCCCCAAACCCCCGTACAACACGGTGTTCCGGTTCTACGACGAGGGCGACCGCAGCATCGATGCCCAGGTCCACGAACTGCTCGCGCGGTTCGAACGCCGTGCCTGCACTCCCGCCTGGCTTGTCCATCCGACCACTCCGATCGGAGTTCGAGAGAGCCTCGACGCGCACGGGTGGGTGTGCGCCGAGACGATGCCTGGAATGATTCACACTCTCGACGACCCGCCGCCCATGCCGGACGTACCGTCGGACATCGAGGTGGTCGAAGCCGGAGTCGGCCATGGAGCGGCCTGGATGGACCTCGTGTCGACCCGGTACGGGCTTGATGAGGACGACTCCCCGTACCTTCGTCGGGTGTTCGACCGCTTCATCGGCACGGGCGTGCGCGTGTGGCTCGCATCGCTCGACGGCGTACCCGTCTCCAAGGTCGGCATCCACAGGAGCAACGACGTCGCTGGCATCTATGGGGTAGCCACGACCGAGCGCGGCCGCGGCAAGGGACTCGCAAGCCTGCTGACCGGCATTGCACTCAATGCGACGGCCAACGCAGGGTGCAGAGCAAGTGTGCTCCACTCGACACCGATGGCTCACTCGATGTATCAACGGCTGGGGTACCGGGACGTCGCTACCTTCGAGTTGTGGGCGCGACCTGACGAAGTGCACCTCTAGGAGGAGGGGCACTCGGCGACGAACCGCTCGGCTGTCCGTTCCCGTCGCTCGTGGAATTGTTGTCGGGTCAGCACATCGAGCAGTGAACAACGGCGCCCACCGAGGTTGTGGGAGCCGCCCGGGATCCGGCAAGTGAGCGATTTGTGTTCCGTTCCGGCGCTGCAGGTGCTGTAGACCATGGCGATGGCGATGGACTACTCCGGGCACGTCGACTCCACGTACCTTGACATGGCGGCGCAGATACTTTCGGCGGCGAAGCGACGGACCTATGAACTGATGGGCCTGCAGGTAGGGCACCGGGTGCTCGACCTCGGCTGCGGGCCCGCTTCCGACACGATCGCACTCGCCGACCTCGTCGGTGAGACGGGTGAGGTCCACGGCGTCGACTTCGATCCGGAGATGGTCGAGGAGGCGAACGTCCGGGCGAGGGCCGCTGGCCTCGACGAACGGGTGCTGCATCGGCAGGCCGATGCGGCTGCGCTGCCGTTCGACGACGACTTCTTCGACGCATGTCGGAGCGAGCGGGTCTTCCAACACCTCCCTGATCCGGCGGCGGGGCTCGCGGAGATGATCCGTGTGACCCGTCCCGGAGGCCGGATCGTCGTGCTCGATACCGATTTCGGATCGCTCAGCATTGCCAGTGAGGTCTCCGAGCTCGAACGAACTGTCGCCGAGCACTACCGCTCCATGATGAACAGTCCGTTCGCCGGGCGGATGCTGTACCGCTCGTTCAAGGCGGCAGGCCTCGATGGCGTCTCGGTCGAGGTCGCCCCCATCGCGGTTGACGACCTGAGCGTGTTTGTCGAGACCTTCGTGCTCGCCCGCGTTCTCGAGGCAGCCGAGGATGCCGGCGTGCTCACGGGCGACGAGGTGCGACACTTCCGCGCCGACCTCGAGCAGGCTGCGGAGATCGGCGGCTTCTTCGCCTCCGTCCAGCAACTGCTGGTCGCCGGCCGCAAGCCGGACGCCACCGCCAGTGCCTGACACCGACGCCAACGCGCAGGTCAGCTGACCAGAGCACGCACCCGACAGCATTCCGTGCTCGGCATTCTTGCCGCAGCGACGGCTTCATGCCCGTCCTCGATCCGGCAGGATGCTCGCCGGTGCCGTGCGCATCACGTGCCTCCGTCATCCGGTCGCCGTCGGCGGGAGCGCACCGCATTGCGGCCCGCGCCTTGGGCGACGACGCGCCGAGGATTCGAGACGGCGTGCCGATGCTGGTCGACGGCGACCGCACCTGGGTGGAGTACTCCCACATCGACTACGACGAGGACGACTTCACCCTGCTGGGCGATGCCTACACAGCTGCAGGCGGCGCTGAGATGCGAGCGCCCCTGGGCGCGGGTGAGGTCCGGCTCCTGCCGATGCGCGAACTCGTCGACTTCGCCGTCGGATGGATCGAAGCGAATCGACCCGACGATCGCAGCGCTCCGTCGAGCTGACTCGGCCCGGCAGTCAGGAACTCGTCGATCGGGCAACACGAGCCGGACGGGCCCACTCGCCCTCTCGAGGTGGAGGCACGGGTTCGAGATGGGTCGAGCTCAGATGACGTGGGCGCCGATTGCGTCGACCGCGGCGACGAAGGCGTCACGTTGGTCGTCGCTGAGTGCTTCGACAGATGCCACGAGCAGTTGATCGGTGAGCGCGTCGGCGGCGTCGAGACGGGAGCGGTCGTCGTCGGAGATGTCGGGAGCCGACTCCCACCCGAACGATGCGACGTCGTCGGGTCGCCTGATGGCGTGGGCCACCGAGGGGGAGACGCCTGCGGCGACGATCGCCAAGAGATGGACGCTGCCTCGGAGTTCGCGCAGGGTGCACACGTTGCGGTAGGCGCGGGCGGCCGGATCGTCGGGGAGCGGCTCGGCGGCGACACCGGCGAACAGTGACAGCGCCGAACGGTCGACTGCCCCGATGATCGTTTCGGCGGCGTCGTTGAACGCGTCGAGCCCGTCGAGCCCGGCGAGCGCACCGGCGCCGAAGCGGTCGGCGCACGCCGCGTAGGCCGAGGCGGCCTTGCGTGGCTCGACGATCTGCTTGGCCGAATCCCACATGAGCTCGACCACGCTCGGGCTGAAGTAGCCGAACGCTGCAACGACCACGGCGGGGTCGACGTCACCCAACACGCCGCCGCGACCCAGGAAGTAGAAGCGGAAGCCATCGAGGCCCAGCTCCTTGACCGGCCGCCAGGGTGTCGGGGTCGAAGTAGAAGCGGTTGCCCACCTCGTTGATGATCGGTGATGTCTGCTGGACGATCTCGAGCGGAGTCATGGTCCAGTTCGGCGTGTGGCGCGCGATGGTTGTAGCGGTCGAGGAAGTCTGGCAGAGCTGCTGAGCGGGCATCGTTGGACTCGAAAACCTGACGGTAGGCCACTCGGTTTGGAGGGTCCGGTTGAAGCGTTCGACTTTGCCGTTCTGCCACGGGCAGTGCGGCCGGATGAACTTGTGTTTCGCTCCGATCCTGGTGATGAGCTCCGTGAGACGACGGGTGTTCTTGTAGCTCCAGTGGTTGTCGGTCATCACCCGCTCGATCGTGATGCCGTGACCGGCGTAGAACTCGATCGCACGCTCGAAGAACCCGGCGCAGGTCTCGCCTTTCTCGTCGGCGTGGATCTCCGAGTAGGCGATGCGCGTGTGATCGTCGACGATTGAGTGGATGTAGTCGAAGCCGATCTTGGTCTTCTTGCGTGCGCTCGTTGAGCCCATCTGTCGGCCGTGGGCTTCCAGCCGCCTCCGGGTGGGATCCGGCCGAGTTTCTTGACATCCATGTGGACCAGCTCGCCGGGCCGGTCGCGTTCGTAGCGGATGGCGGTGGCTTGGACGCCTGATCAGCTAGTCCGCGGAACCATCTGCGCCGATTGTCGTGCGGGCGTCCATACTGGTCCTCGTCATGCCTGCCACCGACGGAACTCCCGCAGCCTCCAACTTCGTTCGCGACCTGGTGGCGCTCGACAACGAGCAGGGCACGTTCGGCGGCAGGGTCCAGACACGGTTCCCTCCAGAACCCAACGGGTATCTGCACATCGGCCACGCAAAGGCGATCACGGTCGACTTCGGGATCGCTGCTGAGTTCGGCGGAGTCTGCAACCTGCGCTTCGACGACACCAACCCCGACACCGAGGACACCAGCTACGTCGACGGCATCATCGCCGACCTCGCCTGGCTCGGCTACCCGATCGAGGGTGAGCCGCTCTACGCGAGCGACTACTTCGAACAGCTCTACGACTGGGCCGAGCTGCTGATCACGAACGGTCTCGCCTACGTCGACGATCAGGACGGCGAGACGATCTCCGCCCAGCGCGGCGGCTACGGCCGGCCCGGCGTCGAGAGCCCGCACCGCGACCGACCCGCTGACGACAGCCTCGATCTCTTCCGACGGATGCGCGCCGGCGAGTTCGCCGAGGGCTCTCACGTGCTGCGGGCCAAGATCGACATGCAGCACGAGAACATGCAGCTACGCGATCCGGTGATGTACCGGATCCGTGGGGTGCACCACCACCGAACCGGCGCACTGTGGAGCATCTACCCGACCTACGACTGGGCCCACGGCCAGAGCGATGCGATCGAAGGCGTCACCCATTCGTTGTGCACCCTCGAGTTCGACAGCCACCGCGCGCTCTACGACTGGTATCTCGACCAGTTGCCGCTGCCCTTCGAACAGCCTCGCCAGAGCGAGTTCGCCCGCCTCGAACTCACCCACACGGTCACCTCGAAGCGCAAGCTGGCCAAGCTCGTCGACGATGGCACGGTCGAGGGGTGGGACGATCCGCGAATGCCGACGTTGCGGGGGTTGCGTCGCCGTGGCTACCCGGCGTCGTCGATCCGTGAGTTCTGCGAATTCATCGGGGTGTCGCGCACCAACAGCCGCCACCAGATCGAACTGCTCGAATCGTTCGTGCGTACGCAGCTGAACCGGGTGGCGTTGCGACGCATGGCCGTGCTGAAGCCGGTGCGTGTGGTGATCACCAACTGGCCGGTCGACGACGCCGGTGAGCCGGTGGTCGAGTTCGTCGAACTCAACAACAACCCGGAGAACGCCGATGACGGCACCCGGATGGTGCCGTTCAGTGGTGTGCTGTACATCGAGCACGACGACTTCAAGGCCGAGCCGCCACCGAAGTACTTCCGCCTGTCGCCGGGCAAGGAGGTGCGTCTGCGTGGGGCCTACTTCGTGACCGCCACCGGATTCGATGCGGACGCCGACGGCAACGTCACCGAGGTCCAGGTGACCTACGACCCCGAAACTCGCGGCGGTAACGCACCCGACAATCGCAAGGTGAAGTCGACCATGCACTGGGTGTCGGCAGCCCACGCCGTCGATGCGACCGTTGCGCTGTACGACCGCTTGTTCACCCCGGAGGTGCCGGGCGAGGCCACTGGCGATCCGCTCGACGACGTCAATCCGAACTCGCGTGAGGTGCTCGACGGTGCCAAGGTCGAGCCGGCACTCGCCGAGGTCGAGCCGGGCCAGGTGGTCCAGTTCGAACGGCTCGGCTATTTCGCTGCCGACACCGAGCAGCCGCTGCTGTTCCATCGCACGGTTGGCCTCCGCGACGAGTGGGCCAACATCCAGAAGCGGGCCTGAGGCCTACTCGAAGTACCAGTAGCAGCCGTACTGCTCGGGATCGCCCCAGCGCACCGAGTCGCGGGGCTCGAGGCTCTGGCGGTCGGAGAACTTCAGCTGGTCGAGACCGACCGTGACCAGTTCGTCGCCGATGGCGATCGAACGTTGCAGCGGGTTCCAGCAGCCGGAACGACTCGGGCTCGAGTGGCTGATGGTGCCACGGGCAACGAGCTCGCGACCATCGAGTTCGGCGACGACGGCACCACCGCCTGGTCCGACGATGTCCTTGGCCAAGCAGTCCTCGTTCGGCCCGCAGTCGCCCCAACCCGGCGAGACCGGGAGCACGATCGTGCCGTCCTCGGGCCAGAACAGGAACGCCTTGTGGTCCCACTCGACCTCGCTGTACCCGCCGATCGGCAAGGTGCTGATGCGTTGCGGATCGGTCGGGTCGCTCACGTCGAACAGGCTGAGCTGGGTGCCGGTGGTGCGGCCGGTGTCGGTCGCGTCCTGCCCGACACCGAGCAGGAGGCCGTCGCCCACGGGGTGCAGGTAGGCCGAGTAGCCGGGGATCTTCAGCTCGCCCGCCTCGACCGGATTGGCCGGATCGGTCAGGTCGATCACGTACAGCGGGTCGATCTGGCGGAACGTGACCACGTAGGCGAGATCGCCGATGAACCGCACCGCATAGATCTGCTCGTCCTTGCCGAGTCCGCCCACCGAAGAGATCTGGCGCAACTCGTCGCCCTCGGGTCGAAGCACGAACACGGTCGACTCGCTCTGGTCGCCGAAGCCGCCCCAGTCGTCGGTGGTGGTGGCGACTCGGAGGTCGCCGTTGTGTTCGCTCATCGCGAACTGGTTGAGCAACCGTCCCTCGACCTGGCCGGAGGCCACATAGGTGGCAGCCGTGCCGTCGTCGAGGCTGAACTGGTGGATCATTGTCGGCGGTGGTCCGGGATCTTGCTCGGGAGTGGTGGTGGTGGCCGTCGCATCGTCGAGTGGCACCGGCGAACCCCACTGCCAGTCCCAGTTCTGGGTGGCGATGTACAAGTTGTCGGTCGAGGCGTAGACGGTGTCTCCCGTCGACACGATTCCCGCCGAACCGACCGGGGTGCCGTCGCCGTCGATGTCGATCGATCCGATCCAGGTGAGGCCGAGCCCGGCGAAGTCCGGCGGGGCAGCCACGGATTCGCACGGCAGGAGCTGTGCCATCTGGCCGAAGTCGCCGTCGGCCCCCTCGTCGAACCAGCGAGGCAACCAGTCCTCGACCGTCGACTCGCTGATGATCTCCTTGTTGCGCTCGAGCGCCGATTCTTCGTCGAGGCCGAACTGGTTCGGTTGCACGAACGGCAAGCGCTGATCGAACGACGTCGTGATCACGAGACGGGCAACGCCGTCGACCGAACGCGTGGCGACCACGCTGCCTTCGAGATGTGAGCGTCGCAGCAACCGAGGGCTGGTCGGGTCGTCGACATCGAACAGCGACACGATGGTGTCGGGTGAGCCACCCCAGCTCGATGTCACCACGACCAGGCGGTCGCCATCGAGCAACAGCTGGTGGGTTCCCTGCGGGAGTTCAGGCTCCGCGACCACGTCGGCGTCGGCGACCGACACGATTCGTAGACCGTCCTGACTCGCGACGTAGACGAAGTCGCCGTCGGTCTCGACGATGTCTCCCTCGTCGACGCCGACCTCTTGGACGTTCGTCCCGGAGTAGTCCTGACCTTCGACGGCGGTCGGTGGGGTCGGACCGCTGTCGGGAACGGCGCCGCCCGCGTCGTCGCTCGCTGCGGTGTCGAGATCGGCTTCCATCACCCGACCGTCGCCGTAGTAGATGCCGCCGCCACCCAGCCCCCACGCGGTGACTCGCTTCGATGCTTCGGTCTGCATGTAGGTGAGCAGGGCATCGCAGTCGCCGAAGAACTCGAGGTTCGCCGACGCGAATCCCTGCGGGCCCGGTTCGGTGGCCGGCACCGTGCTGCCTGGAGGTTCGGTCGAGGGTGCGCCGGTCGTGGCGGGAGCGGGCGACGTGGTGGCCGTCGGTTCGGTCGAGCCAACGGGTTCAGCACCGTTGTCGTCGGCCGAGCACGACGCTGCGACCAGCAGCGAGACGGTGACCAGTGCAAGAGGGACGATCCGCTGATGTCGCATGTGTGTTGGACGTCACAGGTCGTGAGAAAGTTCCCCGCTGATCATCACCGGGTCTCCAACGGCCGCAGCACGTCGGCGGCCTCGGTCAGATGTTCGACCCAGGCATCGGCGCCCTCGGGCTCGGCCAGGGGGAGCACGACGAACTTCGACGTGCCCACCTCGATGAATCGCTGGATCAGCGTGGTGAGCCCTTCCCACGACGTCGGGACGAGTTCGCTGGGGTCGCTCAGATCGGGACGACGTCGTGCCAACAGCGCAAGGAGGCGATCGGGGATCGGTCCGAACGAATAGGGGACCAGCACGCCGTAGTGGTCGTGTTCGATCGCGCGGTCGTGCTCGGCGCACACCTCCTCGATCACGGCGCGCCCGGCCGCGGCATCGTCCGGTGTCACGAACGACGGGAGCCAGCCGTCGGCCATCCGCCCGATCCGACGTAACTCCGACGGCGCGATGCCGCCCAACCAGACCTCCATCTTCGACGCTGCCGGGCAACACCTTGATGTCGTCGTAGTCGTAGCGATCACCGTGGTGGCTGAACGGCTCCCCTGTCCAGCAGTTGCGCATCACCGTCAACATCTCGTCGAACAACTTCGCTCGTTCGCCACGCTGCACGCCGAACGCCTGCTGCTCGATGGGGTCGACAGCGCCGAGCCCGAACGCCGGGAGGAGCCGGCCGCCTGACATGTTCGCCAACGTGGCGAGTTCCTTGGCCAGCACCACCGGGTTGCGGCCGGGCAGCACCATCACCGACATGCCGAACTTCAACCGTTCGGTTCGGCCGGCGCCGTACGCCATCGCCACCAGCGGGTCGGGTGCCGGGCCGCTGATGCGTTCAGACAGCCACAGCGAGTCGAACCCGAGCGACTCGAGCGCATCGACCACCGTGCCGTAGGACGGCCCGTGCAGCATGGTGGACGTGCCGAGCCCGAATCCGATACGAACCTTCGGCGGGGCCTGCTGATCGCTCATCGTGCGATCGTGTCACAGGCAGCCGCCGAGGCGGCATCCGAAGCAGGGGTGCAGGTCGGGCCGCCCCGGCGACTGGTCAGTGGGTGTGAGCGGTGCCGATGCGCACGGGCGGAGCCTCGCGGAGGGCCCGACTCGTCTGGATCCAACTGGCGGTGAACCCGACCACGATCACCGGCAGCACGATCGCAGCCTGAGGAACATCGCCGGCCGCCGATATCAGCACCGCTGCCAGACCAGCCACGATCGAGACGATCATCGCGAGCTTGATTGCGGCATTCCAGGTGTGTCGGCTGAGTTCCACGCCCTCTTTCTTACATCGCCACGTTGCCCCTGTCTCGCGAGTCGGCACGTCGATCGGAAGTTGTCACGTGAATGACGCGTTCGACATCGAATCGCGCGGTCGGAGATGACGAAGAGGTGACGCAGGGGTGACGACCGTGCAACGTGCCGGCCGGCCGACATCTCGGTTCGTGCCACGGGCGTCGCAAGTAGGGTCGTCGGCCATGTCGACCGCCCCGTTGCCTCAGTCCACCCCACTCGACCGCTTTCGGCTCGATGGTCAGATCGTGATCGTCACGGGTGCCTCGTCGGGTCTCGGTGCGCACTTCGCCACGGTGCTCCACGCCGTGGGAGCAACGGTGGTCCTCACCGCTCGGCGGACCGACCGCCTCGAGTCGCTCGCCGTCGACCTGCCCGGACTCGTACGTCTGCGCGGCAGACATGAGCGACGAGTCGGATCGTGAGCGCCTGATCGCCGAGGTGTTGGGCCGATACGGGCGTGTCGACGTGCTGGTCAACAACGCCGGAGTCGGCGGATCGGTGGCAGTCGAAGACGAAGAACTCGATCGATTCCGCACCTCGATGGAGATCAACGTGACGGCACTGTGGCACCTGTCGAAGCTGTGTGCGCCTTCCATGATCGCCAGCGGAGCGGGCGCAATCGTCAACGTTGCGTCGATGCTCGGCCATGTCGGCTCGACACCGATCAAACAGGCGCACTACTCCGCGAGCAAGGGTGCTGTCGTCAACCTCACGCGCGAACTGGCCTTGCAGTGGGCGCGCAAAGGCATACGTGTCAACGCGCTCTGCCCCGGGTGGTTCCCCTCGGAGATGACCGACGGAATGGACACCGACGAAGGGAGCCGGCGCTTCATCGCGACGAACTCGCCGATCCCTCGGATGGGCGAACTCGACGAACTCGACGGCGCCCTGCTGCTGTTGGCATCACCAGCCGGCACGTTCCTCACCGGCCAGAGCATCATCGTCGACGGAGGTTGGACGGCTCGCTGAGGCAGTGGCAGGTTTGTGATACAACTATTCCGCCAGGATGACTGGCCGGATCGAAGGAGACATCACATGAAGGACATGCTCAAGGAGTTCAAGGACTTCGTCAACCGGGGCAACCTGGTGGAGTTGGCGATCGCATTCGTCCTGGCCACGGCGTTCGCGCCGGTCGTGCTCAGCATCGTGGAGTTCATCTTCATGCCGATCATCGCAGCGATCGTCGGACAGCCCGACTTCGGTACGCTCGGCTTCGACATCGGCGACGCTCGAATCAACTACGGCACGCCGTTGACGTTGATCATCAACTTCGTGATCATCGCGTTCGTCTGCTTCCTCGTCGTCAAGGCGTACAACGCATGAAGAAGTCGTCGCCCGACGAGGACGCTGGCCCGAGCGAGGTCGAACTCCTCACCGAGATCCGCGACTCCCTGCGCAATCGCTGATCTCCACAGCGGCCGCGACGCCAGACGCGGTCGCGAACCCGCTTCAATGGGTGCAATGTCCCGCCGTCACTCGTTCGCAGTCGTCGCCATCTTGGCGATCGTCGCTGCTGGATGCGGCTCCGAAGGCGACCAGACCGACAACACGATTCCGCCGGTCACGCCCGTGCCGACCATCGGCGGCGTCGGCCTCGTGCCTGCGGTCCCTTCGGCTGTGCGCGAGCCGGTCGTGATCGTTCGTCCACCTGTCGGACTCGACGGCACCACGGCGCAACTGATCGGCGACATCGCCGACGGCAACAGGATTCTGATGATCGGCGACTCGATTCTCGCCTCCACATCGTCGCGCTACGGCAACCAGATGTGTGAAGCGCTCGAACCCCTCGGATGGCAGGTGGCGATCGAGGCAGAACCCAGCAGGTTCGTCGAGTTCGGCAATCGGGTGCTCGCTCGGGAACTCCCCGACGATGTGGCGCCCGACGACGACTGGGACGCGGCTGCGGTCTTCCTCGGCAGCAACTATCGCGGCGACGCGTTCGACTACGAGGCCGAACTCATCGAGATTCTCGACCGGTTGGAGCCGCGTCCAGTGCTGCTGCTCACGGTCACCGAGTACCGGCCGAACTATGTCGACGTCAACGTGGTCATCAACCGCCTCGGAGCGGAACGCGACAACGTCACGGTGCTCGACTGGAAGACGATCTCCGAGACGCCGGGTGTGTTGAGCAGCGACGGTCTCCACCCCACCGATTCGGGTCGGAGCGTGCTCGCCGACGCCGTCGCTGCCGCACTCGGGCCGTTCCCCGGTGGGGTGGGCGACTGCCTGCGATCGACGTTCCGCGACGACTCCGCGATCGGCAGCAACAACTCCGACACGGTGCTCGGACGTCCCTCGCAACGGTCGAGTTCGAGCAGTTCGAGCTCCAGTTCGAGCGGGAACAGTTCATCCGGCTCCAGTTCCGCAACCACCGTGCCCACGACGACGCCGACCACCGCTCCACCATCTGGCGGCGGTGACGGTGGTGACGACGGTGGCGGTGGTGACGGCAGTGGCGGTGGTGGGACCGAGCAAACAACCCCGCCGTCGGGTGGTGGAGGCGAGACAACGCCCGACCCGCCAGATGGTGGAGCGGCGCCGACACCCGGCGAAGGCCTGGAGACGCCGTCAAGTCCTTGATCACCCCTGCCGGTCGACAGCGCCTGCTGATCAGGTGAGGTCGCCGTAGCCTGGACGGGTGCTCCAGGCCCAGGCGATCTCGGTGGAAGTGGGGGGCCGGCTGCTCGTCGACTCCGCCAGCTTCACCGTCATGCCCCGCGACAAGGTGGGCATCGTCGGACGAAATGGCGCCGGCAAGACGAGCCTCTTCAAGGTGCTGGGTGGTGCCAACGAGCCCAAGGCGGGCGCCGTGCTCCGCAAGGGCGGGTTCGGGTACCTGCCCCAAGATCCCAAGATCGACTCGGCGCTCGACGGACGAAGCTGTGTCACCCACGTGCTGTCGGGGCGGGGGATCGACGACGAGATCACCCGTATCGAGAAGCTGCGCATCGCCATGGAGGAGAACCCCGACGAGCGCAATGTCACCCGCTACTCCGACGCCGAAGAGGCGTTTCGCACCACCGGCGGGTACGCCGCTGAGAGCGAGGCCCGGGCGATGGCCGCCGGGCTCGGCATCCCCGACGCTCGCCTCGATCAGCCGATCAGCACGCTGTCGGGCGGCGAGCGGCGTCGAGTCGAATTGGCCCGGATCCTGTTCGCCGGCTCCGACGTGCTGTGCCTCGACGAGCCGACCAACCACCTCGATGTCGACGCGAAGGCCTGGCTGCTCGGCTTCCTTCGTCAGTACAAGGGCGCCCTGCTGGTGATCAGCCACGACCTCGAACTGCTCGACGAGTCGATCACCCGGGTGCTGCATCTCGACCGGGCCACCGAACACGACGTCGGCGAGATCGTCGAATACCGGGGCACCTACAGCCAGTACCAGCGGTCGCGTGCCGACGACGAGGCCCGCCTCGCCAAGAAGGCGGTGCTGCAGGCCAAGGAGATCGACCGGCTGCAAACCGTGGTCGACCGGTTCGGTGCCAAGGCCACCAAGGCAGCGATGGCACACAGCGTCGAAAAGCGCATCGCGCGGCTCGAAACCCAGCGTGTGCGCGGTCCGCAGTCGGGCAAGACGATGACCGTGCGGTTCCCGGATCCACCGAAGTGTGGCGAGAC
Source organism: Ilumatobacteraceae bacterium (assembly GCA_963717385.1). Taxonomy (GTDB): domain Bacteria; phylum Actinomycetota; class Acidimicrobiia; order Acidimicrobiales; family Ilumatobacteraceae; genus Sva-07. Next base: position 24,061 of record CAVQWE010000007.1, read on the forward strand.
GGTGATCCGGGCGTCGGGGATGTGCAAGGCGTACGGCGGGCCGACGATCTTCGAAGACATCGACTTCGACCTCGGCCGCGGCGAGCGGCTGCTCGTGCTCGGCCTCAACGGTGCTGGCAAGACGAGCCTCTTGCGCATCCTTGCTGGCGAGACCGAGGCCGACCTCGGCGACTTCGAGTTCGGCTACCAGGTTCACGCCGGTTACTACGCGCAGGAACACGACAACCTACGCACCGACCAGTCGCTGCTCACCAACATTCGCGACGCCGTCCCAGATGGCATGAACCTGGGCGAGACCCAGCTGCGCGGTCTGCTGGGCATGTTCGGGTTGTCGGGCGACAAGGTGTTCCAAGAGTCGGGCACGCTGTCGGGCGGCGAGAAGACCAAGCTCGCGCTGGCGATGCTGATGGTCGGACGCAACAACCTGCTGCTGCTCGACGAACCCACCAACAACCTCGATCCGCCATCGCGTCAAGCGGTCGCAGACGCACTGGTCGATTGGCCCGGCGCCATCATCCTGGTGAGCCACGACGAGGATTTCGTTCGCGAGCTCGCACCCACCAAAGTGCTGCTGATGCCCGACGGTGACGTCGACTACTTCTCCGAGGACTGGCTCGACCTCGTCTCGATGTCCTGAACGACGCCAGGACGACATCACGGGTCAGACCAGCGATGTCATCCTGCCGGGTTCAGCGGGGTCCGAGCCCGGCGATCACCTCGTGGAGATCGTGACGTTCGCGTCGCTGTGCAGCGTTGACCACCCAACGCAGCGGTCGTCCGGGCCGGGCGATTCGGGCGCCGAGTGCGGCGACCTCGGCGTCGCGTTGCGCCTCGAGTTGCTGGCGTTCTGCGGGACCGGCGCAGCTGAGCGCAGTTGCGAAGTCCCAAGCATCGGCGCGTGCGCGGCGCAGGCTGAACGTGACGAGCGCTTCGTCGAATCGGAGCCCGGCGATGTCGACATAGCGAGTCCACGGTGACACGTGGGCCAGTGACGCCTGCATCCGGTCGACCAACTCGGCGAGCACGTCGTTGATCGTCTCGAAGTCGTCGCGCAGCGCCTCGACGTCGCCTGGCGGCACCGCAGCCGCCGCAGCGATGCCGAGGTCGAGGTTGATGTGGGCGTTGATCCCCAACAGCAGGTGCTGGGTGACGAGACACCGCTGGTTCTCGGCGGTGTCGAACGCGAGGCGCCACGAGTCGGGCACGGATCCGGATCCCGATCGCCAGTTGGTCTGAGCGTCGAGGTAGCGGCGAGCGAACAGCACATCGAAGCGTTCCATCTGTTCGCAGTCGGCGAACTCGCCGGCGGTGATGCCGTCGCGCACGCGCTCGGTGACCGCCCGGTAGACGATCGCGAAGTACCCGCCGGCGTCGCCGCAATCGAGGCAGCGGTCGACCTCGCCGTCCATCGCTGCAATCGCTGCGTCGATGTTGTCGATGGGTGCGTTCACCCGGTGATCTTGTCAGCTCACGCCGAGTGAATCGGTGGCGTCGGTTCGCAGGCGCTTGTAGTCGACCTTGCCGTTGGCCACGCGGCCGATGGTGTCGACCACCACGATGTGCTTCGGCGCTTTGTACGCAGCGAGGGTCGTCTTGACGTGAGCGATCACCGCAGCTGCATCGATGGTGTGGCCGGGGCGGGCTTCGACCATGCCGGTCACGGCTTCACCGAACTTCTCGTCGGGGATACCGACCGCCACGGCATCGAGAACGTCCGGGTGGGTCTTCATCGCCTCCTCGACCTCTTCGGGAAACACCTTTTCGCCGCCTGTGTTGATGCACTGCGATCCGCGGCCGAGCAGCGTGATGCGTCCGTCGGCATCGATGGTGGCGAAGTCGCCGGGGCACGAGTACCGCTTGCCATCGACTTCGAAGAACGTGCGGGCGGTCTTCTCCGGGTCTTTGTAGTAGCCGACCGGCTGACGACCGCCGACGGCGAGCCGCCCGATCTCACCGGAGCCCGGCACCAACGGACGGTTGAGATCGTCGATCACGATCGTGTCGGGGCTGAGCTCGAACTTGGCGGTCTCGGCCGTGGCGCCCGCAGCGGAGATCGACGAGCCCATGCCGAGCGCCTCGGACGACGAGAACGCATCCATCAGCACCATGCCAGGGTGGTGTTCGAGGAGTCGTGTCTTGGTCTCCTGGCTCCACATGACACCGGACGACACGACACCGACGAGTGAGGTGAGGTCCCACTTGCCGGGTGCGGCATCGAGTGCCCGCAGGATCGGCTTCGCGAACGCGTCGCCCACGATGGCGAGCGAGTTGACGCCGTCACGTTGGATCGTGTCGAGCAGCTCGACCGCGTCGAAGTTGCGTCCCGTCATGGTGACGATGCTGCCGCCCCCGGTGAGCGTGCTCAGGCACGGGAAGTTGCCGGTGCCGTGCATCTGCGGGCAGGCGGGCATGAAGCGAGGTCCAGGCGCGGCGTAGGTGCCGCGGAGGTCGTCGACGGTGCCGTCTTCCGACAGCGGGGCTCCGAGGCTGGCGGTGAGCTTCACTGCGAGGTCGTCCTGGCGCCACATCACGCCCTTGGGCATGCCGGTCGTGCCGCCGGTGTACAAGAAGTTGAGGTCGTCACCGCTGCGTCCCCATGCCGGCACCACCCGCGCCGCTCCGCTGGTGGCGGCGTCCTCGTAGGGCGTGGCCCAGTCGGGGCACGGGCCGTGGTCGTCGTCGACCCACAACCAGGCCTTGACCTTGGGGAGGCGGTGGCGGATGGCTTCGATCGTCTCGGCGAACGATCCGTGGAACACGACTGCTCCGGCATCGGCGTTGTCCCAGAGGTAGAGCAGTTCGTCAGCGGTGTAGCGGTAGTTGGTGTTGACCGGAGCAAAGGATCCTTTGAACGCGGCGTACATCGACTCGACGTACTCGTTGCAGTTGTACAGGTACTGCGCCACGGCCTGCTGGCGTTCGAGTCCGAGATCGAGCAGATGCTGAGCAACACCGTCGGCGCGTCGGTCGACCTCGGCCCACGTTCGATGGTCGTCGCCGTGGATCAAACACGGTGCGTCGGGCAGCTCGTCGGCCACCACTTCCCAGATGTCGGCAAAATTCCAGTTCCCCATCCGAGAGTTCGTACCACTCGTCAACCGGCGCCGACGACCCCGAGGTGCTTCGCCCATCGTCACGCTGCGTCGACTGCGATGTGGCGCCCGTCGAATCGGTACGGTCGTCGCATGCGCATTGGATCATTTGGCGGAAGCATCAACGACGGCACCATCGACGACGTGGTCGCCGAGGCGAAGCGGGCCGAGGCCGATGGCTTCGCGTCGTACTGGATTCCGAACATCTTCGGCCACGACGCACTCACCGCGCTGCGCGATCGTCGGCCGCGAGGTGCCACGCATCGAGCTCGGCACCTCGGTGGTGCCGACGTATCCACGCCATCCCTCGGCGATCGCCCAACAGTGCCTCACGGTCAACGCGGCATGCGAGGGTCGCCTCACGCTCGGCATCGGGCTGAGCCACAAGATCGTCATCGAGAACATGCTCGGCATGAGCTACGACAAGCCGGTGCGTCACATCCGTGACTATCTGAGCATCCTCGGGCCGCTGTCACGCAACGAACCGGTCAGCTATCGCGGCGAGGACTATTCGACCAACATGGCCATTCAGGCCAAGGGCGCGCCACCGTTCGGGATCGTCGTTGCCGCGCTCGGCCCACAGATGCTCAAGGCCACCGCGGAGCTCGCCGACGGAACCATCACCTGGTGCACGGGGCCCAAGACCCTCGAGAGCCACGTCATCCCCACGATCAACGCCGCAGCCGAGGCGGCCGGTCGACCGACGCCCCGGGTGATCGTCGGATTGCCGGTGTGCGTCACCGACGACATCGACGGCGCCCGCGAGCGCGCCGCCAAGATCTTCGAGATCTACGGCTCGCTGCCGAGCTACCGAGCGATGCTCGATCGTGAAGGTGTCGCCGGTCCCGAAGGCATCGCCATCGTCGGCACCGAGGAGGAAGTCGTCGATCGAATCGGTGCGCTCGCCGACCTCGGAGTGACCGAGTTCGCCGGCAGCGAGTTCGGTGGCAACGCCGACGAGGTCGGCGCCACCCGGGCCGCCATCAAGAAGGCGATGGCGTAAACGTTCACGATGTGTCAGACACATCGTGACGTCAGCGCAGGCTGACCGGCATCGAGTGCTCGGCGTTCACCTTGGCGTAGAAGTCGTTGCCCTTGTCGTCGACGACGATGAACGCCGGGAAGTCCTCGACCTCGATCTTCCACACGGCTTCCATGCCGAGCTCGGGGTACTCGAGCACCTCGACCTTGCGGATGTTGTCGAGCGCCAGGCGGGCCGCCGGTCCGCCGATCGAGCCCAGGTAGAAGCCGCCGTTGGTCTCGCACGAGTCGGTGACCTGCTTCGAGCGGTTGCCCTTGGCCAGCATCACCATCGAGCCGCGAGCCGACTGGAACTGCTCGACGTAGCTGTCCATCCGCCCCGCCGTGGTCGGCCCGAACGAACCCGACGCGTAGCCTTCGGGGGTCTTGGCCGGGCCGGCGTAGTACACGGCATGGTCCTTGAGGTACTGCGGCATCTCTTCGCCGGCGTCGAGGCGTTCCTTGATCTTGGCGTGGGCGATGTCGCGGGCGACCACCATCGGGCCGGTCAGCATCACCCGAGTGGTCACCGGGTACTCGGACAGTTCGGCGAGGATGTCGTCCATCGGCCGGTTGAGGTCGATTCGCACCGGCTCGGCCTCGTCGAGGTGCTCGTCGGACACTTCGGGCAGGAAGCGGGCCGGGTCACGTTCGAGTTGCTCGAGGAAGATTCCGTCCTTGGTGATCTTGCCGAGCGCCTGACGGTCGGCCGAGCACGACACGGCGATGCCGACCGGGCACGATGCGCCGTGGCGGGGGAGGCGGACGATGCGTACGTCGTGGCAGAAGTACTTGCCACCGAACTGAGCGCCGATGCCGGTCGACTGGCTGAGCTTCAGCACCTGCGCCTCGAGGTCGAGGTCGCGGAACGCGTGGCCGTCCGGCGAGCCCGAGGTCGGCAGCGAGTCGAGGTAGCGGGTCGAGGCGAGCTTGGCGGTCTCGACGGCCAACTCGGCAGACGTGCCGCCGATGACGACGGCGAGGTGGTAGGGCGGGCAGGCCGATGTGCCGAGCGACTGCATCTTCTCGAAGATCCACGGCAGCAACGTCGCCTCGTTCAGCAGCGCCTTGGTCTCCTGGTACAGGTAGCTCTTGTTGGCCGAGCCACCACCCTTGGCCATGAACAGGAACTTGTAGGCCTCGCCGTCGATCGCAGAGATCTTGATCTCGGCCGGCAGGTTCGTGCCCGTGTTCTTCTCGGTGTACATGTCGAGCGGCGCCATCTGGCTGTAGCGGAGGTTCGAGGTCTGGTACGTGTCGTAGATCCCGTGTGCGATCGCTTCCTCGTCGCCGCCCCCGGTGAACACGTATTGGCCCTTCTTGGCCTTCACGATCGCCGTGCCCGTGTCCTGGCACATCGGCAGCACACCGCCAGCGGCGATCGCTGCGTTCTTGAGCAGGTCGAGAGCCACGAAGCGGTCGTTGTCGGAGGCTTCCGGGTCGTCGAGGATGTTGCGCAACTGCTGCAGGTGGCCCGAACGCAGGAAGTGGGCGATGTCGTGCATCGCTGCAGCGGTGAGCTGACGGATCGCCTCGGGCTCGACCTTCAGGAACGTGCCCTCGGGCGTCTCGAACGTGGACACACCCTCGGTGCTGACGAGGCGGTACTCGGTGTCATCGGCACCCAGCGGGAGCATCTCGGTGTACTTGAACGGGGGAACGTCGGCCATGCCCCCGAGCCTACGACCGACCCCTTCGACCCACGAAGCCCCGTTCTCGTGAACTCGTGCGGCAATTGTTCCCGCACGAGTTCACGAGAAGCCCTCACTTGATCATGTAGATGACATCGTCGGGCATGACCGTGTCGGCGTCGGTGATCAGGTCGGCGCCGCGGAACACCGACTCGAGGAAGTTGATCGCGAACGTGTTCGTCAGTTCCTTGGCCCGATCGATCGGCATGTCACCGGGCGAGCAGCCCTCGGCGCCTTGGCTGTCGATGATGTCGACGACCTGCTGTGGCACGACCTCGCCGAGCGTCGGCAGGAACACCTGGTAGTCGCAGACGTCGGTGAAACTCTGGTGCTGGGCGTCGACCAGCTCGACGCGAATGAGCGGCTCGCTCCCGGCGACATCCCAGATCCGGGTGACGTTGGGGTCGACCGGCGTCGTCTGATCGTTGGTGCCGACCATCACGAGCATCGGGACCTCGATGGACTCGAGCCCGGCGTCGGACATCAGGCGGGTACCGTCGCCGGTGGCAGGGGCCAGCGGGATGATCGCATCGACGCGGTCGTCGGCCACGAATGAGCCGAGCGAGTTGTCGTAGCCCCCAGCCACAGCCAGTGACGTGAACCCGCCGAACGAGTGTCCGGTCACGGCGATGCTGTCGGGGTCGATTGAACCGGCCAGGCCGACGTTGCTGGGGTCGAGCATGGCGTCGATCGTGGCCTCGACGTCGTTCGGCCGGTTGAGCGCGGTCACGTCGAACTCGGCGTCCGTGCCGAGCAGGCCGTCCACGGCTGTGTTGCCGGTGTGGTCCGGCGCGGCGACGATGTAGCCGTAGCTCGCGATCGCCTCGGTGTAGTACGAGGCGATGTAGCGCAGGCCGCCGCTGCCGTGGGAGTACACCACGAGAGGGAACGGCCCCTCGGCTGCGACGAGTTCGGCGCCGGCAACCGCGGAGGGCGACTCGTAGTACACGCCCGGGACCAACGTGTACTGGTTGAGCGGCGCGTCGGCGGGGTCGTCGACGGGGAACCACACGTCGAGTGTCAGGGGCCGGTCGGTGTCTTCGTTGACGGTGATGGTGGTGACACCCACGTCATAGGGTCCCGGAGGCAGTGTTTCGAAGTCGGCGAGCGTCGCCTCGGTGGTCTCGGGTGCAGCTTCGGTGGTGTCGGGCGTGCTCTCGGCTGGAGCCTCGGTGGTCTCGACGGCTGCCTCGGTCGTTTCCGATGCGGCCTGCGTCGTTGGGCTGGTGGTGTCGTCGTCGCTGCCGCACGCAGCGATGGCAACGGCGGAGACGATGGTGAGGGCAAGCAGTCGTGAACGCACGGCGGCAACGTAGTGCGGCTGGGCCCGATGCGCCCATCCGTCCTGCATTGTCAGTCGGTGAAGGCCTGCATCACCTTGGGTGGGCGGACCCGTTGGATGAACGCGGAGCCGACGAGCGCCACTGCGCCGACGAGCAGTGGCACGACCACCACGATCGCTGCGATCGAGAGCCAGGGGATCGATGCGGTGCCGTCGTTCACTCGGGTCACGACCCAGACGGGCAACAGCCCGGTGGGGATGGCGATCACACCACCGGTGGCGGCGAGCACGGTGGCGGTGGTGGCCGATCGGCGTCGGAGCGTGGAGGGCGACGCTCCAACGGCGATCAGCGTGTTGCGCTCGTCGCGACTCTCGACTGCTGCGAGCGACAACCCGATCGCCACGACGAGCAGCACCAGCAGCAGCGTTGCGGCGACGATCGCTGCCTGGACCAGCGTCTCCGACGGGTTCCAGTTGACCCATTGGTAGTCGATCCAGAACCCGTCGTCGGCGAACGCCTCGTTCCCGTCGTCGGCGGTTTCGTCGCCGACGATCCAGGCATCGCTGTACCCCTGATCGCCGAAGCGGATCTCGTCGAACGCTCGGCGTTGCTCGCCGGTCAGGTCATCCTCGGCGGTGAACCGGATGCCGGTGGGCATCACGCCGAGACCGAGTTCGCCGGCGCGTCGCTCGGTCATGACGTAGCTGTTCACGCCGTTGCGGCTGGTGAACGGATCCTGCATTCCGACGGCGTCGAACTCGATCTCGCCGTCGCCAGTGATCAGGCGGCTGGGCATGGTCGCCGCCTCGATCGGGGCGCTCGGATCGTCGCTGACGTAGTTCGACCACAGGGTCAGTGCGCCGACCTGGTCGAGCGCTGCACGGTCGGTGGCCGAGAGGCCCATGCCGTCGAGGAGTTCGTCGTCGGCGATCGCGATCTCGTAGGGGGTCACGATGCTGACGAACGGTTCCGAGTCGAACTCGTCCGGGTACGCGTCGTTGAGTTGGTCATCGGTCGGCGGGGTCACGTCGAGGCCGTACACCATCGACTCGGCGCTCGGTCCGACGACATCGCGCACGTCGCGGAGCACGGCGGAATCGATCGTCGAGACGTTGGTGCTGTTGTTGGTGCGCAACAGCACGACGTTGCGCGGCAGATCGGTTGCGCCGTCGCCGTTCGAGTCCATGTTCGACGCCACCGATGCACCAGCAACGGCAAAGGCGCCGGCGACACCGATGGCCGTGACGACCGCAGCTGAACGCCAGCGGGTGCGATACAGCGACCGACCGGACAGACGCCACGAGGCGCCGAGCTTCGAGACCACGGCGGTCGACGCCGTGATGGCGAGCGGTGCAGCCAAGCACATGCCGGCGAGCACACCGACACCGCCGAGCACTGCGACGAAAGCAAAGAGGTTGCCGTTGTTGCCGTTCGATCCTTCGGCTGCTGCGGTGGCGACCGCAAGCATGAAGAGCCCGCTGACGAAGCAGATCACTCCGGCGGTGACGGTGCGTGCCCTCACCGGCCGGATCGGGCGTCGTCCGGCGAGCGCCGAGAGCACCGAGGTGTTGGAGAGGCTTCGTGCCGGGAGCAGCGCAGCGATCGTGGCGGCGGCGACACCGGTGAGAAACAGCAAGCCCATGTCGAGCGGAGCAATCGTGGTGTTGGTCCAGCTGCGGTCGACGATGCGTTCGATCACCGGGGTGCCCACCAGGAACAGCCCGATGCCCAGCCCGATGCCAACGGCGGCACCGACCGCTCCCGACCATGTTCCCTGCAGCGACAACGTTCGTCGAATGAGGCGAGGGGGAGCGCCATTGGCGGCGAGTTGGCCGACCGTCGCGAGTTGGCGTCGAGCGCTGGTGGCAAACGCCGCGGCGATGATGACGCCGAGCGCCGCAAGCGACAACACGCCGGCCACCCATCCCCACGCCAGCGCCTGGGTGTCGCCACCGTTGTCGAGATACGAGCCCTCGGTGTACCAGTAGCCGTCGGGTGTCTGGGCGCTCAATCCTTGAATCTGGTCGGGCGTGAGGGCGCCGGATCGCGGCGATGGCGTTGAGTGCGTTGCCGGCGCTGACGCCGTCGGGCAGCGCGACGAGGGTGGTCAGCGACCACGAACGCAGCTGGTCGGCTTCGAGTTGGCCGAACAGCATCAACGGCTGAACGTGGTTGGCGCTCTGGCGACCCAGGCCAACCACCGTGAGCGTGCGATCAGGGCGAGACAACTCGAGTCGGTCGCCCACGTCGACGCCGAGTTCGTCGGCCAGCTCGGGCTGCAACAGCACCTCGTTGCGTTCCGTCGGCCGGAAGACGGCCGCCGGTCACTTCGACGATGCCGTCGACGATGGGCGACGCCGCGTCGAAGTGGGTCGCGGCCACGTCGACTTGCGCGCCGCCGGTGGTGGTGACGTAGGTGTAGGTGGACAAGACCTCGGCGGATGTCGTGCCGTCGGGGAGGGTCCCGTTCGGGAGGTCGGCAGCGGTGATCGGGGCTTGTGGCTCGCCCGTTTCGTTGACGTACGGGTATTGGTTGATGGCGAAGTCGGATGCCCCGTACGAGCGGGCGTAGGCGGCCTGGCCGGTGTCGGTGCGCACGATGATCGATCCGATCGTCATGGCGAGAATGGGCAGAGCCACCAGGAGCGCGACCAGCAGCGTGCGCCCCGGTCGGCGCCGCACCTCGCGTCGGGCGAGCCGGGCGGCGAGCCGCCACGAGGCGGTGGGCGACCAGCTGCGCTCGGGAGTCGGTGCCGGCGCAGGTTCGGCTGCGGTGCGAGGACGATCGTCGACGATGGTCACTGCAGTTCCTCGAGCGTGGTGGCGTTGAGCGTGGTGGCGTTGATCGTGTCGGTCCGGCCGGCGTCGTCGGTGATGTCGCCGGAATCGTCGACGAGACGACCATCACGGATGAACACCGTGCGGTCGGCCCACGAGGCGAGGCGTGGTTCGTGGGTGACCATCACGACGGTGGTGCCGTTGTCGCGCGACAGCCCCGCAAGCAGCGACACGATCTCGTCGCTCGAGATCGTGTCGAGTGCGCCGGTTGGTTCGTCGGCCAGCAACAACCGTCGGTCGCCGACGACGGCGCGGGCGATCGCAATTCGTTGGCGCTGCCCGCCCGAGAAGTCGTCGGGATAGCGATCGATGTGATGCGTGAGGTCGACACGGCGCAACATGTCGGCGGCACGCGCCCGCGCCTGCTTCGTGGCGACGCCGTCGAGCTCCAGCGGCAGCATCACGTTCTCGATCGCTGTCAGTGCCGGGATCAGGTTGAGTTGCTGGAACACGTAGCCGACGTGGCGACGCCGGAGTTCGGCCTGCTCGACCGCCGACATCGTCGACACGTCGGCGCCGTCGACGAGCACTCGGCCGGCATTGGGGGCCTCGAGTGCACCGGCGAGGTGGAGCAGCGTCGATTTCCCGCAGCCCGAGGGCCCCATCACGGCGCAGAACTGGCCGGCGGGGAAGCTCAGGTTGATGTCGGTGACAGCGCGGACCTCGGTGGCGCCCGAGCCGTAGCTCTTGACGACGTCGCGGAACTCGAGCATCGGTGCGTTGTTGTCGGCTGCTGCCAGTGATGGGAAAGTCTCGATGGTGGTCATGTCACAGGGCTGCTCTCTGGCCGTTTGCGGCCGTGCGGGTGTTGGAGTGGGCGTCACGGGAAGCGAGGAGTCGTGCTTCGCACAGGTCGAGCCAGCGGAGATCGGCTTCGGCGCGAACGATGAGGGCGTCGGCCACGAGCGCTGCTGCGAGGCTCTCGTGGCTGGAGCTGCCGTTGCCACTGGAGCTCGCGGCGGCGGTCGCTGCTCGTCGTCGGCGTTGCAGGAGCGAGGTGAGTGCCGTTCGGTGCTTGGTGATCACGTCGAGGCCGTGTTCGGGTCCGAGCTCGATGGCCATCAGCATCTTGAGCATCAGCTCGTCTCGTGGTGGTGGGTCTTCGGTGGGGACGGCCTCCCACCAGGCGCCGAGTTCGTCGACGCCCGCGAGCGTGATCGAGTACAGCTTCTGGTCGTCGCGTTCGTCGAGCGTCACGAACCCGTCACGACCGAGGCGTTCGAGCGTGGTGTACACCTGGCCGACGTTGATCGTCCAGACACCCCCGGTAGCCGCCTCGAACTCGGTCTTCAGTTGATATCCGTACCGTGGCCCCTCCCGCAGGAGCGCCAACAGTCCTTCTCGAACGGCCATGGATACCGAGTATGCATACTCGGTATGTGAATGTCAACCAGATTCTCGTGAGCGGGTCAAGCGAAGGTTTCGACGACCAGCGCAACTGCTGTCACGGTGCAGATCGCGAGCACTGCGGGTCGCACCACTTCGGGGCGCAGCAGGTGCTTGACCCGGCGGGCGGTGATGATGCCGAGCACCACTCCGGGCAGGATCATCGCCGTGAGTTGCAGTTGGCGGGTGCCGATCTCGCCGGCGAGCCAGAGTGCACCGATCGACATCAACGAACCGATCGAGAAGAACGCCGAGATCGTTGCCCGCATCGTGGCCGGGTCGCTGTTCTGATAGGTGAGCGCCATCGGCGGACCGCCCACGCCCGTCGTCGTGCCGGCGAAGCCCGAGGCCAGCCCGGCGACCACGAGGGCCCGGTCGGTCGGTCGGAACAGCCGACCGGTGACCGATGCCACGACAGCGAGCAGGACCGAGGCGGCAACCATGACCGCGAGCACTCGGTCGGAGAGGGCCGCGACCACGAGCGCGCCCGCGATCGTTCCTGGAACACGTCCGCCGAGCGCGAAGCCGACCTCACGGGGTTCGATGTGCACACGGTCGACCCAAGCGATCGTGAACGTGAGGGGCAACACGGCGAGCATGATCGTCGCCGGGATGAAGTCCGGGTCGGCGAGCAACAGCATCGGAGAGGCGATCATCCCGAGGCCGATGCCGATCGAGGCCTGGACGACGGCACCGACGTACACGACGAGAACGCACGCGATGGCGATGCCGACGGAGAGTCCGAGCATCAGCGATCCTTCATGCGCTTGGGGTCGGCGTTCGCCGGGTCGTCGGGCCACTGATGTTTCGGGTACCGGCCGGCCATGTCCTTCTTGACGTCAGCCCACGAACCCGCCCAGAACCCGGGAAGGTCGGCGGTGACCTGGATCGGCCGGTCGGCGGGGGAGAGCAGGTGCAGGCGAATCGGCACGCCACCCGCAGTGGGGTGGATGGTGACGCCGAAGAGGTCTTGCACGCGCACGAATGCATCGGGCTGGTCTCCGGCGTAGTCGATGGGCACGTCGCGGCCAGATGGCAGTGTGAGGGAGGCGGGAGCGACGTCGTCGAGATCGGCGCCCTGCGGCCATGGCAGTTGGCTGCGCAGCACCATCGCCACGTCGAGTCGTTCGAGGTCGGCCCGACCCGTGGCGCCGGGGAGGTACGGCGCGAGCCACTCGTCGACCGTGGCCATCAGTTGGTCGGTCGACCAGTCCGGCCACACGTCACCGACCGTTCGGTGGAGGAAGCTCACCCGATCGCGAAGAGACGTGGCCGCTGCTGTCCACCGCAGTACACCGAGCTGGGTTGCCCGCACCTGCTTCATCAACGCAGCCATCGTGGCATCGCCTGGCCCTGGCACGCCGAGGTGTTTGCCGAGCTGGATCGATCCGAGTCGTCGTTCGACCGTCTCGACCAGATTGTCGCGGCCAGTGTCCCAGTCGATGCTTCGGCGCTCGACGATGTCGACGCCGAACTCGGCGATCACCGCGTCGGCGTCCACGGTCGCAGCCAGCCTGATTCGTGCCCGGTCGCGGCGCCCGTCGAGGTCGGCGGCCACCACGAACTCCTCGTCGGCCAGTGAGTCGTCCTCGGGAAGCCACGCCGCCGCACCCGAGCGGAGTTGGAACTGGCCGGGTCGGCGTCGGGCAGCGAGGCGGTCGGGGTAACCGAGCAGCAGCACCGCACCCGCCCGGTCGGCGTCGACGGTGTCGAGGTCGAACCGGATCCTCGCCCTTCGTGCGAGGTCGGCGGCGCGTTCGCGAAGTCGATGCACCGCACCGCGGTCGGCGGCGTCATGGCCGCGTCGGCCGGTCAGTGCGCCGATGCGCAGTGCGAGGTCGGCCGGGAGATCGTCGGGGCGGCCGCGGAAGATGTCGCGTTCCTCCACCAGCGTGGCGATCACGCACGCCAACGACGACTGGTCGACGGCGACCATGCGGGCGAGACGAGGGTGAACCGGGAGGCCGAGCATGCTGCGACCGAGCGGGGTGATCGACCCGGCGTCGTCGATCGCGTGAAGGCCGGCGAGCAGCTCACGGGCCTGCGCGAGGGCCCCCGCAGGAGGCGCGTCGATGAAGCGCAGATCGTCGCCGCCACCCCATGCCGCGAGTTCGAGCGCGAACCCGGCGAGGTCGGCTTGGGCGATCTCGGGCGAGCGGTGCTTGGCTCGGGTGCCATGCTCGATCTTGCTCCACAAGCGGTACGCCGCCCCCGGTTCTGTTCGCCCGGCTCGTCCCGCTCGTTGTTCGGCCGACGCCCGACTGGTGGCCACGGTGGTGAGCCGGGTCATCGCTGTTCGGGCGTCGAAGCGCGGCTCGCGGGCGAGTCCGCTGTCGACCACGATCCGCACGCCGTCGACGGTGAGCGACGTCTCGGCGATGTCGGTCGACAGCACGATCCTGCGGCGTCCGGGCCGGGAGGGCGCCAACGCTGCGTCCTGCTCGGCCAGCGACAAAGCGCCGGCGAGCGGGAACACGTCGACGTCGGACCCGACGGTGTCGCGCAGCAGGTTCTCGGTGCGTCGGATCTCGCCGATCCCGGGAAGGAACACCAGCACGTCACCGATCTGTTCGCGCAGCGCCCGCTGCACTGCTGCGACGACGTCCGGCTCGATCCGGTTCCCGCCGCTCGGTCCAGGGCGAGCAGGTCGACCACCACGTCGGGGCGCTGACCCGCGTCCGCTGCCGGCGGGCGATCGGGGCATCCAGTGCATGTCGATGTCGAACATGCGTCCTTCGCTCGTCACCACCGGCGCCCCGAGGAGCGTGGTCAGGCCGTCGACATCGGGGGTGGCCGACATTGCCAGCAGTCGAAGATCCGGTCGGATGGTCGCGGCCACATCGAGCGCGAGCGCCAGTCCGAGGTCGGTGGTCAGGTTGCGCTCATGTACCTCGTCGAAGATCACGATCCCGACGCCCAGCAGCTCCGGGTCGTTCTGGAGGCGCCGGGTGAGTACCCCCTCGGTGACGACTTCGATGCGTGTGTCGACACCGATGTGGCGCTCGTCGCGGGTCTGGTAGCCGACGAGCCCGCCGACGCTGGTTCCCGTGGTGTCGGCCATTCGGCGTGCAGCTGCACGCGTGGCCAGGCGGCGTGGCTCGAGCATCACGATCCGTTGACCGGCAAGCCACGCTTCGTCGAGGAGACCGAGTGGGATCACCGTCGTCTTGCCGGCACCCGGGGGCGCGACGAGTACGGCGCGACGATGATCGGCCAGAGCGGTACGGACCGCTGGGATCGCCTCGACCACGGGGAGGTCGGGAAGCGCCGGTTGTTCGGGTGGCCCTGCGGGCACGGGGTCAGCCCAGTGCGGGTGAGCCGCGGAAGGCACCCGGGTCGCCGGGGCCGGGCACGGGGATCGAGGTCCACCAGCAGATCTCGGCGATGGCGTCGGCCACTGCTTCCCACTCGGGCGGGTTCCAACCCTGCGCGGCAGCTGCGACGACGCCGTCGACTCGCGTGAACACGAATGCCGGCAGTTCGCTGAGGCCGGCGGCCTTCACGAATGCTCGGTCGGGGTCGCAGAACGTGAGGAACCGGTCGGCGTAGGGGCCGAGGAACGTTCGTGCGTCGGCGGCGTTGGCGGTGACGATCAGGTTGATCCGGGCGTCTGAGCCACGGAACTGCTCCAAGACCCGTGCTGCGGACTTGAGCACCCATGAGCTCTCGTTGGTGTACGGGTCGAGCACCACGGACGCCAGGTGGAAGGTGGTCAGCCACTCCATGATCGGGCGGGCAGTGCCGGTGGCGCCGTGGACCAGCGGTGTCAGGGCGAGATCAGCTGGAAGCTGTTGGCCCAGGCGTGACGGAGCCGGTGCTGCGGTGTCGGGTGTCGTGTCAGCCACGGCCAGCGATCGTAGCGACTGCCACCCCCGATCCGGGTATCCACAACTGTCACACGGTGCCGGGCCTGCTGTGACAGTTGGTTCGCCGGGGGTGCACCGCACGACACGCCCGGTGGACGCGGGGTACGGTTCCGCCGTGCACCCGATCGAGCATCTCCGCTACGTGGCGAGGGCCCAAGGTGCCGACCCGGCGTCGCTCGTCGAGGAGACCGCGCACGCGCTCGGCTCGTTGCACTTCGATCCATCGGGTCTGGTGGTCGCCTGTCGCCGCATCGTCGAACGGCATCCGTTCACCGGCGCGCTGTGGTGGCTGTGCGCAAACGTCGCCACCTCGACCGAACCGTTCGAGGCGGTGTGGGAGCTGGCCGACGAGATTCGAAGCGACCGCACGGGTGCAGAGCTGGCAGCGGTCCTTCCCGACGAAGCGGTCGTCGTCACGATCGGCGATCCCGATGTGATCGGTGACGGATTGATCCGTCGAGGCGACATCCGGGTGCTCGCGCTCGATGCCGGCTTCACGGCGACGTCGTTCGTGCGCCGAATGGAGCGCTACGACGTCGACGCCGAACCGGTCGACGCCGGGGTCGCCGGGGCAGCCGTGCGCGCTGCTGATGTGGTGCTGGTCGAGGCGTTGGCGATCGACTCCGAGCGGGCGATCATGCCGATCGGCTCATCGACGATCGCTGCTGCGGCGGCGGCCTTCGGCACTGAGGTGTGGGTTGTTGCGGGTGTCGGTCGTCGTTTGCCGGCGGGCTTCCTCGATGCGATGGTCGCCAAGGTCGACGCGCTGCTCGCCGACACCGACGCCTGGGAGCTCGATGTCGAGGTCCTCCCGACGTCGATGTTCGCTCACGTCGTCGGCCCGAACGGCAAGGTGCCGATGGGCCCGCCAGCAATCGTCGCCGAGTGCCCGATGGCTCACGAACTCCTCCGTCCCAGTCACATCTGACGCCCAGGGTCGCAGGCGCGCTCGCAGTGTTCGACCGACCATCAGCGACCGCTTCGTGACGTCATCCCAGGTGTACTGGACGACCCGCTGTCCAAGGTCCCGGAGTTCGTTTCTTCGCTGAGCATCGCGTGCTCGCTCGCTCGGGCTCGAGTGACCCTTGCCCCCGGACACCTCGACGACCACGCCGAACTCGTCGAAGAGGAAATCGACTCGGGCGACGTGACGCCGATCCCGACGGAACACCACTTGCGGACGCGGCCGCGGCTAGCCCCGCCTCTCGAACCAACTCGAGGAATCGCCGCTCGAGCAGGGTGTGCCCACCCGAATCGGTGATCAGTTCCTCGACGAGACGGCATCCCCCTCGCCCCGACCCACGAAGACCAGTGAGTCGACGTCGCAACGCCTCGGGGGAGGACAACTGCAATCGAACTGCGCTGTCGATGGCGGCTTCGATCCTGGAGGTGGGGACACCGGCGAGCGCAAGGTCGAAGATGGTTCTGGTGGCAGAGGTGGCCCGGAATCCGTCGACGGTGACGAAGTCGACAGGTCGGAGCCTGGTGGTGGTGTGCACGGCGAAGGGGAGCAACGGTGGTCGGCGCCCGCGTGCGACGGTGAACTCCACCGCACGATGGTTCGACCGGTCGAGGCCGTGGAGCGTTGCGGCCGACTCGAATGCCACCCAACTGCGCTCGCCGAGGCACAGCAGTCCCGCCCGAAGCCGCTGGTGATGTGTGTTCGGCGCACCCTTGATGGCATACACCCGTGGCACGATTCGGCGCAGCCAGCCGTCGGCGGCGAGCCGCTGTTGGGTCCATTTCGAGATGTCGAGTGAGCGGAGTTGCTCGGTACTGATCAGGCCGTCCTGGGCGGCGGCGAGTTCGGACACGGCGTCGTGGAGCCTCATGGCCACGCAGTGGGTGCCCGTCGGCCACAACCGGAACCACGTTCGTGTGACAGTGTCGACGGACCGTCCCACCCGAAGTGCGACGTGAACGGGCGGGGCGGGAGGCGGAGCTCAGATTCGGCGTTGCGCGGGGGGATGGCCGAGGATGTCGGTCATGATCTCGCGGGCTTCGGCTTTGCGGTCCTCGGTGACGAACACCCGTGCCATCGGCTCGCGGCTGTTCATGTACGGATTGAGGTTGTAGTCGTCGGTGGTCACCGCCGGGACGCCTTGCGCGTTGAGCTCGTCGACGATCATCGGCGCCATCCACTGCGGCACCCACCCGGCCTCGACGGTGCGGTCCGGGTTCGGCGGCTTGGGTTCGTGCTTGCCGAACACCCAGTGCCAGGCACTTCGAATCGTCGGCACCTATTGTCCGCCTCTCGGGGCATCAGTAGTGTCGGACCACCCACTCATCGCGCTCAACCTAGGCGCCAGATCGACGAGGTGTCATGGCCAACATCATCAAAGCGGCGCTCCTGCAGACCGATTGGACCGGCGACAAGGAGTCGATGATCGTCAAGCACGAGGAGGCCGCTCGCGAAGCCGCCGCCCAGGGTGCGCAGATCATGTGTTTCCAGGAACTGTTCTACGGCCCCTACTTCTGCCAGGTCCAGGACGCCGAGTACTACGAGTACACCGAGTACATCCCCGACGGCCCCACCACCAAGCGCTTCCAGACGCTGGCCAAGGAACTGAACATGGTGATGGTGCTGCCGATGTACGAGATCGAGCAGCCCGGCGTGTACTACAACACTGCAGCCGTGATCGACGCCGACGGCACCTACCTCGGCAAGTTCCGCAAGCAGCACATCCCGCAGGTCAAGGGTTTCTGGGAGAAGTTCTACTTCCGACCCGGCAATGGCGGGTACCCGATCTTCGACACGGCCGTCGGCAAGGTCGGCGTGTACATCTGCTACGACCGTCACTTCCCCGAGGGCTGGCGGGCGCTGGGTCTCAACGGCGCCGAGATCGTGTTCAACCCGTCTGCCACGCACCGGGGCCTCAGCGAGTACCTGTGGTCGATCGAGCAGCCCGCCGCAGCGGTGGCGAACATGTACTACGTCGGCGCGATCAACCGGGTCGGCATCGAGCCGCTCGGCGACAACGACTTCTACGGCCAGAGCTACTTCGTCGATCCCCGGGGTCAGTACGTTGGCGACAAGGGCGACCCCTATGAGCCCGAGCTGATCATCCGCGAGCTCGACATGGACCGCATCAAAGAAGTGCGCGACGGCTGGGCGTTCTACCGCGACCGCCGCCCCGACGCCTACGACGAACTGGTGGAATCATGAGCACGACACTGATCTCCGGCGGCACAGTCATCTCGGCGGTCGGCCGTCGCGAGGCCGACGTGCTGATCGACGGCGAGAAGATCGTTGCGATCCTCGCTCCTGGACAGGCGGCCTCGATGGGCGTGAGCCCCGACCGCACCATCGACGCCACCGACAAGTACGTCGTGCCCGGCGGCGTCGACGTCCACACCCACATGGAGTTGCCGTTCGGCGGCACCGAAGCTTCTGACACGTTCGAGACCGGCACCCGCGCCGCTGCGTGGGGCGGCGTCACAACGATCGTCGACTTCGCCGTGCAGAACACCGGTTTCAGCGTGCAGGAACGTCTCGCCGAATGGCACGAGAAGGCCGCGGGCAACTGCGCGATCGACTACGGCTTCCACCAGATCATCGGTGGTGTCGACGACGAGTCGCTGAAGGCCATGACGTACCTCGTCGACAACGAGGGCATCACCAGCTTCAAGCTGTTCATGGCGTATCCCGGCGTCCTGTACTCCGACGACGGCCAGATACTTCGGGCGATGCAGAACGCATCGGAGTCCGGGGCGATGATCATGATGCACGCCGAGAACGGCATCGCGATCGACGTGCTCGTGGCGCAGTCGATCGCCCGTGGCGACACCGATCCCAAGTTCCACTCGCTCACTCGCCCCGCCGAACTCGAATCCGAGGCGACACACCGAGCGATCCAGCTCGCCAAGGTCGCGGGCAACGTGCCGCTCTACATCGTGCACATGTCGGCGTCCGGTGCGCTGGAGGAGGTGGCGGCCGCACAGCACGCGGGTCTCAACGTGTTCGCCGAGACGTGCCCGCAGTACCTCTACCTCACGCTGGAAGACCAACTGGCGCAGCCCGGTTTCGAGGGGGCGAAGTGGGTGTGTTCGACACCGCTGCGCACGAAGCACGAGCACCATCAGGCCGATCTCTGGAAGGGCCTGCGGATGAACGAGCTCGCCGTCGTGTCCACCGACCACTGCCCGTTCTGTTTCAAGGACCAGAAGGAACTGGGGCTGGGTGACTTCTCCAAGATCCCCAACGGCATCGGCGGCGTCGAACACCGCATGGAGCTGATCTACCAAGGCGTCGTGCTCGGCGAGATCAGCCTCGAGCGGTGGGTCGAGACCTGCTGCACCACTCCGGCGCGCATGTTCGGCCTGGAACACAAGGGAGTGATCGAGCCCGGCGCCGATGCAGACATCCTGGTGTGGGATCCGAACAGGACGACCAAGATCGGCATCAACGACAAACACCACATGAACATGGACCACTCGGCCTACGAAGGCTTCGAGATCGCCGGCAAGGTCGACACGGTGATCAGCCGTGGCACCGTCGTGATCGAGAACGACACCTACGTCGGCACCAAAGGCCACGGCAAGTACATCAAGCGCGGCCTCAGCCGCTACCTCCACTGACCCCTGTTGTCATCCACCACCAAGGACACATCACATGAAGACCATTTCTCATTGGATCGACGGCAAGGTCGTCGAGTCGTCGTCGGGGAACACCTCGGCGGTGTTCGACCCTGCGACCGGAGAGCAGACGGCCGAGGTCGGGCTTGCCTCGACCGCCGAGGTCGATGTCGCGGTCGCTGCGGCGAAGGCGGCGTTCCCGGCGTGGCGGTCGGCGACGCTGTCGAAGCGCGCCGAAGTGATGTTCCGCATGCGTGAGCTGGTCGATGCGAACCGCAAGGAGCTTGCATCGCTCGTCACCGCCGAGCACGGCAAGGTGCTGTCGGACGCGATGGGCGAAGTGGCGCGCGGCCTCGAGAACATCGAGTTCGCCTGCGGCATACCGCAGCTGATCAAGGGCGACTACTCCGAACAGGCAGCGGGCGGCATCGACGTGTACTCGATCCGCCAGCCTCTCGGTGTCGTTGCCGGTATCACGCCGTTCAACTTCCCGGCGATGGTCCCGATGTGGATGTTCGCCAACGCACTCGCGTGCGGCAACACGTTCGTGTTGAAGCCATCGGAGAAGGACCCGTCGGTGGCGTTGTTCATCGCCGAGTTGCTCGCCCAAGCCGGGTTGCCGGCGGGGTGCTTCAACGTGCTGCAAGGCGACAAGGTCGCCGTCGATGCGATCCTCGGACACGACGACATCGCAGCGGTGAGCTTCGTTGGCTCGACCCCGATCGCGAAGTACATCTACGAGACCGGCACGGCCAACGGCAAGCGGGTGCAAGCACTCGGCGGTGCGAAGAACCACATGTTGGTGCTCGCCGACGCCGATGTCGACATGGCCGCTGATGCTGCGGTCGGCGCCGGTTACGGCTCGGCCGGCGAGCGGTGCATGGCGATCAGCGTGGTGCTCGCCGCCGACTCGATCGCCGATGAGTTGGTGGCGAAGATCGCCGAGCGAATCCCGGCGATCAAGGTCGGCCCTGGCAACGAACCGGGCAACGAGATGGGCCCGCTGATCACCGCGGAACACCGCGACAAGGTCAAGGGGTACGTCGACGCTGCCCCTGGCGAGGGCGCGACGATCGTCGTCGACGGCCGCAACGATGTGCCCGCCGACGGCTACTTCCTCAACCCGACACTGCTCGACAACGTCGGCACCGACATGGCGTGTTACCGCGACGAGATCTTCGGGCCGGTGCTGGGAGTGATGCGGGTGTCTGGCTATCAGGAGGGGATCGACACCATCAACGCCAATCCGTACGCGAACGGCACGGCGATCTTCACCCGTGACGGTGGCGCCGCACGGCAGTTCCAGTTCGACGTCCAAGTCGGCATGGTCGGCGTCAACGTGCCGGTGCCCGTGCCGGTGAGCTATTACAGCTTCGGAGGGTGGAAGTCGAGCCTGTTCGGCGACACGCACATGTACGGCCCCGAGGGCATCAACTTCTACACCCAGGCCAAGGTGGTCACGAGCCGCTGGCCCGACCCCGCCACCAGCAGCGTCGACCTCGGCTTCCCCGAGACACGCTGATGGACATCGGCCTGGTTCTGCAGACCACCCCGCCTGCGGCGCGGGTGGTCGATCTGGCGAAGCGGGCCGAGACCTACGGGTTCTCGCACGTCTGGACGTTCGACTCGCACATCCTCTGGGAGGAGCCCTACGTCATCTACTCCAAGATCCTCGACGAGACCCGCAACATCGTCGTCGGCCCGATGGTGACCAATCCAGCCACCCGCGACTGGACGGTCACGGCGTCGACCTACGCCACGCTCAACGAGATGTACGGCAACCGCACGGTCTGCGGAATCGGCCGCGGCGATTCGGCGGTGCGGGTCACCAACGGCAAGCCGACCACGTTGGCCACGATGGGCGAGTCGATCCACGTGATCCGCGAACTCGCCAACGGGCGCAGTGTCGACTACAAGGGCTCGACGATCACCCTGCCGTGGGCGTCGAAGAGCCGCCTCGAGGTGTGGGGCGCCGGCTACGGCCCCAAGGCGCTGAAGCTGATCGGCGAGACATGCGATGGGTTCATCCTGCAGCTCGCCGATGAGTCGATTGCCGAGTGGACGATCGGTGCCGTGAGAACTGCCGCGAGCGACGCCGGGCGCAATCCTGATGACATCACGATCTGTGTTGCGGCGCCCGCCTACGTCGGCGACGACGTGGCGTACATGCGTGACCAGTGCCGCTGGTTCGGCGGGATGGTCGGCAACCACGTGGCCGACATCGTCGAACGGTACGGCGAAACGGCGGCGGTCCCAGCGGCGCTCACCGACTACATCCAGGGTCGGGAGTCGTACGACTACAACCAGCACGGTCAGGCCGGCAACACCCACGCAGCGTTCGTGCCCGACGAGATCGTCGACCGGTTCTGCATCCTCGGCCCGGTCGAAGCACAGCTGGAACGACTACAGGCCCTCGCCGACCTCGGCGTCGACCAGTTCGCCATCTACCTCCAGCACGACGGCAAGGACCACACGCTCGCCCAGTACGGCGAGCACATCATCCCCGCCCTACGCGATCAGGCCCTCGCCACGACCTGAGCGGAGAACGGGTGACCCTCAGCCGCGCGGCCAGAGGCCGTAGACCTTCCACCCGCGGTCGGCGAATCCGACGGCATCGGCGACCCTGGCGCTGGCGGTGTTGTCGGGCGCGTGGAGGTAGGTCGGCACCGAACCCTCGGCGAGCACGCGCCGGGCCGCTGTGGCGACCAGGCGCCGTGCGTAGCCGAGGCCTCGTGCCGCCTCGTCGGTCACGACCGAGAGTTCCTGTCCGTACTGGTCGTGGACCTTGATGCCCACGCCGGCGATCGTTTGTCCGTCGAGGTCGTAGGCCACGAGGCGCGGTCCGTTGAACGGTCGAAGCCACTCGGGTAGATCGTCGGTCTGGTGCTCGAACCACTCGCCGAGGTCGGTGAGGTCCGGGTCGATCCGATCGGTCGTTCTGAACACACCCGCACCGAACGCAGCTGGTCCGACGCCGAGGATCTCGCCCAGATCGTTGCCGAGCCCGGGTCGAGCGAGATCGTCGCCGATCGCTTCGGTCACTGCATCGACGGCGTCAGGTGGCACCGAGATCACCACGCCGTGGCCGTCGCCGACGCCCTGAAGCGTGCGGACGGTGCCGTCCCATGTCGGTTCGAGCCGGGACTGATCGCCGACGACGTGCACCCCGGTGGCGGGTGGCGGCCACTCGCCGATCCACGATCGCAGATGCAGCGTCAGCCGGTCGGTCACCTCGGCAACCTATCGACCCGTCGTGCGTGCGTTCACGAGAACGGTCAGGGCATGGCGGCGTCGGCGACCGAGAGCGCTGCGTCGAGGATCGCGAGGCCCTCGCTGGCCAGATCGTCGGGGGTGTTGCACGGCGGCACCACGTGGATGCGGTTGCCCGCCGACAGCGGCCACATTCCGTGCTGCTTGCACTCGGCCACGACGGCGCCGACCGTCGCGGGGGAGCGGGCTCGCGGGTGGCGGGGTCGGTGACGAGTTCGACTGCCCAGAACACCCCGAGCCCACGCACCTCGCCGACGCTCGGGTGGCGTGACGCCATGTCGCGCAACGCCGGGCCGATGATGTCGTCGCCGAGGTGCCGAGCGTGGGCCAACACGCCCTCCTCTTCGAAGATGCCGATGCTCGCAACGGCCGACGAGCACGCCAGCGGGTGGCCCGAATACGTCAGCCCGCCGGGGAACACCCGCTCGTCGAAGTGGTGGGCGATCGGGCCGGAGATCACGACACCGCCGAGGGGGATGTAACCCGAGTTGACACCCTTGGCGAAGGCGATCAGGTCGGGCTGGGCGTCCCAGTTCTGCCAGGCGAACCATTGCCCGGTGCGGCCGAAACCGGCCATCACCTCGTCGGCGATCCACACGATGCCGAACTCGTCGCAGATCGCCCGCAGCCCGTCGAGGTAGCCGGGCGGCGGCACGAGGATGCCGTTCGTGCCGATGACCGATTCGAGCACGATGGCTGCGACCTTGTCGGCGCCTTCCATCACGATGGTGTCGCGCAGGTGGGCGAGCGCCCGCTCGGTTTCCTGTTCGGGAGAGTCCGAGTGGAACGCCGACCGATACGGATACGGCCCCCAGAACTTCACCAGGCCCGGCACCGACGGCTCGTTCTCGAGCCGTCGCGGTTCTCCCGTGAGGCCGACCGTGAGTGCCGTGCCTCCGTGGTAGCTGCGGTATGCCGACAGCACCTTCATCCGGCCGGTGTAGCCCTTTGCGAGACGAACCGCGTTCTCGACGCCTTCGGCGCCGGCGTTGGTGAAGAACACCTTCTCGAAGTGGCCTCCCGCGCCATCCCGGTTGGCCTTCTCGACGATCAGTCGAGCAGCCTCGCTGCGCTGATCGTTGGCAAACGGCGGCGCCACCATGCACAGCGTGTCGACCTGATCCTTGATCGCCTGGATCATCTTCGGGTGCTGATGCCCGAGGTTCATGTTGACGAGCATCGACGTGAAATCGATCCACTCGCGGCCGGTCTCATCCCAGAACTTCGAGCCGCGTGCACCGGCGATCACCGTGGGGTTCAACGCCCCCTGCGCGGACCACGAATGGAAGACCCGGGCGCGGTCGTTGGCGTAGGCGTCGCCCATCAGAGCTGAAGGTGGGGAGTCGAGCTGAGTCACGATGCGATCGTATTGCACGCGCCGAAATCGGTCTACGGTTGCGGCATGGGAGACATCGTCGAATTTCCGAGCAATGGCAACAACGCGTCCGGGTACCTGGCGCTTCCCGAGGGCGGCGAGGGTCCCGGCGTGATCGTGATCCAGGAGTGGTGGGGGCTCGATTCGGGCATCAAGGAGATGGCCGACCGCCTCGCCGCGGCCGGCTTCGTTGCGCTCGCACCCGACCTGTACCACGGTGAACTCGCTGGGCACACCGAGATGGACAAGGCGGGCGAGCTGATGAGCGCGTTGCCCGCCGACCGCGCTGGCCGCGACATGAGCGGCGCCGTCGACTTCCTCGCCGACCATGACGCCACCGCCGACAACGGCATCGGCGTGGTCGGGTTCTGCATGGGTGGCATGCTCACGTTCATCCTCGCTGCACTGCGCCCCGACAAGGTGAAGGCCGCCGTGCCGTTCTACGGGTTCCCGTCAGGCGACGACCAGCCCGACTACTCGAAGATCGAGGCATCGATCCAAGGGCACATGGCCGAGCACGACGACTTCTTCCCGCCGTCGGCAGCGATGCATCTTCAGGAGGAACTGACCGCACTCGGCAAGGATGCCGACATCACCGTGCACCTCGGCACCGGCCATGCGTTCATGGCGCCACACAACGCGCTCGGCACGCAGGACCAGGCGAAGTACGACGAGATCTGGCCGAAGGTCACCGCGTTCCTCCACGACAAGCTCGGCTGAGGCGAGACCAGCGTCGATGTCTCGATTCGATGCCATCCTGTTCGACGCGGGCGGGGTGCTGGTGCTTCCCGACCCCACCGTGATCGCGCCGTTGCTTGCCTACTACGGCGGTGACGCCACGGTCGAGACCCATCGCCGGGCCCACTACGCCGGGATGAAGGCGAAGTCCGATGTCGGAGCGGCGGAGACCTCGTGGGACTCGTACAACGAGGCCTACGTGGCCGCAGTCGGAGTTCGACCGGATGATCGTCGTGAGGCGGCGCTTGTCTTCGACGGTGCCCGGCACGCGCCGCTGTGGCGGTGGGCGATCCCCGAGACCCGACGCGCGCTCGACGCGTTGGCGGCAGCTGGTGTTCCGATGGGTGTCGTGTCGAACGCCAGCGGCCAGATCGAAGGAGTCCTCGTGCGCGAGATCTGTCAGGTGGGCCCCGGCCGGCACGTGGAGATGCGCTGCATCGTCGACAGCCAGGTCGTCGGCGTGGCCAAGCCCGACCCGGCGATCTTCGACCACGCACTGCTGCACTTCGCGGAATTCGATCGATCGCGCATTGCCTATGTCGGCGACTCGGTCACGATGGACATCGCTGCCTCATCGGCGGCCGGCCTGCACCCGATCCTGCTCGACCCCCACGGCGACCACGTCGGCGCCGACTTCGAACGCATCGCTGACGTGATCGAGCTGGTCGGCTGACTCGTCTCAGTCCCTGAGCGTGAGCGGGACGATGGTCTCGAGGTCCGTCGGACAACTCGGTTCGCTGTCCGGTGTGCAGCCCATGGGGCTCATTGCGACCAGTTCGATCGGACCGGCAGGAGCGTCGACCGGGACCGTCGTCCGGAAGTCGGCCCAGTCGCCCCAGGCGCCGGCGAACACGATGACGACGTCGCTGACCCGCTGGCCATCGCGTCTGACCTCCAGCGGAAAGTCGGCTTCGAACACGTCGCCTTCGCCGGTGACGGTGATCGGGCTGGTCACGACGGCTCCCGGAGATGGCGTGTCGATGATGATCCCCTTGGTCAACGCCCAGTCGACGTCTCGGCGTTGCTGGGGTTCGCTCAGCACGATGCCTTCACCGCCGAAGAACTCGACAGGGGCGCCGTCCAACCAGAACCGCACCTCGTCGACGTTGTCGAACTGGGTGGCGGTGAAGATCACCTGTGCCAACCGGGCTGTCATCGACAGCGTGCCGCCGCCGCGTTCGTAGTCACGGCTCAGATCCACCGTGGCGAGCCCGTCGGCCAGGTTGATGTCGCGCAGCGTCGTGCCGTCGGGGATCTGGGTGTGCAGTCCGGCCGCCAGCTCGCTGTCGGTCGGCCCCTCGAGGAGTTCGGCCAACGCGTTGCGCAAGACCGCAGGGCCTTCCACCTGACGGTGGGCGATGGCGAGCCGTTCGTCGCGCAGGAGGTAGATGCGCACATCGACGAGGGTGGGTGCAGGGCTGGTCGCGGTCGGTGGTGGCGGCGTCGACAACGGCGTAGTCGGAGGGCTCGTGGTCACAGCTGGTCCGGTGGTTGCCGGCGAGTCGCTCGTGGTCGTCGTCGAACTCGGCGTGGTCGTTGCTGGCGGGACCGTGCTGGTCGCACTGTCGTCGCCGTTCCCGCACGCTGACGCGATGGCCAACAACCCGAGCACGAGGCCCAGTCGTAGGGTACGCATGGCATCTCCTTTCCTCGGCGTGCACCCTCACGGTCGCGCCGGGCGCGCGCGAGCGCCAGAGCCGAACGTCAGGAACGCAGATGTGATGCCGCGCAGTACCTGCCGGTGTCCCTCCGAGCCCTACATCAGGTGCTGGCGGAGATCAGCTGGCGGGCGATCACCTTGAGGCACAGGGTTTCGTCGGCGCCTTCGAAGATCGAGAGCACGCGGGCGTCGACGAACAGGCGACTCACCGAAAACTCCTCGGCGTAGCCCATCCCGCCGTGGATCTGCATCGCTTCGCGGCTCACCCATTCGGCGGCCTTGCACACGTAGGCCTTGACCATCGAGGCTTCCATCGCTCCTT
Source organism: Ilumatobacteraceae bacterium (assembly GCA_963717385.1). Lineage (GTDB taxonomy): Bacteria > Actinomycetota > Acidimicrobiia > Acidimicrobiales > Ilumatobacteraceae > Sva-07. The sequence continues at coordinate 51,177 of CAVQWE010000007.1, forward strand.
CGCCCTTGCCCATCAGGGTGGCGACGGCGTACGAGAACTGGCGTCCGGCCTGCGTGAGCACGGCCATGCGACCGAGCTTGGCCCGGGTGAGCTGGTAGTCGATGATCGCCTCGCCGAACACCTTGCGGTTCTCGGCGTAGTCGAGTGCGGCTTCGTAGGCGGCCTGCATGACGCCGACGGCTCGGGCGGCCGTCTGGAGACGGCCGTTCTCGAAGCCGGCCATCTGGTAGTAGAAGCCCTTGCCGAGGCCTTCTTCCATGCCGACCTGGTTGGCGGCGGGCACCCACCAGTTCTCGAGGGCGACCTCGTAGGAGTGCATGCCGCGGTAGCCGATCGTGTCGATCGGGCGACCCTCCATCTTGCCGATGCGCTGTACGCCGTCGACGTCGATCGGATCCTGGGTGAGCTCGAAGCCGTGGCTGTCGCCACGCTCTTTCGGCACGATGAACAACGACAGGCCGCGGTGGGTCTTCGTGCGGTCGGGATCGGTGCGGGCGAGCAGCGTGAGCGCATCGGCACGGGCGCCGAACGTGCACCACGTCTTGACACCGTTGATCACCCAGCCGGGCTCGCCGTCGGGGCCGGGCGCCGGTGTGGCGGTGACCTTGATGCCGGCCACATCGCTGCCGTAGTCGGGTTCGGTGACCGCAACGGCGGGCATCACTTCGGCGGTGGCCAGCTTCGGCAACCACTCCTGCTTCTGCTCCTCGGTGCCGCCCTTCACGAGGGCGCGGGTGAGGATTTCGGGGCGGGTGATCAGCGAACCGCCGATCCCCAGACTGGCCCGTGACAGCTCCTCGGTGGCGGCGACCATGGCGATGTACTCGGCGTCGCCGCCCTCGGAGTAGCCGCCGTACTCGACGGGCACGCTGAGGCCGAAGGCGCCGATTTCGGCGAGGCCGGTGACGATCTCTTCGGGCACGTCGCCATTGGTGCGGTGGACGTGCTCGGCGTGGGGGGCGATGACGTTGTTGGCAAACGCTCGGAAGGTGTCGGCCACCATCTCCATGTCGTCGTCGAGGTGGCGTGGGCCGGCGGTGTCGGCGAGCGATGCCAGGAACTCCGGCGCCCTGAACTGCACCATGAACGCATGGACGTTCGCGAGAGCGTCTCGCTCGACACCCCATTCGGCTTCGCGTCCGAGCAGCTTGCCCGAGAGGTCGTGCAGCATGTCGGCGGCGAACGCGCAGGTGATCTTCGCTTCGACTTCGCCCTTCGAGCCGTAGTCGAGCAGCGACCTCGCGGTGGCGACACCGGAGGCGGCGTGGGCGATGTCGTACGCCAGCACCTGGTGCACGTCGGGGCCGCCCGAAGCGGCGAGCTGACGTACGGCCTTGCCGACGATGCGGTCGGCCAGATCGATGGCGTCAGCGGCGGCGGGAAGGTCGGGGGCGGCGATCGCAGTCATGTCCCGAACGTTACTGGCCGGTAATCGGAGCAGCCATTCCAGCTTGGTTCCAACGCAACTGTCACAGTAGGCCCGGCACCGTGTGACGGTTTGGTGGGGGCCATGATGGTCCGATGGCGGCGATCTGTGTGTTCTGTGGTTCCAGCTCCGGATCGGAGCCGGTGTTTGCCGAGGCGGCGCGAGCGCTGGGTGCAGCGATCGCTGCTGGTGGCCACCGACTGGTCTACGGCGGGGGTCACGTCGGGTTGATGGGTGTCGTCGCTGATGCAGTGCTTGCCGACGGCGGCACCGTGACCGGGGTGATGACCGAGCAACTCGTCGCCGCAGAGGTGGCACACCTCGGATTGACCGAGTTGGAGATCACCTCGAGCATGCACGCCCGCAAGGCCCGCATGGCCGAGTTGTCAGATGGTGTGATCGTGCTGCCAGGCGGTTTCGGCACACTCGACGAAGCGTTCGAGATGATCACGTGGAACCAACTCGGACTCGTGGCCGTTCCCGTCGTGTTCCTCGACGTCGCCGACTACTTCTCGCCGCTGTTCGAGTTCATCGATGCAACCGTGGCGGCCGGGTTCGTGAGTGCTGCGAATGCGGCGTTGGCCCGCCGAGCGTTCGGCATTGCTGACGCGGTGGACCTCGCCGTCTCGACGCCCGACGCGTTCACGCCGAAGTGGCTGGGGTGACGCCCCCCGTCGTTCTGGAGCCAACGGTCAGGGGCAGGGACTGCCGGGCGCTGCAACGATGACCCCATCGGCGCTGACCTCGAAACGCACCGACAACTCACGGATCATCTGGGCGTCGAGGAGGTCCTGCTGGCTCGTCGGAAGTGCCCCGTTGAGCATCTCGTATGCGTCGATGGCGGTTTGCAGCGTCTGGTGATCGACCGTGCACGCTGCATCGCCCGCATCACCAGGGGCGCCGGCGGCCACTTCGACCGCATCACCGATGCTGCCGACCCCGTCGCCGGGAAGGGGAGCGGCTCCGACTGCGACCTCGCTCCCGTCGATGCCCGCCGATGCCATCTCGGTGTTGGAGTCGCCCGACGAGCCGCACGCTGCCAACGCAACAGCCGTGGTCAGGACAACAGCGACGAGTCGACGAGGCAGCATGTGTCGTCATCGGCACGATCGGGGCCGAGCTGAAGCAATCCGGGCTGGAGCATCCTGGTGATCCGACCGTCGACGATCGGAGCGATATCGTCGCGTCGTGCGCCGTGTCCTCGCTCCCGTGGCGCTCGTGGCCCTCGTGGCGGTCACTGCATGTTCGGCCTCGCCGGGGGTTCAGACCGTCGGGGTGGATCCGATCGACACCGACACGCCGGCGCGCACCGATGTCACCGATGTCACCGACGGCGACGATCCCGAGGCGCCGACACCCGCCGCAGGGTCGCTCGACTGGAGCTCGTGCGGTGGCGCTGCCGGATCGCTGATCGACCTCGAGTGCGCAACGCTCAGCGTTCCGCTCGACCATGCGTTCCCCGATGGTGAGACGATCGACATCGCTGTGGCCCGAACCGCGTCGGCCGACGACGACGAACGAATCGGCTCGCTGGTCTTCAATCCGGGCGGGCCAGGAGGGTCGGGAATCGAGTTCCTGACGTCGGCTGCAGCACTGGTGCCACCAGCGATCGCCGAACGGTTCGACCTGGTGTCGTTCGACCCCCGGGGTGTCGGAGCCAGTGCGGCGATCGACTGCGAAACCGACTTCGACGACGATGTGACGCTGCTGGCCGCCGGTGATGATGCGGGTTGGGAGGAACTGGTGGCCGAAGCCGAAGACCGCAGCGACACCTGCACCGCCGATTCGCTGGCGTTGGAACCGTACGTCGGCACCAACAACGCCGCACGCGACCTCGACGCGTTGCGCGCCGCACTCGGCGACGACCAACTCAGCTACGTCGGGTTCTCCTATGGCACCCGTCTCGGCGCCACCTATGCCGAGCTGTTCCCCGATCGGGTGCGGGCTCTCGTGCTCGACGGTGCGGTGAAACCCACCGACGACCTGGCGCTGCTCGGCCTCGAGCAGGGGCCAGGATTCGACGCTGCGCTCGAGGCCTTCGCGACGGCCTGCGATGGCGATGCCGACTGTCCGCTCGTCGACATCGGGCCCACCCTCGACGTCATCGCCGGCCTGGAGGCAGAGGTCGTCGAGGTCGGTGGTTTCCTGACCGACGACGGTGACCGAGTACTCACCCCTGGTGAGCTGCAACTCGGCGTGATCGCCGCGCTGTACAGCACGCAGTTGTGGCCGGTGCTCGCCGACGCACTGTTCCTCGCCGAGGCCCAGCAGGATGGTTCGCTGCTGCAGGTGCTCGCCGACACCTACCTCGGTCGACAGCCCGATGGCACCTACGACAACAGCCAGTTCGCCGGTTTCGCGATCAACTGTGCCGACGACCCGGCCCGACCGCCGGTCGACGTGGTGCGAACGCAGGCCGAACGAGCCGCATCGGCGTCGGAGTACTTCAGCGACTTCCTGCGAGCCAGCACCGGCTGTCTCGGCACCGTCGACCCGATCGACCCGATCGCCATCGGGCCGGCCGACGGCGCAGATCCGATCCTGGTGATTGGCACCACCGGCGATCCGGCGACGCCGTACGAGTGGGCGGTCGAGATGGCCGAGTCGCTGTCGTCAGGGGTGCTGTACACCGTGGAGGCCGAGGGCCACACGGCGTTTCTGTCGGTGCCCTGCGTCGACGACGTGGTCACCGAGTACCTGGTCGACCTGGTGCTTCCCGACCAAGGTGCGTCGTGTTCGGCGCCTCAGACCGGTGACGTCTTCGCCCCGGCGGGCGATGGCGAGTTCGACCAGATCATCGCGTTGTTCGATTGCTTCCGCGACAACGGGGTCGACCTGCCCGAGATCACGGTGGGCGACCTGCTCGCCGACCCCAACGGTGACTCGATCATCGACCTCTTCGACCCCAGCGACCCCGCCTTCGGTCAGGCAGCGCTTGCCTGCCAGGACCTCATCCCGGGCTTCTGAACGGGCGGTCTCACAACAGACGCTGCTGGCGCAGCGAGCGAACCGCGAAGTAGCCGAGACACGGCGGCAGGTAGAACGTCAGGAGCCGGTAGGTGATCGCAGCGGCCATGGCGGTAGAGCTGTCGACACCGATCGCCGTGAACCCAGCAGTCAGTGCCGCCTCGGTGACGCCGACACCGCCCGGAACGGGCATCAGCCCAGCGAACAACGCCACGGAGACGTTGACCAACACGGCATCGGCGAATCCCACGTCCTGCCCGAACGCCCGCAAGACGGTGTAGATCGTCAGCGAGAAGAGCAACTGCACCAGCAGGTTGGCGAGCACGACCGAGATCAACCGCCGCGGCGACGACAGCATCGGACCAACACGCTGCCACGTGGTCCTCAAGACCGACACGACCGGGTCGCGGAACTTGGGGACCAACCAGACCACGGCAACACCGATCGCAACGACCACCACAGCGATCAGGAGAAGTCGTCCCGTGAAGTCCGGCGCGTCTGCACTGATGTTCAGATCGAGGCTGCCGAGGCCGAAGCCGACGATCATCAGGATCAGGCTGATCTGCGACACGAAACCGGCGACGCTGTCGAGACCACCGACGGCGATCGCCGTCGTGCGATCGAGGCCGTTGCGTTGGAAGAAGCGGATGTTGACGGCCACTCGGGCTGCCGTCGACGGCACGGCGAGGTTCACGAAGGTGATCGCGAACTCGAGCAGCGTCAGGCGGCCGAGCGGCACCGGAATCGGTGCTGCTCGCGACACAGCGAACGCTCCGGCGAAGCGGGGTGTCTGGCCGACGACGAGTGCAAGAAGCAAGATGGCAGGGCTGGCTTGTCCGATCGCATCGAGGATCGATTGCAGGCCGACCTCCTGGACTGCACCGATGATCCCGTAGCCGACGACGGCGAGGAGCACCCACATGACGATGTTGCTGACGGAGAACCGCCGGATCGTCTGGAGTTCCTGTTCCTCAGCGCCAACGCTGGTGATCGTGGCTTTGCGAAGATCGTCGAGATCGAGGTCGGCGTCTTCGGCATCCTGTCGCAGTTCAGACGGCATCGCTGCCTGCTGCACGAAGGTGGTCATCTCGGTGAGGCGTTCGCTTCCGAGCGCGGCAGTGGCGGCAGCAATGGCCCGCTCGGGGCCGACGGCGACCGCAGTGGAGGTCAAGAGTTGTGCTTCGTCGAGTTGGCGTGAGGTGTCCGACCACTCGATGGTCGCCCGGTCGAAGTCGGCGAAGTGAACATGGCCGTCGGCGACTTGGAGATGTTGTGGGGTGATGCCGCCGTGACGGATTCCGACCTGGTGGAGCCGGTCGAGTGACTGCCAGGCGTCGGACAGGACGTCGTCGCCGATCTCGCCGTCGCCGTGTCCGAACCCCTCGCCGACCCGTTCGGACACGAACAGCGCGTTGCCGCGCTGATCGGTGGCCGCAGCGACGAACGGGGTGACGGACGCTCCCTCTCGTTCGGCATACAGGGTGAGATACGCCTGGTGTTCGACCTGGCGGCGCAGATTGACGGTGACGTTGCGACCACCCGACCGGTAGAACACCAGCCGCCAGAGCTTGACGAAGAACTGGCTGTCCCACGAGTCGCGTCCGTGGACTTGCACGTCGACCTCTCGGCCGTCTGGAGTGCGTGCGTGAGCGACGGTCGCACCGTTGCGGACCTCGACGGTGATCGGCGTGGCGTCGACGCCGATCGATCGCAGTGACGCATCGAGATCGGCGAGTGACGGTGTGGCGTCGGGCGACCCGAACCCGAGGTGGACGAGCGCTCCCGCCGCCCAGCCGATCGCCACCGCGCAGAGCGCCTCGCTCGGAGTTGCGACGTCGAGGATCAGTGCCGACATCCACGCGACGCCGATGAGCCAGCGACCGAATTTGCGCAGGGGGCCCACGAAGTAGGGGTTGGCCACGGTGATCGCCGCCGCGCCTGCGGCCAGCGCCAGCGATGGAAATGTGCCGTCGGTGTCGGCGGGACCGATCCCGTCGAACACTCGCGGAATCGAGTCGTCGACGATCCACCCCACCAGTGCAACGCCGGCGACGGTGATGCCGAGACTGACCGCCCAGTCGCGCAACAGCCGCCAGCGACGGCGCGCCGTCGCCAACACCGCGATGATCACCACCCACACCTGGACGAAGTCGAACGCCGGGCCCCAGACGAAGTCGAGGAGTGCGGGCAGCGAGGCCAACCAGCTGTCGAGTGACGACTCGAACTCGCCGGGGTCGCCGACCTGAGCGGCGGTGACGACGATGAGAACGACCGACAGCGTCAGCAGGACGACATCGGTCGGCCGCCGAAAACGCGTGGACGTCGACAGCACGGAGAACGCCCGTGTGCCGAGGCGTCGGGCGCCGAGGTCGGAGCACGCGGACCCTCTGGCGGTGTGCTTGTTCACCGTCGTCGGGATCGGTGTCCGAAACGTTCTCGCTCATGATTCGACACGGACCGGCTGACCGAGTTCCTGCAACCATCCCTTGAGCACCCGGTGCAGCGCGCAGGGACCGTCGATCGGCGCTGGTGGCGCGCTCAGCCCGGCCGGGTAGAGGACGAACGGGTGGGTCTGCGCCCCGCCGAGACCACCATGAGAGCTGACCTGATGCTCGAAGGCGGCCACCTCATCGCGCTCGGCGTCGTACATGCTGTTGACCATGAGGTCGCCCGCCGTGGAGAAGCTTGCGGCGCGGCTCACCAGATCGACCGCCGTCGGTCCGAACGGGCCGAGCGGATCATCGCCCTCGACCTCTCCGGAGTCGATCAGTCGACGCCCGGTGGCGCCGAGTACGACGGGTCCGTCCGTGGCAGTCTGCACGAGTACGAAGCCGATGCCTGGATGGGCGACCAGGCCGGGCACGAGTTCGCGATGGCGCTCGTTGATCTCTTCGAGTGTGAGTCGGCGGTCACCGATGGGCAGATAGACCAGCCCGAGGTTGCCCGAGGCGAGAACCGTCGGAGCGGTGTCGGAGTGCTGCAGGTCGCGCTCGTCGCTCCGGGCAGTGCGGAGCCACGCCGATGACTCGGTGCGGCCGGCCTCGGAGTCGCTGTCGACCTCGACGGCCGAGCCGCACAGTCTGGCCACCAGGGCAGCGAGCGATTCGCCGTAGCGATCCTCGAACGTCGACCCCTGTGTTTGTCCGTGGTCGGAGAGCACCACGATCCGATACGGCCGAGGGGCATACGCGACAGGCGCGTTCGAAGCGGGCGATCTGGCGATCGATGTCGCGCAGCACCCGCAACGTGTCGGCGCGCAAGGGCCCCGAGTGGTGCGACACCTCGTCGTAGCCCAAGAAGTCGATGTAGATCGAGTCACGCCCCTCGGCCATGTCGTTCAGCACGCCTTCGACGCAGACGTCCCGGCTCACGATCGTCGTGAAGGCCCGCAAGAACGCGTACGTCCAGTTTCGACTCACTCTCGGTTGCACCCCGCGGCGGACCTGGTCGCGGGTGGCGCGGCGTTCGCGAAGCACTTCGACGATGGTGGAGTTGAACGTGCGGACTGCGTTGGATGGCCGGGAGAAGTACTGGCGGTAGCCAGCTCCGAGCCGGCCCTCCTTGACGCGTCCCGCCACGCTCATGGTGAGCACAGCACGCTGCGCGTCGCCGGTGTAGAGGTTGCCGTAGCTGGAGCCGTTGTGTGCAAGGAGGCCGTTGCCGTCGCTGTGGTGCTGTTCGATCGCCAGCGCCGACTTGGGATGGTTCGACACGACCAGGTCGCCCGTCGCCTTGTCGACCCACCGGAACGCCGGCATCTCGCTCGTCGAGCCGTGCAGGATGCCGCACTGGCTCACGCCGGTCTGCGACGACCACTCGGTCTGCCATGGCGACAATCGGTGGGCGCCGTCGTCGATCCAGCGCCGCAGGGTCGGAACGTCGCCAGATGCCAGCGCGACGCGCAGCACGGACTCGCCCAAGCCGTCGATCTGAGCGAACACCACGCCGGGAACATCGGTCACGGTGGTCGTGCGTCGCCGGCGCGCTCGCCGCGCCATTCGCTGGTCGTACCAGCTGTCGTCGTCGAGTGCGAGAGCGCTGGCGAACAGTGTTTCGGCCGACGTCATCACGATCGTGACCAACAACGCCGCACCGAAACCGTCGAGCTGCACCCCTGGCAGTTCGTCGAGCACGAACCAGATCATCACGGCGTTGACGGCCAGGCTCGCAAGTCCCAGTGTGATCACCGAGAGGGGCACGAGCACCACTGCCAGCGCCGGCCAGATCAGTGCGTTGATCAGGCCGATGACCAAGCCTGCCAGCAACGCGTCGCCTGGCCGATCGATGTCGAAGTCGCGGATCAACCATGAGGCCACCGCCAGCGCTGCGGCGAGCACCAGGGTCGTGGCGATCAGTCGCGCGCGACGAACTGGCGCAGCGTTGGGCGAAGTACGGGAGTCCGCAACACCTGACTCTGCTGCGACATCAGATGGTTCCTCTTTCGGTTGCGTTCGATTGTCTCACCCGGAGTGCATCAGGCGGTTGGGGCATTGGCAGCGTCCTGTTCTCGTTCGGGACCCCGGACCGAACTGGCTTCCCAGTTTCGCTTGATCGGGCGGTAGAGCAGCCCGAGCAATCCGGTGGTCACGACCACGGAGACCGTAATCGACAGCAGTGGCTTGCCCTGGATGATCGATGCGACGAGATAGCTGAACACGCAGGTGTAGGCGGCCCAGAACGTTCCGCCGATGGCATCCCAGAGCAGAAACCTCGGGTACGGGTAGCGCGTGAGGCCCATCGTTGCGCCGAGCATGAAACGAAGTCCCGGCACGAAGCGTCCGAACACGATCAGCATCGGGGCGGTCTGACTCAACACCTCGAGCGAACGAGCCACGTTGGTGTTGCGCTGGGCGCGTTCGACCTTGTCGGCCATGAACCGCCGGAGGACCGTTCGCGACAACCAGTAGAGCAACGAGTCGCCGATGATCGCGCCGAGCGAACCCGCCACGATGAGGCGCCACAGATCGATGTCCGAACCGGGCTGCGCGGCGAGATTCGATGCGGTCGTGAGCAGCGACTCGCTCGGAAAGATGGGAATGATCGCGTCGAAGACGACGAACAATCCGATGACGAGGTACAGGTTCTCGACGTCTTCGAGGTTGATGGCCGAGACCGCAGTTGCGACCATCGGAGCGATCCACAGCATGGCGAGCAACCCGAGTGCACCAGCGAGAAGGATCGGGAAACGAGGCACCCGGCGAGGGTGGTCGGTCGATGAGGGTGTGGACATCTGGGCTCCCGGTTGTGGTCTCCGGTCGGGGACGACTCTGATCGTCGCAGCCGAGCACGTCGATCGGATCCCCCACAGTGGGGGATGTCATGCACCTCGGCCCATCCGTATGTTCGAAGCGGGCACAGCGTCGATCCGTCGCCGTGCCGTCACGATCGCGAATCTGCGGAGGAAACATGGTTGCACCGCTGGAATACACCATCATCGGCTTTGCCGACAACGAGGCGTTCTCGGGCGAAATCGTTCCCGAACTCGCTGCACTCGTCGACGCTGGAACCATTCGTATCGTCGACCTCGTGTTCCTCGCCCGAGGCGATGACGGCAGCGCCATCGTCCTCGAGGTCGACGAACACGATCATCTGAGTGCGTTCGCTGCGCTCGAAGGCGGCGTCGGAGGCGTGATCAGCCCCGACGACATCGACCACGCTGCCGAGTCGATCGTCGACGGCTCTTCGGTCCTGCTCATGGTCTGGGAGGACCTGTGGGCCGACCCGCTGGCGAGCGCGATCCGGCGAGCCGGTGGCGAACTCATCGAAGGGGCCAGGATCCCCCACGACCTCGCCGCCGAACTCGAGTCAGTCCTGGCCGAGTCGAACTGAACCAAGGAGTACGAACATGTTGAGACGCCGCCCCGTCCTGCGCGCCGCCGCAGGCACCGCAGTCATCGCCGGCACCGCCGCAGCAGTTGGTGGCCGGGTCCGCCGCCGCCAGGACCGCCGCTGGAATCAGCAGGCCGAAGCTGAAGCGTACGAACAGCAGGCCTACCAGCAACCAGCGGCTCCTGCAGCGCCGGCTCCTGCACCAGCCCCCGCTGCGACGATGTCCGCCGTCGAGCAGCTGACACAGCTGGCCGCCCTGCGCGATCAGGGTGTTCTGACCGACTCCGAGTTCGATACCGAGAAGTCGAAGATCCTCGCGGGCTGAGGCCCTCGGGCCGAGTACCAACCCGGCCAACGCAGTGTCCTGACTCGCTCAACGCCCGAACCCACTCGGCGGTGAGCACCGTCGGCGACGAACCGGAGTGATCCGATCAGCCGACGACGATGATCTGGTCGTGCGGTGAGAGCGTCACTTGCTCCGACGAGGCCGGGTTGAGCACGACCTCGCCCTGGTCGGCGACACGTCGCCAGCCGATGGCGAGGACGCCCGCCGTGTACGACGTCGCCACGATGTCGGCGGTGGTGAACGTGCCGACCAGGTCGATGCGATCGCACTGGATCATTCGGATCGACGCTGTCCCCGCCGCCGTACAACTCGAGCAGTACGTCTCGGCGTTCCGGTTGCTCGATCAGCTGCGCGATCAACTGGCTCCCGAGGGCTGCACTGATCAGGAAGTCGTCGGGGCCGGAGAGGTCGGCGAGGTCTGCGTGTTCCTCGCCGAGCATGTGCACGACGAACCGGGGCACGTCGCCGGCCCCGGCGCAGCGCCGCTTGAGCTGCATGACGTCGAGCATCGTTCGGGCGTCAGCCTCGTCGGCGTCGACGGAGGTGTAGCCGAGCACGACGATCGTGGTCGGTCGTGGATTCAGGCTCAGCGATGCTGCCTCGAGGGTGGGCGAGAGCTGCACGTCGACGTGGATGTCGGGGACGACGACGTCGCCGACTTCGATGTGCCGAGGGTCGAATGCCACTTCCACGCTTGACGACGGCGAGGTGTGGGTCGCCCATCCACTGAGCAGCTGCGGGCCGAGCGGATTCCAGCCCACCACGAGGATGTGTTCCTCGACCGGCTCGGTCACCTGCGTGGAACGGCGTTCTGCGGGCCCGCCGCTCTGGAGTGGTGTGGGCGTCGGGGCCGGCTCGAGGGTTTCGAGGTCGTGTGCGAGGACGATCAGTCGGTCGCCCGCTGCCATGGCCGATTCCGGCGACGGATTGAGCTCGACTCGACCGTCACGACGGCTGATGCCGAGCGGTCGGGCGTTCGTGAACCAACCCACGATCTCGTCGAAGCGCACCCCGAGGAGGTCGGGGCGATCGGTGATGTGGAGATCGCAGCCGCTGAAGTCGACGAGTTCGTTGACCACTCTGCTCAGTCCGCGCTGGCGAAGCGCAAACGCGGATGCTCGTGCGCTTGCCTGGGAGGTTGCGATGGGATGGATGGTCGGACCGAATGCCTGGACCAACCGCTCGGCGGTCGTCGGGTCGGTCACCTCGGCCACGACGGGAATGGAAGGGAGGCCCCCGAGCTCGGCGTTGAGCGCGAGCATCGTGTGCGCCACCGAGACATCGCCGCCGTCCCCGCATGGCAGCACGATGACGCCTCGTGCTTCGCCGACGCGCGCCAGCGCGATGTCCGCACGAACCCGTGGATCTCCGAATCGGTAGACGATGTGGGTCTGGTGCGGGTCCGAGACCGCCTCGACCACCGACCGTCGCAGCTCGGTCGGATCGACGTCGGTGAGCACCACGATGGTGTTCGAGTCGTGTGCGGCGTTGGCCAGCACGAGTTGCTCGATGATCGCCGGGATGCGACTCGAACCACCCAGGATCACCAGGTGCCCGGACTCGATGACCACACTGCGGCCGCGGCGCATGCTGTCGATCCGGTCCTCGACGCCGGCTGCGATGATGCCGATCAGCGTGCCGGCGATCAGCAGTCCGAAGAGCGTCACCATCAGTGCGAGAATGCGCCGTCCCCAGCCGACGTCACCGGCCATCGTGCCGGTGTCGAGGATCCGGAGCAGGCTCTGCCAGAAGTCCTCGATCATCCCGGTGTTCTCGCTGCCGGTGAACGTGACGCCGAACAGCGACAGCAGCAGAGCACTGAACAAGACGGCACCCAGGGTCACCACACCGAGCCAGGCGAGCGCTGCCGTCGTTCCCCGAGCGAGGACGTTGTCGAACCGGTAGCGCAGTCGTTCGCGCAGGGTCACGTCGATCCGGTTGCCGTCCCGGTCGGTGGTGCGTCGCACGTCAGCTGCTGACCCTGGGCGTCGACGACGGAAGCAGCACGTAGGAGCCGACCAGGAAGCAGATCGCGCCGAGGAACGTGCCGGAGTTGACGATGGCGATGTTGAGCGCCTCGCCGGTGGTCTTCAGTGTGAACGAGGCGATCGCCGAGGCCATGAAGAATGCCGAGCCGACGTAGTTGAGCAACGACGACCACCAGTCCTGGTCGTCGGTGTTGCGGTACCAGAACCGACCGCTGAGGTGCATCCAGGCGAGGTGACTGGCAACGAGGAACGCGATTGACCCGAAGAAGTCCGGACCCCAGACGAGGCGGTTCGTCTCTTCGACGGTGAAGGTGGTGACCATGGCGTCGATCGTATTGACGTTGAAGAGCAGGGTGCCTGCCAGTTGGACGACCGCTGCCCACCACAGCGCACCCCGGGGCGACCAGGCCCACAGCCTGGTGGGTGTGGACTCACCGGCTCCGTCGTTGATCACCTGGACGACGGTGCTGTACCCGGCTGAGGTGAAGAACAACGACCCGATCACGAACGTGATGCCGACGACACGGCCATCGACGAGTTGTGAGTAGGGCGGGAACGATCCGATGGCGAACAGCGTCGAACCGACGATGAAGAGCATCGCGGTTCGCCATCCGCGCTCGTGCGGTCTCCATCCGATCTGTCGGTGCCACTGCATCACATGGATGACTGCGTTCGGCTCACGTGTGGCTGAAGCCGGGTTCCGGTGCCGGGTGCGGCGGCGGGAATGCTTCGAGGTGCTCGACGGCCTTGCCGATTGCTTCGAGGAGCATGTCGGCCAGATCCATGCCGAAGCCTTCGCGAACCACGATGCGCAGGACGGCGACATCTTCGGCGTTGGCCGGCATCGTGTAGGCGGGTACCTGCCAGCCTCCGGTGCGCAGCTGCTCGGACACGTGGAACACCGTGAACTTCGAGGGGTCCTTCACCTTGAAGGCGAGTACTGGGATCGCCGAGCCGTCGCTGACGACCTCGAACGGACCCATGGCGGCGACCGTCGACGAGATGTGGACCGCAGTGTCGCGCAGCGACTCCATGATGCGTCGGTAGCCGTCGCGGCCCAGGCGAACGAAGTTGTAGTACTGCCCGACGATCTGGTTGCCGGGCCGGGAGAAGTTGAGCGTGAACGTCGGCATGTCGCCGCCGAGGTAGTTCACGTGGAACACGAGCTCCTCGGGCAGTTCGTCGGCCGAGCGCCACACCACGAAGCCGATGCCCGGATACGTCAGGCCGTACTTGTGGCCCGAGACGTTGATCGACTTGACCTGCGGGAGCCGGAAGTCCCATCGGAGTTCGGGGTGCAGGAACGGCGCGACGAATCCTCCGCTCGCGGCGTCGACGTGGATCGGGATGTCGGTGCCGTGCTCGGCGTTGTAGGCGACGACGAGATCGTGGATCTCCTCGATCGGTTCGAACTCGCCGGTGTAGGTGGTGCCGAGGATCGGGATCACGCCGATCGTGTTCTCGTCGACGTACTCCATGACGGTCTCGGGCACCACGGTGAACCGGTCGTGCGTGAGCGGCACGTAGCGCGGCTCGACGTCCCAGTAGCGGCAGAACTTCTCCCACACCACCTGGACGTTGGAGCCCATCACCATGTTCGGCTTGTCGGTGGGAAGCCCGGCGGCCTCGCGGCGTTGACGCCACTTCCACTTCATCGCCAGGCCGCCGAGCATGACCGCCTCGCTCGAACCGATCGTCGACACACCGATGGCGTCACCGGCCGGCGGTGCGTGGAACAGGTCGGCGACGATGTTCACGCAACGCCGCTCGATCTCGGCGGTCTGCGGGTACTCGTCCTTGTCGATCATGTTCTTGTCGAACGTCTCGGCCATCAGCTTCTCGGCCTCGGGCTCCATCCACGTCGTCACGAACGTCGCCATGTTGAGGCGCGAGCTCCCGTCGAGCAACAGCTCGTCGTGGATCATCCGGTACACGGCCCCTGGGAGCGACTCGTCGTCCGGCATCCGGTTCTTGGGAATCGGCGCGTGAGCGAACCGGCCGGCGTAGGCCGGGTCGAGTGCTTCGTCGTTGGACACGTGCTTGTGGACCATGGCGGGGACGTCCTTCGGTGGCGGTTGTGTCTGTGAATCTAGACTGGATCGGCGCTGCGGTCAGCCGGCGAGCAGCTTGGCCTTCTGTGCTTCGAACTCGGCGTCCGTCAACGCTCCCGAATCACGGAGGTCGGACAGCTTGCTCAGCTCGCTCGCGACGCCGCCAGAACCGGCTGTCTGCTGCACGTACGAGCGGAACGCAGCCTCGCTCTGTTGGGCGTCGGCGATGTCCCTGTTCCTCATCCCGTCACCGTGAGCGATCACGTAGACCAGTACGCCGAGGAACGGAACCAGGATGACGAAGATCGACCAGATGGCTTTTGCGACGCCCCCCATGTCGGACCGGAAGATGTCGGCGAACACCCGGAACAACAGCATGAGCCAGGCGAAGAACAGGAAGAAGATGAACATCGACCAGAACACACCGAGGATGGGGTAGTCGTACGCGAGCATGATGGGTCTCCTTGCAGAAGGGTTGGGACACCCCGAACGTAGGGTCTCTTCGGGCCGACTCGCATCGCCCACATCGGATGATTCGACGTGGGACCGATGGTTCGTGTCAGAGGCTCACGACACCGTTTCGGTTGCCTGCTCGGCCTCGTCGGGTTGCGGGTCGGACTCGGACGGTCCGGCGTCAGCGGCCGACAACTCCCCACGCCCCGTCAGGACCAGGGTGTAGATCGCTCCGATCACGAGGCCGATCAGCACGAGCGCCGTCACCCAGCGGTCGAACGCACGAGCCGGGCTCCACCAGAGGAGCAGAAGCACGGCGCCGAAACTGATGCCCACGAGCGCACCGGTCGAGTCGGCGACCCCGGCCACCCAACCGCGGAAGGCGACCGCCCAGCGGTACGGCCCGATCAGCACGGAGAAACCGATGATCAGCAGGCCGTACACGATCCCGGTCCAGGCCATCTGTCGCAGCAACTCGGTCAACACCGAGCCGACGAGTTCGGCCAGTGGTTTGTTGGTCGCATCCTGAACGTAGGCGTTCACGGAAGTCTGGATGCCGACCCGACGGATGACCAGCAGGATGGCACCGCCGACGACCAACGCGATGCCGACGGATCGGAGCATCTGACGCCGCCGGCCAACGGCCAGGTAGACCGCTGCGACATACATGGCGACGACCACGACGAAGAGGAACCACGACGCGAAATCGAGGACCTTCACGGCGTTCTGCGCAGCCGCGAGCTCATCGGACTGGAGGATGGTGATCTGTCCGACATCGTCGGGGAGGCGGTCGAGCGCCGATTGGGGGATGCCGACCGCTTGGCCGAGGTTGACCACGGCGGTGTTCAGATTGAGGACGATGGCGCCGTCCGACGTCGAAACGCTGTCGAGGGTCGACTCGTCACGAAGAATTCGGACTGCCGCGTTGTGGGCTGCCCGATTCGCGTCCTGCCACACCGACTGGAATGCGCTCGACGCGACGATCTTCTCGATGCCATCGGTGGTCGGCCCTCGGAGGGCCCCAGCGAGCGGGCCGGCAAGCCCTGACAGGTCGGCGGGCAGGAGCGACTCGAGCTCGCCGGAGACGTCGACCGCGCCGTACAACTCGTCGGTGAGGTAGATCGCCAGCGCCTGCTGGATCTCGGGTTCGTTGAGGAGCTCACCGCTGGTCTCGACCCACTGATCGGTGTCGAGGGCCTGCGAGCGAGTCCATGTCGTCACCGTGGTCACGACCGCCAGCAGCGTGGCGAGAACGATCAGCAGCCCGGGAAGCCAGCGCGGGCCGATGGACGCGTCCGTGCTCGATGATGTCGGTTCGGTGGTCATGGCAAGACATCGTCGGCGTCGTCGCTGACGATGTCAACACCCGTTGAGGGTGAGATGGGGCGCGTTGTCAGATCCGGCGGCGGACGCGTCGCCGCTGGCGACGTCGAACTCCGGTGGTGACCACGGCTGCGGTACCGACTGCTGCTGCCGTTCGGGCAACTGGGGCAGCGATCACACCTCTTCGGGCGGCTCGGGCTGGGCGCAGGGGCATATCAGACTCCTTGGTCGTCGTGGTCGTGGTCTTCGTCGGCTTCGAGCGCGGCGGCGATCGCCTGGATCGGAATGCGACCGGTCGCAACCAGCTGACCGCCGGCGCGTCTGGCAGCGGAAGCGAACGGCGCGGCCCAGGTGTTCTCCCAGACCACGACACCTGCGGTGGTGCCGTTCTCCATTGCTTCAGCCAGATGGGCGACATCTTTCGCTGCGAGCAACTCGGCGAGATCTGCCTCGATCTGTCGGAGTGGCTCGAGTTCGTCGAACTCTTCGATTTCGAATGCGTCGATCGAACCATCAGCGTCCTTGCGCAGAATCATCAGGTCGAGAATTCGAATCGTTCCAGCGGCAGCCAGATCCGAGAGAGCTTGGGCCATCTCGCCGTTGAAGTTCGCCTGGTTCTCCGGGAACTCGACGACGAGGTAGTCGACCGGTCCCATCTCGTCGATCACGTCGTGGGGCATCTGGCAGCTCGCTCTCTCGTCTCGTTGGCGACCGACGCACCGTCGGCCGCTCGACATCGGTGGATCCGTTGTCGCTGGGTGACAGCGTGCTCCCGACCGAGTCGTCGAGGCATCACCCATACCGGGCGATCCATGCACGGTGAGCTGGTCAGCGCGGTGAGCGCTCGGCGTGACCATGCAGGAGCTGGTCGTCGAGAACGACGGCGTCGTGGTAGCAGCGGATGTCGCCGACGCGATCGCCGACGAACGTGAGCACCATGACGCCGGTGGTCGTGACGACCTGCCAGGTCGGCTCGATCATCAGGTCGTCGTCGAGGAACGCAGGACGGGTGAAACGACCGCGCAATTCCCATTCGACGAAGCTCGATGTTCCGGCCAAGGCGATGCTCGACAATTTCACCGACACATCCGTGATTGCATCATCGCCGGCGACGAGCGCTGAGATGAGTTCAACGCGCGACCTCGTGAGAAGCGCTGGGCTCTGACAGCGGATTGTCTCATCGACGCGCGCAGCGATCCGGTCGATGACATCGGTGAGTTCGTCGCCGCTGCTCAGCAGGGCTGGGACGATGAACGCGGTGACCGATCGCTGTCGATCGGCGCTCGGGGGGGTCGGATGCTCACCGGTGCTTCGGCAGCCGGGGAGCCGATCTTCGTCGTCGAACATCGGCCATCGTTCGACCGATCGCGTGAAGGGAGCCAACAATGCGTTCACGACGGTGTCGAATGCCGGGACAGTTCTTGATCGAGCATGGGATCGCGCACCTCTCTCTGGTGGGTCGAGCGCGCTGCTGAAGCACCAGTGTCTGCGTCGAGGTGGAGGTGTGCGTCACCCGAAGAGGGTGAACCGAACCGCCAGGATCAGGGAGTGTGGTCCGAACTCGGGTGGGGGCGCGTCCTCAGGAAATGGTCGACGGCATCGTCGACCTCGAGGAACACGGCATGCGCCCCGACTCGTCGCCGAATGCCGGATCGTTCGAGCATGTCGAGCACTGGTTGGCGGACTCGGGCGAAGCTGATCTCGACCTCGGCCGCCGCGAGTTCGGTGAGGAGATCAGCGAGCGACTCGATCGCAGTCGAATCGATGTTGGACACTCCCTCGGCGTCGAACACCATGGCCGTTGCCGGTGGGTCGGCAGCGACGAGCCGGCGCTTGATGTCGTCAGTGACGTGCGTGGCATTCGCGAAGAACAGCTCGTCGTCGACTCGGTAGATCAAGAGACCGGGCACGGCAACGGCGTCAGGGTTGCGTTCGAGGTCGCGGTAGGTGTCCGTGCCTTCGACGCGACCGAGAGAAGCCGTGTGCGGACGGGCGACCTTGGCAACGGTGACGATCAGCGAGAGGCCGATTGCGAACGCGATACCGCCGAGCATCCCGAGCACGAGCACCGAGGCGATCGTGGCTGCACCGAGCCAGAACTCGGACCTGCGAAGGTGCCACAGCGCCTTGAAATCGTCGAGCGCGAACAGGCTGATCCCGGCGACGATCACGATCCCGGCGAGCACAGCCGTCGGGAGTTGTTCGAACAGTCCGGTGAGCATGATCAACGTCAGTACCACGAGTGCCGCGCAGATCAGACCGGCGAGGTTGGACCGACCTCCGGCATCGGCTTGCACGAAGCTTCTCGACTGGCTGCCATTGACCGGGAATCCCTGAAACACCCCCGACGCGAGATTCGACGCGCCGATTGCCAGGAACTCCTGATCGGCGTCGAGGTCGTAGTCCCCTCTGGACGCCAACGAGCGAGCGGTGAGGAAGCTGTCGGGGTAGGCGAGCAGCGCGATGCCGAGTGATGGCAGCAGCAGCTGGGTGAACTGGCTGAACGTCACCTCCGGTGGTCCCGGGACGGGCAGTCCGGACTCGATCGCGCCGACGACTGCGATTCCTCTGGCTTCGAGATCGAACGCAGCGACCAGCACGATGCCCAGCACCACGGCGACCAGTGGGGCCGGCACCTGGGGCGCGAAGCGGCGCAGCAGCAGCACGAGGACCACCGTGGACAGCCCCATCAGCGTCGTCAACCCGTGCGCCTCATCGAGGTTGCCGACGATCGCGCCGATGTCGGTGACGTACAGGGTGCTGTCGATGCTGATGCCGAGCAGCGCCTCGAGCTGGCTGAGCACGATGATGATCCCTGATCCGAACACGTAACCGGCCAGGATCGGGCGCGACAGGAAGTCGGCGATGAATCCGAGGCGGGCGACGTATCCGAGCACGCACCAGCCGCCAACGAGGAGTGCGAGCAACGCGGTCAGGTCGATGACGTCGTCGGCGCCGATGACGAATGGAGCGACGGTGGCTGCGGCCATGATGGCAACAGTCGACTCCGCCCCCATGTTCAGATCACGGCACGTCCCGAAGATCGCGTACGCCACGAGGGCGGCGGCCGCCGCGTAGAGGCCGTGCACCGACGGCATGCCGGCCAGGGTGGCGTACGCCAGCGATTGGGGCACGACGACAGCCCACACGGTGAGTGCTGCTCGCGTGTCGGCAGAGCGACTGTGCCGGACACCGTCGGCGATGCTGACGATGCCCGGCACCAGCCGGCGCCAGCCGGCAGCTCGCGATACCGGTTGCAGTGTCATGCTCGCAGCTTGCCGCGTGCGGGCGGACCTGTCATCGCCCAGAGCGGGCGAGGCGGTCTGCTCCCCCTGGCACGAGGTGGCCGAGGATCACCCGAAGTGGTGGAGGATCGTGCGATTCGGAAAGCAGACGATGCCTTCACCCGGCGAAACAGACGCCGTTTCGAAGGAAGTGGATCCGCCGCCGTGAACACACCGAAGACTGCTGGCCGGTCGGTGGCAGGCATCCGTCGTCGGCGAGTCGAGTCGGCGGCTGCGGCGGGCATCGTGTACTCGATCACGGCGGTCCTTGCGATGTATTCGCTTCGAGCGCTGCCGTACGAGTGGGGGGACGGCACCACGCGCTGGCGCGCCGACGACGACAATCACTTCAGACTTGTGCTCGGACTCGGACTCGCCAGCATCGCCGCCGTTGCGTTGCTCTGGTTCGTCGCCGTTGTTCGTCGCCGAGTGGGCGAACGCGAGGACCAGTTCTTCTCCACGGCGTTCTTCGGCTCGGCGCTCGTCTACATCTGCATCTGGCTCGTCGGTACCACTTGCCTCGCCGCACCCGCCATGATCGACCAGGGTGAACTCGATCTCGGTGGGATCCGCCTCGCCGAATCGATCGCCGTCGGGTTGATGCTGGTGGTAGGACCCCGCATTCAAGCGGTTTTCGTTGCCAGCGCTTCAACGATCTTCCTGCGAACGGCGGTCCTGCCCAATTGGGTGGCGTACGTCGGATATGCGGCGGCGCTGATTCTCTTCGTCGTGCCGCTCGTCTCGTCGCCGTTCGGGCTGGCCATGCCCACCTTCGTGCTGCTCACCAGCGCCACGATTCTGCTGCTGCGCCAACGATTGACGACCAGCGACGACGACGCTGCGTCGGGTGCGCTCGGCCCTGCCCGAGGGAGTGACGACCCAGGGGTCTGATCGCAGCGGGAGAGCGATCACCGCGGGAGTTGGTGGCAGACCTTGCTCTTGCGTCCGCTGCCGCACGGGCAGGGCTCGTTGCGACCCGAGTCGGCAAGCACCTTCATCACTTCATCGGCGTATCGGCCCTCGGAGAGCAGGTCGGCGTTGGTATGGATCGTGTGCAGCGGGATCTGGCCAGGGCGACGGAGTCGTTCGACCACGGCCACCGCTCGCCGTCGCGGCGGACCGATCATCCGGAGTGGGTGATGTGGGCCGGTGGTGCTGCGATCATCCTTGACCAACGACGCGAATCGTCGCGTCCGCACCACAGGGAGTATCGGCATGGGTCAGGCAATCGGAGCGATCCTCGGACAGGCGGTGGGTGTGGCGATCAGCCCCGTGCCGATCATCGCCGTGATCCTGATGCTCTTCTCCAAGGGCTCGAAGGCGAACAGCATCTCGTTCCTCGTCGGGTGGATCGTGGGGCTGTTGGGGGTGGGGACGATCATGCTCGCCCTCGGCATCTCGTCGACCAACGGCGCACCGTCGACCGCCAGTGGGTGGATCGAGATCCTCATCGGCGCATTGTTCATCGTGCTCGGGTTCAAGCAGTGGAAGAGCCGACCGGCCAAGGGTGAGCACGCCGCGATGCCGAAGTGGATGTCGTCGATCGACGAGTTCACCGCTGTGAAGTCGCTCGGGCTGGGGCTGGTGTTGTCGGCGGTGAACCCGAAGAACCTCGGGCTGACCATCGCCGCTGCCGCAACGATCGGCGGCGCCGGATTGAGTTCGGGCGACGAGGCCATCGTGTTGATCGTGTACGTGCTGATCGCCTCGCTGACCATCGGCGCCCCCGTGATCCTGAATCTCGTCATGGGCTCGAAGGCAACGCACACCCTCACCGAGATGAAGCAGTGGCTCACCGACAACAACGCCACCGTGATGACGGTGTTGTTCGTCGTCCTCGGCGCCAAGGTCCTGGGCGACGGCATCTCGATCATCGCCTGACCAGGCTGCACCGGAAATCGGCCATGTTGGGGGATATCCGGCGCCCGAATTTGGACCAGAATGGTCGAGATCCGAATCGAACCCGCCCCGCAGAATTCGAACCGTTGCACCAAAGGAAGCTGACATGACTGCTCGACCCGACCGCCACTCTCGCTCGATGTTGCCGATCCCGGATCGTCCGGCGCCGACCCTGACGACCTATGACGCGAAGGACCCCGACACTGCGTTCCCGCCGATCGAGCCGCTGCTGCCGCCCGAGGGCGCACCCAACGTGTTGGTGATCCTGCTCGACGACGTCGGCTTTGGTGCATCGTCGACGTTCGGCGGTCCGTGCACGACGCCGACGGCTGACCGTCTGGCGGCTGGCGGGCTGCGGTACAACCGGTTCCACACCACCGCGTTGTGTGCGCCGACTCGTCAGGCGTTGATGACGGGCCGGAACCACCACTCGGTCGGCATGGGATCGATCACCGAGACTGCCACGTCGGCGCCGGGAAACAGCTCGGTGCGGCCGAACACGAAAGCGCCGTTGGCGATGACGTTGAAGCTCAACGGCTACTCGACGGCCCAGTTCGGCAAGTGCCACGAGGTGCCGGTGTGGCAGTCGTCTCCCATCGGGCCGTTCGATGCCTGGCCGGCAGGCGGTGGCGGGTTCGAGCACTTCTACGGCTTCATCGGTGGCGAGAACAACCAGTGGGAACCGGCGTTGTACAACGGGCTCACACCCGTGGAGCCGCCGGCGACTGCGGAGGAGGGCTATCACCTCACCGAGGACCTCGCAGACCACTGCGTGAACTGGATCCGCCAGCAGAAGGCGTTGGCTCCGGACAAGCCCTTCTTCACCTACTTCGCGCCGGGGGCGACGCACGCGCCGCATCACTGCCCTGACGAGTGGATCGAGAAGAACAAGGGCAAGTTCGACGACGGTTGGGACGCGCTGCGTGAGCGCACGTTCGCCAGGCAGAAGGAGATGGGCATCATCCCTGCCGACGCTGAGCTCCCGGCACGCCATGTGGAGATCTCGGCGTGGGATGACATGCCCGACGAATTGAAGCCGGTGCTGGCCCGACAGATGGAGGTGTACGCCGGCTTCCTCGAGCACACCGACCATCACGTCGGTCGCATCGTCGACGCGATCGATGATCTGGGTGTGCTCGACAACACGCTGATCTACTACATCATCGGCGACAACGGAGCGTCGGCCGAGGGCACGATGAACGGTGCGTTCAACGAGATGGCCAACTTCAACGGCATGGCCGCGTTGGAGACACCGGAGTTCATGGTCTCCAAGATGGACGAGTTCGGATCGCCAGCGTCGTACAACCACTATTCGGTCGGCTGGGCATGGGCGATGAACACCCCGTATCAGTGGACCAAGCAGGTCGCGTCGCATTGGGGAGGCACCCGCAACGGCACCATCGTGCACTGGCCCGAGCGGATCAAGGACGCCGGAGGGTTGCGGTCGCAGTTCACCCATGTGATCGACGTGGCCCAAACCATCCTCGAGGCTGCTGGTCTGCCGGAGCCGACGATGGTCAACGGTGTGCAGCAGTCGCCGATGGAGGGCACCAGCATGCTCTACACCTTCGACGCCCCCGACGAGCCCGAACGCCATGACCTGCAGTACTTCGAGATGTTCGCCAACCGCGGCATCTACCACAAGGGCTGGAGCGCGGTCACCAAGCACCACACCCCGTGGGAGATGGTCGGCGCGGTGCTTCCCGCGTTCGACGACGACGTGTGGGAGTTGTACGACGGCAGCACCGACTTCACCCAGGCCAAGAACCTGGTGAAAGAGCATCCCGAGATGCTCGCCAAGCTGCAGCGCCTCTGGATCATTGAGGCCACCAAGTACAACGTGTTGCCGATGGACGACCGCGGTGCCGAACGGCTCAACCCCGATATCGCCGGACGACCCACCTTGATCAAGGGCAACACCCAGTTGCTGTTCCCGGGCATGGGCCGGCTGTCGGAGAGCAGCGTCGTCAGCATCAAGAACAAGTCGTTCTCGGTGACCGCCGAGATCGTCGTGCCCGAGGCAGGCTGCAACGGCACGATCATTGCCCAGGGCGGTCGTTTCGGCGGCTGGGGCGTGTGCGTCCGCGACGGCAAGGCCGTGTTCGTCTACAACCTGCTCGGTATCCAGGAGTTCGTCACCACCGCCGACTCGGTCATTCCCGCCGGCAAGCACCAGGTCCGCGCCGAATTCGCGTACGACGGCGGCGGCCTCGCCAAGGGCGGTGACGTCACGCTGTACTACGACGGCACCGCGGTCGGTACCGGACGCGTCGGGGCCACGCAGGCGATGATCTTCTCGGCGGACGAAACCACGGATGTCGGCTACGAAGCTGGCACACCCGTGCTGTCGGGTTACACCGCTGCCGACAGCAAGTTCACCGGCAAGATCCACTGGGTGCAGATCGACCTCGGCGACGACGACCACGACCACTTCATCGATCCGGACGAACGCTTCCGCATCGCCATGGCCCAGCAGTAGTCGCAGTCAAGTCGCTTGGGCTGCGGATTCGAATGCGCGCTCGGCGTTGGTGAGCAGCGCCGGATCAATCGGCGTCGGACGACCGCACGCGGCTGGACGGCGATTTCATGCGTACCTATGTTGAGCCTGTCGCTGTCTGATGATGTTCGGACGATTTCGCGGCACCGATGGAGGGGTTGACTCTTGTATTCCGCACAGCACGAGCACGACACCGAGACGACGAACCGCGATGACCGATGACGCACCGGTGGCCGCACCCGACCCGGTCCAGTTGCTGCGGAGCAAGGCGTACGTCGGCTTGCTGCTGCTCGGCGCAGTTGCCGGCCTGGTGGTCGCAGTTGTTGCGTACTTCTTCCTGAAGGTCGTTGCCGAGTTGCAGAACTACGTGTTCACGACCTTGCCGGGCCACCTCGGTTTCGACAGCTCTCCCGATTGGTGGCCGATCGCACCGCTCGTTCTCAGTGGACTGCTCGTTGCTCTCACGATTCAGCACCTGCCGGGTGAGGCCGGGCACAAGCCGGCCGAGGGTTTCAAGGCGGGCGGCCCGGTCCCACCGATCGAATTGCCAGGGATCATCCTGGCGTCGTTCGCGACGCTGAGTCTCGGTGTGGTGCTCGGACCTGAGGCACCCCTGATCGCCATCGGTAGCGGACTGGGAGTTCTCGCCGTGCACCTCCTCAAGCGTGATGCGCCTGCGACCGCAGCGATGGTGGTCGGGGGCGCCGGAAGCTTCGCTGCCATCGCCACGCTGTTGGGATCGCCGCTGGCGGGAGCGTTCCTGATGATGGAAGCGGCAGGGCTCGGTGGGGCGACGCTGGGTGTGGTGCTCGTGCCCGGTCTCCTCGCAGCCGGAGTCGGATCGTTGATCTATGTCGGGCTCAACGCATGGACAGGGTTCGGAACGTTCTCGTTGGCCATCCCCGACATTCCGACCGTCGGTGCACCGACGGTCGGCCAGTTCGGGTGGGCCATCGTCATTGGCATCCTCGCCGCTTTGCTCGGCGCAGCGATCACTCGAATCGCGTTGAGGTTGCAAGCGATCGTCGAGCGTCGCATGGTGCTGCTGATGCCGGTGGTTGGCCTGGGCATCGGCGTGTCGGTGTTCGTCTTCGCAACGCTCACCGACAAGCCAACGGACGACGTCTTGTTCTCGGGACAAGACTCGTTGGCACCGCTGATCGACAGCGCAGCGAGCTGGACCGTCGGGGCGTTGCTGCTCCTGATCGTCTGCAAGTCGCTGGCCTACAGCTTGGCGCTCAGCAGCTTCCGGGGCGGCCCGGTCTTTCCTGGCATGTTCATCGGCGCTGCGGGCGGCGTGCTGCTGTCGAACTTGCCGGGCCTTCCGATGATCGCTGGCGTGGCGATGGGGATCGGAGCGATGACGGTTGCGATGTTGAACCTGCCGCTCGTCTCCGTGCTGTTGGTGGTGCTCTTCCTCCAGGCCGACGGCTTGGCGTTGACGCCGGTGGTCATCGTTGCCGTGGTGGCGTCATATGTCGTGTCGGCTCATCTCAGGCCGGCACCAGCACGTGAACCTGCTGCACCGGAAGCTTCACCGGAGCGGGCGCCCGGTGGTGGGTGACACCACCTCGACGTCCATTCGCGGTGAACATCGCCTCGGCCGATGGCCGTGCAGGCCATGATTTCGTTGGTGTTGCTGACGCCGGTGATCGCACAGCCCGTCAACATCCTCGGATGTCGGTCAGGTCACCTGAGGCGGAGTAGCCCGTCGAGGACGAGCACCACGCCGAGCCCCAGGGCCAGCCACACGCGCATCCACATGGCGTTCGCCTTCAGCCACGCCTCACCTCGGGAGACGATCGCGGCGGCAAGGCTCCCACCGATCACCACGACGCCGACAGGCACCGACACGAGCAGCGTGGCCACCGCGACATACAGAGCGATCAGCGTCAGGTTCGCGACGTCGCGAAGATCTGCCTGACCGAGCGAGGCCATGGCCAAGAAGGTGAGCACGAGCCGCTTGGGGCCACCGAACCCGAGGAGCCCACCCACCGAGAACACCGCACCCGGTCGGACGTGGCTCAGTCTCGCCATGATCGCAGCACGGCGACCGGTCTCGGGTCGGGCTGGGTTGTGGCGTTCACGCAGCCCGGCGGTCACGAGCGCGACGCCGAGCAGCAGCGCCAAGATTCCTTCGAGGGTCTCGTGCGAGTCGAGCCGGTCGGCGGCGGCCTGGCCGAGCACCAAGCCCAGGGCGGCGGCAATCGTCGTGCCGAGCACGAATCCGGACAGGAAGGCAATGCTGTTGGTGCGTGGTTGTTCGCTTCGAATCACGACGAGCGTCGCGGTGAGCACGATCGGGCTGGCAGCAGCGACGAGTGCGTAGAACAGCACGTAGAGCGTGGCGGAGATCACGCAGAACCAGTCAGACCGGGGTGGACGGCTCGAGCTGGTCGCTGCATCGCTCCGCGCATGGTGGGAAGGTATCGCCGCGGACACGAGCTGCTCGGGTGATCCACTCCACAGGAGAGCGCCGGTGCATCCCTGGGACCGGCGATGTCAGTGAGGCGGCTCGGAGCCGTTGTGGTCGATCAAACCGGCGTCGCGTGCGAGATCGACGGCTTCACGGCGCGACGACGTGCCGAGTTTGCGGTAGATGGCCGCCGCGTGCGACTTGACGGTGTTGCGCGACACGAAGAGTTCTCCTGCGATGTCGGACAGCCCGAGATTCGTCGGAAGGTAGGCGAGCACTCGCCGTTCGGCCGGGGTGAGTGAGCCTGCACCGTCGATCGAGATCGACGAGGTGGCTTCCAGCTGGTGGCGAAGTGTTTCGATGTGGCGGAGTGCGCCGTGAGCATCGCCAGGTTGCAGAGCGAACTGCTCGGCCTCGCGAAGGAATCGTCGGCCCGCAGGTTGGTCGCTGATCATCAGCGACGTCCGCACGAGGACCAGCCTGGCCATCGTGTTGATCCACGGTGCCACGGACCGGAACCCCTCGAGATGTCGAGCGGCAATCGCCATCTCGGCGGCGGCGACGTCGGGGCTCCCGCGCGATCCTTCGACGAACGAGCTGACGGCGACATTGAGCGCCATCGTCGGCAGCAGGATGGCCTTGGCTTCCCTGAGTATCGTTTGGACGCGTCGGCCCCGCTGCAGAGCCCCCGCCGAGTCGCCGCTCAGCGCCCTCGCCGTGGCGGACCCGGCGAGATGGTGCGCGATGAGCAGCGGTGCTCCAATGACTTCGGCATCGAGTACGCCCTGCTCCCAGATCTCGAGGCAGTTCTCGTCGCCGGCCAAGAACATGTGCGCACCGAGCATCAGCATCGCGTTGTTTCGCCAAGGTCCCGGCGGTGACTGGTCGATGGCTCGCCGTGCCGTCTCGATCTGGCTGCTCACTGGATGTACTTCGAGTTCCGCCCTGAGCGTTTCTGCGATCATCGAGACCGCGTCGTTCTCGTCTCGATCGCGGCTGTCGGTGCCGACCAGATTCGAGAGGTTGAGGTTCCATTGGCGCGCTCGGGCGCCGTCGCCGACGTGAAGTGCGGCCATCGTCGCAAGCGCACTCAACGAGCCGGATCGCAGGATGCGATCGTTCGGCAGACGGTCCAGCCACCGGCGAACTATCGGGTGGGATCCCATCGGGAAGTATTTGGCTGCGTTGTCGGTGATCAGTTGCTCACAACGGTCGATGTCGCCCACGGCGGTGGCGTGATCCAGTGCGAGGTCGATGTCGCCGCGGAGCTCCCACCACTGTGCGGCGCTGAGGTGCACCTCGACCCAGCGATCGGGAGCATCATCGCGGAGTTCACTCTCGAGCCACTCCGCCAGGATCGGGTGCATCCGATACCACCGGTCGCGCCGATCGAGCGGCACCACCAGTTGCACATCGTGCTGGAGGCGGCGCAACGTCGCAGCTGCCCCGGCGACACCGAGGACGGCGGAACACATCTCGGCAGTGAACGTTCCGAGACATGCGGCCTCGCGAAGGAACTGGAGGTCGCGGACCCGCAGTGAACTGGTCCACTCGACACGCAGGTAGTCGGTGATGAACGCAGCCTGAGCGATCGATTCGATGTCGTCGGGCGTGCTCTTCGACTTGAGTACCAGGCCGGCGAGACGCAATCCGGCAGGCCAGCCCTCGAACTGCCCGATCGCGATTGCGTCGACGTACTCGGTGTCGACACCCAGAGCGAGGAGCAGTGCTCGCGACTCGTGGTCGTCGAATGCGAGCGCGGCGACGTCGACGTCGACGACCCCTGGCTCGAGGCGGAATCGAGCGACCGCTTCATCGAGGTGGTGTGCTCGTCCGCTCAGCACCAGCGTCGAGTGGGGCGGCAGACGTGCAGCGATCGCGTCGAGCACGGCCCCGGCCTCAGGGGCGTTGATCAGGTGGAGGTCGTCGACGACCATGACGAACGGTTCGCGACACGCTGCAATTGCGGCGCCGAGGGCTGGAATCACGTGTTCTGCGAACCCCGGCGACCCCGACGGCGCCACCGGCAGTGCGCCGAACGCGTCGGGATCCACGCTCGAGAGCGCACCGATCAGCGCGTCGGCGAACACTGCCGGATCGTTGTCGATGGGCTTGGCGTCGAGCCACAGCACGGTCCTGTCTTCGTTGCTCACCCATCGCCCGACGAGGGTGGACTTGCCGTATCCGCCCGGACCGAGCACGCGAACGATCTTGCCGCGGCCGGCGGCATACGACTGGTCGAGTTGCGGGCGCTCGATCGTCGCGGCGGGTGCGGCGGGCCGAGTGAACCGGGCCCGATCCCTGACACCCAGACCTTCAGAGGCCACGGCGCGCCCATCGTCTGCTCCGCCGCAGGTTCGCGCCCATCGGTCAGAACCTACCCGTGTCGTGACGCTGTTTCGACCGCTCCCATCTGCGGCGGCGTCGCTGCCGGCCGAAACGCGCGTCGGGCTCCGAGCCATGGCCTCCGCCCACAGGCAGTGCACAGATCCTGGTCGTTGTCCCCAGGCCTGCGCCTCGAACCCACAGACGCACGCCCGCAATTCACAAGCAATCGGTACTGACGCTCCACAGGCCATGTCGTTCAAGATGGTTCCATGGTCGCCCGAGCCCTTCCCACGCCACGCCAGCGCCAGCGGCGCCAACGCCAACACGGAGCTGTCTTGGCGCAGAACGACCGCCGTGAGATGGAACGCTCTGGATGGCGCACCACGCTGGAGTTCCGCGAGAACAACGTGCGCGGTCGCGACGGCAGGCTCTTGCAGGTCGAGGAGATCTGGCACGCCGAAGCCGAACGTGACACCGGCGACCGCGCCAACCGGGGGGCCGGTTTCGTCCAGGCGACCGCCGAATCGGTCGATGAGGCATGGTCGAAACTGCGCCGCCAGGCCGAACTCGCCGACATTCGTCTTGCAGATCAGGCCGCTGTGCGCAGGACAGACATGGCCGCTGTTCAGGCAAGTTGACAGTTTCTCGACGAGACGGTTGACACACCCGTAGTTTCACTGCTGTAATTACGGACCCGTCGCCACGACATGTGGTGCCTCCGGCGGGTGATGACCACGACATCTGGTGGTCGACAGCAACTTCTTGACCACATCCAGACAATTTCGCAATGCCCGACGACGACGTACGAATGAGCAGGAGAATCCACGGTGACAGTGATCGATGACAACGCCGCAACAACCGAGTCCACGGTAGGTGCCGGCGCTGCGCCGACGTTGACCGACACGGCCAAGGCGCCGGTCGCGACCGCCACACCGACCGCTGGTGGGATGCGGGTGAAGAAGCGCAGTGGTGCGCTCGAACCCGTCGACGTCAACAAGATCGTCAACTCGATTGCGAAGGCCTCCGAAGGCTTGCTCGGCGTCGACCCCATGCGCGTTGCAACACGCACGATCTCCGCTCTCGCCGACGGCGCCACCACTCGTGAACTCGACGACCTGTCGATTCGCACCGCTGCTGGACTCATCGTCGAAGAGCCCAACTACTCCAAGCTCGCCTCGCGTCTGCTCGCCATCGTCGTCGACAAAGAGGTCCGCAACCAGAACATCCCGTGGTTCTCCGAGTCGATCGCCGTCGGCCATGCCGAAGGCCTCGTCTCCGACGAAGTGCTCGCCTTCGTCAACGCCAACGCGCCGGCGCTCAACGCCGCCATCGACTCCGACCGTGACCGCAGCTTCGAGTTCTTCGGTCTGCGCACCGTGTACGACCGCTACCTGCTGCGTCACCCGTCGCGCCGTGAGGTCATCGAGACCCCGCAGTACTTCTTCCTGCGTGTCGCCTGTGGGCTGTGCACCGACGTCGACGAAGCCGTGCGTTTCTACGACCTGATGAGTTCGCTGGCCTACTTGCCGTCGAGTCCCACCCTGTTCAACTCGGGCACCGCTCATTCGCAGATGTCGAGCTGTTACCTGCTCGACTCGCCAGAAGACAGCCTCGAAGGCATCTACAAGCGCTACACCGACATCGCGAAGCTGTCGAAGTTCGCCGGTGGCATCGGCGTTGCCTGGCACCGGGTGCGCGCGAAGGGCAGCCTCATCCAGGGCACCAACGGTCTCTCCAACGGCATCGTGCCGTGGTTGCGCACGCTCGACTCGTCGGTTGCCGCTGTCAACCAGGGCGGTCGCCGCAAGGGTGCCGCCTGCGTGTATCTCGAATCGTGGCACGCCGACATCGAAGACTTCCTGGAGTTGCGCGACAACACCGGCGATCACGCTCGGCGCACGCACAACCTCAACATCGCCAACTGGATTCCCGATCTGTTCATGGAGCGAGTCGAGAAGGACTGGCAGTGGAGCCTGTTCGACCCGAAGAAGGCGCCGCACCTCACCGACCTGTTCGGTGACGACTTCGAGCGTGCCTACGTGGCTGCTGAAGAAGCAGGCCTCTACGAGAAGCAGGTTCCGGCCCGCCAGCTGTACTCGAAGATGATGCGCACCCTCGCCCAGACCGGCAACGGTTGGGTCACGTTCAAGGACGCATCGAACGAGAAGTGCAACCAGACCGGTGAAGCCAACGCCGACGGCTCGCCTCGCGTGGTGCACCTGTCGAACCTGTGCACCGAGATCCTCGAAGTCACCGACCAGGACAACACTGCTGTGTGCAACCTCGGTTCGCTCAACCTCGGCGCCTACGTCGATGCGCAGGGCGAATTCGACTACGCCAAGCTCGGCGAGGTCGTGCGTCAGGTCGTGCCGCTGCTCGACCGGGTGATCGACATCAACTACTACCCGACGTCGGAAGCCGAGTTCTCGAACCACAAGTGGCGTCCGGTCGGCCTCGGGCTGATGGGCCTGCAGGACGTGTTCTTCAAGAAGGGCTTCGCATTCGACTCTGCCGATGCGAAGGACCTGAGCCGCACGATCAGCGCCCACATCTATTTCCATGCGCTGTGGGCGTCCACCGAACTCGCCGAGGTCAGCGGTGCACACGAGGCCTACGAGGGCACCCGCGCAGCCAAGGGTGACCTGCAGTTCGACCTGTGGGATGTCGCCAACGGTGGCGTCACCCCGCCCGCCGAGCTCGACTGGGACGCACTGCGTGCCCGCATCACCGCTCACGGCCTGCGCAACAGCCTGCTGATCGCGATCGCTCCCACCGCCACGATCGCGTCGATCGTCGGCTGCTACGAGTGCATCGAGCCGCAGGTGTCGAACCTGTTCAAGCGCGAAACGCTGTCGGGCGAGTTCATGCAGATCAATCGCTATCTGGTGCGCGAGCTCCAGGCCCGCAACCTGTGGGACGAGCAGATGATCAACGACATCAAGCGCGCCGAGGGGTCGGTCCAAGACGTCGACCGCATCCCCGCTGAGCTCAAAGAAGTGTTCCGCACGGCGTGGGAGATCCCGCAGCGGGCGCTGATCGACATGGCCGCCGAGCGCGGCGCCTTCATCGACCAGAGCCAGTCACTGAACCTCTTCATGGAGACCCCGACCATCGGCAAGCTCTCGTCGATGTATCTGCACGCGTGGAAGCAGGGCCTCAAGACCACCTACTACTTGCGCAGCCGCCCGGCGACCCGCATCAACCAGAGCACCACCTCGGGTTCGAAGCCGGCGCCGACTCCGCCCACCGGCGGTGGTCAGAAGCCCGACGCAATCGCGCCGCTCGTCGACGAGCCGGCCAAGAAGACCTTCACCGACGAGGAAGCCCTTGCGTGCTCCCTCGAGAACCCCGAATCCTGCGAGGCATGCGACTGATGGCACTCATCGACCCGATCACCGACTACGAAACGTCCACCGTTCCCGGCGAGACCCTCGCCGACGAGTTCGAATCAGCGCCCCCGGTCGGCGCTGCCCGTCCGACCAACATCCTCGACCCCGGTTACGACCTCACGCTGAGGCCCATGCGGTACCCGCAGTTCTACGAGATGTATCGCGACGCCATCAAGAACACCTGGACCGTCGAAGAGATCGACTTCTCCGACGACCTCGTCGATCTCGACCGCAAGCTGATGCCCGCCGAGAAGCACCTCGTGTCGCGCCTGGTGGCGTTCTTCGCCACCGGCGACTCGATCGTGTCGAACAACCTGGTGCTCAACTTGTACCAGCACATCAACGCCCCCGAAGCGCGCATGTACCTGTCACGTCAGCTCTACGAAGAGGCGTTGCACGTGCAGTTCTATTTGACGCTGCTCGACAACTACATCCCCGACATGGCCGAGCGCGAAGCTGCGTTCTCTGCGGTCGAGAACATCCCGTCGATCCGCGCCAAGGCCGAGTTCTGTTTCAAGTGGATCGATTCGATCCAGGGCTTGCAGAAGATCGAGACACCCGAGCAACGCAAGCAGTTCCTGCTCAACTTGATCTGTTTCGCCACGTGCATCGAGGGCCTGTTCTTCTTCGCGGCGTTCGCCTATGTCTACTTCCTGCGTTCGAAGGGGTTGCTGAACGGTCTCGCCGATGGCACCAACTGGGTGTTCCGCGACGAGAGCTGCCACATGAACTTCGCGTTCGAAGTCGTCGACACCGTGCGCAAAGAGCAGCCCGAGTTGTTCGACGCCGACCTCGAAGCCGACATCCGCACGATGATCAACGAAGCGATCGACGCCGAGCAGTTGTTCGCTGCCGACGTGCTCGGCGAAGGCGTGTCAGGGATGAGCCTGGCCGACACCCGTACCTACCTCGAGTTCGTCGCCGATCAGCGCTTGGGGCAGCTCGGCTACGCCCCCGAGTTCGGGTCCAAGAACCCGTTCAGCTTCATGGAGCTGCAAGATGTGCAGGGCCTGTCGAACTTCTTCGAGCGCACTGTCAGCAGCTACCAGGTCGGCGTCGCCGGCGACGTCAGCTTCGACGACGAGTTCTGATCACGTCCTGGGTCTGACCCCTGTGGTGACTACCGGTACCGGTCGGTGTGCTCGCCGAGGGTGGGACCGACATCGGTGATGCTGCCGGGGGTGCGCGAGAACTTGGGCACCACGCCGAGCATCGCGGTGTTCACACCGCTGCGAGCGGTTCGGCGCTGCACCATTTCGCGGGCGGCGTAGTGCTCGTCGTCGAGCATGTCAGCCGCGGTGTACACACGGCCAGCAGGAACGGTGTGTTCGCGCAGTAGCGCCAGCAGTTCGTCCGATCCCAACGTGATCGTCCACTCGGCGATGATCGCGTCGAGTTCACGTTCGTGTTCGCCGCGCGGGATGTGAGTCGCGTAACGGTCATCGGCGGCGAGATCCGTCCGATCCATGGCATCGCACAACCGAGCGAAGATGTTGTCGGCATTCGCCGCGATCAGTACCTCGGACCCGTCGCTGGTCGGATACGCATTCGATGGCGCCACACCGGGCAGCGTGCCGCCCGACCGGTTGCGCAGCACACCGGCTACGTCGAAGTCGACCATCGAAGACTCCATCAGCGCTGCGACCGCTTCATAGATCGCCACGTCGACCTCTTGGCCCTTGCCGCTCGAGTTGCGTTCGTGGAGCGCGGCGAGCGTGCCGATCACTGCGAACATCGCGGCGAGCGAATCGCCGAGGCTGATACCGGCACGGGCAGGGGGTCGGTCAGGGTCGCCGGTCGTGTGGCGGATGCCGCCGACTGCCTCGCCGATCGAACCGAAACCCGCTTCGGTCGCCCGTGGCCCGCTCTGCCCGAACCCCGACACGTGGGTGACGATGATCGCCGGGTTGCTCGCCGACAGCGTGGCGTAGTCGAGTCCGAACTTCGCGAGCACACCGGGCCGGAAGTTCTCGAGCACCACGTCGCATTCGCCGGCGAGGCGCTGGACGAAGGCGAGATCGTCGGAGTCCTTGAGGTCGGCGACCACCGATCGTTTGTTGCGGGCGATGATCGGCCACCACAGGCTCGAGTCGTCGACGCACACACCCCAGCGACGCATCGGGTCGCCACCATCGGGCGATTCGATCTTGATCACCTCGGCGCCGTAGTCGCCGAACAGCTGCCCCGCGAACGGTCCTGCGATGAAGTTGCCGAGTTCGAGCACCCGGACGCCGAGCAGCGGTCCGGTCCGTGTCTGCGTGTCGCCATCCATGGTGGTTGTCTACCGAGTCGACGGTGTCGTCAAGAAAGCGAGAGACTGCTCGAGTGAGCGTGGCCGATCGTCTTCCCTCGACCGTCGTGCTTCGCGACGTGACCCTGCGTGATGGTCTGCAGGACGAATCACCGATTGCGACCGAGGCAAAAGTGGCGATCTTCGAAGCGCTGCTCGCTGCCGGTGTCCGCGATCTGGAGTTGACCAGTTTCGTGCGTCCTGACCGTGTGCCGGCCACGGCCGATGCCGAGGCGCTGTGCGCGGCCACCGCCGTATCGGCCGCGGCGTCCGAAGTGCGGCGCTGGGGACTCGTGCTCAACGCCCGCGGCGCCGAGCGGGCGCTCGCGGCCGGTCTCAGCCACCTGCAGTACGTCGTGTCGGTGAGCGATACCCACAGCAGGCACAACGCCGGCACCGGAACCGATCAAGCGATCGACGAATTCGAGCGTTTCACCAGCGCAGCCCGCGATGCCGGCGCAGTGGTGGAGATGACGCTGGCCACGGCGATGGGCTGCCCGTTCGAACACCGTGTCGACCCGGACCGGGTGGCCGAGGTCGCTCGCCGAGCCGTCGATGCCGGTGCGTCGTCGATCGGTCTCGCCGACACGATCGGTGTCGCCGTGCCCACCGAGGTGGCGGTGCTGGTTGGGCTGGTCCGTTCGAGCGTCGATGTGCCGATCGGTGTGCACCTGCACGACACGCGTGGCCTTGCGATCGCCAACGCCATTGCGGCGCTCGAGCATGGAGCGGTCCGCCTCGACGCCAGCGTCGGCGGACTGGGTGGCTGCCCGTTCGCCCCCAACGCCAGCGGCAATGTCCCGATCGAGGATCTGGCGCATGCGCTCGGTGAGATGGGTGTCGCCACGGGGATGTCGGTCGATGGCCTCATCGACGCCGCGCAGATCGCCTGCGACACAGTGGGTCGCCCTGTCGGCAGCCACGTGGGCCTCGCGGGTCGCCGGTTCGCCCCCTGAGCCCCCACCCGGCGCATCGCAAGCGATGAGCCAACCGCACCCTGCGGTGCGCATGCCTCATCGCCTCGGGCGGGCGTACTGGAGCGATGAGCGAGCCGCACCCCGGGGTGCCCTTCGCTCATCGCCTTCGTGGCGGTACGGTGGGGGTGATGACCGAAACGGGTGATCCCACCGACTGGTTGACAAGCACGCGGGTAGCGGTCGTCGCCGGCAAGGGCGGTGTCGGATCGTCGACGGTCGCCGCGGCCTACGCACTGGCTGCAGCACGTGAGGGCGCAAACGTGCTGTTCGTAGCTGTTGATGGACGCCCCGGCATGGGTCCGTTGCTCGGCGGACGAGAACTCGACTCGAGTGACCGGATCTTGCGCAAGGTCAAGGGGGCCGGCCAGGTGCGCGGCCGCACCATTCCTGCCGACCAGGCATTCGGCGACTACCTCGAACTGAAGGGTGTCGGCGGCATGCTGCGTCGTGCCGCATCGGCAGCGTCGCTGCCGATGATCGCAGCGGCGACTCCGGGCCTCGAACACCTCTTGGTGCTCGGGAAGATCAAGGAACTCGAACGCGAACGCGCCGCCGACCTGATCATCGTCGATGCTCCACCGGCGGGCCACGCAGCCCCATTCCTGCGTTCGGCCACCGGGTTGTCCGATGTGGTCCAGTCGGGTCCCGTTCGCGAGCAGTCGGTCGAGGTCGATGCAATGCTGCGTGACCCTGCACGCTGCCGGGCGATGATCGTCACCCTGCCCGAGGAGACCCCGGTCACCGAAGCACTCGAACTGGCCGTCGAGTTGCGTGGCGACATCGGGATGTCGTTGCTGCCGGCGGTGGTCAACTCGTGTTGGCCCGATCGTCCTGGTCTCGACAAGACACCCGCAATGGCGGCGCGCTCGCACAAGATCACCTTGTCGGCGTCGGCCAAGTCGGCGCTCGCATCGTCGACCGACTTCGGTCGTGCACGCCTCGAACGTCAGCGCGAACAGATCGAGCGCCTCGGAGACGGGATCGGTGTCCCGCTCGTCTCGCTCCCGCGCCTCGCCACACCACGGCTCACGTTGCACCAACTCGGCGAACTCGCCGATGCGCTCGTCGGTCCGATGATCGGGGCGTCGTCATGACCGGCACCCTCGCCGAATCGTTCCGGGACGAGATCGTCAACGCCGAGCTGCTCGTCACCTGCGGCCCAGGTGGCGTCGGAAAGACCACCACCGCAGCAGCACTGGGTGTGGCAGCGGCACTCGCCGGCCGCAAGGTGGTCGTCGTCACGGTCGATCCCGCCCGGCGCCTCGCCGACGCACTCGGTCTCGAAGCCGGCGCCGCAGCCGATGCACCCCACCGAGTCACCGGCATTCCCGGGCTCTCGGACTCGAAGAGCAAGAAGTCCAAAGGCGAATCGGGCGACGGTGAGCTGTGGGCGTTGATGCTCGATGCCGCGTCGACGTTCGACCGGCTCGTGCACGAGCAAACGGCCAACCCGAAGCAGGCGGCCGCGATCCTCGAGAACCCGGTGTACCGGGCGATTTCGGGTTCGTTGGCGGGTGCGCAGGAATACATGGCGATCGAACGGTTGCACCAGCTGCACACCAGCGGCGAGTGGGATCTCGTCATCGTCGACACGCCGCCGTCGCGTCATGCGATCGACCTGCTCGAGGCCCCCGACCGGCTGATCGGTTTCCTCAGCCATCCGGTGTACCGGGCGCTCACCGTTGGTCAGCGGGCGTTCGCCAAGGTGACCAACGCTGCGGCGTCGATGTTCCTGTGGGCGGTTCGACGGTTGGCGGGCCCGCAGATCGTCGAGGACACCGTCGAGTTCTTCCGTTCGCTCGCCAACATCGAACCCGGTCTCCGCAAACGGGCCGAAGAGGTGTCGGTGCTGCTGCGTTCCGACGCAGCGGCGTTCGTCGTCGTGTCGAGCCCGAGGGCCGAGGCGATCGGTGAGGCCGAGCACCTCATCGGTGCTCTGCGTGATGGGTCGTTCCCGTTTGCCGGCGTGGTGGTCAACCTGATCCATCCGATGCCCGAGCCACTCACCGCTGCAGACAGGGTCGCACTCGATGGTCTCGACGACGGCCCGCTCGCCGATCAGGTGGCGTGGCACGACGAGTTGACCGAGCTGGCCACCGCCGAGCGCGAGGAGATCGCTGGGCTCGCCGATCTGGCCGAGGACGTCATCGTGGTCGAGCTGCCGTTGCTGGCAGTCGACGTGCACGATGTCGATGGTTTGGTCGGCCTCGCCGATCGCCTGTCAGCAGCGAACTAACGTCGTCTGCGTGCCTGCTCTGCCTGACCTCGTCGACGCGCTGTTTCAGCGACCTGTCGACGAGGGCGTGACGTTGGCGTTGCTGATCCAGCGGCGTGGCGAGGTCATTGCCGAGCGATACGGCGTCCAGCCCGCGAACATCTTCCAGCCGGCGATCGAGATCACTGCCGAGTCGACGCTCACCTCGTGGAGCATGGCGAAGTCGATCACACATGCGGCGGTGGGGATCTTGGTCGGCGACGGGCTCCTCGATGTCGAAGACACCGGCCGCTGTTGCAGAATCGGGCGGGCACGCCGAAGGCGGCGATCACCACGCTGCAGCTCCTGGAGATGCGTTCGGGGTTGCGATTCGTCGAGGACGACGTCGACGACGACACCTCGCACTGC
>CAVQWE010000008.1:0-86639 GCA_963717385.1 Ilumatobacteraceae bacterium
GAGCCACGTTCAACAACCTCTTCACCGAGCTGAACGAGAACATCGACCTCGAGGTCCGAGCAGCTCAGGAGTTCGACACGGACGACGCACGCGACCCGATCGACGTTGCCCTCGTCGACGAGATCCGTGCTGTCGACGGGGTGGCAATTGCCGAGCCGATCCTGCAGCGATTCGCCCAACTCCTCGATTCCGAAGGCGACGTGATCACCCCTGCAGGCGGACCCACGCTCGGGGTGTCGTGGGAGGGCGACGACGGCATTGCCGGGATCACCATCAAGGACGGTCGCGCCCCACAGGGGCCAGGCGAGCTCGCCATCGACAAGGCGACCGCCGACAGCGAGAACTTCGCAGTCGGCGACACCGTTGCGTACCTCACCGACGTCGGCCGCTTCGAGGGCACGATCTCCGCCACGGTCGGCCTCGGCAGTGGCGACAGCTTCGGCGGCGCCCAGGTGGTCGCGCTCGACCTCGATACGGCGCTCGTCAACTTCGGCGCCGACGGCAAGGTCGATGCCATCGACATCCAGGTCGACAACGGTGCTGACCCCGCTGTGGTCCAGCGCGGCATCGAAGCAATCCTGCCGCCGCAGACCGAGGTGGTCACGGGCGAACAGGTCGCTCAGGAGACCGCCGACACCGTCAACCAGTTCGTCGACGTGTTCGGTACGGGCCTGCTGATCTTTGCGTTCATCACCGCATTCGTGAGTGCGTTCATCATCAACAACGTCTTCCAGATCACGATTGGCCAACGGCTGCGTGAGCTGGCGCTGCTGCGAGCTGTCGGAGCGTCCGGTCGGCAGGTGCGCCGCATGATCACCCTCGAGGCGTTGGGCCTCGGCGTGATCGCCACGGTGTTGGGCGTCGGCGGAGGCTTGTTGGTGGCACGCGGCCTCATTGCCGCGTTCGATGCTGCGGGGGCAGGCTTCCCCGACACCCAGACCGTGTTGCAGGTCCGCACGGTCGTCATCGCTGCGCTCGTCGGTGTGGGCATCACGATGCTGTCGGTGATCGTGCCGTCTCGACGGGCGTCTCGTATCCCGCCAGTGGCGGCGATGCGACCCGAGCTCGGTTTCGCAGCGATGCGAACCCGACGACTCATCGGCGGTGTGATCGTCACGGTCGCCGGCCTGGTCCTGCTGCTCGTCGGCCTGTTTGTTCGGCCCGGTGGCACGGTGGGGCTCATCGCTGCTGCAGGCGGCGGCGCGTTGCTGCTGTTCCTCGGCGTGGCGAGCTTGTCGTCGACCGTCGCCACACCGGTCACGAGCGTGATCGGTTGGCCGATCGAGAAGCTCTTCAAAGTGCCCGGCGCGCTCGCTCGCCAGAACGTGGCGAGGGCGCCACGCCGAACCTCGTCGAGCGCTTCTGCGTTGATGATCGGTGTCGCCCTGGTGAGCAGCACTGCGGTGTTCGCGTCCTCGCTTCGCCGCGACGCTGGTGGGCACCTTGGAAGATGCGATCTCTGCCGATTTCGTCATCACCGATGCAAGCTTTCAGGGGCTGTCACCCGTGGTCAGTGAGACACTCGCCGATGTTCCTGAACTCGAGGCGGTCACCCCGATTCGCGGTGTGAGCGGTCAGGTCGACGGCAGCACGAAGAACTTCGGCGCCGTCGATCCGGTGGCGTTCGCCAAACTGGTCGACCCCGACCTCCGAGACGGAACGGTGTCCGAACTCGGGTTGAACGAGCTGTTGCTCCATGTCGATCCGGCATCCGACCTCGACGCCTCGGTCGGCTCCACCGTCGAGGTCACGTTCCAGAACGGTGTTCGTCAGACCCTGACCGTTGCCGGCATCTACGGCGACGCCACGTTCGGCAACTGGCTGATCAGCCTCGACACCTTGGCTGGCGTCACGGACGCTCCGGCTCGCGACTTCTTCGTCATCGCGAAACTCGCTGACGGCGTCGACCCGATCGCTGGCGAGGCAGCTGTTCGAGCGGCAATGGAACCGTTCCCGCAAGCTGACGTGCAGACCACGCCACAGTTCCTCTCTGCCCAGGAGGACCAGCTCAACCAACTCCTGCTCATCATCACGATGCTGCTGGCGTTCGCCATCTTGCTCGCCATCATGGGAATCTCGATCACCTTGGCGCTCGGCGTGTTCGAACGCACCCGCGAGATCGGGCTGCTCCGAGCGGTCGGCATGAACAAGCGCCAGACGCGGCGCTCCGTTCGTTGGGAAGCAGTGATCGTGTCGTTCTTCGGCGCCTTGATCGGCATCGTGGTCGGCACCTTCCTCGGCGTCGTGCTGTCACTGGCTGTCCCCGACGACGTGATCAGCAAGCTCGCCTTCAACCCGACCATCATCGTGGCGATCCTGGTCGGTGCCGTGATCGCCGGGCTGGTCGCAGCGCTCTACCCGTCGTACAAGGCGTCGAACATGAACGTCCTCGAAGCGATCGCCACCGAGTAGCGGTTTGTAGGTTGGTCCAATGGCGCTCGATCCTGCGAACCTGCCCGACGAGGTGTTGACGTTTCTCACCGAGTACCACCTCGCCACGCTGACCACACTCCGAGACGATCTCTCGCCGCACGTGGTGGCGGTGGGTTTCAGCTACGACATCGAGGCTCGCGCTGCCCGAGTGATCACGTGGGCCGGGTCGCAGAAGGCGCTCAATGCCGCACGCATGGAAGCCCGCGGCCAACGGGCAGCGGTGTGTCAGGTCGACGGTGGCCGCTGGCTGAGCCTCGAGGGTCCGGTGCGCCTGGTCACCGATCCCGAGGGTGTGAGCGCCGGCGTCGATGGCTACGCCGGTCGGTACCGCCAGCCCAAGGAACGCGACGACCGAGTGGTCATCGAAATCGCTGTCGAGCGCATCCTCGGGCGCGGGTGAATCGGCCAGGGTCTGGCCCCACCAGCGCCTCGGTCAGCTGACGTCGCGGTTCCAGGGCAGCTCGGCGATCCAACGCTGCGCTGCTGGGTGGGGATCCATCGGTGTGTCGTCGTTCGACCGTTCGAGCTTCGGGTCGAGATGGGTCTGGCAGCCCGGGCACCAGTACAGGATGCGGTTGTGCTCGCCCATCCGACGGCACTCGATCGTGTCTGCGCACCGGGCGCACCGCTGCACGTTGCGGCCGTACACGGCGAGGCCACCCTTGACCGACGGCTCGGTGATCCGCTTCGCGTGGTGGAGATTCGAGCGCAACATGCGAGCAGCGGTGTTGACGATGCGGATCGCGTCGCGTTCGCTCAGCGACCCGACCGGGGCGAACGGGCTCAACTCGGTGGCCCACAGCACCTCGCACCGATACACGTTGCCCACGCCGCACATCACCCGCTGGTCGAGCAACACCTCGGCGATCCGGGCGCTCGGGTTCGGGTAGGTCAGCAGCAAGTTGACCACGGCACCGAGGTCGGTGTCGGGCTTGCACAGGTCTGGGCCGAGGCGACCCATCCCCGGATGGCGGCGCTTGTCAGCTTTGCGATAGGTCTCGACGTGCGGGGCATTGAAGCAGACCGCCACCCACTCGTCGACCTCGATCGCCGCACGCATCTGCGCGTAGGGCCGACGCCAGTTGTCGCCCCGTCGATAGAGGTGCCACGACCCAGACATGCGCATGTGGGTGTCGAGTACCAGACCGTCATCCCATGCAATCTCGAGATGCTTGCCGTGGCTCTCGACGGACTCGATGACCCGGCCGGCTTGGGGCCCGGGCCCGATGAGTCGGGGCGCATCGAATCGGAGCATCGTCCGGCCGGCAAGCGCAGTTCTCAGGGCGCTCGCGGATCGATGGATCGTGTCGCCTTCGGGCATCGAGCGACCATGGTATGCCAGACACCAGGGTCTCTGCCGGGATGCCCATGCACGACCCGTAGTCTCGACCACCGATGCCGACCGACCGCGCCGACCAACTCTCCAACGATGGCATCACGGTCGATGCCCTGCGAGCGGCAGTCCCCTTGTTCATCCCGGCGATTCCGTTCGGGCTGGTGCTCGGAGTTGCGATCACCGACTCTGCGATGCCGACTGCGGTGGCATGGTCGACCAACCTCG
Organism: Ilumatobacteraceae bacterium; assembly: GCA_963717385.1. Lineage (GTDB taxonomy): Bacteria > Actinomycetota > Acidimicrobiia > Acidimicrobiales > Ilumatobacteraceae > Sva-07. Next base: position 3,995 of record CAVQWE010000008.1, read on the forward strand.
CGGTGTTCGCCGGCGCTGCACAACTCGCGACCGTCAGCTTGGCGGCCACCGCAACCTGGTTGACCCTGGTGGCAACTGCCGCGGTGATCAACCTGCGCCATGTGATGTACAGCGCAGCGCTGTCGCCGCGTTTCAACGATCAGCCGCGGTGGTTCCGCTGGGTCGGGCCCTTCTTCCTGATCGACCAGCTCTTCGCGCTCGTCAGCTCCCGAACCGACATGGCGAGCCCGCAGTGGCGTCGGTTCTATCTCAGCGCAGGCATCTTCTACTTCGTGTCATGGACGACGGTCGTCACACTCGGCTTGGTGGTGGGGTCGTCGATCCCAACCGAGTGGCGCCTCGATGTGGCGCCGGCGATCATGTTCGCAGGGTTGGTGGTGTTGGGGCTCACGAACCGGCCCGGCATCGTGGCCGCAGCCGTTGGCGCGGTCGTCTGTCTGCTGTCGCTCGACGTGCCGAACAACGGCGGGATTCTCGTCGGAGCGATCAGCGGTGTGGTCGCCGGGTATCTCGCCGATGTGGTCCAGGAGCGACGCATGGCAGCCGGCGCTCCATGAGCACGTTCGCTGCGATCTCCGCCGTGGTGTCGGTCGGCCTGATCACGTACGCGTCGCGCGCCGGGCTGATCGTGTTCCTCGCCGACCGACCACTGCCTGCCAACATCACACGCGCACTTCGCTACGTCGGGCCAGCGGTGCTGTCGGCATTGACGGTGAACCTCATCGCCGGCGGCAAGGGCGTCGACGGCGTGGAGTTCGTCGAGGTTGCCGCACTCGGGGTGGCCGTCGTCGTGGCCGCGACCGTGCGGAACCTGATCGCCGCGCTGGTGGCGGGCATGGTGACGCTCTGGTTGCTGCTGTGGTGGCTCTGACGCGCGGTCAGGGAAGCTTGCCGACGTGGGCGAGCGCCAAGCGGATCAGCCGGTCGTGACCGCTGGTCATCTGCATGATCACCTCGCTGCTCACGGCCTCTTGCGGAGTGAACCAGGCAAGGTCGAGCGCCTCCTGTGTCGGCTCGCAGTCGCCCTCGACGGGCACCACATAGGCCAGGCTCACCGCATGATGTCGCGGATCGTAGAAGCCTGACCGTTCCGGGCTCGGGAAGTACTCGACCACGGTGAACGGGGTCGGATTGGCCGGAACCCGCGGCAGGGCCATCGGTCCGAGGTCTTTCTCGCAGTGCCGCATCAATGCCTCGCGAACCCGCTCGCCGAACAACACCCGGCCGGTCACCACCATGCGACTGATCGACCCGTCAGATGCCACTCGCAGCAGCATGCCGACCTCGGTGACGTTGCCGAGCGAATCGACCCGAACCGGAACGGCATCGACGTACACGATCGGCACGTGTGCTCGCACCAGTTCGAGGTCGTCGTGCGACAACCAGCCTGTCGAGGTCTGTGTGGTGGCGCCTTCGTCGATGTCGGTCACGGCATCGATGATCCCACGCGAACCGATGCCATGTCCGCATTCGTGCACCGGCAGACGCTGTGACGTCGGTCCGGTCGTGCCGCAGTAGATGCCAGGATGACCACGTGCGTGGACGACGGACAACGCTGGGACGAGCGATATCGAGCGACCTCGGAGGTCCATGCCCGGCAGCCAGAAGTGGTCGAGTTCTGGCCGGACGTCGCCTCGCTGCTCCCGAGCACCGGACGGGCCGTCGACGTGGCCAGCGGGCCGGGATCGGTCACGCTCTGGCTCGCCCGACGCGGCCTCGAGGTGATCGCACTCGACGTGTCGGCAGTAGCGATCGAGCTGCTCCGCAGCGCAGCAGTCGATCTCGACCTCGCCGATCGGGTCGATGCCCGCGTCGTCGACCTCGACGATGGGCTGCCGGTCGACGCCGCCGACTGCGACCTGATCATGTGCCAACGGTTCCACGACCCGACGCTCGCACCGATCATGATCGACCGACTCAGAGTCGGCGGCTACGCAGCGGTCACCGTGCTGTCCACCGTGGGCGCTCAGCACACCGGAAGGTTCCACGCGCCACCAGGTGCGCTGCGCAATGAGTTCGGCGCGGAGACGCGCTGCGAGGTGCTCCGCGAGCACGAGGGCGATGGCATCGCCCACATCATCGTCCGACGGCGGTGAGTCGCTCAGGCACCTTCGAGCAGCACGTCGCGGAGCGCTTCGTGTTGGGTCGACGCCGGCTTGGTGTGTTCGACGAAGTCGACCAACAGATTGGCAAACGTGTCCGGTTGCTCGACGTGGGGGAAGTGGCCGACACCTTCGATGATCTCGAGCCGGCTCGTCGGGATCAGGTCATGCGCTGCGAGGGCGTGCTCGACCGGGATGATCCCGTCGTGGTCGCCCCACACGATCATCGTCGGGACGTGCGCCGCCAGATACAGCCGGTCGGTGGCGTTCACCGTCTGCCCGGCCGGCTCGATCACCCCACGCATCGTGCGCACGAATGCTTTGCGGTTGGGGGCCCCGGCGAGCGAGCTGTAGGCGCGCCACATCTCGGCGAGCTTCGGCGAACGAATGTTCCGGCGTCCGAGCTGTCGCCCGACGTCGGTGGCACGGTCGACGATCGGTTTCGGGAAGGCGATGGGCATCACGTATTCCGCACCGGGAAGCGTCAGCAGCCGCAGCAACCACGACACCTCACGCCCCAGACCACCGCTGCCGACCAACACCAGCCGGTCGACCAGATGCGGATGTTGATAGGCGAGTTGCATGGCAACACCACCACCGAACGAGTGACCGACGATGGTGACACTCTCGATCCCGAGAATCGACAAGAAGTCGCGCAACCCGCTGGCGAACGCTCCGAGCGAGTAGTCGCCCATCGGTTTGGCCGACTCGCCGTGACCCAAGAGGTCGACCGCGATCACATCGGCGTGAGGGGTGAGGAGCGGCATCACGTCGTCCCACGTCTTCGAACTGCCTGCGAGCCCATGGATCAGCAGGATCTTCTGGCCGGTTCCACCGCGCCGGAACCCCACGGGATGACCGTGGATCGAAACGTGCTGGAGGGGGAGTCGAGAACTCACGCTGCCAGTATCCCCATCAACCGGGCGACGGCGCCAGGGCCGAACGGACCCAATCCGCTCAGTCGCGCACGACGTCTGACCGACGTGCGGTGCGCTCGGGGCCGGCATCAACCCAGCGAGAGAAGTCGAGCGGGTCGATCTTGCGGCTCGGATGCCCTGTCGTGGCGAGCCACGAGAGGAAGTGCGCTGGCGCGAACGGTCGGGAGATGCAGTAGCCCTGCGCGATGTCGCAGCCGAGCGCACGGAGCCGTTCGAGCACTTCGTTGTTCTCCACACCTTCAGCGACGACCACCAGGCCCAGGTTGTGACCGAGGTCGATCGTGGAACGCACGATCACCTCGTCTTGTTCGTCGATCAGGACGTTGGCCACGAAGCTCTGGTCGATCTTGAGTTCGCCGACGGGGAGGCGCCGCAGGTAGCTGAGCGACGAATAGCCGGTTCCGAAGTCGTCGATCGACAGCGAGACCCCCACTTCGTGGAGCTCGTTGATGGTCGCACGCGAACGTGGGGCGTCGATCAGCAACGATGATTCGGTGATCTCGAGCGTGAGCATCGTGGCGTCGACGTTGTTGACACTGAGGTGGTGCTGGACGCGGTCGGCGAGACGACGGTCGAGCAGGTCGTGCGTGGAGAGGTTCACCGAGAGCCCCAAGTGATACCCGCGCTCGTGGATCCGCCGCAGGTTCGAAATGCCCTGGTGCAGCATCAGGTCGGTCAGCTGCTTGATCAGGCCAGTGTCTTCGGCGACCCGGACGAATTGGGCTGGTGCCACGACGCCACGAACCGGATGGGTCCACCGAACGAGCGCTTCGGCGCCGACGATGGTTCCGGTGTTGAGGTCGAGTTTCGGCTGCAGGTGGAGGTGCAGGTCTTCGTTCTCGATCGCGGCGCGGAGATCTCCCAGCATCGACAACCGTGCGGGCGTCCGACGATCGATCTCATCGCGGTACACCTCGACGCCGAGGCGTTGCGACTTGGCGTTGAACATGGCGATGTCGGCGAAACGAAGCGGTGCGCCTTCCTCGAGATCGTCCTCGACCACGGCCAGGCCGGCGCTCGCCGTGACCACGATCTCGAGCCCATCGAGGGTGACCGGGCGCCCGACGTCGCGAACACAGGCCCAAGCGAACTCGAGCATCTCTTCGCGGTTTCTCCGGTGGCCGACGATTGCGAACTCGTCGCTCGCAAGGCGGGCGAGCACATCGTCGGGGCCGAGGAGGCGACCGATCCGCTCGGCGACCTCGATCAGCAGTTGGTCGCCGGCTTGGTGACCGAGCGTGTCGTTGACCTCTTTGAACCGATCGAGGTCGAGCATCACGACGAAGAGCAGCCCATCGCCGTTGCTCCGTGCAGCAACGTCGACGATCGAACGCTCGAACGACGTGCGGTTCGGCAGCCCGGTGAGTGAGTCGTGGCGCGCCTCGCGCTCGATCCGCTGGTGAAGCAGACCGCGACGCATGCTGGCTGCCAATTGCTCGGTCAAGTTCTGCAATTGGACCAAGTCGTCGGCGTTGAAGCGTCGACCGGCCCCGGTCCGTCCGGCGATCACGACGATTCCGATCACACCCGACTCGTCGCGAATCGGCGCCACCATGACCTCGTTCAACACACAACCGTCACGGCGCACTGCTTTGAGTTGGGCGCCGCTTGCCAACACGGCACTGTCGGCCGAGATCAGCGTGAGCCACGCCGGGTCGTCGATGGTGTCGGGGAGCACGACGTCCACGATCCCGTAGACCTGCGTGGCCGCAGTGGCCCGATGGTTGAACAGCACCAACGCAGCGCCTTCGGTGCGCAACAGCCTCGCGGCTTCGACGATGGCGGCCCGCCCGATCTCGTGGGGATCGAGCGACTGCCCAACTCGGCCGGTGAACCCGTGCAGTCCGTTGAGATCACGCAGCCGTTGATCGATGGCGCCATACGCCTTGATGATGTACCAGAGCAACCCGATCGGCACGCTGGCCACCAGCAGCAGCCATGGCGAGATCAATGCCAGACCCAGCACCATGCCGGCGAGCGTGGCGTTGACGAGGAACAACCACCAGGCAATTCGCAGCTCAGAACCCACTCGCTGCCAGAGGCCGCCCTCGAAACGCGAGACAGCGATCGACACCACCAACGACGACACCACACTACAAATGGCTGTTGCCACGATGGCCGCAACCACGAACATGGTGTTGCCCGGGCCGGTGAGATCCACGATGCCTCGGAACACGACGAACGCAAGTGCCATCTCGAATGCGAACATCCCGACGTTCAGGAATGCCTTGTACAGCGGGGGCCGTCGCACGATCAGGATCATCACCATCCCTCCGACAATTCGGGCAAAGATGGCCGGCCCGAGGCCGAGATACACGAGACAGAAGGCGATGGGAATTTCCGAGAGGGAGAACGCGAGCGCCTCTCGCCGGAACGTGAACCGAAAGACGCTGTACTCGACGGCAGCAAAGCCAGCGAGGACCCCGACAAACACCCAGATGCCAGATGGCTCGACAGCCACACTGGGATCGGCGAGCGAGTAGATCAGCAGCGCAGAGGCCGCGATCAACATCCCTGCGAGGATCTTGACATCCCGCTCGGGGCGAGTCGACCCAGCCGGAGCAGCGACGACGGACATCAAGTCGACGTCGTCGCTGACCGGCTTCAGGTCGTTGTCGTCCACGGTGCGCTCCTGACGCGGGACGCCACGTTGGAGTCCCGCCGGATCTATCGACCGCATGAACGACGAACTTGAACGATCACACGAACCTCGAGCGCGTGCGATCAGTTGATGGTTCAGTCAGCCAGAGGCGACTGAACCAAGGGTCACCACCAGCTGACGCCCCACCAGCTGACACCCTGAGCGGACGACTGAGTTGAAGTGCTGTTCATGATGTGCTCCTGTTCCCAACGCCCCGAGGAGCGAGAGTTGATGAAATGGCTGCCGCTGACGGGCAGACAGATTCTTGATGAAGCCCAGAGAATAGCTTGACGATGAGTGTTCGTCAACACCGAGAGCAGCCGAAAACCACGATGCGTGACCGGCAGCGGAGGCCGAGCCGTGGTCCGAAGCGGTGGCTCTGCGATCGAGACCGTTCAGTCGGCTGCTCCACCGCGGGCTGACGATCGCGATGGGGAGCTCGCCGGTGAAGGTGTCGGGAACCAGTTCTGAGTCCGGTTGGCGAACGAGACGAGCGAGAGCATGACGGGCACCTCGATCAGGACACCGACGACAGTGGCCAGCGCAGCACCCGAACCGAGGCCGAAGAGGCTGATGGCAACCGCTACGGCGAGTTCGAAGAAGTTGGAGGTACCGATCATCGCGGCGGGGGCAGCGACGTCGAACGGAAGCCGCAGCAGGCGTGCGGCCCCGTAGCCGATCGCGAAGATCCCGTAGCTCTGGATGAGCAGTGGTATGGCGATCATCAACACGCGCGCAGGTTGATCGATGATCGTTTCGGCCTGGAACCCGAAGAGCAGGACCACGGTCAGCAGCAGCCCGATGATCGATGTCGCCTTCAGCCGGCCGGCGAATTCGTCGACGGCGCCTGGACCGCTCTTGCGTATCAGCGACGAGCGCGTCGCGAGCCCTGCAGCAAGGGGAACGACGACGAAGATCGCAACGGAAGCAAACAACGTGGCCCACGGCACGGCGAGGTCGGTGACACCGAGGAGCAAGCCGGCGATGGGGGCGAACGCGAAGACCAAGATGAGGTCGTTGATGGAGACCTGAGCGAGCGTGTAGTTGGGGTTGCCGTTGGTGAGTTGGCTCCAGACGAACACCATTGCGGTGCACGGGGCGACTCCGAGCAGGATCATGCCGGCGATGTACTCGTCCGCTTCACCGGGCGAGACGAAGTCGGCGAACACGTACCGGAAGAAGAGGTACGCGAGGGCTGCCATCGTGAACGGTTTGACGAGCCAGTTGATACTCAAGGTCAAGACGAGACCTCTGGGGCGATGGCGGACGTCGCTCAGGCAGTCGGGTTCGACCTTGAGCATCATCGGGTAGATCATCAGCCAGATCAGCACGGCGACAACGAGGTTCACCTGTGCGACTTCGAGGTCGGCCACCTGCTCGAACACTCCCGGGATGAGCAGCCCCAGCCCAAGGCCGGCGAGGATCGCGAGCGTCACCCAGATGGTCAGGAAACGTTCGAAGCCGCCCAGTGCTCGGGAGTTCTCTGGGCCGGACGCAGTGGCAGTACTCATCGGTTGATCGATCTGATCATGCCATCGTCGGGCGTGAGTGCAGGCAGGCGCAGGGTGAGCAGCCACGTGATCGCGACGAACGCAGCAGAACCCCAGAGTGCGGCGTCGAGGCCGCCCCAGAGGTAGAGCACGCCGGACAGCAAGGTGCCGACGAGGCGTCCGGTCGCGTTGGCGGAGTAGTAGAAGCCGACGTCGAGCGAGACGTTGTCGCCCTCGGAATAGGCCAAGATCAGGTACGAGTGCAGCGACGAGTTGATGGCGAACACCACACCGAACACCATCAACCCGCCAACGACGACGGCCGTGACGGCAATGTCGAACGCCACGCCGAGCGCCATCGACACCGACACGACACCCAGCACGAACGACCAGGTGCGGGCTGCGCCGATCTCGGCGTCGATGCCGGCGATCGATCGCCTGAGCAGGCGCGGTGCGAACGATTGGACGATGCCGTACCCGATCAACCAGGCGGCGAGGAACGCACCGATTCGTTCCGACGGCCAACCCAGTTCGTCGGCCAGGAAGACCGGGAGCGCCACGACGAACCAGATGTCACGCGACCCGAACAGAAAGAACCGGGCCGCAGAGAGCCGGTTGATCGCCGCCGACTTCGACAGGATCGACCGGAGCTTGGGCTTCACCTTGGCCCGACCGATGTCCTCGTCCAACAGCACGCCGACGGCGACGAGCACCACGGCGATCATGATGGCCATCGACCACAGGGCGGCGTCGTAACCGATCGTCGACAGCAACACGGCCCCGAGGAAGAATCCGACACCCTTGAGGGCATTCTTCGAACCGGTGAGGATCGCAACGAGGCGGAACAGCGTTCCGTCGCCGGCCATGAATTTCACCGCACTCTTGGAACTCATCTTCGTGAGGTCCTTGGCGACGCCGGACAGCGCCTGCAACCCCATGACGAACGCGACCGATGCCCACTCGACCCAGCTCGGATCCTGGAAGGTGAGTCCGACGAGCGCGACCACTTGCAGACCGAGCCCCACGAGGAGCGTGCGGTTGAGCCCGGTGCGGGCGCCGACCCAGCCGCCGATCAGGTTGGTGATGATCCCCATGAACTCATAGAGCAAGAACAAGAAGGCGATCGCCACCGGGGAGTAGCCGAGCTCGTTGAAGTAGAGCAGGACCAGCATCCGCAATGCGCCGTCGGTGAGCGTGAACGCCCAGTAGCCGGTGGTGACCAGGACGTAGTTGCGCAACTTCACGAGGTGCTCCGGCTCACGATCGGAAAGCGATGCCGCCGGCAACCTTCGCCGCCAGGTCGGCCATGCGGAACGAGTAGCCGTACTCGTTGTCGTACCAGATCAGCACTTTCACCAGGCGGTCGTCGACGACCATGGTCGATGGGCCGTCGACGATGCCCGAGCGGGTGTCGTTGGTGTAGTCGGCCGACACCAGCGGTCGGTCCTCGAAGCCCAGGATTCCCTGCAATGACCCGTCGGCGGCGTCGCGCAAGTGTCCGTTGATCTCCTCGACGGTGACGTCGCGACTCATCGTGAACACCGCATCGGTGAGCGACGCGTTCAGCAGCGGGACACGAATCGCCACACCGTTCAGCTTCCCGGTGAGCTCCGGATAGATCATCGTGATCGCCGTCGCCGAGCCGGTGGAGGTGGGGATCAGTGAGTTGAGCGCCGATCGTGCCCGGCGCAGATCCTTGTGCGGAGCATCGACCACGACCTGGGTGTTGGTGACGTCGTGGATCGTGGTGATCACCCCACGTTCGATGCCGACCTGTTCGTGCAACACCTTGACGACCGGGGCGAGACAGTTCGTGGTGCACGATGCTGCAGTGACCACGTGGTGCACGGCCGGGTCGTACAGATGGTCGTTGCAGCCCATCACGATGTTGAGCACACCGTCGCTCCTTGACCGGTGCGGCGACGATCACCCTGCGGACACCCCGGTCGAAGTACGGGGCGAGCAGCTCGGCGGTGCGGAACTTGCCGGAGCACTCCAACACGATGTCGACGTCGGCCGCCTGCCACGGCACGTCGCCCGGTGATGCGATCGACGAGTAGCCGACGGCGGATCCGTCGACCTCGAGCTCGCCGTCGCGTACAGCGACCGTGCCGCCATAGCGACCATGAACGGTGTCGAACTCGAGCAGGTGCGCCGCCGTCGCAACGTCGGCGAACAGGTCGTTGACGTGGACGAGTTCCACATCTGGATGCTCGCGCAACGCCCGAACGACCAGCCGACCGATACGGCCGAATCCGTTGATGCCAACCCGGGTGCTCATCAGGTACTTCCCTTCTCAGTTCGCAACGGCGCGGATGCGCTCGTCGAGTTCGGTGATCACTGCATCGAAGGCCGCGGCACGGCCGTCTGCCACTGGATCTGGCAGCGACCAGTGCCACCATTGCGGCTCGGCGTCGAGTTCTTCGTGCGCCTGATCGCACACGGTCACGACCAGGTCGGCATGTTCGTCGGCGTCGAGCGTGCGAGGCTCGGCCCCAGTCAGGTCCAACCCGGCTCGAGACGCCGCAGCGACCGCTCCAGGATGCACACGATCCGCAGGGTGTGTCCCCGCTGACGTCGCCGCCCCGCCGGTACGAGCAGCCCACAACGCTGCTGCCAACTGTGAGCGTGCCGAGTTGTGACTACACACGAACAGCACGTGACCCGCGGGCAGCGCCGTGGTCACGTCGAGCCCGGCGAGCGGTGCTCGCACGAGGCGCACGTAGCGGCGGCGACGGTCGCCTGCCGACTCGAAACGCTCGATCAGGCCCACGTCTTCGAGCACGTCGAGGTGATGCGCCAGGAGGTTGGTCGGCACGGAGAACCGGGCGGCGAGTTCCTTCGGTGAGCGGTCGCTGACCGCGAGGTCGTCAACGATCGCCAGGCGTACCGGCTCGCCCAACGCGGCATGGACGGCTGAGCGGCGGGCCACCGAGTCGTCAACGTGCGAATGCTCCATCGGCGCTCACCATAGACGCTCAACAAATGTTGAATCAATATCGACTGAAAGGGTTCACCCGCTGTTCACCAACGCGTCACCGACGGCCGCCAGCCGCTCCCGTCGGAGTCGGAACCACGCCCATTTACCACGCTGTTCACGTTCGAGCACGCCTGCTCGGACCAGCAACGACAAGTGGTGACTGACCGTCGGCTGCGTGCGATCGACCAACGCCGGCAGATCACACGCGCACACCTCACCCGACTCGGAGGTGCCGATGATCGACACCAGCCGCAGCCGCACCGGGTCGGCGAGGGCTTTGAACACGTCGGCCAGTTCGGACGCCTGCTCGTCGTCGAGCGTCGTTCGCAACAGCGGCGCACAACACGGCTCGGGGTCTGACCTGAGTTCGACTGCATCCACGGAGTACATATTGACAGATTTCGATTCGTTCCGGTAACATATCGATCATTGTCAAAGCGTCATCGAGCCGTCGATCACGCAACTCACACCCATTCACCCCATCAGGAGACCAACCATGCGTCTGCAACTCGCCCTCAACGTCGACGACCTCGATCAGGCGATCGAGTTCTACAGCAAGATGTTCGGCACCGGACCGGCCAAGACCAAGCCGGGCTATGCGAACTTCGCAATCGAGAACCCGCCGCTCAAGCTCGTGTTGTTCGAAGGCGCCGGTTCGGCCGGCTCGATCAACCACCTCGGCGTCGAGACCGAGACCGCCGCGGAAGTCGTGGCTGCCGAAGCTCGCCTGGCCGACTCCGGGCTCACGACCACCGGCGTCGACGACACCATCTGTTGCTACGCCGAGAAGACCGAGACCTGGGTCAACGCTCCCGACGGCAACCGGTGGGAGTGGTACGTCAAGAACGGCGACACCGAACAGCTCACCAACATCGTCGTCTCCAGCACCGGCTCGTCGGCCGCCTGCTGCGGCTGAGGAGCCGGCCGCAGGCAGACCCGTAGAGTAGGGCTCGTCCCCCGGCCGACCCCGGTGACGTGGCGGACTCATCTCTGCGAGGAAGCGAGAACGAAATGAACACCGCAAACCAATTGGGTCGCGATCGACCACTCGTGCTCATCGTGATGGACGGCGTGGGAGTTGGCCAGGGCGATTCGTTCGATGAAGTCGCCCTCGCCAACACTCCGAACCTCGACCAGCTGGCCTCCGAGTCGTGCCGAACGCTTGCAGCACATGGGGTCGCGGTCGGGCTCCCCTCCGACGCCGACATGGGCAACTCCGAGGTGGGTCACAACATCCTCGGCGCCGGGCGCATCTTCGATCAAGGGGCGAAGCGGGTCGACAAGGCCATGACATCGGGTTCGACCTGGACGTCCGACGCGTGGCAGAAGATCACCGAAGCCTGCGCCGGCAACGGCGGGACACTCCACCTCATCGGGCTGCTGTCCGACGGCAACGTCCACTCCAACATCAGCCACCTGTTCGAGATCATCCGCCAGGCTGCCGAGGATCATGTCTCCACGATCAGGGTGCATGCACTCTTCGACGGCCGCGACGTCGCTGACCCGTCGGCCGAGCGCTACATCGCGCTGACCGAGAGACGAGTTCGCCAAGTACCCCGACGTCGACATCCGCTTCGCGTCGGGCGGCGGACGCATGGTGACCACCATGGACCGCTACGGAGCCGACTGGCGCATCGTCGAAGCCGGTTGGCGTGCCCACGTGCTCGGCACCGCTCACCCGGTGCCCGATCTGGTGTCGGGTGTCGAGTGGGGGCGTTCGACCGGCGTGCACAGCGACCAGTTGCTCCCGGCATTCACCGTGGTCGACGAGTCTCAGCAACCGATCGGCGAGATCGTCGACGGAGACGCCGTGGTCATGTTCAATTTCCGAGGCGACCGCGCCATCGAGTTGTCGCAAGCATTCGAAGCGGGACCGGAATTCGACGAGTTCGACCGTGTGCGTGTTCCTGACGTCTTCTTCGCCGGGATGGCGCTGTACGACGGTGACACGAACACCCCGTCGTCGTATCTGGTCGGCCCCGAGTCGGTCGATTCCACGGTGAGCGAGATCATCGCCGCGGCCGGAATCTCGCAGTGGGCGGGAGCGGAGACGCAGAAGTTCGGCCACATCACCTACTTCTGGAACGGCAATCGGTCGAGCAAGTTCAACGCCGATCTCGAGACCTACGTCGAGATCCCATCCGACCAGGTGCCCTTCGACCAGCGGCCCTGGATGAAGTCCGCCGAGACCGCCGACGCCGCGATCGATGCGATTCGCTCCGGCGAGTTCGGGTTCATCAGGATGAACCTCGCCGCCGGCGACATGGTCGGCCACACCGCGGACCTCGCCGCAACTCGAATCGCGGTCGAGAGCGTCGACCTGGCCATCGGCCGGATCGCCAAGGCGGTCACCGCCGCGTCGGGGTGTCTGGTCGTCACCGCTGACCACGGCAACGCCGACGACAAGGTCGAACGCAACAGCGACGGCGAACCACTCCTGAACCCCGACGGCTCACCGCAGCTGCGCACTGCACACTCACTCAACCCGGTCATGTTCGCCGTCCGCGACTCCGACGGCAAGTCGATCCATCTGCGCGACGACCTGCCCAACGCCGGCCTCGCCAACGTTGCCGCAACCATCCTGCAGTTGCTCGATCTGCCGGTCCCAGCGGACTACGAGCCGTCGCTCCTCGACAGCGCGGTAAGGCTCGGCTGGAATCAGCCGAACACCGCCGGCACACCCTTCGAACATCTCGATCGGGACGCCGGCGACGCCTGCTCGCTGCTGTTCGGTCTCCACTACGAGTCCCAGGCCTGAAGTCGGACCGGTTGCCACCACTGCGGGCAGACCCCGAACTGGTGTCGTCGGCGCGGATGCTCATTTGGCACGTCGACCGAGCTGCCAGACCCCGGTGACGCGGTCGGGGTCGCCCCAGACACTGCGGTCGTCGAGCGGGTTGGCGTCCATCGTGATCACGTCGGCGTGGTACCCCTCACGCAACTGACCGGTGTGCGGCGCCTGCGGACCGAGTGTCTCGGGACCATTCGCCGTCGCCGCCTCGATCGCTTCCAGGTCGGTCATGCCGGCATTGATGAGATGCATCACCTCGAGCGTGCCGGTGCCGTACATCTGGCCCGACACGAAGATGTCGCAACCGGTTGCGATCTTGACCCCCTTGGCGATCGCGATCTTCATCGCTTGTTCGTGCACGCCGCTGACCATCTGGCCCTTCTCGTACACATACGCGGGAAGGTTCTCCGCCTGCTGCAGCAGGGCTTCGTTCACGTAGCGGGTCGGCACGAGCCATGTCCCCTGTTCGACCATGAGGTCAGCGGCTTCTTCGTCGAGGAAGCTGCCGTGTTCGATCGAATGCACGCCGGCGCGCAACGCCGCCATGATGCCCGCCTTGCCGTGGCAGTGGGCGGCGACGATCCGCTCTGCACGCGCTGCCTCGGCGACGATCGCCGCGAGTTCCTCGTCGGAGAACTGCTGGTGCATCGGGTGGTCGATCTCGGACATGACCCCGCCCGAGGCGCAGATCTTGATCAGCTTGGCATTGGCGCGCAGGTTCGTGCGCACCGCCTTCAACACCTCGGGCACACCGTCGCACAGGATGCTGAACCCGGCGTTGCACGTGAGTTCGTGTGCGAAGTCGAGCGGGAGCGAGTGGATGTCGCCGTGGCCGCCGGTGGTCGACAGGATGCGGCCGGCGCCGTAGATGTGCGGCCCTCGCATCCGACCCTCCGCGACAACTGGGGCGAGCCGGAGCCCGATGCCCCCGACGTCACGCACGCTGGTGATGCCGCCGTCCAGCACCTTGCCGGCGTCTTCGACGGCGCGGGCAGCAGCACCGACGATGTCCATCGTTGCAAAAGCGTCGAGGTTCGGGGTCGACATCCCGACGAAGTGGGTGTGGCAATCCCACAGACCGGGCAGCACCGCTGGCGCTTCCACCACGTCCTCGTCCGACGACGTACCAGGCGCTCCGTCGGTTGGCCCGACGTAGGTGATCTCACCACGATCCATCGTGACGGTGCCATGCTCGATCGGCTCACCTCGGCCGGGGATCAGGACGTCAGCGACGATGCGTGTTGCCATCAGCGCACCTTAGATGGTGCCGAGCAAGGCCCTGGCCAGAGACAGGTCGCGATCGACGACGAAGCGTTCGACGCTCATCCTGGCGGCGCGGTCGCCTTTGGCGCACTGACGCCGGTCCGCATGATCCACACCGTCGCCAGCACCACCGCCATGGTCGCAGAGGTGTCCCGCAACGACCGTTCGGTGCGCAGCCGCGTGACCATGAACCCAGCGCCCGCACCACCCCGTCGTGATGACGGCTGCGGCCGCTGGCCCGGCGAGCCCGATCAGGTGCGTCGGCCAGCCCTGGCCGGCGCGCACCACGTCGCCGTGCACGGCCATCGGAATCCACCACGCCCACGACAGCGCGTACGCGAGGACGACGAACGTGACCAGCTGCCGCTCCAGCGACCAGGGCCGACGACCGTCTCCCATGACACAAGGCAACCGCTTCCGCAGCACCGGTGACAGGGGCCTTCAGCACCTCGATGACCGGATTTCCCAGGTCGCTGGTCGCCAGAGCCTTGCCCAAGGCCCCGAAGATCAGCGCAGTCGCCGCCCGGTGAACGCCAGCAGCTGGGGCGTTCGACCGATCGGTTGATCGAACAAGCCACCTGGCGGTCGATGCGCTGGGTCGGCTCGATCGGCACCATTGATGACATGACGAATCCAGTGATCATCCAGCGTTCCACACCTGAAGCGGAGCACACCTTTGAGCCACCTGACGGGGCTCCCATCAATCCGATGTGGGCGGCCGGTGTCGCACGGGTACTCACCGGGGCGCTCGCGTTGTTCCTGATCTCGTCGGGAGCGGCCAAGTTCGGTGGCGGGCACGTCTTCCAGTACATCGAGCACAGGTCGGGGATCGACCTCTTCCACCCGTTCTCGAACTATGTGGTCGGCGCTGCCGAGGTCGTCGCTGGGGCCTTCATCCTGTTCCGTCGAACTCGATTGGCAGGCGCGTTGGTCGCGTCGTTCGTGATGGTCGGCGCCGTGGGATTCCACCTGTCGCCCTGGCTGGGGGTGTCCGTGCCGACCGGACTGACCGAGGGTGCGGCTGCACCGTGGACGGCCGATGACTTCGTCGCGACGACCACGATTGCACCGTTCGTTTTGGCGATCGTGACGTGTCTCGGGTCGCTGCTGGTGATGCGCTCCGCCTGGCGCACCCGCACGGGCACGTCGGCTGCGGGTACGTCGGCGAAGCGAGCTGGGCGTGCAGCGGCTGCCTGAGCGCTTCGGCACGATCGGTACGATCGCTGTCGGGCGAGGGCAGGAGGGAGTGACCATGGGGAACGAGGACAGTCGGCGCGATGCTCCCGTCGGCCGGCTGGCCCGTGTCTGGTCGACGATCGCGATCGCGAGCGTCCTGGCCGGGCTCGCACTCACCTTTGATCCCGACTTCTCCAGCCTTGGTTCGACTGTGATCACCCTGATCCCGTTCCTCCTCCTGCCGATCATCGGCATCGCAGCGATCAACCTCCCCGAGCGGGGTCCGTCGTCGACTCTGTCGGTCACGACCGTCGTGGCGATCGTCGGCTGGGCGATCTTGGTCATCCACGACGACCGTTGGTCCATCCTCACGTTCGCGCTGCTCGGGCTGTGCTTCTCGGTCGATCGGGGGTTGGGTGTCGTTCTTGCACTGACCGTCACCACGATCTGGACGGCTGCGTGGATCGACGACGGCGTCGAGGGATGGCAGCTCCTCATCCCGCTCGCCGTATTCGGCGGCGGGGTGGTCCTGTGGTCGACATTGCGACACGCCGAAAAGGAGGGCGCGACGCTCGCCGAAACGCTCGAGCAGCTCGAGTCGGCGCAAGCCGAGCTCGCAGCCGCCGAGCACGAACGTGGTGTGCTCGCCGAACGTGCCCGCTTCGCGGGGGAGATCCACGACACCCTCGCCCAAGGCTTCACGTCGATCGTCCTACTCAGTCGCGCCGCCCAGCGCACCGGCGACCTGCCCGGTGCACTGACCGAGATCGAATCGGTCGCCCAAGACCACCTGGCGGCGGCGCGGCGACTCGTCGCGGCGATCGGTCCGGCCGACCTCGAATCGCAGTCACTCCCCGATGCAATGCGGAGACAACTCGATCAGACCATCGACCCTGCGAGCACGAAGGCGCACTTCGAGGTCAACGGCGACACCGCGCACCTTCCCGCCGAGGTCGAGGTCACCCTGTTCCGCGGGCTCCAAGAGACACTGCTCAACATCCACAAACACGCCGAGGCTTCAAGCGTCCACGTGACCCTCAGCTACCTCGGTGACGTCGTCGCACTCGACGTTCGCGACGACGGACAGGGCTTCACCGACGGAGCCGTCGCCGACCACGGCGATCTCACCGGTGGGCAAGGACTGCGAGCACTCCGACACCGCACCGAGGTCCTCGGCGGCGAGTTGACCATCGAGACCACCTCCACCGGCGGATCCGCCGTTTCGCTGCAACTGCCAGCGATGCCGTCATGATCACGCTGCTGATTGTCGACGATCACCCGATCGTGCGGAGCGGGCTCGCGGCCCTGCTCGCCGCCGAGGACGACATCGACATCGTCGGCGAAGCCGGCAACGGGGCCGACGCGGTCGCTGCCGCCCTGGCGCTGCGGCCGTCGGCGACGCTCATGGATCTTCGCATGCCCGAGGTCGACGGTGTCGAGGCGATCGCCCGGATCAAAGCGGAATGGCCCGACGCCGCGATCGTCGTGCTCACCACGTACGACACAGACGAGGCGATCGTGCGCGCGATCGAAGCCGGCGCCTCCGGCTACCTGCTCAAGGACGCACCACCCGAAACGCTGCTCGACGCCATCCGTCGTGCCGCGACCGGGGAAACGGTGCTCGCTCCGCCCGTCGCACGACGACTCATCGAGCGGGTCCGCAACCCGGCAGCAGGCGCCCTGTCACAACGCGAGATCGAAGTCCTCCGCGAAGTCGCTGCGGGCCACACCAACGCCGAGATCGCCGACCAACTCCACATCAGCCAGGCGACCGTCAAGACACACCTCCTGCACATCTACGACAAACTCGGCGTTGCCGACCGGGCAGCAGCCGTCGCGCACGCCTACGACTCGAACATCCTCACCCCACGCAACAACTGAACCCGGCCATGATCGAGGTGCCGGACCGGGCCCGCTCACGGAAGTACCGGACAAGGCGCGCCGGGTGTCGCAGCTCGAGCTGCGAGCTCGATCCCGGGCATGCCTCGGCCTCTGCGTTTGCGAGGTCTCGCCGAGCGAGTGGCGCCCGGCTTAGTCTCATCGTCCATGGGGCTTGTGGGGAGTCGGCGGTTGCTCTGTTCTTGGCGGGCCCGCTCACTCGCCCTCGGTGTGCTCGTGCTCGTTGGTATCCCGAGCGCATGTGGCGGGAGAACGGACATCGAGGTGCTGGAGGTGTCGGTCCAGAACGAGGGCGCGACGCTCGTGTTCCAGGTGAACACCTGCAACGAGGACAGCACCAGCGTGTCTGTCGTCGAGTCCGACAGCAAGATCATCGTGACGGCGAGCACCCGCGCCGGTTTCGGCTGTAGCGGAGGGGGCGACTCTCCGATCCCCGGTCTGTTCAGCTGGACGAACCTCTCGGCGACCGGCAGATCCGCAATGAAGACGGACACGAAATCCGTCGCGTCGATCCGTAGCTCTCCGGATTGTTTCGAACCCGACGCAGGCGGGCCAGTTCGTCGGAATCATGCAGTGCTCGGCTCGGGCCGTTCCCGAGTGGCCTCCCGTCGGCGGAGTCGGGTCACGGCGCTCGCGTTGTGTGCGCCATCGTTCTCACCTCGAGTGATCAGAATGCCGGATCTCGATCGGGTTCCGGGCCGTCGGCGCCGCCAATACTCGGGCACTGCAGCTAGGGCCTGATTGATACTCAAGGGGCGTTGCGGCGGTTGTCGTAGCGTTCGGAGCGCCGGTCGGCAGCCTCTTCTTAGGGCCTGTCACCTTCGTGGTTGACCTGATCGCGAACTGTCTGTCGGCCGGTGTTCTTGACCCGGGGTGTGGCTCAAAGAGGCGCGAGCTCAACGAACCCGAATCAGGAGTGCCCACCTCGGTTTCCCACCACCGAGACAAGGAGACATTCCCGATGAAAGTGATGATTGGTATCGATCCGCACAAGGCGACACACACCGCCGGTGTCGCGATCGACAACAACGAGATGATGCTCGCCGAACTCCGTGTTCGAGCGTGCAACTCGCAGGTGAAGCGACTGACGTCGTGGGCGGTCCCGTTCGAGGATCGTGTGTGGGCGATAGAATTCACGCGGTTGCTCGGCTACCTGCTCGCCCAGCAGCTCGTCGCCGCCGGCGAAACGGTGATCGACGTGCCCGCAGCGTTGTCGACACGGACCCGATTGTTGGGCTCGGGTCGGGCGCAGAAGAACGACCCGAACGACGCCCGCTCAGTGGCGATACACCACGATGCGCATCGATGGGCTCCAACGCGTGACGGCCGATGAGCACGCCCAGGTATTGAAGCTGTTGGCGAAACGCCGACCGCGACCTGGGCCAACTCAAGAGCAAAGCAGCGTGTCGGCTGCATGCGTTGTTGATGGAACTCCTGCCGGGCGGGATGGCCAAGGAAATGACCGTGACCAGGGCAAACGAACTGTTGGACCAGGTCGTCGACCAAGACCCAGATCACCCAGCATCGTGTCGAGGTCGCCCGCGAGTTGGTTCGCGGATGTCGCCCACTACGAAGCACAGATGAAGGCATCGATGAAGCGGCTTCGTGCTGCGGTCGCCACGTCGGGCACGTCGCTGACCGACATCCGCGGTGTCGGCGTTGTCACCGCCGCACTCATCATCGGCCACACCGGTGACGTCTCAGGGTTCGCGTCGGCGGGTCACTTCACGAGCTGCAACGCGACCGCTCCGATCGAAGCGTCATCGGGTGAACATCGACGGCACCGGCTCAACCCTCGAGGCAACCGGCAGTTGAACTACGCGATCCGCATCGCCGCGATCACCCAGCTGCGCTACCCGTGCGCCGGCCGCGAGTACTACGACCGTCGCTGCGCCGAGGGCAAGAACTCCAAAGAAGCGATCCGGGCGTTGAAGCGCCACATCTCCAACTCGGTCTACCGGGCTCTCGTCGCTGACGCCCGCCGCATCCACGGCTGATCAGCAGGCCCGGGAAGGACACTCAGGCACGACATCAAATCCAGCGTGACCGGCTCAACATCCTGAACGGCCGGCTCTTCGGATCAGTCACTTCCCGGACCCGACAACCAACCCTACGACGCCACCTCCAGCACCGCCGAGGCTTCAGCTCCCGCGCCCCAATCACTCTCGAAAATTCGGGCTTGACACAAAGAGGCTCGCGATCCGGCACAAGTCCTGCAGCGCGTCGAAGGGATGACGAAGCCGAGGGGAAAGTCTGTTGGCACCAGGCCTTAGTGCCCTGGCGCAACGGATCCCTCCGAGGAATTCTGGAGATGAGTCACCCACAGCGCTTTTGATGTCCAGCTTCCGGCCGGGCGTTGGTGAAGCCGAGCCGTGCATGCTGGCGCTGTGGGCGATCCACGTAGCAAACCTGCAAGGAGGGATCATGAAGCTCCACCCAGCACTGCGATCACTTGTCGTCGTTGTGGGTCTATGGGCGCCCTTGTGCTCGCTGCTTGTGGCGATTCGTCCGGATGCGGGCACGACCTAACGTCCCCGTCCAGGTCGAGGGGCTGGTGTTGCCCCAGTTCGGTGGCGATGGAACGACGATGGATTGACCAACATCATGGAATGCCGAATACTCAAGGACGTCTCGGATGATCACTCCAAGATGATCTACCTTCACGAGTCTTGACCCGGCACCAACCTCGGCGAACTCTGTCCAGCCTCCATCGAGACTGGCGCACTGCAACAGCGACGCAGGGCCGACGTCCGGGCGAGCCGCGATCGTCACGCGAGAACGGAGACGCGATCGTACCGGGGAGTACACCGGCACGTACCGGGGTGACACCACCATCGTGACGATCGAGTCGAGTGTGGGACACACACGCAACCGACTGCTACCTGCTCGATGACGTCGCATGTGAGAGCACGGGGACGTACGCGGACGTCAGCGGCACAGCGCCGAGATTTCGGTTGTTGCGATGCAAGAGGATCCCGATCCCTTTGTCCCGTGGCCTGCTGAGGCCGGATGGCAGGCTCGAGCAGACCATCACCTACTGAAAGGCGCCTACTGAAAGGAGAGGACCTGAACCATGAATGAACCGGACTCCTGGCACTTCCGCCCTCGTGGCCGTCGCCGGGTTCGTCGGGGGTTGCGGCAGCGACGCAAGCATCCGAGGTCGAGCCATCCGCCGTTTGTCGGCTCGTGGACTCAGACGCAACCCTCCGGGGCGACCTTCTTGTGGGTGATCGAGGAGGCCGATGACGGCTACGCCGCATGGGTCTACACCGACCAGGCGGAGTGGTGCGGCGACCAGCCCTACTGGAGCGAGCACCAACCCGAGTTGGTCGATGACGTGACGATGGAGTTCACCGGCGTCACCAACCAGTGCTTCGGCGAGGAGCCGTTCTCCAACTCCTTCTACACAGGCCAGCTCGTCTTCGACCCCGACAGCGACACCATGCGCGACGATGCCGATCCCGAGGACTGGGTCTACCGGCGAGACACCACGCTGGAGCCTGAGGACCTCTACCCGGGCATCGACAACGAGGCCTGCCGCCTCCTCCACCTGACCGACGAGTTCCGGGCCGCCAAAGGCGAACGTCACGGCACAGCACGGGACGCGTTGCTGTCCAGGGCTGGAGATGTGAGCATCGTCCGGAGCAGTGGCCTGGTGCCGGAGCTCGTCCGTTCCGGACGGGCTGCATGGTCCCGCTCGATACCGGGACTTCCGATCGGTCGATCGCCTCGCCGAGATCCACGCGACAACGACGGTCAAGAAGCCGCCATCCCTCGCTCGGCTTCCGGCGAAGTGTGGGAGCTTCGACTGCCAATTGGGCAGCGCATAATCCCACCTCGTCGAGGGCGCTCTACCGTCCGATATCGGCACCTCTTCGCTCGGCTGACCGCTCCATATTGCTCGCCTGACGGAGCGTCGATTGATGTAACCCGAACGCCAGCTCGGGAGACTCCCGCGAAGATGGTGTCGTGTACCCTTCGCGAGACTTGCGTTGTCTGTCACCGACTCCCGCAGCAGCGGTACGCGTAATCACGATGGCGACATCTTCATCTGCGCCCACTGCGAGGCGAATGCCGATCAGCTCTTCGAGATCCAGGACGCGATTTGGCCGCCAGCCGTTAGCGGGCAAGCCAACCGATGACACCGCCGCGCCGGCACAGCCCTGACCGCCCACTCGCTGCGCGCGCGTAGACCAGATTGCCAACGCGGTGAACCGCTCGCACGGGTCAACGTTGATTCGATCAAAGCCGTCGCCGTGGTTGCGAGGATTACGGTCGGTGATGGATGGACAGTGCGGCTTGGTATCGATGGTTCGCTGAGAACGAAGCCGCCCGGGTCGTCGCCGCAGTACGAACACCTCGCCAACGTGGTCGCCGACAGCGAGGAACTCCTGGAGTGGCTGTCGCTGCTTCCGGCGGCAAAGCGGCAACCGAACCTATTGTTCGCATCGGTCAGAGTTCTCGGCGGCGCAACCGGCACCGTCGATGGATTCGTCGACTTCATTCGATCGAACTCCAGACGAACTCGAAGCAACCATGCTTGCTCGATCGACCCAGACGAACGAGGTCGCACGATGTGCTGCCTTCCTGCCGCTCCTCGCCGACCTGGACGGCGAGCTTGCGCTGATCGAGGTCGGTGCGTCAGCCGGGCTGTGTCTGTTCCCCGACCGCTACAGCTTACAGCTACGACGGCGAACGTGTCGGCGATTCGGTTCTCGAGATCGACGTCGAGACAGCCAACACGGTGCCAGTTCCTCAGCGACTTCCAACGGTCACCTGGCGGGCCGGTCTCGACTTGAATCCGCTGTCTGTCGCTGACGACGAAGATCTCGCATGGCTTCGAGCGTGTATCTGGCCCGAGCACACCGAACGACGACAACGCCTCGATCTCGCCGCAACGATCGTTGCGACAGACCGGCCAGCGAATCGATACGGGAGATCTTCCCGCGACGCGACGATCAACCTGATCGACGAAGCCCCTCGGGATGCGATCAAGGTCGTCTTCCATTCTGCCGTTCTCGCCTACGTCGACGAAGCCAGCCGGGTCGACTTCGCCACGACCATGCGAAGCCTGGTGGACAATCGGAGCGACGTCGTCTGGCTCTCGAATGAGGTCCCAACGGTCATCGCCGGGATCGAAGCCGCTGATCCAATTGTCGAGCCACCGGGCAACGCTCAGTTTCACCTCGGCCGAGACGGCACCGAACTCATTGCAGTCACCGACCCTCACGGTCAATGGTTGAGATGGATGCCCCCTCGCTGATCAGCACATCGACCAGTACGTCACTTGCCCGAACGCCTCGAAAGGCGCTCAATATTCGCAGTCCCAATAGGCCGGCGACCCGACGCGATCGGCACGTCTCGCGCGGGGGCGGCCACGCGGCAATGAGCGTCGACCCTGCCGGCGTCGATACCGGCGGACTCGGGCGCTCTGTCGTGCTGGTTCTGCTCGGCCGGATGGTCGGTTCCGGCGCCGCGAGTGTCGAGCACGGCCCTGGCGCCGCATTGTGGCGCGGCCTCTGTGCGACACGACGAGATTACGCGTGGTGATACGAGCGGGGTGCCCCTGACGATCACCGCTCTTGGGAGACGCGATGATCTCTGACGTTCCGCCCATCACCTGTGCTCGCCAGGAACCGAAGGGCTCGTGCCCGGTCAGGCGGGGATGGCAGCGAGGATCACTCGTTCGATGGCGGTCCGGGCTTGAAGGAGGACGGCCGGGTCGTCGTGGAGGATGTACGCGGTGTTTGCCGCGATCACGAGCGCGTTGAGCTCGAACACGAGTGTCGCCACATCGGTGTCACAGCGCAGTTCATTGCGGGCGACAGCCTCGTTCGCCGCCGTGGTGAGCACGCTGATCCAGTCCTTCTGGTTCGCCGCGACGCGTTCACGTAGTGGACCGGGCCGGCCGCCCAGCTCCGCAGCTGCGGCGGCGAAGAAGCAGCCGCCCGGGAGGGTGCCGTTTTCGACGTAGGTCAAGAACGACTCGCAGAGTGCTCGGAGACGCGCGAGCCCGTCGCGCTCGAGTACGGGAGCCACCACGACGTCGATGAACAGTGCGCGGGCGCTGTCGATGGTGGCGAGTTGCAGCGCCGCTTTGGAGTCGAAGTGCGCGTACACGCCGCTCTTGCTGAGCTGGGTGGCGTGGGCGAGCGTGCCGATGCTGAGCCCGTCGAGGCCTTCGATGGTCGCCAGACGTACCGCGGTGTCGAGTATCAGTCGCCTGGTCCGTTCGCCGTCGGTGCGTGTCCGCCGTGCTGTATTCGAACGGAAGTCAGTCATCCATTGACAAGATAGCACGATCGGTCGTACTCTCCTTAGTTAGCACGATCGATCGTGCTAACTAAGGAGCCGGCAGATGACCGAGACAACGACGATGACCGCCATGACCGATCCGACGCGACAAGACAAGTGGATCGAGGCCGGACGCGGATGGGGAGCGCGTGCCGAGGAATGGGCGTACTTGTTCGAGCCCTACGCGCTCCCAGCCAATCAGCTGGTGTTCGACCGGTTGGGCGTCAGCTCGGGCACGCGCTACCTCGATGTCGCCTGCGGATCAGGCTTCGCTGCCAACATCGCTCACCGTCGCGGGGCCGCCGTCAGCGGGCTCGATGCCTCCGATGACTTGATCGAAATTGCGAGAGCCCGGACGCCCGACGGCGACTTCCGCGTCGGCGACATGTTCGCGCTCCCGTTCGACGAAGGGGCCTTCGACGTGGTGACGAGCTTCAACGGCATCTGGAACCGATGCGACGACGCGCTCGATCAGACGCGAACGGTGCTCACCGACGACGGACTGCTCGGGATGACGTATTGGGGCGCTCACGAGCGCATGGGGCTCATGCCCTACTTCATCACCGTCATCCAGCACTCACCGCCGAGTCACCAAGCAGCCACCATGGAACTCGGCGAGACCAGCAGCGTGATGGCGGACATGCTCCGGGCAACCGACTTCGAACTGCTCGACCAGGGAACCGTCGAGGTGATCAACGAGTGGCCCGACGTCGACACCGCCGTCCGGGCGCTCGCAGCGGCCGGCCCCTCGGTCCCCGCGATCGAAGCCATCGGCTACGACAACTTCTGCGAGGCGCTGCGCGAGGTCATCGCCCCGATGCACGACCGGACGGAACGCGTCGGCGTGCGCATCTCATCGGAGTTGGGATGGGTGACAGCCCGACCGACCTGATCCGAACACCAGCATCCATCGGAGTGTCTCGCCGAGCTAGGTCAACCGTGCCGTTCTCGTACGTCTCCTCGGTGTGCGCATTCCCGGACCGACTCCGTCGCCGGCTCTTCCCGTCGCCAGGTCAACCGTGCCGATCTCACGTCTCCTCCGTGCGACTCGATCGACGAGGCGTAGTGTTCGACACCCGATCGACAGGAGAGGAGGGTGTGATGCCCTCAGGTTTCCAGCTCGCACAACACCAGGCGACGGCCTACGAGTCGTTCACTCGTGTCTTCATGGAGGGATCGGCACAGCTCCTCGCCGAGGGCGCATGGATTCGCTCAGGCGATGTCGTCCTGGACCTGGCCTGCGGCACCGGCCTCGTCGCCCGTCATGTCGTTGCGCTCGTCTCACCGAACGGTCGGGTGGTCGGTGCCGACATCAACCCGGCGATGCTCGAGATCGCCTCCGGCAGTATCGGCGACGGCGTGGAGTGGGTGGAGTCGCCATGCGATGACCTTCCGTTCGACGACGACACATTCACCCATGTGATCTGCCAGCAAGGATTCCAGTTCTTCCCAGATCCCGCCGCAGCGATGCGCGAGACGGCGCGCGTGCTGCGACCCGGCGGTGTATTGATCGCGACGGTGTGGGCAACACCCGGCCAGAACCCCTACATCGAGAACCAACTCGACCTGCTCGCCGAACTCGACCCATCGCTGGCGGCATCGGTCCAGCGAGCGACTCCGGCCCACGCCGACGACTTCCTTCGTTCCACCGCCCAGACGGCCGGATTCCACGACATCGAGGTCACGATGCTCGAACACGATGTCGACATCGCCGATTTCGAACCCTGGTTCCTGGCCCAGACCGGAGGGACCCCGTGGGGCCCAACCCTCGCTGCGCTGACCGATCCGGAACGACAGGAGCTGGCATCAGCGATGGCGCTCAGGATGCAGCTCTACGCAAGGCCCGAGGGTGGTCACCGCATCCCGTTCCGGTCGTTCCGCCTCCAAGCCCCCGCGTCCAGCGTGACGAGCCCACCAAGTCGACCGGCCCGACACCAAACAAGCCACAGTTCCGACGTGAACGTCGTAGCGGAGCTTCCTCTGGAATCAATCCACATACTCTGACGAGTGCACGAAGCAATTTGAATGCGAAAGAACCGGCGACATGTGGGAGGCCGACTGCTGATCCGAAGGCCCATAATCCCACCTCAGCGAGTAGCACACCGCCGTCCGAGATCGGCACGACTGCGAGCGGCAAGGCGCGCGAGAACACGCGGCAGGCATCCGGATCAGGCGTCGGGCTCTTGCAGGCTGGCTGGGATGTCTCGGCTGGTGTGAAGGAGTCTCCAGACGTCGACGGAGGTTTCGCGCTCCAGTAGAACAACAGGTACGGGAACTTGCCGACCGACACGACCCGCAGGTCCGGAACGGAGAGTTCGTACGCGAAGCGCAGCGATCCAAGACTCGGGTTCCGGCCGATGCGTTTTGCAGCCGCTTCGACTGCGTCCACGAAGCGGATGGCTGTTGCGACATCGGCTTCAGTGACGTAGCAGCCACTGGCCGATTCGAGATCGAAAGTCGCAAGTTCTCGAAACTGAATCGGCTTCGCCGCCAAGAGCTCAGGCTTCCGTCGAAATGCGCTGACGCAGTGCGTCGAAGTAGGCGGTGTCAGCAACGACGCCCGGACCGGAGTTCGCGCCTTCGAGTACGAGGTTGCGGAGGTGGCCTCGTTCGCGGTCGCGTCGGATCAGATTCGCGGACGTACTCGCTCGTCGACCCGTAGCCGTCGTGAGTGACCCGTTCATCGACGAAGATCTTCAAGTCGTCGGGCAACGACACGTTCATCGTGGTCATGGACGACACACTACCTGCCTTGGCAAACCTTGTCATCACCAAGCGGGCCCGGAAGCGCATCACACCGGCAGCCGAATGGCCGGTCAGCCGCCCAGTACGAAGCCTCTTTGTGTCAGGGGGCGATTTTGAGGCGGGATCGGGGCGCGACAGCTCGACCCTCTTGCCTGGCGGCGTGAAGGGTCCTAGCGTTGGTTGTCGGGTCCGGGAGTGACCTGTCCGAAGAGCCGGCTGTTCAGGATGGCTCGATTTTGTCGCTCGGCGCCGAGGCGCCGAGCAACGGAATCACTCGATTCGCAGGCCGGAGATGGCCCGGGTGATGACCAGCTGCTGGATCTCGCTGGTGCCTTCGAAGATCGTGTGGATCTTCGCGTCACGGTGCCAGCGCTCGACCGGGTATTCACGGGTGTAGCCGTAGCCGCCGAGGATCTGGATGGCCTCTTCGGTGACACGCACAGCGGTCTCCGATGCCTTCCACTTCGACATCGAGCCTTCGCCGTTCTTGAACTGGCCGTTCTTGGCGAGCCAGGCGGCGCGCCAGATCAGCAGGCGGCTGGCGTCGATCTCGGTGGCCATGTTGGCGAGCTTGAACGCGATCGCCTGGTTCATGATGATGGGGCGGCCGAACGCCACGCGCTCCTTTGCGTACTCGAGCGAGTACTCGTAGGCGGCACGGGCAACGCCGAGCGCCTGGGCGCCGACGGCGGGGCGGGTGGCTTCGAAGGTGGCCATCGCAGGCTGCTTGCCGGTCGACACGTTCTCGCGGGCACGGGCGAGCTTGGCGTCGAGCTTCTCCTTGCCGCCGAGCAGGCACGAGCCGGGGACCTTGACGTCGTCGAGCACGACCTCGGAGGTGTGGCTGGCGCGGATGCCGTGCTTCTTGTACTTCTGGCCCATCGAGAGGCCGGGCGTCTTCGGCGGGACGATGAAGCTGGCCTGGCCCTTCGACTTCAGCTCGGGGTCGACGCTGGCGACGACCACGTGCACGTCGGCGATGCCACCGTTGGTGATCCATGCCTTGGTGCCGTTGAGGGTCCACTCGTCCTTGGCCTCGTTGTACACGGCGCGAGTACGCAGGCTGGAGACGTCGGAACCGGCGTCGGGCTCACTCACGCAGAACGCACCGAGCATCACGTTGTCGGCGGTGCCATAGCACTGCGGCGCCCACTCCATGACCTGTTCGGGTGTTCCGTTGCCCGCAATTCCGGCGGCCGCGAGGGCTGAACCCATGATGGCCATGCCGATGCCGGCGTCACCCCAGAACAGTTCCTCGATGGCGACAGGGAGCGTGAGGCCCGTCGGGTCACCCATTGCATTGAGGAGGAAGTCGACGCCATAGAGGCCGATCTGAGCAGCTTCCTCGACGACGGGCCACGGGAATTCTTCGCGCTCGTCCCACTCTTCGGCCACCGGGCGAATGACGCCCTCGGCGAAGTCGTGGACCCACTTCTGGATCTGGAGCTGGTCTTCGTTGAGGTTCAGCGAGAAGTCCGTCATGGCCTCAAGTTACCCACCGGTAATCGGATTGTCTACCCGTCGGTAACCTTCCCCCGCCAACTTCAGGCCACTTGACGGTCTCACTCGACTGGCCGAAGTACCGTGAGATGTCGTGGCATCAGGCGACGATTCGTTCGAGCGGTTCTTCACCCTGGAACACGACCGTGTGCTGCGTTCGATCGAAGGGCTCGTCGGTGACCACGAGACAGCCGTCGATGCCACCCAGGACGCGTTCATCAAGGCACACCTGCATTGGCAGACCGTGGCCACCTACGACTCGCCGGCGGCCTGGGTGCGCAGGACGGCGATCAACGCCAGCCGCGACCGACAGCGTTCCGAGAAACGCCGACGCGACCGCGAAGCCACGGTCTTGGCCAGTGACGTCGACACCCGGACAGATGGGCCGGGCCACATCGATGCCGACGACGCAGCGCACGAGTTGTTGCGCCAACTCTCGGACGGCCAGCGTGAGGTGGCGACGATGTTCTATGTCGACGATCGCAGCGTCGATGACATCGCCACGGCACTCGGTGTGTCGGCCGGCACGGTCAAGTCGCAGTTGTCGGAGGCCCGCCAGCGTCTGCGGCGACTCGCCCAGTAGCAACCAACTCTCGATCGTCGTCAGGCGTCATCGCTGAGCCCGTCGGCGGCAGCCAGACAGAGGCCGGCTGCGACGGTACGGGCTCGGCCACGGGTGGTCGCCGCGAGACGGCGGCTCCGGCGGAGTCGAGGCGCGGCGAGGCGGCGGAGGCGGTACCACCGGACCGATCGGGACCTCGGGCGGGAACGGTTCGATCGATCCGAGAGGCGCAATCTCGGCGAACGGGGACGCCGACACCGAACTCGCCGTCACGGTCCGCGCCGCAGCGCGCGCCCAGAAGCCACCGGAACCGGCGGAACCGGAACCGGCGGAACCGGAACCGGCGGAACCGGAACCGGAGCGGACAGCGTCTCGGTGGGCAGCGGGCTCAGTACGCCGCTGGCTGGGTGCCCGGCGCGGGCCCGGACCGCCAACGGAGGAAACGATGCCAGCCGGGTGCGCGCCCGGCGGGCCACCGCCAGGAGCACGAGCGTCAACGTGACCACGACGCCGATCGACACCCAGGTGACGATGCGATACCAGGCGTTTCCAGCATCGGTGCCAGCGACGATGCCGTGGTACGTCGCGAACCCGAACAGAACGAAGCTCGACCGGTGGACCCATCGCCACAGCGAGCGTGGCAGCCGTCGCATCGCCAACGACGTGATCTCGATGGCGAGGAGAAGGTAGAACGCCACGACGCCGAAGGCGACCGCACCGGGTTTCCACGATGAGGCCATTGGGATGAAGAGCTCGGCCCAGCCGAAGGTGACGTAGCTGTCGGCAACGAGTCCGACGAGGTGAATGCCGGTGAAGACGACAGCGAGTCCACCGAGATATCGGTGCAGGTCGAGCAGCCAGGCCGGGCTGACGCGCCGAGACAACAGGCGAGTCGACAGCAGCAGTCCCCAACAGACCGACATGGTGACCAGGGCCCATGCAACGATCCCGGACGACCGGGCAACGAACCACCAGACCTGGGAACTCACGCCGCGTCAACCACCGAGGTCGGCCGTTCGCTGCCGTCGATCGGCGTGCGCGTGCCAGCGGTCCCACTACTCTCCACGGTGAAGAGACGACGCAGAGTCGCACTGTGGTTGGAGGGCAGACGAACTCTTGCCGAAGAAGCGGCGATGGGTGACCGGCGATTGTCTCGGTGCGTCGAGGCGGCAGCCGGCCGGCCGGACTCGAACGTTGCGGTCCTGACTCAACCCAGGAGGTGCGCAGCAACGCGTCCCTCTCGTGGTCATCGCCCTGTTCGTCGCGTCCGGCGCCCCTGCACGCCGAGCATGGTGGTTGGGACCAGGCGTGGCGACTCATGACGACGAGTTCGAGCAGTTCGTCCTCGACAACTACCGTGGTGGGGTTTCGAGGTTGATCCTCGGTGTCAGTCGCCGCTGTTGAGTTCGGCGACGAGGTCAGTATCGCGCTCGGGGTAGAGCCGCGCCATAGAGCCTTCGGAGAGGTAGCGGCGATCGCCGGCTTGCCATTCGTCGTGCATGTCGGCGAGCACGGCGCCGACGAGTCGGATCACCGCGGCTTCGTTGGGGAAGATCCCAACGACACGCGAGCGTCGTTTGATCTCTTTGTTGATCCGCTCGAGCGGGTTCGTGGACCAGATCTTCTGCCAGTGCGCCCGCGGGAACGCTGGTGAAGGCGAGCACTTCGGTCTTGGCGTCGTCCATGAGCGGGCCGATCTTGGGGAACCGGGCGGCGAGCTGATCGCGGACTTCGTCCCAGGTTGCGGCGACGGCGTCGGCGTCGGGTTGAGCGAAGATCGTGCGGAACACCGCGGCGACCATGTCGGTGTGCGACCGCGGGCACCAGGGCGAGCAGGTTCCGCGCGAAGTGCACACGGCAGCGTTGATGCGACGCTCCTTGGAAGCTGCGGCGTAGGGCGGCGACGAGGCCGGAGTGTTGATCGGAGATCACCAGCTGCACGCCGCCGAGCCCACGCGACTTGAGCGACCGCAGGAACTGGCGCCAGAACACTTCTTCTTCGGAGTCGCCGATGTCGCAGCCCAGGATCTCGCGGGACCCGTCGGCGGTGATGCCGGTGGCGACGACGACGGCCATCGAGGTGACCTGCGACGCGGCGTTGCGGACATGGAGATAGGTGGCGTCGAGATACACGTACGGGAACTCGACGTGATCCAACGTGCGGGTGCGGAACGCGCCGACGATCTCATCGAGGCCGGCACAGATCCGTGACACCTCCGACTTCGAGATGCCCGAGTCGACCCCCAACGCGGCGACCAGATCGTCGACCGAACGGGTCGACACGCCGGCGACGTAGGCCTCCATCACCACCGCATACAACGCCTGGTCGATGCGTCGGCGCGGCTCGAGGATCGACGGGCATGAAGCTGCCTTTGCGGAGCTTCGGGATGCGCAACTCGACATCGCCGGCCTGGGTCGCCAGCAGGCGTGGGCGGTGACCGTTGCGTTCGGTGATGCGGTCCTCGGAACGTTCGTAGCGGCCAGCGCCGATGTGCTCGACGGCTTCGGTCTCGATCATTTCTTGCAACACCATTTGCACGGCATCGCGGATCAAGTTCACGCCGTCACCGGCGCGGAATGCGTCCAACAGATCGGACACGGCAGACTGTGACAGGGTCATCGGTTCGGTTCTCCTCATGTGTGCTCTTGCAGGAACACACCGAGAATCACGCCGATGACCCCACCTGGTGGTGGACCCTCGTCGGCTACCTCAAAGCCCACCACTTCGCGGGACGCTTACGTCGGTCCTGCACATCTTGGTGTTGACGACCAGCGACCGCGAGCGTGCGACCGATGCCACCCAGGAGGCATTCATCAAGGCGTACGCGAAGTGGTCCAAGATCCGGCGCTACGACTCGCCGATCGCTTGGGTTCGGCGGGTCGCAATCAACGCGAGCCACGGCGTCGCAGGGAGGAAGCCATCCCGCTCGCTGCGGAGACCGCCCACTCCGACCGGTACGCCTCCGATGAAGCGGCGATGCAACTCCTGATGAAACTCCCCGACCGTCAACGCGAGGTCGCCACGTGCTCGCCGGCAGGCCACTACAGGTCAATGCGCATCAAGTGCTCCAGGAATTGCGCCCGCCGCTACGACGCCGACGACGATCACGAGCCTCTGCGGTCAGGTCGCTGTCACGATCGAGGACGGACGGGTGTTCATCGCATCGATCAGCGCGATCGCCGGCTTCGAGGCCAGCGTCGGCACCGACGGCCCGACGTCGGTCGAAGTCGCGTTCCGTGGCGACGCCGGTACCTGTGAGGTCCACGCAGAGCTCGAGCAAGGGGTGCTCGACGTCGAGGTGCAGAACCCCGACCGGGACGATTGAGCTTCAGTCGGCAGCGTTCGATGCGCTGGCCAGCTGACGCGACCGACTGGCCGGCTGAATCTTTGCCTTGCGTGCAGCGAGGATCAGCACGACCGTCAGGAACATCACGATGTTGATCGACGCCAGAGCGGCGACACGGAACCACTGATTCTCGGAATCAGTCCCTGCGGTGATCGCGTGATACGTGGCGACGAAGTACAGCACGAGGCTGGTGCGGTGCACCCAACGCCAGAGTCTTCGCGGAAGACGCTTCATGGCGAGCGATGTGATCTCGATGGCGAGGAGCAGATAGAACCCGACGATCCCGAACGCGACCGGTCCGGGCTTCCACGACGACGCCATCGGGATGAAGGTCTCGGCCCACCCAAACGTGACGTAGTTGTCGGCCGCAAGTCCGACGAGGTGGATGCCGGTGAAAATGACAGCAAGGCCCCCCAGGTATCGATGCAGGTCCAGGAGCCAGGCCGGACTGGACGCCTTGGCCACGGCTTTGGTGGAGATGAAGAGGCCCCAGCACACCGAGAGGGTGAGCAATCCCCAGGCGATCATGCCCGACGAACGCGAAACGAACCACCAGACCTGCGGGTTCATGCTGCGACGGTACCGCGCTGTACCAGCTCGTAGCGGTTGTTCGAGTCCCGGCCGACGAGCACGCCGGTCATCTCGTAGTCCTCGAGCAACGCTCGTGCGGGATGGGAACCGACGATCACGGCAGTCTTCGCGACGACCTCCGCCCACCACAGCGTGGGAGCGACAGTGGTCACCGAGTCCAGGTCGGTCGCCGCCGGATGCCCCGTTCGGGCGTCGATCAGGTGATGGACGTCGACGGAACCACGCCGCCAGCGTCGACGCATCACGCTGCTCGTGGCGACGCCACCTTCGGTGAGCGTGACCTTCGCAGGGTTCTCGACACCGTGGTCGCTGTCGTCCAGCTGCACCTGCCATGGTCCCCCGGTCCACGAAGGACCTGCGACCCGGACGTCTCCTCCGAGTTCGATCTGAACGGACTCAGCGCCGGCATCGAGGAGCGCCGCGGCAACCATGTCCCCTGCGATGCCCTTGCCGATGCCACCGGGGTCGAAACGGGTACCCGGCGGAAGCCGAATCGCGGAGATCTCCGGGTACAACTCGATCGGGTCGATCGACGCCGATGCCGGCGCGGGTATCGGGCCCTGCATCTCGGCCATCGTGCTCCAGGTGCGGTCGTAGCCGAGCGTGACCAGTTGGTCGAGCATCAACGGGTTGAAGACGCCGCCGGTGGCGGTGCGGGCGTGTTGCGCGAGGGCGATCAGCTCGTAGGTGACCGCCGAGACGATCGAAAGATTCCCGCCATGTTCGTTCACGGCGGAGATCTCGCTCTGCGGATCGAAACGACTCCATGTCGCCTCCAACTCGTCGACGAGCTCCTGGCCATGTCGGGCGAGTTCGTACGTGGGCGCGACGATTCGGCACGGGCTCCCCATTGCCCGGAACGTCACCATCGACCAGGGAGTCACCGAACTCATCCCGACGCCGAGGTGACGGGTGGGGGCGGCGCAGGGGCAGGCGCCGGAGCAGGAGCAGGAGCAGGAGCAGGAGCAGGAGCCGGTGCCGGTGCCGGGGCGGGCGCAGGAGCCGGAGCCGGAGCGGGAGCCGGAGCCGGTGCGGGTGCCGGGGCCGGGGCCGGGGGCGGAGCCGGAGCAGGAGCCGGTGCGGGTGCCGGAGCCGGGGCCGGGGCCGGTGCGGGCGCAGGAGCGGGCGCAGCAGCCGGAGCAGCCGGAGCAGGCGCAGCAGCCGGAGCGGGCGCTGGCGCCGGGGCCGGTGCGGGCGCAGGGGCCGGTGTCGTAGCGTCGAGGGGTGCGGTGGCATCGAGCGGCACGGACGCTGTCGGATCGACCGGTGCCTCGCTGGTGACCGGCTCCTCGGCGATCGTCGTGCCGGTCAACTCCACCGTCGCATCGACCGAGGTGTCGGGGATCGGATCCACAGCGGTGGGATCCTGTACGCCCTCTGGTTCGGAATCGTCCTGATCAGCCGACGCAGAGAGCGGCCCCATCGTCGGCAACATCGCGACGAACCCAGCGGCTGCAGCGATCGTGATGCCCCAACGCGCACGACGCGCGGGATGCGGCTTGCGGCGCAACGACGTGCGCAACACCGACAGGCGCGAGTCAGTACCCGTCCCTGCCACTGCCGAGCCCGTCTCGACAGCCACGGCAACGCCCCCGGCAGCAAGCGGCGACGGTGACGCTGCGCCGGCAGGCGGCGCGAATGAGGCAACCGACGCGGACTGCGGACGGGCCGTCGAGGCCGCGGCGGAAGGGGGCTGCGGAACCACCGACAGCGGGGGCGGGGGCACAGGCGACGACGTGGCCGCCGGCGCAGCGGCGACCGGTGGTGGAGAGGGCGAAGCGACTGCGGCCTGCGGTGCCTGTGGTGACACCAGCGCCTGCTCGACAGGGCGTTGTCCCCTACTCGCACGCAGTCGGGCGATCCGCTCTTCGGGAGTGAGTTCAGCCATGGGTCACCTCAGGATTCGACCTTGATTCGGCCACCTTCGAGGGAGGCATGGAATTCGCCCTCTCGTTCGGTGACGACGTTGAAGAACTTGACTTCGACGGAACGGGGACCGTTCCGGTCGATCTCGAAGACCCAATTGGCCTGTGGCGACACCGACGCGACGTAGATCGCAGATCCGTCGAACTGGAGGCCGACGCTGCCGACACCCGACACCGAGTAGTTCGGATAGCTCAGCGTCACAGCGGCCGCTGACGTGGTTGGAGCAGCCGTGGTCGGCGCAACCGTGGTTGGAGCAGCTGTGGTTGGCGCAGCGGTCGTGGGGGCCGGTGACGCCCGGGCCGGTGCCGGAGCTGCGGCGGGAGCAGGAGTCGGTGCCGGCCTGGCTGCTGCGGGTGCCGGGGCTGCGGCGGGGGCAGGTGTGAGAGCGGGCGTGGCTGCAGCCAGGGCGGGCGTGGGCGCTCCGACGACTGTCGGGGTCAGAACGGCAGCATCGCTCGACGCTGGAACAACGGCGCCGGTTCCTGGGTCCGTCGCAGGGGCCTCGACAACGTCCACGCCGACCTCGGGGACGGTCGTCGGGTCGGCCACGACCTCCGTCGCTGCTTCCGGCGCCGGCTCGACCGCAACAACAGGCGTTTCGACGGGCGACGCCTGGGCGGGCAGGGAGGGACCAGAGCCGATGACCATGACCGTGAGGGTGAGCCCTGCGGCAACACTCACCCCGACGAGGACGACCGATTGCCAGTGGGCGACGCTCCGGGCGAGGGTCCGGCCACCCGCATTACTCGTTTCCATGGTGGGGACACGACGCTGGGTGAGATCTGGGTTGGGTCCCTGACCAACTCTTGACAGTCGTGCGACGAAGGGTGCCCGGTCAGTGCAGGTTCTTCGCTGCAAGTGGCATTTCAGGGTGGATCAGCTGGGAAGCGCTGGAGTTTCGGCTCTGACAGGGTCCGGCGAACGTCACCGCCGCAGCGAGGTGCCGTCGCGCGTGGTCTCGACGGTCCATCCGTCGGCCTGCAACCCGTCTCGTAGCGCGTCTGCGGTGGCGAAGTCCTTCGCAGCTCTGGCGTCGTCGAGCGCTTTCGCGCGGGCGAGCGCATCGGCGTCGACGTCGGCAACCGAGCCGAGATCGAGCCCGACAGCTCCGGCGATCTCGTGAACTGCGGCAACCAATCGACCGGCGCTGTCGTCGCCGGCATCGAGCGCGGCGTTGGCTCGACGAACCGTGTCGAACAACAGTGCGCTGGCGCGCGGCGTGTCGAGGTCGTCATCCATGGCTGAACGGAACTCGTCGAGCACAGCGGCATCGGGCTCGTCGGCATCCACACCGGCGACACGAGCGGCGAAGGCGTCGAGCCCGGCCAGCGACTTCACTGCGGCGTCGATGCCGTCCTGGGTGATCTTCACCGGGCTGCGGTAGTGCGACTGCAGCAGCACCATCCGGTACGCACGAGGGTCGTAGTGCTCGATGAGATCGAGCAGGTTCGACACGTTGCCGAGGCTCTTCGACATCTTCTCGCCCTCGGCGTCGACGACGAATCCGTTGTGCATCCAGTGGTTGGCGAACCTCTTGCCGAGCGCGACCGCCTGGGCGCGTTCGTTCTCATGGTGCGGGAAGCGGAGATCTTGGCCACCGCAGTGCAAGTCGAAGCCCTCGCCGAGCAGATCCAGGCTCATCACGACGCACTCGGAGTGCCAGCCCGGACGGCCGGCGCCCCAAGGTGACGGCCACGCCGGGTCGCTCTCGGTGGCCGGGCCGGTGGCGAACTTCCACAACACGAAGTCGGCCGGGTGGCGCTTGCCGGCCGCTCCGACGACCTCGCGATCGCCGCCGCCCGATCGCATGTCGTCGACCGATTGATGTGCGAGCAGGCCGTAGTCGTCGACCGACTCGACCGACATGTACACGCCGTCGTCGGTGACATAGGCGTGGTCGCTGGCGATCAGCGCGGCGATCATGTCGACCATGTCGTCGACGTAGTCGGTGGCGTGCGGGGTGTCGGTGGGACGCTCGAAGTTGACGGCATCCATCGCCTGCCACCAGATGGCTTCGCACTTGGTGGTGATGTCCTGCCAGGGACGCTCTTCGCGCAGCGCTCGCTCGATGATCTTGTCCTCGATGTCGGTGATGTTGGACACCAGACGCACGTCGAGACCGCTCCACTCGAGATAGCGGCGCATGATGTCGTACACGAGCGTGGCGCGGCCGTGACCGAGGTGCGGCGGGCCATACACCGTGGGCCCGCACAGGTAGATGCTGACCTTGCCCGGCTCACGAAGAGCCAGCTCGCGCACGGAGCGCGTGGCGGTGTCGTAGAGGTGCAGCACGGTGTTGGAGTCTACGAGCACCCCTCACCCGAGCCCGGCACCTTTTCCCGATCGGGTCAGCCTCCGTTCGAGTTGCAGCTCGGATGGGGCGGGCCATCCGAACCGTCACGAGAACGTGCTGAGAGAACCTTCTGGGGAGGGGGTGGGGGCGAGTCGGTAGCCTCGGCGACCTATGGCGAACATCCCCGACAAGCCGACGCTCGACGGCATCGAAGCACGCTGGGCTGCCCAGTGGGACTCCGATGGCACGTACCGCTTCGACGCGTCGGTACCCCGAGAGGGCGTGTTCTCCATCGACACCCCGCCGCCCACGGTGAGCGGATCGCTCCACATGGGGCACGTGTTCAGCTACACCCACACCGACACGATCGCCCGCTACCAGCGCATGCGCGGCAAGGCCGTGTTCTATCCCATGGGTTGGGACGACAACGGCCTGCCCACCGAACGTCGCGTGCAGAACTACTACGGCGTGCGTTGCGACCCCGCGCAGCCCTACACCGAGGGCTTCGAGCCGCCGTTCCGCGGCGACCCACCGAAGAACCACCACGCCATCCCGATCTCGCGCCCCAACTTCCTCGAACTCTGCGACGAACTCGTCGAGATCGACGAACAGATCTTCGAAGCCCTCCTCAAGCGCCTCGGGCTGTCCGTCGACTGGGACCACCAGTACGCCACCATCGACGAACGCTCGCGTCGCGCCAGCCAACGAGCGTTCCTGCGCAACGTGGCACGCAACGAGGCCTACAGCCAGGAAGCACCCACGCTGTGGGACATCGACTTCCGTACTGCGGTCGCCCAGGCCGAGATGGAAGACCGCGAACGTCCGGGCGCCTATCACAAGATCCCGTTCGCCCGCACCGACGGCAACGGATCGATCGAGATCGACACCACCCGTCCCGAGCTGCTCGCCGCCTGTGTCGCTCTCGTGGCGCACCCCGACGACGAGCGCTACCAGCCGCTGTTCGGCACCACGGTGACCGTGCCGCTGTACGGCCAACAGGTCGAGGTGCGCGCCCACGAACTCGCCCAGCCCGACAAGGGCACCGGCATCGCCATGATCTGCACGTTCGGCGACACCACCGATGTCACGTGGTGGCGAGAGCTGAATCTCCCGATGCGGCCGATCATCGGACGCGACGGCCGCTTCCACGCCGACGCCCCGAACGACGTCGACCCCGACGCGTACTCGAAGGTCGCCGGGCTCACCTCGAAGCAGGCGCAGAAGGCTGTGGCCGAACAGCTCGTCGAGGCGGGCCTCCTGATCGGCGAACCGCGCACGATCCAGCATCCCGTGAAGTTCTACGAGCGCGGCGACCGCCCGCTCGAGATCGTCACCTCGCGTCAGTGGTACATCCGCAACGGCGGTCGCGACGCCGAACTCCGCAGCGCACTCGTGGCGCGCGGCGGCGAACTCACCTGGCACCCCGCGCACATGCAGCACCGCTACGACAACTGGGTCGAGGGCCTCAACGGCGACTGGTTGGTGAGCCGCCAGCGCTTCTTCGGCGTGCCGATCCCGATCTGGTACCCGCTCGACGAGCACGGCGAGCCGCGCTACGACCAACCGTTGGTCCCCGACGAATCGCTCCTCCCGATCGACCCGTCGACCGATACGCCCGCCGGCTACACCGACGACCAGCGCAATCAGCCCGGCGGCTTCATGGGCGACCCCGACATCCTCGACACGTGGGCGACCTCGTCGCTCACCCCGCAGATCGCCGGCGGGTGGGAGGAAGACGGCGATCTCTTCGAGCACGTGTTCCCGATGGACATGCGCCCGCAGGCACACGACATCATCCGCACGTGGCTCTTTGCCACCATCACCCGCAGCCACCACGAGTTCGGCTGCGCCCCGTGGAAGCACGCCGCACTGTCGGGCTGGATCCTCGACCCCGACCGCAAGAAGATGTCGAAGTCGAAGGGCAACGTCGTCACCCCGATGGATCTGTTCGACACCTACGGCACCGATGCGGTTCGCTACTGGGCGGGCTCCGGTCGACCAGGAGTCGACACCGCCTTCAGCGAAGACCAGATGAAGGTGGGTCGCAAGCTCGCCAACAAGCTGCTCAACGTCACCAAGTTCGTCCTCCAGTTCGGCGCACCGACGACAGACACCTCGCTCGATGACGGCGTGACCGATCCGATCGATCGGTCGATGCTCGCCAAGCTCGATGCCGTCATCGACGACGCCACCGCCGCGTTCGAGGCATTCGACTACGCCCGAGCGCTCGAGCGCACCGAGGCCTTCTTCTGGTGGTTCTGCGACAACTACGTCGAGCTGGTCAAGGGCCGAACCTACGACGAGCAACGCCCCGAGGGCGCCGATTCGGCGAAGCGTGCGCTGCGCGAAGCACTCAGCGCGATCCAACGGTTGTTCGCCCCGACCCTGCCGTTCGCGGCCGAGGAGTCGTGGAGTTGGTGGAACGAGTCGAGCGTCCACCGTGCGCCGTGGCCGTCGCCGTCCGGCAACCAAACAGCACCCTTCGGTGACCCGACGCTCGCGGATGTCACCATCGAGGTGCTCACCCAGGTTCGCCGGGCAAAGACCGAGGCGAAGCGCAGCCAACGAGCGGTGGTCGAATCGCTCGTGGTCACCGCCCCGAGCGCTCTCCATGCAGCGATCGAGGCGGGGCGGGCCGACCTCATCGATGCCGGATCGATCCGCGACATCCAGCTCGTCGACGGCGATGCGGTCTCCACCGTGGTCACCCTCGCCGAGACCGACTGACTGTCCGAACGTCGCCGCAGCAAACCGCCAGATCCTTCCGAGCGCTCGCTCGACACCTACACTTGCCGCCATGCCAGCCAAGTGGGGTCTGCCGGCGATCGTGATCGCCCTCGTGCTGGCGGTTGCCGCGCCCGTGGTCGCAGACGGTACGACCACGCCCACAACGACGACCGCCACCACCGTTGCGTCGGCGGGCACGACCATCACTCCCGACAACCGACCGTCGCTCCGAACACGACGGTCGCTCCGAACACGACGGACGGCGCGGACATCGACGAACCAGTCCCGAGTTCGCCCGCCGCCGCTGCTCTCGAGAACGGTATTCGCCCGTTCATCGTGGGCCCTGCCACGGTGGCTGGCCGCAGCCCGACCCGCGGCCGACAAGTCCAGATCACACCGCCACCGACCAGCCCGTTCGACCCACCCGCTGACGGCGGCAACGGCAGGCGCGTCGTGTACTCGAAGACGAGGCAGACCGTGTGGGTCTACGACTCGAACAACACGATCATCAAGATGCACCGGGTCTCTGGCCGCCTCAGCCCGAACGATCCGACACCGGGCACCTACCGGGTCTGGTCACGATCGCTGCGAACGTACTCGATCAACAACCCGTCGATCACCTGGGGGTACATGGTCCGCTTCGCCAAGGGGGCCCGCGGCGGCAACATCGGGTTCCACGAAATCCCGTACCAGTACGGCAGACCCGTGCAGACGATCGATCAACTCGGCCAGGCCCTGTCGGGAGGCTGCGTTCGTCAGGCGCAGGCAGACGCCATTTGGATGTGGAACTGGGCGGGCATCGGCACGGTCGTCATCGTCACCCCCTGACAGCACCGTCCGACCCGAGACCGGTAACGTCACGCGGTCATGTCCGATACGTCCGAGCCCGAGTCGACGCCCGAGATGGCGTCTGATCCGACGCCCGATCGCGCCCCGCTGCCGAACGAACCGTCGAACGAGCCGGCACCGAAGGTGACCGTGCCACCACCACCCACACCACCGCGGCCAACCGAGACCCCGACCTCGGCGAAGCGGATCCCCCGCACCTGGCCCCAGCGACTCACGGTGGCTGCGGTGTTCGTGATGGCGATCGGCTCGTTCGGCGCAGCCGGAGCGTTGTATGCCGGCCAACGTGTGATCGAGGACCGCAACATCGCACCGGCGATCATCGACCCCTCGATCATCGACCCCTCGCAGGCCGCAGCGCCGGGACCGGTGGCGACCGACGCCGAAACCGGCCAACCATCACCCGAGGCGACCGCTCCGCCCGAAACGTTCCCGCCGGCCGAGCCGGATGCCAAGAACTTCTTGATCACCGGCGCCGACAACAACTCGTGCATCGACCCCGATTCGCCCTATGCGCCGGCGTTCGGCGATCGCAGCGGCGCTCGGCGAGCGCAGCGACACGATCATGATGTGGCGGGTCAATCCGAGCACCTCACAGGTCGCTGTCTTGTCGTTCCCCCGAGACCTGTTCGTCGACATCGCCGGCTCGTCACGCAAGGGACGGATCAACGAGGCCTACCAGCGCGACACACCGCAGAAACTGATCGACACGATCTACCAGAACTTCGGGATCAACACCGACCATTTCGTGCAGGTCGACTTCTGCGCATTCCGCACCTTGGTCAACGCGGTCGGCGGCGTCGCCGTGCCGTTCGACACTCCCGTCCGAGACCCCAACACCGGACTCGACGTCCCCGAGGCCGGCTGCTTCACCTTCGACGGCGACCATGCACTCGCCTACGCCCGATCGCGCAAGTTGCAGTTCATCAACGAGAACGGCGAATGGGAAACGGACGGCACATCCGACCTCGGTCGCATCTCGCGCCAGCAGGACTTCTTGCGCCGAACGGTGTCGCGCCTCCTCGAGAAGGGCGCCTACAACCCTGATGTCGCAGGTGGCCTGATCGAGACGCTCTCCGAGTACATCGTGGCCGACCCGGACCTCACGCCGCGGAAGATGCTGGAGTTCGCCGGCGTGCTCAGCGGAGTCGATCCCACCGAGATCACCACCTACCAGATCACCGCAGACGCCCGGACGGTTTCGGGCAACGCCGTGCTCGTGCCGTCGCTCGGCGGCGACAACATGCAGGCAATCCTGGCGGTGTTCCGAGGCGAAGCAACCCTCGGCGACGCACCCGACCAGGTGATCGAGCCAGGGGCTGACGTCACCGTCGCGCCATCGCCCACCGATCAGGCAATCGACTCGGGCCCGGACGACACCACGCCCGACTCCGCAACGACCACCACACTGCCGAGCGTGCAGGCCGACGAGAACGACTTCGGCTTCGTGCCGGACAAGAACGTGTCCTGCTGATCACGCCAGGGGTCAGACCCACGGCGCGATCGCCACGACGCTCAGGCGTCGAGCACCCGCGCCAACGCCGACGCTGCATCGGACGGACCTGCGACGGTGGTGAAGCGGGCACCGACCTGCTCGGCGAGCTCGCGAGCTTCGACGGCATCGGATTCGGGTGCAACGATCACCAGTTCACCGAGTCGGCGGGCTGCTGCAGCGACATCACCGGGGGCCGTTGCCCGACAGTCCGACAGCAGCACCGTGATCTTGCGGCCGGCCCTCGATCGTGAGAGCTGGTCGGCGGCCGCCGTCAGCGCTCCGGCGACGTCGGTGGTGCCGAAGCCGCGCAGGGCGAGCACCGAATCGATGACGCCCTCGTTCGATCTTCGTCACGTCCTGGCTCTTCGCTGCAACGACGTCCTTGCCGAACGACAGCACCGAGTAGTCGTCGGGACTCCGCCACGCCACCGCCGACGCGGCGACGGCAGCGGTCGCGAGCGGCCGGCCGGTCATCGACCCACTGCGATCGACGAGCAGACAGATCGCCGTACCCGGGGTCGACCACGACCTGACCCGGAGATCGTCGGGGTCGACCGCTGCACCCTCGGCGGCCGCAATGACCAGCGCGTCGAGACTGGCGTCGACGTCGAGATCACCACCATCGGGTCGATAGCGCTGAGTGCGCAACTGCCCCACGCCCCGCGGCGATGCCGGCCCGCGCTTGGCCAGGTCGAGGAAGAGGCGCCCTGCCAGCCGGCGAGCGAGTTCACGCAGCTTCGGATCGGTTGCCCCCGTCAGGTCGGCGAGGAGTGCAAGCGTGTCGTCCGGGTCGTCGTCCAGCGCATCGGACAGCGCGTCTTCGTCGAGTTCGCCGACCTCGGGCGAGATCTCGTCGAAGTGCGGTTGTTGCTCGAGGGCCCGCCGCGAGGTGGTCTTGCGCCGGGCCTTCGAGACCTCTTCGTCGGCAGCGTCGCCCTCCTTGGCCGGCGGTGGGCTGTTCAGTTCGCCGGCGTCGCCCCGGTCGGGGCGATCACTTTTCCCTGGTTCGTGCTGTCGTCCTGCTTGCCGAAGACCGCCGTCCAGAGCTCGCGCACGATGTCCTCGGTCGATCGGGTACTGCCCTCGCGCAGGCGGACACGGCCGGACAGCGCCACCAGCGCCGCATCGAGCGAGACGTCGCCAGCCGCCGCCGACGACCCGCGCACCGCGGCCAACGACGATGCAACGGCGCACATGTCGATCGCACCACGCACCGACGACCCCACCCGGAGGTCGCCGTGAGTTCGAGTGAGACGGACCAGATCGACGACCTTGGCAACCCAATCGGGATCGAGTTCGCCGCCACCAGCTTCACGCAACGTGATCTGGCGTTCGTCGGTTGCGGTCTGGTAGTCGACTGCCAGGCGGCACACACGGTCGTACACCGCACCGGAGATCCGAGCGGTGCCGATGGCGTCGAACGGGTTCATTGCGGCGACGAGCCGGAAGCCAGGTGCGGCGGCGAGACGTCCGAGACGGGGCACGTGCAGTTCACCCTCGCTCATCACGGTGATGAGCACGTTCAGTGTCTCCTCGGGGACGCGGTTGATCTCTTCGACGTACAGCAGCGAGCCGTCGCGCAACGCCGAAGCGAGCGGGCCGTCGACGAACACATCGGCGTCGTAGCCCTCGGCCATCACGCGTGCCGGATCGAAGTGGCCGACGAGGCGAGCGGGGGTCAACTCGGCATTGCCTTCGACGAACTCGAAACCGACGCCGAGTTCGTGCGCGACCGTGCGCAGCAACGTCGATTTGCCGGTGCCCGGAGGCCCCTCGATGACCACATGGCGGTCCGCGATCAGTGCCGCCACGACCAGTTCGATCTCGCGTCGTCGCCCGACGACGGTCGAGCCGATCGAAGCAACGAGTTCCGACGGACGCAGCGGCACAGTGTGGACGGCAGGCTCAGACATGTGACCTCATCGACCGCCGAACCTAGCGACCCGTCGTCCGCTCCAACGGATCCGCCCCAACCCGACGCTCAGCCGTGGACGACCACGCCACGAATGTTGGTGCCATCACGCATGGCCTGGTAACCGTCGTTGATCTCGTCGAGCGAGTAGCGGTTGGTGATCAGCTCGTCGAGCTTCAGTTGGCCATCGCGATACATGGTCAACAGTTTGGGGATGTCGGCACGCGGGTTGAGCGAACCGAAGATCGTCCCCTTGATCTCCTTGTTCCACATCGCCAACTCGAACAGGTTCACCGACGACTCGGTCTGGGTCATGGGGGCCACACCGGTGACCACGATCGTTCCGCCC
The DNA here is from genome assembly GCA_963717385.1 of Ilumatobacteraceae bacterium. Classification (GTDB taxonomy): domain Bacteria; phylum Actinomycetota; class Acidimicrobiia; order Acidimicrobiales; family Ilumatobacteraceae; genus Sva-07. The sequence continues at coordinate 47,862 of CAVQWE010000008.1, forward strand.
TTGCCGGCGAGCTGCGTGCCGAGCGCCATCAGGTCGCCGTAGAGCACACCGGGGGTCATGATCACCTTGTCGGCCATCATCCCTTCGGTCATCTCCATGACTGCCGGCATCGCCTCTTCCATCGATGTGAACGCCTCGGTGGCCCCGAACTCCATCGCCTTCTCGCGCTTGAACTCGATCGGGTCGACCGCCACGACACGGCGGGCACCAGCCATCGCGGCGCCCTGCACCGCGTTGATGCCGATGCCACCGATCCCGACCACCACGACGGTGTCGCCGGGAGCAACTGCCGCACGGTTGGTCGCCGAACCCCATCCGGTGGCGACCCCGCACGAAACCAGCGCAACCGCTTCGAGCGGCAGGTCGGTGTCGACCTTGATCACCTGGGCAACCGAGACCGCCGAGTACTGCGAGAACGTGCCGAGCTTCGCGAAGAGCATCGGATCGGCACCGCCATCGACCATGTGATGACGCGACGTGCCGTCGGTGGCCATCCCCTTGAGGAAGGCGCCTGCGCCCGCGTCACACAGGTTCTGACGCCCAGTCGAGCAGTAGCGACAAGTGCCACACGACGGAACGAACGATGCCGACACGTGGTCGCCCACGGCAACGTCGGTGACACCGGGCCCGATCTCGGCGATCACGCCGGCACCTTCATGCCCGCCGATCACCGGCCACAAGTCGTCGATGCCCATCAGGGGCCAGGCCTCTTTCGGGGGCACCATGTCGCCAGTGACCATGTGCTCGTCGCTGTGGCAGAGGCCAGCGGCCTTCCACTCGACGATCACTTCTCCGGCTTTCGGTGCGTCGACCTCGATCTCCTCGATCCGCCATTCCTGGTCGGTTCCGTGGAGTACTGCGGCACGGCTCTTCATGGTGTTCCCCTCTCACCAGTTGCTGATGGGAGAACCGTAGTGACGCACCGGCGACGGTTTGTCACCGTACGCCGAGGTGCGACGTCCGAGCTGCCAGATGTCAGTGGTCGTAGACCAGAACGCCGCGAATGTTCTTGTCGTCGCGCATGTCCTGGAAACCCTCGTTGATCTCGTCGAGGGTGTAGGTCTTGGTCACCAGACCGTCGAGGTCGAGCTGACCCTGGGTGTACAGCTCGAGGAGCTGCGGGATGTCCTTGCGGATGTTGGCCGACCCGAACAGCGACCCGATGATCTGCTTCTCGAACAGCGTCAGGAACGAGCCGGGAATTGCGATCGACTGCTCGACGACCGGGTGGATGTTGGTGACCACGATCTTGGCGCGCTTGCCTCCGAGGTGGAACGCTTCGCCCAGCACGTCACCATTGCCGACACCCGCCGTCATGATCACCTTGTCGAAGCCGCGGCCGTAGGTCGATTCACCGAGGTCTGCCATCGCGTCTGCGATCGACGCGTACGAGTGGGTCGCACCGAGCTCCATCGCCTTCTCACGCTTCCACTCGACAGGATCGATCGCAGCAACCACGCGGGCCCCGGCGAGCTTGGCGCCCTGCACGGCGTTCGAGCCGACACCACCGACGCCGACCACCGCAGTGAAGTCGCCCGGCTTGACGTCGGCTGCATACACGGCGGAACCCCAGCCGGTGACGACACCGCAGCCGAGCAGCGCTGCCTTGTCGAGCGGCAGGTCCTTCTCGATCTTCACGACGCTGGCCTCGTTGGCCACCGTGTGGTGGGCGAATGTTCCGATGAGGCAGTCGAGCTTCAGGTCCTCCCCCGCCAGCGAGTGGTGCCGGGCGGTCAGGTCGGTGATCTGCAAGCCGGTGGGAAGCGCCGCGCCGCCGGTGTCGCAGACGTTCGAGTGCCCCGACGCACACGAAGCACAACGGCCGCAGGCCGGGATGAATCCGAGCACGACGTGATCGCCAGGCGCGACGCTGAACACGCCCTCACCGACCTCGACCACGATGCCTGAACCCTCGTGACCACCAATCACCGGCGGGTCGGGCGTGAGGCCGGCAAGGTCACCGGTCACCATGTGCTCCTGACTGTGGCAGATACCCGATGCCACCATCTTGATCAGCACTTCGCCCGCCTTCGGCGGATCGAGCTCGATGTCCTCGACGCTCCATGGCTGATTTCGTCCCCGCAAGATTGCTGCCTTCGTCTGCATGGAGCGGACTGTACGCCAGGTGTGAACACGCGTTGGCATCGGACACACTGGCGCCATGGTCGAATCGGGCGCCTCGCCGGACGATGTCGTGCAGTCGGTTCGCGAGATGTCCGACGACGACCTCCACCACCTTGCCGAGGTGGTCCGCCAGGTGCAGATCGAGCGGGCGATCGATGACGGAGACCACGACGCGATCATCACCGCCGGCTTCGAATCGGGCTTCGGTCGCGACGGCCTCGGCGTGCTGCCGTGGGTGGAGGGCAGCGTGATCGTGTGCCCCGGCGGCATGGTGTCGAAGTCGAAGACCAGCCACCGATGTCGCTTCGTCAGCGTCGACGACGTCTGGGTGTGGGACTCGGGCCTGCTGCTTCGAGAAGACAAGCGATCGTCGCCCGGTACGACCGACGGCTTCAGAGCGATTGCACTGGTGCCGCTCGTCGACGGCACCGAGCTCGACATCGTCACGGGCAAGGCCCGCAGCGGGCAACACTCGGTTGATCACGTGGTGAGCTACGAGGTACGCGGCGGGGAACTGATCGAGGTCAGCCAACGCAGCATCACACCCGCCAACATGCGTTGAGCAGCGTCAGCGAGGCAGGACCCTGACTTCGATGTACTGATCAGCGGGGAGCCAGCGCGCAGCAGCGTCGCGGATGTCGTCGGCGGTGATGTCGTCGACCCACCCGGCTTGATCGAGAAACTCGTCGAACGAAGCATTTCCGGCCGGATCGGTGAAGACCGACAGCACCTCGTCGTTCACCTGCTCGTTGCTGAACAGGTCGAGTTGTTGGCGGATGTTCTCCTGGGCCGAATCGAACTCGGTGTCACCCGGGCCCGCAGTGCGGAGTGCGTCGAGTTGCTCGGTGACCGCAGCGACCACCTCATCGAGCAGTTCGGGTGCCGTGGTGTTCGAGATGTACATCTCGGCATTCGGGGATCCGCCCTCGGCAATCTGCACGAACCCGAACGGCGAGTACGAGTCACCCAATTCCTCGCGCACCACATCGGTGAGTCGAGCAGTGACGACCTCTTGCAGGATCGCCGCGACGATGTCGTCGCGGCGATCGGAGGTTGCCGGCGCCGTGAACAACAACGCGACCGACGCTTGAGCGCCCTGACCGGCGGTGACCTGCTCGGCCACGATCCCATCGGGAGCAGGAGGTTCGACGTAGTCGACGGACTCGGCACGACCCGTCGACGGCAACGTGGCGAGGTAGCGACGCGACAGCTCGATTGCCTCGTCGACGTCGAAGTCGCCACTGAACGCGAACGAGAAGTCGGAGGCATCTCCGAAGCGGTCGCGGGTGACGCGTTCGATGTCGTCGGCGGTCACCGAGTTGAGTGAGTCGACGGTGGGCAACAGGAACCGCTGGTCGTCGTAGCGTGCGTCGAGCAGCGTGACGAACTCGGCGTAGCCAGGATCGATCGAGGGGTCGGACGCGATGGCCAGCTCATCGTCGAGGTACTGCTCGAGCGCAACAGGGTCGACTCGGGGCTGCGTCATCGACAGGTGGATCAGCTGGAACAGTGTTTCGAGATCACTTGTTGCCGCGCTACCGAAGAGGCCCTCCGTGAAGGCGTCGACGACCGCCTGCAGGCCGACGTCCTTGTCGGACAAGAAGTCCTCGAGTTCCACTGGGCCGTACGTAGCGATGCCGCTCTGCCGACCACCGCTCCGGCAGCATCGGCAGCGGGCACATCGGCGTCGTCGAGCACGGCGAGCCCACCAGGGCTGCGTGCTTCGAAGGCGACCTGCCCCTCGACGATCGTGTTGGTGTTGAGCGCCACACGAACACCGTTGTCGAACTCGAGCACGACCGGATCGATGAAGTTCGGGGAAGCCGGTGTTGGTGAGGCGACTGCTCGATGTCTCCTCGATGGGCTCCGGCGCCACCATCAGTTCGCCGTCGATGCCCGCATCATCGGCTCGGGGCTCGAGGTCGCGTTCTCGCATCGAGGCCGCCTGCGCCTCGAACACTTCAACGCCGGGAACGTCGCCGGCTTCGCTGTCGGGCACGACGATCAGGAGGTGCGGAGCAGCCTCGCCAAGACGTTGCACGAACCGATAGGCGATCGTTTCGGGCGTCACGCGATCGAGCACGGCAGTGGTGAAGTCGAACTGCGCATCGGCGGTGGGGATCGGTTCGTCCGTGAGGGCATGACGCACGTACTCGTCGGCGAAGTCAGCGTCTTGGCGAGATTCGCGTCCGTCGTAGGTGGACTGCGCCGCCGTCCGGTACGACTCGACCACACGGTCGACTTCAGCCTGCGAGAACCCGAATCGCCGGACTCGCTCGTACTCGTCGAACACCGCCTGCGTGGAAGCTTCGAGCGCGTCGCCGTCGGCTGACACGATGATCTCGGGCGCATCCAGGCTGCGGACGAACCCACTGGAATCGACGCGTGCATCGTCGAACGGTGACTCGCCTCGCAGAGCATCGTTGCCGAGTCGAGTCGCGATGATGTCGAACGCCATCGAGTCGAGCGTCGAATTCTGGTAGTCGGCTTCGACCGACTCGGCTTCGACGACGGAGAGCGGCAACGTGACCTGTGCGAACCCTTCGGCGACGTCGGGGTCGGCGAGTATCCGCACCTGCGTTGCAGCCGACGGCTCGACGATCAGTTCGGGACGGGCCGGGGATGTACCACGAGCCACGATCGGGCCGAATCGTTCGACGATGCCGTCCTCGATCTGCCCGGTGTCGATGTCGCCGACCACGACCACTGCGGTGTTGTCGGGTCGATACCAGTCGTCGTAGAACTCGCGAAGCGGTTCCGCATTCGTGGAGGTGATCGCGGCGTCGGTGCCGATGGGATCCTTGCCTTCGTAGGGCGAACCACCGAGGAACAGCTCTTCGAGCGCATCGAAGATGCGGCCGTTGGAACTTGCCTCGGAACCACGCCACTCGTCGAGCACCACACCCCGTTCAGCCTCGACCTGCGCCTGGTCGATCGTCGCTGCCGACAACCACTGCTCCAACACATCGAGGCCTGTGTCGACCACCGCGGAATCCTCGGTGGGCATGGTCAGTTCGTAGACGGTCTCGTCGAAGCTGGTGTACGCGTTGATGTCGGCGCCGAAACCAGCCCCGAAGCTGCGCAGGACGGCGATCAATTCGTTCTCGGGGAACTGCTCGGTGCCGTTGAACAGCATGTGCTCGAGGAAGTGCGCTCCGCCAACCTGGGTGTCGTCCTCGAGCGCCGAGCCGGCGTTGATCGCCAACCGCATCTCGACTCGGCCGCCCGGGTTGTCGTTGTCGCGGATGAAGTAGCGCAGACCGCTGTCGAGTTCGCCGATCACGATGGCAGGGTCGGGGTCGCCGAGCGACGGCAGGCCGGTCGGGTCGGGGGCGGTGATCGGTGTCGAGCCGTCGACCCGTTGGGGCGCATCGGTGCTGGCGGGAGCTGCGGTGTTCGTCGACGGCGCGTCGTCGGTCGAGGGTGTCTGCACCTCGACGTCGACCGTCGACGTACACGCCGCCAACAGTGCGGTGAGGGCGAGCGAAGCAGCGGTCCATGAACGTCGTGATCGACGTGTGGTGGTCACGGCGTGAGACTACGGCCGCCAACCGCGTCGACGATGCCATCGCGTACACGTCGAGTCCAGTCGATGTCCTCGGTGGATGCGCCTCCCGCTTGCACCGCGGCACGTTCGGCCGCGAGCGTCTCGGCGAGGGCACCGATCTCATCGGTGAGGAACTCGTCGATCACGTTGCGCAACTCGCGAGCCAGCGCCGGACTCGCGCCGTCGGTGCTCACCGCGACCGTCACACGCCCCCGACGAGCGATGGCGGGCAGGATGAACTCGCAGTCGACCGGCTGGTCGGCGGCATTGGTCCAGATGCCTTGCGATCGGGCCTGTTCGGAGATGGCTGCATCGACCTGCTCGTCGCCGGTGGCTGCTACGACGAGGCGCATTCCGTCGAGGTCGGACGGTTCGAACGGCCGGGCGCGCACGTCGTCGAACCGCCCTGCTTCGACGTGCTCGCTCACCTCGATCGCGACCAGGCGGACGCGGGCGCCAGCAGCGGCGAGGCCCTCGGCCTTGCGGGCGCCGATCCGGCCACCGCCCACCACCAGAACGGGTACGTCGTGCAGATCGAGGATCACCGGATAGGCGAACGTCGGGGACGATTCCAGGGCCATGCCAGAAGTGTACGAAGGCAATTCCTTATAAAGTTGATCTTTTTAGTCGGGATTTGATTGAATGCTCCTCGTGAACACCACGACCGACCGCCCACACGAGACCAACGACCCCGTCGTCGACGCCCATCGCGTCCTTCGGTGGGCCCACCGACAATTCGGTGGCGGGCTCTGCGTGACCGCCAGTTTCGGTGACGCGGTGCTCGCACACGTGGCCAGCGAAGCGATCCCAGGCATCGAGATCACCTTGCTCGACACCGGCTATCTGTTCGCCGAAACCGAGTGGTTCGCCGACGATCTGCGGTCGCGCTTCGATCTGAACCTGCGCATCATCGGTCCCGAAGCGAACCTGGCCCCCAACGTCTGGCAGACCGACACCGATGCGTGCTGCGCCGCCCGCAAGGTCGAGCCCCTCAACCGGGCGCTCGCCGGGCGCACGGCCTGGGTCAGCGGTCTGCGACGCAGCGATTCACCTGCCCGCCGAATCGCCCCGTTCGTCCACGACGACCTCCTCCGCGGCGTCACGAAGATCAACCCGCTCGCTGGATGGACCGACGCTCACGTGGTCACCTACGTAGCTGCCTACGGCATCCCCGATCACCCACTGGCCGATCGCGGCTTCCCGTCGATCGGCTGTTGGCCGTGCACCAAGCCGGTCGTCGACGGCGCCGACCAACGCGCTGGTCGGTGGGCCGACAGCGCCAAGACCGAGTGCGGGTTGCACCTGTGAGCGCCGACGCCGAAGCCATCAAGCTCGCCAGCAACTACCTCGGCGGCACGATCGGCGAGGAGCTGGCCAACGACCGCGACGACTTCGATCATGACGCAGAACTGCTGTTGAAGTTCCATGGGATCTACCAGCAGGACGACCGCGATGTGCGACGGGCCCGAACCCAGTTGAAGCTGCCGCTCGACTACTCGTGCATGGTCCGCGCCTCGGTGCCCGGTGGCGTGATCGGCAACGACCAGTGGCTGGCGCTCGATCGTCTCGCTGCGTTGGCCGACAACAAGCTGCGACTCACCACCCGACAAGGCGTGCAGTACCACGTGGTCCACAAAGGCGAACTCCACGAACTCGTCGGTGGGATCAACTCGTCGCTGCTGACCACCCTCGGTGCCTGCGGTGACGTGGTGCGCAACGTGATGGCCTGCCCGCTTCCCCACCCCGAACGTTCCGCCGTGATCGACCCACTGCTTGCGGCGATCGTTGCCAGGTTCCGACCCCAGACCGAGAGCTACTGGGAGCTGTGGGTCGACGGAGAGCGTGCGGTGTCGGCCGAACGACCAAGCGCCGCGACACCGATCGACGACGTCGAACCGATCTACGGCGCCGCGTACCTTCCGCGAAAGTTCAAGATCGCGATCGCGTGGCCAGGCGACAACTGCGTCGACATCTACACCAACGATGTCGGCATCGTGCCGACGTTGGCGGAAGGCACCAGCGGCGAATTGACCGGGTTCGTGGTGCTCGCCGGAGGCGGAATGGGCATGAGCCACAGTCGCCCGGACGACACGTACCCTCTGCTGGCGCAGCCGGTTGCGTGGGTGTCCCCACACGAGGTGGTGGATGTCGTCGAGGCGATCGTGACAACCCAGCGCGACCACGGCAACCGCGACGACCGGGCGCGCGCACGACTGAAGTACCTCCTCGAGGCTCGAGGTGTTGCATGGCTCCGCGACCAGATCGAAGAACGAACCGGACTGACCCTCGCGCAGCCGGTCGAACTCCCGGAGTGGGAAGTTCACGCACACCACGGCTGGCACGACATCGCCGGGACCAGTGCCCTCGGCGTCCCCGTTCCGTCCGGGAAGGTGGCGGGTGGGTTGCGGCTCGCCCTCCGACGCCTGATCGCCGACTCGGCTGTCCGCGAGCTGCGCGTCACATCCTCGCCAAGACCTGCTGCTGCTCGGGGTGACCGATCGGGTGGCGGTCGAGAACGTGCTGCGCGCCAACGGTGTCCGCCTCGCCGACGACCAGAGCCCCACACGAAATCTGGCGATCGCCTGTCCAGCGCTGCCGACGTGCACCAAAGCCCTCGGCGAGGCCGAGCGGGTACTCCCCGATGTCGTCGATCGCCTCGAGAAAGTGCTCGCCGACACCGGCAACACCGGGCTGGCGCTGCGGCTCAACATGACCGGCTGCCCCAACGGGTGCTCTCGGCCGTACTCTGCCGAACTCGGCATCGTCGGACGCACCAAGAAGAACTACGACGTCTTCGTCGGCGGCTCGCCGGCAGGCGATCGTCTCGCCCGTGTGCTGCGCGCGGATGTGCCCCTGACCGAGGTCCCCGACCTCCTGCGTCCGCTGCTCGAGGCGTTCTCGCACTCCGCCGACGGCTCGAGTTTCGGCGACTGGGCGGCCGCCCAGGACTGGGAGCACCTGCAGTCGCTCCTCCCTGCCGCCACCTCCCGCCGCCGTCGCCTCACCGAGCCCGACACATGAGCCCCCACGTTCCCGTTCGGGTTGCGGTTCGAAAGCACCGAGCATTCCAAACCGTCACGCGAACGGCAGTGAGCGGGCGATGACGGTCACGCTGGTGGGGGCGGGACCCGGGGATCCGGAGCTGCTGACCCTGAAGGCCGCGCGGCTCCTTGCGGCGGCCGAGGTGGTCGTGCACGACGCGCTCGTCGGCGACGGGGTGCTCGCGCTGATCCCCGACGCCGCCGAGCGGATCGATGTCGGCAAACGGCCCGGCCGGGCCACACCGCAGGAGATGATCTCAACGCTGCTGGTCGAACTCGGCCGGCAGGGCAAGCGCGTCGTTCGCCTCAAGGGCGGCGACCCGTTCGTGTTCGGACGCGGTGGCGAAGAGGCAGCGGCCCTGGCCGACGCCGGGGTGCCGTTCGAGATCGTTCCCGGGATCACGTCGTCGGTGGCGGCACCGGCTGCTGCGGGAATCCCGGTGACCCACCGCGGCGTGTCGGCCGCGTTCACGGTCGTGACCGGCCACCGGCGGCTCGGTGAACCCGACGTCGACTGGCGCTCGCTGGCCAAGGTCGGCGGCACGATCGTGGTGCTCATGGGCGTTTCGCAACGAGCGACCATCGCCGGCGAACTGATGGCCGGCGGCCTCGACGCGACCACCCCGGTCGCAGCGATCGAGTCGGCCACCACCGACGCCCAGGTCGTCGGCCGGTGGACACTCGAAGAACTCGCCGCTGCCGAGGTTCGCTCCCCCGCCGTCATCGTGATCGGTGCCGTCGCCGCATTCGAGTTCGTGGCAGGCAACCTCCCGCGAGTCGGCCAACCTGCCACATCGGTGGGTTTCGCCCACCGCCCTGCACTCGGGCAGTAGCGGCGGCAGACTGGGAAGGTGGAGTTCCCGCCGCCATCGCCGCCGTCGACGTTGGCCGCACCGCTTGCAGATGCACCGCTGCGCATCCACGGGCTCACCAAGACCTACGGGGCAACTCGGGCGATCGACGGGCTCACGCTCGAGGTTCCACTCGGGGCCTGCTACGGCCTGGTCGGCCCCAACGGCAGCGGCAAGTCGACGACGATGCGAGCTGTCGTCGGACTCGTCCGGCCCGACAGCGGCAACATCGAAGTCTGCGGCACTCGCACCACCGACGACATCCTTGCGGTGCGTAGGTCGATGGGGGTGATGCTCGACCCGCTGCAGCTGTTCGACCGCCTGACCGCGTGGGAGCACGTCGCCACGATCGGGCAGCTGCGCGAACTCGACGCCGACACGATCGAGCGACGGGCGACCGAGCTGTTCACCGTGCTCGACCTCATCGACGACGCCGGCCGGCCGATCGCCGGCTACAGCCACGGCATGCGCAAGAAGACCGCCCTGGCTGCTGCACTGCTCGCCCGGCCCCGCCTCGTGATGCTCGACGAACCGTTCGAGGGGGTCGATCCGGTCTCCACCCGGGCGATGCGCCTCATGCTCGACCGGTTCCGCTCCGGTGGAGGAACGGTGGTGTTGTCCACGCACGTGATGGACATCGTCGAACGGGTCTGCGATCACGTCGGGGTCATCCACCGCGGCCGACTCGTTGCATCCGGCCCGATCGACGAGCTGCGCAACGGCCGACGCCTCGAAGATGCCTTCATCGACGTGGTCGGCGCAACCGACGTCGCCGACGATGCGCTCGACTGGCTGAGCTGATCGGCCCATGTCGAACATCGCCGTCGTCCGCCTGTTCGCTCGACTGCGTTGGAAGGTGCTGCGCGGGGCACTGAACTCCGACGGGGCCCAGAAGTGGGCGGTGGCGGTCGGCCTGATCGGCTCGGTACTGGTTGGCGCGATCGCTGCAGCCGTGCTGTTCGTGGCCGGTCGCACGGTCGACGATCCAGCGACGCTGTTCGTGCTCGCCACGGTCGGCATCACCTTCGGCGTGATGATGATCGGTGTCATCGCCGGGCTGACCCAGCCAGTCGACCCTCGAGTGCTGGCGACCGAACCGCTCACCGAACGCCAGCTCGGCCTCGGGGTGCTGGCGGCGTCGGCGTCGGGCCCGCCCGGACTCTCCGCTGGCCTGGTCGGCATCGGGATCTTCGCCGGCGCCGTGCGTGGGCCCGGCTCGATCGCCCCGATCATGCTCGCGACCGTTGCGTTCCTCGTCACATTGCTCCTGGTGTCGCGGACCACGGTGAATGCACTCGGACTGCTCGCTGTGCGGTTCCCACGCGCCGGGCAGCTGGCAGTGGGCATCGCGAGTCTCGCCTTCTACGCGGCATTCCAGATCGTCCCGCGCATCGTCGGCGACATCACCGCTGACGAACGGGCGCAACTGGCCGACCGGCTGCGGTGGACTCCGATGGGGCAGCTCGGCCGAGCGTTGGGAGTGGCCGGCGACGAGCCGGCGGTGGCCCTCGTTCACGTTGCACTGGGAGCGCTGTGGCTGATTCCGCTGGCGTGGGTCTTCACGTGGTCGACTCGCCGACTGCTCGTGGCCACGCCGAACGATCGACGCCGTCGGGCTCGCTCGGATCGGCCGCACCCGGTGAGCGCACTCGCTCGACGAGCGTGCGGAACGGGCGCCACAGGTGCTGTCGCCTGGCGCGGCGTGCTCATACGCCTGCGCACACCGCGGACCGCACTCGAGACGTTCACGGGCGCGGGCATCGGCCTGGCGATCGTGCTCGTTCCCGCGCTCACCGTCGACGATGTGGGCGCCGGGGCCGTGTTGGTCGGTGGTGGGGTCCAGCTCGCGGTGTTGTTCATGGCCGGCAACAGCTTCGGATCGGACGGCCCGGCAACCGCAACCGAGATGCTCACCGGCGTCGAGCCCGAGGTGCTGGTGCGCGCCAAGGCCCGCTCGGTGGCCATCGTCGCCTCGCCGATTGCACTCCTCGGTCCGCTGATTGCCGCTGGTTTCACCAACGAATGGAACTACCTGCCAGCTGGCGTACTCGTCGGTGTCGGGGGGCTGCTCGCCGGGGCCGGCGGAGCGATGATCCAGTCGATCCTCGTGCCCATCGCCATCCCCGAGAGCGACAACCCGCTGGCCGGTGGCGACTCGAACAAGGGGTGGTTCGCAGCGTTCGCATTGGCGTTGGTGCTCGCTGCGCTCGCGGTGGTCACGCTGCCGGTGGCCCTGGCGCTGTTCTGGGCGGTCAATCAGCAATCGTTGGCGCTGGTGACGGTGTTCGCTGTGCTGACGCTCGGTGCAGGTGCACTCGTGTTCCGCGGCGGTGTCATCGTTGCTGCTCGTCGATGGAGCGACGACGAGCCAGGACTGTTCACATCGATCACCCCAACTCGCTGACCTGCACATGGTGTCGTTGCGGCGGCTCGGTTAGTCTCGCCGGATGGACGACACCGCCGCCGCCACCCTCGACGACACCGCAACCACCGACACTGGCGCCGACACCGAACTCCTCGAGGACGAGTTGCTCGTCGAGGAGATCTCGATCGACGGCATGTGCGGCGTCTACTGACGCCCGATCATCCGTCCGCCGTGCTCGACGCCCGACTCGCGCTCGACCCGCAGGTGGCCCTGCGCCCCGAGCCGTTCGGTGCGCTCGCCTATCACTACGGCAATCGCAAGCTGACCTTCCTCAAGCACCCTGACGTCGTTCGGGTCGTGCGAGCACTCGACGGCGAACGCACCCTCGCCGACACCCTCACTGCCTGCGACATCGACGAGGCCCGCTGGCCGTCGTTCGAGCGGGCGCTCACCGCCCTCACCGAATCGGAGATGCTCCATGAGCACCAAGACGCACCTGGTTGAGCAGCTCAAAGAGGGCCTCGACGCCCCGATCTGCCTCACCTGGGAACTCACCTACGCCTGCAACCTCGAGTGCGTCCACTGCCTGTCGTCGTCGGGGCGTCGTGACCCCCGCGAGCTCACCACCGACGAAGCCAAGGCGGTGCTCGACGAGCTGCACGACCTGCAGGTCTTCTACATCAACATCGGCGGTGGCGAACCGATGATCCGACGTGATTTCTTCGAGCTGCTCGAGTACTCGATCGGTCGTGGGATCGGTGTGAAGTTCTCCACCAACGGCGCGTTCATCGACGCCGACGAAGGCCAAGCGTCTCGCGGCGATGGACTACCTCGACATCCAGATCAGCCTCGACGGCACCGATGCGGTCACCAACGACGCCGTTCGCGGCGAGGGGTCGTACGACACGGCGATCACAGCGATGAACCATCTGCGCGACGCCGGGTTCGGCGAGTTCAAGATCTCGGTGGTCGTCACCCGCCACAACGTCGATCAGCTCGACGAGTTCAAGGCGCTCGCCGATTCGTTCGGGGCGCAACTGCGCATCACCCGCCTGCGCCCATCGGGTCGCGGCGCCGACTCGTGGCACGACCTGCACCCCACGCAGGCTCAGCAGCGTCAGATCTACAACTGGCTGGTCGCCAACGGCGACAACGTGCTCACCGGCGATTCGTTCTTCCACCTGAACGCACTCGGCGAGGAACCGCTGCCCGGGCTGAACATGTGCGGCGCCGGGCGCGTCGTGTGCCTCATCGATCCGATCGGTGACGTGTACGCGTGTCCGTTCGTGATCCACGACGAGTTCAAGGCCGGCTCGGTCCGCGACGAGGGCGGTTTCGCCCACGTGTGGAAGCACAGCGAACTGTTCACCGAGCTGCGCGAGCCGCAGTCGGCCGGCGCCTGCACGTCGTGCGGCAGCTACGACGCGTGCCAGGGCGGCTGCATGGCAGCGAAATTCTTCGTCGGGATCCCGCTCGACGGCCCCGACCCCGAGTGCGTCGGCGGCTACGGCGAGGCGGCGATGCTCGAAGCGTCAGCCGCCACGAAGCCCCGCCCGATGATGGACCACTCCAAGCCGGTGCGGGTGGCAGAGCCCGAGCGGGTACCGGTCACCATCGGCCGCCGCTGAGCACTAGCGTTTCGCTGATGACCACCTCCGGCAACTCCAACTGGGCCATGCAGGCCCGTCAGGCCGGCGAGCACGGTGGCGGCGATCCCAACATGCGACCGCGCGGCAGCGACAAGCGCGCCGTCGTGGTGTTGCTCGTCGGACTCGCGGCACTCGTCGCAGGTCTGCTCATCTTTGCCTGACCAACGAACTCAAGGTCGCCGGGCGACGAACAGGATCCGGTTGAACGGGAAGAAGCACGGCTCGTCCGAACCGAGTTCGTCGATCAGCGCCCGCTCGTAGTCGGCCAGGAATGCTTCGTAGACGTCCGGTTCGAGCCGCTTGCGAAAGCGAGTGAGCGTGGTGCCCTTCACCCATTCCACGGCGTGCTGCGGTGTCGGCAACACGTGGGGATACACCCGGAGTTGCACGTCGATGTCGACGTAGCCGAGCCGGTACAGCAGCCGGGCGTAGTCGTCGGGGCGCAGCACGTACTCGGCAACGGGGTCGATCGGCGGGCCGTCCACACCGAAGGCCGAGCGGTACGGCTCTCGGGCTGCGACCGCCGCTGCAACCGTGTGGGTCGCTGCGTGAGCGTTGGCGGGCACCTGCACGGCGAGTGATCCGCCCGGTGCGAGCGCCTCGGTCCAGCGGGCCAGCACCGCTGCGTGGTCTGGCACCCACTGCAGACTTGCCGCGGCGAGCACGAGGTCGTGATCGTGATTCGCTGTCCACGTCGCGATGTCGCCGTGCTCGAATCGGACGCGGTCGGTGGCATGTGCAGCCGCCGAGGCCAGCATCGTCTGGGCGTTGTCGATGCCGACGATCTTCTCGATGTCGAGCCGTTCGGCTGCGAGGGCGGTCAGTTCGCCAGGCCCACAGCCAAGGTCGACGGCTCGCCCGACCGAACGCCGCCCGAGCATCGCCAGCAGGTCGTGGAACGGCTGGGATCGCTCGTTGGCGAACCTCCGATACTGCTCGGGGTCCCACGATGAGTCGGCAGCAGCAGTCGGCACAGCTTGTATTGTACTTGTATTATCGTTGGTCCGCCAGTACCAGCGGGGCGACCGAGTCGGTGACGAAATGGAGTTCCTGCACTGCTCGGGTCATCGCCACATAGAGCAGACGGGCGCCACGCTCGGTCACTGCATGCTCGGTGTCCTCACTCAGGATCTCGTGCGGGTTGACCACGATCACGCCATCGAACTCGAGACCCTTCACCGCTTCGGGACCGAACACGGGGAGTTCGTCCGGGTCGAGTTCGTGTACGTGGTCGACAGCGCGCAGGCCGTGCTCGGCGAGCGCTGCCCCAATCGCCGGATGCAGCGCCGGCGGTGCCACGATCGCGCTGACACGGCGACGGTGTTTGGTGGCGACGGCGAGCGCTGCGGTGTCGGCGGCCAGTTCGGCACTCGACGTCGGGTGCCACGTCGGCGGTTCGCCGGTGCGGCGCACGCTGCGGCTCTCGGTGGCGTCGACGCCGGTGTGCGCCAACAACCGGTTGGCGACCACGAGGATCGGCTCCGGAACCCGGTAGCCGATCGTGAGGTCGGCGATCGTGCCGTCGGCGGCGTCGACGCCGAGGTGCCCGAACACGTTCGACCACCGTTCCTGTCCCGCCGGGGTGGTCGATTGGGCGACGTCGCCGACGAGCGTCATCGAACCGCTCGGGCTGCGCCGTCCCACCACCCGCAGCGCCACTGCTGAATGATCCTGCGCCTCGTCGACGATCACGTGGCCATAGGTGAACGGCGAGCCGTTGAGCATCGAGTGCGCTTCGTCGATCAGCAGTTGATCGGCACGGGTCCACGTCCGCCGCTTGCCCGACGGGCCGGGAAGCAGCTTGTCGACGAGCTTCTCCGGCTTCTGCGTCGGCCACGCCTTGTTGATCGCTGCCTTCAGCGGCGCCGCCTTCGACCACGTGTCGTCGCTGCCGGTGCGCTGCAACAACTCGCGCTGAGCGAGCGACCGCATGCGCTCGCGCCGCTGATTCAGCGGGCTCGTGCCGGACAGCGCGGTGGCGAGCCAAGCGCTGAACATCTCACGCGAGATCACGTGTGTGCGTGCACCGATCGGCACGCTGATGTCGTCGTCGGGCGCCCGAATCGCTGCGACGGCTGCAGCTTCGATGTCGGCGATGCGGTCGGCGTGCCCCTTCCAGCGTGCGAGGTCGACATCGTCGGTTCCGGTCACTTCGACCTTCGGGATGCACAGTTCGTCGACCGTGGCCTGGCGGACAGTGCGCTCGCCGAGCGACGGCAGGACATTGCCGATGTAGTCGAGGAATGCCTTGTTGGGCCCGACGACCAACACGCCATCGCGGGCGAGCCGCCCGCGATGTTCGAACAGCAGGTATGCCGCACGGTGCAGTGCCACAGCGGTCTTGCCCGTGCCCGGACCACCCTGGACCACGAGCACCTGGTCGATCGACGAGCGGATCACGATGTCTTGCTCGGCCTGGATCGTCGACACGATCTCGCGCATCTCACCCGAACGCTCGGCACCGATCTCGGCCAACACCGGGTCGGGAATTCCGCCGGCCACCTCCCCCTCGTCGGGGTCGTCGAGATGCTCGTCGAGATAGGCGATCAGGTCGCCATCGTCGAGCGTGAAGCGTCGGCGGAAGTCCACCCCGAGCGGGTCGACCGACGTGGCCCGGTAGAACGGCGCAGCGATCGGGGCACGCCAGTCGACGACCACCGGATCGTGGCGTTCGTCCTCGATGTGGCGGCGTCCGATGTACCACTCGTCGATCCGCCCGAAGAAGTCGCCGGCACCCGGCCCACGAAGGTCTTCGAGTGCTTCGGCAACGGTGACCTCGATGTACTCCTTGGTGATCTCGTCAGCGGCGCTCGTCGGATCGAGCTGCTCGAGCTGCTCGACCATTCGGTCTCGCGAGGAGCGCGCGAAGGCCAGCCGGGCACGCTCGTCGTCGAGATCGGGGAAGAGACCAGCCGTCATGGGGTCAGCCAACCTAGCGCCCCGCCACGCCACGTTCGTCGGTGCGGTCAGCTCGCTGCGGGTGGAGCCACCGAGCGGTCGCTCACCCAGTTCCCGTGGAACCCGAATGGCACCCGCTGGGGAAGCGGCACCCGAGCGACGTACTCGGTGCGGTCGAAGTCCTGTGCATCCATCACGACGAATTCTGCGCTGCCGGCGGCGAGATCGTGCACGAACGTGACGAGCCAGCCGTCGTCTTCGTCGGTGCCGCCGTTGCGGGCGACGAACACCGGCTCGCCCGCCGCACGTCCGGCGCCGTGGTCGAATACATGCCGTTCGCCGGTGTGCAGATCGTGTTTGAGCGTCGGCCAGGCCGACGTGAGATCAGCCGTGGGCGAGGCGCAGTACCCGTAGCGGTACGGCTTGGTGGACAGTGACCCGCGATGGCGGGGGAATTCGTTTGGGCGCTCGTCGATGACGGTGATTGCGGCCGTCCGCCGGGCGGGGTCGAGTTCCCATCGTTCGAGACGGGCGATCGAGTCGCCGAACGGGCCGAGGATGTCGTTGTCGAACATCCGCTCGTAGTTGCAGAGATCGACGACGACTCGGCCGTCGGGGGTGTCGTAGGCGTTCATCGGGTGGAACGAATACCCGATCGGGACATCGATCCAGACGATGTCATCGACGCCCGCCGTCGCGTGGCAGAAGCCCGACGCGGTTGCCGTAGTCGGGGTTCCAGCGGAACGGGAACCGGCCGGCGAACGCGAGGTCGAAGTCGACCGTCACCGGTTGGTCGAAGATCAGGGCGTACGTCGCCGTGAGCGCCATGTCGTGGATCATGGACATGCCACGCAGCGGGATGTCGAGAGTCCGCGTGACGCGTCCGTCGGAGCCGACCACGACGTACTGGACGTGGTCCATCCACTGGGCCCAGGCGTAGACCATCGCGTGCATCTCACCGGTGTCGGGGTCGAACTTCGGGTGCGCGGTGAATGCGCCGGGCAAGGTGCCGTGGAAGTCGTTGCGCCCGACCGTCTCGAGCTCGTAGGTGAGTTCGACCGGGACGGCGCCGGCCTCGACCATCGCCCACGTGGTGCCGGCGAAGCCGCCGACGTTGGTGTTCGGGCCGTGCGCACTGTCGTTCCAGTTGCGTCCGGCGATGTCGGGCTCGCCGCGAGCGTGCTGATCGCCGTCGAGCCGACCCAGCGGTTGCGGTACCACTCGGCGCGCCCGTCGCGCAGACGAATGCCGTGCACCATGCCGTCGCCGACGAACCAGTGATGGGTCGCCGGGTCCACGGTGGCTGCGGGGTTCGGACCGTTGCGCAGGTACCGGCCGCTCAGTTCGGCCGGCAGTTCGCCGACGACCGGCAGGTCGAACGCAGTGACCTCCTCGGCGACGGGCGCGTAGTTGCCCTCGAGATAGCTGCTCGCCGTGGATTCGGTGGTGGACATGATGAGCTCCTCTGCGCACGTTCCGTGCCGTAACTTAGTTACGGCAGGTGGTCATGTAACTTAGTTACATGACCACCGAGACGTCAACCCCTGGCGGAGGGAGCGGCATGCGCTCGACGTTGCTGACGGCGGCGTTGACCGTGTTGCAGCGTGACGGGGCGGCCTCGTTGACGGTCCGCAACATCACCGCCGAGGCCGGTTGTTCGACGACCGGCGTCTACACGTACTTCGGCGGCAAGCAGGGCCTCGTCGAGGCGATCTACCTCGACGGGTTCGAGTCGTTCGACCGGGCGGTGCTCGGCCACTACATCTCGGGTGATCTGCTCGAATCCGGTCGCGCCTATCGCCGCTGGGCGCTCGCCAACCCGACGCACTACCTGGTGATGTTCGGGAGCGCCGTTCCCGACTTCGTGCCGAGCGCCACCACCTTGGAACGTGCGCTGCGATCGTTCGAGGCGTTGGTCGATGCGGTCGAGCGCGCCGGCGCCCTCGACCCGGCAGCGAGTGCCTACCACCTCTTCGCCACGGTGCATGGGTATGTGATGCTCGAACTCATCGGCATCGCGCCGCTCGGACCCGACGCACTCGATCAGCTGTACGAGGTGGGGCTCGCACAGTGCACCGCCGTCGGCTTCACATCCGGCTGACCACTGGCCTCACGTGGTTCGAACCACGCCGAAATCAGCACTCGACAACGAAGAGGCACGGGCATGCCAAGGCACCACCGAGACGGCGATTCGTCCGGACGATGCGTCGCCACCAGCGGGCGGGTCCGACAACGTTCACGGTGCTTTTCGCTTCGGTCCGGATCTGTACGATCCGCACGTGAGCGCCATCGCCGACCGACTGCGCGAGCTGGGGCTCGTGCTTCCCCCACCGTTGACGGCTCCGCCCGGCGTGGCACTTCCGTTCAGTCCTGTCGTGATGCGCGGCAATCGGGCCGTGGTGTCCGGCCATGGGCCCCAAGAGCCCGACGGCTCACTCGCCCTCCCGCTCGGCAAGGTGGGCGCGGATCTGACCGCCCAACAGGGCTACCACGCAGCACGTCTCACTGCGCTTGCGATCCTCGGGTCGCTGGAGCGAGCCCTCGGTGACCTCGATCGGATCACGGCATGGACTCGCGTGTTCGGCATGGTCAACGCCGCGCCCGGCTTCACCGCGATGCCAGGGGTGATCAACGGGTTCTCGGACCTGATCATCGAGGTCTTCGGCGACGCCGTCGGTTCCCATTCCCGCAGCGCCGTCGGCCTCGCCGAGCTTCCCTTCTCGATTCCGGTCGAGATCGAGTGCGAGGTCGAGATCCGATGAGAAGAACACGAGCGCCACGCGTCGACGTTCACGCGCACCCAGGTCGATGCTTTCTCGGTGGGATCCCCGACGACGACCCGGCTCGAGCGGTTCTCGGCGGCGACGATGCGCTCGCTGGTTTCCACGCCGCGCAGGATGCCGGTATGGCAGCGGTGAGCTTCGCCACGGTCGCCGACCTTCGCGTGCTCCAGCTCGTCGGGAGCCGATTCGCGGCTGCCAGAGAGTTCGGCCCTGGCGAGGCGTACGCCGACCATCAGCGCCAGCTCGAAGCGATCCGCGATCTCGCACGCCAGGCGGAGGCGACGATCGTGGCCGGCGCCGACGATGTGGTGCGTGCCCACCGAGAAGGAACAACCAGCCTCCTGGTCACCTGCGAGGGCGCCGACTTCATCGAGGATGGCCCTGACGCGGACGCCTTCGAACGTGTGCACGAGGCGCACGCGGCAGGCGTCCGATCGATCACGATCGTCCACTACCGCCAGAACAGATACGGCGACCTCCAGACGGAGCCACCACTTCATCACGGGTTGTCGATGGCCGGCCGAGAACTCGTTGCAATCATGAACGATGTCGGCATGATCGTCGATCTGGCACATGCATCGTTCGAGACGACCAGGGCTGCGGTGGCGGTCTCACGCCACCCAGTGATGATCTCGCACACCCATCTCACAGGGCCCCGCAGCGACCACCCCCGGCTGGTCACCGACGAACACGCTCGCGTCGTCAGCGATGCCGGCGGGCTGATCGGGGCCTGGCCGTCGGGTGTGGTGTCGGAGACACTCGACGACTTCATCGACGAAGTCGTCCGACTCGTCGACCTGGTCGGCGTCGAGCACGTGGCGATCGGCACCGACCTCGACGCCAACTTCCGTCCGGTGCTGACGCACTACGGGCAATTCGATGATCTCGACGACGGCCTCGGTGCCCGTGGGCTCAGCACCGACGACAGAGATCGCGTACTCGGCGGCAATGCCGTCGATCTCGTCCGCACCGTATGCGGGCAGTAAGCGGGGATTCCGCACCGGTTCGTGCAAGGATCGATCCCCGTGTTGTTCCTGGTGCCGATCGCCTACCTCCTCGGCACGTTCCCCTCGGCGATCCTGATCGCACGTGCGAACGGCATCGACATCTCCACGTTCGGTTCCGGCAACCCTGGCGCGTCGAATGTCACCCGCGCGCTCGGTTGGCGAAAGGGCATGTGGGTGTACGTACTCGACGCCGGCAAGGGTGCACTCGCTGCCGGGTTGGGACTCGCCGTCGACGGGCTCCCGATGGCGTACTGGTGCGGCGCTGCGGCAATCGTCGGCCACATGTTCCCGGTGTTCCGCCACTTCAAGGGTGGCAAGGGTGTCGCCACCGGATCAGGCGTGCTGCTGATCGTGCAACCGATCCTGGCCCCACTGGCGGTCGGGCTCTGGTGGCTGGTGACCAAGCTGACCGGCAAGGCAGCGTTGGGATCGGTGATCGCCGTCGCGCTCGTGCCGATCGGCCTGATCGTGCAGGAGAGGCCGGCGTGGGAGTTCCTCGCCGTCGCCGGGCTGTGTGCGCTGATCCTCGTCAAACACGCAGGAAACATCGTGCGGTTGATTCGGCGGGAAGAACACTCACTCGGCCAGAATTGATCGCTCCCGCCAGAATGGACATCGCATGCAGTTGTTGACGCCACTCACCCTCGGTTCGAGAACGGCTCCGAACCGGGTGCTCTTCGGCCCGCACGTCACGAACCTCGGCACCGACAGCCGGTCGATTCCCGCTCGCCATGTTGCGTACTACGAACGTCGAGCGATCGGCGGCTGTGGCACGATCGTCGTCGAGGGCGCCTCGGTGCACCCGTCCGATTGGCCGTACGAGCGCTCGCCGCTGGCCGAGCAGTGTGCCGACGGATGGGCTGCAATCGTCGCCGCATGCCGCCCACACGGATCCTTGGTGATCGCATCGCTCGACCATGCGGGCGGGCAAGGGTCGTCCGCTTACCACCAGGCACCGCTGTGGGCACCGTCGCGGGTGCCCGAGGTCAACTCCCGCGAGGTCCCGAAGTGGATGGAAGCCGACGACATCGCAGCCGTCATCGACGGATTCGGTGCGGCCAGCAAGCTGGCCGTCGATGCCGACCTCGACGGCGTCGAGATCAACGCTGGACAGCACAGCCTCGTGCGTCAGTTCCTGTCCGGGCTGACCAACCAGCGTGACGACGAATGGGGCCAGGACCGGCTGCTGTTCGCCGTCCAGGTGATCGAGGCGGTACGCCGCGCAGCCGGCGATCGAATCGTCGGGCTTCGCTTGTCGTGCGACGAGTTGGCACCGTGGGCGGGCATCACGCCGGAGATGGCACCCGAGATCGCCGTGGCGTTGGTCGCTGCGGGCCTCGACTATCTCGTGGTCACGCGCGGTTCGATCTACACCGTCGAGAAGACCCGGCCCGACTTCCACGAGCCAACCGGCTTCAACATCGACGTGTGCCGCTCGGTGCGCGCCGCAGTGCAGGGCTCACATCCCGACGTACCGGTGATCCTGCAGGGTTCGATGGTCGAGATCGGCCAGGCCGAGTGGGCCCTCGGCGGCTACGACGACGATGCGCTGTGCGACGCCGTCGAGATGACCAGGGCGCAGATCGCCGATCCCGACCTCGTGAGCAAGCTGGCCGCCGACGAGGGCGATCGGATTCGGCCGTGTACTCGCTGCAATCAGACCTGCCAGGTGCGTGACGCTCGAAACCCGATCGTGACCTGCATCGGCGAACCGACCAGTGGGCGCGAGACCGAAGATCCCGACTGGTACGTCCCATCGCCGCACCCTCGCGACGTCGTGATCGTCGGCGCCGGACCCTCCGGGCTCGAAGCGGCCCGCGTCGCAGCCATCCGAGGTCACCACGTCACCGTGGTCGAGCGGGCCGACCAGATCGGCGGGGTCGCCGCAGTCGCCGGACCCAACGGGGCACTCGTCGACTGGTGGCAGCGTGAGCACGAACGCCTCGGTACCGACATCCGCCTTGCGACCAGCACGTGGGATGCCGACGATCACACCACGATCATCCAGGCCACCGGCTCGCTCCCCGGAGTGAAGCCCTACGAGGTCGTCGAGGGTGCCGTCGTGCTCGACGTCGTCGAGGTGCGACGCGGCAACGTCGAGCTTCCCGTCGACGGCACGGTCGTGCTGTTCGATCCGATCGGCGGACCGATCGCCGTAGCGCTCGCAGAAGAGCTCGGCGACCGCGCCGTGCTGATCACCCAGGACAACATCGCCGGCAACGAGCTCTCACGCACCGGTGATCTGGCCCCGTCGAACTCGCGTCTCGCGCAAGCTGGGGTCACGATCGAGCGACGCACGCTGCTGCGAACTGTTCGCTCGGGCGAGGTCGAGGTCGAGGACAAGTACACCGGTGAACGTCGAACGGTCGCCTGCGCAGCACTCGTCGACTGCGGCTTCCGGCTCCCCACTGAGCCGATCGACGGTGCCGTTCAGGTCGGCGACGCCGTGGCACCGCGGACCATCCTCGAAGCCGTCCTCGAAGCCCGCCGCGCCGCCCTCGCAATCTGATCACGCCAGGGGTCAGACCCCAGGCGTGATCGATGCGACACTGATCGGATGGGCACGACCGATGCATTGTTCGACCTGACTGGACGCGTGGCCGTCGTGACCGGCGGGTCTCGCGGGCTGGGTCGCGAAATGGTGCTGGCCTTCGCCGAACGGGGAGCAGACGTCGTGATCGCCAGCCGCAAGCTCGACGCGTGCGAGGCGCTCGCCGACGGAGGTGAGCGAACTCGGCCATCGAGCGCTCCCGGTCGCCTATCACGCCGGCCGGTGGGATGACGCCGATCGTCTCCACGAAGCGGTGTACGCCGAGTTCGGACGTTGCGACGTCCTCGTGAACAACGCCGGGATGTCGCCGCTGTACCCGAGCGTCGACGCAGTCACCGAAGAGCTCTACGACAAAGTGATGAACGTCAACCTGAAAGGGCCGTTCCGGCTCTCTGCGCTGGTCGGCACCCGGATGGCCGGACCCGACCACGGGGGCAGCAACGGCGGCTCGATCATCTTCGTCTCGTCGATCGCCTCGCATCGACCCAGCCCGAACGAGCTCGTCTACGGCGCCGCGAAGGCCGGGGTGAACAACCTCACCTACGGACTCTCGCGAACACTCGGGCCGAAGGTGCGGGTGAACTGCATTGCGCCGGGGCCGTTCCTCACCGACATCTCCAAGGCGTGGGACCTCGAAGCCTTCGAGCGCTCGGCGAAGATCGGCTTCTCCCTCGAACGTGGCGGCGAACCCCACGAGATCATCGGCACGGCGCTCTACCTGGCGAGCGATGCGTCGAGCTACACCACCGGCGTGGTGATCGACGTCGACGGCGGCCCTCGCTGAACCGAACCCGAGGCATCGACCGAACTGCGTGACCGCTGACACACCCGTCTCGCTACTGTGCCTCCATGGAGATGCACTTCGCGACTGTCTGGGAATCGATCACCGACGCCGTTCCGGACGCACCAGCGATCACCCACGGCGACACCACGCGCACCTGGGCCGAGTACACCGACCGATCAGCTCGGATCGCGAGCGCGATCAGCGCCGCCGGGCTCGGACCGGACGCCAAGACAGCGCTGTACATGTACAACGGCAACGAGTATCTCGAGGCGCAGTACGGCTGCATGAAGACCCGTGGCGTCCCGATCAACGTCAACTACCGCTACCTCGACGACGAGCTGTGGTACCTGCTCGACAACTCTGATTCCGAGGCGCTGTTCTTCCATTCGTCGCTCGGCGACCGGGTCGCCCGGGTGCTCGACCGGCTGCCCAACCTCAAGCTGCTGGTCGAGGTCGACGACGGCGAGGGCGTTGGGCAGGTCGACCGAGCCGTGGCGTACGACGATCTCATCGCGTCGAACGAGCCGATGCCGCGGATCGAACGTGCCGAAGACGACGTCTACATGCTGTACACCGGCGGCACCACCGGCATGCCCAAGGGCGTGATGTACGCAACGGGGGGCATGGCGAGCGGGCTCGATCGCGAGCGGCTTCCCGCTGCTCGGGGTGACTCCGCCCACCGACGCCGCCGACGTCGCCGGCATCGTCAAGACCGCCATCGACGAAGGCCGCCAACTGATCTCGATCCCGTGCGCTCCGCTGATGCACGGAACCGGCTTGTGGATCGGCACCTTCATCCCGCATCTCGCCGGCGGACACGTGGTGACCCTCACCAACCGCAGCCTCGATCCGCACGAGGTGCTCGCCACGGCGGAACGCCACCGCGCGAACGCGATCACGATCGTCGGCGACAGCTTCGCCAAGCCGCTGATCCGCGCCCTCGACGAGGGCAAGGCCGGACGGCTCTCGATACGACACGTCGTCGATCGCTGTGATCTCGTCGTCGGGCGTGATGTGGACCACCGAGGTGAAGGATCAACTGCTCGACCGAATCGAGCAGGCGATCCTCGTCGATGCGATGGGCTCCACCGAGGGCACGATGGGCACGCAGGTGTCGATGAAGGGGATGACCGCCGACACGGCGAAGTTCACCCAGTCACCGACGACCAAGGTGTTCACCGACGACGACCGCGAAGTGCAGCCGGGATCCGACGACATCGGCATGGTGGCTGCAGGCGGCAATGTCCCCCTCGGATACTTCAAGGACCCGGAGAAGTCCGCAGCGCACGTTCCGTGTGATCGATGGTGTTCGCTACTCGTTCCCCGGCGACTTCGCGAAGGTGGCCGACGACGGCTCGTTGATCCTGCTCGGTCGTGGCAGCCAGGTGATCAACACCGGTGGTGAAAAGGTCTTCCCCGAAGAGGTCGAAGAGGCCGTCAAGCGTGTCGACGGCGTCGTCGACTGCCTGGTCGTGGGCGTCGACAACGAGAAGTTCGGCCAGGCGGTCACTGCGGTGGTGTCACTCGCCGAAGGGGTCACGGTCGACTCGGCGAGCATCATCGCCTCGGTCAAGAACGACTTGGCCGGGTTCAAGGCGCCCAAGTCGGTGATCTTCGTCGACCAGGTCCCCCGTGCTCCCAACGGCAAGGCCGACTACCGCACCGCCAAGGAACACGCCGACGCTGCCGGCTGACGCTTGCGGCCGACCTCAGGCGAGGTCGAACCACGGCGGTGACGCAAGGTCGGCATCGAACACTTCGCGATCCTCGGGGTCGGCGACCTCCACCGAACGCGCCGCGGCCAATTCGGCCTGCGCCTCGCTGTCACGACCCAGCAGCGCGAGCGACCGCGCTCTGGCCTCGTGCGCGTAGCCGAGATCGAAGTCCCGGAGACCCGCTTCGGCGACCGACGCCGCACACTCGTCGGCATGGTGCAGCGCCAAATCGCCGTTCCCGAGTACCACATGACACCGCGAGAGCAGCCATGCAGCGCGCGCGGCGTTCTCGGCAGTCCGTCCCTCCGCTCTTGCCCAGTGGTACGAAGCGGCATAGGCACGGCTCAACAGCTCCGTGGCATCGGGATGCTCGCCGGCCAGCAGCTCCCAGACCGAATTGTTCGCGGCGATCGCAAGCGACCGGTGCAGCTCGGGCTGGTCAGCGGTCGCCATCGGTCAGCTCCGGAGCTTCTCGACGAAGAAGTCGAGGACGCGCACCACGCTGTCGTCGTCACGCTGTTCCGTGAGCACGGAATGATCGGACGCCTTGTTGCTCGGGAGTTCGACTGCGATGAAGGCATCGCCGAGCAGTTCTCGAAGCGAGGAGAAGCGATCACCGACGAGCTTGTCGCCCGTGAACCGCAACCCGAGCACCTGACAGCCACCGCCGCCCGCTCGGCGATCGCCGCAGCATCGTCGGGAGAGAGATTCAGATCTGCGCCGCGTGCCTTGCCGATCGGAAGCGGCATCGACGGCTGCGACAGCACCGGCGCAAGCATGATGTCGTCGACCATCATCCCGAGGGCGAAGCCGCCGGAGAAGCACATCCCGACGGCGCCGACGCCGGGGCCACCCACCTCCTGATGGAGGTTGCGGGCGAGCGCCCGCAACCAGGCGATGATCGGTGACGTCTGGTTCAGGGCGAACGAGGTGAACTCGCGAGCGACGCACACCTTGGCCATCTGCTGCACCGCATACGTGTTCGAGGGTTCCTTGCCCGGCGTCCCGACGAGCGAGGGCATGACCACGGTGAAGCCACGGTCGACCACCTCGTTGGCAAATCTTGTGACGAGTGGCGTGATGCCGGGAATCTCGTGGATCACGATCACGCCGGGACCCTCGCCGCGCCGGTAGGTCGGCCGGGTGATGCCGGCGGCGGTGAACTCTCCGACCTCCCATCCGTCGAGAACGTCGGTCGATGTTGCTCATGGCTGGATCTTGCCAGATCTGGCGAGACTCAGAGGCGCCGCATCGCGTCGAGCGCTGACTCCGCCAGGATTTCGGTGCCGACCTTGAACGCGTTGAGCTGTTCGTCACTGATGCGCTGATCGCCCATCGCGCCCTGCAGGTAACGGGCGTAGACCCCCTCGGAGATCACGGCGAGCCGGAACGACCCGAACGCGATGTAGTAGTCGATCTCGGACAGGTCGCGACCGGTGCGAGTGGCATAGCGCTCGAGCAGTTCGGCGTAGGTCGGGAAACCGTCGATACCGGTCGGGTCGTTCGGTCGGCTCTGTGTCACACCGGGGTCGGCCCAATAGACGCCGACATAGCCGACGTCGGCGAGCGGATCGCCGAGCGTGCACAACTCCCAATCGAGTACCGCCGCGACCTTGCCGTGGGCCACGTCGGTGAGCACGTTGCCGAAGCGGTAGTCACCGTGGGCGATCGACACGCCCTGCTGGGTCGGAAAGCGCGCTGCGAGGCGACGAGCCACTTCTTCGACGGCCGGCAGTTCGCGGGTCTTCGAGCGCTCCCACTGGGTGCTCCAGCGCTTGACCTGGCGTTCGACGTAGCCCTCGCGTTTGGCGAGGTCGCCCAGGCCGACTTCGTCGACGTCGACCGCATGGAGGTCGGCGAGCACATCGATGAGGTCGAGTCCGGCTGCCCGACGGTTCTCGACCGTCAGCAACGACCCTTTGTCGGCGCTGTCGAGCACGACACCGTCGACGAATCCCATGACGTAGAACGGCGCCCCATTCACCGACTCGTCGACGCACAGGCCGAGCGCCGGCGGAACGGGAACCGACGACTTTCCGACGCCCGAGATGATCTTGTGTTCACGGGCCATGTCGTGTGCGGTGGCGAGTACGGCCCCCGTTGGCGGGCGTCGGAGCACGTACTTCGTGCCATCAGCTCCGGTGACGGTGTAGGTCAGGTTCGAGCGGCCGCCGACGATCACGCCGAAGTCGAACGGGGCGGTTGCGCCAGCGATGTGCTCGACGAGCCATGCCGTCACTCGAGGAACGTCGATGCCGTGAATCGTTTCGTGCACGGTGTCCGACCGTAGCCGCGGCATCGAGTTCGACATGTGCCTGGCACATGTCGAACGTGCGGTCAGCCCGGGCGACCGACGCCGGTGACGTTGCCCCAGTTGACCGACGCCACCTTGACCACCGAACCGGTGTTGGGGGCGTGGACGTGGGTTCCGTTGCCGAGATAGATGCTGACGTGGCTGATCGGGCTGTAGAAGAACAGCAGATCGCCGGCCTGCGCCGATTCTCTCGACACCCGGGGTGTCGACGCGTACTGCGCACGTGACTGATGCGGCAGTCCGACGCCAGCCTGGCCCCATGCGTATGCGGTCAGGCCGGAACAGTCGAACGCGACACCGGGGCTCGATGCGGCGTAGCGGTAGGGAACTCCCTGCTGGGCGAGCGCCGCTTGCACAGCGATGCCCGAACGTGACGAGACCGCCGGCGCCGTGTAACCGCCACCACTTCCCGACGATGAACCACTGCTGGAGCTGGCCCCACTGGAGGACGTGGACGAGCCACCGGAGTTCGACGAGCCACCGCCGGAATTCGAGTTGCCGGAGTTCGAGTTGCCGGAGTTGGACGAGTTGCTGGCGTTGGACGAGGCCCTCGCGGCCGCTGCAGCCTGCTCTCGCATCTGTCGCTGAGATTCCTCGGCGCGCCGCTGCTCTTCTTCGGCGATCAACCGGCCGAGCTTGGCTTCGGCTTCGGCACGGGCGTCGGTGTACTCACCGGTGAGCCGCTCGGTCTCGGACTGCGCATCGGTCAGCGAATCAGCGAGTTGGTTGGCCTGCTCGACCTTCTGGTCGAGCGCGTCCTTCTCGTCGTTGATGTCGTCGACGAGAGCGTCGAGCTCGTCGGTGGTGACGTCGCCTGCGCTGAGTGCGACTCGGGCGAGCTCGTCGCGCTTGACCGCGTCGTTGATGTTCGCAGAGTCCTCGAAGAGCGGGCCGAGCGGCACGGAGCCGCCGCCCACGAACGAGCGCAGCGCCATGTCGCTCAGGCTGGCGCGGAGCTGATTCAGCTCGGCTTCCTGCTCAGCGATACGAGCTTCGGCATCGGCGATCTCGACGTCGAGACGTCCTTTGGTGTCGATCGCTTCGACATAGTCCTCGCCGAGTCGACGAGCCTGCTCTTCGAGTCGCTCGAGCTCGTCGACGATGTCTTCGACCGTCTGGCGCTGCTGGTCGACGCTCTGGGCGTTGGCAACTGTCGGAATCACCGCCGGGACAGCAAAGGTGACCGCGAGCGCAACCGGGAGGCCACGGAGGAACTGCTTCAAAGGGTGCCGCATAGATCGAAGGACGACTCTAGCGAATGTGACGAACGTGTTGCGAAACCCTGACGAAACTTCATGTGTCGCGCGTCACGTCCGGTGCGGGCATCGGCCGGACCGTTTGCTGGTCATTCCCACTCGATGGTGCCGGGCGGCTTGGACGTGATGTCGTACGCAACCCGGTTGATTCCCGGCACCTCGTTGATGATGCGCTGCGACATCGTCTCGAGCACGTCGTACGGAATACGCGCCCAGTCGGCGGTCATCGCGTCGTCGCTGGTGACCGCTCGGATGATGATCGGGTGGCCATAGGTGCGCTCATCGCCCATCACCCCGACCGAGCGGATGTCGGCCAGCACCGCGAACGATTGCCAGATCTCACGTTCCAACCCCGCCAGGCGGAGCTCCTCGCGCACGATGGCGTCGGCCTCCTGCAGCAGCGCCACCCGTTCGGGGGTGACCTCGCCGATGATGCGCACACCGAGGCCAGGCCCGGGGAACGGTTGACGCCACACCATCTCGTCGGGCAAGCCGAGTTCGGTGCCGAGTTTGCGAACCTCGTCCTTGAACAGCTCGCGCAACGGTTCGATCAGCTCGAGTTCCATGTCGTCGGGCAATCCACCGACGTTGTGGTGGCTCTTGATGACCGACGCCGTGCCGTCGGCTCCACCGCTCTCGATCAGGTCGGGGTACAGCGTCCCTTGCACCAACCACTTGGCGTCGGTGAGCCCGCCCGTGTTCTCCTCGAACACCCGGATGAACTGCTCACCAATTGCCTTGCGCTTCGCCTCGGGTTCGGTGACCCCTTCGAGCGCCGCGAAGAATCGGTCGCCGGCATCGACATGAATGAGTTCGATGCCGAGATTGCGTCGGAACGTCTCGACCACCTGCTCGCTCTCGCCCTTGCGCATCAACCCCGTGTCGACATAGATGCAGGTGAGCTGGTGACCGATCGCTTCGTGCACCAACGCCGCGGCGACCGACGAGTCGACACCACCGGACAATCCGCAGATCACCCGATCGGTGCCGACGCGTTCGCGGATCTCCGCAACCTGTTCGTCGATCACCGACGACATCTCCCAGTCGTTGGCAATCCCGGCACGTTCGTGAAGGAACCGCGCCATCACCGCCATGCCGTGCGGCGAATGCACGACCTCGGGATGGAATTGCACCCCGTAGATCCGCCGCTCGTCGTTCTCGAGCACCGCCACCGGAGCACCCGGCGTGGTGGCGGTGACCGTGAATCCCTCGGGCGCTCGGGTGACGCCGTCGAAGTGGCTCATCCACACGTCGTGCTCCGCGGGCGCATCGTCGGGCAGCAGGAGCGACGGGCCGGTTCGGGTCATGCGGGCCCTGCCGTATTCGCCTTGCATGCCGCGGCCGACCACGCCGCCGAGCTGCTGGCCGATCAGCTGGGCGCCGTAGCAGATGCCCAGTACCGGTACGCCGAGGTCGTAGATGGCGGGGTCGAGCGACGGGGCGCCCTCGACGTGCACGCTCTTGGGACCGCCCGAAAGGATGATCGCTGCCGGCTGACGTTGCGCGATCTCCTCGGCGGTGATCCGGTGCGGGACGATCTCGGAGTACACCTTCAGCTCGCGCACCCGCCGGGCGATCAGCTGGGCGTACTGGGCGCCGAAGTCGACGACGAGAACGGTGGGGCGGTCGTGATGCTGCGGTTGACTCAAGGGTGTGAATCGTAGATCAGGCCCGTGGTTCGTCCGCATCCTGTTCGCAGTGGCGCTGGTTGTCGGGTTGCTCGCCCCCCAGGCGGCTCATGCGACGACGACGCCTCCGGCCGAGCCGACCGCGCCCCCTACGACCGAACTGGCCGTCGACGAAGCGAACCCCTTCCTGCCCGAAGACCGCGACCTCACCGACTGCGTCGGGATGCTGCAACGGCCAGGTTGCGGGAGCGAGTCGCGCGGCGGCTGGCACCAGAACGCCGTGGCCATCGTCATGGTCGGCGGCCTGCTGCTCGTGTTCGGTCGGGTGGCCTGGGGTGTGCGCCGCAGCCAGAAGAATCTCGCCACCGATCCGCCCGACTGACCTGCGGATCCCCCAGACCAGTTCTCCGGGATCCGCAGACTCGTAGCCTCAACCGGGTGACGCCCGACGAGTTCCGTACCCATGGCCATGACCTGATCGACTGGATCGCCGACTACGTGGGCAGCGTCGAGCAGCGGCCCGTCGCCTCGACCGTGCAGCCGGGCGACGTGCGCTCGGCACTTCCCGAACACCCACCCGTCGACGTCGAGTCGTTCGACTCGGTGATGGCCGACATCGAGCGAGTCGTCGTGCCTGGACTCACGCAATGGCAGCACCCGGGATTCTTCGCCTACTTCCCATCGAACACGTCCTTCTCGTCGATCCTCGGCGAACTGCTGTCGGCCGGACTCGGCGTGCAGGGAATGAGCTGGGTGACCTCGCCGGCGTGTACCGAGGTCGAGACGCTGATGCTCGACTGGATGCACGAACTCCTCGACCTGCCCGAGCGGTTCCGGTCGACCAGCGAGAACGGTGGCGGCGTCATCCAGGGCACCGCGAGCGAGGCGACGCTGGTTGCGATCCTGTCGGCGCGGTGGCGTGCGACCGAGGGCAGCATCAATCACGACGGCGACACGAGTCGGCTCGTTGCCTACGCGACGTCGCAGGCGCATTCGAGCATCGAGAAGGGCTTGCGGATCGCCGGGATCGGCACCGACCGGATCCGTGTCGTCCCCCACGACGCCGCGTTCGCGATGCGCCCCGACGCCCTCGCCGAGATGATCGCCACCGACCGCGCCGCCGGGCTCGCACCATTCTTCGTGTGCTCGACCCGCGGCACCACCTCGTCGATGGCATTCGACCCCACACCCGACATGGGCGAGATCTGCCGGCGCGAGAACGTCTGGCTGCACGTCGATGCCGCCATGTCGGGCATCGCCGCACTGGCACCAGAGTTCCGGTGGGTCAACGACGGCTTGGAGTTCGCCGACTCGTACTGCACCAATCCGCACAAGTGGATGGGCGTCAATTTCGACTGCGACCTCTACTGGACGGCAGACCGCACAGCGCTGCTCGGCGCACTCAGCATCCTGCCCGAGTACCTGCGATCCGAAGCAGCGGAGGCCGGTGCGGTGATCGACTATCGCGACTGGCAGATCCCGCTCGGGCGACGCTTCCGTGCGCTCAAGTTGTGGTTTGCGATCCGTTGCGACGGTGTGGCGTCGTTCCAGGAGATGATCCGCCGGCACGTCGCACTCACCCAGGAACTCGCTGGTTGGGTCGCCGACGACGATCGGTTCGACATCGCTGCTCCGCACCCGCTCAACCTGTTGTGCCTCGCCGTTCGAGCTGGCGACGACGCAACCGACCGCCTCATCGAAGCGGCCAACGCCACCGGGGAGGCGCTCTTCACTCGCACCGTCCTCGATGGTCGCTCGGTGCTCCGCATCTCGATCGGCGCCCGGGCCACCGAACGTCACCACGTCGAAGCGGCATGGCGCACCCTCCAACTGTCACACCGTGCCGGGCCCACCGTGACGGTTCAGGCGGAGTGACCTGACACCATGCAACAATGAGTCACCACCGCCCTGTTGCGCTGATCACGATGGCCACCGGCTACGTCGGGCCGGCGCTCGCACGTTCGCTGGCCACCCGGGGCTACGACCTGGTGCTCCAAGGCGCGGCGGGCAACGATTCGATGGTGGGAGTCGAGGTGCCGTTCGCCGATCAGGTGCCGGCGCTCGAAGCGCTGGGCGCAGAGGTCCACACCGTCACCGACGTCGACCTCTCGACCGCCGACGGGAACCAGGCGCTCGTGACCAGTGCACTCGATCGATTCGGACGGCTCGACTCGGCGTGTCTCGTCACTGGATTGATCGTGGTCGGCAAGTTCCTCGACATGACGATCGATCAGTGGGAGCGCGTCAAGCGCATGAACCTCGACATGGTCTTCCACGGGCTGCAAGCGGTGCTGCCTCCGATGGTCGAAGCACAGCAGGGCCAAGTCGTGGTCTTCACGTCGGCGACCGGCGCCCGACCGGATCCGATCACGTCGATCTACGGGGGCACCCGCGCCGGCGCCAACGGCATCGTCCGGGCGGTCGGGCTCGAGCACGCTCGAGACGGCGTGCAGGTCAACGCCGTGGGCACGAACTACATGGACTTCCCCGGCTTTCTCAAGGCCTCGCGGGCCGACACCGATCCAGAACGTCGGACCGCCATCGAGGCGCAGGTGCCGATGAAGAAGCTCGGCACGATGGACGAGCTCGCCGCCTTCACGTCGGTACTCCTCGACGGAACCAGCCGATTCCAGACCGGTCAGTTCTTCAGCTTCAGCGGCGGTTGGAGCACCTGAGCTTCAGCGCGGGGTCGTCGTACGGGTGAGCAGGTCGACGAGCATGTGGGCGGTCGCACCCCACACCGTCTCGTCGTCGAGTTCGAAGAAGTGCAGCGGGCGGTCCATCGGCGGGCTCCCCCACCGTTCCATCCGATAGGTGCCGGGCCGGGCCAGTTCGGCCAGCGGGGTCCAGAACACTCGGTCGGCCTCGCCGGTCAGTGGCTCGACGTGGGGACGATGGTCGAGGACCGATACGACCGGCACGATGTAGCTGCGACTGACGATCGTGTTGAGATGGGCGAGTTCGCCCACCACCTTGGGCAGTTCGGGGTCGAGGCCGACTTCCTCCTCGGCTTCGCGCAGCGCCGTCTGAATCGGCGTCTCGCCGGGGTCGAGCCGGCCGCCAGGAAAGCTGATCTCGCCGCGATGGTTGCGCATCTCCATCGACCGGCGGGTCAGGAGTACCTCTGCGCCGTCGTCACCGTCGACGAGCGCGATCAGCACCGCCGAGACCCGCGCATCGGGAAACGACGGCAGCAGCGGCGCCGAATGCGTCGGCACCGGTGCGATCACGTCGTCGACCGACCATCGGGTGCCGTGCGGCCACGGCGGATCGAAGTGCTCGGTCCACACGTCGGGGCGCGGGATCTGCTGGTTGCCACCGCGGCGTCGCTCCGTCACACCCGCAACGCCTGGTCGAGGTCGGCCCACAGGTCGTCGACATCTTCGCAACCGACGCTGAATCGGATCAGCGTGGGCGGGATTCGTTCCTGGCCGGGAATCGACGCACGACGTTCCATCGTCGATTCGACGCCGCCGAGGCTGGTGGCGTGGTTGACCAACTCGACGCGCTCGCACACCTGGGTTGCACGGGCACCGTCGCCGGTGGTCTCGAACGAGAGCATCGCCCCGAAGCCCGCCATGAAGCGAGCCGCGACCTCGTGGGTCGGGTGGCTTGCCAACCCCGGGTATCGCACCCGAGAGACCCCCGGATGCGATTCGAGCCGCTGCGCCAGCTCCATCGCATTCGCCTGCGAACGTTCGAGCCGGAGGCCCATCGTGCGTGCACCACGGATGGTGAGGAATGCCTCCATCGCACCGATCGAGGCGCCGTGCAGCAGCCGTCGCTGGTGGAACTCGTCGTACAGGTCGTCACGATCGACCACGAGCACACCCGCAAGCAGGTCGGAGTGACCACCGATGAACTTGGTGGCGGAGTGCATCACGACGTCGGCGCCGAGCACGAGCGGCTGTTGGTTGAGCGGCGTTGCGAACGTGCTGTCGACAGCGACGATCGTGGTGTCGGGTCGAGGGGCGGAGCAGATGGCGGGCAGGTCGGCCACGGTGATCAGCGGGTTCTCCGGCGACTCGAGCCAGACCAGATCGCACGCAGCGACCGCGTCGACCCATGCGGCGGTGTCGGCCTGGTCGAGCCGACGCACCGACCAGCGTCCCTGCCGTTCGCCCTCGTCCACGATGCCGGCGACGCCGTGGTACGGATCGGTCGGAACAGCGATCGTCGAGCCGACGGCCAGTCGTTGGAACACCACTGACGCCGCGGCCATCCCTGATGCGAACGCCAACGCTCGCCCGCCGTCGAGGCCGCCGAGCAGCGTTTCGAGCACGTCGGTGGTGGGGGTGCCCTCAGATCGGCTGTAGACACGGTCGTCGGTGAGGTAGTAGTTCGACGCGAACACCGGCGGCACATTGAGCGGCTCGCCCGGCGTTCGGTTGCGGGCGCCGGCGATCAGCCAGGTGTTCGGGGTCCAGTCGGCCATGGCAGCGACGGTACCGCCGCACGCTCGCTTCAGTCGTCGCCGTCGGCGCCGCTGGCGAAGGAGTCCTTCCAGCGCTTCAGCGAGTTCACACCACCGCCGACCACACGCCCTGCGCCGCGACCGATGTCCTCACTCGTCGGCCGACTCTCGGCCGAGGTTGCGGCCGCCGCTTTGCGTTGCGCCCGGGGCACCTTTTCGGTGAAGTCGGTGTGGAACCACACGAACCACAACACGAAGGCGATCGCGCCGAGCAGGAGTCGACTCGTGTTGTCCATCGAGACCCACGGTTGCACTGCGCCGCCGATCAACAACAACATCACCACGACATCGAGTTGCTTGTGGACTCGCTTGCCGGCCAGTCGAAAGGCTCCGGCGGCACCCTTGGCGATTGCTGCATTGAGGATGATGACCAGCCCGAGCACGGCAGGAACGGCCGGCTGCGGCAACTGCACTGCTGCACTGATCAAGCCGATGCCCAGCAGATACTCCACGAGCTGATGCGCCCAGAACGGGCGACGTACTCGTTCGATCTCGACCATTGTGTGCGATCCTACGAGAGTGACCACTCAGCACTGGACCACCGCCGACATCCCCGACCAGTCGGGACGAGTGGCCGTGGTGACCGGCTCGAATACCGGCCTCGGTCTCGAAACCGCACTGGCTCTCGCAGGCGCTGGTGCCGAGGTCGTGATCGCGGTCCGCAACCTCGACAAGGGCGAAGCCGCCAGGGCAACGGTCGTCAAGAGGTGGCCTGATGCCGTCGTGCACGTGCAGTCGCTCGACCTGGCGTCGCTCGACTCGGTCCGCAATGCCGCCAACGACATCCTCGAACGTCACGATCACCTCGACCTGCTGATCAACAACGCCGGCGTGATGTACACCGAGTGGCAGACAACCAGCGACGGGTTCGAGTTCCAGATGGGCGTCAATCACCTCGGTCACTTCGCACTGACGATGGAACTGCTCGAACGGTTGATGGCCACCGAGGGGTCACGAGTCGTCAGCGTCAGCAGTGTCGGCCACAAGTTCAAGTCGAAGCTCGACCCGGCCACGATGATGTCCGGCGAGAAGTACGACCGCGTCGCCGCGTACAGCCGATCGAAGCTTGCCAACCTGCTGTTCACCTACGAACTCCAGCGCCGACTGGCCGCTGCTGGTTCGACGACCGAGGCGTTGGCGGCGCATCCAGGCCTCTCGTCCACCGAACTGGTCCGCAACTCACCGAAGGTGGTGCAGATGTCCGAGCGCTTCAGCGGTCTCGTCGGACAGTCCGCCGCCAAGGGCGCCCTCCCGCAGTTGCGGGCGGCGACCGACCCTGATGCCAACGGCGGCGAGTACTACGGGCCCGCCGGGTTCATGGAGTTTCGTGGCGACCCGGTGGTGGTGACCTCGACCGCCCGCTCGCACGACGAGGCCCTGCAGCAAGCGCTGTGGGTCGAGTCGGAGCGCCTCACCGGCGTCGCCTCGCCGATCTGACCGACGCCGCGGCTGCCACGGGACGAGAACTCCAGTGCGTCGGAGTTCGACGGGGTCCGACGCCTCGCACTGGCAATGCCTGACGCTCACGAGACGGCGATCAGCCCGTGGCGGCTACCAGGCGTAGGCCTCGGGTGCGGTGCCGCCGGGGCCGGGGAAGATGGCGTCGATCGATGCCAGCGTGTCTGTGTCGAGCGTGATCTCGAGGGAGCGCAGCGAGGCGCCGTCGAACTGGCCCAGCGTGCGAGGGCCGATGATCGGGCAGGTGACGCCGTCCTGAGCGAGGAGCCACGCCAACGCCACCGCCGCAGGCTCTTCGCCGAGATCGGCGCACAGTTGCTCCCACTGCTCCAGCTTCGGGTGCAGTTTCTCGATCCGCTTCAGCGACTGTGGTGACTGACGGCGGGCACGGTCGGAGTCACCGAGGACGCCACCGAGCATCCCGCCTGACAGGGGGCTCCACGGGATCA
The DNA here is from genome assembly GCA_963717385.1 of Ilumatobacteraceae bacterium. Classification (GTDB taxonomy): domain Bacteria; phylum Actinomycetota; class Acidimicrobiia; order Acidimicrobiales; family Ilumatobacteraceae; genus Sva-07. The sequence goes on from CAVQWE010000008.1 coordinate 84,756, forward strand.
CACCGACGCCGTACTCGCGGCAGGCCGGGAGCACCTCGAGTTCGACGGTCCGCACCAGGAGGTTGTAGTGGCTCTGCTCGCTGACGAGGCCGAGGGTGTTGCGGCGGGCGGCAGCCTCGTTCGCCCGAGCGATGTGCCATCCGGCGAAGTTGCTGCTGCCGACGTAGGTGATCTTGCCCTGCTGGATCAGCGTGTCCATCGCCTGCCAGACCTCGTCCCATGGCGCGGTCCGGTCGATGTGGTGCATCTGGTAGAGGTCGATGTGGTCGGTCTGCATCCGCCGCAGGCTGTCTTCGCACGCCATCCGGATGTGACGTGCCGACAGCCGTCCGTCGTTCGGCCACTCGGACATCGCTCCGAAGAGCTTCGTCGCCAGGACGATCTTGTCGCGCCGGCCGCCGCCCTGGGCGAGCCACCGGCCGATGATCGACTCGGTGGCGCCGGCGCCCTTGTCGCCGCCGTACCGGTTCGCAGTGTCGAAGAAGTTGATCCCGAGCTCGACCGCGCGATCCATGATCGCGAACGACTCGTCCTCAGGCGTCTGCGGCCCGAAATTCATCGTGCCGAGACACAACTCGCTGACCTGAAGAGCGGTTCGGCCAAGCCGTCGATAGCGCATGGAGCCCAGCCTGGCAGACCCGGGCGCCTGCGTCCGATGCCGAGCGACCCTCGGACCAGCCCGCCGGCGAGTTGGTCGGGTCTGGTCACCACCAGTCGGCGATCGACTGGTAGACGTCGGGGTGGTGGGCCAGTGCGTTGTGCGTGATTCCTGGGAACACCTGCGTCGTCGCCCTCGGGAAGAGTTCACCGTCGGCGGAGCGACCCGATGCACTCGTCGAGGTGACGAGGACGTCACCGATCAGCTTGGCCAGCGGGTGCTCCGGGTCGGTGGTGACGGTCCCGGCGATCACGAGGTGACCGGCTCGACGGAGCCGGTCCGGCTGATGACGAAAGACGCGTCGACGAGCGCTTGGATCCTGCTCGAGCCAATCCTCGTCGACGATGGCGCCGAAGCGGAGGTCCTTGATGCCCGCGCTGCGTCGATCGAGCCCGAGCCCGACGAGTCGTGTCGTGGGGATGGGCACCGCCCACAGGGCTGCGCTGGCAGAGTTGACGACCGCCTCGAGACCGGCGCCGGTGTTCGGCACCCCGAGCAGTACGACTCGACGCACTCTGCTGGTCCAGGGCCGCCCGATCGGGAGCCAGCGCCCGAGTGGGCGCTGCCGGCGCGCGTAGTGGCATGCCGATCGGATGACGAGCCCGCCCATGCTGTGACCGATCAGGTTGATCTCTCGCACCCGCACGGGCCACGACGCGACGAGGCGGTTGAGGAGGTGGGCGAGCTCGCGCCCGTTGGTGGAGATGTGGCGGCCGGTGTTGTAGCGCACCGAGAGCACCGTCGTGTCGTGGTCGGCGGCGAGGAGCGTGCCGTAGGTGGTCGACGGGTCGTTCGGATGGCCCCAGATCGACTCGGTCGACATCAGCCCGTGAACAAGCACGCAGAGACGGGGGCCGACGTCGACAGTGGCCAGCGCGTCGAGCAGAGGTTGTCGTTCGAGTGGCAGCACGGTGCCGCCTGCACGGATGGTCATCGGCGTGGACCAGCGAGAGTCGCGGTCCTCGAGTGTGTCCCCGAAGAGCCCGTTGACGATGGCCACGAGATTCTCACTCCGCATCGGAAACGAAGTCAGCACCCCGAACAGCGCTCCCGCGCTGGACGATTCACTCGGCCGATCAGCGAACGAGTCCACAGATGCCACGGCCGCCAACGGTAGCGGCGCAGGATCAGACGCGACGGAGCCCCGAGGTCTCCCCCGGGGCTCCCATAGATTCGGTGTTCGGATGTTCAGGTTCGGATGGTGATCCGACGGCCGAAGCCGTCAT
>CAVQWE010000009.1:0-48454 GCA_963717385.1 Ilumatobacteraceae bacterium
GGCGTCGGAACACAGCCGACGCTCATGGCCACGAGTGGCTCGTCGATCTACGTGACCAACTTCGGCGCCGACACCGTCTCGGTGATCACCGCCGCCACCGGAGCCGTGGCAGCCACGGTTCCCGTGGGCGACGAGCCGTACGGCATCGCTTTCGATGGCGCCAGCATGTGGGTGGCCAACCAGGCCCAGCGGCACGGTCAGCGAGATCGACGTGGCAACCAACACCGTTGTCGGCACACCAGTCGCTGTCGGCTCCGGACCTGTCGGCGTGGCGTTCGATGGAACCAACATCTACGTGGCCAACGCTGGAGACGACAGCGTCAGCGTGATCAACCCCGCCACTGCCGCGGTCATTGCCACGATTCGCGTCGGCGATCAGCCACAGAGCATTGCCTTGACGGCACGAACCTGTACGTCACCAACCTCGTCGACAACTCGGTCAGCGTGATCGACCCGACCACCAACACCGTTGTCGGTGCGCCGATCGCCGTTGGTGCAGCCCCTCGTGGCATTGCCTTCGACGGAACGTTCCTGTGGGTCGCGAACAAGTTCGGGGGCGTCGGTCAGCGTGATCAATCCCGCGACCGGCACCGTCGTCAACACCGTCGCGAGTGTGGGCGGAGCAAGAGGTGTGGCGTACGACGGCAAGTACATCTACGTCAGCCGGTCTGGCGTTGGTCAGCTCGCTGTGATCAACCCGTTGACGTACGGCACCTCCGCTGTGCCCGTTGGAGCAGGTCCGTTCGGCGTGCTGTTCGACGGCACGAACATCTACGTGGCCAACCGAGTCGGCCGGGACGGTGTCCAAGCTCACCCCGTTCTGATCGTCGTCGCACCGATCCTGCCCGCGGACATCGCCGATGACCGCGGAGATCCGATCAGGTCCGTGGCGGTGAACATGGCGGTAGAGGGCGGGCGGACGCTGGTCGGCATCGCTCTCGTAGCGGTGCTGGCGGCGTGTTCGTCGGGCGGCGACACGGAGTCCGGCGACAGCGTGAACGGTTCGTCGGTGGGGGTCACCGAGACCCTGCCGGGAGACGGTGATGCCGAGCCGACGGTGACCGCTGCGGCGGATCCGGCCGAGTCGCTCGATCTGTCCACGGTCGACTGTGCAGCCGACGGGATCGACCTGGAGGCCGGATGGCCCTACACCGTGCCCGATTCGGTGACGGTGCTCGCCACCACCAACGACGTCCTGCGCTATCGGCTCGTGGGTGTCACCACCAACGCCGACACGACACTTGGCGACGTCCTCGACGTCTCGTTCGGCCTCTACGACTCGAGCGAACCCACAGGCTCCGACGACGAGGTGACCGTCGAGTTCACCGCCGATGCCGGCACCGCACGACTCGACCTCGAGCAGCGCCTCCACCGATGAGTGCTGGCTCGTGGAAATCGACGCCGAGTACGTCCAAGCACCTCCGATGATGCCGCCACGATCTGCCGGGCCCGTCGTCGATCCGCTCGACGAACTCGCAAGTGTGGGCAACGGCGACATCATCACCGCTCGGGGGGCGTACCCGCTTGCGGTCACCCAGTGCGATCTCCCGAACCTCTCCATCGACGCAGTGTCCCGCGAGGGAACCCTGGAAATCACGGCGACGGAAGATCCTGCCGTTGCGTCCGTGCGCTGGGTGTACGCCGACGGTGTCGAGATCTCCGATGACGGTGCCATCGTGTTGTCGCTCGGTCCCGATACCGGTTCGTTCGTGGCCAATGGCACCAGTCCTGATGGTCCCGAGACCCTGGTGATCGACATCACCTGCTGATCAGCGCAATCCCGGATCGGGCCCGATCCTTGATGAGATCTTGCGATCCCGTCGCTTCCAATCGGTCACGAGAGACGTTACGGTGATGGGGGCTCAGTGGCGGTGGAACGACTCCTGGAGGTCAAAGTGCGAGTATTGGTGGCGGGCGGCGGAGGCTTCATTGGCGGTCATCTCGTCGCAGCGCTTTTGCGGACGGTCACGAAGTTCGTGCGGTCGACGTCAAGCCGATCGAGCAGTGGTGGCAGGTGCACCCGGCCGCCGAGAACCGGCCGCGACGATCTCATGGACGCCGACGATGCGTCGAGCGCCACGGAGGGACGTCGATCAGGTCTACAACCTCGCAGCCGACATGGGTGGCATGGGGTTCATCGAGAACAACAAGGCAGCGTGCATGTTGAGCGTGCTGATCAGCACCAACTTGCTCCAGGCCGCGGTGACAGAACGACGTCGAGCGGCTCTTCTACGCGAGTTCGGCGTGTGTCTACGCCGCCGACCACCAGACCGACCCGAACGTGACGGCCTCAGGGAGTCGGACGCCTATCCGGCCATGCCGGAGGACGGGTACGGCTGGGAGAAGCTGTTCAGCGAGCGCATGGCCCGCCACTTCCGCGAGGACTTCGGAATCGAGCACCCGTGTCGCTCGCTACCACAACGTCTACGGCCCGACGGCTCGTGGACAGGTGGCCGCGAGAAGGCGCCGGCAGCCCTGTGTCGCAAGGTTGCCGAGTGCGTGGTGACCGGCGAGCACGAGATCGAGGTGTGGGGCGACGGCGAGCAGACTCGGAGCTTCATGTTCGTCGACGACTGCGTCGCAGGGCACTCGCAGGCTGATCGCTTCCGACGTCGACGAGCCGATCAACATCGGTTCGTCCGAACTCGTGTCGATCAACGGGCTGATCGACATCATCAGCGACATCGCCGGCATCACGGTCGATCGCGTGCACGACCTGAGTGCCCCACAGGGTGTGCGCGGTCGCAACAGCGACAACACGCTGATCCTCGATCGTCTCGGTTGGGAGCCGTCGACGTCGTCTGCGCTCCGGACTCGAGGTCACCTATGCGTGGGTGCTCGACCAGGTGCGAGTCGCCGCGCCGCGGCGGCGTGACGCGCCCGTCCGGTCGCGATGGCACCGTTCGAGCCGAGGTCAGCGCGCTCGTCGTCAGCCCGCCCGTGCTCGGTCTGGGGGGCCCAGCTCTACCTGCTCGACCAGGTCGACGCGCTCGCGCGAGCGAGGCGTGCGCTCACGCTCGGCAGCCCCCGTGGTACTGCGACTTCGCCGACGAGTGGGAAGCGACGTGGCCACGTGCTGCACGACCTCCCGATCACGCTGCACGACGAGCATGCGTGTGGCGGGCACCAACGGTCGCCCGGACGCGATCACCATCGCCCGAACGGGCGGCGGTGTGATCGCAAACTGCTGGCACATCGCCAGAGCCGCCCGCTCGTACGACATGCTCTCTTCGTTCTCGCTGCGTTCGCACCTGGAGACGGCGGTGGCGGGGCGTCTCGCTCGCACCCCGACCGCACTCGATCTCGTCGACATCGTGCGTCCTGGTGTGGGGCGAAGGTCCTCCGCCGTGCTGCGTCGCTCGCCCAGCTGACGGTGGCGAACTCGACGGCCACGGCATCCGTGCTCGGAGCGAAGCCCGCCGTCGCAGATCATCCATCCGGGGATCGACCTCGATCGGTTCCATCCCGGACCACCGCCGGCAGCGTTGCGTGCCGAGCTGTGCGGCGACCCGCATCGCCGCTCGTCGGGATCGCCTGCCGGCTCGACGTTCGCAAAGGGGTGCAGATCCTCGTCGAGGCGATGACGCAGCTGCAAGGATGCGCGCGAACGCCCAGCTCGTCGTGGTCGGCGACGTCGGCACTGGCCCGCCAGAGTTCGCCGCGCAGCTCAAGCTCGATGCTCACCACGCGCTCGGCGATCGAGTGCGCTTCGTCGGTCGTCGTTCGGACGTGGCCGACATCATGCGAGCGATCGACGTGCTCGTCGTTGCGTCGGAATCCGAACCGTTCGGCCTGACCGCGCTCGAGGCGCAGGCGTCGGGAACGCCGGTGATCGGAACCAATGCCGGCGGGCTGCCGGAGTTCGTCGAGCACGAGGTGACCGGTCTTCTCGTACCGCCGTTCGAGCCGGAGCCCCTCGCACGGGCAATCGAGCGAGTGCTCGCAGGAGGTGGCTGCATCGACGCGATGGTGACGAAGGCCGAACAGCGAGCCCGTCCCGCTCGGGGCCTCGAGGCCCAGTACGACCAGATCGCTCAGATGTATCGCGATGTCGCTGCCGGGACGGTGCGCCATGTCTGACCGGCAAGTCGGCGAGTGGATCACCCACTCCACGTTGCGCACCGTCTACGAGAGCTGGTGGGTGACACTGCGTCTCGACGACGTCGAACGACCAGATGGGTCGCACACCGAGCACGAAGTGATCCAGGGTCCGAACGCAGCCGGCCTCGTCGTCGCGCATCCGGCCAAGGGGATCTTGATGATCTGGCGACATCGATTCATGCCCGACACGTGGGGCTGGGAGATACCGGGCGGAGCCCTCGATCCAGGTGAGTCTGCCGAGCAGGCGGCCGTTCGCGAATGCCATGAAGAGACCGGTTGGAAGGTGGCGGGTGAAGTGATTCATCTCAGCACGCACCACCCGTCTGTTGGCCTCGTCAACCAGACGTTCGACATCTTCCTCGCCCACGACGCCGTCTTCGATGGAGCGCCGTCGGACCCGAACGAGGCAGCCGCGGTCGAATGGCGCTCGTACGCGCAGGCGGCAACCGATCTGAAGCACGGAGTGATCAGCGACGGGTTCAGCCAACTCGGCGTGTCGCTCGCCATCGGAGCGATCGGACGCGGCGATCTGCTCTCCAGACAACCAGACGACAGCGAAAAGGCGGACTGATATGTTGAACCACAGCAAGGCGGACGTGGACGAAAGGACGACCCGATGAAGGTGGGAATCCTGGCTGGTGGACTCGGGAGCCGACTCTCCGAGGAAACCACGATCAAGCCGAAGCCGATGGTCGAGATCGGTGACAACCCGATTCTCTGGCACATCATGAAGTACTACGCGCAGTTCGGGCACACCGACTTCGCCGTGGCGCTCGGCTACAAGGGCGAGTACATCAAGCGATGGTTCTCCGATCACGTCACGCTGGGCGGAGACCTGCACATCGAGACCGGCTCCGGCGAGGTCACCGCCTCCGAGCGCGGGCTCGTCGACGACTGGACGATCGACCTCGTCGAGACCGGGCGCAGCACGAACACCGGCGGTCGCATCAAGCGGTTGGCGCCGTTTCTCGGCGACAGCACGTTCATGATCACCTGGGGCGACGGTGTGTCGACGGTCGACCTCGACAAACTCGTCGAATTCCACAAGGCCCACGGAAAGATCTGCACCCTGACTGCCGTGCACCCTCCGGCCCGTTACGGACATCTCGAGATCGTCGGTGATCAGATCACCGAGTTCACCGAGAAGCCGCAGGCGGCCGAAGGCTGGATCAACGGTGCCTTCTTCGTGATGGAACCCGAGATCTTCGACTACATCGACAACGACGACACGTTGTTCGAACGTGAGCCCCTCGAGCGGTTGGCTGCCGAGGGCGAACTGATGGCATATCAGCACACCGACTTCTGGGCGTGCATGGACACCATGCGCGACAAGGTCATGTTGGAACGACTCTGGGACACCGGCGAAGCACCATGGAGGATCTGGTCATGAAAGTGCTCGTCACGGGCCACGACGGATACATCGGCACGGTGCTCGTGCCCATGCTGCAGTCGCGAGGCCACGAAGTGGTCGGCATGGACAACATGCTGTTCGAGGACTGCGTGTTCGGCCAACGCCGGTCGCGTCCCGATCGCGAGTATCGCCTCGATGTTCGCGACGCCGAAGCCCAGCATCTGACAGGGCTCGACGCCGTCATCCATCTTGCCGGCATGAGCAACGACCCCGCCGGCGACCTCAATCCCGAGGCGACGTACGCCGTCAACCACGTTGCGTCGACACGGCTCGCCGAGTTGGCCAAGGACGCTGGTGTCAGTCGGTTCTTGTTCTCCTCGTCGTGCTCGACCTACGGCGCTCACGGCGATGACTTCCTCGACGAGTCGGCTGAATTCCTTCCCGTCACCCCGTACGGCGAGTCGAAGGTGTTCGTCGAGCAGGATCTGCATGAGCTCGCCGATGACACCTTCACACCGACGTACCTGCGCAACGCAACGGCGTACGGTGTGTCCGAGCGTCTGCGCGGCGATCTGGTCGTGAACAACCTCACCGGCTTCGCCGTGACCACCAACCAGGTCTATTTGAAGAGCGACGGTTCCTCGTGGCGCCCGCTCGTGCACATCGAGGACATCTCGCGAGCGTTCTGCGTGCTCATGGAGGCCCCACGCGAACTCGTCCACGATGAAGCGTTCAACGTGGGTCGTACCGACGAGAACTACCGGATCAGCGACGTCGCCGAGATCGTCGGTGACGTCACCGGCGCCGAGGTCACCATGTCGTCCGAGGCGTTCAACGATCTGCGCAACTATCGCGTGAACTGCGACAAGCTCGTGTCGCGCTTTCCCGAGGCCGAGCCGCAGTGGACGGTTCGCCGCGGCGCCGAGTCGCTGAAGGCGGCGATGGAAGCCAACCACCTGACCGTCGAGGATCTCGAAGGTCCGCGGTACATGCGGCTGCGTCACCTCCAGGAGATCATCGATTCGGGTGCCCTCGCTCCGAACCTGCACTGGCTCGATGGGGCGTCAGCATGAGCACGATCTCTGCCTGTCGTGGTTGTGGGTCGACGCTGCTCAAGCCGTTTCTCGATCTCGGCTCGACACCGCTTGCCGACGCGCTCGTGTCGGCCGAGGTCGTGGCCGCCCCGCAGATCGAGGAGCAGTTCCCGCTCGCCGTGGCGTTCTGTCCCGACTGTGCGCTGGTGCAGATCACCGAGGACGTCGAGCCCGAGAAGCTCTTCGTCGACAACTACCTGTACTTCTCGTCGTTCTCCGACCATTTGTTGCAGCACAGCAGCGACCACGCACACAACCTGATCCGCACGCGTCGGATTGGACTCGTCGTCGCTGGTCGTCGAACTGGCCAGCAACGACGGGTATCTCCTCAAGAACTTCGTCGACGCAGGCGTTCCCGCTGTCGGCTTCGATCCCGCACCCGGACAGGCCGAGGCCGCACGCAACATCGGCGTCGAGACGCTGGAGGAGTTCTTCGGACTCGACGCAGCTCGACGCTTGCGGTCGCAGCGTGGCCCCGCCGACGTGATCATCGCCAACAACGTGATGGCCCACATCCCGGACCCGAACGACTTCGTGGCCGGAATGGCTCACCTGCTCGCCGACGACGGGTTGATCACCGTCGAGAACCCGAGCGTGTGGGACCTCGTCGATCGCTGTGCGTTCGACACCGTGTACCACGAGCACTTCTTCTATCACTCGTGCCTCTCGGTGAAGGCGCTGGTGGAACGCCATGGTCTGCACCTCAACCATGTCGAGTACTTCCCCGATCTCCATGGCGGCACCAACCGCTGGCACATCGGGCACCACGACGAGCCGACCGCCCACGTACTCTCGCGCCTCGATGCCGAGCGCGAAGCGGGTCTCGGCGGGTTCGACTTCTACGCCGACTTCGGCGAGCGGGTCGACACGCTGCGGCGTGACCTGCTCGACCTGCTCGGCAGTCTTCGTGCCGACGGCAAGAAGGTGGCCGCGTACGGGGCTGCTGCGAAGGGCGCCACGATGCTCAACGCAACCGGGATCACCACCGATCTCGTCGCCTACGTCGTCGACCGCAACGTCCACAAGATCGGACTCTTCATGCCAGGCACCCATCAGCCGATCGTCAGCCCGGACGTGCTCGTCGACGATCCGCCTGATGTCCTGTTGTTGCTGGCCTGGAACTTCGCCGCCGAGATCATGGCGCAGCAGTCCGAGTACGCACAACAGGGCGGCCGCTTCATCGTTCCCGTACCAACCCCGGAGTTGATCTGATCATGTCGACGTCGCCACTCCCACCCGGTGGGTCCACCTCTTCCAGTCGGGTCGACACCCCATGTCCCGCGTGCGGGCGTTCGGAACTCACTGTCTTCTTCGAGGAAGGCAACGTCCCGACCAACAGCTGCTTGTTGCTCGATGCGGCCGAGGAGGCATCGGGATTTCCCCGCGGCGAGCTGCGCCTCGCGTTCTGTGATGCGTGCGGATTCGTCACCAACACGGCGTTCGTCGCCGGCCAGGCGGAGTACTCGCAGCGCTACGAGGAGACCCAAGGGTTCTCCCCGCGCTTCATGGAGTTCGCTCGTGACCTCGCTGCCCGCTGGGTCGAGGACTACGACCTGACCGATCGCACCGTTCTCGAGATCGGATGCGGGAAGGGCGAGTTCCTCATCGAGATGGCACGCGCCGGAGCCGGCCACTGCGTCGGGATCGATCCGGGCGTGCACCCCGAGCGGATCGATGATCCGGCGGCCGAGGGCATCGAGTGGATCGCCGACTTCTACGACGAGCGCTACACCCACCTCGAAGCCGACGTCGTCATCTGTCGCCACACGCTCGAACACATTCCGAACGTCGCCGAGTTCATGTCGACGATCCGCCGTTCGATCGGCGATCGCCCCGACACCGTGGTGCTGTTCGAGCTGCCCGACGTGCAGCGCGTTCTCGACGAAGTCGCCTTCTGGGACTTCTACTACGAGCACTGCAGCTACTTCAGCTTGGGTTCGCTCGGGCGTCTCTTTCGTCGCACCGGTTTCGAAGTGGTCGAGCTCTCGCTCGAGTACGACGACCAGTATCTGCTCGTTGCAGCCCGCCCGTCATCGGTGCCGGCTGCCGGCGAGCCGCTCCCGGAGGAGGACGATCTCGACCGTCTCCGTGCCGGCGTGAACGGATTCGTCAAGGGCTACGACGAGCTCGTCGGAGGCTGGCGCGAACGGCTGGCGCAACTCAACGAGACCGGTGGCCGAGCCGTGATCTGGGGTTCGGGCTCGAAGGGTGTGTCGTTCATCTCCAATCTGGACTTGGGCGAGCAGTTGGCTGCCGCCGTCGACATCAACCCGCACAAGTGGGGCAAGTTCATGGTCGGATCGCAGCACGAGATCGTGGCCCCCGATGCGCTTCGCGAGATCCGACCGGATCTCGTGGTCGCGATGAACCCGATCTACCTCGACGAGATCCAGGCGGAGCTGGATCGTGTCGGAGTGGTCGGCGAACTCCGGGCGGTCTGAGCGTGACGGCACCTGCCGAGTCCGGTCACGCCGCGGGTTCGTGCCCGGTCTGTGGGTCGCGAGACCACCAGCCGGTGCTGTCGTTGGAGCGACTGCCGGTGTTGATCAACGCGCAGGTCCGTCCCGACGCCGCGCTCGACGTGCAGCGCGGCGACATGGACCTGGTGGTGTGTACCGGCTGTGCCCACCTCTTCAATCGCGCGTTCGACGAGTCGTTGCTCGACTACGACGCTTCGTACGAGAACACGCTGCACTATTCCGAGCACTTCCAACGCATGCGCGTGCGCTGGCCGAGCGTCTCGTCGAGACCCACGGACTCGCCGGCGCATCGGTGGCCGAACTGGGCTCCGGCCCGGGCCATTTCCTCTCGATGCTGTGCGAGGCAGGTGTTGCGGTCGCGACCGGTTTCGATCCGAGCTACGACGCGGCTCGCCTGGGGGCGCCGACGAACTCGGCGGTGTCGGTGTCGACCGAACTGTTTCCGGCTCGACGGCTCCCTTCGGGTGGCGATGGCCTTCTCGCAACACGTGCTCGAGCACCTCGAGTCGCCCGTCGACGCGCTCGAAGCGCTTCGAGCTGCCGTCGTGGACTCCCGAGGTGTCGTGTACACCGAGGTGCCGAATGGCGACCTGATGCTGCGTGACTGTGCGCTGTGGGACCTGATCTACGAACATCGCTCGTACTTCGTCGAGAACTCGCTTCGAACGGCTTGCACCAGGGCCGGCTTGCGGGTCGACGAGCTCGGCACGTCGTTCGGCGAGCAGTTCCTGTGGTGCGAGTCGACGCCGGCCACCGAGCCGACTGCTCGGCAGCGACGCAGCGTCGATCGACGGCGCGGTGTCGACGGCCATCGAGTTCGGTCACACGGCTCGGGCACGGCTCGACGAGGCCCGCGACGAACTCGTCGCCTACGCCGAAACCGGCCCGGTGGTGCTGTGGGGCGCGGGTTCGAAGGGTGCGACCTACCTCAACCTCGTCGGTGATGCGGCGCCGGTCGCCGGGGTCGTCGACATCAACCCCCGCAAGTGCGGCTGGGGTGTGCCTGGCACGCCGCTGACCATCTCGGCACCTGATGCGCTCACCGCAATCGGGCCCAGCACGGTGTTGGTGGCGAATCCGATCTACATCGACGAGATCCAGTCGAAGCTCGCCGGCATCGGTGTGGGCGCTGACGTTCGCGCACTGTGGGGCAGCGCCGGGTGACGCGGCATCACCCGGACTTCTTCGTCGTCGGGGCCTATCGCAGCGGCACCACGTCGTTGTACCGCTCGCTCGGCGAGCACCCCGACGTGTTCGTACCCATCGTCAAGGAACCGAACTTCTACGCTGTCGACGGCAATCCCGATGCGTCTGCAGAGCTTCGGGCCCGGTCGATCGTCGATCGAGCCGAGTACGAGGCGCTGTACCGCGGCGCGAGCGACCACCAGCGAACGGGCGACCTCTCGCCCGAATACCTGCGCAACCCCTTCGCGGCCGAGCGTCTCCGTCGCGACCGCCCCGATGCTCCACTGGTCGCTGTGTTGCGCAACCCGATCGAGCGGGCGTGGTCCGACTTTCTGATGCACCGGCGCGATGGAACCGAGCGTGCCGACACGTTCCGCCAGGCATTGGACGAACAAGATGCACGCCGAGCGGGAACCGATCGTCTGGCTCCTCACTACATCGACAGCGGGATGTACTCCGACCAGATTCGCCGCTATCACCACTGCTTCCCGGTCGAGCAGCTGATGGTCAGGTTGTACGACGATCTGGTCACCGACCGCGCACAGTTGCTGAGCGACATCTTCGACCACATCGGTGTCGATCCGTCGTTCACGGTGTCGGGAGATGATCCGGTCAATGCGTCGGGCGTTCCCACCAATCGAGTCGCCACTGCGGCGCTCCGGGTGAAGGCCGCGGTCAGCCCCCATCTCGGGCGTGGCGTCGTCGAGCGGGTCCGTCCGACGTGGGATCGCTATCTGCGCCGAAATCTCGTCAAACCGGAACTCGACGACGCCGATCGCGAACGGCTCGTCGAGATCTACCGAGACGACATCGCAGCGCTGGCGGACGTGATCCACCGCGACTTGACGCACTGGTTGGACCGGTGAGTTCTCGAACACCGCAAGGGTTGCGATGACTCGGCCGGATCGGGTGTACCTCGACATCGCGGTGCGCAACGCGGTGCGGGAGGCGATCTGGTTCGCCACGTGCCGGCACGAGCAGGGACCCAAACGCAACGTGTTGCTCTTTGCATCGCGGCGCGGCGGCAGCACCTTCGCCATGGAGCTGATCGGGGCCAATCGGGGAGTCCGTACGCTCGACCAACCGTTCTCCACCGTGTCCCGAGCGATCACGTCAGGTCAGGCTGCAGCGATTCCGCGGTTCAACCAGGGACAGCTCACCTCGGTCGACGCGGTCGTCGATGCGCGGCTCACCGACATGATGCAGCAGGTGTTCGCAGGTCGGCTGGTGATCAACGCGCCGACGAAGTTCTGGAAGCGTGACGTGGTGTTCCGCTCGAATCGTCTGGTGTTGAAGATCACCGATGCGAAACCGATCATCGGATGGTTCGACGAGCACGTCGACGCCGAGATCGTCTACCTCACGCGGCATCCTGTGCCCCAAGCGTTGTCGTGTATTCGCAACGGCTGGAATCTCACGGTGGACGCGCACCTCCGTGACGAACTCGACGCAACCGATCACCAACGTTGTGGCCGGTTGCTGGATGCGTTCGGGTACGACCCGGAGATCACCGGGCCCTGAGCTCACGCCCCGTGGGTCGTCTCGTACTCCTGGTAGCGCCGGCCGGCGAGACCGGTCAGCATGCCGCAACCGAATGCGACCTGGGTGATCCCGTTGAACCAATGGGCCTTGCCACGCACGCTGCCCACGGCGATGCGTCCGGCGCCCGAGATGATCTGGACGAGACCATTGCCGACCCGTCGCACGTAGCGGACCGGTCGGGGGTCGCGTGCCCGAAGTGACAGGCTGAGCGTCTGACCGCGGCGGTACTCGCGCCGCGCAAGCCAACGTTCGGTGACCTTGCTCGGCGGGATGGTCTCGTACACCGTTGCCCGATCGCACCACACCAGACGGTGACCGGACTCGCGGAGTTGGGCGAAGAGGTGCGTGTCCTCTCCACCGGACATTCCGAACGATGGGTCGAACGGTGGGTCGAATGCGCTCAGGCACTCGAGGGAGATCAGCACGCTCGAGGTGGTGGCGTAGCCGATCTGTTCGTGGTGCTCGTGTCGCGGGCGATCGAAGAAGCCTCCGTCGACGACCCAGTCCGGTGGCGGGTCGGTGAAGACGGGCAACACGGGCCCGGTGACGACGTCGGCCGAGGTGTCGATGTGTGTCGAGACCAGCTCGTGCAGCCATGACGGCTCAGGCCATTCGTCGTCGTCGATGAAGCACAGCACGTCGGCCTGCCACGCGCTGGCAGCGGCAACGGCAGCGTTTCGTGCTGCAGAAATGCCACGGGCGGGCTCGTGGACGTACTCCGTCGTGAATCGGCCGTCGGCCCGGCCTTCGACTTGTTCGCGAGCCGAGCCCTCAGGATCATTGTCCACAATGACCACGAGCAGCTCGCCCGGCGGAACCGGGTCGAGCTGCTCGAGTGCGTCCAGGAGCCGGCCGAGGCCCTCAGGACGGAGATAGGTCAGCGCGCAGATCGCTGTGCGCACGCTGATGTCAGCCTGCGGCAACCGTGGCTGAAGCCCAGCCCTTCCAGCTTCCGTTCACGTAGGCACGCACCTGCACCGTGTAGTCCTGACCACTGGAGAGACCAGTCACCGTCTTGGACGATGTGCGAGTCGGAGCGATCCAATCCCACCCGTTGGTTCCCTCAGCCTGGTAGCGGAACTGGAACAGCTTGGCGACGGGGTGGCTCCACGTGGTCGTCAGCGAGCGAGCTCCCGGCGTCACGGTGACCTTCGGCGTGGTCGTGGTCGCTTCGATCACGGTTGCGCCGCCGCCACCCGAACCGCCCGGCGTGGTGGTCGTGGGCGTGGTCGTGGTCGGCGTCGACCCGCTGCCATTGGGGCTGGCGACGGTGGAACCCCACGGGTTCCACTTGCCGTCGAAGTAGGCGCGCACCTGGACGTCGTAACGCTGGCCGTTCACCAGACCAGTGACGGTTCGGGCGTTGGTCTTGGCGGGACGATCCCACTCCCACTTCTGCGTGTTCGTCGCCTTGTAGCGGAACTGGAAGAGATCGGCCTGGGGGTGATCCCAAGCAACAGCGAACGAGCCGTTGCCCGCCGTGACGTCAATCGTCGGCGTGGCCGAGCCGCTGCTCGGCGCCGTCGTGGTGGGCGTGCCGCCGCCTGGGGAGGTGGTCGGGGGTGCCGTGGTCGGGGGTGCCGTGGTCGGCGGTGGGTTGGTCGGCGGCGGAGTCGTGCCGCCGCCACCTCCACCGGTGCCGCACAGCGACGTGTTCCAATCGGACGGGCACGAGAGCTTCTCGCCCTTGGCGACGAAGATCAGTTCCGAGCTCATCGTGATCGGGATGTGCTGGTTGAGGTCGTTGCCCGGGTAGCAGGCCTGGCCACAGCGGCTGCTCAGGAGCAGCTTGCCGCTGGTTCCTGGGTTCTTGATCATGATGCGACCGCGGGAAGCCTGCTTCGACCAGTCGTAGACGCCGTTCTTCTTCCACCAGGTATTGGGCGTGCCCAAGTCGATGTAGAAGGTGCCGGTTCCGGTGAAGGTGACGCCGTTGGTGCCGGCGCAGGTTTCGTACTTGTTCTTCGTGGAACCCTCGTCACGCCAGAAGCACACCGCCGGCTGTACGGCTTTGCTGGATGGCTTCGAGGTGACGGTGATCTTGATGAAGGCTCGACCATTGGTGTTGCTCGTGGTCGAGCCGAGCGTCGGCTCCCAGTACTGAGAGGAGGTTTGCTGGAGGCCGTTGGCCTTCCAGACCGTGTTCTGGGTGCCGGCAGCTTGGCTGACCGAGGCCGCCGGAACGACGACGAGTGCCGCAGCCGCGAGGCCGATCGACGTGAGGACCTGTTTGAGCATGAGTGACTCTTTCCCGCGATAGAGGATGGGTGGGACTCCCAACAACGGGCGATTATTACAAATGTGTTGCGAAATTGCAACCCCCAATCCTCGGCCCGGCGGGTCAGCGGCGCAGCATCGCCCAGAAGTCGCGAGCTGCCCGGGGCCGGAACGCAGCAATGTACAACCCGTACACCGCAAGGCTCACCAGGCACCCGGCGAGGAGTTGGAGGAAGTTCGACGCTGCCTGCGCGTCCAGCAACCGGACGACTCCGTTTGCGGCGAGCGCCGCGATCCCCGCAGCGACTCCGGCGGCCATGGCACCGCGAGTCACGTAGAACAGATTCGCCCCGATGAGGCGAAGCGGTATCCAGAAGGCGAGTGGCGTGAGGAGTGCCGTTCCGATCAGGTAGCCCCAGGCGACGCCCACGACGCCATGGATGCTCCCGATCGAGTAGGCGATCACGAGGAAGATGCTGCTGCCGATCTGCCACCGCAACGACAGATCGGCGCGTCCGCGGGCGTTGTAGAGACTCCCCGTCGTCGATGTGACGGCCTGGAGGGCAGAGGTCAACGCGATCAAGCCGATGATGTCGGCGGTCGGCGCCCACTTGGGGCCGAGAGCGAACCCGACGAGTGGTTGGGCGACGGCCATGACCGTCGCACACAGCGGAAACAGCAGGAACGCGATGCCGCTGACGCTGCGCTCGTACGTGGTCGCCATCGCCTTGTGGTCCGACTGCATTCGAGCGAGGCTCGGGAACACGACGTCGCGATATGTCTGCGCCGACGTCTGAACCGGGTAGCGCATCAGGCGGTTGGCGAGCCCGTAGTAACCGAGTTCGGTCGTACCGATGAACCGCCCGATGATGAAACGGTCACCGGCATACGACACGTATCCGAACAGGTTCTGGATGCTCAATCTGGTGCTGAATCCGGAGATCTCCGACAGCGTCGAACGTGAGAAGTGGCGCGAGGGCCTCCAACGCACGATGGTCCAGGCAGAGCGCGACGCCGACGGCGCTCCCGGCGATCGTGCCGATGACGAGCGACCAGACGCCGACCCCGGACAACGCAAGGGCCAGCGAGACGATCGCGGTGACGGACACGTTGGTCACGTTCGCGAGGGCCAGGTGGCGAAACTGCATACGGCGACGGAACAGACCGTTCGGCACGTGCATGAAGCTGTTGACGAGGGCGAGAAAGCCGAGGCCGCGAACGATCCCGGTCGCGTCCGGATCGCCCAGCAACCGTGCGATCGGCGAGGCCCACACCATCAACAGTGCGGTGGTCATTGCCCCGATCGACAGGTTCCAGAAGAAGACGCTGCTCGCGAGACCCTGCGTCAACCGAGGGACTCGCACCATTGCAACCGTTGTGCCGGTGTCGCCCAGGACTCGTTCGAAGAAGCCGGTGACCACGGTGACCAGAGCGACGACGCCGAAGTCCTGAGGCGTCAGCAACCTGGTCAGCGCCAGCATCGAGCCGATGCGGATGAGCTGCATGCCGACCTGAGTCGGACCCATCCATCTCACGCCCGAGCCCACCGCGCGCCCGGCGCGCCTCCCGCCGCCACCATCGGGCGGGTGCTCGTCGATGACGTAGTCGGGGGAGCGTGGCGACGGTTCTTTCGTGGCGCCCGTCACCTGGAGGAGATCCGCTGGAAGTTGGCGACCGCATGAGGGGTGCCGAACGCCGCCACCGACACGTCAGATCGTCGATGGCTCACGGGCTGATAGTATAGGGCGGTGTCTTCTTGGCGGAAAGACGACCACCATCGTGTGAACGAGAGCGTTGCGGTTGGCGAGCCCGACGGCAGCCCTCGGGCTTCGAGGCGATCCGTGGTCATCCACGACTTCTCTGGGCATCCGTTCCAGGTGCAGCTGGCGCGCCATCTCGCTCGTCGAGATGGCTACAACGTGACCCACCTCTACTGCTCGTCGTTCCAGACCCCGCACGGTGACATCGGTGGCAGCGAGGGGACGCAATTCCAGAGCGTGGGCATCGAACTGCGTCGCCCGTTCGCCAAATACTCCGCCGGGCGGCGCGCGCTCCAGGAGCTGGAATACGGCTGGCGGTTGGCCCGGGCGGTGTCGGTTCGGTCGCCGCAGCTCGTGGTCTCGGCGAACACGCCGTTGTTGGCGGCACTGGTCTTCCACCTGGCGATGTGGGTCCGTCGAACTCCCGTGATCTTCTGGATGCAGGATGTGTACAGCGAGGCCATGGGGGCACATCTACGGCGCCGCGGTGGCATCATCGCGTCGGTCGCTGGCGTGGACGATGGGCAGGGTCGAGCGATGGATCGCGCGATCGAGCGATCGTGTCGTGGCGATCAGCGAGGCGTTCGTCGACACGCTGACGCACTGGGGCGTGCCGACGTCTCGAATCGACGTCGTCGAGAACTGGGCGCCGCTCGAAGAAGTGCCGCAGGGATCTCGACCCAACGCCTGGTCGGAGCGCCACGGCATCGAGGCCGACCAGGTGGTGTTGCTCTACGCCGGCACCCTCGGGCTGAAGCACCGCCCCGAGCTCTTGCTCGCCCTCGCAGATGCGTTTGCGGACGACCCGAACGTTCGCGTGGTGGTGGCGTCAGAAGGCGTGGGGGCCAACTGGCTTCGCTCGAAGTCGTCACCGGGCATGGAACAGATCCCATTCCAGCCGTACGACGAACTCCCCAGTATGCTTGCCTCTGCTGACGTCCTGCTGGTTCTTCTCGAGCCTGATGCGGGCGAGTATTCGGTCCCTTCGAAGGTGTTGACCTACCACTGTGCTGGTCGGCCGATCCTGGGGGCGATGCCGTCGATGAATCTCGCTTCGTCGATCATTCGCACGAACGACTCAGGTGTGGTCGTCGATCCGAACGATGTCGACGCGTTCGTCGAGCAGGCCCGGTGTTTGATCGGCGATGCGGGCCAGCGGCAGCGGCAGGGAGCCAACGCTCGCGCCTATGCCGAGCGGACGTTCGACATCGATGCCATCACGGATCGTTTCGTCGGGTTCGTCGACGATGCGCTCGCCGACCGTGCCGCAGGACGGCGTTGACATGCCCCTCGGGTGACGTGACGTCGCTACTGGTCCCGACGTGTTGATCGTCATCGCCGGATCAGGGCTGATGTTGGTCGCCTTGCTGAGCTGGTTCTACATGCTCGAGCTGCGCAGCGAACGGCACACGATCTTCCTGGTGTTGGTGTTCACCCTGATCGTCGAAGCCGTGCTCGCAGGTCCGGCCTTCGACGTCGCAGTCGGCATCCTTCGGCCCCGCATCGGCGGCCAGGATTTTCGTCCGCCCGACCTCATCATCGTCGCTGCGGTCGCCGCTCATCTCCTCGCTGGTCGCGGACGGCAGATCTCCGGCCTTGCTGCGGCTTGGAGTGCCTTCATCGCGGTCTATGTGCTCGGCGCCGCGATCGGAGTGCTCAACGATCTCCCGATGTCCGACGTGTTGTTCCAGGGCAAGGCCGCGTTCTACCTCGTCGGTGGGATGGTCGTGGCTTCGGGAGCCGATGTGCGGCGGGTGTTCAACGACGTCGGCAGGCTCGGCGTCGCGCTCGGCGTTGCTGGTGCCGATCGGACTCATCGTTCGAATCACGGGTGTTCGGTTCAACGTCGATACACCGGTTCAACGGCTCCGCGGACTCGGGCTGATGAGTAACGATTCGATCACGATCCTCGTGCTCATCGGTGCGATGGTCGTGGTCACCGAAGCCTGCCGACGAAGCCCGCGGCTGCTCGTCCTCGTATCGGGCGGTGTGCTCCTGCTCGCTCCGATCGCTGGAAAGCAACGAGCGTCGTACCTGGTTCTGGGTTTTGTGATCGTTGCGCTGGTGCTGTTGCAAATGGGGGTGACCTGGCGGCGGCGTTCGGCGGTCACCCCGTTGGAGGTGGTGCTCGGATGCGCGGCGCTCTTCGGTGTGGTCATCGCGGGGTTCCTGGCGACCGCTTCGCCTGGCGTGATCGGCAGTCAGGTCGAGGACGCGTTTGGTGGCGCAGGCGAGCAGCGAAGCGCTGAATCTCGAGTCGAGCTCTACGGCGAGGCGCTGTCGGTAATTGAGGAGAACCCTGTGATCGGTGGCGGGGTGGGCACAACGGTGATGCGACGCATCGAGAGCACCCAGCAGGAGCTTCCGGCGGCGGCGCACAACCTCGTGCTCGACATCGCGCTGCGAACCGGATTGATCGGGTCTCACCCTCCTCGACGGTTGCGATTGCCGCGTCGACGATCAAGGGAGTGTCGATCTGGAGATCGAAGATCGACAACGCCGTGGCGGCGGTTTCGGTGTCGTGCGTGATCATCATGCTCGGTGTGGTCACGAAGGGAATGGTCGAGCCGGCCACCGACAAGTTCAGGCTCAGCTTGTTGTTGGGGTTGTCGATCGGCGGGCTCCTGGCGTGCGCCGCGACGAGAAGCGCGGACGCGTCCGATGTGCCCGCATCAGAAACGGTGGTGGCCCGGTGATCGCCACGCCTGTTGTCGCTGTCTGCGTGGTGACCTACCTCCGTCCGGTGGGGCTGGAGCGACTCCTCGCTCGGCTGAGCGAACTGGACTGGGCAGGCGGTTCACCTCATGTCATCGTGGTCGACAACGACGCCGGCGAGTCCGCACGAACAGTGGTCGACGCTGCGAGGTCGCACTCGGCATTGCCGCTCGACTACGTCGTGGAGGCCCGACGCGGGATCACGTATGCGCGCAATGCCGCGCTGGAACGCGCTGGTGCACTGGCGGCCGATTGGATCGTCTGGTTCGACGACGACGAGGTCCCGCAGCGAGATTGGCTGGCCTGCGTCTTCGAGACGCAGCGCGCAACCGAGGCCGACGTCGTGATCGGACCGTCCGAGCCGGTACTCGAGCCAGGGGGATCGGCGGTGGTGATCGCGGCTGACGCGTTTCATCACGAACGGTTCGAGACCGGGCAGGAGTACCCGTTCTTCCACACTCGAACCTCTGGCGTGCTGGTGCGCGCCGCGGTGGTCCCGCGAGACGGATTCGACGACCGCCTCGCGCTCACGGGCGGCGAGGACCGGCTCTTCTTCACGCAGGATCCACCATGCCGGTGGACGGTTCGTGTGGGACGACCGGGCCGTGGTCGAGGAGTACGTTCCGGCGTCGCGTCAGCAGCCGGGATGGCTTCTGCGCCGATGGTTTCGAATCGGTGTCACGCGCAGCCTCATCATGTTGATCATCGAGGAGCCCGCTTGGCCACGCCGGCTTCGGCGCGTGGCCGGTGGTGCTGCGATCGCCGTCCGCGGCCTGGTCGGGCGTGTTCGCCGCCGTCCCTCGAGGACGCTCGGCGGTGCTGATGGCAAGCCGCTTGGTCCTGATCGGGATCGGCGCGTCGGTCGGAGCGCTCGGCATCCAGTATCGCGAGTACAAGAAGGTGCACGGACGATGACGAACACCTCCAGCGACCTTCGTTGCCGGTCCGCCCATCTTCGTGCTCGGCATGCTGCAACGCACGGGGACCAACCATCTCTGGGATCTGCTCGGCTTGCACCCCGACACCGAACTGTTGCGTCCCGTCTTCGAGGATCATCTTGTTCGGTGGTCGCCGCACTTGGTGTCATTCGTCGACGATGTGACGCGCCGTTGGTCCGACGACTGGGAGGTGCCGCCGAGCGAATCGGAGGCGCTGCTCCGCTCGCTCGGCGACGGCATCGTGTCGTGGGTGGCGAGTCACGCACCGCAACGTCGCGCGTCGTCACCAAGATGCCCAGCGTCGAGCAGGTCGACCGATTCTTCGATCTGTTCCCGACGTGTCCGCTCGTCGTCATCGTCCGTGACGGTCGCAGCGTGTGTGAATCCGGTGTCAACACCTTCGGGTGGTCGTACGAGCGGGCATTTCGCCGCTGGGCCCGTGCCGCAGACCGCGTGCTCGCCGCGTCGCAGCGATACGCCGGCCGCCCGAACTTCCAGGTGGTCCGCTACGAGGAACTCATCGACCAGCCCCACGAGGTGATGCGGTCGGTGTGCGCGACCGTCGGGCTCGACCCCGAGACCTTCCCGTACGATGCGATCGAGCACGTACCGATCCGCGGATCGTCAACACTCGCCGCCGACGGCGGGACCGCGGTGCACTGGAACCCGGTCGAGCGCTCCGATGCGTTCGATCCGCGGGAGCGCTGGCGAACCTGGGATGACCACTGTCACCGCCGATACGCCGCGGTTGCTGGGGCGCAGCACCGCGACCTCGGTTACGAACTCGTCGTCCCTGGCGGCACCGACTCCGTGCGGGATCGGCTCGCCGACGCACACGATCTCGTCACCGACGCATATCTCGAGGAGTTCCGAATGAGCCTCAGCCGTACCATCCGAGCGATACGTCGAACACCGAAGGCGATCTGACATGAGCGAAACAACCGACGGCCGTCTCCCGACCTGGATCATCATCGGTGCGATGAAATGCGCCACGAGCAGCCTGCATCGCTACCTCGCAGAGCATCCAGATGTTGCAACATCCACCCCGAAGGAATTGGACTTCTTCGTCGAGGACCGATACGAGCAGTTGGGCATCGATTGGTATCGGCGTCAGTTCCTCGACCCTCCCGGAGCCACCGCTGCGGGTGAATCCTCGGTCAACTACACGAAGTGCCACGAGTTCCCCGGCGTGGCCGAGCGGATGCACCGACATCTCCCCGACGTCAAATTGATCTACGTGCTCCGAGACCCACTGGTGCGCATCGAGTCGCAATGGATCCATGCGGTCGGCGAGGGGAGCTGGCGAGGCGACTTCTCGTCGGCGCTTGCCGACCTCGACCGCAGCTTGGAAGTCCAGACGAGCCGCTACTGGACGCAGCTGCAGGAATACCTCAAGGTGTACGACCCGAGTCAGATCCGCGTGCTGTCGTACGAGGCACTGTCGTCGCGATCCGCAATCGACGGTCGCCGAGGTGCTCGACTTCATCGGCGTCGATCCCACGTTCGTGCATCCGCTCATCGGACGCAAGATCCACGACAGCCGCCGGAAGATGCGGCCGAACCGGCTCGGGTTGTTGTTCTGGGACGATCCGGTCCGCCGCCGCAAGATGCGCAAGTATCTCCGCCGTCTCGTCGCGACACCGATCGACAAGCCTGAGTGGAGCGCGAGCGATCGGGCACGGGTGACCGAGTATCTGCGCCCCGAGGTGGAGGCGATCCGCGAGTTCAGCGGTCTGGAGTTCTCGGAGTGGTCGCTCTGATGCCGAAGGTGTCCATCGGCCTGCCGGTGTTCAACGGCGAACGGTACGTCGAGGACTCGGTCCGCAGTGTGCTCGACCAGACGTTCACCGATTTCGAGTTGATCATCTCCGACAATGCATCGACGGACCGCACGGTCGAGATCATCGAGAAGGTGGTCGACGGGGACCCACGTGTGGTGGTGCTGCGCAACGATGTGAATCGAGGTGCTGCGTGGAACTACAACAACGTGTTCGAGCAGTCGAATGGCGAGTTCTTTCGGTGGCACGCTCACGACGACCTCCTCGAACCGGAGTTGATCGCCCGCCTGGTCGAGGCACTCGACGATGACGGCATCGTGTTGGCGCACAGCTGGACGAGATTCATCGACGATGACGGCGAGACCACCCGCCACTTCGTCGACGACCTCGGCGTCACATCCGAACGGCCGTCTGACCGCCTCGTCGCAGCAGTGCGCCGGGTTGGATACTGCAACGCGGTGTTCGGCCTCGTGCGTCGCAACGTGCTTGCCCGGACCGCGCTCATCGGATCATTCCCCGGGTCGGACGTACCACTGATCTACGAACTCGCCGTCCTCGGTCGATTCGCCGTGGTTCCCGACGCGCTCTTCGTGCGCCGACCGGGCAACTCGGTGAAGGGCAACCGTTCGACCAAGAGCGTGGCGCACTGGTTCGGGCCGTCGGGTCGTGGTGCCCGTTTTCCTGGGTTCTGGCTCTGGCAGGCCACGGTCCGGGCGATCGTGCGGAGCCCGTTCTCTGCGTGCAGAACGCGTGCGAGCGATCGTGGCGTTCCATGCTGTGTGGCCGATCGACTATGCCCGACGCCTTCGGCGCCGCGCCAGGAGGCGTGCGGAGGCGTGACCGCGGCGGGCCGATGGCTGTGGATCACGGCGGAGATTGCCCCCGATCCCTCCACGGGAGGATTGGTGTACTCGATGGAACTCGCTCGCGCTGCGGCTCGGGCGGGTGCCGAGGTGACGATGATCGGGCTCGGCGACGCGACTGATTCCGAGCGGTTTCGGCCGATCGAACTCGTCGCGGTGCGAGGCGAGCTTCGCGGCGGCGCTCGCAGCCTGTTGTCGAAGTTGCCCAATCAGGCGTTTGCCACGGCGATCGCAGCCTTCGAGCGCGAGCTGACGGCAGCACTGTCCGAGCCGTGGGATGTCGTCGTGATCGACAGCCTGCGAACCGCGTGGGCGGTCGACATCGCCGAGCGGCTTCACCGAGGGACGTCGGTGTTCATCACGCAGAACCACGATGCAACGGTCCGACGACCGCGTGGCTTCGGAGGCGTCGCTCTGGAACGGTCGGCGGGCGCTCCTGACGCTCGATCGATGGAAGGTGACGCATCTCGAACGTCGCGCAACTGAATTCGCCGATGTCGTCACGTCGATCACCGAGGACGATCGCAAGTTGTTCGAGGCTGATGCGCCGGATGCGACGCACCTCGTGCTGCGTCCTGGTTGGTCCGGACAGTCTGCTTGCGAGCCCGGCGCCATCTGCGATCGGCAGCGGCGGGTCGGCATCGTGGGGAGCTTCGAGTGGCACGTGAAGCAGGAGAACCTCCGGCGTTTCCTGCTCGCCGCAGATCCGATCTTTGCTCGTGCTGGTGTGGAGCTGGTCGTGGGCGGCAAGGTCCCCGAGTCGTTCGTTGCCGAGTTCGCAGGACAGTTGAACGCCACGACGTTCCTGGGGTGGGTCGACGACCTCGGGGCCGTCGTCCGAACGTGCCGGATCGGGGTGATCTCCGAACCGCTGGGTGGCGGATTCAAGATGAAGTCGCTCGACTACGTCTTCAACGATGTGCCGATCGCCGCGCTGGTCGGTGCTGCTGCCGGACTCCCACTCACCGCAGGTGGTGAGACGCTCGAAGCGGAGAACGAGGTAGCGCTCGCCGAGGCCATCGTGGCGGCGATCGACGACCCGGCTCGTCTGCAGTCGATGGCGGAATCCGCTCGTGTCTCGTGCGAGCAGGTGTTCTCGTGGGATGTCGCCGGTGCTGCGCTGGTGGCGTCGGTGATGCCGGCGAACACGTAGCCGTTTGCCGGATGTCACAAGGGTCGAGGCGGGAACTGAAGGCAAGTCTCCGGCAAGACCTCCTAAAGTTCTCGTTTCGAACGACGATGACTAGGGGGCCGGACTGTCATCGCTCAAAGGAGACCGCCCCCATGAAACACCCGAAATTCCTTTCTCGAACCCTTCGTTTTCTGGTTCCCGTCGCTCTCGGGGCGGTGGTTCTTGCGCCCGTTCCGGCGGTTCCCGTCGCTGCGGCGCCCAGACCTCGGTTCGACGATCGGCGTCTACCCAGGCTTCGACGACGGCGCACGATTCGCTGCTCACGAACGCAATCTGGGTGCAGACGTGCCGTGGGTGGTGAACATGGCCGGCCGCAAGACCCCCGGTGAAATGCGCGGCTCGGTTCGTGGACAGGTGACGAAACAGGGGGCGTACTTGGCGAAACTGTCCTCCAGAGTGAACTTGGTCATGACGATTCCGCTTGCCTTCGGGAACCGGACCGCCAAAACGGCGGCAAATCGCGCGGCCATTGGCAATGACCTTCGTGGGACTGCATCAGGGCTCCACGACGCCGACTATCGCGTCGTCGCGCGCCAGTTGATCGAGGCCGGATATGGCGACGCCGTGATCCGTCTCGGACACGAGTTCGACGGCGACTACTACTCGTGGTCGGCACACGACAACAACGAGGCCTACATCGCAGCGTTTCGGCATGTCCACGACGTCTTCGCGTCGGAGTCGGCCAACTTCCGATTCGAGTGGACCGGCATGCGGAGCACCTTCTCGAGGTTCGGCCCACCTGCGTACCCGGGCGATGCATATGTCGACGTCGTCGGACTCGACATCTACTACCGCGAGCGGGCGCCGTTGTCCGACCAGTACTGGGCTCGTCAGTACGAGGACCGACTCGAGTTCCATCGCGACTTCGCGATCTCGCGCGGGAAGCCGGTGGCGTACTCCGAGTGGGGCGTTGCGCTCCACGACAACCCTGAGTTCATCGATGCGATGTACGGCTGGTTCAAGAGCCTGCCTGCGAGCGGGCCCGGCCGATTGCTCTACCAGTCGTACTTCAACCCGCCTCGCAAGGGCTACGACCTCGGCAAACTCCCCAAGTCGCAGGCGCGTTACATGTCACTGTTCGGTGGGGTGGGCGCACGGGCCGAGAGCCCTGCCGAGCTGACCAAGTCGTCATCGACCCCGGCACCGCCGACAACGACCCCGGCACCGCCGACAACGACCCCGGCACCGCCGACAACGACCCCGGCACCGCCGACGACGACGCCGGCACCGCCGACAACGACCCCGGCATCGCCGACAACTGTGCCGCAGGCTCAGGGAGGCTCGTCCCCGGCCGGGCAGTTCACGCTGTTCGACCAGCGCGTCGTCCACGAGGTCGACCGCTACGCCGAACTCGATTTCGCCCAGCCGAGCTGGAATGGCAGTGCCAACTTCGTGCAAGGAACTCCGCTGCTGCGTCTCGACATCGTCGACAAGCCGACCGATCGGCCGGTGCAGGTGCTCGTCTGCATGTGGCAGAAGGGCTTCAGCCAAGAAACGTGCGTTGGCGCCGGTACGTTCACCACCACCGGCGAGCACTGGATCAGTGTGCGCAGCCCTGGTTCTTGGTGGCGCAAGGGGCAATGGGATTGGACGACGCCGATCGATCATGTTCGGTTGATGGTCAAGGACAAGGCGAGCAACTCGCTGCTGTCGACACAACGATGCGGTTCGGCTTGCTACAGCGGTAGTGGTGCAGCGACTGATCATGCTCCGATCACCTTCGATGCCGAAATGGTCGTCGTGGCCAAGGGAGCCAAACTCGTCCCGGGCTCCGTCTGGGCGGGCTGCCCTGAGGCGTTCGACCGCTTCTGTGGGCCGGCGTCGGCACCGGCGGCTTCCCCCTCGGCGCCGGCCTTCGAACACGACGGCACTGCTGACACTCGCCGCGCCGTCGCCGTCACCGTCAACGGTGCCCGCACGAAACGGGTCGAGCACCCCGAAGCTGTTCATCCGGTCGGCCCAGGGCGAAGGAAGGCAAGAGCCTCGGATTCAGGTTGGTGCTCTCGGCCCCGTCGCAATCGCCGGTTTCCGTTGCGCTGCAGAGCCAGGACATCAGTGCTGTGGCTGGGCGTGACTATCGACCCATCGCCACGACGGTGACGATTCCGGCCGGTGAACGCGAGGCATGGATCGGCATTGCGACGATCAAGGATCGGGTGAAGGAACGCCCAGAACAGGTGCGGTTGAAGGTGCTCTCCGTGTCGGGTGCATCTGTCGGAACGCGGTCGGTCAAGGGCTTCATTCGTGACTAGAACCGCAGCGTGCCCCGCCCGTCCGGGTGCTGGCGGGGCACGCCGGTGAGTCCGGTCGGGCGGCCGGTGCTCGTCACGGGCTCCCATCGCTCGGGTTCGACCTGGCTGGGGCGGATGCTGGCCTCGGCCGACGGGCTCCACTACGTGCAGGAGCCGTTCAACATCGTGGCGAACCAACGATGGATGGATCCACGCCCACCGTTGCAGTTCCTCTACATCGATGACGTCAATGAGGCCGAGTGGATCGGACCGGTCGAGCGGATGCTCGAGCTGCGATATCCGCTGTCAGCGCATCTGCGTCAACGCCCGGGTCGGCGAGTGGCTCGTCGTGCTGTCGGTGTTGCCGCGCGGGCCGTGGTCGCCCGTCGACGCGGTGATGCTGCGCTCGTGAAAGACCCCATTGCGGTGTTCTCCGCTCCGTGGCTGATGAGTCGCTTCGATGTCGTTCCCGTCGTGCTCGTTCGCGAACCGGTCGCCTTCGTCGGATCGCTCGTTCGCGGGATTGGTCGTTCGACTTCCGTCACTGGACGGACCAGCCCCGACTCATGGCGAGCTGCCTCGAGGAGTTCGGCGCCGACATCCGTTCGATGCTCGATGGTGAGCATTCGATCGTCGAGCAGGGGATCGTGCAGTGGAACGCGATCTACTCGTTCGTCGAGCAGTTTCGATCCGCCTGTCCCGACGCGATCGTGCTCGACTACGAGCGCCTTGCGTCCAACCCTCTTGTTGAGGTCGAGGCCCTCTTCGAACGTCTCGGTCTGCACTTCGGCGTCGAGCAGCGTGCGGCGGTGATCGAATACTCGTCAGCCGAGGGGGCAGGGACGTCGGCCATCGACGTGCGTCGTGACAGCCGTGAGGCACTCGCGACCTGGTCGGGGCGGCTGACTCCTGCAGAGGTCGAACAGGTCCGCGCCTCGACAGCGGTGGTTCGTGACCGGATCCGCACCTGACGTTGAGCGGTCGAGTGGTCACGCCACCGCGCGATATAGCGGAAATCGGACGTGATTTCGGCCGGATTTTTGACGGCTGCTTGAGTTATCGCCAAGCGGGTAGACACCATCGCGGAGCGCCCCTAAGCTCGCGGCACACGTTGGTCCATGGCGGGACTGACATCAGCAACAAGGGCGGCATCTGCATGACAAACACGAATCGGGCAACCGGTGTGTTCCGCATGTTTCTCGCGGTGGCGACGCTGGTTGCAGCGATGCTCGTGTCGATCAGCCCGAACCCGGTCGAAGCCGGCGTGTTCTTCAACGACACGCAGTACTCGTACAAGGAATACTGGGCCAGCCACTCCACGTACACGGCGGGGTGTGGTGCCGATGCGTCACCAGGCGGTTCGTGGTACATCGAACCAGCCGGCTGCGTGAAGAGCATCGATCTCGAGATCGGTGACGACATCAGCGGTGCGATCGCTGCAGTGGTCTACGTCGACCTGTGGCGCAACCGAGTCAGCAACTCGTCGCGGTTCACGATCAACAACGGTCCGCAGTTCCGGCCGACCGTCGGCTCCAACTTCAGTCGTACGCCGTTCACCGCCACGGTTCCCCTGACCCAGTTGCAGACCGGTACGAACGTGTTCCGGTTCCAGGAATCGAACGGCGCCTACCACGTCCACGACGTGATGATCCGCGTCTACTACGACACGTCGAACCCGATCGTCGGTGCCCCCGGCAGTGACGTCACGCCACCCACTGGGCAGCTCACGTCGGTTGGCGTTCCCGGTGGCCCCACGCTGAACCCGGCGGTCGGGGGCACGCTGGATGTCGACGCGAACCAGGTCACGCTCACCGCCACGGCAACCGACGCCAAGTACGTCGAGTTCCACGCGTACTACGACGGGTTCGACGAGGACAACGACGGCGTCACCCGTGATTGGCACAACTTCCTGCGCAACAACTACGGCCCCGGCGGCGTCGAGGCCAAGGCGAACGGGGCCACGATCGGCCACATCGGCACCGACTCGACCGCGCCGTATCAGGTCACCTGGAATCTCCCTGACGTCGTGAGCCAGTCAGGCGTGAAGTTCAAGATCCGTGTCGTCGACCAGAGCGGCAACGTCGTCGAAGCTCCCGGTGGCGCATCGGCCGACTTCACGCTTGCACGCAGCTACAGCGTCGAGAGCTACACGATTCCGAACTTCCAGGATCAGCCGCTCTACTTCAACGGTACGTTCCCGCTCGTCGCCTCCGACGAGATCGATCTTCCCACCGATCTCAACGGCGCGACGCGTGCGTTGCTGATCGGCAACTACTGGAGCAATCCCGACATCTCGATCAACAACCGCCCGCCTGTGCGGGCGTTTGCCGGCAACGCTGACACGTGGGACACCTCCACGGTCGAACTCGCTCCGACGGCGCTGCGCGCGGGGAGCAACACGCTCACATGGACCTACCATCCGCCGGGATTCGGGGCGATGATCGAAGGCCCAGGTCCGATGATCGTCATCCATCGGACACCTCCAGGTGGCGAGCCCGTCATCACGACCAATCCCGCCGACGTGTACACCTCGCCGGGGTTGTCGGCGACGTTCAGCGTGACGGCCAGCGGCGCAAGCGGGTCTCGTCTATCAATGGCTCCGCGACGGCGTTCCGATCCCGGGAGCGACCTCCACGTCCTACACCACGCCGGCGTTGTCGTCGGCCGACAACAACTCGAAGTACAGCGTCCGGGTCACGCAACACGGCTGGCAACACCGTGACCAGCCCCGAGGCGACGGTCTTTGTTCGACCGTCCCCGGTCGAGACCGCCCCGTGGTGGGACGAAGGCTTCGATTTCCGTGTCCCGCTGACGGTCTCTCCCGACCCAGTGGCGCGCACGGACAAGGTGGTGTCACAGCAGCTGAACTTCTCGTCGCTGATGGCATCGGCCGGATCGGGTGGGCCCACGTTCGACCCGAATTCGATTCGTGTCGTCGAGGTCGACAACGCCGGCGTCGTCATCGACTCGTCGGTCGTGTACCAGTTCGATCCAGCCTTCTCCTACAACGCCCAGTCGAACGCGACCGGCACGTTGGTCTGGCAGCTCGAGGGGGACACGGCGCCCGGAACCTCCAGGTCGTACTTCGTGTACTTCGACAAGACGTCGAAGGGACACACGGCTCCGACCTTCGCCAAGCAGCTGACGCGAACGGTGACCACCGACGAGGGTTTCCCGGCGTACCGGTTCGACCTCGCCGACGGCAGCAAGTGGTACTTCCACACCAGTGACGGTGGTGGATTCTCGTCGATCGTCGACCGCGACGGCAACGACTGGCTCGGTTGGAGCACCGCCGCTGGCACCGCCGGCGACTTCCGCGGTTTCCCGAACTCGACCAAGCCGCCGGCCGGGTATTTCCATCCGGGTCGACCCGGCCAGAGCGTCACCACGCTCTTGAGTGAGGGACCGCTGCGCGTCACGTTCGAAACCCGTGCGCCCGACAACACCTGGATCGTGGTGTGGTCGATGTACCCGACGCACACCGAATTCGAGATGAACCGCGCCAACACCAACTACTGGGTGCTGTACGAGGGGCAACCGGGCGGCGAGTTCGACTCCAGCGACTTCATCCGCCGATCCGACGGCGTGCAGGTTGCATCGAACGGAACGTTCGAATCCGACATCGCCGGCGACGAGTGGATGTACGCAGCCGACCCCGCCGACAACCGCAGCTTCTTCATGGCGCACGGCCAAGACGACGGGTCGGTCGAGTCGTACCGACAGCTCGACAACAAGATGACTGTGCTCGGCTTCGGTCGTGGTGGCTCGAATCTCAACTTCCCCTATCTCCAGAAGCTGTACAACGGCAAGCCGCAGACCTTCGCCGCTGGCCTCGCCGACAGTGTCGATCCGGCGACCACCGGCGCCCACATCGTCGAGTCGTACAAGGCGCCTTCGATTGCTGTTGGCTCGAGCAGTTTCCGCGGTGTCGGCGGCAGCTTGGGGCCGTTCAGCGACGGCTTCAACGGGCCCGTGCTCGACCCGATGTGGACGCTCGTCGACCCGGTCGGCGACACCACGGTGGCGATGACCGGCACAGCGGTCGAGCTCGACCATCCCAGCGGGACCAGTCCACGACCTGTGGACCGGACGGAACTCCGCCCCACGCCTGATGCAGACCGTCGACGACACCGATTTCGACGTTGCCGTCGGGTTCGACTCCGTACCCACCGTGCAGTCGCAGGGTCAAGGCCTGCTGTTCTGGCAGGATCAGTCGAACTGGGTTCGCATCGCCATCGTCGACGGTGGCGAACTCGACGAAGGTCGAGGTCTACAAGATGGTCAATGGCACTGCCTCGCGGATCTTCACCCGGAACCTTCCCGGGGTCCCACTGACCCATCTTCGCGCCACCCGCTCGGGTGACACCTGGCAGTTCCGCCGTTCGTGGAACGGTCAGACGTGGTGGCAACGCAGGCACGTTCACGATCCCGCTCGACGTGAATGAAGTCGGTGTCTATGCAACGTCGTACAAGCCGCCCTCCTCGCCGGGGTTCGTGTCGACCGTCGCGTATTTCGAGAACAAGGCCTCCGGCGTGCCCGTGGATGTGGGCCCGAAGATCTCCGATGTCAACGTCGACCCGAGCGGTCGCGGCGCAGTCGTGTCGTGGACGACCGACACCCCTGCGACCACACGGCTCGATCACGGACCGACCGTTGAGCTGGGACAAGTCGACAACGATCTCACCGAGTCGACCACGCACAGCGTCGTGATCGATTTCCTCAAGTGCGGCAGCCCGTACTTCGTTCGGCCACAGTCGGTCGGTCCTACCGGCACGACCGTCGGCCAGATCGTGCAGTTCACCACCGATGCCTGCACGCCGATCGTCTCCGATGACTTCAGCGCGACGGAGTTGGGTGATCATTGGACCGTCGTCGACCCCGTCGGCGACGCCGTGGTCACCAAGACCAACACCAACGTGATCGTCTCGCTGCCGGCGAACTCGAGCCACAACCTGTTCCCGGGTCAGAACTTCGCGACCCGACTGCGTCAAGAGGGTCCGGCTGGCAACTTCGGCGTCGAAGCGAAGTTCGAGTCGGTCCTCACCAGTCGATTCCAGATGCAGGGCATCGTCATCGAAGAAGACGACAACTCGTACCTGCGGTTCGAGATCCATCACGACGGCACCAACGTCAAGGCGTATGTTGCGTCGATCCTCGACGACGTCGTGACGGTGCAGTACTACGGAAACCTGCCGGTCTCGTCCGAGCACTACATGCGGGTGCAACGCTCTGGCGACACCTGGACGATGACCCACTCGATCGACGACTTGAGCTGGCTCCCGGTTGGAGCGCCGTTCGATGCCGACCTCGACGCCGCCTACGTCGGCCCGTACATCGGCACCACGCGACTGGCGCCGCGTCACCGCCTCCGTTCATCGGTTCGATCGACTATTTCTGCAACGTCGACACCCCGCTGGATCCCGACGACGGCGGGGCTGGACCGGACGAGGCCCCGCCGGTGCTGACCGACCTTGCCGCCGCACCCGCCGTTCCGACATCGGGTCAGGCGACCGTCACGTGGACGACCGACGAACCCGCAACGACCCGAGTCGAGTGGGGGCCGACGCCGGCCTACGGTGGAGCACCCATCATCGACAACGTCGCCGTGATCAGCCACAGCGCGGTCATCGGTCCCCTCAACTGCGGTTCCTCGTACAACTTCCGTGCAGTGTCGCGAGACGCGTCCGGTAACGAAGCGACCTCGCCGAATCAGACCTTCGACATGCCGGCATGTCCGACCGGCGCGTTCTCCGACAACTTCGATGCCCCGGTGCTCGACAGTCGGTGGTACGTCGAGGACACCACGGCGTCGAGCACGATCACACCGCTCGCCGGCATGCTCTCGATGAGCGTTCCCGGAGGTCAACGTCACGACCTGACCACGGCCAACCGTGGCGCCGTTCGGCTGCTGCAGCCGGTTGACAACTCTGATTTCCAGGTGCAGGTGGGATTCGAGTCGGTGGTGAACTTCTCGTCGCAGATCCAGGGCGTGGTCTTCGAGCAGTCGAACAACACGCTCGTTCGCTTCGACCTGTTCAGTGATGGCGCGACCACCCGCGCGTTCGTGGGTGACCTCAACCCGACTCGCCTGCAGACTCGCGCCAACGTCGTGGTCAACGGGGCCGTTCCCGGCACCCTGCGGGTCACGAGAACGGGCGACAACTGGTTGTTCGAGTACTCCGCGACGCGGAGCGACGTGGCAGACGATCTTCCAGGGTGTGATCGGTCTCACCGTGTCACGCATGGGGCCAATGGTCGGCAACGCAAATCCGCAGATCGCCAATATTCCTGAGCACAATGCGTTCGTCGACTACTTCTGGTCGGACACCGACCCGATCACGATCACCGAGCCGGGTCTGACCGACGGACCGATGTTCACCATCTTTGGCGGCAACGGTCTCGTCTGGGACGGCTAGCCGATCGACTTCGGTGCGCCGGGGCTCACGCAGCCCGATGTGAACGTGCTCGGACGCGTGCTCGATCCTGATGGTGTCACCTCGATCACGTACCGCGTGAACGGCGGCGATCCCGTGCGCATGGGGCTCGGTTCGACGAATTGTGACGTCGGTGTCAGTTGCACCCGTCGACTCGCGAACAACGGCGACTTCAATGCCGACATCGATGCATCGCGGCTCAACGCAGGACTGAACACGGTCACGATTCGGGCGGTCGACGGAGCGTTCAACGTGTCCACACTCGATGTGCCGGTCAACTACACGCCTGGGCTGCAGTAGCCGATGCCGTACGATGTCGACTGGAACGCCACCCCCGACGTGTACGAGCGATCACAGGCGATCGATGGTCGCTGGGTTCGTGAAGGCGACACGGTGCGCACCAAGGAGATCGGCTACGACCGTCTGCTTGCTGTCGGCGATGGCAACTGGGAGTCGTTCGAGGCCGAGGTGCCGATCACGATCAATTCGTTCGACACTGCGGGCTACGCAGCCCCGAGCGGCGGGCCCGGCGTCGGGTTCATTCCGCACTGGCTCGGCCACACACCGACAGGCATCGTGCAACCGAAGTGGGGCTTCCAGGGGCAGCTCGGAGCGCTCGTGTGGTACCGATACCGCAACGACACGAACGCGGAGCGCTTCGAGATTCGAGACAGCCAAGCTGAAACTGGTTGCAGAGGATCTCACTGGGCGTCGTCTGAGCGTCGGTACGACCTACATCTACAAGTTGCAGGCCCAAACGGGATCGGTCACCTCGGGGCCCACATACCGTCTGAAGGTCTGGGAGGCAGGAACGGCGGAGCCGTTCGCGTGGGACATCGAGAGCGCACTGCCGCCGGGCGTGCCCGATCAGGGTTCGCTGGCGCTCGTTGCGCATCATGTCGACGCCACGTTCGGCGACGTGCAGGTTCGCGAACTGTCATCCGTATCGCCGCTGGTGTCGCCCACGTCGGGGACCTATGCGGGGCTGACTACGGTCAGCATGGCGTCGGATGTCCTCGGTTCGACCATCCGCTACACGCTCGACGGCTCGGAGCCGACCGCAACGTCGACGGCCTACTCGCAACCCTTCTTGATCAACCAGACGACAACGGTCAAGGCCAAGTCGTTCCGTCCGGGTTTCGACCCGAGCGCGACGACCACGAGGCTGTATGAGATCGTTCCAGCGGAGTTCGAACGGGTCACTGCTGGACTCCAGGCCGAGTATCGGTTCGATGAAGGCTCGGGGATCGACGTCCGGAACTCGGTTCCGGGAGGATCAGCGCTTGACCTGAAGATTCAATCTGGCTCGGACGTGACATGGCTCGGGTCGCAGATGGGCTTCGGCTCAACGGCCCTTCGCTGATTCGGACCACCCTTGGTGCGAATTCGCTCAACAAGGCGGTGCGCTCCGCCCAATCGATGACGGTCGAGATGTGGATCGATCCAGCCAACCTTGCGAGCAGTGAGCAAACGCTTCTCCAGCTGGCACCGAGCAGCCCCGGCAACCAGAACCTCTCGTTGTCGCAGTCTTCGACGTCGTTGCGCACAGCGCTTCGTACCTCGATGACGAATGCGTTGGGGACGCCGGCCCAGGTGGCCAATGCGGCCATCGCAGATGGCCTACATCAGGTCGTCTACGTTCGGCGGCCCAGTGGCGGCGTGGAGGTATACGTCGACGGCACCATGATCTGGTCCGACAACCGGGCGGGAAGTCTGGCTGCGTGGGGCGCGGGCTATGCACTTGCGCTCGGCAACAACATCGCCCGCACCAGCCCATGGACCGGGGATCTGTTCCTGATGGCGGTGTACGACGACGATCTCAGTGCGCTCGAAATCAGCCAGAACTTCCTGGCCGGGGTGCTGCCTCCGTCATCGAACCAGCCGCCCGCAGCCAACGCCGGACCAGACCTCACCGTGATCGAGGGCGCACAGGCCACCATGGCCGCCACAGCAACCGACGACGGCTTGCCCGCTCCGCCGGCAGCGCTGACCACGACCTGGTCGCAGCTGACGGGGCCAGCGACAGCACTGTTCACGGACGTGAACAGTGCCACCTCGACGGTGACGCTGCCGGCCGTCGGCGTCTACACATTCCGCTGGACCGCAACCGACGGTGAACGTACGACGATCGATCAGGTTCAGGTCACGGTGGTTGCGATCGTCCACATCGGCGCCCCCGCCGCAGATCTCGCCGGACGGTGGCGCTCATGCGGGCTCGGTCGATGTGACGATCTCGAGCTCGTTGCCGAGTTCGGAGATCCGCTTCACGCTCGATGGCAGCGATCCGACCGGATCCTCGCCGCTCTACGCCGGACCGATCAACCTGACCGTCGACACCACCGTGAAGGCCCGAGTCTTCAAAGCCGGTCTCGATCCGTCGACGGTGACGTCGGCCGACTTCGTGATTGGTGCCGCCGTCTCGCGTGAGTGATGGCCTGCTGGCGCTCTATCCATTCAACGAGACCGGCGGTGGTGTCATCGAGAATGTGGGGCCACTCGGCTCGGCGCTGAACATGACGATCGGTGATCCCGCTCGCACCACACGTGTGCCGAGCGGGTTGCGACTCGATCAGGCCACGGTGGCCGAATCTGCGGCGGCGACGAGTTTGAACCAGGCGATATGTCGCTCGAACGCATTCACCACCGAGTTGTGGGTCGATCCGGCAAGTGTCGGCCAGTTGGATGCCATGATGCTCGGGCTCGGGTTCAACGCGAACGCCCGCAACCTGGGCATCATCCAAGAAGGCGCCGTCCTCGATGCCTATCTCCGCACCCGAGCGACGAACTATCGCGGTGAACCCTCCACCCAGGCGGTTGGTCAAGTGCTCGCAGGCCTCACTCATGTGGTTTTCACACGTACACCCGATGGAACTACAACGCTGTACGTGAATGGCGCCACGGTCTCCACCGGCTCGGCGGGGAGCAACCTGGGCACGTGGGCTACTTCGGCTCGGCTGCACGTCGGTGGTGAACGTGACGGGACGAAGTCGTGGCTCGGCACGTACCACCTCGTGGCGATGTATGACCGTGCGTTGTCACCCACTGAAGTACTTCAGAACTTCGTCGTGGGCGACGTGTGATCTGGTGCTTGGCGGGCGGCCGAGTTCTGCACGCCAGGCTGGCTAGTTTGAGGTCGTCGACTTGGACGGTGCAGCAGGCGCCGTTTTCGATGTGATGTGAGAACGAGGGAACTCCAATGGACTTGCGAGATCTGCGGCTGATGCTCAGCCGCCACTGGGTGGTGATCGTGGCTGTTTTCGTCGCGTGCCTGGCGATCGGGGCGGCTGCTGCGTACCTGCCCCAGCAGACAGTTCCGCACGAGCACCACGGTCGTGCTCGATCTCCCCGTGACCGAAGAGGGGACCGGGTCGTCGATCCAGCAGGTCAACTTTCTGCTGCCGGCATTGCGGGAATGGACCCAGAGTCGTGCGGTGCGTGATCGCGCCGCTGCCAACGTGCCCGGTCGAGCTTCGGGTACCTCAGGCGAGGATCGAGGCGATCACCGACGAAAGCGTCATGCGCATCGTGGCCACCGCCGGCTCCCCCGAGGCCGCGCAGGCGTGGGCCAACGCCGTGGGCGAGCAACTGATCGAAGATCGCGGCGACAGTGGCCTGATCGAGCTCTCCGACTCGATGCCGCCCCGCTCAAGGACGAAAGCGATCTCGCCTCGTGTCGCACCGACGATGTTGGCAGCGATCGTGCTCGGCGTGATTGCGGCGATGTTCTCGGCGCTTGCAGCCGATCGCATCAAACGCGCGTTCGACACCAACCGTGCCGTGCGTGAGCGGTTGGGTACGACAGTGCTGGGTGAGATCCCCAAGATGCGTCGGAACGAGAAGAAGCTCCCGATCATTCGTCTGCTCGACGGGGAGCAGTCCTCCGTCGATCTGGTGTCGGCATTCGAGACGGTGCGTACGAACGTCGAATTCCTGATGGCGGGTACCGACATTCGACGCATCGCTGTGGTGTCACTTCGGCGCCAGACGGGCAAGACGACGGTCGCCGCCGGCTTGAGCTGCGCATTGGCGAAGGTGGGTCGCTCCGTGACCGCGGTCGAGGCCGATCTGCACTACCCGACGCTCGCTGAGCAGCTCGATGTCCGCCCGACGTACGGGATCGGCGACATCGCCGGCACGGCGATCGACGA
Organism: Ilumatobacteraceae bacterium; assembly: GCA_963717385.1. Lineage (GTDB taxonomy): Bacteria > Actinomycetota > Acidimicrobiia > Acidimicrobiales > Ilumatobacteraceae > Sva-07. The sequence continues at coordinate 36,031 of CAVQWE010000009.1, forward strand.
CGTGCAGACGCAAGGGACACGCTACGAGCACTTGAAACTGCTCTCTGCCGGTATCCCGATCGGCCGGGCTGCCGATGTGGTGTCGACGACGTTGCCGAAGATCCTCGACCACCTCGACGAGCCGGGACAACTCCTGGTCGTCGACAGCCCGCCGTTGCGCGGCGCTCCCGAGAGTTCGATCATCGTGGCGCAGGCTCATCAGGTGATCCTCGTGGTGAACAACAGCGGCACCGACTTCTCCACGCTGTCCGATGCGGTGGAGCGCATCGGCGAGTCTGGCGGCGTGTTGCTGGGCATCGTCATCAATCGGTCGCCGCGCCGCCGGCTCCAGCGCGAGTCGTATCCGTCGACGAGAGTGCAACGACGGCCGGCACCAGTTCCGCCCCCGGCTCCTGACGCCGATCCGTGGGAAACGACTCCCGCCTCGGGGGCACCCCTGCCGCGTGACAGCGGTGCGAGCGGAAGCGGCGTGTCGATGTCGCGGAGCGACATCCTCGACTTCTGATCGAACACGGTCAACGGTCGGTGTCCGACCGTGTGTTGCTGGCGTGTTGAGAGTCACAATATGATCCTCAAGCAAGCCGTCAAGTCGGTAGCCGGACTCGCGCTGCTGGGCGACGACGAGAGCACCGAGCGTTCGCCTCAACATCAAGAGAGTGTGAATGTCTTCGCCGATGGGCGTTTGTCACTTTCACTCAGCGAAGCTCTGTGATATCCCTGGTACCTCGGATGGTCCGAGCGACTCGGACAGATCCTCGATTGAGGGTTGGGAAGGTGCCATGAACAGGCGGAGTACGGCGATGAGCGAAACGGCGGAGGGTCGCAGGGGGTGGATCGGGTGGCGTCCTGCCTGGCCCGAAACCCTCGATGAGTCCAACGGCTCGAACGGCTCACACTCGTCGTCGCGGGCCGCCGCCGCCGACACCGACCAGTCGGCTCAGCGCTTGCGTGCGGTGCCCTCCACGATCTCGCAGCCTGCGGGTTCCATCGATCCACGTCGCCTGCGGCGGCGTGTGATGTTGGCCGACCTCGCGGCGGTCGCTCTGGGGCTGGCGGTGGCGTTTGCCGTGCAGGAGATCTGGCGTCCGGTCGACGAGTCGGCGGTGCTCGGGCAATGGCTGGTCGTACTGGTGTCGTTGCCGCTCTGGTTGCTGTTCGCCAACGTCAATCACCTGTACACCGCTCGGGCAAACGTCCGAATCGCTGATGAGTTCCGTCACGTCGCAGTGGCCACGGCCCTCGGCGTGGCCGGGGTGGTGAGCCTCGTCGTCGTCGCTGGCGTCGAGCCGTTCTCTCGGTGGATGACCCTGGCGCTGTTCTTCTCGGTCCTGCCGATCTGGTTCACGGTTCGACAAGTCGTTCGGGCGGCGTTCGCGAAGCTGCGGCACGCCGGGCGGCTCTCGCGGCCGATTCTGGTGGTCGGTACCGACAAGTTCGCATCGGATCTGGTGCGCGGTCTCCAGGACCGGCCCAATCTTGGGTACACGGCAGTGGGCTTCGTGGGCGATCGACCCCCGACCGAGGCGCACGGGCTGCCAGTGGTGGGCAGTATCGAGCACATCGAGGAAACGGCCATCGGTCTCGGGGTCACCGGGGTGATGATCTCGTTGTATTCCGTCGATGGTCCGACGGTGAACCGACTGAGCCGCCGGTTGACCGACGTCGGCATGCACGTCACGTTGTCGTCGAGCCTGCGCGACATCGACATCGAACGCCTCCGAGTTCAGCAACTCGACGGCCAAGCACTGCTGTACATCGAGCCGCGGGTCCGCACGGGCTGGCGCCGAACTGCAATGCGGATCTTCGACCTCTTCGTGGCGTCCGTGGGCCTGCTGCTCACCGCCCCGATCATCGCTGCGGCCGCCGTGGCGATCCGGATCGAGTCGAAGGGCCCCGTGTTCTATCGACAGCGGCGTGTGGGGCTCAACGGCCAAGCATTCGACATCATCAAGCTGCGAACGATGTATGACGGCGCCGACCAGCGCCGAGACGAACTGCTCGAGCAGAACGAGTCCGATGGCCCGCTGTTCAAGATTCGGACCGATCCGCGCATCACACGAGTTGGCCGGTTCCTGCGCAAGTTCTCCGTCGACGAGATCCCGCAGTTCTGGAACGTGGTCAGAGGCGAGATGAGCGTGGTGGGTCCTCGACCTGCACTGCCCAGCGAGGTGGCCCAGTGGACTCCTGACGTGCACGAGCGCTTGCAGGTGCTGCCCGGGATCACGGGGATGTGGCAGGTGTCGGGGCGGTCCGACACGACGTTCGAGGAGTACAAGCGCCTCGACATGTACTACGTCGACAACTGGTCGCTGACCCACGACATCAGGATCCTGTTCAAGACGGTCTGGGTTGTTGCCCTCGGCCGCGGTGCCAGCTGAATCGAGTGGAGGTCGAACAAGCAATGTTGGGCGAGGTCGAAATTGTCGCGGGGCTCAACGCCGTGGTCGACGCATCACAATTGTGCAGGGAGACTCAGGGCCGTCTCGTCGCGGGCGACACGTTGACCAAGGGCGACGCGAGTCCCGTCACCGTTGCGGATTTCGCAGCGCAGGCGCTCGTGTGCGCAACGCTGTCCGAGGCGCTGGGCGACGTGCGGATCGTTGGCGAGGAGGATTCCGCTGATCTCCTCGATCGCCCGGAGCTCCGCGACAGTGTGGCGGCACTCGTCCAACGATCATGGCGCCCACACACGACGCCGGAGGAAGTGGTCGATTGGATCTCGCTGGGTGGCGCCGACGCATCAGGTGACCGCTACTGGACGCTCGATCCGATCGATGGCACCAAGGGATTCCTGCGCGGTGACCAGTATGCGATCGCGCTCGGTCTGATCGAGGCAGGTCAGGTCGTACTCGGCGTGCTCGGCTGCCCCAACCTGCCCAACGTCGACGGGTCGACAGGGGCTGTGTTCGTGGCGACGGGCGACGGCTGCGTCGCGTACTACGGCTCGTCGGTCGAGTCGGTCCCGGTCTTGGTCGCAGCACCGCCAACGTTGGCCGAAGCCCGATTCTGTGAGTCGGTCGAGTCGGGCCACTCGAACCAGGACGACTCCGCACGTATTGCGGCGTCGCTCGGCATCCAGGCCGAGCCGTACCGCATCGACAGTCAGTGCAAGTACGCCGCGGTCGGTCGTGGCGACGCGTCGATCTACCTCCGGTTGCCGACGAGTGAGACCTATCGCGAGAAGATCTGGGATCATGCCGCCGGTATGTTCGTGGTCGAGCAGGCCGGTGGTCGGGTCACCGACGTCACCGGCGCGGCGCTCGACTTCACCCAGGGCGCCCGCCTCGAGCACAACCGCGGCATCGTTGCCACCGACGGTCGTTTCCACGACGAGGTGATTGCAGCGGTCGAGCGCGGTGCTCGGCACGCCTGTGACCTCGTAGCGCTCCCGACCGGCGCCGGCGGACAGTTCGATCGGGGTGGTGTGTGACGTCTCCGGCGAGCAGGTTCGGCGAGGCTTGATGGACTCTTGCGGTTCTCTTGCCACACAAGCGGGCCGAAACACCGTATTGTCTGGTGTATTGGTAGACAATCGATCGGTGCTGACGGCGCCGGTGCACGAGCAGGAGTTCACGTGACGACGACCCACGACGAAGTATCACCAACTGCGGCCGCTCCGAAGATCTCTGCGGGACGCCTGACGCACCTGCAGCGGTTGGAGGCCGAGGCCATCCACATCATGCGTGAGGCGGTGTCCGAGGCCGAGCGCCCGGCGTTGCTGTATTCGATGGGCAAAGACAGCTCAGTGCTGTTGCGCCTGGCGGTGAAGGCGTTCTACCCGTCGACACCACCGATGCCGATGGTGCACGTCGACACGCTGTGGAAGTTCCAGGCGATGTACGAGTTCCGCGATGCCCAGGCTGCGGCCCATGGGATGGAGCTGATCGTCCACCTCAACCCGGAGTGTGTCGAGAAGAACATCAACCCGATCGATCACGGGTCGGCGACCCACACCGACATGTGGAAGACCGAGGGGCTCAAGCAGATCGTCGACGAGCGCAAGTTCGACGTGATGTTCGGCGGGGCCCGCCGCGACGAAGAGAAGTCGCGCGCCAAGGAGCGGGTGTTCTCGATTCGCAGCGCCCAGCACCAGTGGGATCCGAAGCGCCAACGCCCCGAGTTGTGGCAGCTCTACAACGGTCGGCGCAACAAGGGTGAGACGGTGCGTGTGTTCCCGATCTCGAACTGGACCGAACTCGACGTGTGGCAGTACATCCATCTCGAGCAGATCCCGCTCGTCGACCTGTATCTCGCCAAGCCTCGCCCGGTCGTGGAGCGCGATGGCACGTTGATCGTGGTCGACGACGACCGGATGCCGCTGGAGCCAGGCGAGGTGCCCGAGATGCGAACCGTGAGGTTCCGCACGCTTGGTTGCTACCCGCTGACGGGGGCGATCGAGTCGACCGCCGACACCTTGCCGGGAATCATCCAGGAAATGCTGCTGGCCACCACGTCAGAGCGTCAGGGCCGCGTGGCCGACCACGACGGCATCAGTTCACTCGAGAAGAAGAAGCAGGAAGGACACTTCTGATGGCCGCAACGACCACCACGCCCAGCCAGGATCTGATCGCCGAGAACATCGAGGAGTACCTCGACCAGCACCAGCACAAGAGCCTGTTGCGCTTCATCACGTGCGGTTCGGTCGACGACGGCAAGAGCACCCTGATCGGGCGTCTGCTGTACGAGACCCACCTCGTGTTCGAAGATCACCTCGCAGCGCTCGAGATCGATTCGGTCAAGGTCGGCACCCAAGGTGGTGACCTCGACTTCGCGTTGCTGCTCGACGGGCTGTCGGCCGAGCGTGAGCAGGGCATCACGATCGACGTGGCCTACCGGTTCTTCACCACGGAGCACCGCAAGTTCATCGTCGCCGACACACCGGGACACGAGCAGTACACACGCAACATGGTCACCGGTGCATCCACCGCTGACGTCGCCGTGATCCTGGTCGATGCTCGCAAGGGCGTGCTCACCCAGACCCGTCGCCACAGCTTCTTGGTGTCGCTGCTGGGCATCAAGCGGGTGGTCGTGGCCATCAACAAGATGGACCTGATGGACTACTCGCACGAGGTGTTCAACTCGATCCAGGAGGAATACACCGACTTCGCGAACCGCATCGGGCTGAGCGACATCACCTTCATCCCGCTGTCGGCGTTGAAGGGCGACAACATCGTCGAGCCGAGCCCGCACACGGAGTGGTACCACGGCCCGACGCTGCTCGGGTTCCTCGAGACGGTGGCTGTCGACGACGACCTGGCCGAGCAGAGCTTCCGGATGCCGGTGCAGTGGGTGAACCGCCCGAACCTCGACTTCCGTGGCTTCTCGGGCCGTGTGGTCGGTGGAGCGATCAAGCCGGGTGACCCGATCCGGGTACTCCCAGCGGGCACCACCAGCACGGTCGATCGGATCGTGACGATGGACGGTGACCTCGACGAGGCGATCGCCGGCCAATCGATCACGATCACGCTCACCGACGAGATCGATGTCAGCCGCGGCGACGTGCTGTGCGCTGCCGACGACCCCGCTGAAGTGGCCGATCAGTTCGAGGCCCACATCGTGTGGATGCACGAAGACGCCATGCTGCCCGGCCGCCCGTATCTGGTGAAGATCGGGGCTCGCACGGTCGGGGCGACAATCGCGAATCCGAAGTACCGAATCGACGTCAACACACTCGACCATCTTGCGGCCAACACCTTGGAACTCAACGAGATCGGTGTCTGCAACATCAGTCTCGACCGGCCGATCCCGTTCGATCCGTATGACGTGAACCGTGACACCGGTGGCTTCATCGTGATCGACAAGCTCACGAATGTCACCGTGGGTGCAGGGTTGCTGCACTTCGCGTTGCGCCGCTCGCACAACATCCATTGGCAAGACGTACAGGTCGACAAGAGCGCCCGCGCCGAGATGAACACTCATCGCCCGGCCGTGGTCTGGTTGACGGGCCTGTCCGGTGCCGGCAAGTCGACCATCGCGAACATCGTCGAATCGAAGCTGCACACCCATGGTGTGCGCACCTATCTGCTCGACGGCGACAACGTTCGCCACGGTCTGAACCGTGACCTCGGCTTCACCGATGCCGACCGCGTCGAGAACATTCGACGGATCGCCGAGGTGTCGGCGTTGATGGTCGATGCCGGTCTGGTGGTGCTGGTGTCGTTCATCTCACCGTTCCGGGCAGAGCGTCGATTGGCTCGTGAGGCAGTCGAGGACGGCGAGTTCATCGAGGTGTTCGTCGACACGCCGCTCGATTTGGCCGAAGAGCGTGACCCGAAGGGTCTGTACGCCAAGGCACGTCGTGGCGAGTTGTCGAACTTCACTGGCATCGACTCGCCGTACGAGGCGCCCGAGAACCCAGAGGTTCGAGTCGACACCGCAGCCACCTCACCAGAAGCGGCTGCGGATCAGATCATCGACACACTGCGCGCTCGAGGCATCGTCTCCTGAACGTGCCGGTTGCCGTCGGCTGGCGGAGAGGTCAGTCGACGGCGACCGGCCCGCCTTGCCGGCGATCGATGGGTCGACGGCGCTGGGCGACAACTGCTTGAGTACGTCCGTTGTCACCCGGCTCCCCTGAGCAAAGAACCTGTCGCGGAACTGCTCGCGATAGAGCGCAAGGTCAGAAGCACTGAGCCCCCACTGCATCGTGACTCGCATTTCGTCGCCGAGGGCTTGATCGGCCGACCAGTAGTTGTCAAGGTCCGACGCGGTGAGGAATCGGGGGAGCAGGCTCAGGTAGTCGGGAGCGGCCCACGGATCGGACCAGGTCGTGCGCATCAGGTTGGCCGGGACTCCTCCGGGGGCTTCGAGCCCGACGAGTACGTCTCGATCGTCGGCGGGGAATGACGGGAGGAGATCCCTCAACGCCAGGTAGTGCTCGACGATCGTGGAACCCCCGCGTGCCTGGTTGCTGACCTGGATGTCGGTTCCTGCGCGTTCTGACAACTGCTCGGAGAGCTGACGTGCGTCGACCCCCGCCTCGACACGCGAACTCCCGATCACGATCATGTCGGGCGGCCGCCTCGTGTTCACCGAGTACCAACCGTTGTAGCTGCTGATGGCAAAGCTGGCACCCGCTTCGACGACGAGCACGACGACCAGTGGCACAACGACCCACTGCAATTTGCGCCACTTGGGGTGTTTCACCGACGGTGCTTCGCTGTGCTTCATGCCGTTTCCCTTGCTGCTGGTCGTGTGTCACATCGAGCGGCGGCGGTGCTCGACATCAGAACTGGAAGTAGATGAAGTCGGCGCCGGTTGCAGGCGCAAGGACAAAGATCGCCAACCAGAGCGAGGTTACTGCGGCCGGTCCCAACCCTGTGTGCCAGCCCCAGGCCTTCGAAGGGTCGTCGGCACCCTTGTGCCAGATCTCGAACCCGAACAGAGCGATGCCACAGAACACCAGGGTGAAGAGCAGCGGTCCGAGATCTGGGGTGATCGACCAATCGGACACGATCTCAGAGACGAACCCTGCCACTTGTTTCCCCGACGACGCACGAAACAGCAACCAGCCGAAGCAGACCAATTGGAACATCGCGAACTGCTTCCAGAGGGTCGCAACCCGACCTGATGCAGGAGGTGTCGATCGGCGCTCGAGAAGCAGCCGGTGGCTCACGAGGAGGGCGCCGTGGTACACACCCCAGGCAACGAATGTCCAGGCCGCGCCGTGCCAGAGGCCGCCGAGGATCATCACGATCATCAGGTTGATGAGGGTGCGCCGTGCCGTGCCGCGGTTGCCTCCGAGCGGGATGTAGAGGTAGTCGCGCAACCAGGTGCTGAGGCTGATGTGCCATCGCCTCCAGAATTCTGAGGGGTCGGTCGAGATGTAGGGGAGGTTGAAGTTGAGCATCAGTTCGATGCCGAGCAGCTTGGACACCCCGCGTGCGATGTCGGTGTAGCCGCTGAAGTCGCCGTAGATCTGTAGCGCGAACGCCCAGATGCCGACGAGCGCCACGAGTCCGCTCGTCGGGGTGTCCGACGAGAACACCTCGTTGACAACACGTGCAGCATTGTCGGCGATGACGACCTTCTTGAAGAGCCCCCATGTGATCAGCCACAGGCCTTCGAGGCTCTGCTGCCGACTGAGCTTGCGCGGTGCACTGATGATGGGGAGCAGGTGGCTCGCCCGTTCGATTGGGCCGGCCACCAATTGAGGGAAATACGCGACGTAGACGGCGAAGTCGCGGAGGTTGCTCGTGGCCTCCATTTTTCCTCGATAGACGTCGATGGTGTAGCTCAACGTCTGGAACGTGTAGAAGCTGATGCCGACCGGCAGGACGATGCTCAAGAGGACCGGTGACGTCTCGAGCCCGAGCGTCGGAGAGGAGTTCCTGGGCGCTGTCCACGAAGAAGCCGAAGTACTTGAAGAAGCCGAGAATGCCAAGGTTGCTGAGGAGTGAGATGCGCAGCAACCAGACTCGGCGACGTCGATCCGTGGTGCCCGACAGCGCGCGGACCGACTGAGAAGTCGATCAACGTCGAGATGAGCAGCAGTGAAAGAAATCGCCAATGGCGGAGAGGTCAGCCGGTGGTGATGGTTGCGGTGGTCCAGGGTCGCCAGCTGCCGCTGATGAGGGCGCGTGCTTCGATGATGTAGGTGGCGTTGTTGGCGGGGTTGGTGATGGTGGCGCTGGTGGCGGTGCTGGGTGGTTGCCACTGTTGTCGTTGTCCGGTGATGCGGTGGCGGAACTGGTAGCGGGCGGCGTTGTCGACGGGGTCCCAGTTGGTGGCGATCGAGCTGGCGGTGATCTCGATGCGCAGTGTCGGCTGATCGACGCCCGCCCCGGGAACGACGATCACCTCGCCGTCACCCTCGGTGGCGGTGGCGGGGGCGGCGGTGGAGGGGGTGGCGTTGTGGTGCCGGTGGTGATGGTTGCGGTGGTCCAGGGTCGCCAGCTGCCGCTGATGAGGGCGCGTGCTTCGATGATGTAGGTGGCGTTGTTGGCGGGGTTGGTGATGGTGGCGCTGGTGGCGGTGCTGGGTGGTTGCCACTGTTGTCGTTGTCCGGTGATGCGGTGGCGGAACTGGTAGCGGGCGGCGTTGTCGACGGGGTCCCAGTTGGTGGCGATCGAGCTGGCGGTGATCTCGATGCGCAGTGTCGGCTGATCGACGCCCGCCCCGGGAACCACGACCACGGCCGGTCCGCCCGGAACGTCGCAGAGGTCACCGACGCCGTTGCCGTCGGTGTCGAGTTGGTCGCTGTTGGGCACCAGCGGGCAGTTGTCGACGTCGTCGCCGACCCCATCGCCGTCGCCGTCAGTCGGAGGTGGGGCGGAGGTGGCGGAGGTGGCGGAGGTGGCGGAGGCGGAGGTGGCGGGGTGGTCCCGGTGCGGAGTGCGCCGAAGTCCTGGACACCGGTGGTCGTGACGTTGGGAAGCCCGAAGCTCGACACCGACCGGTCGAGGTACCCGCCGGGGTCGGGGGTGGCGGTCGCAGCGAGCTGATAGGCGGCGACCTCTTGGCTGCCGACGCCGCTCGGGCTGGCGGTGCCTTCTCCGAGCGGCCCGAACCGAACCGTGTTGGCGGTGTCGCGCACGGCGACGGTCCAGTTGTCGTTCGACACGTCGAGCGGTGATGTCATCGAGTGCAGGGTGCTGGCAGTCCCATGTCGGGCCTGCACGTTGATCGACCAGTCGCCGGCTGCTGGGTCGTAGGAGAGGTCGTCGGGTCGGTCTTCGGCGAACGTGACGATCGAACCGGGCAGCAGGGTTGCCCAGAGCGGGTCATTGCTGAGTTCGAGTGTGCCGGGGACGCCGTCATCGGACCATTCGATGGTCCAACCCCTGAGATCGTCGGTGCCGACGGTGACCATCTCGAACCAGTCACCGCCGTTGCCGGCGATCGACCCGAAGGTCAGGTCGGCACCGCCTGCATCGAGCACACGGTCGTCGCGTACGGCGTTGTATTCGTTCAGCACCAGCCCGGCGCTCGGTGCCTGACCGAACGACGTGACGGTGACGCCTGCAACTCCTGGCGAGCCGCCGACCGTGTTCGAGATGCCCCAGTTGGCGGGGATCGAGTTGTCGGCGGTGGGGTTGATGACCTGGAGCGATTGGCCGGTCTGGCCGGCTGGCCACGGCCATGGGGTCGACGACGTGTACGACACGGCGTCGACGACTGTGCCGTCGGTGTCGAGCAGCCGAACCGTGGCGCCGCTGTCGCTGAGTTCGCCGTCGAACTCGCCGGCGGCGTACACACGGGTGGTGGTGGCGCGCAGCGCCACGTCGTCGGAGCTGATCACGAGTCGTTGGCCGCCCAACAACACGGTGCCGCCGGGAAGTGTGTGACCCACCGGTTCGATCTTCCAGCCGGTGAGATCGATCGATTCCTGTCCGGTGTTCAACAGTTCGATGAACTCCGGGCCGGTGCCCGTCGGCCGATAGTGGATTTCGGACACGACCACGTTGCGCTGCCCGCTCGCAGGTGGGGGGATCAGTTTGCCGGGGCCGGTGTTCTGTGCGAACAACTCGAAGCGCTCGTTGATGCCCTTGAGCCAGTTGACGCGGTACCTGGCGGGACTGGTTCCCCACTTCCACTTCGCGAAGTCGTCGTTCCAAGCTGGCCCGTCGTGGCGAGCTTCGACTCGTACGACGCCAGGAGGTCTGCCCGAGGGTGCTCTGCGATGAGTGTCTGGAGCCGACGGCCGAACATCTCGCGAATCTGCGGATCGTCGAGCATCGCACGGGTGACGGGGTGGTGTCGCGGTGGCAGCAGCTCGCCGTTCACGGCCTTGACCGACTTCGGTTGGAAGATCGAGTCGAGGTCCCAGATCTGCATCGACCAGCGGCCGGTGGTTTCCGGGTCGCGAATGACGAAGACGTTCTTGATCGTCGAATCCCAGTGGCGAGCGAACGCCTGGTAGGCCGTGAAGTTCACCATGGCAGGAACGTCCATCTCCTGCCAGACGATAGTTCGAACCCGAGGGTGTCGAGGACGCGTCGATCGCGTTGGTGAACTGCCAGATGTCGGTGTAGTCGCCGTCGGCGCCCTCGTCCTTCTCCCAGCGAATCAGCTGGCCAGCGGCATTCGAGGTCGGTCTGCATCTTGGTTTCCTGCTTGTACACCGCGGCGTCGCCGATGCCGTTGGCGTCGCGGAATCGCCCGTCGGTGGCGGTGAGGTACGCACCGGTGCCCCAGTAGTCGCCGTTGAGGTAGCTGCGCATCGGTTCGAAGTCGGCCTCGTGGAGACCCGGCGGCCCCGGCGAGGTCCCAGCCGATGTCGGTCACCGGGTCGGGGTTGCGGTAGAGGTTGAACTCGTCGACCGGGGCCATCGACACCCGGGAACGTCATTTCGGCTGCCGCTGGGCAGGTCGATCTTGAGGCTCGGTTTCGGGAATCGTCGTGAGACGCCACCGCGGACCCGCACCAGCGCGTCGGTCACCACGTGGTCGCCGAGCGCGACCGTGATCGGGAACTTGCGGTTGTCGTAGCGGTGTTTGGCGAGCATCAGCGAGTAGTCGGCCGGCGGCATGAACACGTCGAAGCTCGGAAGGTCGATCGGCTCGTTCGGGTCGTCGACGACGAAGCCGTGCAGGGATGCACCGTCCGACGACGACGGGCTGGTGACCTGGCGAGTCGGGGCCTGTGGCAGTGACCCGATAGCGAACCAGCGTGCGAGCGCTCTGCCCGGGGATCTTCGCCGAGAACACCCCGTCACCGGCGCCGCCCACGCTGGCTGCGTCGTCGCGCATGGCGATGACCACCGGGTTGCGAGAACATCACGCCGATACTCCAGCGACACCGAAGTGGCCCCGGTGACCTCGGCAGACACCACGACGTCGGTGTTGCGCTGCGGTCGGACCGCGCCGTCGTCGACGGACAGTATTCGAGGTCCACCCAGCAGTCGACGCCACCGAGTTGACGGCGCCAGGTGTTCCGAACGGTGCTGTCGACGCGAGCCAGTTGGCCGCGTCGGTGTCGTCGCCGACGTTCGGCACGGCCGAGGTCGAGGCGCTCGAGCGATGGTCCGTCGCCGTCGGCGACGCCTGGCCACGGGGGATCGTCGGTGTAGGTCAACAGGTCGATCGTCGCCGACCCGTCGTCGACCAGCCGAATGGTCTCGCCACCGTTGCTGAACGCTCCGCTGCTCAGCACGAAGTCGGGCGCTGTGTCGTAGCGCTCGGCGAATGCAGCGGCGTCTGCGGCGATGACCACTCGGGCGCCCGCCCGATGCTGAACGTCGGGAACGTGAACTCGACACCCTCGGTCAGCCGCCAACCGGACACGTCGACCGGGGTCGTGGCGGTGTTCGCGAGTTCGATGAAGTCGTACAGCGAGTCGTCGCCCGCTGGCCCATCGGCGCCGTGGTACATCAGTTCGCTGATCACCACGTCGTCGTCGGCGGCTTGCGCCGATGGTGCCCACTGCGGCACGACGATGACCGTCGTGGCGACCACGACCGATGCAAGAACTCCCTGCTTCATG
>CAVQWE010000010.1:0-236046 GCA_963717385.1 Ilumatobacteraceae bacterium
CGAGCTTGGCGAAGCCGAACTCACCCGACGTCCACAGCACCCACTCCTCGCCGATCCGGGACAGATGGATGCCGATCAGCGCAAGGTCGAACACCGCCTCTGCGACGAAGTCACGATCGCTGACCGCGTCGAGACTGTTGTCGAACGTGGCCGCGAATCCGAGGTCGGCGGCGTTGCCGACCGGGTCGATCGGCAACGACGAACCCGCCAGCGCTCCGGCCCCCAGCGGCGACACGTCGAGTCGGTCGATCGTGGCGAGCAACCGGTCGACGTCACGGGCGAACGCCCAACCATGAGCGAGGAGGTGGTGCGCGAGCAGGACCGGCTGAGCGCGTTGCAGGTGGGTGTAGCCGGGGAGATAGGTGTCGCCGGCGTCGAGCGCTCGGTCGAGGAGCACCTGCTGCATGCGGTGCAAGCCCCGGGCAACGTCGAGCAACTCGCGCTTGCACCACAGGCGCAAATCGGTTGCGACCTGATCATTGCGGCTGCGAGCCGTGTGGAGCTTGCCACCTGCAGGCCCGGCCAACTCGGTCACTCGCCGCTCGACGGCGGTGTGAATGTCCTCGTCGCTCTCGACGAACTCGAACTCGCCGGAGTCCATCTCGACGGAGACCTGGTCGAGCGCACCAAGGACCGCATCGCGCTCGACGTCGGTGAGCAGGCCAACCCGCGCAAGTCCGCGGACGTGCGCCTTGGAACCGGCAACATCGTCGCGCCACATCGTGCGGTCGAAGGGCAGGCTCACCGTGTAGGCCATCAACGCGTCGGCTGGTCCGCCGGCGAACCGTCCATGCCAGAGTGTCTTGCCGTCGGGGTGGTCGTGGGTGTCGCTCATCTCAGTCCAGTCCTGCAAGATCGCGGAGGTGTGCAGCCAATGCAGCGCCATCTGTCGCGGACGCGACGCACATGAGGGTGTCATCGCCGGCCACCGTTCCCATCAGGCCCTCGACGCGACTCCGGTCGAGCGCCGACGCCACGACATGGGCACATCCTGGTGGTGTGCGCAAGATCACGATGTTGGCGGAGCACGCAACTTCGGCCACCCACTCCCCCATCACACGCCGAAGCTGATCGAGCGGAGCGAGCCGATCCGGCGCGAACTCCGGAATCGCGTACACCGTGTTGCCACTGGGACACGCGTACCTTGATCGCACCGATGTCGTCGAGGTCGCGCGACACCGTTGCCTGGGTGGCCTCGATGCCGTGTTCGGAGAGCAATTCGATCAGCTGCGGCTGACTGGTGACCTCGTGGTCACCGATGATCCGGCTGATCGTGGTCTGGCGCTGCACCTTGCTCATGACACATCCCCGATCGTGGTTCCGTCTGCCCTGGGCTCGGGGAACTTCGTGGACTGCAGGATTCGTGTTCCGAGGAGGAAGGCGAGCGCGCCTCGGGCGGCGTGCATTCGGTTGTGGGCCTGTTGGAACACCACCGACTGCGTGCCATCGATGACGTCGGCCGACGACTTCTATGCCGCGGTAGGCGGGAAGGCAATGCATGAACACCGCAGCCGGATCGGCGAGCGCCATCATGTCGGCATCGACGGTGTAGCCCTCGAACTGCTGCATGCGCTCCTGCTTCTCGGCTTCCTGACCCATCGACACCCACGTGTCGGTGTGAACCGCGTGTGCGCCCTCGACCGCTTCAGCGGGACGATGGAACTGTTCCACCGACGAGGCCCCGAGCAGACCGAAGCGTTCGAGTTCGGCCGTCGGCGCCTCGAAACCCTGCGGGCAGGCGAAGCGAACGTGCATGCCGAGCATGGCCGACACTTCGGCCAGCGAGCGGGCGACGTTGTTGAAATCGCCGACGTAGGCGACCGTCTTGTCGGCCAGATCACCGAGGCATTGCTGCATGGTGAGTGCGTCGGCGAACGCCTGCAATGGATGTGAGTGATCCGAGAGCATGTTGACCACCGGCACGTCGACGACGGCCGCCATCCGGGTGACCGTGAGGTGGTCGAAGACGCGAGCGGCGATCACGGCGTGATAGCCCTCCATCACCTTGGCCACGTCCTCGACGGGCTCGCGGGTGTCGAAACCCACCTCTTCGCCGCGGGTGTAGACCGGATGGCCACCGAGCTGAACGACCGCCATCTCCATCGAATGACGGGTGCGATTCGACGGCTTCTCGAAGATCAACGCCGCCCCCTGGCCGGCCAGCGGACTCCCCAGCGACTCGATCGGTGCTTCAGCGAGCGCCAAGATCTGGCGAACCTCGTCGACGCTGAAGTCGGTGACATCGAGCAGGTGACGTGTCGCTGCGGTCATTCTCCGTCACCCCCCTCGCCGAGGACGCCCGCCAATGACGCGGCGATCATGTCGACGGCTTCGTCGATCTCGTCGTCGGTCACCGTGATCGGCGGGACCAAGCGAATCGTCGACGGCGTGACCGCGTTGACGATCAGGCCGAGACCGAGCAGATCGGCGTAGATCTCCTTGGCGTCGATGCCTTCGGCGAGTTCGACGCCGAGCATCAGGCCGCGTCCGCGCACGTCGACGACACCGGGCACTGCTCGGAGCGCGTCGACGATGCGACGGCCCTGCCGCTCGGCGACGGCGGGTGCATCGATGCGTTGCATCTCGTCGATCACGGCGTTGACAGCGGCGGTGGCGATCGCTGTGCCCGAATAGGTGCTGCCGTGATCGCCGGGCTGGAACACCGCCGCCACGTCGGCCCGGGCCCAACAAGCGCCGACCGGCATGCCGTTGCCCATTGCCTTCGCGAGCGTGACCACGTCAGGACTGACACCGGCGTGTTCGAAGCCGAACCACTTGCCGGTGCGTGCGAAGCCCGTCTGGATCTCGTCGACCATCATGAGGGCCCCGGTCTCGTCACAGAGCTTGCGGATGCCCTGGAGGTACTCCGTGGTCGCTGGGTGTATCCCGCCCTCACCCTGGATCGGCTCGATGAGGACCGCTGCAACGGTGCCGTCGACGGCATGGCGCATTGCGTCGAGATCGCCCCATGCGACGTGCCGGAAACCGTCAGGCATCGGCGCGAACGGTTCGTGCTTTGCCGGCTGACCGGTGGCGGCAAGGGTGGCGAGTGTGCGGCCGTGGAAGCTGCCGAGTGCGCTCACGATGGTGTGGCGACCACGCCCGCCGTGCTTGCGGGCGAGCTTGATGGCGCACTCGTTCGATTCGGCGCCGGAGTTGGTGAAGAAGATCTGCCCCCGGTGACCGGTGGCTTCGAGCAGCAGTTCGTTGATCTTGACCGCTGCCTCGGTGGCGACCGGGTTGGCGAAGAAGTTCGACACGTGCAGCAGCCGTTCGAGCTGATCGCCGACTGCTTCGGCGACGACGGGATTCGAGTGCCCCAGCGAGACGACGGCGATTCCTGCCAGGAAGTCGAGGTAGCGCTTGCCGTCCGAGTCCCAGAGCTCGGTGCCCTTGCCGCGTTCGAACATGATTGCCGGCGGTCCGAACACCGGCATGAACGGACAGTTCGCCATCGGTGCGTGATCGAAGGCGTGCGAGTCGCTGGTGCTCATTCGGGGGCCCCTTCCTGGGGGTCGGTGGACGGATCGTGACGATGGTGCATCACCATCGTGCCGATGCCGGCGTCGGTGAAGATCTCGAGCAGGAGCACGTGGGCGATCCGACCGTCGAGGATGTGGGCACGATGCACGCCGTTGCGAACCGCGTGGGTACAGCTGGCGACTTTGGGGATCATGCCGCCGGCGATCGTGCCGTCGGCGACGAGCTCGTCGAGTTCGCCGGCGGTCACCTGGCGGATCAGGCTGGCTGCATCGGCAACGTCACGACGCAGACCTTCGATGTCGGTGAGGTAGACGAGCTTCTCTGCTCCGATCGCCTCGGCGATGGCCCCGGCGACGGTGTCGGCGTTGATGTTGTAGGCCTGGCCGGTTTCGTCGCTGCCGATCGTGGCGATCACCGGGATGAACTCGTCGTCGATGAGGCCGTGGATCACCTCGGGGTTGATCTCGGTGACATCACCCACGAAGCCGAGCCTCTCGTCGCGTGCAGTCGCTCTGATGAGGCCCGCATCGACGCCGCTGATACCAACGGCGAAGCGGCCGTGCACGTTGATTGCAGCCACCAGCTGTGGGTTGACCTGTCCCTTGAGCACCATGCGGGCGATGTCGACCGTTTCTGCGTCGGTGACCCGGAGACCGTCGACGAACTCGGGCTCTTTGCCGAGGCGTTGCATCAGCTCGGAGATCTGCGGGCCTCCGCCGTGCACCACGATCGGTCGCATGCCGACCAGACGCATCAACACGATGTCTTCGGCGAACAACGACAGAGCGTCGTGGTCGGAGGTGCCTGCGAGGGCGTTGCCGCCGTACTTGACCACCACGGTCTTGCCGGCGAAGCGACGGATGTACGGCAGGGCTTCGACGAGTACCGAGGCCTTCAGCGACGCTGCGGCGTTGTCGGTGTCGTTTGCCGTGCTCATGGTGCAAGGCCGATCGTTGCGAGCCCGGCGGTTTCGTCGAGGCCGAGTGCGACGTTGGCTGCCTGTACTGCGCCGCCGGATGCGCCCTTGGTGAGGTTGTCGATGGCGCACATGGTGATCACCGTGTTGGTCCGTTCGTCGTAGCGGGCCGACACATGGGCGGCGTTCGATCCGAGCACCGACTTGGTGGCGGGTGGGGTGTCGAGCACGGCGACGAACGGCTCGTCGACGTAGAACGAGCGCAGTGCGTCGCCGACCGCAGCGTCGGTGCATCCGTCGGTACCGGTGGCTGCACAGGTGGCCAGGAGGCCGCGGCTCATCGGCACGAGGTGCGGGGTGAAGATCAACTGGGCGCCGATCTCCTGCTCCATCTCGGGCGTGTGCCGATGCGACAGCAGCCCGTACGGGATCGCATTCGAATCGATGTTGGTGAACACGTTGGTGTCGGTGGGTGCTCGACCGGCCCCGGTGATCCCCGTGAGCGTGTTCACCACGATCCCGGTGGTTTCGACGAGGCCGGCCTCGACCAGTGGCCGCAGGGCCAGCGTCGCGGCGGTCACATGGCAGCCAGGGGTGGCGACGAGTTCCGCGCCCTCCAGTTCGGCCCGGTGCAGTTCGGGCAGGCCGAACACTGCCTGCTCCAACAGACCGAGCTGGGTGTGTTCGAAGCCGTAGAACCTGGGATAGGCCGCCGGATCCTTGAGGCGGAACGCAGCCGAGAGATCGACGACGCATCCGACGTTGCCGACCAGCGAGGGTGCGAGCTCCATCGAGGCGTCGTGGGGAAGGCCGAGGAACACGAGGTCGAGCCCATCGAGCGCCGCTGCATCGAATTCGGAGAACACCAGGTCGGGGTACGCCACCTGCAGCGACGGGTAGAGATCAGCCGCTCGGCGACCGGCCATGGTGTCGCCGGTGGCGAGGACGACCTCGAAATCCGGATGTTGTGCTGCGATCCGCAGCAGTTCTGCGCCGGTGTACCCCGACGCTCCGACGATCCCAACCGCTGTCATTGCATGACCATACATGATGACGCATGTTCATCCAACGTTCTTCCGTTGCGAGGCGTCTGCGCCCTGACACCGTTCGCGGAGGCTCATCGCTCGGCCTTGCTGGCAGACTGGTGACGATGATTCCCGGGACGCCGCCCACCAAGGGACGCCTCCTCGTGGCGACACCGCCGCTCGAGGACGCGAACTTCGACCGCACGGTCATCTTCATGCTCGAACACCACGATGATGGCGCTGTCGGCGTCGTGATCAACCGGCCGAGCTACGAAGCACTCGACGAGCCGCTCGATCGATGGATCGAATTGCAGTCCGTACCGTCGTCGGTGTTCACCGGTGGCCCCGTGGAGGAATCGGCGTTGATCGCACTCGCCGAGACCAAGCGCCCCCTCAGCGACGAGGACGAGTACCTGTCCCCCATCGTCGGCACCATCGCGTCGGCCGACCTCACCGCCGACCCTGCGCTGGTGGCTGCCGAGGTGCACGGGGTCCGTGTCTTTCGTGGCTACGCCGGCTGGGGCCCCGGCCAACTCGAGGGCGAGATCGAGGCGGGCGCCTGGCTGGTGCTCGACTCCGAGGTGGGCGACGTGTTCTCGAACGCTCCCGACGAACTGTGGCGCACCGTGCTGCGCCGCCAGCCGGGTCGGCTCGCCTGGCTCGCCGACGCTCCGGACGACCTCAGCGCCAACTGACTCGCGCCCGCCGAACCCGGCGACCGATGAGCGAAGCAGGTCCCCCAGTGCGGTTCGCTCATCACCTTGGGCGTCCCTCCCCGACCGATGAGCGAAGCGAGTCACCTGGTGCGGTTCGCTCATCGCTTCGGGGCGTGCTGGACTGCATGGCGATGTTCACGTTCCGACGGTTGACGCGCGACGACTTCGAGTTGCTCGCCCAGTGGCTTGCCGAGCCGCACGTGCACGAATGGTGGGATCACGAGCACACCCCGGAGGCACTCGACCGCGACTTCGGTCCGACCGCAGACGGCGACGAGCCGGCCGAGGACTACCTCGCCCTCCTCGACGGAGAACCGGTCGGAGTCGTGCAGTACTGCCACTTCGTCGACTACCCCGACTACGTCGAGGAGATGGCCGATGTCTCTCCGGTCACCGAGGGTGCGGTGTCGATCGACTATCTGATCGGCGACCCGGCCCAGGTGGGTCGGGGCGTCGGAACCTCGATGATCGCTGCGTTCGTCGAACGCACCTGGGTGGAAGATCCGCTGGCCACGCACATCGTCGTTCCGGTGAACTCGGCCAACGAACGGTCGTGGCGCGCGCTGATCAGCGCCGGCTTTCGCCTCGTCACCCGCGGCAATCTCGAACCCGACAACCCACGTCACGATCCGATGCACGAGATTCTCCGCATCGACCGCCCCGGTGAACTCGACGGCCCGGAGGGGTCGTAGCGTGCGCACGATGGCCGACGACACCGCTGAGCAGCCCGCCGATTGGGTCCGACCAATCGTCCACTGGGAGATCCTGGCCCGCGACCCCGAGGCGCAGAAGGCGTTCTACAGCGGTCTGTTCAATTGGCCGATCGGTGACGGGCCGATCATGAACATCCCCAGCGGGTTGGGTGGCCCCGAACCTGGCCCTGCCGGTCACATGCGCCACAGCGAGGCTCCGGGATTCGCGCTGTACATCCAGGTGCGTGACCTCGACGAATCGTTGGAACGAGTTCCCGGCCTCGGCGGCACGGTCGTGTCGCAACCCTTCGACGTTCCCGGAGGCCCCACCATCGCAGCCATCGAAGACCCCGAAGGCAACGCGCTCGTTCTGGTTCAACAGTGACGTAGGGCTCGCGAGCCCTGTCAGTCGAGACCCTCGAAACGTTCGTGGTGCACGGTGTCGGAGTCGATCATCGAAACAAGCCGCACGCCGAGCGGCGACGCGTCGAGGGCAGCACCTCCGGCCGCCGCCGCGTCGGCACTTGCCCACACGGACAAGATGAGCCATCGTCCGTCGGCGTTGCGCCCACTCGTTCGTCGCAGTAGGCCTGGCTGCTGGTAGGCCACCTCCGTCTGAATCTGGGTATCGAGTTGAAGGAACGAGGTCGGCTCGACTCCCTCACGGAGGCGGAAGGTCAGGATCTCGATCACGCCAGCACCGTAGACCGCTCACCGCAACTCCGTCGTCGCCGCGCCCTCGAACCATCTACGGTCGGCGCATGGACGACTGGTGGATCCCACCGCTGCGATCGACGTTCGAGGGCCGACGGGTGGTTCTTGCCGGCGCCAGCGCGAATTCGTGGACCGAGCACCTGGCTCTGCTGCGCGCCGCTGGCGCGACGGAGCTCCTCGTCGTGGCAAACACGCTGGGGCGCTGGGGAACGTCCAGATGTAGCAACGGTGGTCGTCGAGGCACCGAAGGGAATGTCGACCATGGAGCAGATCCGCTTCGACAACGAGTTCCTGGCCAACCCTCCGGCTGAGGTGATCGCTGCGCTCGAGGTGTTCGACCCATCCGGCGATGCACTCGTCATCGGCTCATTCCTCAACACCACCTCACAGCTGGCAGAACGACCATTCGTCTCGTACCGCAGGCCGGAGTGGGTCGCCCTCGAGGACAAGGTGTTGATCGACGCCTTCTGGGATCGCGCAGGAATCGCTCGACAACCATCGGTGGTCGTAGCGGTGGACGAGGCGGCCGATGCAGGCGCGTCGGTCGATCGAGGCGATGGCACGGTGTGGGCCGCCGACGCCCGTCACGGCTTCCACGGCGGCGCGTCGCAGACGTATTGGGTTGCCGACGACGCTTCGCGTGCACATGCGCTCGACCAGTTGCGATCGGTGTGCGAGCAGGTGAGAGTCATGCCATTCCTGGACGGCATCCCCTGTTCGATCCACGGCATCGTGCTCCCCGACGGCGTGGCCGTGCTGCGACCGGTGGAGATGGTCACACTGCGACAGGGCCATCGGTTCGTGTACGCCGGTTGTGCCACCTACTGGGATCCGCCCGGCGAGATCCGCGAGCAGATGCGCGCAACAGCGCTCACCGCCGGGATGCAACTTGCCCACGAACTCGACTTCCGAGGCACATTCACTGTCGACGGAGTCGTTGCCTCCGACGGCTTCTGGCCGACCGAACTCAACCCTCGTTACGGTGCGGGCATCAACACGATTGCCCGCGCGAGCGGGCTGCCGATTTTGCTCATCAACGATCTCGTCGTCGGCGGACACGACCTCGGTCGCATCGCCGCCGACATCGAGGCGGAACTCGTCGAGCAGGCCGATCTCCACCGAGGCGGCGGCACCTGGATGGGCGGACTGGTCCATCACATCGAGCCGGGCCGGCACGACATCGATGGCCACCTCGCTGTTGTCGGCGAGAGCTTCGTGCGCTGCATGTGGGATCCCTCCACAACGCCGGTCGGCCCGTCGACTGCCCCGCACGCGTGTGTGTTCTGGGAGCGCATCGACCACGAACTCGGCACCGACATCGGTCCCCTGACCCCCGCGCGTGAAGCAACGACCGGTGTCTGACTCCAATGGTCACATCAGGCGGTGAGGGCGGCGATGGCGTCGTCAGCGCGGTCGACCGGCACGAGCAGGTGGTCGTGGTGGTAGCCGGCGAGCACATTGCACGACACGCCGATGTCGGCCAGGCGGGCTGACACCACCGCGGTGAGGCCGACGGCATCGAGACTCGATTGGACCGTGAGCGTCAACCACGCGTACCGGTGGTCGGTGGCTTGCCCGGCGCGTTCAGCCGCATCAACGGGGAGCACGATCGTGGTCAGTCGTCCCTCCTTCACCAGCGCATGGGCCGCAGCGATCAGTCCGGGCGTGGGCACCTCGACGGCGATGTAGACGAAGACACCTGCACGACGTTGCACCCCGAGCGTCGACAGCATCACGTTCAGGTCGGTCTCACCAGGGGCAGCCATGGCTCCAGTGTTCCAGCCGTGTCAAACGAAGGTGGCGCGGCCCGACTCGTCCACCACCGCCGGCAGGCGCGACCATCCGTACACCTACGACAAGGAGCACATCATGTCCACTTCGCCGGAGCTGCCGGGACGTCTGGGTACACCGGACCTCGACTTGCGGAATGATCCACGCGCTGATCCGCGGATGCTGGCGGCAATGGCCCCGATCGGGCTCGACCTCGCTCCGCCACCGTCGCCGGTGACCGCCGCCAGTGCGCTGTCCGACATCCTCGAGAGCTGCATGGAAGCCGAAGCGGGCTTCCAGATGGCGTTCGGCATGGTGAACGCCCCGGTGACGATCGCTGGCGTCTCGTCGACGGTCGAAACCATCAACGGTGTCGACGGCAACGACATCACCCTCTACGTTCATCGCCCCGACCGCGCCGATGGGCCGCTCCCCTGCATCGTGCACACCCATGGTGGCGGCATGGCGATTCTGACTGCCGCCGACCCTGGCTACGTCAGATGGCGCGACGAACTCGCGGCGACCGGCCTCGTGGTGGTTGGCGTCGAGTTCCGCAACGCAGCCGGAGTGCTCGGGCCTCATCCCTTTCCCGCCGGGCTGAACGACTGCGCCAGCGCAGCCCAGTGGGTCATCGCGAACCGGGACGTCCTCGGCGTGTCAACGGTGGTCATCTCCGGTGAATCGGGCGGGGGAAACCTGTCGATCGCCACCGCTCTGCAGGCGCGTCGCGACGGCTGGATCGACGGCATCGATGGTGTCTACGCCCAATGCCCCTACATCTCGGGGGCGTACGCAGATCCGCCTGCAGCACTCACGTCATTGTTCGAGAACGACAGGTACTTCCTCGACGTCGAGAACATGGGAGCGATGGCAAAGGCATACGACCCCGACGGCACCAACACGACGAATCCGCTCGCCTGGCCGATGCACGCAACCCCCGACGATCTGCGCGGATTGCCACCGCACGTCATCTCGGTGAACCAGCTCGACCCGCTCCGCGACGAGGGTCTCGCCTACTACCGCACGTTGCTCGACGCCGGTGTGAGCGCGGTGAGTCGAACGGTGAACGGCACGTGCCACGCCGGTGACTGTCTGTTCCTCGACGCGATGCCCGAAGTCTGGCGTGCGACGATCCGCGACATCAAGGGGTTCGCCGACTCGCTCTGAACGAACGAACGAACGAGCGGTCAGGTCCGCAACTGGGCGCCGAGTTTCGTGCTGGCGGCCTCGACGCCGCGGCGTACCTCGGCGACATCCTGATCGGTGAGGTTGCGATCCGCCGCTTGCAGCCGGATCCGATACGCCAGCGATCGCGTCCCTTCGGCCGCCCGATCGCCTCGGTACACGTCGAACAGATCGAGGTCGACGAGCAGCTTGCCCGCCCCTTGTCGGACCGCCTTCTCGACCTTCTCGGCCGGGATGTCGTCGGGCACCACGAACGAGAGATCGAGGTCGCTCGACGGGTATCGGCTCGTGGGCTTCCACTGCGTCGGCTTGGGCTCACGATCGAGAATCTGATCGAGATCCAACTCCAGGATCGCCACCCGTTCGGTCACTTCGAACGCGGCGAGCACGTCCGGGGCCACCTCGCCGACCGCACCGAGCGGATCCTTGCCGGCCTGCAATGTGGCCGAGCGCGTGGCATGGAGGCCTGCGGGCACCTTCGACTGATCGATCCGGGCACCGGTTCCGAGTGCGGCGGCCAATTCACGCCACACCGCCATCGCTGCGGGTGCCTCGGCGCCGGCGAGCACCACGGTCAGCGCCTCGTATTCGCCGGGCAGTTCTCCCTCGGCGGGCGGGTAGACGTGGCCGATCTCGAACAACGCCACACCGGCGCGCCGGTGCGATTCGTTGTAAGCGATCGCTTCGAGGAGGCCCGGGCGCAGCGACGTTCGCAGCACGCTCTCCTCGGCGACGAGTGGGTTGGTGATCCGCACCGACTCCGCCGAGAGGCCTGCCTTTGCCAAGGTGTCGGGGGCGAGGAAGGGATTGGGCATCGCCTCGGAGATACCCAATCCCAGCAGTACTTCTCGCGCCAGTCGGCGACGTTGCTGACGCACGCTGAGCTCGCCATGCACCACCGACTTCGGCACGGTCTTGCCGAGGCGGTCGTAGCCGTGGTGGCGTGCGATCTCCTCGATCACGTCGACCTCCTCGGTCGAGTCGAGCCGCCAGCTCGGCAGGACCACCTCACGCGTGGCGCCCTCACCGGACACGGTGTAGCCGATCGGATCGAGGAGCCCGGGCAGGTCGTCGGCGGTCAGATCGGTGCCGAGAACGCGGTTGACGGCGCTGATGCGCACCGGTGTGGAGCGATGCTCCTCGGGCAACTCGTCGCTGCGAGCGTCGACGGCACCGGCGTGCACCACGAGGTTCGGGCACGTCTCGCCCAGCAGTTCGACGAAGCGGGCGATCGCCAGCGGCATCCCGTACGGATCGACGCCGCGTTCGAACCGAGCGGATGCTTCGGAGCGGAGGTTGGTGCGGGTGACGGTCCGTCCGATCCCGACGAGCGAGAACCACGCCATCTCGAGCGCGACCGTGGTGGTGGCGTCGCTGATCTCGGTGTCGAGGCCACCCATGATTCCACCGAGGCCGATCGGGACGTCGTTCGCATCACAGATGAACAGGTCGTCGGAGCTGAACGTGCGCACCTCGCCGTCGAGCGTGGTCAGCGCTTCGCCGTCGTTCGCCAGACGGATCCGGAACCCGCCACCGCCGAGCGTGTCGAGGTCGTAGGCGTGGTTGGGTTGATTGAGTTCGAGCATCACGTAGTTGCTGACGTCGACGACGTTGCTGATCGGCCGCATCCCGGCCGCGGTGAGGCGCTGCGCCATCCAGTCGGCCGACGGCTTGACCTCGATGCCGGAGATCACCGTCGAGGTGAACCTCGCGCACCGATCGCCGTCGACGATCTCGACGGGGGCGACCCGCTCGGCGCCCGTGACGGCGAGCTCGGGTGTCGGCGGGCGGAACTCGACGCCCATCTTGGCGGCGAGGTCGCGGGCAATGCCGACGTAACCCCAGCAGTCCGGGCGGTTGCGCGTGACGTCGGCGTCGATCAGCACGTCGAGGCGCAGACCGAGAGCCTCACCGTAGGGTCGACCGAGCGGCACGTCTGGCGGCAGGATCCGGATGCCGGAGTGGTCGTCGCCGAGGCCGAGTTCGCTCGCCGAGCAGAGCATGCCCTCGGAGTCGATGCCGAGGATGCCGCGCCGTTCGATCGTCATGCCGTTGGGCATCGTGGTGCCGAGCGTGGCGAGCGGCACGATGTCGCCGGCCGCCATGTTGAAGGCGCCACACCAGACATGGCGTTCCTGGCCGTCGCCGGCGTCGACGTAGACACGCTGGACCTTCGCAGCGTCGGGATGTTGCTCGAGGCGAAGCACACGGGCGGTCACGACGCCGGGCACGGTCTGGCCGACAGCCGCGATCGAGTCGACCTCGAGGCCGAGCGAGGTGAGGCCGTCGGCGACGCGCTGGACGTCATCCGCGTCGGCGGGATCGCCGAAATCGCCGTACTCGTTGAGCCAGGACAAGAGGATCTTCACGAGAACTGCTCCAGGAATCGGATGTCGTTGGTGTACATGTCGCGGATGTCCTCGACGCCGTGGCGTTCCTTGGCCATCCGGTCGATGCCGAAGCCGAACGCGAAGCCGCTCCACTCCTCGGGGTCGAGACCGCCGGCACGCAGCACGTTGGGATGCACCATGCCGCAGCCCCCCAACTCGATCCAGCCGCCGTCGGGCCGCTGGATGTCGAATTCGGCGGACGGCTCCGTGAACGGGAAGTAGCTGGGGCGCAGGCGTGACGTGAAGCCGGGTCCGAAGAACGCCTTCGTGAACGCCTCGATCGTGCCGGCGAGGTCGGCCATCGTGATGTCGCGATCGATCACCAACCCCTCGATCTGGTGGAACACGGGCATGTGGGTCGAGTCGGGCGTGTCGCGCCGGAACACCCGGCCGGGCGCAACGATGTAGATCGGCGGCTCGGTCGTGAGCATCGTGCGGATCTGCACCGGCGACGTGTGGGTTCTCAGTACCGTCGTGCCCGGCTCACCCCCTGGTGGAACGTGATCGACGAACAGCGTGTCCCATTCCCCGCGGGCCGGATGCCCGATCGGCATGTTGAGCGCTTCGAAGTTGTGCCAGTCCGTCTCGACCTCGGGGCCTTCGGCGACCTGGAACCCCAGCCCGATGAACACGTCCTCGAGTCGCTCCCACGCCTGGGTGACCAGGTGAGCGTGACCACGAGTCGGCTTGCCCACGAACTCGGTCAGGTCGAGACGTTCGGACTCGACCCGAGCAGCCAGCGCCTCGGCGCCGAGCGCCGCACGTCGCGCATCCAAGGCGTGTGTGACCACTGCCAGCGCTTCGTTGATCGCTTGGCCTGCGGCCTTCTTGTCGTCGATCGATTCGAGCGAGCCCAGCCGGGTCTTCAACTGGGCGAGATCGCCCTTCTTGCCAGCGAGCTTGGTCGTCAGTGACGTGATGTCATCGAGCGCGCCGGCGGCGTCGATCTCGGCGAGGGCCGCATCGCGGGCGGCGGTGATGTCAGAGAGCACAGTGACCTTTCGTAGAGCAGCGTTCGGACGGTTCGACCCCGGACGAACTCAGGAGACGGCACAGGAGCGAGTGATCGCCGACGTGTGGTACGTCATCCCCCGGTTCACCCGGGGCACGAAAATCGCTGCGACTGCTGCACGATCGTCGAGGTTACCGCGTGAGCTGTGCGGCGACGACCATGTTTCCGGCCGGGAAACCACCCGAACGGCCGATGCCCGATCAGCCGAACGACCCTTGTGGGGCCGCAGCTGTCCGTGCACGATCGACTTGATCAACCCCGCCCACGAAAGTGAGTCCCCGATGTCAATGCCTCCGCCACCACCATCATCTCCTCCACCACCCCCGCCAGCGGCCGTTCCGCCGACCGCCGGCGCGCTGCCGTACCCGGCGCGCCTCTCGATCGACTACCCCCAGCGGCTCAACCGGGTCACCACGGCGTTTCGCATCGTGTTGATCATCCCGATTGCGGTCGTGATCGGCATCCTCACCAGCAGCGGGACGAACACGGTACAGAACGCCGACGGCGACTGGGTGACCACCTCCGGCACCAGCATCACCAGTGCGTTGTTCCTGGTCACGCTGTTGATGATCCTCTTTCGCCAGCGCTATCCGAAGTGGTGGTTCGACTTCGCGCTCGAACTCAACCGATTCAGTGCTCGCGTCGGCGCCTACTTCGCGTTGCTCACCGATGTGTATCCGTCGACCGTCGACGAACAGAGCGTCCACCTCGACATCGACTACCCCGATGCCGAGCACGACGTCAACCGCTGGTTGCCCCTGGTGAAGTGGTTCCTCGCGATCCCGCACTACTTCGTACTCCTCTTCCTCGGGATCGGCGCCTTCTTCGCTGTCATCATCGCCTGGTTCGCGATCGTCTTCACCGGTCGCTACCCGCAAGGGCTGTTCGATTTCGTGGTGGGGGTCGGTCGTTGGGGCCTGCGGGTGTACGCCTACGCATTCCTGCTGGTCACCGACCGATACCCACCGTTCTCCCTGCGTTGACGGATGACCCAACGGCAAGACTGGACCGGTGACCATCGCCCAGCCCTCGATTCGACCGGCCGCGTCGGCCGACCACGCTGCGATCCAGCGAGTTGTCGCCGATGCGTTCGGGTCCGAGACCGAGGCCGATCTCGTCGAACGCATCCGAGCGTCGCCCGAATACGAGCCGTCGATGGAGTTCATCGCCGAGCTCGACGGGATCGGTGTGGTGGGCCACGTGATGATCAGCCGAGCACGCCTCCTGCACCATGGCGGCGAGCGATCGATCGTGATGCTGTCACCACTTGCCGTGGCACCGGATCACCAACGCAATGGCATCGGCGGTGCGCTCGTACGTGAGGCCACCGGCGTTGCCGAACGCCGCGGTGAACCGTTGGTCGTACTCGAGGGCGATCCGCGCTACTACTCGAGGCTCGGGTTCGTGGCGGCCGGCGACCATGGGATCGAGCTCCCGCTCCCCGACTGGGCACCGATCGAGGCGGCGCAGGTGCTGCTGCTCGCAACCTTCCAGCCGTCGGATCGCACCTTGCGCGGACGCGTCGAGTACCCCGCCGCCTTCGACGGGCTCGACTGACGGGTGTTCAGTCGTCGGTCGGTGTCCCCTGGTGGAAGGCGAGTTGCCAGCGGCGTCGGCGCCGCACCCACAGCGATGCCCGGTTGCCGGCACCGCGTGCCTGCACACTGCGATAGGTGACGAGCGCCGAGTCGGCCCCGACGACGCGCACCTCGAAGTCCGACAGATCGGCTTCGATCGGGCCGATCTCCTGGTCGAGGATCTCACGCCGGCTGTAGGACCGGCCCGACCAGCCGAACTCGGTGAAGTCGTCCGCGAGGTGCTCGTCCATCCACGAGCGGTCGCGCCGTGTGACATCGGCCCACATGTCTCGTTCGAGTTCGAGCAGGACGGCCGTGGCGCCCTCGCCGAGCACCGTGTCGACCGCAGGTGCGTCAACAGGCTGGGCCACCCGGAGCCGATTGCCGTCGGGGTCGACCAGTTCGACCTCGCGCGCCCACGGCTCTGTGCCGACCACGACACCGAACTCGGCAGCGACCGCATCGATGTCGTCGACCCAGACGTACACCAGCCCGTGGGGGTTGGCGTCACCGGTGTGCTCGGACAGGTGAATCTGTGCTCCGTCCCTGCGGATGCCGACGTATGCGGGGAGGTGGGGCTCGAAGCGATGCTCGAACACCTGCTCGAAGCCAAGCCGCCGATACCAAGCAGCAGCCGCAGACGCGTCGCTGACTCGGAGGATCGGTACGACGTCAGTGGCCATCAGCCGACCGTACTGCGTGGCCCGCTACCCGCGATCGTGTTCGCGCGCCGAAGTAGGGTCGACGAATGCCCACCAACGACTCCGTCCGGTCCTGATGCGTCTCGACGAGGTCGGCGAACACGACGGGTGGCGGTGCTGGCTGTGCGACGAACCGGTCGATCCCGACATGTCGGTGAACGACCCGCGGGGGCCGAGCATCGACATGCGCACCACCGAGCGAAAGGCCAAGGCAAAGGGCAGAGGTGGTGGCAAGGGCACGGGCACCGGGCAGGAACGACTCGCTCACCGCTCGTGCAACACGGGCAAGGGAAGCACGAAACCCGTGATCGAGTGGCCCGACCATCTCTTCGTCGCTGATCCAGCAGTCATCCTCACCACGGTCGATCGGCTGCAGCGCAAGGGCGGCCGCGAGATCGTCGGCCGATGCCTGGAGCACGCCGATGCAACCGCAGCCGCTGATTGGATCTCTGATCGGATCTCACGCCTCGAGCCCGACCTCGCAGTCACCGCGAGCGTCGAGCCGGGCGGTGGCCAGTTCATGGTGGTACTGGCAACGACCCGCTGAGCCCACCGAACTCGTGATCAAGGTGCGGCGGAGGTGCGCAGCTCGTTCACGAAGTCGGCGCTGCACGCTGGCGGGCGGCCTCGAAAGCGATCACGGTCGTCGCCATCGCGACGTTCAGCGATTCGCTGCGACCTCGATGCTGGATCGTCACCCACGACGAAATGGGGCCAATCGTGTCAGCCCAGTCGTTCGGCAGACCAGCTGCCTCATTTCCCATGACGAGGGCGATTCGACCGGTGAGGTCGGCATCGGTGTGCAGCTGGACCGTTCGACCAGGGTGTTCATGGCTCGTCGTGCCGACGAGTCGTAGACCTGCCGCAGCAACATCGTCGATCGTGGCATTGATCACGGGGACGTGAAAGACGGCGCCAGCGGATGCTCGGACCACCTTCGGGCTGTAGGGATCCACACTGCCGGGTGTGAGCACCACGAGATCGGCGCCGGCCGCTTCCGCGGAGCGCAACACCGTGCCGAGGTTGCCCGGATCACTGATCCGATCGAGCACCACGGCAAAGCTCGCCTCGGCCAGCAGGGCGCCGACTGGGCCGACCGAGCGCATCCGCACGATCGCCACCGGGTTCTGCGGGGTCTCGGTGGATGCCACCCGCTCGAGCACCCCGTGGGCCAACTCGAACACCGGGCCGGCCCCATCGACGCCTGGTTGCACGACCCCATCCGCTTCGGCTGCGACGAACTGCGCCTCGCACTGCCACCCAGCGGCCACTGCCTCGGTGACCAGCACCGGCCCCTCCACGACGAACAGACCTTCGTCGTAACGCGAACTGCGGCGCCCGATCAGGCGCCGCAGTTGCTGTACTCGTGAATTGTTGAACGCCAGCGCACTCATCGTGCACCAGTGTGGCCGGTGGACGAGCCCCGGCCACCGTCTGATCAGGCGAGCGCCGCCTTGGCGGTCTCGACGAGCTTGCCGAAGGCAGCCGCATCGGTGATCGCCAGATCCGAGAGGATCTTGCGATCGACCTCGATGCCGGCTGCGTTCAGACCGGCGATGAACCGGCTGTAGCTCATGTCGTGCTGACGCGTGCCTGCGTTGATCCGCTGGATCCACAGACGGCGCATCTCACCCTTGCGGGCGCGACGGTCGCGGAAGGCATAGTTGCCCGACCGCATGACCTGCTCGTTGGCGGCCCGGAACGAACGGCTCTTGTTGCCGTAGTAGCCCTTGGCCTGCTTCAGTACCTTCTTGTGCCGCTTCTTCGATGCGACACCACGCTTGACACGTGCCATTTCGATTCCTCCTCGGAACGTTCGATCGGGGCGAACCCCGGGTTGCTACTCAGCGCTCTGCGAGGAGGCGCTTGATCTTCTTCGCGTCCGACGGATGCACATCGGCATCACGGTCGAGGCGATGCTTCCGCGACGACGTCTTGTACTCGAACTTGTGCTGGTTGTTCTGCTGCTCGTGACGCAGCTTGCCGGTTCCGGTCTTCTTGAACCGCTTAGCTGCCGTCTTCGACGTTTTCATCTTCGGCATCGGGTACTCCTTCTGGTTGCTCTTCGACAGCCACCGTCTCCGGCGACTGCTCTTCGACAACTTCGTCGGCCTCGGCGTCGGCTTTCGCCTGACGCTCGGCTTCGATCGCTGCCTTCTTGATCGCCTCTTGGGCCTGCTTGTCGGGCGACAACGTCATCGACATGCTGCGCCCCTCGAGGCGAGCTTGCGTGTCGACCTTCGCTGCCGGTCCCACCGCTTCGAGCACGTCGTCGAGAATCTTCGACCCGAGCTCGGGGTGAGCCATTTCACGACCACGGAACTGCAAGGTGATCTTGACCTTGTGACCCTCTTCGATGAATCGGATCACGTTGCGTGTCTTGGTGTCGAAGTCGCCCTTGCCGATTTTCGGCCGGTACTTCACTTCTTTCACCGACACGTTGGTCGACTTCTTGCGTGCTTCCTTTGCCTTTTGGCCCTCTTCGTATTTGAACTTGCCGTAATCCATGATTCGGCAAACGGGAGGGTTGGCGTTCGGGGCCACCTCGACCAAGTCGAGTTCGAGACCTCGGGCCATTCTCAGCGCATCGGGAACGGCCTTGATTCCGAGTTGATCCCCGGTGGGTCCGATGAGTCGGACTTCACGGGATCGGATGCGGTCGTTCACGCGGTGCTGGTCGCCCCGGTTGTCTGGTCGCGGTGCTATGGCTGATCACTCCTGTGCAATGGGCCTCCCCAGTGTCTGAATATGTTGGCGCTCGACGCGAACCGCACGCGGAGCGACCATCAGGAACACCTGCGGCCTCAGCCTTGTGACCCGGACGCAGCAGAACTGGCCGGGTGGGGGTCTCCCCCACTTCGCCTCAATTGTGCTCGGTAGGGTAGCGCACGTGAGTGACGAAACCTCTGACAGCACATCCCCCGACGAGTTCGGGGCGGACATGACCGACGACGAACTCGATCCTGAGACCGCAGATGCCCTCGCCGAGGCCGAGCGGGCGATGGCCGAGGCTCGCGAGCGCCTCGCCGAGGTGCCCGCCGAGGTCGTCATCACCAACCATGTGATGGGGCTGTACGAACTGGCCGCGATCCATCTGTCGGCCTCCCCGCCCGACCTGCACCAGTCGGTGCTCGCCATCGACGCCGTCGCCTGTTTGGTCGATGGCCTCGGCGAACGTCTCGGCGAGGAGTACTCCACGATGCAAGACGCTCTGAACAACATCCGCCTGGCGTTCGTCCAGATCAAGGGCCAATTCGAGGCCACCACCACCTGAACCCGCGAGAACTCCGAAAAATCCCCCGATCGTGTCGCTCAGCGTCACGATCGGGGGACATTTCAGGAGGAGCTCGTCAACCGGGGCGACAGAAGCGGCCGACCGGGGCGTTGCGCACACGGTGGTCGATCACGGTGACACCTTCTGTTCGCAGCAGGTCGCGCTGCTCGTCGCGATGGCCGCTGACGATCTGGCCACTGGCGTTGACGACGCGCCACCAGGGCACGTCGAAGCCAGTGGTCGCCAGGATCCGTCCGACCAGCCGAGATTGTTTCGGGTACCCCGCAACGTCGGCAATGTCGCCATAGGTGGTGACCTCTCCCTCGCGCAGCGCCATGACCACGTCCAGGATCCGCCGCTCTCGTTCGAGTCGCGGATCCGCACTCACCGGCGAATGTTCGACGCTTCCCATCGGCCGAACTTGGCGAGCAAGTCGAAGCTGACATCGA
The DNA here is from genome assembly GCA_963717385.1 of Ilumatobacteraceae bacterium. GTDB lineage: Bacteria > Actinomycetota > Acidimicrobiia > Acidimicrobiales > Ilumatobacteraceae > Sva-07. The sequence goes on from CAVQWE010000010.1 coordinate 19,905, forward strand.
CGCCGACCTCGATCGTGCGCGACCCGTCAGCGATCTCGATGCAGTGGAAGCTGTGTTCGCCGCCGTCGGCGCCGGCGATCGTGCCGAGCCCGGATGCCTCGTCGAACGTTCGGACCTCGCCGCGTCGACCAGTGCCGCGATCGAGTTCGGTCACGGGACGATCTTGGCGATCGGCATTTCGACCAGATCGGTTGCCCCGGCCTCACGCAGTGCCGGTATCACCAGGTTGATCATCTTCTTCTCGACGACCGATTCGACCGCATACCCGCCGCCGGCGAGCGGCGACATCGTGGGCGACTTCATCGACGGGAGCACCGCCAGCACCGCGTCGCGGTAGGCCTCGGTCACGTTGAGCTTGAGCATGACCCGGCCGCGTGCATCGAGCACGCCGTTGAGCAGCGTCATGATCTGCTGCATCGCTTTGGCCTTGTCGGGGTCCTTGGCCGCGTCGGGGTTGGCAACGACTTCGGTGTAGCTGAGCAGGATCGTGTCGATCACCTTGAGCCCGGCGGCCCGCAGTGCCCTGCCGGTCTCGGTGATCTCGACGACGCAGTCGGCGATGTCGGGGATCTTGGCCTCGGTGGCCCCGTAGGAGAGCCTGACCTGAGCGTCGACGCCATGTTCGGCGAAGAACCGCTTCGTGAGCTCGGGGTATTCGGATTGCACCCGAACCCCATTGGGGAGGTCGGTGACGCTGTTGGCAGCACTGTCGCCGGCGACGGCCACCACGAGCTTGATCGGGTTGCTCGTCGCCTTGGAGTACTTGAGCTCGCCCAGGCTCTCGACGACGCTGCCGGTCTCCTCGACCCAGTCGCGGCCCGTGATGCCCACGTCGAAGAGCCCCTCGGCCACGTACATCGGGATCTCCTGCGGGCGAAGGATGCGCACCGATTCGATTCGAGGGTCGTCGATCGTGGCCTGATAGTCGACAGTGGACGAACGATGCACCGGGAGATCCGCCTGCTCGAACAGTTCGAGCGTCGCCTTCTCGAGCGATCCTTTGGGCAACACCAGTCGAAGCATGACCGCCGAGGCTACCGGCCGCCTCCTGCCCCAGCCCCCGACGTTTCCATTCGTGCTCCATTCCCGGCGAGCCTCCACCCAGGGTGGAGCGCGAACGTGATGGCGTCAGTGGGAGGTGTCGGTGTCGGTGAGGAGCCGGAGAGCGTGCGGGAGCACGTCGATCACGGCATCGAGCTGTTCGACGCATCCCTTGGTGCTGCCGGGCGTGTTGACGATGATCGCCTGGCCACGGATACCGGCGACACCACGCGAGAGTCGGCCGAGCGGGTTGCACAGTCGCATCGCCTCGGCGATGCCTGGAGCCTCGCGTTCGATCACCGACCGAGTCCCTTCGGGTGTCTGGTCGCGAGGAGCGAACCCGGTACCACCGGTCGACACCACCAGCCCGGAATACCCGTCGCACATGTCCGACAACGCTGCTGCGACCAGCTCGGCTCCATCAGCGGTGACGAGGTGGTCGACCACCTCGAACCCGTTGTTCGACAGGTGTTCGACCAGCGCCCGACCGCTCACGTCGTCGCGTGTTCCGTGCACCACACCGTCGCTCACGGTGAGCACCTTGGCTCGGGGTGGAACCTGATCGATGCTCACGACGTTCGACGGTATCGAATCATCACCATGCCGTCGGTGTCGGCATCGTGAGGCAGCACCCGCCATCCCTGCTCGAATGCACGCCACGAACCGACGGGCGGCGGTGTGGAGTCGACTTCGAAACCGTCCGGAGTCGAGTGGGCGACAGACTCCCGTGCGGTGATCGTGCACACGCTGTAGGTGAGTCGACCTCCGACCGCCACGAGTGGAGCCGCCGATGCCAGCAACCGCGCCTGCAGCTCGGCCAGTTCGGAGATGTCGCTCGCCTGGATACGCCATCGTGCGTCCGCTCGACGGCGAAGCGCACCGAGACCCGAGCACGGGGCGTCGAGCAACACCGAATCGAACGACGCTGGTCGAAACGGTGGTGCAGTTCCGTCGGCCACGACGACGGGCACGTCGAGATCGAGCTTGCGGGCGTTGTCCTCGACGAGCCGGGCACGACCGAAACGTTGATCGCCGGCGATGACGAAGCCGCCGCTGGTGGCCATCGCGGTCGCTTTGCCGCCCGGCGCTGCGCACACATCGAACACACGGTCACCGGGATCCGACTCGACCGCAGCAGCGACCCATTGCGACGACTCGTCCTGTATGTAGCCGTCGGTTCGCTCGGTCACCGGAGGCGGGGTGTTCATCCGTTCGAGCGCCGGGACCGCATCGGCTCCGAGTTCGGCAGCGAAGAGCTCGACGAGCCAGTCGGGATAGCTCAGACGGGCGCCGTCGGACGGCCACGACATGTCGGCCACCGACAACCGCGCCACCTTGCGCAGCACCGCGTTGACGAACCCACGCGTGCGCTTCGGCGCCAGACCAACGGTTTCGCTCACCGCCGCGTGCGGAGCAACGCCCGCAAAGACCAGTTGGTACGCCCCGAGGCGCAACACCGAGCGCGTCGCGTCGTCGGGCGGCGAGGTCACGAATCGGTCGATGATCGAATCGCAGGCCCGGCGCATCCGGGTGGTGCCGTAGACGAGTTCGGTGACGAACCGCCGGTCCATGTCACCGAGGCCTGACGACGCCAGCATGGGCCCGAGCACCAGATTGGCGTAGGCGCCATCGGCCTCGATACGGCGCAGCGCGTCGAGCGCCACTCGACGAGCAGTCCGCGGAGCGACTGCGGAGTCAGCGTTCACAGGTCACCGAACAATTCGTCCGACGTCGGGCGGGCACCGTTGCGCCACGCATCGAATGGCATCGGGGCCTTGCCCTCTGGTTGCACGATCACTGGCACCACCCGACGATCGACGAGCCGCGCCTCGTTGATCTTGAGCCGCTTGCCCCGAAAGGTGGTCCAGGCGCCGCCGACTCGAATCAACCGGTGCACGTCATGCACATCGAGCGACCAGTCGATCTCGAAGTCGGCCGAATTGAACTTGGCGGCGTGGGTGACCTCACCGACCTGTGGTTCGGGTTGGCCGATCCACGAATCGAGCGGCCGCGAGAGCGTCTCGACGAGGAGCCGGGTTCCGACGTCGACCAACTCGGTGCGCAACTCGGCCGCGGTGGTCTCTCGATCGATCGGAACTTCACCGCGGGCGTAGACACCACCGGTGTCGAGCCCTTCCTCGATGGCCATCACACACACGCCGGTCGTCTCATCGCCAGCGAGCAGCGCCCGTTCGACCGGTGCCGCACCGCGCCACCGCGGCAGCAGAGAGAAGTGCAGGTTGACCATCGGAATCACCTCGAGCACGTGCGGCTTGATGATCTCTCCGAATGCCACGACCACCCCCAACTCGGCGCCGTCATCGGCGACCGCCGTCAGCACGTCGTCGACCGAGTGCGTCACGGTGAGTCCGAGTTCGAGCGCAGCGGCTTTCACCGGGCTGGGTGACAACGCTCTGCCGCGCCCACGCCGTTTGTCGACACGGGTGACGACGAGCACCACCTCGTGGCCAGCCGACACCAGCGCCCGCAGGGGCGCAACGGCCATGTCGGGTGTGCCGAGATAGACGAGCCTCACGCTCAGCCCAGGCCGAGGCGACGCTTGATCGGATTCCGGGCCGCCTGACGGCTGACCTCGTCTTCGATCCGGCGATATTCCTTGATTGCTTCTTTGCGCTGGTCGCCCTCGAGGCGATCGAACATCAGCACGCCGTTGAGGTGGTCGATCTCGTGTTGGAACATGCGCGCTTCGAGTTCGTCGGCTTCGATCTCGATGATCTCCCCGTTGAGGTCGACACCTCGAACCAGCACCATCTTCGGTCGCAGCATTTCGACGTAGAGCCCAGGAATCGACAGGCACCCCTCGTCGTAGACCCATTCGCCATCGGCCTCGACGACCTCAGGGTTGATGATCGCCAGTGGCTTGTCCTCGATGTCCCAGACGACCACCTGCTTCTGCACGCCGATCTGTGGTGCGGCGAGCGCAATCCCGTTGCCTGAGTCGATCAGCGTGTCGAACATGTCGTCGACGAGGCGAATGATCTTGCCGTCGACGTCGTCGACCATCGAAGCCTGGGTCTTCAACACAGGATCGCCGTATGTGCGGATTGTGTACGACATCTCTGCCAGGCTACGGGAGTGTCCACCGAGCGTGACGGGTCCACCTCAGGTCACTACTTCGATGATCGGCCCGACGCTGCGTCGGATCCTGTGCTGGTCGACGTCACGCTGCCCGACACCGCGTTCGTCATGGAGACCGATCGAGGAGTCTTCTCTCGGGGCCATCTCGACACGGCGACGTCGATGCTGTTGCGCGCCGAACTCCCGATCGCCTCCACCGGCGATCTGCTCGACCTGGGTTGCGGCGCCGGTCCGATCGCACTCACGATGGCCCGCCGGTCCCCCGACGCAACGGTCTGGGCCGTCGACGTGAACAGCCGCGCCCGCGAGCTGTGCGTACGCAACGCACAGCGAAATGGAATCGAGAACCTCCGAGTGGTGCAACCCGATGCCGTTCCAAGCGGGCTGAGATTCAGCACCATCTGGTCCAACCCTCCGATCCGGATCGGCAAGGCCGCACTCCACGAACTCCTCGAGTTCTGGTTCGCCCGACTCGACGACAACGGCACCGCGTCGCTCGTCGTGCAGAAGCACCTCGGCGCCGACTCGCTGCAACGCTGGTTGATCGAGCTCGGCTACCACTGCGAACGAGTCGGTTCCAAGGCCGGGTTTCGACTCTTCACCGTGCGACCGCTCGGTCCGCGATGATCCCGCTCGAGGAGATCCGGCGAGCCGCAGAGATCATCGCTGCCGAGGCAGTTCGCACGCCCGTCCTTCGCTCCACCGCACTCGATTCGCTCGTCGGAGCCACGATTCTCGGCAAGGACGAGTCACAACAGCGCGCCGGATCGTTCAAGTTCCGCGGGGCGTTCCACCGTGTGGCTGCAATCCCCGCCGCCGATCGCGAGCTGGGTGTGGTCGCCGTCTCATCCGGCAACCATGGTGCCGCCGTTGCCTGCGCATCAGAGATCCTCGGCATCGGGGCCACCGTGCACGTACCGAGCGATGTTGCACCCGCCAAACGGGACCTGATCGAACGGTTCGGGGCCCGGATCGTCACCTTCGAGCGGTCGACACCCGATCGCGAAGCTGGTGCTCGCCGCCAGGTTGCAGACACCGGAGCCACCTTCGTGCACCCATTCGAGGATCCGCTGGTGATGCGCGGTCAGGGTACGACGGCGCTCGAGCTCCACGAGCAGACCGGCGGCGTCGACGTGATCATCGTCCCGATGTCGGGTGGCGGGCTGATGGCCGGGTGCGCATCGGTGGTGCGACAACTCGACCCGACGTGCGAGATCATCGGGGTCGAACCAGCCGCCGCCGACGACACCCGACGATCGTTCGCAGCCGGCCAACGAATCCTGATCGATCCGCCAGACACGATCGCCGATGGTTTGGCCGTCACATCGCCCGGTGCAGCCACGTTCGAGATCAATCGCCGGCTCGTCGATGACATCGTCACGGTGACCGACGACGACCTGGTCGAAGCGATGCGCACGGCGTTGCAGCTGCTCGGGCGAACCCTGGAACCGAGCGGCGCCGCGGGCCTCGCTGCGGTACTCGTCGACCCGAGTCGGTTCGCCGACCGCCGCGTCGGCATCGTGCTGTCGGGCGGCAACATCGACGACGACCGGTTCGCCACGATGGTCTCGTCATCCTGACCCGAGTTTCGACGAGTTCCAGGCGTGCCGACGGGGTCGCGTGCCGAACTCATCGCAGCAACGACGTGCGTCATCGGCTGAACGCGGATCCTGCTGTATCCATTGGTGCTCCTACGGGGTGCGGCGGACTGACCGCCAGGCTCAGATCCGAGCCGGGTCGACTTCGACGCGCACGCGGGATCCGGACGGCCGATCGACCGAATTGAGCGCCTCACCGAGCGCCGTCCAACTCGTCGAGCGAACCAGGAAACGATTCTCTCCATCGCCGCCGACCTCGACACCCGATGCGACGAGCTGTGTTGCCACATCCGCCGAGCCCGCACCGGAGACCACCGCGAGCGCCCCGAACGGGGGGAGCCCGAGCATCTGGCGTCGGGCGCGTTCACCGTCGAGTATCTGCGCAGGGTCGCCCGCAACAGCTGCCGCGAGCACGTCGTGGTTCGGCGAGAACGTCTGCACGAGCACTTCGGGAGCGATCCGTCCAGCGCGAACGATCAGCGCCAGGGCGTGCTCTGCGGCACGGAAGCGTGGAGCGAGCATCTCGGAGTCGAATTCGAGAAACGCGACGACGTCAGCCGACCGCAGCCGATGCAACACGGCCTCGGTGCCCACGTACACCCCCGCAGCCGAGGGCGTGGCGGCATCTGCTCCCGTGACGACCACGACGGGGCGGGCAGCGGCTGCTTCGAGTTCCTCACGGAGCCGTGTCACCCCCGGTCGTAGATTGGCGAACCGGCCCGCCCCGCACTCCTGACAGACCGCCGGCCGCACGGTGCCACAGCGACGACACGAGAGGCGTCCGTCGTCGTCGAGTCCGACGGCGGCGTCGCACCGCTCGCACCGGGTCAGCGCCTTGCACGCACGGCACGCCAACACCCTGGCGCGACCGGTGATGTTGCTCACGCACACCACAGTCAGGTCGGGGTTGCGGATCCGCTCGATCAGGGCCGAGGTCACCAGCGAACGTTTCCACGGGTCGTCGTCGGATCGGTCGACGACCACCACTGCAGGCCAACCGGCTCGCTCGCGAGCCCTTGGCGGATGCACGACGCCGCCGGCTCCAGCGAACTCTTCGATCGCAACGAGCGTCGGAGCCGGTGACACCAGGACGTAGGGCACGCCCAAGCGGCGGCAGCGTTCGACCACGACATCACGTGCGTGCCAGGTCGGCGTTCGCTCGTTCTGGAGCGCTTCGTCGTGTTCGTCGACCACGATCGCCGCCGCCAGTCCCGGACATGGCGCCCAGGCCGCCGATCGCGTGCCGATCACCACATCGACACCGCCGGCCGCAGCGGCCCACTCTCCCGGCATCGCCGCCACCGAGAGGCCGGCTCGTCGAAGACGGGTCGCCAGCAGCGCAGCCTCGGAGTGTTCCGGCACGATCACCAGCGCTGGCCCCGCAGCAGCGACCGACAGCACCGATGGCATCACGTCGGCGCGAGGCGGAAGACGCAAGACACCGCCGCCTGCAGCGATCAGCGCGGTGGTCGCCGGCGACTGCGGCGACGGCGCCATGTGTGTGCGCCGGTCGAGGGGCAACGACCGAACCGCACGTGGTGGGCCGGCGGTGACCAGGAAGGGCCGAATGCGCCGAGCCGCCCAACGGACCGACGCCCACTCGGCAAGTTCGAAGATCTCCGTGTCCGGCCCTCGCCCGGTCACCTTGGCGATCGTCTTGAGCTCGTGCACAGGACGATCAGCCGAGGCAACCTCACAGATCGAGCGCACCCAGGCCCCGATACGACGCCCGTGCAGTTCGACGCGCACGATGGTTCCGACCTCGACAACGTCCTCGAGATCGGCAGGGATCAGATAGTCGAACTCCTTGTCGAGCCCGGTGACGTCGGGTACCACCCGCGCGATGTGACGACTGGTGTCAGACACCATTCGTCACATCGGCTCGTCAGACGCCGACGGCGCTCTTGAATTCGTCGAGGCGGCTGAGCTCTTCCCAGGGGAAGCCCTCGCGGCCGAAGTGGCCGTAGGCGGCCGACCGCTTGTAGATCGGGCGCTTGAGGTCGAGGTCGCGGACGATCGCTCCCGGGCGGAGGTCGAAGGTCGAGCGCACCGCTGCCTCGATGACTGCTGGATCGATGTGCGAGGTGCCGAAGGTCTCGACGAGGATGCTCATCGGCTGCGCCATACCAATGGCATATGCCAACTGCACTTCGCAACGGTCCGCAGCGCCGGAGGCGACGACGTGCTTGGCGACCCAACGCCCGGCGTAGGCGGCCGAACGGTCGACCTTGCTCGGGTCCTTGCCGGAGAAGGCCCCGCCGCCGTGGCGACCCATGCCGCCGTAGGTGTCGACGATGATCTTGCGTCCGGTGAGTCCGGCATCGGCGAACGGGCCGCCACGAACGAACTGCCCCGTCGGGTTGATGTAGATCTCGAAGTCGTCGTCGGCGAAACGCTCGGGGACGATGGGCCTGATCACCTGGTCGATCAGGTCGGGACGGATCACGGTGTCGCGATCGACGCCGTCTTGGTGCTGCGTGCTGATCAGCACCGCCTTGAGCGCAACCGGCCAGCCGTTGTGGTACTCGAAGGTGACCTGGGTCTTGCCGTCGGGACGCAGGTACGGCACCTGGCCGGACTTGCGGACCTCGGCGAGGCGCTCGGCCAGGCGGTGTGCGGTCCAGATCGGCAGCGGCATCAGGTCGTCGGTCTCGTTGCAGGCGTAGCCGAACATCATGCCTTGGTCACCGGCACCCTGCAGGTTGAGGATGTCCTCGCCGGACTTGCCGCCGCGCACCTCTTCTGAGGTGTCGACGCCTTGGGCGATGTCGGGGCTCTGCTCGTCGATCGACACGATCACACCACAGGTGTTGCCGTCGAATCCGTAGCTGGCATTGTCGTAGCCAATACCGTTGATGGTCTCGCGGGCGATCTTCGGGATGTCGACGTAGGCCGAGGTGGTGATCTCACCTGCGATGACGCACAACCCCGTGGTCAACAGCGTTTCGCAGGCGACGCGCCCGTCGGGATCCTCGGTGAGGATGGCGTCGAGAACGGCGTCGGAGACCTGGTCGGCCATCTTGTCGGGGTGGCCCTCGGTGACGCTTTCGGAGGTGAAGGTGTACGTGCTCATGCAAAGTCCTGTCGATGTGTCGAGCGAATGAAAACAATGGTGTCGATGACGGCCCGAGCGACATCTCGCTTCGATGCGAGGTCGATCTCGACAGGCTCCGCGCCGGGCCGTAACAGCGTAACCGCGTTCGTGTCGTGAGCGAAGCCAACCTGCGGCGCACCGACATCGTTGGCCACGATCAGGTCGAGATGCTTCGCACGGAGCTTCGAGCCGGCGTTCGCGATCAGGTCGTCGGTTTCTGCAGCGAAGCCGACCAGCACCTGGCCGTCGCGCTTGGCGGCGCCAAGGCCAGCCAGGATGTCCGGTGTGGGTTCGAGGATGATCTCGGGCGCGCCGTCACGCTTCTTCAGCTTGCCGGACGCCGCATGCTTCGGACGGAAGTCGGCAACAGCGGCACTCATCACGATCACATCGTGGTCGGCTGCCGCACCGGCTCATCGCCTCGTGCATCTGCTCGGCGGTCTCGACCTCGACCACGGTGCATCCGGGCGGCGTCGGCAGATCCACCGTCGACACCAACGTCACCCTGGCGCCTCGAGCGACGGCTTCGGCAGCCACGGCGTAGCCCTGCTTGCCGGAGCTGCGATTGGCGATGACCCGCACTGCATCGATCGGTTCGCGGGTGCCTCCGGCGGAGACGACCACTGAGACACACCGTCGAGGTCGCGGGGACCGAGCACCCTCTCCACTGCGGCGACGATCGTGGACGGGTCGGCGAGTCGGCCGGCACCGACGTCGCCACCGGCGAGCCGACCCGACTCGGGCTCGACGATGTGGACACCCCTCGATCGCAGCACCGAGACGTTCTCGACCACGCTCGGGTGTTCCCACATCTCGGTGTGCATCGCCGGGCACACCACGACCGGCGCCCTCGTGGCGATCAGCGTGTTCGTCAGCAGGTCGGTCGACAGCCCCATGCGATAGGCGGCGAGCAGTCGTGCGGTCGCCGGAGCGACCAGGATCAGGTCGGCGCCCTGGCCGATGCTGGTGTGCGGAATCGGCGTCGTCGGGTTGTCCCAGAACTCGGTCTGCACGGACTCGGAGGCCAGTGCGCTCAGCGTCGTTCGACCGATGAAGTGCTCAGCACCCTCGGTCATCACCGGCACCACGTGTGCGCCGGCATCGACCAATCGTCGACACACCTCGACGGCCTTGTAGGCGGCGATGCCCACCGGTCACGCCGAGCACGATGCGTTTGCCTGCGAACATCGAGTCCCTCTCGGCCCGGTCGAGCGCGGCGACGCCGAACGGTCGTCAGTCGTCGAGGTTGGCCTGCAGCAGCGGGCGTCGGCGATCGCCTGCGCCTCGGCCTCGGCGTCGAATTCCTCCTCGAGGGGACTTCTTCGGGAGCCGGGGCCCACACGATCTTCTCCTGCGCGATCTCCTCGAACCCGATCGACAGCGGCTTGCGCGCCACCGACGAGACCTGCGGCGGGATCATGTGGCCGAGGCCGTCACCGAGCTGGTTGAAGTACGAGTTGATGTTGCGGGCTCGGCGCGCGGCCAGGGTGACCAGCGTGAACTTCGAGTCGACCTTGTCGAGCAGCTGCTCGATGGGCGGATTGATCATCGTGTCGTGGTCGAGCGCCATAAGGCACTCCACCCTACCGTGATGACGACTGGGAGCGAGCGGTTTCGATGATCTGGAGCATCTCGTCGATCGTCGCGTGGAGATCGTCGTTGACGACGATGTGATCGGCCAGCGCGCGTCCGATGGGCTCTTCGATCTCGGCCTTCTTGAGGCGGGCCAGCACCTTGTCGCCTGGGTCTCCGCGACCGCGCAACCGACGTTCCTGCTCGTCGCGCGACGGTGGCACCACGAACAACAGCAACGCGTCGGGGAAGATCCGCTTGACCTGCTGGGCGCCGTCGACCTCGATCTCGAGCACGATGTCTTGGTCGCCACTCGGGTCGGGCACGGGGCTGCCGTAGTAGTTGCCGAGGAACTCGGTCCACTCGAGGAACCCGCCGTCGGCGATGTGTTGCTCGAAGGATGCGGTATCGGTGAACACGTATGCGTCGGCAGCCTCTGACGGCCGACGCTCGCGGGTCGTCCACGACCTGCTGAGCCACAGGTCATCGTCACGACGCACGAGCGCGTCGACGATGGTGCCCTTGCCGACCCCACCGGGGCCCGAGACGACGATGATCAACGAACCGGCCCGGTCAGCCGAGGAGTTCGAGGAGCTTCGACTTCTGCTGGGCACCGAGGCCCTGCACACGACGGTTGTCCGCGATTTCGATGTCTTCCATGATGCGGCGAGCCTTGACCTTGCCGACGCCGGGAAGCGACTCGAGCATCGACACGACCTTGAGCTTGCCGACGTTGACGTCGGTGGACGCCAGTGCATCGGCCAGCGACATCGATCCCATCTTGAGACGAGCCTTGATCTCGGCGCGGGCGGCACGGGCCTCGGCCGCTTTGGCGAGGGCCGCCGAGCGCTGCTCGGGGGTCAGCTGTGGGGGTGTTGCCATGTGGTCAAGCTATCGCAGCGATGTCGGCGAGCCGGGTCAATCCACGTTCGGTCGCCCACTCGATGACACCTGCCTGTATCGAGCCTGCAGCACCGGGGTCGGCGAACGATGCGGTGCCGACCTGCACCGCAGACGCGCCGGCCAGCAACAGTTCGATGGCGTCCCATGCCGACGCCACCCCGCCGACACCGACGATCGGCACCTCGGGAAGCGCCTGGTGCACGTCGTGCACAGCGCGAACGGCAACCGGATGGATGGCGCGCCCCGACAGCCCTCCGCCGCCGGCTCCGAGCGTGGGCGCCAGCGTGTTGGGGTCGTAGCCGAGCCCGAGCAACGTGTTGATGCAGGTGACCGCCTCGGCACCAGCGCCCATGACCGACGCAGCGACGTCGATGATGCGATCGGTGTTCGCGCTGAGCTTGGCCCATCGCGGGCGCCCGCAACCAGCGGTGGCTGCGATCACCTCGGCCGACAACGCAGCATCGTGGGCAAAGATCGAGCCGCGACCTTCCAGGTTCGGACACGACAGGTTCACCTCGACCGCCACCACCTCGGGCGGTGCCGCAGCGAGCAGTTCGGCCGCCTCGGCGTAGTCGTCGACGCTGCGTCCCCAGATGCTGACCACGACCGTGGCGCCGGTCGACACGAGATCGCCGACCACATGGTCCAGCCAGTACTGCACGCCGGGACCTTGAAGTCCGACTGCGTTCATCATGCCCTGGGGCGTGGGATGCAGGCGCGGTGCCGGGTTGCCCGGCCAGTCGTACGTCGCCAACGACTTGGTGACGACCGCGCCGAGCGATCCCAGATCGAGGTGACTGCCGAGCTCGGTGCCGTAGCCCGCCGTGCCCGACGCCGTCATCACCGGCGCATCGAGCACCAGGCTCCCGACGGTGACGCTGGTGTCGATCACGATGAGGACGCCGCCATCTCCGCCCGAGCACTCGAGTGGTACTCCTGGAGCGTCTTGACCGTGAGCACCTCACCCTCACGCTCGGACAGCCCTTCCACGGCGGCGAGTGCAGCATCGACGGTGGTGACACAACTCACTCCGTGCAAGCTGGCGGCCTTGCGGATCTGCTCGCCGTCGCTGCGTCCGAGGGCACCGCGAGGCGTGTTGACCACGAAGCTGATGCTTCCCTCGGCGATCAGATCCACCGCGGTGACACCGAGCTGGCCGTCGTCGCCGATCTCTTGGACCTTGGCCACCACCTGATCGACCGGCGAATCGAACGCCGCCAGATAGGCCGCCGTTCCCTCGGTCGCCGCGATACCGAGGCCGAGGGCACGGAATCGCTGGGCGACCACCAGCCCTGCCGGCTTGTCGGGATCGGCCAACGACAAGAACACGGTGCCCGTGGTCGGCAGCGGATTGCCGGCGGCCAACTCGGCCTTGTAGAACGCCCGACCGAACGTGTCGGCGATGCCCATGACTTCGCCGGTCGAACGCATCTCCGGTCCGAGCGCCGGATCGACCTCGGGGAACCGGTTGAACGGCATCACAGCTTCCTTCACCGCGACGTGTCCACCCACCGGTTCGAGCAGGACGCCTTCGGTTCGGAGTTCGGCGAGGGTGGCGCCGAGCATCACCCGCGTCGCCACCTTGGCCAGCGACACACCCGTTGCCTTGGCGACGAACGGGACCGTGCGACTGGCGCGCGGGTTGGCCTCGATCACGTACACCGTGGTGCCGACCACCGCATATTGCACGTTGATCAGGCCACGAACATCGAGGTGCTTGGCGATCGCTGCGGTGTACGACTCGATCACCTCGACCACCCACGACGGCAGCGTCGGGGGCGGTAGGGCGCAGGCCGAGTCGCCCGAGTGCACGCCTGCTTCCTCGACGTGTTCCATCACACCACCGATCAGCACCTCGCCGGTGTGATCGCGGATTGCGTCCACGTCGACCTCGGTGGCGTCGGCGAGGAACCGGTCGATCAGGACCGGACGTTCCGCAGAGAGTCCGCCTTCCTTGCCGAGGCTGCCGAACCCGGCGAGTTCCTCCATGGCGCGAGCGAGGTGATTGCGGTCGTGGACGATCTGCATCGCCCGACCACCGAGCACGTAGCTGGGACGAACCAACACGGGAAAGCCGACCTCGTCGGTGATCGCCAGGGCCTGCTCGATGTCGACGGCCGTGCCGCCTGGAGGCTGCGGGATCCGGAGTTGATCGCAGATCGCGTTCCAGCGCTCACGGTCCTCGGCGGCGTCGATCGAGTCGGGCGAGGTGCCAGCGACGAGCTCAGGCGGAATCATCCCGGCGAGCTTCAACGGTGTCTGCCCGCCGAGCGAGACGATGACCGCCTCGGGCTGCTCGACGGCGATGACGTTGAGCACGTCTTCTTTGGTGAGCGGCTCGAAGTACAGGCGGCTCGATGTGTCGTAGTCGGTCGAGACCGTCTCGGGGTTGCAGTTGACCATGATCGTCTCGAAGCCGGCATCTCGTAGCGCGAACGACGCGTGCACGCAGCAGTAGTCGAACTCGATGCCCTGACCGATGCGGTTGGGACCCGAGCCGAGGATGACGACCTTGCGGGCATCGGACGGACGAACTTCACTCTCGTCTTCGTAGGTCGAGTAGTGATACGGCGTCTCGGCCGGAAACTCCGCCGAGCAGGTGTCGACCGTCTTGTAGGTCGGCAGCACGCCGCTGGCCTCGCGAGCCGCACGAACGTCGTCTTCGTGTGTCGACCACAGATGGGCCATCTGGGCGTCGGAGAATCCGAGTCGCTTGGCCCGACGCCACCCCCGCACCGTCATCTCGTCGATGGATGTGCCGAGGAGCACCGCTCGTTCCTCGGAGATCATCGACATCTGGTCGAGGAACCACGGATCGATCGACGTCGCTTCGTGCACCGCATCGATCGAGACGCCGCGGTGGAGCAGCGCACCGACCTGTTGGATCCGGTCCGCTGTGGGAATTGCGGCCTGGGCGAGCAGTTCGTCGTCGGAGAGGCTCATCGAGCTGGGCTTCGGCCGGGTCGCAGCCGAGACCCAGGCGGCCCTGTTCGAGCGAGCGCAGCGCCTTCTGGAGGCTTTCGGGGAATGTTCGTCCGATCGCCATGACCTCACCGACCGACTGCATCTGGGTGCCGAGCACACCGGACGCGCCGGGCAGCTTCTCGAAGGCCCAACGTGGGATCTTGGTGACCACGTAGTCGATCACCGGCTCGAAGCTGGCGGGGGTGGACATCGTGTCGGTCTTGGTGATGTCGTTGGGGATCTCGTCGAGGGTGTAGCCGACCGCGAGACGAGCAGCGATCTTGGCGATCGGGAACCCCGTCGCCTTCGACGCGAGTGCCGACGAGCGGGACACCCGTGGGTTCATCTCGATGACGACCTGACGGCCGGTCGATGGTTCGACGGCGAACTGCACGTTCGAGCCACCGGTCTCGACACCGACGCGCCGGATGCAGGCGAGTGCCGAGTTGCGCATCTCCTGGTACTCGACATCGGTGAGGGTCTGGATGGGTGCGACCGTGATCGAGTCGCCGGTGTGCACCCCCATCGGATCGACGTTCTCGATGCCGCAGATGATCACGCAGTTGTCGGCGTGGTCTCGCATGACCTCGAGTTCGTATTCCTTCCAGCCGTACACCGATTCCTCGATCAGGATCTCGCTGATCGGGCTGGCGGTGAGACCGTTCGAGGCGATCTTCTCGAACTGCTCGGCGGTGAACGCGATGCCGGTCCCCCGGCCACCGAGGATGTAGGCGGGCCGGATCACCGCAGGCAGGCCGATGTCGTCGATGACGCTGCGGGCCTCGTCCATCGTGTGCGCCGTACCGGAACGCAGGCAGTCGAGGCCGATGCCGACCATGGCCTGCTTGAAGATCTCGCGGTCTTCAGCGGTGGCGATCGCCTCGGCGTTGGCGCCGATCATCTCGGGCTTGCCCGGCACGCCGATGAGGCCGCGCTCGAACAGTTCCATGGCGATGTTGAGCCCGGTCTGGCCACCGAGCGTGGGCAGTACGGCGTCGGGCTGCTCTCGGTCGATGATCGCCGAGACGACCTCCCAGGTCAGCGGCTCGACGTAGGTGGCATCGGCGAAGTCGGGGTCGGTCATGATCGTGGCGGGGTTCGAGTTGGCGAGGATGACGCGGTAGCCCTCCTCGCGCAGCACACGACACGCCTGGGTGCCGGAGTAGTCGAACTCGCAGGCTTGGCCGATCACGATCGGGCCGGAGCCGATGATCAGGATCGAGTGGATGTCGGTGCGCTTGGGCATCAGCGACCGCCGTTCGAGCTGGCGCTCGGTGGACGCGTGTTTCATCATCTCGGCGAACTCCTCGAAGAGATAGTGCGAATCGTGTGGACCGGGATTCGCTTCGGGGTGGTGCTGCACGCTGAAGGCGAGCTCACCATCGACTCGCAACCCTTCGCACACCCCGTCGTTGAGGTTGACGTGGGTCATCGTCGCCTTGCCGGCCATCGAGTCGGGGTCGACGGCGAAGTTGTGGTTCTGGCTGGTGATCTCGACCTTGCCGGTGGCGATGTTGCGCACCGGGTGGTTGCCGCCGTGGTGCCCGAACGGCAGCTTCACGGTGCCGGCCCCGATCGCCCGACCGAGGAGCTGGTGGCCGAGGCAGATGCCGAAGATCGGCACGTTGCCGAGCAGCCCCGGATCGTCTCGACGCCGTACGGCGTCATCGCCGGGTCGCCGGGGCCGTTGCTCAGGAAGACGCCGTCGGCGCCACGGGCGAGAATGTCGGCAGCGCTGGTGGTGGCCGGCACCACCTCGACGGTGCCGTAGCGCGAGAGGTTCACGGCGATGTTGCGCTTCATGCCGTAGTCGATGGCGATGATGCGGGTGCGGTTGTCTGGATCGAGGGCGGCAACGGTGTACCCCTCCCCCACGGTGACCTGGCGCACCAGGTCGACGCCCTCGGTTCCGGGCTCGGCATCAGCCGCGGCGCGGAGATCGGCTTCGCTCGCCGCACCGAAGGCCCCGGGCATCGCGCCGGTGTCGCGCAAGCGCCGGGTGAGGCGTCGGGTGTCGATGCCGGCGATGCCAGGAACCCCGTGTTGCTGCAGCAGTGCGTCGAGACTGCCCTCGGCGCGTTGGTTGCTGTGGCGACGTGCCAGTTCCCTGATCACGATGCCACGGCAGAACGTGCCGCGCGACTCGAAATCCGCGGCGTTCACGCCGTAGTTGCCGATGTGAGGGGTGGTGAAGGTGATGATCTGGCCGGCATAGCTCGGGTCGGTGATCACTTCCTGATAGCCGCTGAGCACCGTGTTGAACACCACCTCGCCCGTGGCGATCGGTACCTCGGCACCGATCAGTTCGCCTTCGAACACGCTGCCGTCGGCGAGCACCAACGCTCCATCGCGAACCGTCATGTCGTCGCACTCCACTTCAACTCGGTTGTCTGCATGATCATCCGTTCTCGTGTATGACTATTCATCACCGTAGCGCCGCGCCTTCTCGAACGACCGCGGTTCCCTGCAAGATCGTGTGGAGCACCCGACCCCGCAGCGGCATCCCGACGTAGGGGGTGTTGCGGCTCTTGCTGGCGAGCCGAGCGGGCACCACCTCCCACACCTCGTGGGGGTCGAAGATCGTCAGGTTGGCGGGTTCACCAGGTTCGATCGGTCGGCCATGGCGATCGGCCACGCCAGCGATGGCGGCAGGCTTCCACGACAGCGCCGCGATCACGTCGGCGAGCGGCATCTCGAGGCACGCCAAGGACACGCCGAGTGCGGTCTCCAGGCCGAGCATTCCCGGCGGTGCCTGATCGAGCGGCTGTTCCTTGGCCTCGGCCACGTGGGGTGCATGGTCGGTTGCGATGGCATCGATCGTGCCGTCGGCCAGCCCGGCACGTATCGCTGCAAGGTCCTCGGCGGTGCGAAGCGGCGGGGTCACCTTGTAGAGCGCGTCGTAGGTCTCGAGGCGTTCGTCGGTGAGGCTGAAGTGGTGTGGCGTCGCCTCGGCGGTGACCGCCAGACCATCCGCCTTGGCTGCACGCACCAAGTCGACGCTCTTGGCCGTCGACAGGTGCAAGAAGTGCATGCCGACACCAGTGAGCCGTACGAGCTCGATGTCGCGGTGCAGCATCAGTTCTTCGGCGATCGATGGCCACCCCGGCAGCCCCAGGCGACTGCAGCACGACCCTTCGTGCATCACTGCGCCAGCGGTGAGCTGCTCGACCTCGCAATGCTGGGCCAGCGTGATTCCCAGTCCATCGGCGTACTCGAGCGCACGACGCATCAGCAACGCGTTCTGCACGCCGTTGCCGTCGTCGGTGAAGATCTTCACACCGGCGCTGGCCAGCTCAGCGAAGGGGGTGAGTTGTTGGCCACCACGCCCGACGGTGATCGAGCCCGACGGAAGCACCTCGCACAACCCGGCACGCTCGCCCTGTCGGCGAACGAAATCGACGACCTCGACGCTGTCTTGCGTCGGGTCGGTGTTCGGCATCGCGACGACAGCGGTGAATCCGCCGAGGGCCGCTGCCCGGCTGCCGGTCTCGATGGTCTCGGCTTCTTCGCGTCCGGGTTCACGCAGATGGACATGGAGGTCGACGAAACCCGGTGTGAGCACATGACCCGCTGCATCGATGACCTCGTCACCATCAGCTGGCTCGAGCTGGTCGGCGACCTCGCTGACGAGTGTCCCGTCGAGGCGTACGTCGACTCGACGCTCGCCGTTGGAGTCGATGACGCGGGCGCCGGTGATCAACAGGCTCATTGCGAGCCTCCTTCCGTGATGAGTTCGGCTTCAGCGGTGGCGTGGCCGGAACCGAGCAGGTCGAACAGCACGGCCATGCGAACCGCGATGCCGTTCGTCACCTGCTGAGTGATGACCGCGCCCGGGAGTTCTGCCGGGTCGACGGCGATCTCGACACCCCGGTTCATCGGACCCGGGTGCATGATCAGGGTCTGAGGCGACAACGCAGCAGCTCGTTCGGCGGTGAGGCCGAATCGTGAGGTGTACTCGCGCAAGCTCGGCACGAGCGCCTCGTTCATTCTCTCCTGCTGCATGCGCAGCAGGTACAGCACGTCGACATCGGCGATCACGTCGTCGAGACGGTCGGTGACCGCATCGGCAAACGAATGACCGACGTCGGGCGGCAACAGCGTGCGGGGCGCCACCACCGTGACGTGCACACCGAGCATCCGCATTGCGGCAACGGTGCTGCGAGCCACCCGACTGTGCTTGACATCACCCACGATGGCCATGCTGAGCCCATCGAGGCCCCCACTGCGGCCGAGCGCGCTGCGCACGGTGTACGCGTCGAGGAGGGCCTGAGTGGGATGGGCGTGCCAGCCGTCGCCCGCGTTGATCACGCTCGCCTGGGTCCAGGCGTCGATCATCCGAGGCGCGCCGCTCGATCGGTGACGCACCACGAACGCATCAACGCCCATCGCGGCGATCGTCTCGATGGTGTCGCGCAGGCTCTCGCCCTTGCTCAGGCTCGACTGCGACACGGCGAACGTCATCGTGTCGGCCGACAGCCGCTTGGCGGCCGTCTCGAAGCTGAGACGAGTGCGAGTCGAGTCCTCGAAGAACACGCTGCACACCGTCTTGCCGCGCAGCGCCGGCACCTTCGGGTTGGGACGACGGTTGACCTCGGCCATGTGGTCGGCGAGATCGAGGATTCGGATGATGCCGTCGGCACCGAGGTCTTCGACGGCCAGGAGCGAGCGGGCGGGGGTCATGCGATCAACACGCCAGCTGCGCTTGCGGTGACCCGTTCGTCGGCACTCGTGGGCAGGTTCTTGCCGATGAAGTCGGGCCTGATCGGCAGTTCGCGATGCCCTCGATCGACGAGCACCGCCAGTTGGACAGCTCTGGGGCGCCCGTAGTCGGACAACTGCGTCGAGTGCAGCGCGTACCGTGCGCCCGGTGTACAGCACGTCGTCGACGAGCACGACTGTTGCACCGTCGATGTCGCCAGGCAGATCGCTGACCGCTCCCGGACTGACGGGGCGCAGACCGATGTCGTCGCGGTAGAGACTCACGTCGACCGATCCGACCCTCACCGTTGCACTCGGTTCGTCGGTGGTGGCGATGATCCGGCCGATCTCTTCACCGAGGCTGTCCGCGAGCCACACACCGCCGTGCGCGATTCCGACCAGGACGACGCCATCGAGCCCACGGTTGCGTTCGATGATCTCGTGGGCCATACGGGTGACGGCACGACGCACGTCATCGGGCCCGAGCACCTGCTTGGCACTCGCGGCTGAATTGTCAGCAGCCATCTACTTCTCCTCCGTGCGAGCCTCACGGGACACGCTTCACGGTGTTCGGCAACGTAGCAGCAACTACTGTCGGCGGCATGCATGATCTGGTGATTCGTGGGGGATTCGTGGTCGATGGCACCGGTACACCCGGGCGTCTCGCCGACGTGGTGGTGAACGATGGGGTGATCACTGCGGTGGTCGACGTCGATTCGGGCACCGTGGTGGGCGATGCCGCACGTGTCGTCGATGCCACCGGCAAGCTGGTGACGCCAGGCTGGGTCGACATCCACACGCACTACGACGGCCAGGCATCGTGGGATCCGTTCCTCACGCCGTCGTCGTGGCATGGCGTGACCACGGTCGTGATGGGCAACTGTGGCGTCGGCTTCGCGCCGGCGGCACCGGATCGCCACGAGTGGCTGATCGAGCTGATGGAGGGCGTCGAGGACATCCCGGGCACCGCGCTCACCGAGGGCCTCACGTGGGATTGGGAGTCGTTCGAGGACTACCTCGATGCGCTCGACAGGCGTCAGTTCGTCATCGACATCGGCGCCCAGGTCGCCCACGGCCCCGTGCGCGGCTATGTGATGGGCGACCGGGGGGCCGCCAACGAGGCTCCCACCGCCGATGACATCGCGGCGATGGCCGACATCGTCGAGCGTGGCTTGCGGGCCGGCGCGTTGGGGTTCTCCACATCGCGCACACCGATTCACCGGTCGAAGTCAGGCGAGTTGGTGCCCGGCACCAATGCCGACAGCGACGAACTGTTCGGCATCGCCGACGCATTGGCCCGAGCCGGCCACGGCGTGTTCCAGTTCGCTCCCGATCATGCCCACCTGCCGGTGGACGAGTGGCCGTGGATGAAGGAACTCGCCCGCCGCACCGGTCGGACGATCAGCGTCAACCTCAATCAGCCCGACGACGCACCCGACCTCTGGAAAGACGTCCTGGCGCTCCTCGACGAGGCCCACGACGAAGGCATCCCGATCGTCGCCCAGGTGGCCGGGCGGGTCGTCGGGCTGCTGATGTGTCTCGAAGGCAGCTTCAACCCGTTGGGATTCCACCCCGCCTATGCGGCGATCGCCGCGCTGCCGCTGGCAGAACGTGCCGCAGCGCTCGCCGACCCGGCGTTGCGCGACGCGTTCGCCACCGCCGACGTCGAGGGCGGCGAGTTGTACCAGAAGCTGGTGCTCGATCGACTCGGCAGCTTCTGGGCCGTCGAGGACGGCGACATCGACTACGAACCTGCGCTCGACGAGTCGCTGGCCGCAGTCGCCGAGCGCGACGGCGTGCGGGCAACCGACCTGATGATCGACCAGTTGGCCTCCGCCGATGGCAACGGCATCGTGCTCACGCCGTTCTTCAACTACGCCTATGGCGATCTGTCGTTCAGCTACGAGGTCCACAAGCATCCCGGTACCCGAATGGGCCTCGCCGATGCGGGAGCACACTGCGGAGTGGTGTGCGACGGCGGCACCCCCACGTTCATGCTCACGCACTGGACGCGCGACCGCACACGCGGCCCGAAGCTGCCGCTCGAACACGTCGTTCGACGCCAGACCCGGGAGACCGCCGAGTTGTACGGCCTCAGCGACCGCGGCGCCCTCACGCCAGGGCTGCGCGCCGACATCAACGTGATCGACTACGACCACCTCACCTTCGGCGCCGCCCGCATGGCACACGACCTTCCCGCCGGCGCCCGACGCCTCGTGCAGAAGGCAAAGGGGTACGAGGCCACGTTCGTCGCAGGCGTGCAGATCGTCGACCACGACGAGTTCACCGGCGAGCTGCCCGGCCAACTCATCCGCGGGCCCCGCTGACATCTCTCGTCAGGGCAGTGTGACCGGCGGGAGCGAGACGGATCGGTTCCGTTCGTGCAGCACCCAGATCTCGTTGCGGGCGACTTCATCGAACGCCTCGTCGATCGCGAGCCAGTCATCGATCAGCGAATCGTCGAGGCGGGCGGGCAGCAACACGAACTCGACCCGTTCCGATCGCGCTTCGAGCCGCTCACCTTCTCGTGAGTCGTCCGACCCGTAGAGCAGCACTCGGAACGGCACCGGGAACTGGTAGATCTCTTCGCGGTACGCGAGGTGCGGAGTCAGACGGTAGCTCGCCGACACCACCGCATCGTCGGGGATCAGTTCGAACAGCTCCCTCGCTGCGATCGCCTGGACACTGTCGGGATCGCCGTGGAACAGCGGGGTGCGCCCCCACGGCATCGGCGCCCACATGGTCGATGTCACCAGCGTCGCTGTGGCGACGAGCCCCATCGCAACGGCCCTCACCGGTACCGTTCGGCCGCGCAGCTCGACCGCCCGATCGCGGAGCGCTCCGATTGCGTACACCGTGCCGATCGCCAGTGCCGGCACGGCAACGAGGCTGTAGTGGTATTCGATCTGGTACTGGTACCAGAACGTGCTGAGCACATTGGTGAACAACACCAGTCCGCTGATCAACGCCACGTCGGGCAATCGGACGAACAGCCACGCGAACGGTGCGGTCATCTGCACGAGGTACCACGGACGGCCGTCGCTGCGGAAGTGCTCGACCACCTGCGTCGGATTGGTCACCGTCGTGTCCACCAGGCCCCACATCCCACCGAACGGGATCCGCCATCCGTTGCGGGTCGGCACCCCGATCAGGCTGCGCATCACCACCAGCATCGCCACCGCCATGAACGCCAGGCTCCCGAACACGGTCAGCAGACCGATGCGGCGGTCGCGTCGGAGCGCCACCCAGATCCCCAACGGGACGATCACGAGCGACACGTCCTCCTTGACCAGGAGCGAGAGAACGACGAACACCGCGTACATGCGCCACTTGCGCTCGAGTGCGGCATAGATCGCGAACCCGACGAACACGCCGAGAAACGAGTCGGGGTGGAAGTTCTCGAGGTTCGTCCATCCCACGGCGGGATGCAGCAGGTAGGCGCCAGCGCCGACCAGCGCCCACCACTGCGATCCGAGCCGTCGGCAGCCGTACAAGAAGACCGGGATGGCGCCAGCAGCGATCGCCGCCGACTGCGCGGTGAACATGATCCATGCCCCTGGTGCGATCCAGTAGACGGGCACCAGCACGAGCAGCACGAACGACGTGTGATCGCCGAACAGGTTTCGCCCCATCAGGGTCACGAACGGGGTGTCGAACTGCGACAGCAGCCACATGCCCTGGTCGTAGAGCGCTGAGTCGTACGAGGCTGTGCCCAGCGCATGATGGATGTCGAGCGAGCGGACCGAGAAGTACCAGGTCCAGATCGCCACCGCACCGGCGAGGAACACCTGCGGTGCTGTCGGCGGCGTGATCCGATGCCACCACCGACCGGGCACGACGTGGTCGACGTCGGGGTCGACGTCAGCTGACGCAGGCTCGATCGTCGGCGTCTCCGACATCTGCCTACTCTCGCAGGTCGGCCACCAACGCCGAGAGCACACCGTTGACGAACTTGCCGCTGTCGTCGGTGGAGAAACGCTTGGCCAATTCGACCGCTTCGTCGATTGCGACAGCGACCGGCACCTCCGCACGATGTGCGAGCTCGAACGCTCCGAGGCGCAACACGTTCAGATCGAGGACGGGCATGCGCACGAGCGTCCACCCTTGGCACGTGCGGCGATCGCCGCGTCGAGCTGCTCGACATGCTCACCCACGCCGGTGACCAGCAAGACGGTCAACTCATCGGGCTCGAGCACTTGCAGGGCCAGAGCGTCAGCAGGCGAGATGCCCTTCGAGTAGGCCTCGTACAACAGGTAGAGAGCGCGTTCGCGCGCGTCGGAGCGGTCGTCGGGGCGCGGCATGGCAGCCATGATGTGTCCGTAGCCCTCGTCAGACGCGGGTGATGTAGTCGCCGGTGCGGGTGTCGACCTTGACCTTGTCGCCAGGTTCCACGAACAGCGGCACCTGGAGCACCTTGCCGGTCTCGAGCGTCGCCGGCTTGCGGGCGCCCGACACCCGGTCGCCCTGCACACCCGGCTCGGTCTCGGCGATCGTGAGCTCGACGGAGGCGGCGATCTCGACACCGATGATCTCGCCCTGGTACATCGCGATCTGGGCGATCATCTGCTCGACCAGGTAGTCGGCGGCATCGCCGAGTGCGCTGCTCTGGACGTTCATCTGGTCGTAGGTGGAGGTGTTCATGAACACGTAGGCGTCGCCGTCTTTGTACAAGAACTGCATGTCCTGACGGTCGACGATGGCCTGCTCGACCTTGATGCCGGCATTGAAGGTCTTGTCGATCACCGCACCGGTGCGGGCGTTGCGGATCTTCGTGCGCACGAACGCGCCACCCTTGCCCGGCTTGACGTGCTGGAACTCGACGACCTGGAACAAGCCATTGTCGAGTTCGAGGGTGATTCCGTTCTTGAGGTCGTTGACGGAGATCTGCGGCATGGTCGGTGTCCTTCGATTGATGGTGCGGAGCCGGGCTCAGCCGGCAATGGCGTTCACGATGTGTCTGACACATCGTGAACGTGTGGGTCAGGAGCGATGGTCGTGGCACCGTGTGCGTGAGTGGCTGCGAGCCGGTTTCGGTGACAACGAGGAGATCCTCGATACGAAATCCACCGAAGCCGACACGATAGAGCCCCGGCTCGACGGTCACCACGTTTCCGGTGACCAACACTTCCTCTGACGCCTGAGCGTGGAATGGGATCTCGTGGATCTCGAGCCCGACGCCATGGCCGGTGCCGTGCAGGTACCACTCGCCGTAGCCCGCACCGGTGAACAGATCGCGGCAGGCGCTGTCGACGGCCTTCGCCTCGACGCCAGGGGCCAGTGCGTCGATTCCGGCACGCTGGGCCGCCTCGACGAGCGCGTAGACCTGCCGTTGTGCGTCCGATGGCTCGCCGATCACATACGAACGGGTCATGTCGGAGTGGTAGCCGTCGACGAGGGCGCCGACGTCGATGATCACCGTGTCGCCCTCGACGATCGTGCGGCGGGTGGCGTCGTGGTGGGGACGCGCCGCGTGCTCGGGCCCTGATGCAACGATCGTCTCGTAGCTGCGGTCGTCGGCACCATGACGGCGCATCCGGTATTCGAGCTCGTCGCGGACGTCTGCCTCGGTGACCGGCGAGTCGGTGGTGGCGAACAGCATCGGCTCGACTTCGGCCAGCGCTGCGTCGGCAGCAGCGGCAGCGGCATGCATCCGTTCGATCTCCGCGTCGTCTTTGATCTGACGTTGGAGTTTCACCAACGAATCGGTTGGTACGAGATTGACGTCGAGCGCCAGGCTGCGGAACTCGGCGTAGCTGGTCGTGGTGGCGTCGAGGCCGACGAATCTCGCTGGGTCCAGCACCTCGACCAACCGGTCGCGGAGCGCACCTCTCGTGGTCTCGGCGTACACCGTCGCCCCGCACGACGCTGTTTCGGCCCTGGCCCGGTCGCCGTAGCGGCCGTCGGTGCCAACGATGACCTCGGTGGGAGTCACCACTGCCCACCCGTTCGACCCGGTGAACCCGGTGAGCCAACGCACGTCGACCAGGTCGGTGAACAACAACGCATCGCACCCGTTGCCCAACGGCAGACGAGGCTGGATCATCGCCACGCGAGCCGCATGGTCGATCGGCGTGTAGCGATCGGTGTCAGACACCATTCGTCACACGAACCGTTCGAGGGTGGATCGCACCGCTGCCTCGGGGACCTGCTCGACCACCTCGACGCCCTCGGGCCCATCGAGCACGAACGTGAGGCCGTCGAGGGCCTTCTTGTCGCGGGCCATCAGACCGAGCAGGTCAGCCACGTCGACGCGTTCGGGCGGGGTGATACGCAGCCCGTACTCCCCTGCCACGATGCGACGGTGTTCGTCGACACGAGCTTCGTCGATTCGGCCGAGTTCGAGTGCGAGTTCCGCGGCAAACACGAGCCCGATGGCGACCGCTTCACCGTGGGCAAGGTCGTGAGCGGTCGCGATCTCGAGTGCGTGGGCCAGCGTGTGCCCGTAGTTGAGGAGTGCTCGCCGACCGCCCTCACGCTCGTCGGAGGCGACGACCTCGGCCTTGATCTCGACACAGCGGGCGATGCGCTCGTCGAGCGGCATCGCCAGCAGATCGTCGCCGGTCAAGAAGTGGTACTTCGACATCTCGCCGAGTCCGCAGCGTGTCTCGCGATCGGGCAGCGTGTCGAGTGCATCGAGGTCGCAGATCACACCCGACGGTTGCCAGAACGCTCCCACCAGGTTCTTGCCCTCTGGCAGGTTGACGCCGGTCTTGCCGCCGATCGCCGCGTCGACCATGCCGAGCAACGTCGTCGACACGTGCACCACCGGTGTGCCCCGGTGCCATGACGCGGCGGCGAAGCCGGCCACATCGGTGACCATGCCACCGCCGACTCCGACGATCACGTCGCGTCGCGTGAGGCCCTGCCGGGCGAATCCGCGTACGAGTGTCTCGATCGTCGCCAGCGACTTCGCAGCCTCGCCGTCGCCGATCAGGTAGGTCTCGACATCACGGCCCGGCAGTGCCACGTCGAGTGGAATGCCTGCCTGCGTGACCACCGCCACCCGTCGAGCGTCGGCGGGCAGCAACGCGTCGAGCTCGCTGATCGCACCGTTGCCGACGAGCACGTCGTACGAACGATCGGCGAGCGGGACGTTCACGCGCAGCATCGAAGTACCGCCTTCGCGACATCGTTGGGCGAGCGGTGGTCGACGGACACGATCGCGTCGGCGACCTCCTGGTACAACGGGGCCCGATCGAGGTACATCTGTCGCAGCGTTCCCTCGGGGTCGTCGTCGAGCAGCGGCCGGTGCATGCCGTTGCGTACTCGTTCGAGCAACACGTCGACGTCGGCCAGCAGCCACACGACGTGAGCGTCGGCGCTCTGCAGGGCCAGCACGGTTGCGTTCGCTGAGCACCACACCCCCGGCAGCTGCGATCACCGACTCTTCGTGCTCGCCGAGAGCTTCGAGCAGCGTCTCGGTTTCGAGTGCCCGAAATGTGGCTTCGCCATCAGCCGACCAGATCTCGCGAACGGTGCGCCCGGTGCGTTCTTCGATCATCTCGTCGGAGTCGAACAGCGGACGATCGAGTTCGGAGGCGACCATTCGGCCGACCGTCGACTTGCCGACGCCCATCATCCCGACGAGGACCAGGTGAGTCACGGCAACGTGGCCGTATAGGCCTCGGCGTTGCGGACGAACTCGTCGAGTGAGTCGCCACCGAATTTGCGCTGTGCCTCGGCAGCAAGCACCAACGCCACCATCGTTTCGGCCACCACGCCCATCGCCGGTACCGCGGTGACGTCGGTGCGTTCCTTGAACGAGACCGTCGATTCCTTGGTGACCGTGTCGACGGTTTCGAGCGTCGGCACGTTGAGGGTGGCCAGCGGCTTCATGGCGGCACGCACCACCAACAGCTCGCCGGTGGAGATCCCGCCCTCGGTGCCACCTGCGAGGGTGCTGCCGCGCCGGTACGCGCCGGCGTCGGCGTCCCACGAGATCGGGTCGTGGGCAACGCTGCCGCGCCGTCCGGCCACTTCGAAACCGTCACCGATCTCGACGCCCTTGACCGCCTGGATACTCATGATCGCCTGGGCGAGCAGCGAGTCGAGCTTGCGATCCCAGTGGACGTGGCTCCCGAGCCCGACCGGGAGACCGAAACCGAGCACCTCGACCACACCGCCGAGCGAGTCGCCGTCCTTCGCTGCTGCCTTGATCTCGCCGATCATCGCTTCGCTCGCTTCGAGATCGAAGCACCGCACCTGGTTCTCGTCGACCCGGTCGAGCTGGTCGGGCGTCGGCCGTGCGGCGCCGGCCGGCACGCGAGCTGCTCCCATCTGGATGACGTGGGAGATGATCTCGACGCCGATGTACGACAGCAACGCCTTGGCAACCGCACCAGCGGCCACCCGAGCTGCGGTCTCGCGAGCGCTCGCACGTTCGAGCACGTCGCGCGCATCGGTGAAACCGTACTTCTGCATGCCGGCCAGGTCGGCGTGTCCCGGGCGGACCTGCGTGAGCGGCGTCTTGGTGGCGCCGGGCGCCGGGCTCATCTCCTCGTGCCACTTGTCGCTGCGGAACCACTCGGAGTTCTTGATCTCGATCGCCACTGGCGAGCCGAGCGTGCGACCGTGGCGAACGCCACCGATCAGCGTGAGTTCGTCGGCCTCGAAACGCTGGCGGGGCCCACGCCCGTAGCCGAGGCGGCGACGGCCCATCTCCTCTTGGATCTGCTCGACGGTGATCGGGAGTCCCGCAGGGAGCCCTTCCATCACGACGACCAGCGCCTGGCCGTGGGATTCGCCCGCCGTGAGATACCGCAACATCCGGTCGAGGCTATCGCCCGGCGTCGCCGGGTCAGGGTTGGCGTCGACCCAGCGCCGTCTCGGCGGCCCGGCGCATCACGTCGACGTCGGGAAGCCGACCGAGCCACGCCAACTGCTGCAAGGCCGCCTGGTGGATCAACATGCCGAGCCCGTCGATCGTTCGGGCGCCGACCAGACCTGCTCGACGCAGCCAGACGGTCTCGAGCGGGTGATACACGAGGTCGACCACGATCTGTTCGGCGTGCAGCAGTGCCGGGTCGCAGGGCAGGTCGCTCGGGGTCTCGGATGCTGCATCGACACCCATGCCAACGCTCGAGGCGTTGACCACGATGTCGGCCTCGGCGATGTCAGCTGTGGTGCCCACCGAGGCGACTGCTGCCAGGGCGCACGCCGACTCGGCGCGCTCGGCAGTTCTGTTGATCACCGCAACCGATGAGGCGCCGGCGCGACCGAGGGCGTCGATGACCGAGCGGGCCGCCCCTCCTGCGCCGATCACCGCAATCCTGACACCGTCGATCTCGATACCCTCGCCGGCGAGCGACGACACGAATCCAGCACCATCGGTGCTCGACCCGACGAGTTCGTCACCGTCCCAGCTCACGGTGTTGACCGAGCGGAGCGCCTGGGCGGCAGGGTCGAGGCGGTCGACCGCCGCGGCGACATCGTGCTTGTGCGGCATGGTGACCGACATCCCGGCCAACCCGAGTACTCGCATCGCTGCGACGGCTCCGGCAGCCTGACCGGCGGCCACATCGAATGCGGCGTAGGTCCAGTCGACTCCGGCTGCGTCGAATGCTGCCTGATGGATGGCCGGCGACAGGCTGTGCGCCACGGGCGAACCGATCAGCGCCGCCACCCGGCGCTGCGTCACAGCAATCCGGCCTGACGAGCGAGTTCGACGTTGCGGAGGTGCTGCCAGTCTTCGGAGGCGAACACGTGACGACCGTCTTCATCGGCAATCACGTAGAAGATGTACGCGCATTTGGTGGGATCGGAGAGTTCGGCACAGATCGGGTCGCCAGCCGGCGGATCCGGTGCGGGGTTCAGTGCCGCTTCGATGGACGCACGACCAGGGTTGGCGATCGGTGTCGGCGGGAGCCCGGGACGCGCGTAGGTGTTGTACGGCCCGTCGATGACACGCAACTCGGCGAACGACAACTCGGGGTCGAGGCCTGCCACCTCGGCGCCGTACAGCACCGTTGCGTCGATCTGCAGCCGGGTCGGGTTGTCGGGCACCAACGCACTCAGCCCGAGACGGTTGTAGATGACTCGCGAAATCTTGGCCCGGTCTTCGGGGACCTTGGCTTCTCGTTCGATCATCGACGCGATGATCAGCGCCTCATAGGGGGTCACGCCGAGTGCACTCGACCGGTTGACGATGTCTTCCTGGTCGACGACGCGCTGCATGTTGGCGATCATCCGCTCGATGACCTGGCCCTCGCTCTCGGCGTTCGACACCTGATAGGTGTCGGGGAACAACATGCCTTCCAGCGATGTCACGCCTGGCGGCTGCCACGGAGAGCGAAGCGTGCCGTCGGTCGCTGCTTGCATGAAGCCGTCAGCGGTCAAACGTGGCACCGAGGTGTCGAGCCGATCGGCCATACGGGTGAGCGTGAACCCCTCGGGGAACGTCACCTTGCTGTAGGTCTGACCCGGTGGGGTGCGCAGGCGGCCGAGCACGTTGCCCATGTGATCGCTGGGGCGGATCTCGTAGTAGCCGGGGGTCAGCTCGAGACCGCCTTCGCGCTCGACGTACCACTCGAAGATCCCGGGGTCGGAGATCAAGCCGTCGTCGGCCAGGCGTTGCGACACCGATTCGAGGTCGTCGTCGTCGTTGACGGTGAAACTCTGCACCGCTCCGGTGGCGCCTTCAGGGTTGATCTTGCCGAGATACCACCAGCCGACCGCTCCAGCCAGCAAGATGGCCACGACCGCGACCGCCATCGAAGCCCAGACCACCCATTTGAGGGTGCGTCGCTCGCCCCGGAGGCGTTCGATCGAGCCGGTCTGGTCGGTGACATCCCACGGGTCGCTGACCCAGTCGACGGCCGGACGAGAATCGGGATCGACCTGCGCTTCGGGCAGGAGCGGGTCGAGCTGGGTCATGACACGCCACCCGCCGCCCACGTGGATGCTCGGTGATCGAGCCAAGCCTGCAGCATCACCGCTGCGGCGACCTTGTCGACCACCTTGCGGCGCTGACGCGCATCGAGGCCGGCTTCGAGCATGCCGCGCTCGGCGGTCACCGTGGTGAACCGCTCGTCGTACATCTGGACCTGCACTCCGACCACGCTAGCCAGCTGTTTGGCCTCCGTCTCGGCAGAGCGAGCCGCCGGCCCGGTGCTGCCATCGAGCGAGAGTGGCAGACCGACGACGACCACCTCCGCTTCCTCGTCGCGCACGAGCTTCGCAATGGCAGCATGGTCGTGGCGGCGCGACGACGAGCGGTGAACGGTGGTGAGCGCCGACGCGATCGTGCCGGAGGTGTCGCTGACGGCAATGCCGATTCGCTTGGAACCCAGGTCGATGCCGAGCGCCCGTACCCCGGGTGGCCGGCCGCTGCGGCTCACGTGGAGCTGGCGACCAGACCCGCCGCCGCCTGGGAGGCCAGCTCGAGCGCCGCTGGGATCCCGGTGACGTCTTTGCCGCCGGCCGTTGCGATGTCACCCTTGCCGCCACCTCCGCCGCCAACGGCCTTCGCAGCATCCTTGATCAGCCCGGACGCATTCCAGCCGCTGCCGACCTCGACTGCCGCGACCAGTCCGACACCACCGCTGGTGGTTTCGCCGATCAGCACCACCAGCCGGATGCCGGGGTGCTGACGGACAGCGATGGCCAGTTCACGCAGATCGCCTGGGTTGAGCCCGTCGACCTGAGTGACGAGCACACCCTCGTGGGCGATGGCAGCCAGTTCACCGGCGCGGCCCATGGCGAGCTGCGCCCGCAACGACTTGATCTCTTCCTGCAGCGACTTCGCCTCGTCGAGCTTGCGTTGCACCCCGACCAACAGTTCATCGGACGATGCGCCCACCAGTCGGGCGGCGTCGGCGATCAGCTGCTCGTCGCGTTGCAGCAACGCCACGCTGGCCGCGCCGGTGACCGCTTCGATACGGCGCAGGTTCGAGCCGATCGACGATTCGCTGACCACCTTGACGGTGCCGATGTCGCCGGTGGCACGCACATGGGTGCCACCGCACAACTCGATCGAGGAGCCGGCCTCGAGGACACGGACGATGTCGCCGTACTTGTCGCCGAAGAACGCAATCGCTCCCAGCGCCTCGGCCTCGTCCTTGGTGGTCTCGAAGATGCGAGTCGGGGTGTTGTCGAGCGTTTCGGCGTTGGCCAGCCGTTCGATCTCGGCGATCTGTTCGTCGGTGACCGCTTCGTAGTGGCTGAAGTCGAAGCGCAGCCGATCGGGTCCGACCATCGACCCGGCTTGCTTGACGTGGTCGCCGAGTACCTGGCGAAGCGCGTGGTGCAGCAGGTGGGTGGCGGTGTGGTTGCGTCGGATGGCGCCGCGCCGCTCGCTGTCGATCGAAGCGGTGGCGGCCTGTCCTGGCGTGACCTGCCCGTCGATGCGGGCGCGATGGCGCCGGAGATTGGGCAGCGCAAAGGTGGTGTCGAGCACCGTGGCGGTGCCGGTGTCGGTCTGGATGGTGCCGGTGTCACCGATCTGACCACCGGACTCGGCGTAGAACGGCGTGCGATCGAGGAACACGTCGACAAGACCAGACTCGCCGTCGGCGACGTCGACCGGGACCACGGCGAGCACACGGCTCTCGGAGGTGTCGTCGACGTAGCCGACGAACTCGGTGACGCCGAACTGTTCGACGACGTCTCGGTAGGCGTCGAGGTCGACGCCGTCGCCAGCACCCTTCTGAGCGGCTTTGGCCCGGTCGCGCTGGGCAGCCATCTCTGTGGTGAATCCGGCGAGATCGACGCTCACATCGCGTTCGCCCGTGATCTCCTGGGTGAGTTCGAGCGGGAAACCGTACGTGTCGTGGAGCAAGAACGCCGTCGAACCCGACAGTTCGGTCGGGTTGCTTTCGAGTTCTCCGTCGAGGATGCCGAGACCGTGCTTGAGGGTCTGGCGGAAGCGCTCCTCCTCCTTGGTCATCACGCTGACGACGAAGTCGCGGTTCTTGATGATGTCGGGATACGCGTTGCCCATCACGTCGATGGCGACCTCGGTGAGACGGGGCATCACGAGCGATTCGGTGCCGAGCAGGTAGGCGTAGCGAACCGCACGGCGAATGATGCGGCGCAGCACATAGCCACGCGCCTCGTTCGACGGGAAGACGCCGTCGTTGACGAGCATGGCGCCCGACCGTGCGTGCTCGGCGAGCACACGCATGGCGAAACTGTCGCGGTCGTCGTAGTCGCCGACCCGGTACGACTTGCCGGTGATCGAACACGCCTCGTCGATCAGCGGTTGCATCAGATCGGTCTCCCAGACCGAGTCGACACCCTGCACGAGCGCGAGGATGCGTTCGAGGCCGGCACCGGTGTCGATCGACGGCTTCGGCAGCGGCGTGCGGCTGCCGTCGGGCGCCTGGTCGAACTGCATGAACACGAGGTTCCAGAACTCCATGAACCGGTCGCCGGCGGGATCGCCGAGGGGGCCACCCTCCGGCCCGAACGCGGGGCCACGGTCGATGTGAATCTCGCTGCACGGTCCGCACGGACCGGTGTCGCCGGCCTGCCAGAAGTTGTCCTTGTCGCCGAGACGCTGGATGCGATCCATGGGCACACCGACGATCTCGTGCCAGATCGCCTCGGCCTCGTCGTCGGACTCGTGCACGGTGATCCACAGTTGGTCGCCGTCGAAGCCCCAGCCACCGTTGGCGGGGTCGCCCGTGACGAGGTCCCAGCTCCACGGGATCGCCGACTCCTTGAAGTAGTCGCCGAAGCTGAAGTTGCCGAGCATCTCGAAGAACACGAGGTGGCGCTTCGTGCGCCCGACGTCGTCGAGGTCGTTGTGCTTGCCGCCTGCACGAGCGCACTTCTGCGAGCTCACGGCGCGCAGGAACGGCGGCTGCTCGTCGCCCACGAAGTACGGCTTGAAGGGCAGCATCCCTGCAACGTTGAACAGCACGGTGGGGTCGTGCGGGATGAGGCTCGCCGAGGGCACGACGGTGTGGTCCTTCGCTGCGAAGAAGTCGCGGAAGGAGTCGCGCAGTTGGTCGGCGTTCATCGAGACGGTCATATCCCGGCCGAGCCTAGCGACGCCGGTAGCTTGCTCAGCCGTGAGTACATCGCCGGACGACCTGCACGAATGGATCAGCTTCGAAGATCCGAACGAACACCGCA
The DNA here is from genome assembly GCA_963717385.1 of Ilumatobacteraceae bacterium. Classification (GTDB taxonomy): domain Bacteria; phylum Actinomycetota; class Acidimicrobiia; order Acidimicrobiales; family Ilumatobacteraceae; genus Sva-07. The sequence continues at coordinate 52,950 of CAVQWE010000010.1, forward strand.
CATGGCTGTTCGACGCCACCTACCTGCGCTCGAACTACATGTGCATCTACGGCTGCGGTTGCAAGGGCATCCTCGACGAACCGGCCCCAGAGCTCCAACTCGGCTGTTGCAGCTTCGGCGCTCACTTCGCCGACGCCGACGATGTGAAGAACCTCGAGCAGTACGTCGAACGGCTCGAGCCCCGACACATGCAGTTCCACGCCAAGATGAAGAAGAAGGGCTACCTGCGCGACGGCGAGCCCGACGACGACGGCAATCCGGTCACGGTGACACGACTCGTCGACGACGCCTGCATCTTCTTGAACCGCGTCGGCTTCGACGGGGGCGTCGGCTGCGCACTGCACATCGCCGCTGCCGAAGCCGACGAACGGCCGATGGACTGGAAACCTTCGGTGTGCTGGCAGGTCCCAATCCGGCTCGAACACTCCACCGACGAATCGGGCCATGTCACCTCACGGTTACGCGAATGGAAACGGCGCGACTGGGGCGAGGGCGGCGACGAGTTCGGCTGGTGGTGCACCGAGGAACCCGATGCGTTCGTCGGCAGCGAACCGCTGTACGTCTCCGCCAGAGATGACATCGTCGAGCTCGTCGGCAAGAAGATCTACGAGACGATGGCCTCGCTGCTCGAGCGCCCCAACTGGGTGCCGCTCCCCCATCCGGCCGTACGCCGGACGTGATGCTCAGTCGTCCTGGTCGTCGTCGTCGTCGAAGGTGACGCCGTACTTCTCGGCGAGCGCAGCATATTCGTCGTCGTCATCGGCACCACCGCCGTTGGACTCCGCCGGGGCAGCACGATCGCCGAAGCCAAGATCAAAGGCTCCGGGACCGGACTGCTTCAGTTTTCTCGCCTCTTCGAACCGACGATGACGACCCTTCTTCACGACAGGGCTCCCACACTCTAGAAAGCTGACATTGGGGCAGAGGTTAGCGGCGGGACCAGGGATTTCTCGGGTGTCCGTCGAATTGTCCACCGTCGGCCAACAGCTGCCGACGAGGTGGGATCTCAGTCGGTGACGGCGTGCAAGCGCAGGCGGCCCTGCGGATCGAATGTGAGCCCGGCTTCGCCACCCACCAGACGCCGGATGCCGTCGCCGACCAGCTCGTTGCGCCAGCCGGACCCGAGACGGGCGTCATCGTCGCCGCGCAGGAACGCCACGATGTCTGCCCGCGTGGCCAACAGCGTGGGATCGAGCCGCTCGTCGCGCGCCAACTGGCCCACCCATGCCGACACCAAGGTCACCGCCGGGCGCATGTTGCGGTCGAGGTCGTCGGCGGATGGTGGCGACGGCGGTGCCGTCGCCCCTTTGGCTGCCCGCACCGCTTCGAGGATTTCGTCGGCGATACCCCCGCGAGAGTGCCGGTCATCGACACCGCGCGCCTGCGAGGAGCTCTTTCGTCGACGACGGGGCACGCTGCGAGATTCCGAGAATGGCGAGATCCGGGAGCACCTGTCGCACCGGAACGTCGGTGCGCATCGCGCGCCGTTCACGCCACGCCGCCACGCTCTGGGCAACCGCACGGGCGTTCGGCCGCAGCGACCGGGCATCTTTGAGCCGCAGCCAGGCATCGTCGGGTGCCGACCCGCTGGTCGGACGCGTCCTCAGCTCCTCACAGGCGTCCTCGGCCCACCCGAGGCGCTGGGCTTCGGCGAGCTGCGCCACGAGCCGCTCGTGCACTTCGAGCAGGTATTCGACATCGACCGCCGCGTATTGACATTGGCTGTCGCTGAGCGGACGGCGCAACCAGTCGGTCAGGCGATCGCCCTTGGGCGGCGAGACGCCGATCTCGCCCTGCAGCAGCGACACGAGCGACGGCGTGCCGTATCCGACGAACCCGGCGGCGAGCTGCGTGTCGAACATCTTCGCGGGCACCGCACCCACGGCGTGGGTGAGCACGTCGAGATCCTGCTGGGCCGCGTGGATCACGCAGAGCGACTCGGACGGCGAAGAGTCGTGCGAACGGCCTGACATCGACGCCGAGTGGGTCGATCAGCGCCAGCTGCTGACCATCGTCGGTGCGCCAGGCCACCTGCACCAGCGCCAGCTTCGGGTAATAGGTTCGCTCGCGGTGGAATTCGGTGTCGAGCGCGTACCGCGGCTGGTCGGTCAGGGTCTCGACCAGCTCCTCGAAGTCACCTTGGTTGTCGATCCAGCGATACGAGATGGGTGAATCAGGCACCAGCGGCACCGGATTCGGCGCCCGTGGCAATGTCGAGACCTGCGCCCGCCCAGGCGATCATGCCGCCCGTGACGTTGACCACGTTGAGCCCTTGCTCGCCGAGGAACTGACACGCCTGGCCCGAACGCGCACCGGACCGACACACGACGTACGTCGGGTCGCCATCGAAGTGTTCGACGCTGCCGGGCACGGTGGCGAGCGGCACCAGCATGGCGTGAGCGATGTGTCCCTGCTCCCACTCGACGGGCTCGCGCACGTCGATGACGCGTACCGAGCTGCCGAGTGCGGCCAGGTCTTGAACCGAGATTTCCTGAATGGTCACGGCGTCAAGAGTATCCACCGAGTTCGTCTGGAGTGTTGATGTTGAGGAGGGCCTCGGAGTCGACATCGACCAGCACCCGATCGAGGCGTTCGATCGCCACGTGCAGGGCTCGCTCGCCGAGGTCGTACATCTCGCGGAGCACACCAACCGACGACACCCGCCAGATCGCACACGTCGGCTCGACCCGCGTCGTGTGCGCCACCACCACGTCGGCATCGGGCCGCGTCCTCGCTGCGTCGACCATCGGCGCCAAGGCGATGCCGCTCAGCAGTGGCATGTCGCACGCTGCCACGAAGACATCAACCGCCGCGGCTTCGCTCGCGAACAGCTCGAGCAGTCCGAGCACCCCTCCGAGTGGACCCGATCCGGGGTACTGGTCGGCTACGAACGGGAGACCCAGCGCCAGCAACTCACCAGGGTCGCCGCCGGAGGCGAGCACCCGCGTGCATCCCGCTTCTCGCAGTGCTGCCGCGACCCGGGCGGCCATGGGCACCCCGTCGATTTCGATCAGCGCCTTGGTCCGGCCCATCCGCCGACTCGAGCCGCCGGTGAGCACCGCGCCCACCAGGACGGGCGACACCCCCGCCAGGTCAGCCAGCAGGGATCCCCGTCGGGTCGAGCTGCAGCAGGAAGGTGCGGCATCGTTCGGCTTCGTCGGTCTCGCCGATCTCGGCGGCCATCTCGACCGAGCCCGCGCAGCGCCCGGAGAAATCCGCGGTTGGTCGGCTCGGCCCAGCGGACGTACCCGCTCCCCCGCCATCCGTTCGCTCGAAGTGTGTCGAGACCACGGTGGTAGCCGACCCGATAGGCCGCGTACCGCTCCATTGGGTCGCGCCCGAGATCGCCCAGCTCGGCCCAACCGTCGAGGTGACGCGGCGCCGACGCCACCACCTCGGCGACCGCCTCGCGTCGCTGCTCGATCGGCTGAGCGATCGCTGCGGCGAGGCGCGCTGCCAGCGCTGGATCGGCGGCGGCGATGACGGTGGTCGGGAGACCCGACGAGAACTGGATTGGCTGGTCGCTCACGCGTCGGATCGTAGGCGACGGCGCGATGTTCGACCTACAGTGCTCGAGTGCTCGGCCTGACTCTCGACGACGCCAAGACGATCGCGATCGTGGCGGCAACGGTGCTCGCCGTCGGGGCGGTCGTCTCGTTCTGGATCATGAAGTCGATCGCGCAGAAGGTTGCGGTTGCAGCGCTGTTCGCGTTGCTGGCATTCGCCGTGTGGACACAGCGGGTGTCGTTGCAGGACTGCGCCGACAAGGTGCAGGACAACTTCGAATTGGCGGCATCCGATGTGGTGGTCGTCGACACCGAGTGCTCCTTCTTCGGTGTCACCGTGACCATTTCCGACCCTCGCTCGGATCGCTAGCGCCATGGCGACCGACGCGCACGACGTCGTCGTAGCGAGCGAGCGAATCGAGGGCCGGCCGCTTGCACGCCTGACCGCGGCCAAGACCGTCGTCAACGTGGCGTTGCGCTGGATCCCACCATTCCTCCCGACACTCGAACGCGCCTTCGGCGCCACCACCACCCAGCTCACGACCGTGCTCGGCGTCGGCGAAACGGCAGGGCTCTCGACGATCTTCGTCGGCCGTCACCTCGACCGCGGGCGTGAGCGTGCGGTCATGATCGGCGCGCTGGGCCTCGTCGGCGCATCGGCGGTGCTCGCCCTCGCCGGCACGCTGGCCACGTTCGCGATCTCCTTCTTCGTCCTCGTGCTCGGTGTGTCGAATCTCACCGTGGCAGGTCAGGCATGGATCAGCCATCGCTTCCCCTACCAGCGTCGGGCACGCGCAATCGGCCTGTACGAGACGTCGTGGGCGATTGCGTTGTTGGCCGGCGCACCGATCGTTGCGGTCCTGATCAACCTGTTCGGGTGGCGCGGTCCGTTCGTGGCAATCGCGATCGCTTGCCTGCTGGCCGGCGTCCTCGTGGGAGTGACCCTGCCCGCCCACGTCCGCGCCCCCCGTCTCGACAGCGTCGACCTGGCCGACCGGGCACTCGATCTCCGACCGACCTCGGCGCCGATCACACTGCGGGCGTGGCTGGTGATGCTCGGCTCGGCCACCACCGCAATGGCAGGGCTGTCGGTGTTCGTGATCTCCGGGAGTTGGCTCGACGACGCGTTCGGGGTGTCGACAGGCGGCATCGGTGCCGTCGCGATGCTGTTCGGCGCCACCGAGCTCGTCTCCAGCCTCGGCAGCGCTGCCTTTGCCGACCGGCTCGGCAAGCTGCGCACCACGCTCGGCGGTTTGGTCGGCCTGCTCGTCGGGTTGGCCGTGATGGTCAGCGCGGACGACCGTCTGTGGATCGGAATCGTCGGCATCGTCGTCTTCCTGCTCGGGTTCGAGCTGGCGTTCGTCGTCTCGTTGTCGCTGGTGAGCGAGTCGATGCCGGACGCTCGGGGTTCCACCTTGGCCATCGGCAATGCAGTGGGCACCGTCGCCCGCGCCAGCGGAGCGGTGGCCAGCGGTTGGTTGTACGGCCTCCATGGCATCACGGGAACTGCCGTGCTGTCCGGCGCAGCTGCGATGGCGGCGGTGATCTCGCTGCTCGTCAGTCGGCGACTGGCTCCGACGCGCGAGCTCGGCTGAGCGACCCGACGAACGAGGTCACCGCTGCTGCCACAGCGTCGGCATGCGTGTGCGGCCCCGCATGCCCAGCACCGGACACCATCTCCGAGCGGCAGTCGCTGATCATCTCGCCGAGGCCCATCATCGCATCGCGATGGTGCGGTCGAGCATGCTCGCCGTACAGCGCGAGCACCGGCGATGCGATGTCAGCACCCTTCCACGGTGTCGCCCGACGGAGATCTGCGAGTTCGGCAACCATTGCTCGGCCCTCAGCACGCCGCTCGGTCTGCTTGGATGGGGGAAGTCGCTCCCACACAGCGTCGCCGACGAGACGCCGCATGAAGGCTTCTGCGGCATCACCGGGATCATCGACGCCCATGGCGGCTGCGCCTGCGGTCGTACCGGGCCACGATTCGAGCCACGAGAGCGGTGTCTCGAAGACGACGACCGCGTCGACGAGTTCGGGCCGACGGGCTGCCAGCGCGAGCGCAACGTTGCCACCGAAGCTGTGACCGAACACGATCGCAGGAGCGCGCGACGACTCGTCGAGGAGCGCTTCGAGGTCATCGACGTTGGCCTCGACGGTCCACGGCGGACCGACGTCGGACGATCGGCCATAGCCCCGACGGTCGTACCGGATGACTCCGAAGTCCAGGTCGAGCCGCCGACTCAAGCGGAGCAGCCCAGCGGACCGATCCATCGAACCGTGCACCACCACCACGAGCGGCGATGAGGGATCGCCGGCTTCGTCCGACCACACCTGTGCGGCCATCAGTCGATGCTGACGATGCGGAGCACATCGGTCGCAGCGTCCGCCGGCCGCTCACGGTTCGGGTCGGGCGCTCCAGCAAGCACGAGGACCCGGTCACCCGACGTGACCAATCCGGCCTGGAGTGCGGTCTCGACAGCGAACCACACCATTTCGTCGGTGCTCCCGTACAGGTCGACCTCGATCGGCGTGACCCCCCAGCTCAGCGACAGCGAACGAACGACCTGCGGATGCGGCGACAGCCCGATCATGCGCGCCGCCGGTCGGAACCGTGCCATTGCTCTGGCGGTTCGCCCGCTACGGGTGCAACACAGGATTGCCGAGACGTCGGCATCGATCGCCGCCTGCGACGCCGCATGGGTCAGCGCTGCGGTGATGGTGTCGATGTTCGACATCGCTTCGTGATGCTCGAGTCGCTGCACCTGCGCCAGCCGGTCGGCCCACCGCCGATACGACGCCTCGGCCTCGGCCCGCTCGGCAACGGTGGCCATCGTGCGCACGACAGCGGCGGGATCGTGCCCGATCGCCGTCTCGCCCGACAGCATCACGGCATCGGTTCCGTCGAACACCGCGTTGGCGACATCGCTCACCTCGGCGCGCGTCGGAGACGGCGCAGTGATCATCGATTCGAGCATCTGTGTCGCGGTGATCACGGGGACACCAGCCTCCACGCAGTGCCGAACGATTCGCTTCTGCAGATGTGGCACGTCCTCGATCGGACAGTCGATGCCGAGGTCACCCCGAGCCACCATGACCACATCGGCGGCAGCCACGATCTCGTGGAGTTGTTCGACCGATGCCCGAGTCTCCATCTTGGCCACCAGCTGCGCACGTGAGCCGACCACCGAACGCACCTGCTCGATGTCGGCGGCAGCCCGAACGAACGAAACGGCGATGAACTCCACCCCCGCTGCGGCGACGGCCTCGGCCAACATCAGGTCGTGCTCGGTCGGCGAGGGCAGACGGAGGTTGTCGGACGACAGGTGGACACCCGGGCGACCGTTGGCCTCACCGCCCGTCTCGAGCTGCGCCGTGGCGCAGTCGTCGCCGATCGACAGCACGCGCATCGCAATGGCGCCGTCGCCCAGTTGGACTCGCGCCCCGACCGAGAGATCCTCGAGCAGCGTCGGGTAGGGCACCATGATCCGCTGCTCGCTGCTGGGCCCGCTCCCGCTCGCGAGCTCGATGGACTCACCGGCGACCAAGCGAAGACCCCCATCGGGGAAGGCTCCGGCGCGGATCTTCGGGCCGGGCAGGTCGGCGAGCACCGCGACGGGGCGACCACGTTCGGACGCGACATCGCGGAGACGTCTCAACACCTGGAGGTGTCCATCGAGGTCACCATGACTCAGGTTCAGCCGCATCACATCGGTGCCGGCATCGATGAGCGCTCCGATCACCTCGATCGAGTCGCTCGCGGGTCCGATGGTTGCCACGATCTTCGTTCGGCCGGTCATATCTGCTTGTCTATCTCACAATGGAACTCTTGATCATCCGCCACGGACTGCCGGTTCGACGCGAACTCACCGAGGGTGTCGCCGATCCCGAACTGGCGCCGGAGGGTCGCGAGCAGGCCGACCTGCTCGCTCGCTATCTCGAATCCGAGCGCATCGACGCCATCTACGCGAGCCCGCTGGCGCGGGCGAGAGAGACCGCAGCTCCGCTCGCTGCTGCACTCGGCGTCGATGTGCGGATCTCGTCAGGCGTCGCCGAATGGGACCAGAACAGCCCCGAATACGTTCCGGTCGAGGAACTCAAAGCAGCGAACGATCCGCGCTGGCAGGCAATGCTCGCCGGCGAATGGGAGTCGGACGAGTCCGAGGAGGACTTCAGGGCGCGCATGCTCGACGCAATCGAGACGATCATCGGTGATCATCAAGGCGACCGAGTTGCGATCGTGTGTCACGGCGGGATCATCAATGGCTACTTGTCGCATGTCCTCGGGCTCGCCGACGTGACTCGCGGCTTCTTCTACCCCAACTACACCTCGATCAATCGAGTCGCTGCAGCGTCGAGCGGTGAACGCTCGGTGGTCACCGTCAACGAGACCAGCCACCTCCGCGGTACTGGCCTTCCGATGGGCCTGTTTCAGCGGGGCTGACCATGAGTACCGCTGACTCCGAACCAACCATTGGCGACCTCGTCGACTTCCTCGATTCGTCGCCGTCACCATGGCATGCGGTCGAGTCGACGATCGACCGACTCGACGGTTTCGTCCGTCTCGACGAAACCGAGGCCTGGTCCGAGATCCCCGAAGCCGGCTACGTCGTTCGGTCCGGAGCGATCATTGCGTGGCGCCTCCCGAGTCAGAGCGCACCTTCGCACGTCCCGTTCAGACTCGTCGGGGCACACACCGACTCGCCATGCCTGCGCATCAAGCCGAGGCCGGACACCGGTGGCCACGGCTGGAGACAACTCGCAGTCGAGGTCTACGGCGGCATCTTGAACAACACCTGGCTCGACCGCGACCTCGGCATTGCCGGTCGCGTCGTGGCGACCGACACCACGGTCTCGCTGCTGAACGTTGCCGAGCCCGTGGCGCGGGTTCCGCAGCTGGCGGTGCATCTCGACCGAGACGTCAACGGCGAAGGTCTGGTGCTCGACCGCCAGCAGCACCTCACTCCGGTGTGGGGCGTCGGTGCCGCCAGTGCCGGCGAATTCGCCTCGTGGGTCCGCGAGGTCGGCGAGCTGTCCAGCGAGCCGGCCTGGTGGGAACTGTGCCTGTACGACGTGCAGGGCGCCGCGGTGATCGGCGCCGACCACTCGTTGTTGGCATCGGGTCGGCTCGACAATCAGTTGTCGTGCTGGGCAGCCGTGCGCGCACTCGCCGATGCCACCCCGAGCGAACACATTGCCGTCGTTGTGCTCAACGACCACGAAGAAGTGGGTTCGTCGAGCACCACCGGCGCCGGCGGACCGTTCCTCGAGTCGGTGTTGTCTCGCATCGTGTCGTCGCGTGGTGGCAGCACCGACGATCTGGCGCGCTCGTTGGCGACGTCAGCGTGCGTGTCGGCCGACAACGCCCACGCCGTGCACCCGAACTATCCCGACCGCCACGAGCCGGGACACCGACCGGTCGTCAACGCCGGCCCGGCGATCAAGGTCAATTCCAACCAGCGTTACGCCACCTCAGCAGACACTGCCGCGACCTTTCAGCGTGCGTGCGAGGCAGCAGGCGTGCCGTGGCAGGTCTTCGTGTCGCGCAACAACATGCCATGCGGTTCAACGATCGGGCCGATCACCTCGACCCGACTCGGCATCGCGACGGTCGATGTCGGGGTGCCACAGCTCTCGATGCACTCGGCGCGCGAACTCTGCGGCGTCGACGACCCGATCCACCTCACCGCAGCGTTGCAGGCCTTCCTCACCGAGCGGTGAACGGACGCTGACTCAACCGACGCGTGATTCGGCGAGGTCGAAGAGGCGCTGCAACTCGACCGCGAGGCGCTCGGACGCTTCACCGATCGCCCGGCGCGGCGCACGCCCCGAGGGACCGACCTCGACCACGATCGGTTCACCGATCACCATGTGCACCTTCTTCGGGCGGATCATCTTGGCGTGACGGGGCATCACCCGGGCCGAACCTCCGATGCCGACCGGAACGATCGGCACACCGGCACGGGCGGCGACGAACGCCGCACCGTCGAACAGCGGATGGATCCGGGGACCGTCTTTCCGCTCGCCTTCAGGGAAGAGCACGAGCGGTTCGCCGGCTTCGAGCACAGCGACGCAGTTCGACAACGCCTCGCGGTCAGCGGTGCCACGGTTCACCGGGAACGCTCCCAGCGCCGAGAACAGCCAACCCAGGCGGGGGTACTTCCAGATCTCCTGCTTGCCCATGAACCGGATGCGTCGCGAGCTGACACACGCCACGATCGGCGTGTCGACATAGCTTCGATGCACCGGCGCAAGGACATATGCACCGCTCGTGGGCAATCGATCGCGCCCTTCGATGTGCAATCGCGTGACGGCTATGCGTGAACCAGCACACCAACGACCGCACGACCCGGTAGGTCATCATGCTCGCCCGCGAGTACGAAGCGAGACGGGTCTGAGGTTTGGTCATGCCGGCATCAACTCGAGAATGTGTTCGACGACTGCGGCGATCGACATCCCCGTGGTGTCGACGACCACCGCGTCGGCACTCTCTGTGAGCGGGCTCTCGCTGCGGGTCGAGTCCTTGCGATCGCGTTCGATGATCGAGGCCTCGACCTCGGCGACGTCGCCACCGATCTCGGCGACTCGCCGCTCGGCACGTACCCGAGGCGACGCTGTCACGAAGAGTTTCAGCGTCGCGTCGGGAAACACGACCGATCCGATGTCGCGCCCCTCGACGACTCCCCCGTGGTGGGCTGCAACCCACGATCGTTGGCGCCGCACCAACTCGGCGCGCACATGCCCGTTCGACGCCACGGCACTCACCGCTGCGGTCACTTCGCGACCGCGGATCTCCACCGTGGCATCCACGCCGTCGACGAACACCGACGAATCGTCGATGACCATCTCGACGGTGCCGGCGAGCGCCGCCACGTCGTCGTGGTCGGTTGGGTCGATCCCCCGACGCAAGGCCGCGAAGGTCACCGCCCGATACATCGCTCCGGTGTCGAGATACTGCAGTCCGAGCCGAGACGCCACCGCTCGACCGACGGTGCTCTTGCCTGCTCCTGCGGGTCCGTCGATCGCCACGATCGTCGGCGCATCGTTGCCACTCACCACGACACCCCGAGCGGACGCCCTTCGTCGTAGCCAGCGCTGCTCTGCACCCCGACGACGGCTCGCTCGTGGAACGCCGCGATCGAATCGGCTCCCGCATAGGTGCACGCCGAGCGCAACCCGGCGACGATCTGGTCGATGATGTCCTCGACGCTCGGTCGTTCGGGGTCGAGATACATACGCGAGCTGCTGATGCCCTCCTCGAAGAGCTCCTTGCGAGCCCGTTCGAACCCATGGTCGCTCTGCGTGCGGTGCTTGACCGCTCGGTTCGACGCCATGCCGAAGCTCTCCTTGTAGAGGCGGCCGTCGGGATCACGCAGCGTGTCGGCGGCCGACTCGTGGGTTCCTGCGAGCCACGACCCCAACATCACACTCGCAGCACCACCAGCGAGGGCCAAGGCCACGTCGCGGGGGAATCGCACGCCCCCGTCGGCCCAGATGTGCCGACCCTGCCGCTGCGCCTCGTCAGCACATTCGAGCACCGCTGAGAACTGCGGTCGCCCGACACCGGTCATCATGCGAGTGGTGCACATCGCTCCGGGGCCGACGCCGACCTTCACCACGTTTGCTCCGGCCTCGATCAGCTGTCGGGTTCCGTCGGCGGTCACCACGTTGCCAGCGACGATCTTGGCGTCGGGCAGTGCGGCTCGGACCGCCTCGACCGCCTGCAGGGTTCGGGTCTGGTGACCGTGCGCGGTGTCGATCACCAACACGTCGACGCCGTGCCCCATGAGTTCTCTGGCCCGGCCCGCCGGATCGCCGTTGATGCCGACCGCCACGCCCACCATCAGCCGACCGTCGGCATCGACCGCCGGCTGGTAGATCGTCGAGCGAAGCGCTCCTTCGCGGGTGATCACACCGAGCAGACGGCCGTCGTCGACGACCGGCGCCACCCGAAGACGGTTGCGACCGAGGTGGTCGAAGGCGTCAGCGGGCTCGATGTCGGGACTCAGGATGTGCAGACTCGAACTCATCACGTTCTCGAGTTGCGTGAAACGGTCGAATCCGTCGCCGTCGCGTTCGGTGAAGACACCGACGGGAACGCCATCGTCGACCACGACCACAGCACCGTGGGCACGCTTGTGGATCAGCGACAACGCATCGGCGATCGTGGCGTCGGGCCCGAGCGTGATCGGTGTCTCGAACACGGTGTGGCAGCGCTTGACATAGTCGATCACCCGGGCGACGACATCGACCGGAATGTCCTGGGGCAAGATGGCAATACCACCGCGCCGGGCGACGGTCTCGGCCATCCGGCGACCTGCAACAGCCGTCATGTTCGACACGACGAGCGGAATGGTCGTTCCGATGCCGTCAGGCGTGCGGAGGTCGACGCTCATCCTCGACGGCACGTCCGACAAGCTCGGCACCATGAACACGTCGTTGTAGGTCAGGTCGAAGCCGGGTTCGGGATGAAGCATGCGCATGGGGTTCCTTCTGGTGTCGACGCCCGCCCTGGGCGCTGGACACTCGCTTGACAAGCGAGCACAGGTTAGGGCGTAGCCTTGCTCGTCCATGACCTCTCCACCTGCTGCGCCCGTTGTCCTGGTACACGGCTGGGGAGGGTCGTTCGAGTCCACCTGGCAGCGCAGCGGTTTCACGGCCCTGCTCCAAGATGCGGGACTCGAGGTGCTCGGTGTCGACCTCTTGGGCCACGGCACGGCGCCGAAGCCTCACGACTCCGACGCCTACGCCGATCTCACCGAGCGGGTGGTCGACGTTCTCCCCGAGCAGCCGGTCGATGCGATCGGCTTCTCGCTCGGAGCGATGACGTTGTTGCGTCTCGCCACGAAACAGCCCCACCGCTTCAATCGCCTGGTGCTCGCCGGCGTCGGGAAGAACATCTTCGACCGCGACGACAGCGGCACCCGAGCCATCGTGGCGGGGCTCGAGACGGTGGCGGCCGGCGGCGACCCGTCGACACTCGAGAACACGGTGCGGTTGTTCACGCAGTATGCGAGCCAGCCCGGCAACGACATCGACGCGCTCACTGCCATCATGAAGCGACCATCGTTGGCCGAGGTCACCGAGGCCGACTGTGCCGCCGTGACGTGCCCGGTGCTCGTGGTGGTGGGTGACCGCGACTTCGTCCACCCCGGCGATGAGCTCGCAGCGGCGTTCCCCAATGGTCGATGCGAAACCTTGCGGAACGTGGATCACTTCGCCACCACCGAGGCGTTCGGGTTCTTCGATGCCGCGCTCGAATTCCTCGACGCAATCTGACGCTCCTGATGGCCAGCGACGATCTCGTCACCACCGACGTCGCCCGCGCAGCCGACGTGATCCGCTCCGGTGGCCTCGTGGCGATGCCGACCGAGACGGTCTACGGACTCGCCGCAGACGCGACGAATTCCGACGCCGTGGCTCGAATCTTCGAGGTGAAGGGGCGACCCGCCGACCATCCGCTCATCGTGCATCTCGCGTCCATCGACGAACTCGGCGACTGGAGCACCCAGACTCCTCTGGCCGCCCAAGTCCTGGCCGAAGCTGCATGGCCTGGGCCACTGACGGTGATCGTGCCCCGAGCGGCCGGCGTTCTCGACGCGGTCACTGGCGGCCTCGACACGGTCGGCCTTCGCGTGCCGGCACACCCAGTGGCGTTGCAGCTGCTCCAACAGTCGGGTGTGGCCGTGGCTGCGCCCTCGGCGAACCGGTTCGGAGCGGTCAGTCCCACCACCGCCGAACACGTGGTGCGCGACCTCGGTGACCGCTTGGATGCCGCTCGAGACGTCGTTCTCGATGGGGGCCCGTGTCCGATCGGCGTCGAAAGCACCATCGTCGACTGCGTGAGTGTGCCTCCGCAGATCCTGCGCGCTGGAGGCGTCGCGGTCGAAGACGTCCAGCGACTGTTGGCCGACGTGGTCGCTGACGCATCGGGCCCCAGCCGGGCGAGCGGGATGCTCGCGTCGCACTATGCGCCACGATGCGAGGTCCGACTCGTCGACTCCGCCGACGATGCGTTCGCTCTCCGAGCCGGCACCGTCGGCGCTGAGATCCTCGACCTCACCGATGATCTCGTGGCGTACGCCCACGACCTGTACTCGGCGCTCCGCGACGCCGACGATCGAGGTGTGCACACCCTGATCGCCGTGCTCCCACCCGCTGCGGGGCTCGGCCATGCGATCCGTGACCGCCTCGCCAAGGCCGCGGCACCGCGCCCCGGATGATGCCGGCAGGTCAGGGCCAGTCGACGGCGTTGAGGTTGGCGACCCAGGCGTCTCGAACGGCGACGAGTTCGGGAGTCGGCGCACCGTCGATGCCGGCGACCGACAAGCTGACCGTCGACGCACCGGCATCAGGAACGACATCGAGACGACACCAACAATCGAACGGCTCGTACAGGTAGGTGTCGAGCCGATACGGCGGGTCGTCGTCGAGTACCTCCCCGAGCCACGACGCAACGACGAGCATCGCTTCGAAGGTCTCGACCGGCAGCGCCTCCACCGTGAACGACGGCACATCGCGCGTCACGCCCGAGAACTCACGTTTGACCGGCGTCGCGTCCGGGGCCGTCTCGGCCCCACCATCGGTCGTGAGCGGCTCGGCGGCGTCGCGGCCGGCGACTGCGATGAGTGCAGCGTCTGCCGCCTCGTTGATCGTCTGCATGTGATCGGCGTCGCCACCGTGATCAGGGTGATGCTGCTTGGCCAGACGCCGGCGAGCGGCCTGGATCTGCTCGGCCGTTGCGTCACCACCGAGCCCGAGTGTTGCGAGAGGGTCGGGTGCCGCCATCAGCCCATGGAGTCGCGCAGTTCGGCGTACCTGGTGCGAAGGTCGCCCGAGTCGACCGGCTCGATCGGCGACAGCGCCGAAGCGCCGAGGTTCCAGCGCTGCTGCACCGTGTGATGGTCGTCGCCTCCGGCGATCGCCGCGGCCTGGACTGCGGCGCCTGCAGCCACGGCCTGGTCGACGCCGGCCACCGTGAGCGGTTCGTCGAGGAGCCCGGCCAGTACCGAGCGCAGCGCACGCGATCGAGCGCCACCACCGGTGAGCACCACGCGGCCCGTGACGGGAGCGAACGCTCGAAGTGCGTCGAGCGCGTCGAGCAGACCGCACGCCACCCCCTGCACAGCGGCGAGGGCCATCTGCTCTCGGCTGACGTCGCTGCGAAGTCCGTGGACGACGCCGGTTGCATCGGGCCGGTTCGGTGTGCGTTCGCCATCGAAGTACGGCAGCAGTATCGGCACGCGCTGGTCGCCGACCGCGGCGAGGGCCAGCCGATCGAATTCGTCGTGGTCGACGCCGAGCAGGCGTGCGATCGCGTCGAGGACCTTTGCCGCGTTCGATGTGCACACGAGCGGGAGGAAACGTCCGGTTGCATCGGCGAAACCGGCGACGGCACCGGAGGGGTCGGCGGTCGGAGCTTCGGCAACGGCGAACGCCGTGCCCGAGGTCCCCACCGACACAGCAGCGTCACCTGGTGCGAGTCCGAGGCCCAGCGCGGCGGCCATGTTGTCGCCGGTGCCGACCGCGACATCGATTCCATTCCATTCGCCTGCGACGTCGAGAGCGCCGAGTACCTCTGGCACCACCTCGCTCCAGTTGCGGTCGGCATCGATCAGTCGCGAGGAGGTCCCAGCGGTACTCCCCCGTCGACGGCGACCAGTACCCGGTTCCGGAGGCGTCGCCGCGGTCGGTCGTGTACGAGCCAGTGAGCCGGTGCGTCAGGTAGTCGTGCGGCAGCAGCACCCGCGCCATGCGCCCCCAGGCGTCGGGGTGCGATCGGTGCAACCACGACAGTTTGGTGGCGGTGAATGCGGCGACGGGCACGCTGCCGACGGCGGCAGCCCATGCGTGTGTGCCGTCGTCGATGCGTTGGCCGTCGGCAGTGCGCTGGGCGAGTTGACCGAGCAACCAGCCTGCGTCGGGTGCGCTCTCGGTGTCGTTCCAGAGTTTGGCTGGATGCACCGGCGATCAGCAGCGTCGAGAGCCACCATGCCGTGCTGTTGGCCGGCGACGCTGATCGCCGTGATCTCCGGTGTCGTGCTGCCTGACGGCAACGCGCCGACTGCCTCGGCCCAAGCGGATTCGAACGCGGTCCACCACGACGCCGGATCCTGCTCGCTCACCGGCGGGGTCACCGCTGGATGAGGTGCGCTCCCAGCTGCGACGATCTCGCCGGAATCGAGGTCACGAATCTCGACCTTGGTGGACTGAGTTGACGAGTCGACGCCGGCGACGAATGGCACGATGGCGACGCTACCGCTCGTCGGTGATCCACGTCGGCGACTGCCCCCAGGCATCGTCGAAGGCCACCGCAGCCAGCGGTTTGCGTTTCACCGGACCGTGGTTGCCCTCGGGGACGCCGAGGGTGATGCATGCCGACAGCGCAGCCGCGTCGGGAATGTCGAGCAGCTCGCGCAGTTCGGCCTCGACACCGAGGTGCCACATGGTGAGCGCACCGCCGTATCCGAGCGCCCGTGCGGCGAGCAGCAGGTTCTGGCATGCGGGATACACCGAGGCGCCCTCGTACGGCGACGGGCTGCGGTACCTGTCGAGGCAGACCAGCACGACCACCGGGGTCTGTTCGAATCTGTCGACGTAGCGTTGCATCGACTCGGCGAACGGTGTCGGCCGATAGCCGTCGGCCTCCCGTTTGGCATTCCAACCCGCCCGAAATGCGTCGCCCAGCAGCGCCTTTGCCGTCGTGGCATTCGGGCCGTCACGGAGCACGAGGAACCGGAACGGTTGGCGGTTCGAACCAGACGGCGCTCGCCCTGCGTGCCACAGGATCTCGGCCAGATCGTCATCGGGGATCGCAGGCGTCGGTGTAGCGACGGATCGCTCTGGTGGTGGCAAGTCCTTCGAGGAGTCCGATCGCCTCGGTCGAGCGGGGCTCGGCCGACCCGGAACTGGGAGCGGTCGTCACCGGCCCTGGAATTCGGGGTCGCGTTTCTCCATGAACGCAGTGACCCCTTCGGTGAAGTCTGCGGTGCGCAGCAACGGCAGCAGCTGCAAGAAGACGTGGTGCACGTTCTGCTCGAACGTCTCGGTTTCTGCTGCACGCATCATCCGCTTGATGGCACGCACCGCCAGCGGAGCGTTGGCCGCGATCTCTGCTGCCAGCGCCGTGGTGCGCTCGGAGAACTCCTCCGCGCCGAACACATGGTTGACCAGGCCGAGCTCGAGCGCCTCGGCGGCGGTGAGCGTGCGACCCGTGAAGGCGATCTCCGCGGCCTTGGCGTAGCCCACCATCCGGGGCAGTAGCCACGTTCCGCCGCTCTCGGGCACGATGCCTCGCTTGGCGAACCCAGGATTCAACTTGGCAGTGTCGACCGCCACGCGGATGTCGCAGCCCAGGGCCAGGTCGAGTCCGTAGCCCGCTGAGCCGCCATTGAGTGCGCAGATCGTGGGCGTGTCGAGGTTGTGCAACACCACTGGCGGTGCAGTGCGCAGGTCGAATTCGCCGCTGAACGTGGCGTCGCCGCCACCGAGGTTGCCCAGGCCGCCCTTGGGGCCGGCCATCTGCGCCTGCAGGTCGAGGCCGGCACAGAACGCCCGTCCGTTGCCGGTGAGCACGATGCAGCGCACGTCTGGGTCGTGATCGGCTCGCAACAACAGCTCGCTGATCTGGGTCAGCATCGGACCCGAGATCGTGTTCATCCGTTCGGGAGCGTCGAGCGTCAGGGTGGCCACGTGGTCGACGACCTCGTAGCGCACCTCTGATGTGTCGGACGGGTTGCTGGGAGACGGGTCGGATTCGTTCACAGAGCGGAAACCGTAGTTGCCGTTCCATTCTCACGGCACGATGCGTACAATCGAGACACCTTGAAATGCGGGCAATCCCGCCCGTGTCCAAACAAGGGGGAGAAACACAACATGAAAGCAACCCGCGTGAAGCGCGTTGGCGCGCTGTTGGTAGGTCTGAGTCTCGTTGCCGCAGCTTGTGGCAGCGACGACGAGGGATCGGCAACCACCGATGCCGCCGAGACCACCGACGCCGCCGGAGACCACCGATGGCGACATGACCGAGGAGACCACCGAAGCCCCGGAGACCACCGATGGCGACATGACCGAAGGCGAAACCGTGCAGGCCGCTCCGACCTGTGAGGGCGAGAGCGATGGTGTGCTCACCATTGCAACCGTGCTGCCCGAGACCGGCAACCTTGCGTTCCTCGGCCCGCCCGAGTTCGCTGGTGCCGAATTGGCGATCCAGGAGATCAACGAAAACGGCGGCGTCCTCGACGTCGACGTCGTGCTCGACCAGGGCGACTCCGGCGACACCTCGACCGACATCGCCAACCAGACCGTCGACCGTCAGCTCGCTGCTGGTGGCGATGCGTTCATCGGCGCTGCCTCGTCGGGCGTGTCGTTCACGTTCATCGACAAGCTCGTCGAGAACTGCAAGATCCACTTCAGCCCGGCCAACACCTCGCCGGACTTCACCGACTACGCCGACGACGACCTGTACTTCCGTACGGCCCCGTCCGACGTGCTGCAGGGTCGCGTCCTCGCCGATCTCATGATCGAAGAGGGTGTCACCACCGCCAGCTTCATGGCACTGCAGGACCCCTACGGTGAGGGTCTGCTCCAGTACTCGACCGAGCCCTTCGCCGACAGCGGCGGCGAGATCGTCGACCAGTTCACCTACGACCCGCAGGCCGCCGAGTTCTCGGCAGAGGTCGACCGTGTCGTGTCTGGTGACCCCGAAGCACTCGTGATCATCGGCTTCGAGGAGACCTCGAAGATCCTCACGTCGCTGTTCGAGTCCGGCTACACCCCCGAGTCCGGTAAGAAGATCTACCTGGTCGACGGCAACGTCGGTAACGCACTCGGCGAGCAGCTGCCCGCTGGTTCGATGGAAGGCATCCGGGGCACGCTTCCGGCTGCCGAGATCACCGGTGACTTCCAGGATCGTCTCCTGGCCGTCGACCCGGAGCTCATCGACTTCAGCTACGGCCCGGAGACCTACGACGCCATCATCATCACGGCACTCGCCGCGCTGATCGCCGGCACCGACGATCCGGCGGCGATTGCTGCTCAGATCAACGGTGTGACCCGTGACGGTGAGGTCTGTGAGACCTTTGCCGATTGTGCGGCGCTCATCGCTGACGGAACCGACATCGACTACGACGGACCTTCCGGCCCGCAGACGTTCGGCCCCGAAGGCGAGCCGACCGAGGCGAGCTTCAAGATCCTCACGTACGACGCGGACAACACGGTCGAGGCTGGTGTCCCGACCGAGTTCCGTTTCGCCGTCATCTGATCAACCGAAACTGAACACCCAGACCTGGTTCTTCCGGATCTGAATTGAACCGAACACGAAACGGGGTCGCCTTCGGGTGGCCCCGTTTCGCGTCCCGGTCTCCGTGACCGGCCGTCGGTTCCGGCCGGCGCCGCCACGATCTGCGCGCATCTGTTCGCGCAGAGAACGACCGAGGTCGATCCGAGATGAGTGCGGGCCGGTCAGCGGGCTTTGGCGAGGGTGCCGAGGTACAACTCGATCACCTTGGGATCTTTCAGCAGCTCTGCACCGGTGCCCGTGTACGCGTTTCGCCCCTGATCGAGCACGTAGCCACGCTCGCAGATCGACAGGCACCGAGCGGCGTTCTGCTCGACCATGATGATCGACACGCCCGTGGAGTTGACTTGCTTGACCCGATTGAACACTTGGTCCTGCAACACCGGCGACAGACCCGCACTGGGCTCGTCGAGCAGCAGTACCGACGGCTCCATCATCAACGCTCGCCCCATGGCGAGCATCTGACGTTCGCCGCCCGACAACGAGCCGGCGCGCTGGTCGATGCGTTCGCCGAGGCGAGGAAAGATGTCGACGACGGTGGTGATCATCTCAGCGACGCCTGATTTGCGCAGGTAGCCGCCCATTTCGAGGTTCTCGCGAATGGTCAACGACGGGAACACGTTGTTGATCTGTGGGACGTAGCCGATACCGCGTGCAACGAGGAAGTTCGCCTTCTTGCCGGTGACATCGTCGCCCCGGTACCAGACCTTGCCCTCGGTGACCTTGATCAGGCCGAACAGCGCCTTGAGCATCGTCGACTTTCCTGCGCCGTTGGGACCGATGATGCCGATCAGTTCACCATCGGCGAGTTCCAGGTTGGCGCCGTTGAGGATGTTCACACCGGGCACATAGCCGGCGATCACCTCGTCGACGTGGATCAGCGGCTCACTCATCGCCGTCTCCGTTCTCGCTCGCACCGGCATCGGTGGCTGACGGCTCATCGGACGCCTCACGGATCTCCTCGGTGAGCGCCGCATGCGACGAGCCCAGATAGGCATCGACCACAGCAGGGTTCTCGCCGATCGAGCGTGGCGGACCCTCGGCGATCACCGAGCCTTCGGCCATCACGACGACCCAGTCCGAGATGTCCTGCACGACATCCATGTCGTGCTCGACGAACATCACCGTGATGCCCTCGGACCGGAGTCGCTTCACGTGCCCGAGCAGCGATTGCGTGAGCGCCGGGTTGACGCCGGCCATCGGCTCGTCGAGCATGATCAACCGCGGCTTCGCCATCATGGCGCGAGCCATCTCGAGCAGCTTTCGCTGCCCACCCGAGAGCGCCCCGGCGAACTCGTCCTTCATGTGGGTCATGTTGAACTCGTCGAGCACCTGGAGTGCACGCTCTTCGACCTCACGTTCCTGACCACGCCAACCGTTCGTCAGGGCCCGCCACATCGACTCGCCGGCCTGGTCCTGCGCAGCGAGCATCATGTTGTCGATCACGGGCATCTTCGCCAGCACCTTGGTGAGCTGAAACGTTCGCACCATGCCGCGAGCAGCCAATTCGTGCGACGGCACGCCGGTGGTCGGTTTGCCATCGAAGGTGACCGTGCCCTCGTCGGGAGAGTCGAACTGGGTCAACAAGTTGAAGAAGGTCGTCTTGCCCGCACCGTTCGGGCCGATCAGCGCCGTGATGGCGCCGCGCTGCACCTCGATGTGCTCGACGTCGACAGCACGCAAGCCGCCGAACGACCGGCTCACCTGATCGGCGATGAGAATCGGATCGGGCTTGGCGACTCCTGGACGCAGCTCGACACCGTCGAACATGCCGATCGCCGGGTTGTCCCAATCGCGCTGCAGCGTTGACGCACCACCGCCGCCAGAGGTCTTGCCGAACTCGACGCCGTCGTGTGCGCCCGCGTCGTCAGCGATGGGACCGGTGTCGTCACTTGCGGGCATCGATCGCGATCTCTCTCTTGTCGCCGAATATTCCCTGCGGTCTGAAGATCATCAACAGCATCAGTGTGAGCCCAACCAACATGAATCGGACCGGGCCGACCTGCGAACGCTCCATCAGCCAGTCGGGCATGATGCCGTTGTCGATCAGTTCGATGAGGACGTTCTCCGTGAACGACAGGATCACCCAGAACAGCATCGCGCCGACAACTGGGCCCCACACCCGTGCCAGGCCGCCGAGAATCGCTGCCGTGAGCGCGAAGAACGTCTGCTGCGTGGCGTAGTTGTCGGGCTGTACCGAGTTCTGCTGCACGGCGTAGAAGATGCCGGCGAGCGTGCCGAACGACCCACCGAGGATCAGCGACTGCATCTTGAAACGGAACACGTTCTTGCCGAGCGCCGTCGCGGCGTCCTCGTCCTCACGAATCGACTTCAACACACGACCCCATGGGCTGTTGACCAGCTTCCACACCAGCAACACCGAGAGCAGCACGAGCCCCCAACCCACCGTGAGTTCCCAGATGTCGGCGCCGCTGAACTCGAGGTTGATCCGATCGAACAATCGGAAGCCGTAGGTCGACGTGTTGTTGAACGGATTCCAGTCCTGGAAGCTGTTGGCGAAGCCGTTGATGCCGTTCGATCCACCGGTGACGTCGCTCAGCGTTGCGGCGCGCACGATCAATCTGATGATCTCGCCCACCGCGATCGTGACGATCGCGAGATAGTCGGCTTTGAGTCGCAAGGTCGGCAGACCCAGCAGGATGCCGAGCAATACGCCAGCGAGCAGTCCGACGATGATGCCGACCCACAGTGGCGCACCCAGGGTGTCGGTGGTGATGCCCACGCCGTAGGCGCCGACCGCCATGAAGGCGACCTGACCGAAGTTCAAGCAGGCCGGTGTAGCCGAAGTGGAGGTTCAGCCCGATGGCGGCGAGCGCGAAGATGATCGCCTGCTGAGAGATGCCCGAGCGGAACGCGTTGGAGAGAATCGAATTCCAGTCCACGGCTATCCGATCCGTTCCTTACGTCCGAAGATGCCTTGTGGTCGCACCATCAAGATGACGATCATCACCAGCAGCGCCCCGACGTTCTTCAGCTCTGGAGCAACCCAGAGCGTGGCCATGAAGGTGAACACACCGATCACCAAGCCGCCGACCATGGCCCCGAAATCGGTGCCCAGGCCGCCGAGCGTGACAGCAGCGAACACGAGGAGCAGGAGTTGCTGGCCCATCAGCCAGTTGATCTGGCTGTTGAGGCCGAAGAAGATCGCCCCCGCAGTCACGAGCGATCCGCCGACGAACCAGACCGACGTGACCACCCGGTCGACGTCGATGCCGGTCGATGCGGCCAGGTCGTTGCTGTCGGCGACCGCTCGCATCGCTTTGCCCATCTTGGTCACTCGCAGTCCCACAGCGGTTCCCACCAACATCAGCACAGCGACGATGATGATCAGCAATTCCTTGGGCAAGACGTCGACCGGCCCGACCGAGAACAAGATGTCGGTCTGCACGGCGTACTGCTCGTACGGGCGGGAGCGCTCGCCGAAGAGGAACAGGAAGAAGAACCGCAGGAACAGCGCCAACCCGATCGAGATGATCATCATCGCGGTCAGGCCAGTCCCCCGTTTACGCAATGGCCGCCAGAGACCGATGTCGAGCGCGGCCGAGCCGAGTCCGCCGAAGACGAATGCAATGATCGCTGCGGGTATCAGGCTGATCCCCAGGATCGCGTTGAAGAAGTACGCCACCAGCGCACCGAACACGATCTGTTCCGACAATGCGAAGTTGACCAGTCCGGTCGTGCCGTAGATGAGCGAGAGTCCGATTGCACAGAGCCCGATGATCAGCCCGAAGATGATGCCCTCGAACAAGAGCCGCGTCGCCCGCGTGAGCAACGAGTCGCTCTGCTTGTCGCGGGCTGCACCAGCCGCATCGCCCTCAGCAAGGTTGAACAGCACCCGGGTCGGTTGGCCCGAACGTGCCTCCACCGGCAGCTGTTGCTTGTCGGCTCGCACCAACTCGATGCCCTCGGGCAGTGTGTCGATCTCGATTTCGACGGCATACGACCCAGGTCCGGGCACGGACACCGACACGAATCCGGTCGCATCTGAAGTCGCTCGGCCGACCTCGGCGCCCATCGATTCGATTTCACGATCGACGATGACGGCCTCGAACACTCGGATCTCTGTGCCCTCGACCGGGATGCGCTCTGCAGTCGGGTCCTCCGGCTTTGCCAACAACGTCGTCTCGATCGACTCCGATGACTGTGCCGAGGCGAACGGCGATGGCACCAGCGAGAAGATCCCGACGACGGCCAACAGCACGCCCAACGCAACGAGCCGCACCCGATGAGCGACCTTGGGTTCTGACATAGGTCGCTGACCTTAGGCGGTCGGAGCGGTCTCCAAGAATATTCCTGGTTCATTTTGCGTTACAGCGCTGTGAACGTTGCGTTCAACCGACCCCAGCGGCTCGAGTCCCGCCTGGATGAACTGCACCGTCACGACCCAGAGTGCCGTGGCTCCGGCGACGTGTGCCGCAACGAGGGCGGCAGGAATGTCGTTGAAGTACTGCAGGTAGCCGATGCCGCCCTGGACGACGGCGATGAACATCCATGTCGACACGTTGCGCGACATCCGGTCGAACAGCGCGCGGTCCTCGCCGCAGCAAGATCACCAGGACGAGGAACGCACGCGACGGCGACCCAGACGGTGACGCTGTGGATCTCGGCGACGGTCGAGATGTCGAAGCCGTATCGGCGCGCTGTTTCGTCGCCGGCGTGCGGCCCGGCCCCGGTGACCACCGTGCCGGTCGCCAGCGACGCCGGCCATCAGCGCTCCGAAACCGACGAACAGCCACGTGATCAGCGGGGTGACGCCGATGGTTGCGCGTGAGCACGACCTGTTCGGGCCGAGCACGATGGATCGCCCAGAGTCCGAAACCGATCGACACCATGGCGAGCAGGAAGTGCGACTGCACGAGGAACGGATGCAGATCGCCCTGCACGGCGAGACCACCGACGACACCGTTGCCGAGAATCGACATCAGCACGACGATCGACGGCACCTTGAGGCCCCGCCGCACTCGGACGCACCCGGAACGCACCGACGGCCATCAACAGCGTCGGGATGCCGACCAGGCCGCTGACGAGCCGGTTGATCTGCTCGATCGCCGCGTGACCGCTGGAGACGTCGATGAACCGTTCGTTGTTGCAGTTCGGCCAGTCGTCGCAGCCGAGCCCGCTCCCGGTCAGACGGACGATGGCACCGGCGATCGTGAGGAAGCACACACCAGCCACGGTGATGATCGCGATCTGCCGGTATCGCTGCAGCGACATCGTGAATCGCTGGCGGTCCTCGCCGTCGGGGTCCATACGTCTCACAGGATATGGCTAGCGTCGGCCGGGTGCTGAGTTCGTTCGACGACTTTCCCATCCATCAGACCTCACGGCCGATCTCCCAGTCGGCCACGAGCGACATCAACCACTACGACCGCTACTTCTTCAACGGCTACACCAAGGACACCCGGCTGTTCTTCGCCACGGCGATGGGCCTGTACCCGAACCGTCACGTGGTCGACGCCTCGTTCAGCGTGGTTGCCGATGGTGGCACGCCCGCTGCGCGCCAGATCAGCGTCCACGCGTCGGGCCGCGCCCCAGCCGACCGAGCCGACGCGAACGAAGTCGGCCCGATCACGATCGAGGTGCTCGAGCCGCTCAATGCGTTGCGCGTCGTCGTCAACGCTCCCGAGCAGGGGCTCCGGGCCGATCTGACCTTCGTGCGTCGCTCCGCTCCCATCGAGGAGCCGCACTTCTTCCAACAGATCGGGTTGCGGGTCACGTTCGACTACACCCGCCTCACCCAGTTCGGCGGCTGGGAAGGCTGGATCGAGATCGACGGTGTGCTGCACGACCTCGCGCCGGGCGAAACGTTGGGGTGCCGCGACCGGTCGTGGGGCATCCGCGGAGTGGGTGAGCGTGCACCGACCGGCGCCCCAGTCGCCGACCCGCAGTTCTTCTGGCTCTGGGCACCGATCAACTTCGACACGTTCTCGACCCACTTCGACGTCAATGAACTCTTCGACGGCAAGCGCTGGCACGAGACGGGCTTCATCGCCCCGGTCGCCGCACCCGACAGCGCCCCGCCGCCCGAGGCGATGCGATCCGTCGACTACGAGATCGCATGGCGGCCCGGCACGCGCACCGCAGAATGGTTCGAGGTCATCATGACGCCGTGGACCGGTGAGCCGACGACGATCCGACTCGAACCGCTCTTCGAGTTCCAGATGGCCGGCCTCGGATACCTCCATCCCGAGTGGGGACACGGAGTGTGGAAGGGCGAATCGGAAGTCGGCGGCGAACGTTGGGATCTGCCCGTCGAGAACCCGACCGCGCTCGACCGGCTGCACGTGCAGGCAATCGTGCGAGCGACCACCAGCGGCGGCCTGGGCGAGCACGAGGGCATCGGCATCTTGGAGCAACTCGCGCTCGGCCGCCACGACCCCACCGGTCTCACGGGCTTCCTCGACGGCTGGCAGGGCTGAGCGACCGTTCCGATGACTACGTGTGGCGGATCGTCATGCCGCCATCGACGGGAATCGTGGCACCGTTGACGAAACTCGATGCCGGCAGACACAGGTTGAGCGTCATGTGTGCAACTTCCTCAGGCAGGCCGTAGCGACGCAGTGGCACCCGCCGTCGTGCGTAGGTGGCCTTGGCATCGTCGGGGATCGCTGCGGTCATCCCCGTGTCGATCGGACCGGGGCAGATGCAATTGACCGTGACACCGTGACGGCCGAGTTCGACCGCCAGGCTCCGCGTGAGGCCGGTCACCCCGGCCTTCGACGCGGCGTAGGCAGCCAGGCCCCCGGTGGCCACGATCGATTCGGTCGATGCGATGTTGACGACACGTCCCGCACCTGACTCGACGAGATGCGGCAACGCCAGCCGGGCGAGGCGGACATGGGCGGTGAGGTTGATGTCGAGCGTGCGCGCCCAGTTGTCGTCGAATTCGGCCTCGTCCTGAAATGCCGACGTGACCAGCGAGACGCCGGCGTTGTTGACCACGATGTCGAGCCGTTGGCCCCAAGCAATCGTCGCTGCGACCAGTTCGCGCAGTTGGCCATGATCGGCGACGTTGCACTCGACGCCGAGCGCTCGCTCGGGGCCGTACACCGCGGCGATCTCGGCCACCACCGCTGCCACACGGTCTGCGCCGAGATCGGCGACGACGACGCGCGCTCCCTCGTCGGCGAACAGCAGCGCCGTCGCACGCCCCATGCCGCTGGCTGCGCCGGTGACGATGGCGACCGATCCAGCGATCGAGCGCGACAGTCCGGTGAGGCGAGTGGGTGCAGGTTCGGTCATCGTCGTGCCGTCAGGCCGACCAGCGCTGGGCGCCACCCATGCCGTACTGCTTCAGTACGAGGGCCCGCTCGACCGTGATCGCGAGGAAGCCGGTACCCGGAGAGTTGTCCGGCCCACCGGGCGCGAATGCGTTGAGGTCGTAGTCGAACACGCCCTCCCACAGCCGGCGCTTGGTGTCGAGATCGTCGAACATCTCTGCGGTGCCCCAGATCTCGACACCGTCACCGACCTCGGTGACCTGCCAGTGCAGTCGCCACCTGGGGGTTCTCGGCGACGTTTCGAGCCTTGACCGAGTCGGTGCCGCCCATGATCCAGCAGGTGTCGCCGTCCCAACATGGGTGGACGGGCACGACGTCAGGGGCGCCGTCCGAACCGACGGTGGCGAGGTGCGCCCAGGGGCTGAGCGCACTCGCGAATGCCTTCACTGCGTCGAGTTCGATGTGATCGGCGGCGTCGCTCATGAGCGAACCGTACTCAGTGCCGAACCTCGTAGAACGAGTTGACCGAGTGGTCCACACCCAGGGTGCGGAAGGTCGTGAGACCTGCAGTCGCTGCCATGTCTCGGGCCTTCGACTCGGGCAGTCCGAGCGTTCCGAGCCCGGCCCCACCGGGTTCAGAGAGCGCCGATGACATACACGACAGCACGCTGATGCCGTACATCAATGACGCCATTGGATTCTTCTCGACGTTCTCGGCGAACGTCTCACGCCCCTTGATGTCGACGAGCAACCAGGTTCCATCGGGTGCCAGCGCCTCGGCGATCGCTCCGATCATCTCCTGCGGGTGCGTCATGTCGTGGATGCAGTCGAACGTGGTGATGAAGTCGATGGACTGATCATCCGGCAACGGCTCGTCACGGGGATCGACGAACCGCACGTTGTCGGCGCCTTCCTCGCGACGCCGGTGCTCGGCGCGTTCGAGGGCGTACTTCGAGATGTCGTAGCCGACGAACTGGCTGTTCGGGAATGCATCGGCCATCAGCAGCACCGCTCCCCCGGCACCACATCCGATGTCGGCAACGGTGATCCCTGCTTCGAGCCGTTCGACGATGCCGTCGAGCTCGGGGAGCACGGTCGGGATCAGGTGATGCCGATTCCATGGTTCGAAGCTTCGTTCGATGCCCACCGCACCTTCGGGACCATGGCTGTCGTAGTCGTGGCCGACACCGGTCTCGAAGCTCTCGGGCATCGCGTCGAGCGCCGCCATCGTCTGCGGGAAGCGGTGGAACATGCCCATCCCGAACGCCGGATGATCGGGCGACGCCAACACCGCTGTGGCCTCGGGCGTCAGCCAGAACCGTTCTGATCCCGGCGAGGACACGTCGGTGTCGACCGCGATCAGTTTGGCGGCCGCCTGGTTGTACGCCCACTCGCGAACCCAGCGCTCGTCGAGGCCGGCGCGCTGGGCCAGTTCGGTCGTCGTGATCGGTTCGTCGGCTGCAGCGAGGGCTGCGAAGAGCCCGAGTTTGTCGCCGAGATGGATCATGCCGGCGGTGACGGCACCGTTGAGCTGGGTGAACACCGAGAACGAATAGAACTTCAGACGATCGGGATCGGGTGCGTCGGCCATTCGACGACGGTAGATCGTCGTTGCGTCAGGATCAGCAGCGGGGATGATCTGCGATCAGCGGGTGCGTTCGTCGCGTTCGAGGTGTTCGAGGTCGCTGAGCTTGGTGAGCGAGAACGTGAAGCCGTCGTCGAGCGCAAGGGCCTCGACCCGACTCACCGAGGTGTGACCCAGCACGAACCGGTCCCACTCCCACGGGGTCGGCTGCAGGCCGAGCAGGTGTCCGATCGTGACCGAGTTCGTGCCCGCGTGCGCCACCAGCGCGATGCGGGCCCCGGGCTCGGCGATCTGCCACACCGGCAGCTCGGTGTCGGAACGCACCACGCCTCGATCGGCCAGGAATGCGGAGGCGCCGAGGCGGATCCGGGTGACGAAGTCACGGATCGATTCGCCACCCTCGAGACCGTGCCAACGGTCTTCGGCGGCACGGCCCTTCAGTTCGGCGTAGGCCTCGGCCGCCTTCTCCGCTGGGCTGCCATGCCACATCGGGTCGCGGATCTCCTCCAGCCACGGATCGATCACCTCGGCCGTACCGAGTGCGTCGAGCAACGGCGACGCTGTCTGGCGGGCACGAACCAGTGGCGACACCAGCACCTCGTCGAACTGTTCCTTGCGCAGCCACTCGGCGAGCCGGTTGGCCTGACGGTGCCCGCGGTCGGTGAGCGGCGGGTCGACGACCGCCAGCCCATCTCGCACCCATTCGGGTTCCCCGTGACGAATCAACACGATCTCCATGGGCGACGACTGTAGGGGCATGCCCGGCGGGTAGCTTGCCCGGCAGTGGCGAACGACAGCGGAGTGCAGCCTGGCTGGTACGCCGACCCTCTGGGGCGATTCGAGCTGCGCTACTTCAACGGAGCAGCGTGGACTGCCGACGTGTCGGCCGACGGGTCGCGTTTCGTCGACCCGATGGGAATCGAGGTCGGCGGTGCGACTCGCAAGGTGCCGACAGCCCCGGTGCCGATCGACGAGACCGGCACCAACTCGGCCGCAACCGCTGCGATGGTGCTCGGCATCGTGGCCATCTCCATTGCCTGGTTGCCGTTCATCGTGTTCTTCGGTGCGCTCGCTGCGGTCCTCGCCGTGGTGTTCGGCATCATCGGCACGAAACGCTCCAGGCTCACCGGAGCCGGCCGGAGCCGGGCGATCGTCGGGCTCGTCACCGGTGCCAGCGGACTCGTGGCGGCCGTGCTCGGGGTGGCCTTGACCGTGATCGTTCTCGACGTCTACGACGAGTACCTGGAACCCGAACCCCACGAAGTGGCCATCACTTCCTGTGAACTCGTTGGTTCACGGGCGACCGCAACCGGCGTGCTCGAGAACTCGAGTACGAGCACCGCCAGCTTCAGCGGTCGTGGTCGGCTTCGTCCGACCTGGCACCGACAACGCGGACCGGACCAGCCGGGTCGACCTCGACGACGTCGGGCCCGGCGAGCGTGTCGAGTTCGAAGTCGAGCGCCAGGTCGGCCTCGACGACATCGACTGCATCGTGCTCGACGTCAACGGCCCGCTCCCCTTCGGCCTCGCCGTCGACTGACGTCGGCGATGAGCCAAGTGGTCGTCACCGACCGGTTCGCTCATCACTCGACGTGGTCAGTCACACCGTCGTCGCCGACACCCAGGCGTCGTAGAGCTGACGGTAGGGGCCGTCCTGGGCCACGAGTTCGTCGTGGTGGCCGTCCTGCACCAATCGACCGTGGTCGAGCACGAGCACACGGTCCGCTCGTGCGGCCGTCGACAGTCGGTGAGCAATGGCGATCGTGGTCCTCGATGCGGCCAGACGTTCGAGCGCTCGGGCGATGCGTACCTCGGTGAGCGCATCGACGGACGATGTCGCTTCGTCGAGGATCAGAGATGTCGGGATCGGCAAGGCCAGCGCGGAGCAGCGCCACCAATTGCCGCTCGCCTGCCGACAGCTGATCACCTCGTTCGCCGACGCTGGTGGCCAGCCCGTTCGGCAACGCATCGACCCAGTCGCGCACGCCGAGGTCGTCGACGACCCGTTCGACGTCTGCTGCGTTGGCCTCGGCGTCGGCGAACGCGACATTGGCAGCGACGGTGTCGTCGAAGAGGAACGGCTCCTGCGACACCACCACGAGTCGGCGACGCAGCTCGGAACGGTCGACCTTGCGCAGCGGTATCCCGCCCAGGTCGATCTCGCCCACGGTCGGGTCGGCGAACCGTGCGATCAATCGACCGAGCGTGGTCTTTCCGGACCCCGTTGCGCCAACCATCGCGACCTGTTGGCCGGCAGGAATCGTGACGTCGACGTCTTTCAGCACTGCCGCGTCAGCCCCCTCGTCGTCTCGGTTGCGATAGGCGAAGGTCACCTCGCGGATGTCGATCTGGAGTTGCCCGTCGGGCAGGGGGATCGGATCGTCGGGTTGCGGTGGTCCGATCGGCATGTCGAGCACCGACAGCACACGACGCAGACCGGCCACTGCCATCTGGGTGGTGTCGATCAGCTCGGTGAACTCGGCGATCGGCTCGAGGAAACGGTAGGTGAGGAACACGAAACCGACCAGTGCGCCTGCCGTCAGCCCACTCTCGGGGCCACGCCACACACCGACCCCCACGACCGCCGACACGGTGAGTGCAGAGAACACCTCGCCGGATGGGAACAGGAATGCGCCGATCAACGCGGCGCGGATCTGAGCAGCAGTGGTGATCTCCACCGATTCTTCGACCTGATCGACCATCTTCTCGCCGGCGCCATAGGCGCGAACCGTCGGACCACCGGACACGAGCTCGGCGATCGCTCCGAGCGACTGACCGTTGTTGTGACGGGCGCGGTCGTAGGCCACCAGCAGCCGCGACTGGACGGCTCGGAGCACGAACAGCAGTGGGATCGCAACGACGAACGCCACCAGCGCGAGCACCCAGTCGTAGGCCAGCATCACGCTGGCCACGATCACCATCAGGGTCCCGTCGACCAGCCAGGCGAGGCCGCCCCATTGGAAGAACCGGGCGAGCGTCTCGATGTCGCTGGTGACACGGGCGACCAGACCACCGCGGCGCTCGTCGTTGTGATCGGCGAGGCTCAGCTGGTGGATGTGACCGATCAGGCGCACCCGCAGATCGTGGAGTGCACGTTCGCTGCGCTCGCCGAGCCGGAGCGACGCCTTGCGGAACGCCCAGCCCGACACGATCACCGCCACGGCGCCGAGCAGCGCCATCTGAATGATCACGTCCATCCGGATCTCGTCGTCGCTGATCCCCCGGTCGATCGCCTGCTGGATCAGGATCGGCACCACCACCCGACCAGCGGCGCCGAGCGCAGCGAACAACCAGGTGACTCCCAGCCCCTGGCGCAACACCGGAGCTGTCTCGAGTCCGCGCCCGATGGTGCGTACCGCCGAGTCCTGGCTGGGCGGTGCCAGTGTGCCGACGCGGGCAACGAGGGTCGGATCGATACTCACGATCCGACCGAGCCCGACGTGAGGTCGACGACGTCGGCTGCCGCCGGGTCGGCTGTCTCGTCTGCGTTGCGGTCGGACTCGAACGCTTCGACCAATTCTCGGTATGCCGGCGTCGACTCGAGGAGTTCGTCGTGGGTGCCGTGGGCGGCGATCCGACCATCGGCGACGAAGACCACCTCGTCTGCCAAGGCGATCGTGGACGGCCTCGAGGCCACCATCACCACCGTCGATCCGGTGAGGCGCGACCTGAGACCCTCGAGGATCTTCGCTTCGGTCGCCGGGTCGAGCGCCGAGGTGGTGTCGTCGAGCACCAGCAGACTCGGGCGCCGCACGAGCGCTCGAGCCAGAGCGAGGCGTTGGCGTTGCCCTCCGCTGAGGCTGACCCCGCGCTCGCCCACCACCGTGTCGAGTTGCTGAGGCAGACGGGCCACGAACTCGGTGGCCGCTGCCTGGTCGAGCGCTTCCCACAGTTCGTCATCGCTGTAGTCGACTCCGAGTTCGATGTTGTCGCGTACGGTGCCGCCGAACAGGAAGGCCTCTTGGAACACGATCGTTCGTGCTCCTGGCTGGAGTCGTACCACTCCGTCGGTGGGTCCGATCAGCCCCGCAGCCAGCTGCGCGATCGTCGACTTGCCCGAGCCGGTCGGGCCGACGAGCGCGGTGACACTGCCGCGGCGGACGGCGAGATCGATGCCCTTCACCGTTGGCAAACCGCCACTCTCGTGGGCGAAGGTGACCTGGTCGAATTCGACACCGAATCGCTCGTGCGCGACGCCGAGTGACGCTTCGGGGTCTGGTTCGAGGGGTTCGTCGAGGACCGCCCGGATCCGCTGCCAGGCAGCCATCGATCGCGGCAGCTCGGAGAGGGTGTAGCCGATCAATCGCAAGGGGAAGACGAGCAGCGTGAACAAGAAGATGACACTGGAGAACTCGCCGACGGTCACATCGCCCGGAACGCACCCGGAACGCACCGATCACCACCAGGAGGATGTTGGTGAGCGACGGGATCACATCGAGCACCGCTTCGAACAGGCTGCGCAGGCGGATGGCCTGCACCCGCGATGCCCTGACACGATCGGCGAGGCGTCCGAGGCGCTCGGTTTCACGCTCTTCGGCCCCGTACGACTTGACCAGCTGCACGCCTTCGAAGCTCTCGTGCACACCAGCAGAGAACTCGCCGAGCTGATCTTGGGCTCGGGTGAAGTGGACCGACACCGACTTCTCGTACATCACGTTGGTGACGAGCAGGAGCGGGAACACGACGACGGCAACCAGACCGAGCGGTACGTCGATCATGAGCATCCAGATCGTGGATGCGATCAGCATCACGACGGTGCCGCTCGCGAACGGGATCGGGGCCAACACGCTGACGGTCGCTTCGGAGTCGACACCGGCTCGTTGCACGAGATCGCCGTCGGCGCGGCGGTTGTGCCAGCTGGTCGGCTGCTCGACGTAGCGCCGTACGACCCGGTTGGTGAAGGTCTGCGCCACGCGCCACATCGTGATCGAGGCGAAGCTGCGCCGGATCACGATCGCGACCGAACGCACCACGCCGATGCCGATGACCAGACCCGAGGCCGGCCAGCACCGTGCTGGTCGCCACCTCGCCGTCTTCGAACCGCGGCAGGATGACCTCGTCGATCACCCGCCCGATGGCGAAGCTGGACGCCACGGTCAGCAGTGCGAACACCGCAGCACCGGCGACTGCGACGGCAAACAGTCCAGGGTGCACCCCGACCAACTCGAGAACGAATCGGGCATTGCGTCGAGCCCGTTCGAGTCCGCCGATTTCGTCGATGGGCGCGGCTGCGTCATCGGTGGTCTGATCGGCGGGCTGCACGGGACGTTTCTACCAGCCGTGCGCCGTCATATCGTGAGACATTGTGAGTACCGACGCCCCCGCCCCACCGGGACCCCCGAGTTACGTTCCCGGTGGCCAGCCCGGTCCGTGGCGCCGCTCGCCCGTTCGTCGAGTGTTGCTGTGGGGGTCGATCGTCCTCCTCATCGTGTTCTGGATCTGGGCGCTGCTCTTCGCACCGAAGGAGGCGATCAACAAGATCGACGACACCGCATGGGCAGCCAGAGCCGAGGCGATCTGCGTCGACTACGACCTCCAGATCCGCGCCCTCGAAGCCGAGGCGTCAGCCGACCTGGCCGTACGAGCCGACCTCGTCGACGAGTCGACCGATCTGCTCAGCGACATGCTCGACCAGATCGTCGCCGTGCCACCCGCCGACGACAAGGGCCAGGCGATCGTCCCCGACTGGGAAGACGAGTACCGCATCCTGCTCGACGATCGTTACCGCTACGCCGACCAGCTCCGTTCAGGCCAGAACGTCCCGTTCACCGAGACCGCAGTGAACGGTGTGCCGATCACCGAGCGCATCGAGAAGTTCACGCTCGACAACGAGATGCCCACCTGTGCGCCGCCACGCGGCTCGGTCGTCTGACGCCGCCACCAGCACTACGGGGAGTCCGGGACCGGACCGATCGACTTGATCACACGCGCCGGCACGCCGGCGGCGACGCTGTAGTCGGGGATGTTCCCGGTGACCACGCTGTTCGCACCGATCACCACGTGACGACCGATCGATGCGCCAGGAAGCACCACCGTGCCGTGGCCCAGCCACGAACCGTCACCGATCGACACCGGCCGCTCCGGCATCACTTGCATGGAGATCGGGAGATCGCGATCGCCGTAGCCGTGGTTCTGGTCGGTGATGTACACGTGATGTCCGGTCCACACGTCGTCGCCGATCACGATCTGCAGATGGCCGACGATGCCGCTGCCCTTGCCGATCAGGCACCGATCGCCCACTGAGATCACCGGATCGCTCACCATTTCCTGCCCCGGCACCATGCCGGCCGACAGGGTGATCTGTGGTCCGAACATCGTGGCGCAGCCGATGCTGATGTACCGCTCGTTGAACAGTGCGTTCGCTGGAAAACAGATCACGCTGCCGGCGCCGAGGTGCCCGAATCGCTTCCCTCGTCGGGTGTCGGGGCCGATGGCCCCCAGCTCGATCGCCGCCTCCCACGTGCGGATCACCCCCTCGCCGACTGCTCGCTTGACCCCGGTCCGCAGCCGTTGCAGCACACTCTCGTCGAGGGGCGGTCGTTCGAGCACGCTGTCGAACGCTACTGCCAGCCGCCCGGTTCCTACAGTGGTTCGATGGCCCAACGCTCAGATCGCCCGGCTCTCCCCCTCGATCCCGAGTTGCCCGTCGGTTCGATCACCGATGTCGCCGGAGTGCGGGTCGGCCATCACCAGCGCACGGGTCGAGGCTGGCAGACCGGTACCACGGTCGTGTACACCCCCGAGGGGTCGACCCCCGGCGTGTCGGTGCGAGGAGGCGGTCCGGGCACACGCGAGACCGACGCACTCAGCCCGCACAACCTCGTGCAGGAGATCCATGCGGTGTGTCTCACCGGTGGCAGCGCGTTTCGGGCTTGCTGCTGCTCACGGCGTCGTCGGCTGGCTCGAGGAGCGAGGGTTGGGGTTCCCCGTGGGAGCGGGAGACGATCTGCAGGGCGTCGTTCCGGTGGTCCCGGCAGCAGTCGTCTTCGATCTCGGACGTGGGGGCCGGTTCGACCATCGCCCAGACGCGGAGTTCGGACGTCGAGCGATCGCCGCAGCTCGGGTCCGCCAGCGTCGGTGGGGGGCGGTCGGCGCCGGCACCGGGGCCCGCGCCGGTGGCCTCCAGGGCGGCGTCGGAACCGCCAGCGGCACCGTGACCATCCCGGCCGCAGCAGTCTCGAACAACGCCGGCGACGATCCACCGACCGCACTCAGCGTCCAAGTCGGCGCCATCGCTGTGGTCAACTGCCAACGGCAGTGTGATCGATCCGGCCACCGGCTTGCCGTGGAACAGTTCGAGATTCGACCCTGTCGAAACCGACCGCCGGCGACCGCCACCGCCTGCGGTCTGAACTGACCGGCCAGGCCGCCAGCTTGAACACGACGATCGGGGTGGTGGCGACGTCGGCAGCGTTGTCGAAGGCCGAGGTGTCGAAGATGGCTGATGTGGCCCACGACGGCCTCGCTCGCGCGGTCCGCCCGGCGCACTCGATGTTCGACGGCGACACCATCTTCGGACTGGCGACCGGCCAACACGACCTCGGTTCGCTCCCGGCAGCGATGCGTTCGACACCCTCACGCCAGAGTGCGATCAACCTCATCTTGCGTGCCGGCGCCGAGCTGTTCGAAGCCGCATGCGTCCACGCGATCGTGGCCGCCACCACCATCGGCGATGCCACGGCCTACACCGACATTTGCCCATCGACATCCACCCCGGCCCCGCCGGGCAGCTCGACGCACCCACTAGCGTTTGACTCGTGGCCATCGTCATCGACTCGCCCAGCGCGGCGCGCGCCTGGTCTGACACCGCCCGTTCGCTCGGCCACACCATCGCGCTCGTGCCGACGATGGGGGCACTGCACCGTGGCCACCGCGAGCTCATCGACGCTGCGGCGGCCCAGGCGGAACAGGTCGTGGTCTCGATCTTCGTGAACCCACTGCAGTTCGGCGAGCGAAACGATTTCGAGCACTATCCCCGCCCGCTCGAGCACGACCTCCGAGTCTGCGACGAGGCCGGAGCCGCCATGGTCTACGTGCCGACGGCGGGCGCCATGTATGCGCCCGACTTCTCCACGAACGTTCGTGTCACCGGTCTCTCAGAGGTGATGGAGGGGGCCTCGCGGCCCGGGCACTTCGACGGCGTCGCGACCGTGGTCACCAAATTGATCGCCGCGACACGGCCCGACGTGGCCGTCTTCGGTGAGAAGGACTATCAACAACTGGCTGTCGTTCGTCGCTTGGCTCGCGACCTCGATCTCGGCGTGAGGATCGTCGGCCATCCAACGGTTCGCGAAGTCGACGGTCTTGCGATGTCGAGCCGGAACCGACGCCTCACCGTCGACCAACGACGCGCTGCAACGTGCATACCCGCAGCGATCTCAGCTGCGGTCGACCGCGCCCGCTCACACGATTCGCAGGTTGCCGACGCGATCGGTGCTGCGAGTTCGGTGATCGACAACGAACCCCTCGCCCGGCTCGACTACGTCGCTGTGTTCGACAGCACCACGTTGTGCCCGCTCGACCGATTCGACGACGACCATCGTCGTCACGGCGCGACGCGTCTTGCAATCGCCGTGCGGTTCGGCGACATCCGCCTCATCGACAACACCGATCTGTTCGCTCGAACGAACTGACGCATCGTCGAACCGATCGGCAACGCCGGTCAGCACGATCAGCAGAACAGCGCCATTGAAGATGGCGTGGGCGACGATCGACGGGCCGATGCGACCGAGCAGAGCCACCCCCACCCCGAACGCGACACCAACACCCGAGAGCACCAGGACCAGTCCGACGTTTCCAGCCCCGCGAACCGGATCGACGTGGGCGACCCCGAACAGCAACCCTTGTGACGGCACGACCGCCACCATCGGCAATCGGCTCCGCAGACCACGCATCACCACACCGCGAAAGACCATTTCCTCGACGATCGGCGCAGCGAGGACAGCGGTGATCACGAGCGACACCACGTAGGTCCGGTCGGCACTGATCTCCTCGATTCCCTCGGTGTTGCCGACGATCGGGAGGTCGAGCGCGATGACGATCGCACCAACGGCAACCTGCGCACCGATCGCGCCGAGCCAGATCAGCGGTCCCCAGCCGAGGTCGGCGAAACGCGGCGTGAGGCCGATGTCGACGCCGAGGTCGCCCGTGCCCCACCGACGACTGGCGAACCAACACCACCACAGAGACGGCCCGTAGCCGACCGCAGCGAGCAGACCGACGTACACGGCCACCGGCCAGCCGAAATCGACGACGGCGTCGAGCAAGTACTTCGAAACGAGCAGCGAACACGGTGAGCACTGCAATCGCCCCGACCGCGGCCACCACCGGCAGTGTGGGAACGGCTCGCTCGAACGCATCGGCGCCGGCCCCACGGCCGTCCCAGGGATCGGGGGTGGGAGTGGGGAGGTCATCAGAGGTTCGGCCGGGTTCTGTTTTTCGTCAAGAACGTTCCAGAACGTACCCCGCCGACCCGATAGAGCAGGGAACCAGCGTCGACGACCGCACCGGCGCGCTGTCGAGGGACCGAGCCCATGAAATCGAACGAACGCCATTCGTCACACCGATCCGTTCGCCGATTGGTGGCTGGCGCACTCGGTGCTGGCACCATCGCGTCGGCCCTGGTGCTCGGTGCATCGTCGACGAACATCATCGCGGCCGGACCTGCCTCGAGCGACTGGTTGGGCACGGTCAACGTGTACCGGGCACAGTCGGGGCTGCCCCCGGTGGCCGAGAACTCGGCGTGGTCGGCCGGTGCCAGGAACCACTCGTGTTGGATGCTGCTCAACGGGATCGCCCACGACGAAACACCCGGAACCCCCGGCTACACCGCCGACGGCGATCAGGCCGGCAACAGCGGCAACGTGGCCGTCTCGAGCAACGCGTCAGCCACCGCACGCAGCCACATCGACTTGTGGATGACTGGTCCCTTCCATGCCATCGGCATCTTGCGTCCCTCGTTGCAGCAAGCCGCATTCGGAATGTGCGCGAGCCCTCCGAACCCGTCCACGACAACCTGGAAATCCGGCGCCACGCTCGATGTCATCCGTGGCAACAACTGGAGCGCATCGAAGCCGTCGACACCCGTGGTCTTTCCCGGCAATGGGGCAACCACCAGCCTGACCCGGTTCATTGCCGAGTCGCCCGACCCACGGACCTTCTGCGGTTGGACAGGCCAGCAGGTTGGGCTCCCTCTGATCGCAATGTTGCCGTCGACGGTCAGCTCGGCAAACGCCACCCTGATCGGCCCGGCGGGTCCGGTGCCGACCTGTGTGCTCCACAAGTCGAACACGACCGGTGTGGCGAGCAGCATCCTGGGCGGCGACAACGCAGTCGTCGTGGTGCCCGCTGTGCCCTTGGTGACCGGCTCGTACTCGGTCTCGGTCGCCTCCAACGGAGGCAACGCCAACTGGAGCTTCAACGTCGACCCGAACGCACCACTCACCGCCTCCCCGGCAACCCCACCTGCCAACACGACCGTGCTCGCCCCCGAGGCACGATTCGAACCGGTCACCCCGTTCCGCTTCGCCGACTCGAGGAAGAAGCAGGGCATCCGTACGCTCCCCGCACGCTCACCGGTGCGCGTCAAGGTCGCCGGGACACCGGGGATCCCGGCAGACACCACCGCTGTGAGCGCCAGCTTCACGATCACCCAACCTGTCGGAGCGGGCCACCTGACCGTCTACGACTGCAGCAGCACGGTGCCGTCGGTGGCCACGTTGAACTACCTCGCGAACCAGACGGTCACGAACCAGGCGTTGGTACCCCTCGATGACGGCGATCTCTGCGTCGTGTCACACGTGAAGTCCGACATCGTCATCGACGTGAACGGCTACGTGGGCCCGAGCGGATCCCAGAGCTTCAACCCGATCAACCCGAAGCGTCAGCTCGACACGCGCAAGACGAGCTCGTTGCGGGCCCGAACGCGGACCGTCGTTTCCCTGACCGGAGGGTCCAAGCCCGTTCCCAGTGGAGCCACCGCGGTGGCGCTCAACGTGGCAGCGGTCAACCCTGCGACCGACGGATGGATCAGGGCCTTTCCGTGCGATCAAGCCGAGCCGACCACTGCATCGGTGAGTGCGCGACCGAACGGTGTGATCTCGAGCGCAGTGCTCGTCCCGCTCGCCGAAGACGGCACCTTGTGTCTCGTCTCGTCGATGAAGACCGACGTCGTGATCGACGTCACTGGTTGGTTCGGGTCGGTCGATGGCATCGAATTCCAGCCGCTCAGCCCGATCCGACTCACCGATACTCGATCGTACGACTCGACCTTGAACCCGTGGACCAGGGGCCAGATGGTGCCTGCAGGCCGCATCGTGGAGGTTCGAGTTGCTGGTGTCCGCGGTGTACCGATCGATGCCGCCGGGGCAACGATCAACCTGGTCGCATTCGGTGCGCACCAACCGGGATGGCTTCGTGCGGTTCCGTGCGGCAGCACATCGACGGTCTCCAATCTCAACTATTCGAGCGCCGATCCGATTGCGAACGGTGCCAACATCCGTCTCAGCTCCAGTGGAACCATCTGCGTGCTCTCGATGTCGGAGACCCACGTGATCGTCGACATCACCGGCATCTGGCGCTGACGCCACGTCGAACGCTGCCACACGGCCGCACGAGCTCGCTCAGCGGTGCAGTGAGTGGTCGGTGACCTCGGCGCGATATCGAATCGTGTGCACGCTGTCGCCGGACAGGATTGCTCCACGTCCGAGCATGCGGCCGAACTGCCAGTTCGACAGCCCGAGTTCGGGGGCATTCAACGCATACTGACCGTCGACCCAGCGGGTGAAGCCGTTTCCGACGAATGGCGCATCGACCCCTGCGGCGAACGCCTCGTATTCGTCGGGGTCATCGGTGACCATCGACGCCACGAAACGTGGGCTGTACCGGTTGCACAGCGCAACTGCCTCATCGACCGAATCGACCACCACCAAGGTGATCTCGGGCGACTGCTCCCATTCCCACTCGGTCGCCAGCTCGGCCGGGTCGATCGTCGATGCCGCTGGCTCGTCACGGGTACCGCCGGCGCGGGTGATCGGCACCGTTCGGTCGAAGCGGGTTGCAGGCACGAACGGTTCACTCCCGGAGACGACGTGGAGACGGGCCGAGGCCCCACGCGCCGATGCCGCAGCGTCGAGCCCATCGAGCACGCTGGCGCAGAGTTCCTCGGCCCGTGCGCGCAGGAGGACCACCACGTTGAGCGTGTTGCACACCTTGCGATCGAGCGAGTGTTGCACGGCGAGACGAAGCGTCGCGGGCGATGCATCGGCGCCCGCAACCAACCAGGCCCCGCCGGTGCCGTGCAGGCTCACCGGCGTGCCCGACTGCGATGCCACGGCGCCGAGTTCTCCAACAGCGGGACCAGATCCCCTCGCCACCGCGAGCGCCAGGCGTTGGTCGGCGAACAGCGCATGGCCCGCCGCGTGCGTGGGCGAGTCGACGAGGCGAACCGTGCCCTCGGGAAGGCCGGCAGCTTGCAGCGCAGGAGTGAGCGCCCGGTCGACGATCGCTCGTGCCGTGCCGAGCGCGTCCGAGCCGATCCGGAACACCACCGTGTTGCCGGTTCGAACGACGCCACACGCATCGGCGAACACGTTCGGACGACCCTCGAACACGAAGCCGACGACCCCGAGCGGGGCCCGGCGCGCCTCGACCGACCATGCACCATGATCGACTCGGTCAACGGTTCCGTCACGTCGACTCGTCGAGTCGCGCCATCCCCGCAGACCCTCGACCATGTCGGAGCGCATCCGATCGTCGAGGACCAACCGGGTCGTCGACCTGCC
This sequence comes from Ilumatobacteraceae bacterium, assembly GCA_963717385.1. Lineage (GTDB taxonomy): Bacteria > Actinomycetota > Acidimicrobiia > Acidimicrobiales > Ilumatobacteraceae > Sva-07. The sequence goes on from CAVQWE010000010.1 coordinate 93,362, forward strand.
CTTGACGGCTGCAGCGGTGACGTCGGCGGAGTTCGCGTCGGCGATCGGAGCGAACACCTCGTCGTCGGCAAGGGCCGTTGCGAATCGGTCGAAGAAGTCGGTGATCTGGTCGTCGGTCACCGCTGCCAGAGCCGAGAATCCTTCGGCGGCATCGCCGACGGCATCGGCAACCAACGCGCTCACCGCTGAGGGAATCAGCAGCATTGCGCCGGAGGACTGCACCACGATCAGCCGGTCGCCTTCGCGGAATCGCCCGGCAAGTTCTGCCGAGACGACTGCGACCCGGTCGCCGCCGAACGGGATCTCCTGACCCTGCGTGAGGTGGGTGAGCGCTCGTACCTGGGGCTCCGATGACACCGGGTTAGCGTAGGCACGTGACTTCGTCTCCGCTCTACTTCCGCCAACTCCTGTCAGGGCGCGACTTCGCCGTCAGCGACCAACTGGCTTCGCAGATGGTCAACTTCGTGTATGCGGTCGGTGACCGACGCACCGGCGAATGCGTGTTGGTCGATCCTGCCTATGCGGTGAAAGAACTGATCGACCTGGTCGGCGCCGACGGCATGACGGTCAGCGGTGTCCTGGCAACCCACTACCACCCGGATCATGTCGGTGGCTCGATGATGGGCCACTCGATCGAGGGCATCGCCGAGTTGCTCGATCACGTCGATTGTCCGATCCATGTGCAGCGCGACGAAATCGAGTGGGTCACGAAGTCGACCGCCGTCGACGCCGACCATCTGGTGGGCCACGACTCGGGTGACGTGCTCAGCGTCGGTGGCGTCGAGATCTCGCTGGTCCACACACCTGGCCACACGCCCGGGAGCCAATGCTTCTTCGTCGACGACCGACTGATCGCGGGCGACACGCTCTTTCTCGAGGGCTGCGGCCGAACCGACCTTCCCGGATCAGATCCTTCGAAGATGGTCGACAGCCTGCGACGCCTCGCCGAGGTGCCCGACGACACGATTCTGTTCCCAGGCCACCGCTATTCGATCGCGAGCAGCGCCACCATGGACGTCGTGAAGGAGACGAACTTCGTCTTCCAGTGAGCCGCCCGAGCCGACGTGTCAGCAGTCGGACTTGGCGGGGATCACGATCTCGAGGCCGATGTAGAAGGCGCCGTATCCCGACGTGGAGGCGTTCGCCGCATTGAGGGCATCGACGGTGACATCGAACTTGGCAGCCACCTTGCCCGGATGGTCGTCGTCTCGACGATCGTGTACGTGCCGGGCGCACAATTGTCGCCGGCATCCGGAATCGTCTCGGTGGGCGTGGCCTCGGCCGTGTCGGCGTCGGTGTCATCGGACGAGTCGCCGGCGGTGTCGGCAGCCGAGCTCGTCGAACCCGAAGCGACCCCAGCGACCGACTTGCCGCCTGGTGGGATGAGGATCACGTCGCCCGGGTTGGGAAACGTGTTGATGTTCGTCCACTCGTTGACGGCCAAGAGATCGTCGAGACTCACGTCGAAGCGGCTGACCAATACGTACCAGGCATCTCCCGACTGGACGGTGTATTCCTGGGTTCCGTCGATGACGGCATCGGGGTCGCCCGCAGCCACTGAATCGGTCGGAACCGTGGTGGCCGGCGGGCGCACCACGAACGCGGTCGAGGCCGCACTGAGATCGATGGTCGACTGGGTGGCCGACGACTCGCTGCCACCGCAGGACGAGAGAACGATGGCGCCGATCAGCGCAGGACCGGCGAGCGCGCCGAGGCGACGCACGCTGGTCGAAGGACGAGTCGATTGCATGACGATCAGCGTACGCCGTTGCGAACCATCGGTGTCGTCAGCCCCATTGTCGTGAGGCGTCTGTCACATCATCGGACGATCGGTGGGCCGCACCGGCGAGGGCAAGCGCGTCTCGCCCATCAGGTAGGCATCGACTCCTGCAGCACACGCCCGACCCTCGGCGATCGCCCACACGATCAAGCTCTGCCCGCGTCCCATGTCACCAGCGACGAACAGCCCGTGCTGGTTGGTCATGTAGCGAACGTCACGAGACACATTGCCGCGTGCGTCGAACTCGACCTCGAGGGAGCCGAGCCACGACCCCTTCTCGGGCCCGACGAAACCGAGTGCCAGGAACACGAAGTCCGCAGGGATCTCGTGGTCGCTTCCCTCGACCTTCACGAACGCGCCGTCGACCAACTCGACCTCGTGCAGGCGCAGTGCCTGCACCCGGCCATTGCCGTCGTCGAGGAACTGCTCGGTGTTCACGCTGAACAGACGATCTCCGCCCTCCTCGTGGGCGGACGTGACCTTGTAGGTCATCGCGAACTGCGGCCACGGGTTGTTCTCACCGCGGTGCTCGGGTGGCTTGGGGAGGATTTCGAGTTGCGTGACCGAAGCAGCGCCCTGACGGTGTGCGGTGCCGAGGCAGTCGGCGCCGGTGTCGCCGCCGCCGATGATCACCACGTGCTTGCCGGCGACGTCGATCGGCGACTGTCTCGATGTCACCCAACTGCACCCGGTTGGCGAATGGCAGGTATTCCATTGCCTGATGGATGCCTTCGAGTTCACGACCGGGAATCGGCAGGTCTCTCCACGACGTGGCGCCACATGCCAGCACGACGGCATCGTGTGAGGCGCGTAGTACTTCGATGTCGACGTTCTCGCCGACGACGGCGTTGGTGCGGAACTCGGTGCCCTCCGCTTCCATCTGCGCGATTCGCCGATCGATGTGGCGCTTCTCCATCTTGAACTCAGGGATGCCGTAGCGGAGCAGACCGCCGATTCGGTCGGCACGCTCGAGCACGACCACCTCGTGTCCGGCGCGAGTCAGTTGCTGCGCAACAGCGAGACCAGCGGGTCCCGAGCCGATCACCGCGACGCGCTTGCCGGTACGCACGGCGGGAACATGCGGTGTGACCCAACCCTCGTCCCAGGCCCGATCGATGATCTCGACCTCGACCTGCTTGATCGCGACCGGGTTCTGGTTGATCCCGAGCACGCATGCCGACTCGCATGGGGCGGGGCACAGACGCCCGGTGAACTCAGGAAAGTTGTTCGTGGCATGCAGGCGCTCGATGGCGTCTTGCCAGTGGTCGCGGTAGACGAGGTCGTTCCAGTCGGGGATCAAGTTGCCGAGCGGGCAGCCGTTGTTGCAGAACGGAATGCCGCAGTCCATGCAACGACCGGCCTGGTTCTTGAGGTCGTCCTCGGCGAACTCCTCGTAGACCTCTTTCCAGTCGCGCAGGCGCACGGGCACCGGACGCCGGTCGGGCGTCTCGCGATCCCACTCGAGAAATCCTGTTGGCTTGCCCATGTCAGACCCTCGCTGCTTCCATGATCCTGTCGACGGTGGCTGCTTCGTCGAGGCCGGCAGCCTCGGACTCGGCGATCACGTTCAACACCCGTTGGTAGTCCTTCGGCATGACCTTGCGGAACGATGCCAGTGCGTTCTCTTCGTCGCCCAAGATTCGTTCGGCGACCGCCGAACCGGTCAGGTCGCGGTGCCGAGTGACCGTGGCCACCAGGAACTCGCGGTCGGCCGAATCGAGCGGTTGCAGCTCGACCATCTCGTAGTTGACCTTGCTCGCGAACACGTCGTCGGGGTCGTACACATAGGCGATCCCACCGGACATGCCGGCACCGAAGTTTCGACCAGTCGGACCGAGCACCACGACGCGACCGCCGGTCATGTACTCGCAGCCATGGTCGCCGACTCCCTCGCTCACAGCGGTGGCACCAGAGTTGCGCACACAGAAGCGCTCGCCGACGACACCGCGCAGGAAGATCTCGCCGCCCGTTGCGCCGTAGCCGATGACGTTGCCGGCAATGATGTGGTCTTCGGCAACGAATGGAGCAAACGGATGGGGGTGCACGATGATCCGCCCACCGGAGAGGCCCTTGCCGACGTAGTCGTTGGCGTCGCCGACCAGCCGGATCTGGATGCCTGCTGGCAGGAATGCTCCGAGGCTCTGGCCTGCTGAACCGGTGAGTGTGATGTCGATGGTGCCGTCGGGCAGACCGGCGCCCTTCCACTTCTTGGTGACTTCGTGGCCGAGCAACGTACCAACCGTGCGGTTGACGTTGCGCACGGGCAGGTCGATCGAGACGTGATGTGCGTCTTCGATCGCCGGGCCCGACAGTTCGATCAGCTGCTGGTCGAGCGCCTCGTCGAGGCCGTGGTCCTGACCAACGCTCTGGATCATCGTCTGACCGTAGGGATTCTGCGGAACCGCCAGGATCGGGCTGATGTCGAGCCCGGAGGCCTTCCAGTGAGCGATGGCGCGTCGGGCGTCGAGCGCCTCGACGTGACCGATCATCTCGGCCATCGTGCGGAAACCCAATTCGGCCATCAACTCGCGGACCTCTTCGGCGATGTACTCGAAGAATGTCTCGACGAACTCCGGCTTGCCGCTGTAGCGCGAGCGCAGTTCAGGGTTCTGCGTGGCGATCCCGACCGGGCACGTGTCGAGGTGACACACCCGCATCATGATGCAACCGGACACCACGAGCGGCGCAGTGGCGAAGCCGTACTCCTCTGCACCGAGCAGTGCAGCGATCACCACGTCACGGCCGGTCTTCATCTGACCATCGGCCTGCACGACGATGCGGTCGCGCAAGCCGTTGAGCAGCAGCGTCTGCTGGGTTTCGGCCAGGCCGAGTTCCCACGGGCCACCGGCATGCTTCAGCGACGTGAGCGGGCTGGCGCCGGTTCCGCCGTCGTGGCCGGAGATCAAGACCACGTCGGCCTTGGCCTTCGAGACGCCGGCGGCAACGGTGCCGACACCGGTCTCGGCGACCAGCTTGACGTGCACACGTGCCGCAGGATTCGCGTTCTTGAGATCGTGGATCAGCTGCTTGAGATCCTCGATCGAATAGATGTCGTGGTGGGGCGGCGGGCTGATCAACCCGACGCCAGGTGTGGAATGCCGCGTGGCGGCGATCCACGGATACACCTTGTGGCCAGGGAGCTGTCCACCCTCGCCCGGCTTGGCGCCCTGCGCCATCTTGATCTGGATGTCGTCCGAGTTCGTCAGGTACTCCGAGGTGACACCGAAGCGGCCCGAGGCAACCTGTTTGATCGACGAACGCCGCTCGGGGTCGTACAGGCGGTCGACGTCCTCGCCACCTTCGCCGGTGTTCGACTTGGCACCGAGACGGTTCATCGCGATCGCGAGCGTCTCGTGCGCCTCGGCCGAGATCGACCCGTAGCTCATCGCTCCTGTCGAGAACCGCCTCAGGATCTCGCTCGCCGGTTCCACCTCGTCGATCGGCACCGAGGCGCGATCATCGGTGAACTCGAACAGCCCACGCAACGTCATCAGTTTCTCGGACTGGTCGTCGACTTTCGACGTGTACTCCTTGAAGATGTCGTACCGCTTTGCACGGGTGGCGTGCTGGAGCTTGAACACGGTCTCAGGGTTGAACAGGTGCAGTTCGCCTTCGCGACGCCACTGATACTCGCCGCCGAGTTCGAGCTTGCGGTGGGCACGCTCCTCGGGGCGCGACGGGTTGGCCATGGCGTGACGAGCAGCGACTTCGGCTGCGATTTCGTCGAGGCCGATGCCGCCGAGCTGTGAGATCGTTCCGGTGAAGTACGCATCGACCACCGGCTTGCCGAGGCCGATCGCCTCGAAGATCTGGGCGCCGGTGTAGGACGCAACCGTCGAGACGCCCATCTTCGACATGATCTTGAGCACGCCCTTGCCGCATGCCTTGATGTAGTTCTTGACTGCCTTGATCGGGTCCATGCCGCCGAGACCGTGCATCTCTTCGGCGATCAGGTCTTCGATCGATTCGAAGGCGAGGTACGGGTTGATCGCTCCGGCGCCGAAACCGATCAGGAGCGCCATGTGGTGCACTTCGCGGGCATCGCCGGCTTCGACGATGAGGCCGGCCATCGTGCGCTGCTTGGTACGCACGAGGTGGTGATGGACCGCAGCGGTCAGGAGCAGCGAGGGGATCGGCGCTTCGACGGTGTCGGCGTTGCGGTCGGACAACACGATGATCCGGGCACCTGCATCGATGGCGTCGGATGCCTGCTGGCAGATGCGCTCGAGCGCCGACCGCAGCCCCTGGCCGCCGTCGGCGACGCGATACAGCCCCGAGAGCACCTGCGCTTGCAGGCCCGGCCGGGTGCCGTCGTCGTTGATGTGGATGATCTTGGCCAGCTCGTCGTTGTCGATGATCGGGAATGGCAACGACAGCTGGCGGCAGCTCTCGGGGCCCGGATCGAGCAGGTTGGCCTCGGGACCCACCGACGATGAGACCGCAGTGACGACCTCTTCGCGGATCGCATCCAACGGCGGGTTGGTCACCTGAGCGAAGAGCTGCTTGAAGTAGTCGAACAGCAGGCGTGGGCGCTCCGAGAGCACGGCCAGCGGAGTGTCGGTGCCCATCGAGCCGAGGGCTTCTCCCCCACTCGCGGCCATTGGTGTGATCAGGATCTTGAGCTCTTCGTGGGTGTAGCCGAACATCTGCTGGCGTCGCAGCACGCTGTCATGGCTGAACACCACGTGTTCACGGTCGGGCAGATCCGGGAGTGCAACCATTCCCTGCGCCAGCCACTCACCGTACGGGTGCAGCCCGGCGAGTTCGGACTTGATCTCGTCGTCGCTGACGATGCGGCCCTGCCGGGTGTCGATCAGGAACATCTTGCCCGGCTGCAGACGGCCCTTGGCAACCACCTTGGCCGGCTCGATGTCGATCACGCCGACCTCCGACGCCATCACCACGAGATCGTCATCGGTGACCCAGTAGCGGCTGGGGCGCAGACCGTTGCGGTCGAGGACGGCGCCGATCATGTCGCCATCGGTGAACGTGACACTGGCGGGGCCGTCCCACGGCTCCATCATCGCGGCGTGGAACCGGTAGAAGTCGCGTTGTTCCTGCGACATCGTCTCGTGGTTCTCCCACGCCTCGGGGATCATCATCAACATCGCGTGATGGATGGGATAGCCGCCGAGGTGGAGCAACTCCAGCACCTCGTCGAATCGTGCGGTGTCGGATGAACCCGGTGTGCAGATCGGGAACGCACGCTCGATCCCTGGAAGCAGGTTGCTCTCCAGCATCGCTTCACGGGCGCGCATCCAGTTCTGGTTTCCCTGGACGGTGTTGATCTCACCGTTGTGGGCCACGAATCGGTACGGGTGTGCCAACGGCCACGACGGGAAGGTGTTGGTGGAGAATCGTGAGTGCACCAGCAGCAGTGCCGACTCGACCCTCGGATCGAGCAGATCGGGGAAGAACTCGCTCAGCTGCGGCGTGGTGAGCATGCCCTTGTAGACGATCGTGCGTGACGACAGCGACGCGAAATAGGTGTCGAGGTCGCCTTCGAGCTCGCGACGGCTGCGTTTGCGGGCCACGAACGCCTTGCGGTCGAGGTCGATCCCGGTCGCACCATCGGGGTCGGCGACGAAGAGCTGTTTGAAGGTGGGCATCGCTGCGCGGGCGGTCTCGCCGAGGCAGTCGGGGTTGATCGGCACATCCCGCCATCCCAGGACGATGAGGCCAACCTCGTCGACCGTGGACTCGATCGCCGCCATCGCCTTCTCGCAGGCGCCGGGATCTGCCGGCAGGAATGCGGTGCCGGCGGCGTAGGCGCCAGCAGCGGGAAGTTCGAAGTCGACCACGGCGCGCAGGAACGCGTCCGGCACCTGGATGAGAATTCCCGCGCCGTCGCCGGTGTCGGGTTCGGCACCCGTGGCTCCACGGTGCTCCATGTTCGTGAGCGCTTTGAGTCCGGTCAGCACGAGCTCGTTGGACCGAACGCCCTTGAGGTGGGCGACGAAGGACACGCCGCACGAATCGTGTTCGTTCCTGGGGTCGTACAGGCCGATTGGGCCCGGGGGCTGCTGCATCATCACATCCGTGTGTCTCGAACTTGCACGGCCCCGTGCAGGTGCCGGTCGACGATGACCGGAGGGAGCGATCGACGATGACCTGCTCACACGGGGTGCCCGAGACAACGCTGTCCCGAGGCGGGGAGAGATCATCATAGAGGTCCCTGACGCTCATCGGAAAGTTCGTCCGCTCGTGATCTTGCAGGCCAGACTCGCCAGATGCCCCATCAGCAGACCGCGACCACCCCGGACGGAACCTCGATCGCTTGGAGCACCAGCGGATTCGGCGATCCGGTGGTCCTGGTGCACGGAATCACCGAGTCGGCCGCGTCGTTCGATCCGGTGACCGAGCGCCTCGCCGCCACCAATCAGGTCATCACGCTCGACCTCCGTGGCCACGGGGAGTCCGGCCTGGCTGCTGACTACGGTTTGGAGGCCATGGCCGGCGATGTGGCCACGGTGATCTCCGCCGCTCGCGTCGAACGACCCCACTTGGTCGGCCACTCACTCGGCGGCGCCGTCGTCACCGCTGCGGGCTCGCTGCTCGACGTGGCGACCGTGGTCGACATCGACCAGTCGCTGCAACTCGACGCGTTCAAGGACCAGCTCGCACCGGCCGAAGCGATGCTGCGCGACCCCGACCAGTACGGCGTCGTGGTCGACGCCATGTTCGAGATGATGATGGGCGATCTCCTCCCGCCCGACGAGCAGGCCAGGATCACTGAGCTCCGCCGGCCCGAGCACCAGGTCGTCCTCGGCGCGTGGGAGCTCCTCTTGACAGCACCAGTCGAGGTGATCGCTGCTGCGGTCGATGCCGCCCTCGCCGGATACGCCGGGCGGAACGTGGCATACCTCGCCATCTTCGGCCTCGACCCCGGCGGCCACTATGCCGACTGGCTGGCCGAACGCATCCCCGGCGCAACCGTCGAGTACTGGTCAGGCGGCGATCGGCCGTTCGGCCACTATCCCCATCTGGTCGACCCCGACCGTTTCGTCACCCGCCTTCACGAGTTCTGGAACTCCTGACCGAACCTGGACGATCGGGCCCGACGGGTCCCATCACACGATCTGGCCTCAGACGTCGGCGTAGACCGCTGGGCGCTTCTCGAAGCCCGCCATGACCGCTTCGATCTGGTTCGGGGTGCCGATCTGAGCGCCGATGAGGCGACGCTCCTCGGCGAACTGCTCCGCAGCACCGTCGCTGGCGAGGCGATTGAACAGCTCCTTGGCGCCTTGGACCGCCCCCGGGCTCATGCCCGCGATCTCGCGGGCCATCGCCATTGCGTCGTCCTTCGGGTTGTCGCTCAGCTTGGTGACGAGGCCCATCTCGGCTGCTTCAGCTCCAGAGAAGACCCGAGCCGTGAACGTGAGTTCTTTGGCGATGTCGGGACGGACCAGCTTCGACAGGATGAACGTGCCGGTCATGTCGGGAACGAGGCCCCAATAGACCTCGCGAACCGACATCTTGGTGTCGGGATGCACGATGCGGATGTCGGCACCGAGCGCTATCTGCAGGCCACCGCCCAGCGCATGCCCATGCACGGCGGCGATCACCGGAACACCGAGTTCCTGCCAGACCCAACACACCTGCTGGCCCAGATGAGTGATGCGGCCGTCCTTCATCTGACCAGGGTTGCCGTCTGAGCGGGTGGCTGCGCTCGACGCGTCGTCGCCGCCCGCCATGGCCTGGAACGAGGAGAAGTCGAGGCCGGCACAGAACGAGGCTCCGTCGCCCGACAGCACCACCGCCCGGAGGCCGGGCTCGGACTTGAGTCGCTCGCCGGCCTCGGCGATTGCGGTGAACATGGCATTGTCGAGCGCGTTGCGCTTGTCGGCACGGTTGAACACGACATCGGCGACGCCGTCGGTGATGGAGATGAGGACACGATCGGACATGTCCGAGAGTCTCGCGCCCCGGGCTCGGCGAGTCGCAGCTCAGCTGGTGCGGCGTCGTACCAGCGACCGGTCGATCTCGGCGATCGAGCGCGCACCGGTGAGTGCCATCGTACGCTCGAGGCCCTCTCGCATGAACGAGAACAACTGATCGACACCACGTTCTCCTGCCGCACCCAATGCGTAGAGGTACGGGCGGCCGACCGTGACGGCATCAGCGCCGAGCGCGATCGCCTTGACGATGTCGCTTCCACGGCGGACACCGCCATCGCAGATGATCGTCACCTGGTCACCCAACTCCTGGCGAATCGGTTCGACCAGCTCGAGCGGTACGGGGGCATCATCGAGCTGACGGCCGCCATGGTTCGACAAACCGATTCCCTCCACCCCCGAAGCAACCGCTTCCTTTGCGTCAGCGACTGTCTGAATGCCCTTCAGAACAATCGGCCCGTCCCAGATCGACCGCAACCACTCGATGTCCTTCCACGAGAGCGACTGATCGAAGTGGCTGGCCACCTTGTTCGCGAGTTTGATCGGCGTCGAGCCATCCATTTCGCTCCGACCGACCACGTTGGCGAACTTGATGGGTTCATTGCGCAAGAAGTCGATTGTCCAACTCGGATGCAGGGCGCCGTCGACGAGGGTCCACGGCCCAATTTTCGGCGGCAGCGTGAATCCTCGCCTCACATCGCGTTCTCGCCGACCGAGTACCGCAGTGTCGACCGTGAGCCAGACCGTGGTGTATCCAGCCACCTTCGCGCGAGCCACCAGTTCCTCCACCAACGGCCGATCGCGCCAGGTGTAGATCTGGAACCACTTGTCAGCATCACCGGCTGCAGCGACCTCCTCGATCGATCGGGTACCCATGGTCGACAGCGAGTAGGGAATCCCCGCTCGAGCAGCAGCCCGCGCAACCGCCAATTCGCCTTGGGAATCGGCGATCCGGGTGTACCCAGTCGGAGCGATCACGAGCGGCATCGACACCGAACGCCCGAACAACGACGTCGAGGTGTCGAGATCGCTGACGTCTCGGAGTACTCGGGGCTCGAACTGGTAACGAGAGAAGGCATCGACGTTGCGCGCCATCGACCGTTCGTCCTCTGCGCCGCCATCGATGTAGTCGAAGACACCACGTGGGAGCCGGCGGCGGGCAACCCGTCGCATGTCCTCGACGGAGACGCACTGCTGCAGACGTCGTTCGACCGGATTGATGGTCGGACGACGGAATCGGACGACGGACCTGAATGTCTCGATCATTCCCATGCATCGCAGCGTACGACAGCTGCGCACGACATCAGTCGACGATGCGCAGACCGCTGGGGGTCATCGATGGCTCGGCTTGTGGCAGGTCGACGACGAACTCGGTGCGGTGTGCTGGGAAGAGATGCTCGCTCACCAACACCGCGCGGCCGGAGTCGTCGGTGGTGATGCGCTGGCATCGCAGCACCGGTGAACCTGCGGGCACGCCGAGCAAGCGGGCATCTCCCTCGCCGACGAGATCGGCACCGATCGTCTGCGTGGCGCCGCGCAACTCGACGTCGAGCAACTCGTAGAACGGGCGTCGCTCGACATCTCGCCGCGACAGGTGGGCACCGAGTTCGGCGGGACACCACACCGTCACCACAGCGAACGGCTCACCGTCGGCGAGGTTCACTCGCTTCACACGCAGCACCTGCGTCACCCCGAGCACCCGCTCGACACGCTCGGGCGCCGACTCGTAGGCGAACTCTTCGATCTTGCGTTCCGACAGTTTGCCGACACCCTCGACATGCGACTCGATGGTCGCAAGCGACTCGAGGCTCTGCGGTACCGGTTCGGTGGCCACGAACCATCCGAAACCTTGCCGGGCTGCGATCAGACCGTCTTCTCGAACGAGCTCCAGCGCCCGCCTGATCGTCACCCTCGATGCGCCGAATTCCGCTGACATCTCGGATTCGGACGGGAGAACTGAACCGGCCGGGGAGTTGCGAGCGCGCTCACGCAACTCGTCAGCGATCTCCTGATATCGGATGTGTCGCATGATGTCTCCCGACGGCCACCCCGCTGGTTGCGGACTGGCCAACTTGTATTATAGTTGTCTACATGACCGATGCGAACCAGGACCCCAGCAAGAACGGGGCAACGACCCCCATCGAACTCGTCGAGGGTGTCTACGCCAGCCTGCCGGGACGTGTGGCCGCCGGCCGCGAACGTCTCGGTCGCCCGCTGACACTCACCGAGAAGATCCTGATCAACCATCTCGCCGATCCGAATGAGGACATCGAGCGAGGCGGCACCTACAACGACTTTCGCCCCGACCGAGTCGCCATGCAGGACGCCACCGCGCAGATGGCGCTGCTGCAGTTCATGACCGCCGGGTTGTCCGAGGCCGCCGTGCCCTCGACCGTGCACTGCGATCACCTGATCCAGGCCAAGGTCGGCGCCACGATCGACCTCGGCGTTGCCGTCGACACCAACAAAGAGGTGTACGACTTCCTCCGCTCGGTGTCGGCCAAGTACGGCCTCGGATTCTGGGGTCCGGGCTCGGGCATCATCCACCAGGTCGTGTTGGAGAACTACGCGTTCCCCGGCGGGATGATGATCGGCACCGACAGCCACACCCCCAACGCCGGCGGTCTCGGCATGATCGCCATCGGCGTCGGCGGCGCAGATGCCGTCGACGTGATGACCGGCTTTCCGTTCAACGTTCGCTGGCCGAAGGTCATCGGCGTCAAGCTCACCGGCACGCTCAGCGGCTGGTCGAGCCCGAAGGACGTCATCCTCGAAGTCGCCCGCGTGCTCACGGTCGAAGGCGGCACCGGCGCGATCGTCGAGTACTTCGGTCCCGGCGCCGACTCGATCTCGGCCACCGGCAAGGCCACCATCTGCAACATGGGCGCCGAGATCGGTGCCACCACGTCGCACTTCCCCTACGACCACAACATGGCGATGTACCTCAAGGCGACCGGCCGCGAGGCGATCGCCGACGCCGCCGACAAGGTGGCCGACGACCTGCGCGCCGACGACGGCGCCGTCTACGACCAGGTGATCGAGATCGACCTCGACGAACTCAAGCCGCTGATCAACGGGCCGCACTCCCCCGACCGCGCACACAAGGTCGGAGCTTCCGGCGTCGGTGCGGCGGCCCGTGAGAACGACTGGCCGCTCGAGCCGTCGGCGTGCCTGATCGGCTCGTGCACGAACTCGTCCTACGAAGACATCACTCGCGTTGCGTCGATCGCCCGTCAAGCGGCCGCTGCGGGGTTGACCGCCAAGTGCGAGCTGCTGATCACCCCCGGCTCCGAGCAGGTGCGCGCCACGATCGAGCGCGACGGGTTGCTGGCGGACCTCGAAGCGATCGGCGCCACCGTGCTCGCCAATGCGTGTGGGCCGTGCATCGGTCAGTGGTCTCGCCCCGAGTCGATCACCGGGCAACCGAACACGATCGTCAACTCGTTCAACCGCAACTTCCCGAAGCGCAACGACGGCTCGGTCAACACCCTCAGCTTCGTCACCTCGCCCGACACGGTGTTGGCGATCGCGCTGGCCGGTCGCCTCGACTTCGACCCGACCGTCGACACGATCACCGCCCCTGACGGCACCGAGATCACCCTCGACGCTCCGGTCGGCGAAGTGCTGCCCGATGCCGGTTACGACCCGGGCGTCGACACCTACACCGCTCCCCCAGCCGACGGCTCGGGTGTCGAGGTCGCGGTGTCGCCCACCAGCGATCGCCTGCAGTTGCTCGCGCCGTTCCTCGCGTGGGACGGCAACGACTACGAGGGCCTGCCGGTGCTGATGAAGGCCCAGGGCAAGTGCACCACCGACCACATCTCGGCTGCTGGGCCGTGGTTGAAGTTCCGTGGCCACCTCGAGAACATCTGCGGCAACCTGTTCGCCGGCGCAGTCAACGCGTTCACCGGCAACGCCGGGACGGGCAAGGACATCACCGACGGCGAAACCCGCCCCTACCCCGAGATCGCGATGCGCTACCACGAGGCCGGCATCAACTGGGTGGCAGTCGGCGACCGCAACTACGGCGAGGGTTCATCGCGCGAGCACGCGGCGATGGAGCCACGCTTCCGCGGCGGCCTGGTCATCCTGGTTCGATCGTTTGCTCGCATCCACGAGACCAACGCGAAGAAGCAGGGCTTGCTCCCACTCACGTTCGCCGACCCCGACACCTACGACCTGATCGAAGAGGACGACCGCATCAACGTCAACGGACTGCCTCCGGTGCCCGGCCAGAACGTGCAGTGCCAGATCGTGAAGCCTGATGGCACCACGATCGACTTCGAGGCGGTGCACACCTTCAGCCCCGAGCAGGTCGAGTGGTTCGAGGCCGGCAGCGGCACTCAACATCGTGCGCCAGAAGGTCGCCTCCAACAGCTGACGTAACGATTGGTGCCAGACACCAAACGTTACAGTGCGGCGCCATGGAGATCCGCGAGGCCATCCGCACCAACGGAACCGTTCGGGCGTTCACCGACGAGCCCGTCGACGACGCCACGATTGCGAGCGTTCTCGACGACGCCCGCTTCGCACCATCGGGCGGCAACCGCCAGCCGTGGCGCGTCGCCGTGGTGAAGGACACGATGCTGCGACGTGAGATGGCCATGCTGATGCAACCGGTGTGGGACGAATACATGGAAACCGCCGCCATCGGCGGCAACCCGTTCAACGTCATCGACTACGTCGAGCCCACCGACATCACGCCGAACAAGGCCAATGATCTCCTCACCAACATCGAGTCGATCCCCGTCGTGCTCGCCGTGGCCGCCGACCTCTCGAAGCTGGCGATGATGGACGCGGAACTCGATCGGCCACCTCTGACCGGCGGCGCCTCGATCTACCCGTTCTGTTGGAATCTGATGCTGTCGGCCCGAGCCCACGGCCTCGGTGGTGTCATGACGACCTTCCTCAGCCGGGCCGAGCCGGCGGCAGCGCCGGCGCTCGGGCTCCCCGAACACCACGCGTTGGTCACCACGATCTTCCTCGGCCGTCCGGTGCACCAGCCGACGAAGCTGAAGCGAAACCCGGTCGAGTCGTTCAGCACCGTCGACCGTTTCGACGGCGCCGCGTTCGGCTGAGCCAATCAGCTGTCGATGGCGGCGCGGACCTCGGCGACGTACTCGCCGACGGCGTCGGGGCCACCGTCGATCAGGCGACGGACCATGCTGGCACCCTGGATCACGCCGTCGGCGACACGCGACGCCTGGTACGCCTGCTCGGCGTTCGACACGCCCACGCCGACGAGCACGGGGACATCGGTGATCGCCTTGAGCCGAGCCGCGAGCGCGGTGGCGGTCTCTGCCAATGACTCACGTTCACCGGTCACTCCGAGCAGACCCACCGAGTAGATGAAACCTCGTGAGCGCGCTGCCACCATCGGCAACCGGTCGTCGGGTGCGGTGGGTGCGGCGAGCATGATCGTCTCGATCCCTGCCGCGTCGGCGGCCTCGCACCACGGCCCCGACTCCTCCAACGGCAGATCGGGAAGGATCGCCGCACTGATGCCGGCTCGCTGGAGTTGGTCGGCGAACCGTGTCGGGCCGGGATGGTGCACGAGGTTGTAGTACGTCATCACCGCCAGCGGAATCTCGACATCGAGCGACGGCACCTCATCGAGCACCGAGGTCGGGGTGACGCCGTGTTCGAGCGCGTACTGCGACGCTCGCTGGATCACTGGACCGTCCATCACCGGGTCGGAGAAGGGGATCCCGATCTCGACCGCATCGGCGCCGTTGGCCGCACAGGCCCTGATCGCGTCCTGCCAGCCTGGGTACCCACCGGTGATGTACGGCACGAGGAGCTTGCGTCCTCGGTCACGCTTGGCGCGGAACTCGGTCTCGATGCTCATCAGAGCCGACCGTCGAGGATGTCCATCATCTGCGCGACGTCTTTGTCGCCGCGGCCCGACAGGTTCATCAGCACGGTCTTGCCCTGCATGTCGGGGGCCTCTCGGCTGATCCAGGCAACAGCGTGAGCACATTCGAGTGCAGGGATGATTCCCTCGGAGCGCGAGAAGAGCTGGAACGCGGCGATCACTTCCTCGTCGGTCACCGACGGGTATTCGGCCCGTCCGATCGACGCAAGGTACGAATGCTCGGGCCCGACACCTGGATAGTCGAGCCCCGCCGAGATCGACACCGCTTCTTCGACCTGACCCACCTCGTCCTGCATCAGGTTGCTGCGCATCCCGTGCACCACGCCCGGGGTGCCGCGTCCGATTGCGGCGCCACCAGCCGGTTCGACGCCGACCAAGCGGGTCGACGGTTCGTCGACGAAGCCGCTGAAGATCCCCATCGCGTTCGAGCCACCACCGACGCAGGCGACGACGACGTCGGGCATGGCTCCGGTCATCTGCTGGATTTGGGCGTGGGCTTCGTCGCCGATGATCGATTGGAACTGGCGAACCATGTACGGATACGGATGCGGACCGACGACGGAACCGAGGCAGAAGTGGGTGTCGGTCACGTTGGCCACCCAGTGGCGCATCGCCTCGTTGACCGCGTCCTTGAGCGTGCGGCTGCCGCTCTCGACCGAGTGCACTTCGGCGCCCAGCAGCTTCATGCGGAACACGTTGAGTGCCTGGCGTTCGACGTCGACGGCGCCCATGAACACCGTGCATTCCAAGCCCATCAGCGCGGCCGCCGTGGCACTGGCGACACCGTGCTGACCAGCTCCGGTGTCGGCAACGATGCGTTGCTTGCCCATCCGCTTGGCCAACAGCGTCTGGCCGATCACGTTGTTGATCTTGTGCGAGCCGGTGTGGTTGAGGTCTTCACGCTTCAAGATCAGCCGGATGCCGAGTTGCTCACCGAGGTTGTGACACTCGGTGAGGATCGAGGGCCGACCCGAGTACTCGGTGTGCACCCGCGTGAGCTCGGCACGAAACTCCGGATCGATCCACGCCTCGGCGAAGGCCGCCTCGAGTTCCTGACAGGCAGGAACGAGCGTTTCCGGTACGAAGCGGCCACCGAACTCACCGAACCGGCCGGTCGCATCGGGCGGCGCCGAGAGCGTCGGCGACGGTGGTGGAGTGTCTCGGGTGTCGATGTCGGTCATTCGAAGTCCCAATCGTAGGGGAGGTTGTCGTCACCGATGTACGGCGTCGACGCATGGGCACGGGCATTCTCGATGAATCGCTTGACTGCGAGCGCGTCCTTCTTGCCGGGCGACTTCTCGACACCGGTCGCGACGTCGACACCCCACGGCTGCACTTCGGTGATGGCGGCCCCGACGTTTTCGGGGGTGAGGCCGCCCGCAAGGATCAGCTTCATCGAGTCGGGTGCGTCGCCGGCGAGCGACCAGTCGAACACCTTGCCGGAGCCTGGTTCGGGTCCATCGATCATGACCATGTCGGTGCCGTACTGATCGGCACGCGGCAAGTTGGGATCGTCGGCGCCGAAGGCCTTGATGACCCAGCGGAAGTGTCCAGCGATCTCCTTGGTCTGCTCAGCTGTCTCACGGCCGGACAGTTGCACCGCTTTGACCCCTGCCCGATGAGCGGTGTCGACCACCAGCTTCGGGTGCTCGTTGCGGAACACACCGACCGTGAGGATCTCCGCCGGGAGGCGACGTGTGATGTCGTACACCACCTGTGCAGCGACTTGACGGGTGGACGGAGCGAAGATGAACCCCACCGCGTCAGCACCCATGGCGACTGACAACAGCGCATCGTCTTCGTTGGTGATCCCACAGATCTTGACGAACATCGCCCGTCACGGTACTGGCGTCAGCAGCGCGGCGAGAGATTCATTGCAGCAGGCGATGCGCGCGCCTAACGTCTGATCCTGCATGGGACGACTCGACGACATCGACCTCTCGGACAAACTCTCGGGCGACGAGTACGACAAGCGACTGACCGCAGCCCAGGAACGATTCGTCGAACTCCGACTCACCCTGGGCGGTCAGATCGGTGGCGGCGGGGTCGGCCCCGGCCTCCTGGTCGTGATGGAGGGAGCCGACGCCGGCGGCAAGGGCGGTGCCACCCGGCGGATCGTCGAACGCCTCGATCCGCGCCACTTCAGCGTCTACGCCTACGCAAAGCCCGATGACCGAGAGAAGCGTCACCACTTCCTGTGGCGGTTCTGGACCAAGGTGCCCGGACTCGGCGGCATGTGTGTGTTCGACCGCAGCTGGTACGGCCGGCTGCTCGTCGAACGCGTCGAGAAGTTCGCCACCATCGAGCAGTGGACCCGCGCCTACAACGAGATCGTCGAGTTCGAGCGCAGTCTGGTGCTCGAAGGTGTCATCCTCGTGAAGTTCTACCTCCACATCAGCTCAGACGAGCAGGCCAAACGGTTCGAGAGCCGACGCGACGATCCGCTGCGCAAGTGGAAGCTCAACGACGAGGATTGGCGCAACCGCGACAAGTGGGACAACTACATCGAGGCGGCCGAAGACATGTTCGAGCGCACCGACCATCAGCTCGCGCCATGGGACATCGTGTCGGGCGAGAACAAGAAGTGGGCCCGCGTCACGATCCTGGAAACACTCAACCAGCGCATCGAGGACGGCATCGCCCGCTGGGAGATGCTCAACACCCCGTCGACCTGATCAGCCGATCGCGATCCCCACGATTCCGGGTCAGGCGACCCGGGTGAACAGGTACGCGAAGGCCGACTTGGTGTAGCCGATCGCTCTGCCGGTTTCGTGAAGCAGATCGATCGTGATGTCCCGGGGCTTCTTCGGAATCAGGTGGGTGTCGAGGTCGGTGGCGCTGATCCGATAGCGGCCGCCTCGAGCAGTGACCACGCCGGCGAGTTCGTAGCGGGGGTCGATGGACGCCATGGCCGCGTCGCCGTGACTGGGATTGACGAGCAAGGTTCCCCCGACACGGAGGTGCTGGGTGCAGTGCTCGGAGATGAAGCCGCCGTAGAGCGACACGAGCAGATCGAAGCTGTCGCGCGGGAGGTCGAGATCGGTGGTGTAGTCCGCGTGGATGAAGGTGATGTCGGGATCAGCGGCACCGTTGTGGGCCACGACGATCTCGTTGACGCCGTTGGTGTCGGCGAAGAACTTGGATGCACGTTTGTCGACGTCGACATAGGTCACCGAGTCGAAGACGAACGACGGAGCGAGATCGACGTAGCTGCCGGGGTACAACACGGTGTGGACATCGACGGCGGCGCCAACGGCGGCAAAGAGGCGCAAGCGATCGCCGTCGTGCTGGTTCTGCTTGGCCCACAGCTCGGCGGTCTCGGGGTGCATCGGTTCGATCAGCCGATCAGGTCCGCGATCGCTGCGACGGGGTCGCTGCTGGTGACGATGATCTCGCCGACGAGCACCGCGTCGTAACCGGCGTCGTGCAACGCACGCGCGTCGTGCTGACCGCGGACTCCCGACTCGGCCACCTTGACGGCGTGGTCAGGGATCACTTCGGCGAGACGGACCGCGCGTTCGTGGTCGACTCGGAAGGTGACGAGGTCGCGCTGGTTCACCCCGATGAGCGTGGCATTCGCCTGCAGTGCGTGTTCGAGTTCCGCCTCGTCGTGGATCTCGACGAGCACGTCGAGACCAACATCGAGCGCCAACGCGTGAAAGGAGCCGAGCTCGGCCGGCTCGAGTGCGGCGGCGATCAGCAGCACGCAGTCGGCACCCATGAGGCGAGCGTCGAGCACATCTCGTTCACTCACCGTGAAGTCCTTGCGGATCACCGGGATCGAGCACGCTGCCCGAGCGATCTGCAGGTCGTCGACCGATCCACCGAACGCCTCGACGTCGGTGAGCACCGACATGCACGCCGCTCCCCCGCGCTCGTACATCGCAGCCCATGCAGCGGGGTCGAGGCCGACGTTGAGGTCGCCTTTCGATGGCGATCGTCGCTTGATCTCGGCGATCACGCCGAGTTGCTCGCGCCGCAGCAAGGGCCGAGCGGAATCCACGACAGGGCTCCATCGACCGGGCGTCGTCGAGCAGTTGCTCGAACGGACGCTGGTCGGCAGCCGCTGTTTCCCGGTGGCGGGCGAGGATCGTGTCGAGATACGTCGCAACCACGGGAGTTCCTCAGTTCTGGGTCGAGCTCAGAGGCCCTTGCCGCGGACCGGCGTGAGCATCGTCAGCTCGGGGCGACCGGCGAGAATTCCGCCGAACGCGTTCATGATCTGCTTCATCACATCGCTGCTGCTGTGTGCAGCGAGGGCATCGCCGTCGGCGTAGAGCTCGTACATGTAGGCGACGTTGGCATCGTTGGGGTCTTCGAGGAGTTGGTACAGCAGCGTGCCCTCCTCCGATCCGACGTGATCCATCATCGGGGCGAGGCCTGCGTACAGGTCGTCACGCTTTCCGTCGATGCAGGTGAACTTGGCGATCATGGCAACTTGACTCATGGGCGCCGACCGTAGTTGCTGATCCGACTCAGAACCCCAACCGATCGCCGACCGTGGCGAGCAAGTTCGTCGATCGGAACCCGCACCTGTTCGGTGGTGTCACGGTCTCGGATGGTGACCGCGTTGTCGTCGAGCGAGTCGAAGTCGACGGTGACGGCGAGCGGCGTGCCGATCTCGTCCTGCCGGCGATAGCGCTTGCCGATGTTCTGGGTCTCGTCGTAGTCGACCATGTACCGCTCGGCGAGCAGCTTGCGCACCTCGTGGGCGAGCGGGGTCAGCGTGTCCTTCTTCGACAGCGGGAGCACGGCGACCTTGTACGGGGCGAGGCGAGGGTGTAGTCGCAGCACGGTGCGGGCTTCGCCGTTGACCTCGTCTTCGTCGTACGCCGCGAGCAGGAACGCTGCCATCGTGCGTGTGGCTCCGGCGGCCGGTTCGATCACGTGCGGCACGTAGCGCTCGTTGGTCTGCGGGTCGAAGTAGTCGAGCCGCTCGCCGGAGTGTTCGGCGTGCTGCTTGAGGTCGTAGTCGGATCGCTGGGCGATGCCTTCCAGCTCGTCGAAGCCCCACGGGAACGTGAACTCGACGTCGGAGGTGCCGGTCGAATAGTGCGACAGTTCGTCGTCGTCGTGGGCGCGCAGGCGCAGCATCTCCGGCGGGATGCCGTGCTCGACGTACCAGTTCAGGCGTTCGTTGCACCAGTACTCGTACCACTGCGCCGACTCGGCGGGAGGCACGAAGAACTCGAGTTCCATCTGCTCGAACTCGCGGGTACGGAAGATCCAGTTCTGCGGCGTGATCTCGTTGCGGAAGCTCTTGCCGACCTGGGCGATACCAAACGGTGGTTTCTTGCGCGAGGTCTGCAACACGTTGGCGAAGTTGGTGAACATGCCCTGCGCGGTCTCGGGGCGAAGGTAGGCGTCGGCGCCGGTGCCCTCGACAGGCCCGGCCTGGGTCTTGAACATCAAGTTGAATTCGCGGGCCTCGGTGAAGCTGTGCTTCGAGTCGCAGTTCGGGCACACGTCGGGGTCGTCGAGCTTGTCGAGGCGGAAGCGCTGCTTGCACTCGGTGCAGTCGACCAGTGGGTCGCTGAAGTTCGCCAGGTGGCCCGACGCCTGCCACACCTGAGGCGGGCTCAAGATGGCGGCATCGATCAGCACCACGTCGTCGCGTTGCTGCACCATGGCGCGCACCCACGCCTCTTTGACATTGCGCAGCAGCAGCGACCCGAGGGGGCCGTAGTCGTAGGTCGAGCGGAAGCCGCCGTAGATCTCCGCCGACTGGTAGACGAAGCCGCGGCGCTTGCAGAGGCTGACGATCTGTTCGAGGTCGGTGGCAGGCATAGGCCGTGGAGGCTACCCATCCCCCAAATCCGTTCGCGTTGCAGTTTCGAAGGCACGCCCCTTCCGGAATGCAACATCGACGAGGGGGCGCTAGTGGGTTTCGAACATGGCGACGGCTTTGAGGCGACGCTCGATGTGGAACTCCAGGGCGCGGGTGGCCAACGAGGCCACTTCGTGTGTCGACGACGACTCGTCGCGAGCGAGCGCCGTCATCAGTTGCCCACCGAGCACCTCGCGCATGATCTCCAGCGCACCGTGGCTGATCGCCTGCCCCGACCGACACGACCGACACAGCACCCCGCCCTCGTTCAGGTCGAACGCGACGAACTGCACACCTGGTTCGGTTTCACCGCAGCGAACGCATCGGTCGAGTTCTGGTCGCATTCCCTCGTTCGCGAGCAGCTTCCAATAGAACGCTGCCACGTTGAGCGGCGACGGCGAGGTGGCGATCGTTCGCAGCACCCCGACCAGCATGCGATACAGCTGCGGGTTGGGTTCGCGCTCGAGCGACAGCTGATCGACCGCTTCGATCGCTGCCAGACCCTGCGATGCACGGTCGAGCGACGACAGCATCGGCGACAGCGGCTCGACCGCTTCGGCCTGACTCACGATGTCGAGCTCGCGCCCGCGATAGAGCAGCAGCCGCACGTGGCTCATCGGCTCGAGGCGAGCGCCGAACTTCGACTTGGTCTTGCGGACGCCCTTGGCCACGGCGCGGACCTTGCCGTTCTCGGCGGTGTGGAACACCACGATTCGGTCGGACTCGCGCAGCTTGTACGTGCGCAGCACCACACCGGTGTCGCGATACAGCTCACTCACCATCGCGCTGATTCCGATCGACGATGCAGCACGAATTCAGCCGTCGTCGTCGAGCCCGCCGAAGCGGCGCTGACGTCGAGCGAAATCGGCAATGGCTTCGAGCAAGTGGTCGGCCGACAACTCGTGCCACGCCATCGGGTGGAAGACGAGTTCGCCGTAGGCGAGCTCCCAGACCAGCGACGGCGGCAGCCGGGTCGATTCGCCGAGCACGACGATGAGGTCGGGTTCACAATCGGCCGGCGCATAGAGCGCCTCGGCGACGGTGGCCTCGTTGACCGGTTCGTCGGGGTGTAGACGCTGCATCGCCTCGGCAAAGCGTTGGCGTCCATCACCGCAGGGGTCGACGATGACATGGCACGACCCGACCTCTCGCTGCCACCACTGCAGGTCGACGGGATCGATCCCCGGTTCGAAGGCGCGCAACGTGAGAAACGAAGCCCCGGCCTGGTCGGCGATGTCGCCGAGGCGCTCGACGCGGTCGTCCCATCGGTCGTCGCCGAGTTCATCCCAGTCTCGAAGCGTGCCGCCGACCACCATGATGTGACGAAGGAGCTGGCGAGTCGGATCGCCGGCTCGAGCGGTGCCCGTGGAACGGCGAGGCGCCCGCAGTTGGCGACCCAGCTCTCGCGCTCGTGACTGAAGCTCCCACGTCCCCATTGTTCCACGCCGCGACCCATCGACGCTGGCTGGCTAACGTGGAACCTCGTGCCAGCCGATCCGTCAGTGCCACGAGCCGACCACGGCTCACCGCTCCATGTGGCGTGCATCATGGACGGAAACGGCCGGTGGGCCGGCCGGCGGGGCCTCCCCCGCACCGAGGGCCACACCGAGGGCGAAGAGAACCTCGCTCGCCTCGTGCGGGTTGCAGTACGACGCAACATCGGATGGCTCACGGTGTTCGGCTTCTCCACCGAGAACTGGCAACGGCCTCGCCCCGAGGTCCGTCACATCCTCGGTCTCCACGAAAAACTCTTCGGGCGCGTGGCCGAGCTCAACGAACTCAACGTGCGAGTGCAGTGGATCGGCCGGCCGTTCGACTCTCCGATGGCTCGCACGCCCCGATACGTGCAACGCGCCATCCGCAAGGCCATCGCCGACACCGCCGACAACACCGGCATGGTCCTGACCATCGCATTCGACTACGGCGGCCGCTCCGAACTCGTCGCCGCCGTCGAGGCCGCCCGCCAGACCACCGACGGCGTCAACGTCGACACCATCGGCGAGCACCTGTACCTTCCAGAGCTCCCTCCCGTCGACGTCCTCGTGCGCACGAGCGGCGAACTGCGCGTGTCCAACTTCTTGCTGTGGCAGGCCGCCGGTGCGGCGATCTACTTCACCGAGGCCCCCTGGCCGGACTTCGACGAACACGAACTCGACGCTGCGTTGGCACTCGCTCGATGACCGAGGCGCTCGCAAGGGTCACCGCTGCCCTCACCAACGCCGAGGATCGCGTCGGCCAACAGCAGATGGCGGCCCTGGTCGCTGATGCGATCGCCGCGAAGCGCCACCTCGTCGTGCAGGCGGGCACCGGTACCGGCAAGACCCTCGCCTACCTGGTTCCGGCGATCGAAGCAGATGCCCGTGTCGTCGTTGCGACGGCGACCAAGGCCCTGCAGGACCAGCTGGCGACCAAGGACTTGCCGTTCCTGGCCGAACACATCGGCCGAGACTTCGATTGGGCGATCCTCAAAGGCCGTTCCAACTACGTCTGCCTGCAACGTTTGCGTGAGATGAGCGCCGACGATCAGGGCCAGCTCGAACTCGAATCGATGGCGCTGACCACCAAGGTCGAGATCAAGCGGCTGGCCGAGTGGTCCGGTACGTCGCCCACCGGCGACATGGCCGAGCTGGATTGGACGCCCTCCGACAACGCCTGGCGTGCGGTCAGTGTTGGCAGCGACGAGTGTCCCGGCGCCGATCGGTGCCCGCTCGGCGACCCGTGCTTCGCTGAACAGGCACGCCGCCGGGCAGCGGCAGCCGACGTGATCGTGGTCAATACCCACCTGTACGGGCTCAACGTCGCCAGCGGCGGCGCCATCTTGCCCGACCACGACGTCGTGGTGTTCGACGAGGCACACGTGCTCGAAGACATCATGAGCGACACGGTCGGTGTCCAGATCGCTCCGGGCCGCTTCATTTCGCTCTCCGGGATCATCCGTCGGATTCTCGACGATCCGAAGCTGATCGGCTCGATCGCCGAGATCGCCGAAGCGCTCCGCGATGTGCTCACGCCACATCTCGGCAACCGGTTGTCGACACCACTGCCCGATTCGGTCCAAGAGGTGTTGACCGACGCCCGCCT
This sequence comes from Ilumatobacteraceae bacterium, assembly GCA_963717385.1. GTDB lineage: Bacteria > Actinomycetota > Acidimicrobiia > Acidimicrobiales > Ilumatobacteraceae > Sva-07. Next base: position 117,820 of record CAVQWE010000010.1, read on the forward strand.
GCGCCTCGGTCGAGCCAACGAGGTCCTCGTCGCCATCGACACGAAGAACGAAGACGCCAAGCAGCGTCGCCTGCGAGCCCAGACGATGACCGGGCGTGCCATCGAGCAACTCGACATCGCGATCGAGGGTCGCGAGGGCTACGTGGCCTTCGTGTCGGGCTCGCGCGATGCGCCACGGCTCGAGGTCGCCCCACTCGACGTCGGGCCGACCATGGCCGACGGAGTGTGGTCACAGCGCACGGCGATCCTGACGAGCGCAACGATTCCCTCGTCGTTGGCAACGAGAGTCGGCATCGCAGCCGATCGCGTCGATGTCGCCGATGTCGGCAGCCCCTTCGACTACGAGCACCACTCGATGCTCTATTGCGCGATGCATCTTCCGAATCCGAACTCGGAGGGCTTTCGCGCGGCGGTCCATGACGAGTTGGAGGCCTTGATCACCGCCGCCGGCGGTCGCACGCTGGCGCTCTTCACGAGCTGGAGATCGATGGACGAGGCCGCAGAGGCGCTGCGTGATCGGATCGACCTTCCCATCCTGACGCAACGAGACCTGCCGAAGCCGGCGCTCATCAAGGCGTTCGCCGACAGCGACGAGACGTGCCTGTTCGCGACCGCAGGGCTGTTCCAGGGCGTCGACGTGCCCGGCCAAACGCTCTCGCTCGTCGTGATCGACCGGATCCCCTTCCCCCGTCCCGACGACCCGTTGCTCAGCGCACGACGAGAGCAGCTCGGCCCAACCGCCTTCTCGGAGATCGACATCCCACGGGCATCGATGATGCTCGCGCAGGCGTGCGGCCGCTTGATCCGATCGGCCACCGACCGCGGCGTGGTCGCCGTGATGGACCCGCGTCTCGGAACTGCGCGGTACCGGTGGGACATCATCAAGGCGCTCCCACCGATGCAACGCACCAAGGTGCGCGCCGACGTCGAAGCCTTCCTCGCCGACATCGCCGCCGAGTAGCCCGATCAGGTGATCGAGGCGGCGAAGATGCTGTCGATGGTGTTGCCGAGTGTGGCGTTGAACTCGTCGTCGCTCTGGCCGGCGTTCAGCCCCTCGGTGAGCGCTCGGGAGAAGCTGGCAATCATGCCGTGCTGGCGCGACAGCCGCTCGTTGGCCTCGTCGCGGGGATAGCCGCCCGACAGTGCAACGACGCGCAGCACGTTGGGGTGAGCGATCAGCGGGGCGTAGAAGTCGTCGACCGTCGGGAGCGAGAGCTTCAACATGACCGACTGGTCGTCGGTGAGGGCATCGAGCTGCATCGCGATCCGGTCGCGGAGCAACGCCTCGGCCGCTTCCTTCTCGGGACTGTGGATGTCGACCTCGGGCTCGATGATCGGAACGAGACCAGCGGCGATGATCTGCTCGGCAACCTCGAACTGCTGGTCGACCACGGCGTTCACACCGGTTTCGTTCGCCAACTGCACGACCGATCGCATCTTGGTGCCGAAGACGCCCAGACCGACCGCCCGTTCGCACAGCTCTCGAAGCCCGGGAATCGGCTTCATGATCTGGGCACCGTCGACGGCGTCGGCGAGGCCCTTGTCGACCTTGAGGAACGGCACGACGTGCTTGACCGACCACAGGTAGTCGGCGGTGCCACGGCTCTCGATCTGGCGGTCCATCGTCTGCTCGAACAGGATGGCACCGACGACTCGATCACCCCCGAACGCCGGTGATGTGACGATGCGTGTCCGCATGGCGTGCATCAGATCGAACATCTCGTCGTCGTTCGACCAGGCGTCGCGCCCGACACCGTAGAGCTCGAGCGCCTTGGGCGTGCTGCCGCCGCTCTGGTCGAGTGCTGCGATGAATCCCCGACCGACTCGGATCTTGTTCAGCATGTCGTCGTTCACCTCATCGACTGTAGTCAGCGCCATGCGACCGAGCCGGCGGGCATCGCGGACTGGGGAACACGCACCCACGGATCGCTACGGTCATCGCCCATGACTGGTGTGGAACTGCCGAGCCCCGAGCGCGTGGTCGACTGCGATGTCGTCGAAGGAATCGCCACGATCACGCTCGATTCCCAATCGAACCGCAATGCGCTGTCGCGCCGCCTGCTGGGCGATCTCCACCGGGCACTCGACGAAGCTGAAGCGGCTCACGCACGCGCCATCGTGCTCACCCATCGAGGTCCTGCCTTCTGTGCCGGTGCAGATCTCAAGGAACGGGCCGCTGCAGGCAGCGCTCCAGCCGATTCGTCACCGTTCGTCGAAGCACTCGAACGCCTGATGGACGCGCCGTGCCCGACCATCGCAGTGGTCAACGGGGCCGTGCGCGCCGGCGGCATCGGGCTGATGGCCGCTTGCGACTTGGTGGTCGTTCATGCTTCGACCACCTTCGCGCTCACCGAGGTCCGTATCGGCGTCGCCCCAGCGATCATCGCTGTCCCCATCCTTCGACGCGTCACCCCCAGCAGGATCGCCGCCGCGATGCTCACCGGCGAGGCGTTCGATGCCGACACGGCGCGCCAGATCGGACTGGTGACCCATGTCAGCAACGATGTGGTCTCGACCGTCGATGATCTGTGCGAAGGCATCCTGCATGGCTCACCAGCCGCCGTCGCTGCCACCAAGCGCTTGCTGCACACGGTCGCCGACATGGAACGCAGCGCCGCGTTCGAGGCAATGGCCATGTTGTCGAACCAGATGTTCAACGGCGCAGACGCCGCAGAGGGAATGGCTGCGTTCGCCGAGAAGCGGCTCCCGAACTGGTCGGCGTCGAACTGATGGCCGCAGCGAGACAGACGGTCACGATCGCTGTCGACAACGGCATGCGGATCGCCGCTGACGAATGGCCCGGCGACGGACCTCCGGTCGTGCTCGCGCATGGTGGCGGCCAGACCCGCCACTCGTGGGGCGGCACGGCGCAAGCGTTGTCATCGCATGGCCATCGGGTCGTCTCGATCGACCTTCGCGGCCACGGGGACTCGGCGTGGGATGCGAACGGTGACTATTCGATGAGCGCCTATTGCGACGACGCACTCGCCGTTGCCGAATGGATGGGCTCCCCGGTTGCGTGGGTCGGGGCGTCGCTCGGCGGGATGACCGGCCTCCATGCGGTCAACACCGCACCGCAGCGGTTCTCGGCGCTCGTCCTCGTCGACATCACTCCCCGCCCGGCCGCCGCCGGCGTGAGCCGCATCCTCGAGTTCATGGGCAGAGACGCCGCCGCTGGATTCGCCTCGCTCGATGACGCCGCTGATGCGATTGCGGCATACCAGCCTCACCGACCGCGGCCGACCGATCTGTCCGGTCTGGAGAAGAACCTCCGCCTCGGCGACGACGGCCGATGGCGCTGGCACTGGGATCCCGCCTTCATCAACATGCGCACGGGCGACGAGAGCGAACACGCTCGCGACGCCCACCATGGCGAACTCGAAGCAATCGCCCGCGAGCTCACCCTGCCGGTGTTGCTGATACGCGGCAAGCTGTCCGACCTGGTCACCGATGCCGAGGTCGCCGAGTTCCGACAGATGGTGCCCCACGCCGCCTATGTCGACGTGGCCGGCGCTGCTCACATGATTGCCGGCGACAAGAACGACGTGTTCACCGACGCAGTGGTGCAGTTCCTCGACCCCGACTGAACCCACCATCTGCAAGATGTCCGTGCCATGTGTCACTTTCCGTCGCGACGCGCGAGAATGGTCCCCATGACCACGAGCCAAGAACTGCACGATCGCATCGTCGGACACAACCTCGCCAAGCGATTCCTCTCCAACCTCGACGCCAACGCTGCGGTCGAAGTGCTCCGATGGAAGGACTCCGACGGCGCCTGGCACGCCTGGACGATGACCGAACTCACCGACGTCATCGCCCGTTTGGCGACCGGACTCGCCGGACTCGGCGTCGGCAAGGGCGACACCGTCGTCCTGATGATGCGCAACCGGCCCGAGTTCCACGCCCTCGACATCGCCGCGCTCTTCCTCGGCGCCACTCCGGTGTCGATCTACAACTCGTCTGCTCCCGAACAGATCGAATATCTGGTCAACGACTGCAAGGCCAAGGTGGCCGTGGTCGAAGACGACGCATTCCTCGAACGGTTCCTCAAGGTCCGCGAGTCGCTGCCGACCCTCGAGACCATCGTGCTCATGGAGCCGTCGGAAACCGCAGGCAACGCCGTGGTTCCGTACGCCGGCCTCGCTACGGCCGACGCCGCCGACCTACGCGAGCTCGCCGAGATCGCCGAGCTCGACGACATCGCCACCATCATCTACACCTCCGGCACGACCGGCCCGCCCAAGGGCGTGATGCTCTCGCACAGCAACATTGCATGGACGCTCGAATCGGTCGGACAGTCGATGCGCGAGCAGACCGACATCGAGAACTTCGCCGGCAAGAAGCACCTGTCGTACCTGCCGATGGCGCACATCTTCGAGCGGCTGCTCGGGCACTACTACCTGCTCGACTTCGCCGCGCAGGTCACCTGCTGTCCCGAGACCTCCCAACTCACGGCGTACACGAGCGAGGTCCGGCCCAACGTGTTCATCGGGGTGCCGCGTGTGTGGGAGAAGTTGTACGCCGGGGTCAATGCCGCGCTCTCGGGCGACCCCGAGAAGTCGAAGGCATTCAACGAGGCGGTCGAGGCGGCCCTCCCGATCGTCGAGAAGATGACCCGCGGCACCGCCACGCAAGAGGAGATCGACACCTGGAACTTCCTCGACCAGGTGGCGTTCCAGACCGTTCGCGGACTGATCGGTCTCGACGAGACCGAGATCTGCATCACCGGCGCTGCCCCGCTTCCCGCCGAGATCCTGGCGTGGTTCCGCGCCATCGGCGTGCCCCTCACCGAGGGCTACGGCATGTCGGAGACCACCGCGGTGCTCACCTGGGCGAACGACCCGAAGCCGGGTTGCGTGGGACGGGCCGCAACGGCGGTGGAGTTGAAGATCGCCGACGACGGCGAAGTCCTGTGTCGTGGCGGCAACAACTTCGTCGGCTACCTCGGCAAGCCCGAGCAGACCGCCGAGACCATCGACAGCGACGGCTGGCTGCACACCGGCGACATCGGAATGATCGACGACGACGGCTACCTCAAGATCGTCGACCGCAAGAAGGAACTGATCATCACCGCCGGCGGCAAGAACGTCAGCCCGGCCAACCTCGAAGCCGAACTGAAGATGATCCCGCTGGTCGGCCAGGCCTGTGCGATCGGCGAACAACGCCCCTTCATGGCGGCACTCGTCGTGCTCGACCCCGACGCTGCCGCTGCGTGGGCCACGGCACACGGCCTGTCCGGCGACGACGCCACCATGGCAGCGCTCGCCGAGAACCCCGATGTCGTGGCAGAGATCGAGGCGGGACTCGTCGAGGTGATGTCCGGCTTCAACAACGCCGAAGCGGTCAAGAAGGTCAAGATCCTGGGCGAGGAATGGCTGCCCGACTCCGAGCTGCTCACACCGACGTCGAAACTCAAGCGTCGCGGCATCCTCGCGAAATTCGCCGACGAGATCGAGGGCCTCTACGCCAAGTGACGACCGGGCGGTGAGCGCGGCGCCTACGAGGCCATCAGGCGATAGCCGATGCCGCGGGCGGTCACGATCAGCTTCGGATCGTCGGGATGATCCTCGACCTTCAGCCGAAGTCGCCGTACGTGGGCGTCGACCAGCCGCGAATCACCGAGGTACTCGTAGCCCCAGACACGTTCGAGCAGTTGATCGCGCGACAACACCGCACCGGCATGATCGGCGAACTCGCACATCAATCGGAACTCGGTCTTGGTCAGGTTGAGCTCGACTCCACCTTTGAGCACGATTCCCTGCTCGCGCCGGATCTCGATGTCTCCAAAGCGTGTCTCCAGCGGGGTGTTGGCCCTGCCCTGCAAGTGCACACGGCGGAGCAGCGCTCGGATACGGGCTGCGAGCTCTTTCGGCACCACCGGCTTGGTGACATAGTCGTCGGCACCCGCTTCGAGCCCTGCCACCATGTCGTGCGTGTCGGTCTGCGCGGTGATCATGATGATCGGCACGATGCTCTCCGATCGCAGGGCGCGGCAGACATCGAATCCGGACATGTCCGGCAACCGCAGGTCGAGCAGGACCAGGTCGGGCGGGTTCCGACGGAACTCGGAGAGGCCGTCGCTGCCATTGGGCGCCTGGCGCACGTCGTATCCCTCGTCCTCGAGGGCCATCGACAGCGCCAATCTGATTCCGTCGTCGTCTTCGATGAACAGCAGAGATTCCATGAGCGGGGCCAGTGTTGCGCGTGTGGCACTGGGTCCGTGTGCTTTGTTACCGAAATCGCACACTTCCCGCAAGAGTCCGTCACACAGGAGCCCCATGATGACGACTGTTCACGCTGCCCCGGTGGGATGCCTTCCTCCCCCTGGCATTCCACCGGCAGCGGGTGAACCCTCCGGTGAATTCCGCCACCCGACCTGCAACACTGCTTCGGTGGCTCGTCCCCGAACTCTGCGACTGCGAACACGTGTCACGTTGTTCTTCGCGTTCATCGCCCTGCTCGCCGGCGTCGTTCTGATCGGTGTCACCTATGGCCTGACGCGAAGCAATCTGCTCAACGACGACGAGACCGCTGCCGCGCCAACAGGCGTTCGGCAACGCCGACCTGGTGCGCGAACAGCTCACGATCGATGCCGATGGCATCGGCGTGTTCTTCGACGATGTGCTGCGCACCGATGCCGACGGGTTCGCCGTACTCAGTTCCGGCGATCCGGGGGCGCCACGAGCGAGCACCAGCGTCCTGCATCCCATCTCCGACTTCCCCGAACGTCTCGTCGACACCGTCCGCGCCGGCGACTCCGCCATGCAGAGCGCCACGATCGACGGAGCGTCGTACATCACGGTCGGGGTCTACATCGCCGAACACGACACCGGCTACTTCGAAGCGTTTCCGCTCGACGAGACCGAATCGACGCTGACCGCCATCCTCACCGCCTTGGCGCTCGGCGCCGCTGGCACGGTCGTGCTCGCCACCCTGTTCGGTCTGGCCACCAGCCGGCGACTCCTGCGCCCGCTGAGCCAGGTGGCCGATGCGGCCGCCGACATTGCATCCGGTGGTCTCGACACACGACTCGAGCCCGAGTCCGACCCCGACCTCGACCGCCTCGCCGGTTCGTTCAACGACATGGCCGACGCCGTCCAGGACCGCATCGAACGCGAGGCCCGATTCGCATCTGACGTCAGCCACGAACTGCGCTCGCCGATCACCGCCCTCACCGCCGCTGTCGAGGTGCTCGACGCCCGCCGCGACGAGATCCCCGAACGCACCCAACAGGCCCTCGACGTCGTCGTCGATCAGGTGCGACGCTTCGACAGCATGGTGATCGACCTGCTCGAACTGGCCCGTCTCGATGCGGGCGCCACCGACCTCAACGTCGAAGACGTCACCCTCGTCGATCTGACCCAGCGAGTTGCCGCACGCTACGGCGAACCAGATGTGCCGATCGTGGCCGCACGCGGCACCCCGATCGAGGTCGCGCTCGACAAGGTCCGTTTCGAACGTATTCTCGGCAACTTGTTGGAGAACGCACGCAACCACGGCGGAGGCGCCATGCGCATCGAGCTCAACGCCGCCGGCCCCGGACGGTTCCGCCTCGCTGTCGAAGACGGCGGGCCGGGCGTCGCGCAAGGCGAGCGGGAGCGGATCTTCGAACGGTTCGCTCGCGGCAGCGCCGCACGGCACCGCATCGGCACCGGCCTCGGACTCGCCTTGGTCGCCGAGCACAGCACCGCCATGGGTGGCACTGCCTGGGTGCAGGATCGGGTGGGCGGCGGCGCCCGATTCGTGGTGGAACTGCCGATCACCGTCAAGCCGTTCGCCGCACGAGCACCGCGATGAATCGCCGACTCCGATCAGCTGTTGCGTTGCTGGCCTGTGGTGCAGGTCTGGCCGCCATCGCATCCTGTGGGGTGCCGACCGGCGACGACACGTTCACTGCGATTCCACCGGCCGAGGTTCCGTTCGGTCTCGCAGCGACCTCGACCACCACCACGACCACCACGACCACCACCACCGTCCCGCTCGCGCCTGACACCGTGGCCACGAGCAGCACGAGCCCCATCCGGCTCGAGCCGGTCGAGATCTACTTCCTCACCCGAGGGCGCCTGCAAGCCACCCCGCGCGAGCTTCCGCCTGGGTTTGCTGCCGACCAGGTCGCCGACCTCCTCGAAGAGGGTCCCCCCGGTGACCTTCCCCTCGAGACGCTCGTCGAGGACGGGCTCATCGTCAGCTCCACCGAAGCGCGCGGCGAGCTGACCGTCGACCTCGATGCCGACACGTTCGGTCGCATTCCGAGCACGCAGCAGACCGAGGCCATTGCCCAGATCGTGATGACGATGATCAGCAGCTTGCGACGAGTGGGTCTCGTCTCCTTCACGATCGACGACGAGCCGATCGCGGTCAAGAAGGGAAACAGCCTGCTCTCCGAGATCGGCGAGCCACTGTCGTACGAGGACTATGCGGTCCTGCTCGTCAACCCGGCGCTGACCGCCGACACTGCGACCACCGTTGCCCCAGCCGACACCCTTGCAGACGACGCCACATCGGATTCGACGGGCACCACGCCCGACCCGTAGCGGGCGGGGACGCCCGGTCAGTAGCCGAGGCGTTCGACGCGTTCGGGGCGGCGCTGCCAGTCCTTGTCGACCTTGACGCGCAGCTCGAGGTACACGCCCTCGGGCAACTGTGCCCGTGCCTGCTCGCCGGCCTGCTTGAGGATCTGACCGCCCTTGCCGATCACCATCCCCTTCTGGCTGTCGCGCTCGACGATGATGTCGACCCTGATGCGCGGCCACTCCCACTCGGTCACCTGCGTTGCGATCGAATACGGCAGCTCGTCTCGGGTGACCGCCAGCAGCTGTTCGCGCACGAGTTCGGCCACCCACCGTTCCTCGGGCAGATCGGACACCTCGTCGTCCGGGAAGTACCTCGGCCCCTCGGGCATGCGATCGGTGAGATCGGCGACCAGTGCGCCGAGCCCCTCACCTGTGACCGCCGAGACCGGGAAGTAGGCGTCGGCTCCCAGGTCGCTGGCTGCCCCGAGCATCTTGAGTACCTGCTCGCGCCGCGCAACGTCGATCTTGTTCACGATGACCACCGAGTTGGCGACGTCGATGCGGTCGGCGACCCAGCGATCACCCTTGCCGAACGCATGTGTGGCGTCGAGCACCAGACAGGTGACGTCGACATCGTCGACGCTGCCGAGTGCAGTGGCGTTCACCCGCTCGCCGAGCGCCGTGACCGGCTTGTGGAGCCCTGGAGTGTCGACGAACACCAACTGCGATGCCGGCCGCGTCAACACGCCCATGATGCGATGCCGGGTGGTCTGGGGTTTGTCGGACACGATGCTGATCTTGCGACCGCAGATCGCGTTGACCAGCGACGACTTGCCGACGTTCGGTCGCCCGACGAACGTGACGAATCCCGAGCGCAAGCCCGACCCGTCGGCCACTGTTGCACTGTTGGTTTCGTCGCTCACGCGCCCAGTTTGCCAAGCTCAGGGGCATGACCCGCATGATCAACGGCATCGATGAACTCAAGACCCTCGTCGGCGAGCACCTCGGCTACTCCCCCTACGTCGAGATCACCCAGGAACAGGTGAACACCTTCGCCGACGCAACCGGCGATCACCAGTGGATTCACATCGACCCCGAACGCGCCAAGGCCGGCCCGTTCGGCGGCCCGATTGCGCACGGATACCTCACGTTGTCGCTCGGCCCGATGCTGTCGCCGCAGATCTTCGGCGTCTCGGGTGTGGCGATGGGCGTCAACTACGGCGCCGGCAAGATCCGTTTCCCGTCGCCCGTTCCGGTGGGCGCCAAGCTGCGCCTCGGTGTCACGCTGACCTCGGTCGAAGACATCGCCGGTGGCGCTCAGGTGACCCAGGAGTTCGTCTTCGAAGTCGAGGGGGCACCGAAGCCGTCGTGCGTCGCCGAAGTGATCTTCCGCTACTACGTCTGATCGAGATGTGATGCCGACGCCTGAGGTCTCACCCCAGGCGTGATCGGTCACGCAGGCTTCGACTTCTCCAGCAGCTCGAATTCGTCGACGATGCGGGCCGCCAGGTCGGCGAGATCAGGGATCTGTTCTCGATCGGACACCAGGCTGAGGCACAGACGATCGCCCACCGAGATCGCACCGATGTGCAGACCCATGCCGTCGACCACACCCAGGACCGGGTAGATCGCGGTGACCTCGGCGCCGAGCGCGTACTGGGTCTCCTTCGAGCCGGGCACCGAGGTGATCGTGGTGTTGAACGGTGGCATCAGTCGATCGGCCAACGGGCTGCGCTCGAGCAGTCTCGACGCCACGATGCCGAGCAGCGGTGTACCGCCGCCGATACCGCGAATCTCAGCCGCGGTCATCGCTCCGTGTTGAGCAACCGCCACGCCGATCTGTTCGTGCACCACGGCGAGGCGTTCAGGGATCCGATGGAGGTTCGTGCTCAGGCTGACGACCGCGCCGGCAATGCCCTCGATCGCCTCGGGGTCGGTGACCGACAACGGCACGAGCGCCTTGAGTGATTCGCGCGGCAATTCGTCGTGCTGGAGCAGCCACCACCGCAGAGCTCCGCCGCACACCGCGGTGAGCACGTCGACGGTGCTGACCGAGAACTTCGAGCGCACTTTCGCGATGCGCTGCAGATCGAGTTCGGCGCTCGCCCAGCGTCGGTGCGGACCGATTCGGCCGTTGAACGACGTGCGTGGCGTGATGCCCGATTGCTCGGCGATCACGATCGAACGCTGCGATCGCTGATTCATCAGGGCCAGCGCCGGATTCATGATGCTGCGAAAACCCGGTACCGAGTTGAGTGTTCGCGGCACGGTGGTCAGCGTCCGCATCGGGTCGACCATCGCGTTCATCCACGCTCGCCGACCGATGTCGTGCACCGACGGACCCGGATTCGGCAGCCAGTTGCGGAGTTCGTCCGCAGGCTCACCGATCAGCTCCGGCGAGTCGCCGATCAGTCCGGCACACAACGAGTTGCCGGTCGATCCTGCCAGAGCTGCAAGGTGCATCTTGAACAGCAACGCCGCCTTGCCGTCGGCCAGACCCGAGATCAGGTACAGCTCCCACAGCGGCCGATCACGATCGAGCGGACGGCTGTGGATTCGAGCGACGAGTTCGGCGAGCGAGTCCGGGTCGTCAGGGTCGGGAACGGCGATGTGCCGCAGGTGGTAGTTGAGATCGAAGCCCGGATGATCGCGCCACCATGGACGATCGAGGTTCAACGGCACCTCGACGAGCGACTGGCGCAGCATGGGATGATCGTCGAGTCGGGCGCTCACCTCCTGGCGCAGCAGCGCAGCGTTGAGGCGATGGGGTGCAGTGGCCGCGTCGACGATCGTGAGCGTCGAGGTGTGACCGAGCGCAGTGGGTGTCTCGATCGCCAGCAGGCGCGAATGTCCTCGTTCGATCTGTGAGGTGGGCATCGTCGTCAGCTTGCCACTGCGCCCGTGACACCCGACGCATCCCGGTACGGGTCGGGGTAGCACCATGCCATCGGCGAGGGCGGCGTGAACGGCTCCCATTCGCCATCTCGTTGCGCGAGCCGGTCGGCGACCGCCCAGATCGCCGACGCGTTGTGTCCGAGTCCGATGTGGGCACCGCGCACCTCGATGTTCTCGGAGGTGGGACCGACGGGCTGCAGACACGAGGCTGGGGCGACGACGCCGTCCTGGCGGGAGAAGATCACCGTCGACGGCACCGGAATCTCGGTGAGGTCATGACCACGACGGCCGCGTTGCAGACCTGCCAGTTGTGACAGGCGACGCACGCTCTCGCTCAGGTTGGCCTCGGGGTCTTCGACCCTGATCGGGCTGCCCAGCGAGATCGCCTGGCGCACACGATCGGGGTGATGCAGTGCGAGCAGGCGGGCCATGATGCCACCGAGGCTCCATCCGACGATGTCGATCGGACCACCGTTCTGTTGCACCAGTTGATCGAGGCGCCGCAGCAGTTGACGCACCGTCTCGTCGTCGGGGCCGACGTTCAGACCGAGCCCCCACGGGGCAGGCCGATGGCCGAGCGCCCTGAGAGCGAACCGCAACGGCGCTGTGGACACATCGCCGGCAGTGAAACCGGGCAACACGAGGACTCGACGGCCGATGCCGCGTGGTGCGGTGGCCAACCACGGGGCCGACAGCATGAAGGCGCCGAACTCCGGGATGGCCAGCAGCTCGGAGATCGCTGGTGCCGGTCGGTCCACGAGGCCAGGTTATGACACGGCGAGCACCCGCGCCGCTTCGGGCCGGTCTCCGAAGCGGGCTCGTGCCAGTCATCGATCGATCGGTACCATCGGCTCGTGACCGACAACCGCAAGATCTGGCGTGACGCCTTCGACGGTTCGTCGCTTCGACCCAGCCGCTTCGCAACCATGTCCGGGGTGCCACTCGAGCCGGTGTACGGCCCCGACGACGGCGAGTTCCCTGGCGTGTATCCGTACACCCGTGGGCCGTATGCGTCGATGTACCGCTCACGGTTGTGGACGATGCGAATGTTCGCCGGGTTCGGCACCGCCGAAGACACGAACTGGCGGTTCAAGGAGATCATCAAGTCCGGTGGCGACGGCCTGTCGACCGCGTTCGACATGCCCACCCTGCTCGGCCTCGACTCCGACGACTCGATGTCACTGGGCGAAGTCGGCCGTTGTGGTGTCGCCATCGACTCGCTCGCCGACATGGAAGACCTCTACGCCGGGATCGACCTCGGCGAGATCACCACCTCGATGACGATCAACAGCCCGGCAGCACCCATCTTCGCGATGTTCGTTGCCCAGGCCGAGAAGGCCGGTGTGCACCGCAGCCGTCTCGGAGGCACGCTGCAGAACGACATCTTGAAGGAGTACCAGGCGCAGAAGGAGTTCGTGTTCCCACCGCGCCAGTCGATGCGACTCGTGCGTGACACGATCCAGTTCACCGCTGCGGAGATGCCACGTTGGCATTCGATCTCGATCTCGGGCTACCACATCCGCGAAGCCGGATCGACCGCTGCCGAAGAGTTGGCATTCACACTCGCGAACGGATTCGCGTACGTCGAGCTCGCGCTCCAGGCCGGATTGCCGATCGATGCATTCGCTCCGCGGCTGAGCTTCTTCTTCAACGCCCACATCGACTTCTTCGAAGAGATCGCCAAGCTCCGCGCGGCGCGTCGCATCTGGGCGCGCTGGATGAAGGATCGCTACGGCGCCCAGCTCGAACGCTCGATGCAACTGCGGTTCCACACCCAGACCGCCGGCGTGTCACTCACCGCACAGCAGCCCGAGGTCAACATCGTCCGCACCGCCATCGAAGCCCTCGCCGGCGTGCTCGGCGGCACCCAGTCGCTGCACACCAACTCGATGGACGAAGCACTCGCCCTGCCCACCGAAAAGGCCGCACGCATCGCGTTGCGTACGCAGCAGGTGATCGCCCACGAAACCAACGTCACCCACGTCGCCGACCCGCTCGGCGGTTCGTACTTCGTCGAAGAACTCACCGACGAGATGGAACGCCAGGCCGAAGAGATCTTCGCCACAGCTCGACGAGTTCGGCGACGGCTCACTGCTCGACGGCGTGATCAAGGGCATCGACGAGAACTGGTTCCAGGGCCGTATCGCCGACTCGGCCTACGAGCTCGAGCGAACGTTCAACTCGGGCGAGCGTGTGATCGTGGGGGTGTCCGGGTTCACCGAGGGCAACGACGACGACGATCTCGACATCCTGCGGATCTCCAACGAGGACGAGACCCGCCAACGCAAGCGCCTCGACACGATCCGCCAGGAACGAGACCAAACAGCGGTCGACGCCGCGCTTGCCAAGCTGCGCACCGAAGCCGCCGACCCCGAGATCAACCTGATGCCGACCCTGATCGAAGCGTCGCACCGTCTACGCCACACTCGGCGAGATGATGAGCGCCATGGCCGACGTCTTCGGCCGCCACACCGAAGTCCCCGTGATCTGAGCATCGAGGCCAACATGAGTGAACGCATCCTCGTCGCCAAGGTCGGCCTCGACGGCCACGACCGCGGCATCAAAGTCGTCGCCCGCATCCTGCGCGACGCCGGCTACGAAGTGATCTACACCGGGCTGTTCCAAACACCGCAGACCGTCGCCTCGGCAGCGGTCGACGAAGACGTCGACGCAATCGGGCTGTCGATGCTGTCGGGTGCCCACATGACGTTGGCGCCGCTCGTCGTCGACGAGGTACGCAAGCTCGGCAGCGAGATCCCCGTGGTCGTCGGTGGCATCGTGCCCAACCACGACGTGGCCGCTCTCCTCGAAGCCGGGATCGCCGCAGTGATCACTCCCGGTGCCAGCGCCGATCAGGTCGTCGAGACCATCCGCTCGGTCCTGGCCGACTGATCCGGTTGCCCGACCCCACCCTGGTCGCACCCTGACCCTCCACGATTTGAGAGGTGCCGAGCGGTGGCCCTACCGTTCGCCGGTGGCACACATGGGGAATGGTCCATCAATCGTCGAGTTCAGCCTGGCCGAGGTCCACGAGGCAATCGCCGCCTCCCGACCCGACGCCGAGTGCCTGGTGTTCCGCGACAAGCGATACACGTGGAGCGACATCACCGATCGAACCCGCCGGTTCGCGAACCACCTGCTCGGCCAGGGGCTCGGTGTGAGCACCGAACGCTCCGATCTGGCCGGACACGAGAGCGGGCAGGATCACCTCGCGATCTATCTCCACAACGGCAACGAGTACCTCGAAGCGATGCTCGGCGCCCTGAAGGCTCGAGTCGCATCGCTGAACGTCAACTATCGCTACGTGGCCGAAGAGTTGCTCTACTTGTTGAACGACTCGCAGGCGAGCGCCGTCGTGGTGCACTCGGCGTTCACCCCGACACTCGCCGAGGTGCTCCCTCAGCTGCCGCGACTCCGCGTGATCCTCCAGGTGCCGGACGAGTCCGGGCACCCGCTGCTGCCCGGTGCGGTCTGGTACGAAGACGCGCTCAGCGAAGCATCGCCCGAACGTCCCGACGTCGAGTGGAGCCCCGACGATCTCTACATGCTCTACACCGGCGGCACCACCGGCATGCCCAAGGGCGTGATGTGGCGCAACGGCGACGCGATGGTCGAGTGCTTCGGCGGTTCGAAGACCGCTGCGTCGATCGACGACTTCGTCGCCGAGGCCAACACCGGCCTGCGGGCACTCCTCGCTCCCCCGTTCATGCACGGAGCAGGCCACTGGATGAGCTTTCGCACGTGGCTGGGCGGCGGCACCGTGTTCATCCAGGCGGTGCCCGAGCGGCTCGACCCGATCGACATCTGGTCGACCATCGAGCGCGAGAAGGTCAACTTCCTCCTGATCGTCGGCGACGCGTTCGCTCGACCACTGCTCGACGAACTCGAACGTCCGACCAACGGCAACGGCTACGACTTGTCGTCGCTCACGGTGGTGCTCTCGGGCGGGGCGCCGTTGTCGGCGCCACTCAAGGACGAGTTCCTCGCTCACCTGCCGACCTTGATGATCGTCGACGGGCTCGGTTCGTCCGAAGCAGGAGGCCAGGTCTCGCAGGTGTCCACCGGAGGCGGATCGACCACCGGCACCTTCGAGATCACACCAGGCAACGTGGTGCTCTCCGCCGACCTCGATCGGGTCCTCGACGCAGGCGACCCCGAGATCGGATGGCTCGCCAAGAGCGGACGGCTGGCGCTCGGCTACCTCGGCGACCCCGACAAGACCGCACGCACCTATCCCGTCGTCGATGGCGTCCGGTACGCGATTCCCGGCGATCGGGCCCGTCTTCTCGACGGCGGCATCGTCGAACTGCACGGCCGCGACTCGGTCACGATCAACTCTGGCGGCGAGAAGATCTTCGCCGAGGAAGTCGAGGCTGCACTCAAGTCGCATCCAGGCGTCTACGACTGCATCGTCGCCGGCCGGCCGAGCGAGCGGTGGGGCAACGAGGTGGTGGCCATCGTGCGCATCCGCGAGGGCCACGACGTCGACGACGAGGCGCTCCGTGCAGCTGCGGCGCAGCACATTGCCCGATACAAGCTGCCCAAGGAGATCCGCTACGTCGACGAGATCGTGCGGTCGCCCAGCGGCAAGGCCGACTATCGGTGGGCCAAGCAGGTTGCCGCAGAACCCGTAGCCTGATCCGGGTGACCGAGCCCGCACCGACTCGCCCTTCGTGGGACACCGACGAACTCCCCCAAGGCGAGGAGAAGGTCGCTGCCGTCCAGGGAATGTTCGATGCGATCGCGCCCAAGTACGACCGTCTGAACCGAATCATTTCGTTTCGCCTCGACGTCAGGTGGCGCAAACGCGCAGTCCGCGATCTCGCCCTTCCCGCTGGCAGCGTGGTGCTCGACCTCGCCAGCGGCACCGGCGACCTCTGCATCGACCTGGCAGCCGGAGGCATCAAACCGATCTCGATGGACCTCAGCTTCGGCATGCTCTCAGCCGACCGGTCGGGTGTGCCTCGCGTGCAGACCGACATCCTTCGCCTGCCGGTCCCTGACGCCTCCGTCGACGGTGTCACCTGCGGCTTCGCGCTGCGCAACCTGCTCGATCTCCCCACGTTCTTCACCGAACTCGGACGAGTCGTCCGCCCCGGCGGGCGGATTGCCCTGCTCGACGTGAGTGTGCCGAGCAATGCCGTCGTGCGCTGGGGCAACGACATCTACTTCGGCAAGGTGGTTCCGCGCATCGGGGCGCTGCTGTCCGATGGGGCCGCATACCGGTACCTTCCCAAGAGCGTGGCCTACCTGCCGTCGCCCGAAGACATGTTGGCGTCGCTGACCGACGCCGGCTTCGCCGATGCCACCCACGCACAGCTGTCCGGTGGCCTCACGCAGCTGATGGTCGCAACGAGGGCCTGACACGTTGGCCATGAGAGCCGTCACCCGGCCGCTGTCAGACTTCGTCGACGGGCCCATCGACCTCAACGACGTCGCCGGGGGCGACGGGGTGCTGTTCGTTCGCAACGCAGTTGGTGTTGCTGGGCGCGGCGTCGCGGCGACCGTTGGCGTCGACGAGGCGGTGGGCTTTCTCCGCTCGCTCGAACACGACTCGGCTGTTCCCGGTGTCGGACCCATCGCCCTGGGCTGCGTCCCCTTCGTGCCGGGATCTCCCGCCGAACTGATCGTGCCCGCCGTGCAGGTTCGAAAGGACGCCGACGCGATGACCACGGTCACGGTGGTCGGCGACATGGCCGATGACACCGTCGCCCGGGCGCTCGCTCCACGCCCGCCAGGCACTGCGACCGCCGCGAGCTGGTCGATCGAGCCCGAGGTGGCAGTCGATGCCTACCTGTCGGCGGTCGTCGCCGCTCGGGATGCGGTTCGAGGTGGCGAGCTGACCAAGGCGGTCATCGCCCGACCGATCAGGGTGACCTCGAGCGAAGCGATCGACGTGCACGCTGTACTGCGCCGGTTACGAGCGTCGTTCGGCTCGAGCTACCGCTACTCGATCGACGGCTTCATCGGCGCGTCGCCGGAACTGCTCGTCGAGGTCGACGGTCCGATCGTTCGATCGCATCCACTTGCCGGCACCGCCCCTCGAACCGGCGATGTCGACAACGACGCCCGAATCGCCGCCGAACTGATCGCAAGCACCAAGAACCAGATCGAACATCGAGTCGTCATCGACGTCGTGCACGACACGTTGTTGCCGTGGGCGAGCTATCTCGACTGGGAGCCAGAACCATCGATCGTCACCGTCGCGAACGTGCAGCATCTCGGCACACGGATGGAGGGGATGCTGTCGCAGCCCGGCCCGTCGGTGATCGAGTTGGTGCGAGCCCTCTCCCCCACACCGGCGCTCGGCGGACATCCCCGAGACGCAGCGATCGAACTGATCCAACGGGTCGAGGGCTTCGATCGAGGCCGCTACGGCGGGGCGGTCGGCTGGGTCGACGCGGTCGGCAACGGCACGTGGGCCGTGGCCATTCGTTGCGCTGAGCTGTCCGACGATCGACACTCGGCGCGGCTCGTGGCCGGTGGGGGCATCGTCGCCGACAGTGACCCACTCGCCGAACTGGCCGAGACCCAGGCCAAGTTCCAGGCGATGCTCAGCGCCATCGTGCGCCCCTGAGTCGCCACGCCGAGCCACCGAGGTCGAGATCAGGCGTCGAGTGCGGCGTCGACGGCAGCGTGGAGTTCGTTGTGCACCTCGACGTTGTGGCGTCGGTCGGTGGGCACGCAACAGACCCACGGGCCTGGCTGACGAAGTTGCTCGATCAGCTCGTCGACCGATTGCACGGTGCGGGCTTCGAGACCGTACGCCGTTGCCAGCGCCACGATGTCGACACCGAGCGGTGTACCGAACAGTTGCTCGAACCGATCTTCGGCCAGCGCCGCTGCCTGGGGCAGGAACGAGAAGATGCCACCGCCGTCGTTGTCGACCACCACGATGCGCAGGTCGACGTCGCGACGGTCGAGCGCCGTGAGCGAGTTGCTGTCGTGAACGAAAGCGAGGTCGCCGAGCAACACGAACGTGGTGCGCCCAGACAGCGCCCGCCCGAGTGCGGTGCCCAGTACGCCATCGATGCCGTTGGCCCCACGATTGGCGTAGGCGCGTGCACCGCTGCCGCCGAACCACTCGAGGTCGCGTACCGGCATCGACGAGGCGACCACCAGGTCGGCCTCGTCGGGAACGGTGTCGGCAACGGTGCGGGCCACTCCGGGTTCGGTCAGTTCGTCGAACCGACCGAGGACATCGACGATCTCGCGATCGGCGGTCGCATCAGCTGCAGCCCAGGCTTCGGACCAGCTCCGGTCCGGATCCGACACCAGCGCCGCATCGATGAGCGCGTCGATCGAGACCACTGCGGTGACGTTGTGCTCGGGATCGATGACGCCGGGCCCGCCAACCTGCAGCAACGTCGTTCCGGCATCGGTGGCGCGTTTCGTCCAGAGGGCGAGCACCTTCGAAGCAGCCGGTCGCCCGACGCGAACGATGACGTCGGGCAGGTGTTCGTTCGCGAAGTGCTCGTTGCGCAGCAGTGCATCAACGGTCGAGATGGCTCCTGCGAGCCCGCGCATCTGCGACACCGGGTCGGCGACGATCGGCCAACCCGTCCGCTCGGCAAGGGCGACCACCTCAGCGGCGCTCACTGCGCTGCGGCCACCGACGACGATCAAGCCCCGGCGAGCATCGAGTGACACATCGAGCCCTGACAGCTGCGCACCTGGTGTGGTGGATCCAACCGGCCGACGCGTCTGCGGCAACTCGCTCGGGCAGCTCTCCCGCCACACCGAGCAGCGGCTCGCGAAACGCCAGGTTCAATTGCACCGGACCGTGCGCCGCATGCGTCCAGGTGTCGATCGCGAGCTCACGCCACAGCGAGCGTTCACGGTCATCGGGAACCCCAGGGTCGCGAGACCACACGACATGACGCCCATACAGATCGACCTGGTCGATCGTCTGGGGGGCGCCGACCCCTCGGAGTTCCTCGGGCCGATCGGCGGTCAAGACGATCATCGGAATCTCCGAGAGGCCCGCTTCGACCACCGCCGGCGAGAAGTTGGCCGCAGCGGTGCCGCTGGTGCACAGCAGCAACGCAGGGTCTCCGTCGAGGGCGAGGCCGAGCGCCACGAACGCCGCTGAGCGCTCGTCGTGCACCACGTGGACTCGGATCTCGGAGCGGTCACTCAGCGCCAGAGCCATCGGTGTCGAGCGCGATCCCGGGGCGATCACCGCGTGTTGCACGCCGAGGGCAAGCCATTCGTCGACGAGTGTGGCGCAGAACGTCGCCTGCACGTCTTCGGGGCGAGGATGTGCGGCGCCGACCATTGCCACCAGACGATAGGCGCATACCGTGTGGAACATGACGGCGATCTCGAACGAGGAAACGATCCGGCCGACGGTGACCGTGGAGGTGTGGTCCGATGTGGTGTGCCCGTGGTGCTACATCGGCAAACGCAAGTTCGCCTCCGGGCTCGCCCAGGTGCAGGCCGAACTGACCGAGGCTGGTGTCGACGTCGACTTCGAGGTCTCGTATCACCCCTACCAACTCGACCCCACGGCGGCACCGGGAGCGGCCGGCCCGGTCATCGAGGCCTACGCCAAGAAGTTCGGAGGACAGCGAACGAGCCGAGGCGATCATCGCGAACGTGTCGGAACGTGCCGCTGAAGTCGGCCTCGACTTCCGGATGGACCGTGCACTGCGAGCCAACACCCTGCTCGCCCACCGTGTGATCTGGTTGGCCGGCCAACCAGGCTCGCCAGTTGCGCAGGATGCGACGAAGGAACGGCTGCTGCGGGCCTACTTCCACGACGGGCTCGACATCGGCGACCCCGATGTGCTCGCCGATTGCGCCGCAGAGGTGGGCTTCGATCGCGCCGAGATGTCCGAGTTCCTCGTCTCCGAACGCGGTACCGATGAAGTACGCGCCGAGCTCGACCTGGCGAACGACAACGGCATCACTGCAGTGCCGACCTATGTCATCAACGGGCGCTGGGCGGTGCCGGGGGCACAGGAGTCCGAGACGTTCGCCCAGGTCCTCCGCAAGATGGCCGACCAGGCGGTCGCCGAGCAGTCCTGATGACACGATTCGTCCTGGCGCACGGCTTCACCCAGACCGCACGTTCATGGGACACGTTCTGTGAGCTCCTGGACGCACGGTTGCCCGACAACGACATGCTCGCCGTCGACCTCGCTGGACACGGGGACGCGGCTCCGCCGGCCGACAGCGACTTGTGGGCGAGCGCCGACCGATTGGTCGAGGCCGGGGGTGCTGGCACGTACATCGGCTACTCGATGGGCGGGCGAGTTGCGCTCCATGGGGCGCTGTCGCACCCGGACGCAATCGAGCGTCTGGTACTGATCGGCGCCACCGCCGGCATCGACGACCCCGACGAGCGCGTTGCGCGTCGCGAGGCCGACGGGCTCCTGGCCGACCGCATCGAGACAATCGGAGTCGAGGCGTTCATCGCCGACTGGCTCGCCAACGCGCTGTTCGCCGGACTCACCGAGGCCACCGCGCTGCGAGACGATCGGCTCCGAAACACCTCCGGCGGGCTGGCAGCAAGTCTTCGTGCAACCGGGACCGGCACTCAGAGCCCACTGTGGGATCGCCTGGGCGAGATCCGATGCCCAGTCCTGGTGCTCGTCGGCGAACACGATGCCAAGTTCACCGCTCTCGGGCAGCGTCTGGTCGGTGGTCTCGCCGACGCCGAACTCGTGGTGATCCCCGACGCCGGCCACAGCGTCCATCTCGAACAGCCCGTTGCCACCGCCGACGCCATCGCCGAGTGGATCACAGGGCGAGGCCGAGGGTGACCAGCAGGCCCCAGGCGAGCTGCAGCTTGCCAGTTTCGCCCAGCACCGGGATCAACGCCGCGCCCGTTGCTCCGCCGAGCACCGACGTGACCGGGCGGATCGCCAGCGGCACGGCGAGCAGACCCAGCAGCACCGGCACTCGCCAGGTGGCACCCACGCCCGAGAGCACGAACGCCGCGGCGATCAGGGCCAGGTAGAACCATCGGGTGCGCTGGTCTCCGAGGCGCACCGCAAGCGTTCTCTTCCCGACCTCTCGATCGGTGGGAATGTCGCGCAGGTTGTTGATCACCAGCAGCGCACACGCCAACGACCCAACCGCACAGCCCATCACCACCGACAACGCGGTGACGGATTCGATCGCCGCGAACGTGGTGCCAGCCGTTGCGACGAGGCCGAAGAACACGAACACGAACACTTCACCGAGACCCAGATACCCGTACGGCTTGGGGCCACCGGTGTAGAACCAGCCTGCAGCGATCGCTGCCGCACCGACGAGCACGAGCACGAGCGACGTCGACAGCGCAATCGCCAGACCCGCCACCGCCGCTGCGGCGAACGACAGCATCGCTGCGCGCTTCACCGCCGACGGGCTGGCCAAACCACTGGCAACCAGCCGTGTGGGGCCGACTCGAACATCGTCGGTGCCGCGCACACCATCGCTGTAGTCGTTGGCGTAGTTCACGCCGACCTGCAACATGACGCTGACGAACAGTGCTGCGATCACGCGCCACCACACCACGTCGGTGGGTTCGCCGAGGGCTGCAGCCGCGCCGACGGCAACGGGAACGACGGCTGCGGGCAACGTCCGGGGCCTCGCTCCGGTGATCCAACGATTCATGTGTGCGCCATGATGGGGCCATGGCGCAGCTCTGGCAACTCGGTGGACTGGTTGCGTGAGCCGTCTCGTTGCCATCGACCTCCCGGGTGGGCCTGAATTCGTCGACGAACTCCGCCGAATCTGGGACGCCGGCAATGCAGCGTTCCCCCTCGACCAGCGCCTTGTCTCCGCTGCCAAACGCACGCTCTGCGAAGAAATGCGCGTCGGCGACGAGGTCGAGGCGGACGATGCGCTCGTCGTCGCCACCAGCGGGTCGACCGGTGCCCCGAAGGGAGTCGTCCTCACCCACGCGGCCGTACAGGCGTCAGCGAGGGCCACCAGCTCTCGACTCGCTGTCTCGCCCGACGATCACTGGCTCGCGTGCCTCCCGCTCTCGCATGTGGGTGGGCTGTCGGTGGTGACCCGGGCGCTGTACACCGAGACGAAGCTCACCGTGCTCGCGGGCTTCGACGCAGCGGCCGTCACCGCATCAGAGGCCACGCTCGTGTCGTTGGTGGCAACAGCACTGAGCCGGATCGATCCGAACGGTTTCCGAACGATCGTGCTCGGCGGCAGCCGACCACCCGCCGATCGCCCCGCCAACTGTGTGACCACGTACGGCATGACCGAAACCGGCAGCGGCGTGGTCTACGACGGTGTGCCACTCGACGGCGTCGAGGTCGACATCGCCCCCGATGGCGAGATCCGTCTGCGATGTCCGATGCTGCTGCGCTGCTACCGCGATGGCAGCTCGCCGATCGATGCCGAGGGCTGGTTCGCTACCGCTGACCTGGGCGAATGGCTCGATGACGGCAGGCTGCACGTGGCTGGCCGGCGCGGCGATCTGATCATCACCGGCGGCGAGAACGTCTGGCCCGAGGCGGTCGAAGCAGCGTTGTCCGACCACCCAGGCATCGCTGATGTGATGGTTCGCGGTGTCGACGATCCTGAGTGGGGCCAACTCGTCGAGGCCGTCATCGTCCCCGTCGGCGCCCCTCCGACCCTCGACGCCCTCCGCGACCACGTGAAGGTGCGCCATCCCGCCTTCATGGCCCCCAAACGCCTCAGCGTCGTCGACTCGCTCCCCCGCACCAGTCTCGGCAAACTCCGCCGCCACCGACACTGACCCCCGACCTCACCCACACCCCGAAAAATCCCGCGTTCGTGTCGCTCAGCGCAACATTCGGGGGATGTTTCGGAGTTTTCGCGGGTCAGCCGGCTGCGGCGACGCCGGCGCCACCATCGATGACGTAGGTCTCGCCGGTGATCCAGCTCGACAGGTCGCTCGCAAGGAACGTGGCGAGGTTGGCGATGTCCTGGGGGTCACCGAGGCGCTCGAGCGGCATCCGTGCAGCGAGCTGCTCGCCGAAGTTGTCGACCAGCACCTGGGCGAAATCGGTGACGACGAGTCCGGGTGCGATACCGACCACCCGGGTCGGGCCGAGTTCTGACGCCAACTGACGGGTCATGTGGATGAGCGCGGCCTTGGTGAGGTTGTAGATCCCGAGCCCACCACCGTCGGTCCGGAGCCCACCGACGGAGGCGATGTTGATGATCGTGCCCGGCTTGTCCTTGAACGACTGTTCCCATGCCGCCCGACACCACAGCAGCGGTGCTTCGAGATTGACCTGGAACGTCTTGTCGTAGCGCCCCTTGTCGACTTCGAGCGTGCGCCCGTAGTACGGGTTGGTCGCGGCGTTGTTGACGAGAATGTCGAGCCCACCGAATCGTTCGATGGTCGCGCTGACGGCACGCTCGCCCGAGTCGGCGTCGCCGGCGTTGGCGGCGAAGATCTCGACGTCGCCGACCATCTCCGACCGCGCCGCCTCGAGCTGATCCTGTTTGCGGCTGTTGATCATCACCTTCGCACCCGACGCCGCCAACGACGCTGCGATCGCCTTGCCGATGCCCTTCGAGGCGCCGGTGACCAGCGCAACCTTGCCGTCCAGTGAGATCTCCATGGCCGCTGAAACTATGCCTCGCCGTCAGCAACCGACGAACCGGTCACCACGGCGCGTCGACGAGCCCGGCATCGTGGGCGTCGTCGACGTCGACAACCTGGTCGAGCACCACCACCATGGCTGACACCTGGATCACCGTGGTGATCACCGACACCACCGTCTGGATGACCAACGAGATCGCCACCAACACGACGAAGTCGAGGAAGAATCCGAAGTTGGCGACCAGGTTGACCGCCTGACCGAGGGCGCCAGCGATCAGGAACGCAACGATCAATCGCCCGATGACGTACCAGAATCGCCCGTGGGTGACTTCCCAACTACGTCGCAACCCGACGCCGTGACCGCCGAGTGCGGCGATCACCGGCGCCAGCACGAGCCGGCCCCACAGCCAACCGCCGAGCGCAAACGCCCCTGCGATCACGAACAACACGGTCAGCACCACTGCGGCTGCCCCGAGGTCGAGTGCGACCACCACGACGATCGGTGCGGCCGCCGCAACCATCACAGCGAAGAACACGAGTCCGAGCGCCAGCGACGAGCCGACGACCGCCGGAATCCGACGCAACGACACGCCGACGGTCGCACCGACCGATTCCACGGGTACGTCGATGGCGCCCTCGGCGGCTCGATCGGATTCGGCGAGGTGGTTCGCCGCGACGCGGGCGACGATCGCCCACGACCACGTACCGACGACGAGGTAGATGAGCGCCAGGACGATGATCCATGGAATCGCTGCCACGAACAGGTCGCCGAACAGCTCCGCAGCACGATCGGCCTGACTGTCGGTCAGCACGTTCGACGTGCCGAAGCCGTCGTCGAGGCCGACCAGTTCGCGCAGCTCTCGCCCGTCGGTGCTGGTGAACAGCACCACCCCGGCAACGAGGGTGAACAGCGACGCCACTGACCCACAGCGCAACCAGCACCAACCCGACACGGCGCGTCACCACCTTCACACAGGCGAATGACCGTTCGAACCAGGTGGAGAAGGATTTCGGGTCGCGTGCCGGCGGTACCCACATCGGTGAGCGATGCTCGCTCCACCGTGCCCCGTCCCAGTAGCGCCACGTGAAGGGTTGCTCGGGGTCGTCGTACCAGCCTGACGGCGGCATCGGAGGCGGGCCGGTCGGCCAAGTCACGTGCTGGAACCTACTTGGCGATCGCTGCGCCGGTGGGCTTCTCAGGCGTGTGTCTGGCGGAACCCGGTCGGTGCGGGCCCGCACCAGTGGAAGCGCTCGAGCAGGTCGAGCTCGCAGGCACGCATCACCGCTGCCTCGGCAGGTTCGGCGTGGTCATGGCCGAGCACGTGCAAGACGCCGTGGACCACGAGCAGTGCCAGTTCGTCATCGATCGTCCCTGCGTGCTCGGCGAACTGTTCAGCCGCCACCGCCGGGCTGATCACCACGTCGCCGAGCAACGTCGGAACACCGTCGAGCGGATCGTCGTCCATCGGGAACGACAACACGTCGGTGGGCCCGACCTTGCCCATGTGTTCGGCGTTGAGTTCCGCGATGTCGTCCGGTCGATGAACGTGAGCGTCAGCTCACCGTCGACCTCATCGTCGGCCAACACCTGCACGGCCAATCGTTGCCAACGGGCGACGTCGACCTGCACCTCCGGGCGAATCGTCGGCGGTGCGTTCGTCCGCCGCCACCACCGTGGGGGTTGCCGGTGTCATCAGCGCGTGCTCATCGACACGACGATCAGCCGTTGCCGGGCCGAGCATCTTGCTGCTCGTAGGCGGCAACGATGTCGGCAACGATCCGGTGACGCACCACATCGGAACCCGTGAGCCGCACGAACGCAAGCCCATCGATGCCCGTGAGCGTCTTCTCCAACCCTGCCAGCCCGCTCTTGCCGGTTGGCACGTCGACCTGCGTGGTGTCGCCGGTGACGACGACACGTGATCCGAAGCCGATGCGGGTGAGGAACATCTTCATCTGCTCGGGCGTGGCGTTCTGGGCCTCGTCGAGGATGATGAAGCTGTTGTTGAGCGTGCGGCCACGCATGAACGCGAGCGGCGCCACCTCGACCACTTGACGTTCGAGGAGGCGCTGAACGGCGTCGGGGTCGAGCATGTCGTAGAGCGCGTCGTACAGCGGGCGCAGGTAGGGGTCGATCTTCGCCATCAGGTCGCCGGGCAGGAACCCCAGCCGCTCGCCGGCCTCGACCGCCGGGCGGGTGAGGATGATCCGCTGCACTTCCTTGGCCTGCAGCGCCCGCACGGCCATCGCCACGGCCAGCCACGACTTGCCGGTGCCGGCCGGTCCGAGCCCGAAGGTGATCACGTTCTCGGCGATCGTGTCGATGTAGCGCTTCTGGCCGGCGGTCTTCGGCTTGACCTGACGCCCCTTGGCCCCGCGCAACACCTGATGCCCGAGGATCTCGCTCGGACGTTCGCTGGCGTCGACCATCGTCATCACTCGCTCGAGGATGACGTCGTCGAGCTGCTGGCCCGCCTGCAGCAACGTCGAGAGCTCCTCGAAGAGGTTGGAGACGATGACGACGTCAGCAGCGTTGTCGCCCGAGATGCGCACCTCGTTGCCGCGGACGCTGATGCGAGCCGAGGGGAAACGTTGTTCGATCTGGCGAAGATTGTGGTCACGCGGCCCGACAAGAGCGGTCATCACGTGGGTGCCGGGGACGACGACAGTCGTTGAAGAGGTGCTCGTTGCC
The DNA here is from genome assembly GCA_963717385.1 of Ilumatobacteraceae bacterium. Lineage (GTDB taxonomy): Bacteria > Actinomycetota > Acidimicrobiia > Acidimicrobiales > Ilumatobacteraceae > Sva-07. Next base: position 144,446 of record CAVQWE010000010.1, read on the forward strand.
ATACGGTGCGTAGATCCTTCGCTCAGGCTACCGGGCAGCGCACAGCGGGTCGCACCGGGTTCACCGACCACCTGCCACCAGTGCCGATCCCGCGGCCGCTACCTTCGGGCCGTTCCCATGACGATGTGCTCCTTCCCTCGTTCCCGTCGCACGACGAACCGTCGATTCGACACCTCGTTGCCCGTGCGGCACAGCGGCCTGTCGGCCATGCTGATCGGCCTGTTTCTCATGGTGCTCGCTCCGACATCAGGATCTGCCCAGTCAGCGTCGATGCGCACCCTCGCCGATGACGCTCGCATCTCGCTCGGAGCGGCAGTCGACGCCGCCGGCCTGGGCGACGCTGCGTATCGCGACCTCCTCGCCGAACATGTCAACTTGCTCTCGACACGCGGCGACTTGTCGATGGCCACTGTGCAGCCCGAGCGCGGCTCGTTCGACTTCGGAGATGTCGAGGCGATCGTCGACTTCGGAGTGGAGAACGGCGTGGCGGTGCGCGGCCACGAGTTGATCGGCGGAGCCGTCCCCGCGTGGGTCTCGAGCGGCAGTTGGACTGCAGAAACGCTCAGCGACGTGCTCCGCGAGCACGTGACCACGGTGATCGGCCACTTCCGCGAACGGAATCCCGGCGTGATCACGCAATGGGATGTCGTGGGCGACGCGTTCTTGCCGGACGGTTCGCCGCGCCCAACGATCTGGCAGCAAGTGATCGGTGACGACCACCTGCGTATCGCTTTCGAGGCGGCCAGGGAGGCCGACGCTGATGCCACGCTGTTCTACGACGACTTCTACGACGACCTCGCCGTCACCCAAGACGCTGTGGCGTCGGGAACGGCCATCGTGGCCGGGGCAAACGCCGAACGCACCACCTGCGACGCCGTGCCCAAGTGCGTTGCGGTCCGAGACCGAATCGGTGCACTGGTGGCAGACGGGGTCCCCATCGATGGCATCGGCTTCCAGTCGCACCTGTTCTCCCCCGACCCAGCGGACTTCGCCCAGTTGAGCGGCTGGGTGGATGAGCTGGGTCTGCAGTGGGCGGTGACCGAGTTCGACGTACCGCTCCCGGTGACCGAGATCGACAATCCGGTGAGCCTCGATTTCCAAGCCGAGGTGTACGCAGCAGCGTTGACCGCCTGCGTCGACGCACCAGGATGCGACACCTTCGTCACCTGGGGTATCAGCGATCGCTTCTCGCCGATCCCGGCCGAGACCGGAGGGGCATTCGGAGGTGCGCTGTGGTTCGACGCGAACGACGCTGCCGAAGCCGGCCTTCGACGCACTGGCCGAGGTGTTGCTCCAGCAAGCCCCGCCAACACCCGTCACACCCCCACCGTCGTCACCCGACAACTCGGTGGCCCCGGCGACCGTCTCGCCCGTCACCACGGTCGCAGCCAGCTCCTCCGACTCCGGCGCAGTGGTGCCGGTGCTCGCCGGAATCGCCGCACTGGGAGCGATCGCTGGGGTGATCGTGATCTCCCGTCGCCGCCGGCGCCACGCCGCTGCGGGTGAGCGCTCGATGTCGACTCCGGCGGAAACCGGTCGGGGCCCGGACGCGAAGAACCCCTGAGTGAGCACTGCTCACTCAGGGGTTGGAGGCGACGATGAGAATCGAACTCATGTACACGGCTTTGCAGGCCGTTGCCTAAACCACTCGGCCACGTCGCCAGTTGAGGTGCCGAGGATAGCGGCGCCGTGTGCTCACGGTGCAGCGGTGCGACGATCCGAGGCGTACCAGGTGGCCAAACGAGCCAAACCGTCGTCGATCGAGACGCTCGGCGTCCAACCGAGATCGTGTTCGACTGGGCGAGGATCGAACCAGTGAGCGGTACCGAGCTGTTCGGCGAGGAACTGCGTCAGCGGCGGTTCACCGGCGCGCCCGAGTAGCGGCCACACCCGCTCGACCACAGCACCCACCGAACGTCCGACACGCAGCGAGACCGTCTTCGGTTCGAACGCCACACCGGCCGCTCGGCAGATTCCCTCGACCAGCTCGCGGATCATCCGCGGCTCGCCGTTCGACACCACGTACGCCCGCCCGGAACACTGGGCGCCGGGCTGGACTGCGTCGAGCGCGGCCACCAGCGCGCTCACGGCGTTGTCGATGTAGGTGGTGTCGACCAGCGCGCGTCCGCCACCGACCAGCGCGAGGCGACCGCTGGCGGCGCGATCGACGATCCGCCCGACGAGCTGGGTGTCACCTGGCCCCCACACGAGGTGCGGTCGAATGGCAACCACCCCGAGCTCGTCGTCAACACCCTCGAGCGCGGCGATCTCGGCCAAGGCCTTCGATTCGGGGTACCAGGCGCGAGAGCGTCCGAGCACGGGAACGTCGGCGGCGCCGCCGATGATCGGTTCGCCTCCATGCGCCACCGAGGGCGACGACACGTGCACGAGCCGGCCGATGCCGTGCTGCCTGGCCGCGGCGAGGACGTTGCGGGTGCCATCGACGTTGATCGACCGGTACTCCTCCCAGTCGCCGACGACGCCGACCTTCGCAGCGAGGTGCACGATCGCATCGCAACCGTCGGCGGCAGCTGCCACGACATCGGCATCTCGGATGTCGCCGAGCGCTTGGCGAACCTCGTGAGCATCGATCCGAGCGGATCGGTTGCGCTGCTGCACCACGACGGCGTCACCGCGGGCAACGAGCGATGCGGCAACCCCGGCACCGATGAGGCTGGATCCGCCGGTGACGAGCACCTTCACGCCGTCACCCCCGAGACAGTCGCCGGGGCCGGCGCCCGGCCAGCACGTCGCCTGCCCACACCGCAACGGCTGCCCGGTCGATCTTTGCGTTGTGGCGGATGTCGACGGGCAGCTGTGGCACCGTCAAGACCGCAGCGACCTGCTCGTCGACAGCGGCGCGTACGGATTCGGCCAGCTCACTCGCAGCTGGACCGTCCGAGGCATCGGGGTCCTCGATGACGATGACCAGCTGTTGGCTCCCTGCGGGCCCGACACCGACCGCTGCGACGCGACGGGCACCCAGCGCGCGCTCGACCATCCGCTCGATGGGCACCGAGGTGATCGATCCGCCGGCTGCCTCGATCACATGGACTGCCCGGCCCTCGACCCAGAGTCGACCTTCGGCATCGAGGTGACCGACGTCGCCCGAACGGTGCCAGTCGCCGACCGGTCCCGGTCGGGCCGCTCGCTCGGTGGCCCACATGCCGAGGTAACCGGCCGACACCCAGGGAGCACGGACCAGGATCTCGCCCGTCGTACCGGTTGCAAGTCCGCTCGGAAGCTCATCGGCGGAAAAACCGAGTGCTGCGATCCTCACCTCGGCTCCGGAGACGGGGTGCCCGACGCACACACCGCCGCGGGGATCGTCGCGTTCTGCCTGCTCGATCGCCGACAGTTCGATGTCGGCGACCGGCAACACCTCGGTCATCCCATAGGGCGTGTGCAGCGTGGCGTTGGGGGCGAGCACCGCCATCGACCGCAGCGTCTCCGATGGCACCGGTGCGCCTGCCGAGAAGACGATGCGCAGACCTGCCAGCCCGCGATGTGGTGCACCCTGCCGAGCTGTCGCGGTGACGTTGGCGAGCGCCGCCGGCGAGGCGAACGCGAGCGACGCTCCGATCCGCTCGCACGCGGCGTCGAGCGCGTCGGCGGTGAGCTGGCCGGGCTTGGTGACGTCGACGTCGGGGAGCGCAGTGGGAATGCCGAGCGCCGGTCCGTACAGCGCGAAGGGAGCGAACGCTGCCACCAGCCGATCGTCGGCAGTGATCGCGTACGTGGCGGCCAGCGCGTCGCGTTGTGCGGCCAGTTGCCCGTGCAGGTAGCGCACTCCCTTGGCAGGCCCGGTGGCACCAGAGGTGAACAGCACCGCTGCGGGAGCGTCGGCGCCGGGTACAGGTGGGAGTTCGCCCACCGCGGCGCCGACCAAGTCGGTGACTTCGAGACTGATCGCCCGCGGCGCCCAGCGCAGCGTTGACGCGGCCAGACGGGCCTGGCGAGGCCCGATCACGAAACGCGGTCGCGTCGAACGAACCGCTCTGCCCAGACCGCTCAGACCCAGACCCCGATCGGCGATCACGGTCACACCACCAGCGCGCCACACCCCGTAGACGGCTGCGACCAAGTCGATGCCGGGAGGGGTGAGCATGGCGACGTGGTCGCCTGGCCGCAACCCTCGCCGGTGCAGCTCGCTGGCAACAGCATCGACACGCTCGGCCAGCTGCGCGAACGTGACGCTCTCATCGGCGGCGAGATCGACGAAGGCGGTCGTTGCGTCGTCCCGGCGGTCATCGAGCGCGGCCGACAGCGGTCGCATCGCTGCCGCTTCGTCCACTTCTGCCGCCGCGACGCCGGGCGCCTTGGGGGCGGCGATCAGTCGGCCATCGAAGAGGTCGTCGAGCCAGGTGTCGACGACAGCGGCGACGTCGGCCTCGGCCATCACGAGGTGATTCGCTCCCGGGAACCGATGGGTCGTCGAATTCGGGAAACGGCCGGCAAGGTCAGCGGCGAAGTCGTCGTTGAACACCGGGTCGCGGGCGCCCCATGCGAGCAGCACCGGGGCAGTGACCGCCGGAAGCCGAGATGCCACTTCGGCGAGCGCCAGCTCGGATGGATGGCCTTCACTCAACGGGATGTCGCCGACGAAATCGGCGATCGCCGCTCGTGCGGGCGCAGTTCGGTAGGGGGCCCGGAACGCTTGACGGTCGACCTTCGAGATGCGCCGACCCGACAACCGGACCGTGCCTTCGACGAACGTGGACGTGCCTCGGCAGACGACATCGAGGAGCAGCGGCGACGCAGCCAGCTTGATGATCCCTGGAGCCGATCGCCCATCGGGCACGGCGATGCCGGTGTTGCACAAGATGAGTCCGGCGATCTGGTGCGGGTCTTGGACCGCCCAGCCCATGGCGATCGCCCCGCCCCAGTCGTGTGCTGCGACGACCAACGGCGAGCGGCTGGCGATCTTCAGCGCCACGACGACGTCGTCGAGATCGCGCACTCGATCTGCGTAGCGCCTCGATGAGGTGCGTTCGCTGTAGCCCATGCCGAGCTGGTCGACAGCAATGACCCGAGCTCGTGGATGCAAGCGGCGCAGGAAGCTGGCCCACGCATAGCCCCAGGTGGGGTTGCCGTGAACACACAGCAGCGTCGGGGCATCAGTCGAGCCGATGGGCGTACCCGTGTCGAGCACATGCCAGCGGTGGCTGCCACCTTGGTGGCTGGCGACGTCGATGGTGCGTGACCATGACGGGTCGATTCCCCAACGACGCCAGGTGTCTGCGTCGGGCACCGCCGGGGTGGCATCGAACGCGGTTCGGTCGGCGGTCACCAGACGATTTCGGTGAAGCTCGTGTTGAGCCCCGACCCGATGCCCATGCACAGCACTCGTTCGCCGGCTTTGATCTGGTGGGCGGACTTCGCCAGGGTCAGCGGAATCGCCGCAGGACCGCAGTTGCCGAACTTCGGGAACGTGAGCGGTGCACGGTCGGGATCGATGCCGAGCCGTTCGGTGATCAGTCGGGTGTGGACCTGGCTGACCTGGTGCACGATGTACCAGTCCATGCCGACTTCCCAGTCGAAGTCGTGGCCGGAATGCTTCCACGCAGCCTCGGCGAGGTCGAGCCCCGCCACGAGGAGCCCGTGGGTGTCGGTGGTCATGCGATCGAGATCGCCGACGCAGAGGTCGTGGTGCTGCGTGCCCGAACGGGCGACACCGCCGACCAGTCGATGCGCCTCGGGGTGCTCGTCGAGGCGACACAGCACTGCGGCTGCACCACCAGAACCAAGGGTGAGCGAAGCGAACTCGGCGAACACGTCGGCGGCTTCGGTGGTCGGCTGCTGGAGCCGTTCGATCGTGGTCTGCTGGGTGTACCGGCTGCCTTCACCGTCGACGATCAGTGCGTAGTCGATCGACCCGGCATCGATCGCAGCGGCGGCGATCTGCATGCCATTGATGAAACCCAGGCAGGCATTGCCGACATCGAAGTTGAGACAACTGGGACCGAGTTGCAGCTGGTGGTGCACAGCGCAGGCCACGGACGGCTCGAGATGGTGCTTGCACACCGAGGTGGAGATCAGCATGCCGACGCGCTGGGGATCGATGCCGGCGGCATCGAGTGCGGCCTGGCCGGCCATCGCTGCGGCTTGGTCGAACGTGACCCCTTCGGGCCACCAGCGGCGCTCCTCGATACCGGCGAGGTCGGACAGCGTGCCCGGCTTCAGGCCCGTGCGTTCGTAGGTCTCGGCCAGTTGCTCGTCGATCCACGCCGAGGTGACGACCTCGGGCGCGTCGACGGCCTCGACCGACAGAACCCCGACGTTGCGGTGTGTCAGTACAGAGTTCTCGGTCATCGGCGGTCCTTTCCCATGGGTGGGCGAAGCCTACGCCATGACGTCCGCACCCGTTCGGTCGATCCGAGGACCCGGCAAGAAGGTACGGTCGCCAGCGATCGACAACAGCAACGAATCGAAGGGGAACTGATGGAACTTGGGCCTGGAAAGATCGCCGTGGTCACCGGAGCAGCGAGTGGGATCGGATTGGCCCTGGCAAACGCATTTGCTGCTGCTGGCTGTTCGGTGGTGCTTGCCGACATCGATCAGGTGGCGCTCGACGCAGCCGCAGCCGAGGTGGGCATTCATGGTGTCGACACGCTCACCGTGGTCACCGATGTCAGCAGAGTCGAGGCCGTCGAGGCCCTTGCTGCGGCGACGATGGAACGCTTCGGCGCCGTCCACATCGTGTGCAACAACGCCGGCGTCGGCGGTGCGGGCGACCCGTGGCTCGGCCCGCTCGAGACGTGGGAGTGGGTGATGGGTGTGAACTTCTGGGGTGTCGTCCACGGGGTTCGGGCATTCCTCCCCCACATCGTGATGTCCGGTGGTGGCCACATCGTCAACACCGCCTCGATCGCCGGGGTCTTCCCCGGCATGACCGCACCGCCCTACGACGCCAGCAAGCACGCTGTGACAGCGATCACCGAGGATCTGTTCACCTCACTTCGCGAAGGTGGCATCCCGGTGGGCGTCAGCTGCTTGTGCCCGGGCTGGGTGCGCACGGGCATCGGCGACTCCGAGCGCAACTGGCCAGCGGAGCTCGGTCAGCTGCCCGAACGAGACGCCGCAGGTGAGGTCGCTCGCAAGTATCTCTCCCGAGCCCTCGACGAGGGGATGCAACCAGCTGCGGTCGCCGACCTCGTGCTCCAGGCTGTGACGTCGGATCGGTTCTGGGTCTTTCCTCAGCGCGAGTTCCTCGAATTGGCGATTGCTCGTTGGCGCGACATCGAGGAGGGTCTCGACCCGAGTCTGCCCGAGCAGGTACCCGGGCTCCCGCCACGCTCCGAGCTGATGGCCGAAGTCATGGCCGCCATGCTCACCGAACAGCCCGGCGACACGTGATCGACCCCTGAAGGTCAGCCGAGGCGATAGACGCGGGCGGCGGTGGAGCGCAGCATCGCGTCGCGCTCGTCGGCGGAGAAGTCGGTGATGAGTTTCTTCGCGGCATTCCAGAACGTGCGGTACGACAACGACAGCCGATCGACCGGGAAGTTCGATTCGAACATGCACCGTTGCGGCCCGAACTGCTCGATCGTGTGCAGGTAGTAACGCCCCTGCGCCTCGATGAACTCATCTGACGTCGGCGGGTGATCGGCGGTGTGCCAGCCGAACCCGTTGTCGGGCATCGCCAACCCGCCGATCTTGGCAACGACGTTCTCGCATGTGGCGATCTCGGCGAGATCGGCCTTCCACTGCTCGAAGATCTGCTCGCGTTGCGACTCGTACGGGCCGACACCGAGCGGCGTGCCGAAGTGGTCGAGCACGAACGTCGTGCCCGGCACGGCGCGGGCGAGGTCGAGGAATTCGCGGTTCTGATAGTGGTAGTGCCACGTGTCGTAGCTGAGACCTCGCTCCCCCAATCGTGCGACCCCCGCCCGGAATGCCGTGTCGGCGTACAGCCCCGCTGGTGCCCGCCCCGGGATCATCAGCACCTCGGGATGCAGGGCGTGTGAACCGGCGTGGCGGACACCTCTGAATCGCCCACGACCGGCGGCCTCGTGCGCGTCGAGCACCGCGTCGAGCATGGCCGCATCGGTCAGGTCGGCATGAGCGACGATGCCGCCCATCACCTGGCGGCTGGAACGCTCGGCCTCGCCAGCGACGAACACCGTTTCACCGATCGGGGCCAACGCCTCGTCGGCGCTGCGGTCGTAGGAGGCACCGCACTCGACGAACACGGTGTCGACCACGTTGTGGCCGCTGGCGAGATCGCCTTCGAGGTCGGTCAGGCCGTAGGCCATCGACCCGCCGACGGGCCAGAGATGGTGGTGGGGATCGATGATCGGGGCGTCGGGATCGACGATCGGTTCGATCACCGAGTCGAGCCATTCCTGCGAGGTGGGTGCTGGACGTGGTGCGGTGGCCATCGGCAGATCGTATGAATGCGATGCTCTTGGTCGATTGTCGGAGCGTCAACGGGGCGACGCGGCGTTCCACACGAAGTTGCTCAGTGTTCGAGCGCCGCCTTGAGGTTCGCCATGGTGGTGCGACATGCCTGCTCCAGGTTGTCGCGCCGACCCTCGATCTTGCCGGGGTAGATGTCGGGAAGCGCGAGCAGCGGGGCGTGAAAGGCCTCGGTGACGATGCTGCCGTCACCGTCGGGCTCGATCGTGTAGCTCCACTCGGTGGCGTGCTCGAAATCGGGTGGGACCAGGTAGGCGAATCGACGCCCCGGCTCGAACACGGTCACGTGGCAGTCCGCATGCCATTCGTAGTCGCCCACCCGGTTGGTACCCCGAAACCGTGCACCCACGTCGAGTTCGGTCGAACCTTCGAGCAACTCGCACCGCTGGTTCTCGGGACTCAACTTGGGCAGCTCGTCGAGATCGGTGAGCACCGCGAACACCGCCTCGGGGGTGGCGTCGATTCGCACCGTGGCCGAGCCGTGCACGGGTGAGTTGTCTGTCGAGATGTCGTCCACGCGGTGCAGCCTGCCACCCGAGCTCGGACAAAGAAAAACCCCCGCCGAAGCGGGGGTTTCCTGGAGCGGACGACCGGGATCGAACCGGCGACCTCAACCTTGGCAAGGTTGCGCTCTACCAACTGAGCCACGTCCGCGTCTGGAGCGACAATCTAGCAGTCAGGTGCGCGGATCGGACAACGCCTCGTCCGAGCCATCTGCCGTATCCGCATCAGCCTGCTCTTCGGGATCGACATCGAGTTCCGCTCGTTCGCGTCAGGCTCGGGTCGAGTCCGGCTCGGGTCCGGTCATCAGCGTTCCGGCATCCGATTCAGGCTGGACTTCGGGCTCCGGCTCGACTCGGGCTCCGGCCTCGGGCTCCGGCTCGACGGCTCCGGCTCGGGCTCCGGCTCCGGCTCGGCATCTGGGCCGAGCGGCGCGAGGTCGGGCACTGCTCCCCCGAGGCCAGGGCCGAGATCGCTGAACGAGGCCACCGGGTGGTCCTGCTGTTCGAAGTCGGCATCGATGGGCGGAGGCGGTGACCCCAGCGGCTGGGCACCCTCGGGACGGACCTCGTCGAGCATCCGGCGCTGGGTGGACGGGTCGCGCCGCTTCCAATCACCGTCACCCATCCGCTCGAGCGGAGCGAGCACCTCGAGATCGGGGCGCGTCTGTCGAAGAATCCAGACCGCCAACACGACCAGCGCAACGCCAACGACGATCAATCCGATCACCATCGCGTACACGAGGCGGCTGGACCCGGCGTCGCCGACAGCGGCGGAGGACGGTGAGGCAACCACGGAGGACAGATCGGCAACGGACACGACGCAGCGATTGTGCCAGCTGTTCGGTGCTCCGACAGGGATCAACACTGATGTGTCGGACACCACACGGTCGTGCGCCCCCCGATCGTGACCCGTTCGAGTGGGGTGGCGTCTCGTTCGCACGGTGGACAGGCGGCGCGTACCGACTGGGCCGAGCACACCTTCGGTGCTTCCGCCACGTTCGAGCATCACCGGCAGGCGACGACGGATCGCGGCAGCGACGCGTGCGATCTCGACGCTCGACAGCGAGTCGACCGTCCGGCGCGGATCGAGCGCTGCCCACCACAGCACCTCGTCGACACAGAGGTTTCCGAGTCCTGCGACCACGTGTTGGTCCAGCAGCACCGACTTCAGCACGCCACGACGGCCGGCCAGTGCAGCTTCCAGCCGCTTGGGTGTCACCTCCGAGAAGTCGAGGCCCAGATGCTCGAGATCGGCATCGAGCGACACCCGTCCGAGGCGACGTGGATCGTTGAATCGCAGCGCCGGCGGGGCGTGACGCCCGCCAGGGGTGGTGTACATGACGAGCCGATCCCAGGCAACGTCATCGCGACCGGATGCATAGGCCAACTGCCGAATCTGCGCGAGACCATCGACCTCGAGTCGCCCCGTCATCCCGAAGTGCAGCCCGATCGTCGCTCGATCGGTGTCGAGGAGCACGATCTTTCCTCGGCGGCGTGCCGCCACGACCGTGGCGCCGTTCACACGGGCCGCGAACTGTTCGGCCACGACTCGTTCGTCGACATCGACGGCGACGATCCGTCGGCCGACCAACGGCTCACAGGCGCGGCGCCAGATCTCGGCTTCGAGGCCCTCCGGCACCTGATCGAGCGCGGCACGAACGACTTCGACGCGTTGGCGAGGAACCGTTCGAGGGGCTCGGCGAGCTGGTCGCTGTTGATCAAGAAGGCGTCGTGACCGTGTGGCGAGTCGATCTCGACGTACTCGCTCGCCACACCGTTCGCCGCAATGGCATCGTTGATCTGCTGCTGCTGATACGCCGGGTAGAGCATGTCGCTCCAGATTCCGACCGCCATCGTCGGCGCCGTGACGCGAAGCATCGCTCGCTCCACGGATCCACGCCCGCGGGCGACGTCGTGCAGGTCCATCGCCTTGCCGATCGCCAGGTAGCTGTTGGTGTCGAAGCGACGTGCGAGCTTCACGCCGTGATACTCCAGGTATCGCTCGACCTCGAATCGTTGCCACATGCCGAGCGTGTCGCCCACGGCGGCCTTGTCGGCGAGCTCACGTCCGAACCGGTCGGTGAACACATTGTCGCTGCGGAACGTGACCTGGGCCACCATGCGGGCGATTTCGAGACCCTCTGCGGGACCATCGCCCGGTGCGGCGTCGTAATAGTCACCGCCACGCCATTTCGAATCGAGCCGGATCGCCCGCCGGCCGATCGCGCCCCACGCGATCTGTTGGGCGGTGGCTTGCATACACGTGGCAACCGCCACCAGCGATCCGACGCGACGCGGGTACATCACCGCCCATTCGAGCGCTTGCATGCCACCCATCGAACCACCGATCACCGACATCCAACGCCCGACGCCGAGGTGCTGTCCGAGTTGCGCCTGCGCACGCACCATGTCGCGGATCGTCACCACCGGAAAGCGCGAACCGTACGGTTTGCCGTCGATCGGATGTGGCGAAGCGGGCCCAGTGGATCCTTGGCACCCACCGAGCACGTTGGCGCAGACGACGAAGTACTTCTCGGTGTCGATCGGCTTGCCGGGTCCCACCGTGTCGTCCCACCACCCTGGAGTGGGGTGGCCCCGGCCGGCCGGGCCGGCAGCGTGGCTGTCGCCCGTCCAGGCATGGCAGAGCAGGATGGCGTTGGATGCATCGGCATCCAGGCGGCCGTAGGTCTCGTAGGCGACCACGACATCGGACAGGGCGACGCCGCAGTCGAGCGCGAAGCTGCGGTCGGTTGCGAACGTGAAGAACTGCCGATGGCCAGGCTCGTCGCCGGGCACCCAGGCGCCGGTCACCGGGAGGGGCGGAGGTGTGGTCATCGAGTCGTTGGGGGTCGGCAAACCGGTCGTCGACCCCGTGGCGGGCATGGTAGCAATCCGGGCTCGGCCACGATCGGGGGATATCCCTGGATGCCCCCACCGACGTTCAGATCAGTGTGCCGATGACCGGTTGCGCGAGGACCATGCGTTGCTCGTAGCCGGTCTCGTACGGCATGAAACCGTTGCGGTCGGGGTACATGAGCTGCACGATCTCGAAGGGCTCGCCCTTGTACCACGATGCGCCCGCAGCGAAGTAGGGGCCCCACGGACCGAGGTCGATCGGGGCGAACAGGCAGCGCAACTCGTTGTCGAGCAAGCCGACGAGTTCGACCCCGAGCGGAATCTCGGTGCCTCCTCGACAGGCATCAGCGACCAACTCGAGCAGCCCCTTCGCTGCCGCCGGCGTGAGCCCGAACACCGCGACATCGGGGAATCCGACAGCAGCGGTGAGCCCGATCGTGTAGGCGTAGCCGGGCGTCGGCGGATCGGTCTCGGCGTCGGGTTGCACCGCCTCGATCGCCCAGCCCTGGTGCTCGATCATGAAGTCGATCTTGTCGAGGGCATCGAACGCATCGAACTTCTCGGCGAGATGGTCGTCGGGATGATCCTTCACGTCGCCCGACCGTAGCGGCTGCACACCGACTCGTCTCCGACCGCGACCACTGCGGTGCACCTGTCGCAGGAGGAGCTGCGCGATGCTGTCGGCCATGCAAGAGCTCTCCGACTCGGCGACCGACAGCGCCTTCCAGCAGCTCCAACACGACCTCGAGGAGGTCTACGCGCTCAACTCACCCGACTCGACCGTGCCCCACGTCGTGGTGGTGTTGCCGTCATTCAGCGTCGGAGAGAGCCTGCTGTCGCACTACAGCAGTCGCCTCGCTGCGCTCGAGCATCGATTCCTGGCCGCGCTGCTGATGCTTCGCATGCCGGCCGCTCGGCTCGTGTACTTCTGCTCCGCCGAGCCGGATGCGGCGGTCATCGACCATTGCCTCTCGCTGCTCCCCGAGTCGCTCGATGCCAGTGAACGATTCCATCTGGTCGTGGTCGACGATTCGTCGGCGCGCGCCATCGCGACCAAGCTCCTCGATCGGCCTGATGTGCTCGCCGACGTCACTCGGTGGATCGGCGACGACCCAGCATTCATCGAGCCCTGGAACGTCACCGAGTCGGAACTCCAACTCGCACTCACACTCGGGGTGCCGATCAACGGCTCGGCACCGGAGCTGTGGCCGCTGGGATTCAAGAGCTCTGGGCGCAAGCTGTTCCGCGACGCCGGAGTTCCGGTCCCGCCAGGCATCGAGGACCTCACGACCGTCTCCGATGCGGTCGACGCCATCGAACAGCTCCGCACCGCACAGCCCGACATCCCAGCAGTGATCCTCAAACACGACGACTCCGGGGCGGGCGACGGCAACACGGTGATCCACACCGACGATCTCGAGCCTCCAGGGTCACCGGCCGCTCGACGACGACTACGGAGCCGGATCAACAGCCTCGAACCGTGGTATCTCGACGAGTTGGAGAAGGGTTTCGTGGCAGAGAGCCGCATCGTGGGCGACCAGTTCTCGAGCCCGAGCGCCCAGGTCGAGATCCGCCCGGACGGCTCGGCCGTCGTGCTGTCCACCCACGAACAGATCCTGGGAGACGACGGCCAGGTGTACCTCGGGTGCCGGTTCCCTGCAGATCCTGACTACGCACCCGAACTCGGCGCGCACGCGCTCGCTGCGGCCCAAGTGCTCGGCGAGCGCGGCGCCCGCGGGCGAGCCGGGATCGACTTCGTGACGGCCCGGTCAGGCAGCGAACCCTGGTCGACCTACGCGATCGAAATCAACCTCCGCAAGCCCGGGACGACGCACCCGTACACCGTGCTTCGTCACCTCGCTCCCGGGCGCTACGACATGAACACCGGCTCCTACACCGACGACACCGGTACCTCGAAGTACTACGTGGCCTCGGACAACCTCGTGGACGAGAACTGGACCGGGATTCCAGAGGCCGACGTGATCGCTGCGCTCGCACGGGCAGGGGTCTCGTTCGACCCGATCACGAGGACCGGCGTGGTCCCGCACATGCTGTCATGCCTCGCCGTCGACGGGCGCTTCGGCATCACCGCAGTCGGCAACTCAGCCGCACACGCCGACGAACTCCAAGACGCAACCATCACCGCGATACACGACCTCACTGCCACCCTGCGTTGAACAGCGCCGATCGGACACTCCCACCTCGGCACTCTCGACGTTGCCTGACGCTGAACTACAACTAGATCAAGCTGAACGAGTCGAGGTCGAGGGCCTGGCAGAGGTGCCGCTGCGCCATCGCTCCGAACATCGCCTCGCTGCGATCGTTCAGCGTCACGATCTGTGATGCCATCGCCGCGACGGCCAGTCCGGCGAACGCGTCGCGACGGTACTGCTCCCACACCCACGCCTCGTCGAGCGTGATGTCGTACGCGCCGAGCGCTTCGAGGTACACAGCCACCAACTCGCGTTCATGCGTGCGTCGATCGTCGGGCAGCAACCCGGCACCGATGAAGTACGACAGGTCGGTGATCGGGCTGGCGTGCGCCGGGGTCTGCCAGTCGACGACGGTGACCGCCGGCCCACCTTGCGGTGTAGCGAACAGCATGTTGTCGAGGCGATAGTCGCCGTGGGTGATGGTGGTCGGCCCGCTCCGCCCACCACGCCACTGGGCGATCGCTCCACCGAACCGTTCGGCCAGTTCGAACTCGTCGGCACTCAGATGCGAGCGATAGGTGCCGGCGAAACCCGGGAAGAACATCTGCCACATCACCGCCAGGCCGCTGGCCGCCTCGTCGGCGTCCTCGCCCTTGGCGTGCTCGATCCAGTCGATGTCGGACAGCGTCGGATCGTCCCACCGCGGCCCGTGCAGCTTGGCGAGTTCCCGAACCGCGTCTCGAGCCTGTTCGAGGGTGCACCCGGTGAGCTGATCGCCCTGCGTCGCCGGCGCCATGTCCTCGAGCACCAGGACGAATGCGTTGGTCTCCGCGGTCCAATCGCCGTACAGACAGGCGGGCACACGCATGTCGACGGTGTGGGCGATCTCGGTGTAGAACTTCGTCTCGCGTTCGTAGTGCCGCAGCATGGCCGCCGTGGTGAGGCTGGTCTCGTCGGTGGCCGGCAACTTCACCACCACCGACCGCGGCAGTGCAACGTCGGCGTCTGGCATCGAGATCCTGGCATTCACGCCGATGTGGCCGTCGCCGATGAGTTGCGACGTGACCGGACCCACGTCGCCGCCGAGCACCGACGAGAGCCATTCGGAAGTGACATCTTCTGCACGCATGGCGCGGCACGGTAGTGCTCGGCGGCCGCTACCGTCGTGCCCGAGATGTCAGGGTCGCGCCTCTCCTTTCTGCTGCGTCCGAAGTGGATCGCGTTCCACGTGCTCGTGTTCGCATCGGTGGCGCTGATGATCTGGCTGGCGTTCTGGCAGCTCGATCGCCTCCACGAGCGACGAGCGTTCAACGAACTGGTCTCCGAACAGATCGATGTGGCACCGGTTCCGCTCGACGATCTGCTGGCCGAAGCCGGCGACGACCCGACCTCGATCGAATGGCGCCAGGCACTGGTGTCGGGAAGCTACCTGACCGACCAGGTGCTGTGGTTCAACCGATCGCAGGACGGTCTCGCGGGAGACAACGTCCTGAGCGCACTGGCGACCGACACCGATGCCACTGGCGATGTCACCGTGGTCGTCAACCGCGGTTTCGTGCCGCTCGGGTTCGACACCCCGGCGCCACCCGACGGCGACGTCCAGATCCTCGCCCGTGTCCGCATGCCACAAGAACGTCAGCGCGGCGAACTGACCGACGCTGCTGCCGGTGGCGAGCCTGTCACCGAGGTACGTCGCATCGACCTCGACCAACTCTCGGCGCAGCTGCCCGGAGCGCTGGCGCCCGTCTACCTCGATCTGATCGATGCCGTCCCGGCGATCGGCCCGAACGACCCGACGCCGTTGCCTGCCCCGACCCTCGACGAGGGCCCCCACCTGTCATATGCGGCACAGTGGGTGATTTTCGCCCTGTGCGCGCTCGCCGGATGGGCGTTGGCGGTGCGGCGATCGATCCGAACACGTCGCCGCGATGCACTCACGGCCGAAGGAGCCGCGCCAACGCCGCCGGATTCCGACCGGCCAGACGCCGTCGCACCGACCACGTCGACGACCGGAACAGACGCGCCATCACTGCGCTGACCTCGGTCGGCGAGGTGTCCACCCTGAGATAGGCAGACCAGTCCTCGACCGGCAGGTCGAAGAACGCGTCGAAGAACGCTCGCACCTCGTCGTCGTCGAGACCGAGGAGCACATCGAGCCCGTAGTCGTGCAACACACGAGTTCGCCGCAGTGGAGCCGGCCAGACCGCCTCGGCGACCGGTCCCGAGTCGATGACGCCGGGCCCCGCCGCGAGCGCGGTGACGACCGCAGCAGCCACCCGAGGCGCCGCCCGGATCGATGCGGCGACCGAGAACCCGGTGGCAGCGTGGACGTAGCCGGCAGCAGCGCCGAAGGCGACGACCGGTTGACCGAGATGCGGGCGCGACCCGCCGAGCGGAATCCGGACGTATTCGGTGCGCACTGCGTTGGCCAACAAGCTGTCGGGATGACGGCCGAGACGGCCAGCGAGGCGCGGCAGCAATGCGATCGGCTCGATCGCTGGTCGGGCCGCCAGCACGGTCTCCTCGACGAGCCACCCATCTCGCACCGGCAGCGAGTAGCAGAACGTGGTGACGCCATGGGGCCCGACGCTCGATGGGGCACCGTCGGGGCCGATCACGCGCCGGAAGTCCATGAACGTGGGCTGCCCCAGTTCGCCATCGGGCGGTTCGGCGAGCACGACGCCCAGCGCTGTCTGCCAAGCGGGAGCCTGGTTGCCGCTCTGACGAGCGAACTTGGAAGGCCAACCGGTGGCGTCGATGACCAGTCGGGCGCGGATTGTGGGGCCATCTTCGAACTCGACACCGTGACCGTCGGCGCCACCGGTCGACTCGATCGCCACACGAGCGACTCGGCCGATGCGATGCTCGACGTCGGAACGCAACGACGATCTCAACGTGTCGTTGTCGAGGGTCGCATAGCCGCGCTGCAAGCGGTGTGGGCGCGACCCGTACGCCCAGACCTGGGTGCTCACGACCTGCGCAACGACGTCTCCATCGACGAGGCGGCTCGAGCGATCGCCGAGGCCGTCGAGGTCGTCGAGCCAGGTGCTGTAGGTCGCCGACCATGCGGCGTCCTCACCGGCCAGCACCACATCGACTCCGGCCCGGTGACACGCCTGGGCGAGCGCGCTGCCCGCTGGTCCGTCGCCGATGACGACGACGTCGGCCCGCTCGATGGTCACTGGAGTTCGAGCTCTGCCATGCGGCGGAACTGTTCGACCACGTCGGGGGTGACGTGGCGGGGATCGAGGGTGCGGTAGACGGTCTCGACGTTCACAGCGATGCGCCCGAACTCACCCCACTCGGCGAACCGCTCGTCGAGGCCGAGTTCGCGTCCGATGTCGCGGGCAGCATCGAAGGCGTCCATGCCGGCGGAATGGCGCGCCGTGGCAGCCCCGTCGACGAAGGAGAGATAGTCGCGGACAGCGACGATTCCGGCCCGGTCGGTCAGCGGACCGTGGCCGGGCACCACGGTGTCGAGTTCGAGTCCGAGCATGAGATCGCACGCCGCAATCCAGTTCGACAACGGTCCAGCCCACACGATCGGGGTGCCGCCGATGAACAAGATGTCGCCGGTGTACACCGTTCGGGCATCAGGCACGTACACGATCGTGTCCCCCGCCGTGTGAGCCGGACCGACCTCGATGAGCTCGACCCGACGTCCGCCGACATCGAGGTCGAGCCGACCGTCGAACGTGCGGGTCGGCGGCGCCAATTCGATGCCGTCGAACTGGAATTCGCCGAAGAACGACCGGAACAGTTCTCCGACGTCTCCGGGCGCCTGGTTGAGCGCTGCGAGCATCGACGGAGGAACGTCGGCCATCTCCGAAGCGGTCGCCGCTGAGGCGACGATGTCGACGTCGGGTCGTCGGCGGGTGACTTCGGCGTTGCCATAGCAGTGATCACCGTTCGCGTGGGTGTTCACGACGGTGTCGACGGGGGCGGCGGCGGTGGCAGCACCCATCGAATCGAGCATCGCTGCGGTCAGATCGAGGTCGAACAGGGTGTCGACCAGGAGCGATTGCCCGTCACCGACGACGAGGCCCGCATTGCTCCACCCCCATCCACCGTCGGGTTGCAGATAGGCAAAACAACCATCGTCGAGTTCGTGGAGTCCGTGGGTGTACCCAGCCGTGGTCGCCATGCGGTCATCTTGACACGGCAGAGCGCAACCAGCGGGCGCTCAGCCGCTCGGCGAGCATCGTGGTCGGAAGATGCGTGTTGGCATCGGGAATGGTCGGGAAGACGGAGGCGTCGCACACGTGGACGCCCTCGTAGCCCACCAGCGCACCGTCGCTGTCGACGACGGCGCCCATCGCGCAGCTGCTCGATGCGTGGACGTAGTCACCGACGGCTCCACGCACCCAGCGGGCGATCGTTTCGTCGTCGCTCAGGGTGGATGCAGTGGTGCCGAAACCATCGACGAAGACCTCGGCGACGACCTCTCGGAAGGCTGCGGTGGCGAGCAGGTCGAGCGCCACCCGCACACCGCCGACCAGGGCGCCGACATCGGCTGGGTGGTCGAGCAGTGCGAAGTCGACGTCGGGATCGACCGATGGATCATCGGATCGCAAGCGCACGCTGCCGGCGCGGCCGACTGGTCGCATCAACGCCACCATCAACAATCCGAGGCCGGGCGCGTCGGGGCCGAGATGGTTCATCGGGAGGAACTGCACCTGGCCTCGTCGGAGCAGGGCACCGATCGCAAGTGCTCCCGGTTCGGCCGTGCACCCCTCGCGAAGCTGCAGAGTCAGCGGTGCCGACGGGTGATCTTGCAGACCGAGGCCGACGTCAGGGGTGTCCACCTGCGATCGCAGCAGGATCGCCGGCGAATGGATGGCGCCAGCAGAAAGCACGACACGATCAGCTGCGACGACCTCACCGTCTGCCAATCGGACACCGACGACGCGGCGGTCATCGAACACGAGCCGATCCACCAGCGAGTCGGTCCGAACTTCGAGGTTGTCCCGGTCGAGGAACGGCCACAGTGAGACCTCGGCCGACGTGACCCGTCGGCCGTTGCGGCGCGTCAGGAGCGCCTGCTCGGCATCGGGAGCCGCCGCGAGCAGGGCCCGGTCGACCGCACCGAGTTCATCCAAGCCTGCTGGTTCCTCGGGAAGTCGCGTCGCTTCCCATGCTGCTGGAGCGTCGTTCCAGCCCCACGACCGGTACAAGTCGGCGTCGCCGTGCAGGGCCACCATCGCGTTGACCGTGGAGGATCCACCCACCCCGCGCCCACGTCGATACGGACTCGCATCGGCTCCGCTGGTCCGGGTGGCCACCAGCGAGGGATACGTGCGCCGGGGCACGTCGAGCGCCGACAGGAAGTCGGCGCCACCCAGCGGTCCGTCGAGGTCGCCTTGCTCGAGGTTCGGACCGGCCTCCAACAAGGTCACCGATCGTGCCGGCGTCTCCGACAGCCGGCCTGCGACCACGCAGCCAGCAGAGCCGGCACCGATCACGACCCAGCGTTCCGGCGGGGTTCGATCGACGGTCGCCACCGCAGGATCGTAGGTCAGACCACTCAAGATCTCGTCTGTTCTGCCGATACCGAAGTCGGAATGGACGACACGACCGACACCTTGACGAGACCTGCTGGCGCCCTGCCCCCGCCGCCGCCGGCCATGTCGGTGACCCCGCCTGGCGCTGTCGCGCCGTGGCCGGGCCAGATCAGCCAGGCCGGACCAACGCTGCCGAACGTGACAGCGCATGTCCCGCGACCAGCGGCCGCCCAGACAGACCACTTCGACAGCATGGCCTACTCGATCGGCGCGCCGCCACAGGTCAAGAAGCAGCCACGCGGACACAAGTTCAGACGCGGGGTCAGCTGGCTGGCCATGCTGGCTCTGCTCGGCGGGCTCGGCTACGCCGGCGTGACGTACGGCCCCGACCTGATCGACCGCGTCACCGAAGAATCCGAGGACAACGGCCCCGCAGCGCCGCTCGTGTACCCGATGGCGATCGCTCCCCCTTCGGTGGTGCGCACCGCCACGTTCACCGTCAGCGAACCCAATCGATTCGGCGGCACCCAGAACTACGAGGTGACCGCGGATTTCGAGTCCGGCATCGCCAAGATCGTGGTTCCCCGGACCGACACACCCGACCTCGAGATCCTCACACTCTGGGACCAGGCGTTCATTCGCCGCATCGACGAACCCACCTGGTACAACCTGCCGCGCGGCGACTTCCCGATCGACTTCTCGCTCGGGTCCGCACGTTGGGTTCGCACACTCGACCAACTGGTCTCACCGACGATTCGAGGGTTCACCACGATCGACGAGGCAACCGAGTCGTCCGTTGGCAACGAACCCGCCCGTCGACTCGTGGTGTCAGCCGACGCGCTGCGGTTGCTGCAAGCACAGTCCGCTGCCGACACCCCGGTGGCCGACGGCACACCGTCTCCGGCTCCGCCCATGCCGGCGGGCATCGCAGTACAACCTGCGCTCGAAGGCGTCGAGACGCTCACGATGGAGATCTGGGTCGACAACACCGGGATCGTTCGCAAGTCGGTGCTCCCAGTCGAGCTCGGCGGCGAGACGATCACCGTCACGTCGATCTCGCCCGACCCGTGGGAGCCGCAATTCCCGACGCCCGACGCCGTGGCGCCCCTCACCGCACAAGCGCTGTTCCGTCTCGGTCTCTGAGCGCCGTCGCCATCGGCGGCGGACGACACGGCTTCGAACGCGGAGACATTTTGTACAATCCCCCCGAGGCCGACCGACGCGATCCGTAGGGTCACCGCAGTGGCCGAACGGCATCGACTGACCATCCGCTCCATCGATCCTGACCCGCGCGGGGCCTCGATCGCCACGGCTGCCGCCCACCTGGGCTTCGACCTCACCGACCCCGTCGAAGTCGCCGACATCGTCCATGTCTCTGGGGTTCTCGACGCCGACCAACGAGCTCGACTCGCCGCAGCTCTGGCCGATCCATTGCTCCAACGAGCGACGTGGGAAGCACCCACCGCTGACGGCATCGAGGTGACGTTGCTCCCTGGGGTCACCGACACCGCCGCCGACGCCGTGCTCCACGCCGCCGGGCAGTTGCATCTCGAACTGACTTCCGCCGCCACGGCACGTCGGATCGAATTCGGGGGCAGCGTCGATGCAGCACTCGCCGACGAAGTCGTCAAACGAGTCGTCGCCAATCCGGTGATCGAACGGTGGGGCCATGGCCTCGTCGATCCACCGCTGCTCGACGACGCTCCCGGCCACGCCGACGCAGAACTCATCGTGATCCGAGGCCTCGACGACGACGGACTGCTGGCGCTGAACGTCGAACGCTCGCTGTACCTCGATCTCGAAGAGCTTCGGGTCATCCGCGACGAATACGAGCGCCTCGACCGCGACATCACCGACGTCGAGATCGAAACACTGGCCCAGACGTGGAGCGAGCACTGCGCCCACAAGACGTTCCGAGCGGTGATCGACGCCACCGGCGGACCGGACGGGCCAGCGGAGATCACGCCGCTGATGGCCCAGCTCAGGGCATGCACCGAATCGATCGATGCGCCATTCGTCCGCTCTGCGTTCGTCGGCAACGCCGGTGTGATCGAGTTCACCGAAGGCACGACGATTGCCCTGAAGGCCGAAACCCACAACCACCCGTCGGCGGTCGAGCCCTTCGGAGGAGCGAACACCGGTGTGGGCGGCGTCATCCGCGACGTGCTCGGCATCGCCCATCGCCCGATCGCCGTCACCGACATCTTGTGCTTCGGGCCGACCGAACTCCCCATGGCCGACTTGCCCGACGGTGCGCTCCATCCCAGCCGGATTCGAGAAGGTGTCATCGATGGAGTCGCCG
Source organism: Ilumatobacteraceae bacterium (assembly GCA_963717385.1). Lineage (GTDB taxonomy): Bacteria > Actinomycetota > Acidimicrobiia > Acidimicrobiales > Ilumatobacteraceae > Sva-07. The sequence continues at coordinate 166,179 of CAVQWE010000010.1, forward strand.
ACTACGGCAACAAGATCGGTCTGCCGACGGTGGCCGGCGCAGTGCTGTACGACCCTGCGTACACCACGAACCCGCTCGTGTTCGCCGGGTGCATCGGCACAGCACCCAGCCGGCCCATCCACGACGGGCCGTTTCCCGGCGATCGAGTCGTCGTGTTGGGTGGCGCCACCGGACGCGACGGGATCCGCGGAGCGACGTTCTCCTCGGCCACGATGGACGCCACCACCGGCGAAGTCGCCGGAGCGAGCGTGCAGATCGGCGACCCGATCGTCGAGAAGCTGCTCATCGACGCGCTGATCGGCGCAGAAGACCTCTACTCGGCGATCACCGACTGCGGTGCGGGCGGTCTGTCGTCGGCCATCGGCGAGATGGCCGAGGGCGTCGGCGCCGACGTCGACCTCGATCAGGTACCACGCAAGTATCCCGGCCTCGATCCGTGGGAGGTCTGGCTGTCCGAAGCGCAAGAGCGCATGGTGATCGCTGTGCCACCCCAGCACCTCGCGGCGATGCAGCACCGATGCGACCGCGTCGGCGTCAGCCTGGCTGACGTGGGCGAGTTCACCGGCGATGGGCAGCTACTCGTGCGACACCAGGGCCACCTGGTCGTCGACATCGACACCGTCTTCCTCCACGACGGACGCCCGCAGCGGCGCATGGCGGCGGAACTGCCGACACCGAACCGCCACGACCACACCGGACGCAACGTCGCCGACCCTCGTGCGACCATCCTGGCCCTGCTCGCCCACCCCAACATCGCGTCCAAGGCCGACATCGTCCACCGCTACGACCACGAGATCTTGGGCGCCACGGTGGTGCGACCGCTGATCGGCGCCAGCGCCGACGGGCCCGCCGACGGCGTCGTGCTCGCCGACCCGTCCGCCCGCGAAGGAATTGCCATCGGGATCGGCGTCAACCCCTGGTACGGCCTCCACGACCCCGAGGCAATGGCGTTCGCCGTGATCGACGAGGCGATACGCAACGTGGTTGCGGTCGGCGCCGATCCCGACCGCGTGGCGCTGCTCGACAACTTCTCGTGGGGCGACCCGAGGCGTGCTTCGACGCTCGGCGAGTTGGTGGCCGCTGTCGACGGTTGCTGCGCCGCCGCACGGATGTACGGGGCCCCATTCGTGTCCGGCAAGGACTCACTCAACAACGAATACGTGGGCGCCGACGGCGAGCGCCACGCGGTGCCCCCCACTTTGGTGATCACGGCGATCGCACACGTTCCCGACGCGGACCACTGCGTCACACCCGACCTCGCCGAAGCCGGCAACGAACTGATCCTGATCGGCCAGACCGAGGCCGAGTTCGCCGGCTCTCATCTCGACCTCGTGCAGGGCGCTCCGCCCAGCGCTGGCGTCGCTCCAGCTCCCGATCCCGACGCCCCTGACACCTACCGGCACCTGCACGCAGCCATCCGCGCCGGCCTGGTCGTGGCGTGTCACGACGTCAGCGAGGGCGGGCTGGCCATCTCGATCGCAGAGATGTGCATCGCCGGACGACTCGGGGCCCGCATCGACGAACTCCCACACAGCGACCTCGTCACCGCGTTGTTCAGCGAATCGTCAGGCCGGCTGGTGGCCGAAGTCCGCCCGCGCAGCGTCGATGCGTTCATGAAGATCATGGGCCGTGCGGCGACCCGTATCGGCGAGGTGACCGCCGACTCGTTGCTGTCGATCCCCGGCATCGAGCCGATCGCTGTCGACCAGCTCGCCGATGCGTTCAACAGCGGAGCAGCCCGATGAGTCGAGTACGCGCCCTCGTGATCGCTGGTCCGGGCACCAACCGGGACAATGACGTACGGCACGCTCTCGAGCTGTCGGGTGCGGCCACACAGATCGTGCTCGCGTCCGAACTCGTGGCACGGCCCGAACTGCTCGATGACGTGGGTCTGGCGGTCGTCGCCGGCGGTTTCAGCTACGCCGACTCGCTCGGTGCCGGCCGCATGCTCGCACTCGATCTCGCGCTCGGTGTCGGCGACGCGCTCCGCAACTTCATCGCCGACGGTCGGCCCCTGATCGGCATCTGCAACGGATTCCAGGTGCTCACTGCCGCTGGCTTGCTTCCCGGCGCGCTCGGCCACAACGCACAGGGCCGTTTCGACTGCCGATGGGTCGTGCTCGATCCGGTGCCGAACAGCGTGTCGATCTGGACGAACGGCATCTCCGACCCGATCCACTGCCCGATCGCGCACGGCGAAGGCCGCTACGTGCACCCAGATCCCGACGCTCTCGCAGCAGCAGGTCAGGTGGCGTTGCGCTATCGCAGCACCAACCCCAATGGTTCGGTCGCCGACATCGCCGGCGTGTCCGACCCCTCCGGTGTCGTGCTGGGCCTCATGCCCCACCCGGAGAACCACATCGTTCGTCGCCAGCACCCACGGCACTCGCGTGGAGGCGGTGGCGACGCCCATCTCGGGCTGCGACTGTTCGACAACGGCGTCCAACACGCGAAGAGGCTGTGAGCCAGATGCCGACCGTGCTGCCCGATCCGCTCCCCGCACCCATGCTCGACGTCGAGTTGCCGCTCACCGACCGGCGCGCGGGCAAAGTGCGGGTGTCGTACGCACTGACTGAACAGCGCCGGATCTTCGTGACCACCGATCGCTTGTCGGCGTTCGACCGGATCATCGCGGGTGTGCCGTACAAGGGCCAGGTCCTCAATCAACTGTCGTGGTGGTGGTTCGAACACACCCGAGACATCGTCGCCAATCATGCACTGTCGACGCCCGACCCCAATGCGCTGATCGCCACCGAGGCGACCCCGTTGACGGTCGAGGTCATCGTGCGCGGCTACATCACCGGCGTCACCGACACCGCGTTGTGGACTCGGTACGCAGCCGGTGAGCGAACGATCTACGGGCACCGGTTCGACGAGGGGCTCCGCAAGAACACACCACTCGACCAGCCGATCGTCACCCCGACCACCAAGGGGGCCGACGGCGCTCACGACGAGCCCCTCTCGTGTGCCGAGGTCGTCGCCGACGGCCATGTTCCAGCAGCGCTCTGGGCCGAGGTCGAAGCAGCAGCGTTGGCGTTGTTCCGCCGCGGCGCCGACCGTGGCCTCCACGCCGGACTCATCCTGGCCGACACGAAGTTCGAGTTCGGCGTCGGCCCCGGCGGCGAACTCCTCCTGATCGACGAAGCGCTCACGCCCGACTCGTCGAGATGGTGGATCGAGTCGACCTACGACGAGCGGCTCGCTGCGGGCGACGAGCCCGAGAGCCTCGACAAAGAGGTCGTCCGCCGAGCCCTGGCAGCAGCCGGCTACACCGGTGACGGACCCATCCCCGAGTTGGGCGCCGACGTGTGGGACGCAACAGCACGGCGCTACATCGACGCCTTCGAACGCCTCACCGGGCTCACGTTCGTGCCGGGCGCCTACCCTGCACCACTACGAATCAACACCGCGCTGGCGGGACTGGACATCGACTGACATGGGTACGCCGATTGCTTGCACACCACTCACCGCCGGCATCTCCTCGGGTGCCGCCACCACCTTCGGCGACGACACGCCGAAAGACGAGTGCGGCGTGCTCGCACTGTCCACCCCACATGGCGAAGGTGTTGCCCAGCTCGCGTTCTTCGGGCTCTTCGCGCTCCAGCACCGGGGCCAGGAGGCCGCCGGTATCGCCGTGAGCGACGGCAAGCGGGCGCGGGTTCACAAAGAAGCCGGGCTCGTTGCGAACGTCTTCACCCCTGAGGCGCTCGCACCGTTGACCGGCTATCACGCCATTGGTCACACCCGGTACTCGACCACCGGCTCGAACGCCGAACGCAACATTCAGCCGTTCCTCGTCGAGACGATGCACGGCCCGCTTGCCCTTGCTCACAACGGCAACCTGGTCAATGCACCCGCATTGCGAGACGAACTCCTGAACCGCGGGTTCGGTCTCACGGCGACCAGCGATTCCGAAGTGATGACCTTGATGCTGGCTGCCGCCGGTGGTCAGACCTGGGAAGAACGGATCGAGCGAACCCTGCCTGCCTGGAAGGGGGCGTTCTCTTTGGTGTTGCTCGCCGCCGATCACGTGATCGCTGTGCGCGACCCGTGGGGCTTCCGACCGCTCTCGGTGGGTCGGCTCCCACACGGCGGACACGCCGTCGCATCAGAAACCTGCGCGCTCTCGACGCTCGGTTGCGTCGACATCGACGAAGTCCAGCCCGGCGAGATGGTCACCCTGCGCGGCGCCGAACTGCACCGCTCGCAGGTCCTCGCCCCGCAGCCCCGCAGCGCACGGTGCACGTTCGAATTCGTCTACTTCTCGCGCCCCGATTCGGTCTGGGACGGACACAACGTCCACCATGTCCGCCAGCGGCTCGGGTTGCGACTCGCCCAGGAGGCACCAGCCGATGCCGATGTGGTCATTCCGGTGCCCGACTCGTCGATCCCTGCTGCGATCGGGTACTCCAACGAGAGTGGCATCCCGTTCAACGACGGCCTGATCAAGAACCGGTACATCGGCCGAACGTTCATCGAGCCCACCCAGGACATCCGTGAGCGGGGCGTGGCGCTGAAGTTCAACGCCCTCAGCGAGAATCTCGAGGGCAAACGGGTCGTGATGATCGACGACTCGCTGGTGCGCGGCACCACCGCAGGCCCGCTCGTGAAGCTCGTTCGTGACGCCGGCGCCACCGAGGTGCACGTGCGCATCACCTGCCCGCCGATCACACACGCCTGCCACTTCGGCGTCGACATGGGCCACGACGGTGATCTGATCGCCGGCCGAATGAGCATCGAGGAGATGCGCGAGCACATCGGCGCCGACAGCCTTGCGTTCTTGTCGCTCGACGGGATGATGCTCGCCGTCGCCGAACGTGAGAGTGGCGACGACGACGGCTACTGCAACGGCTGCTTCACGGGCAGATACCCGATCCACGTCGGCGATGCCCAAGCCAAGCTCGCCTTCGAAGGCGTCCTCGCCTGATGCGGGTGCTGGTGATCGGTGGCGGCGGGCGCGAGCAGGCGATTGCCTGGGCGTGTCGCCATCACGGCCACGACGTACGGCTCGCGCCCGATCTCGGGGATGCCTCCGCGGAAGACACCGAACTCGTGATCCCCGGGCCTGAGGCGGCACTGGTCGCCGGGGTGGCCGACGAATGCGCCCGTCGCGGCATCGCGTGTTTCGGTCCGACGGCAGCACTCGCCAGACTCGAATCGTCGAAGTCGTACGCCCGCGAGCTGGCGACGTCGCTCGGCATCGCCGGCCCACGGTTCGCATCGTTCGACGATGCCGACGCCGCGATCGCCTGGTGGCGTGACCTCGATCGTGCCGTTGTCGTCAAACTCGACGGCCTCGCGGCAGGCAAGGGAGTCGCCGTGCCCGATGGCGAGGCGGCGACGATCCAGGCGATCCGTTCCGCTACCGGACCGTTCCTGCTCGAAGAGCGTCTACGAGGGCCCGAGTGTTCGTTGCTGGCGCTGTGCGACGGCGTACGAGCGGTGGCGCTTCCACTCGCGCAGGACCACAAGCGCCTCGGCGAGGGCGACACCGGGCCCAACACCGGCGGCATGGGCGCCTACGCCCCTGCGCCCGTCCCGTACGACGCTGATGATCTGGTTGCCGAGTTCGTGCAGCCCGTGCTCGACCACTTCGCGGCCGCTGGCACGCCGTATGTCGGGGTGATCTTCGCAGGGCTGATGCTCACCACTGACGGGCCGCGCCTGATCGAGTACAACGTGCGTCTCGGCGACCCCGAAGCCCAGACAGTGCTTCCGTTGGTCGAGACAGACCTCGCCGAGCTGGCACTGCTCGCCACGCAGGGCAAGCTCGACGAGCTGCCCGTCATCGTGCGAGCCCAGGCGGCACTCACGGTTGTCGCAGCGGCCGCCGGCTACCCCGACGCACCGGTGCCAGGTGCCGCCATCACCGACGACATGGTCAGCGGAGTGATCGGCGCCGACGGAACCACGACCCTCCGATTCGATGCTGGCGTCGACACCGACGGCTGCGTGGCCGGTGGGCGCGTCCTCGCCGTCACCGGGGTGGGGTTCGATCTCGCCGAGGCGCGCAGGGCCGCGTACGACCACATCGAGCGGATCCACTTCGACGGGATGCAGGTGCGTCGCGACATCGGATGGCGAGCGATCGGTGCCGAGCTCACCTCGTATGCCGCGGCCGGCGTCGACATCGACGAAGGCACCCGAGCGGTCAGCGAGATGAAGGCAGCGGTCGAAGCCACCCACGACAACGGCGTGCTCAAGGGCGTCGGTTCGTTTGGTGGCGTCTTCTCGGCGAAGGCAATCCTCGAACTCGACGACCCAGTGCTGGTGGCATCCACCGACGGCGTGGGCACCAAGGTCGAGTTGGCCGCCCGCCTCGGCATGGTGCGTGGCGTCGGCATGGACATCGTGAACCACTGCATCGACGACGTGCTGGTGCAGTCGGCGCGTCCGCTGTTCTTCCTCGACTACATCGCCGCTTCGGTGCTCGACGCCGACATGGTCGCCGAGGTCGTGCGAGGCATGGCCGACGCGTGCACGGCCGCCAATTGCGCGCTGCTCGGTGGCGAGACCGCCGAGATGCCTGGTGTGTATCAGCCGGGCGCATTCGACATCGCCGGCACCTTGATCGGCGTTGCCGAACGTTCCGAACTCCTCCCTCGCTCCGACGTCGGTGCCGGGGATGTGCTGATCGGTGTGGGATCCAGCGGGCCCCACACCAACGGGTACTCCCTGCTGCGCAAGGTGTTCGACTGGATCCCGATGGATGCCGTACCCGACGGGTTCGACCGCCCGCTCGGCGAGACGTTGCTGGAACCGCATCGCTCGTATCTCGACGTCCTGCGCGGCGCTCTCGATTCGGGCTCGGTGAAGGCACTCGCCCACATCACCGGCGGCGGGCTTCCCGAGAACCTGCCACGGGTGCTGCCCGCCGACGTCGATGCCAGCATCACGTTGGGGTCGTGGCCGGTGTCGCCACTGTTCCGACTGGCGCGCGAGTTGACCCCACAGATGTCGACCGACGAGCTCTACCGCACCCTCAACATGGGTATCGGCATGGTGATCGTGTGCGCTCCGGGCGACGTCGGTGCCGTGCAGTCGACGATCGATGAGCCCACCTGGATCATCGGCGAGCTCATCGCCGGCTCCGGTCACGTCCGGCTCACCTGACGGACACCAGCCCGAAAAATCCCTGGATCTGCGCGCTGAGCGCAACAATCCAGGCCATTTTCGGGGCTGGGGCGGAGTCCGATGGATTTTTCGTTCATGTTGCCGGGCCACCACGAAGGTGATCGGTAGGTTCGACACATGGGAACCTCCGCCGCCCGCCGCAAGCGACTGGTGGTACTGGTGTCCGGCTCCGGCTCGAACCTGCAGGCGATCATCGATGCATGCGGCGACGATCGGCTGCATGCCGAAGTCGTCGCCGTCGTGTCGAACAATCCCGACGTGTTCGCCTTGCAACGCGCCGACGCAGCGGGGGTTCCGGCGGTCCATGTCGGGGTGCATCCCGGCGAAGAACGCTCCGACTACGACGCCCGCCTCGCCGATGTCGTCGCCGGATTCGACCCCGACCTCGTCGTGCTCGCCGGCTGGATGCGCATCCTCACGATGAGCTTTCTCGGCTGGTTTCCCCAGCGTGTGGTCAACCTGCACCCCGCTCTGCCCGGCGAACTGCCCGGCACCGGCGCCATCGAGCGCGCCTGGAGCGAAGCGGTCAACGGCAACCGCAGCCACACGGGCGTGATGGTCCACCTCGTCCCCGATGAGGGCGTCGACGACGGACCTGTGCTCGGTACTGCCACCGTCGCCATCGATGTGAGCGCCGGCTTCGACGCCTTCGCCGCTCTCGTCCACGCCACCGAGCACGATCTGCTCGTCGACACCCTCGGCGAACTGTGTTCCACCGCACCCGCACCAACGGAGGTCTCCGCATGACCCGCACGAACCCCAACGACGACTTCTTCGACCGTTTCGAAGCGCTGACCTTCGACGACGTCGTCGTCGTCCCCGGCTACTCCGAGACGCTGCCTGACGCCGTCGACACCTCGGCCACGTTCGCCCGCGACATCGAACTCGCCGTCCCTCTGGTGTCGGCTGCGATGGACAAGGTCACGGAGGGCCGCATGGCCGTTGCCATGGCCCGCCACGGCGGTATCGGTGTGATCCACCGCAACATGTCGATCGCCGACCAAGCCGCCGAGGTGCAGAAGGTGAAGCGTTCGCAGTCCGGGATGATCACCGATCCGGTCACGTTGCCGCCAACTGCGCTGCTTCAGGACGCCGAAGACCTGATGGCGAAGTTCAAGTTCTCCGGCGTGCCGATCACCGATCTCGATGGCCGCCTCGTCGGCATCCTGACCAACCGTGACATCCGGTTCTGTGAGGGGTCCGACTTCGAACGGCCGATCACCGAGTTCATGACCGCAGATGGTCTGGTCACCGCCGAGGTCGGGACGTCGCTCGACCAGGCCAAGTCGATCCTCCAGCAGCACCGAATCGAGAAGTTGCCGCTCGTCGATGCCGAAGGCCGCCTCGCCGGACTGATCACCGTGAAGGACATCCAGAAACGCCTCGACTTCCCGAACGCCTCACGTGACACCCGTGGACGGCTGCGGTGCGCCGCCGCGGTCGGCGTCGGCGACGACCTCGAAGAGCGCGTCGAGGCACTCGTGGCGATGGGCGTCGACGCGGTCTCGATCGACACCGCTCACGGGCATTCGGCGAACGTGGTCAAGGCCATCCAGCGAATCAAGGGATCGTGGCCCGAGCTGGCCGTCACGGCTGGCAACGTCGTCACCGAGGAGGGCGTCGAAGCACTCGCGAATGCCGGAGCCGATGCCGTCAAGGTCGGTGTGGGCGCCGGATCGATCTGCACCACACGTGTCGTGTCCGGAGCCGGTATGCCGCAGCTGTCGGCAATCTGGTTCACGGCCAAACGAGCCCGCGAGCTCGGCGTACCGATCATCGCCGACGGCGGCATCACGTTCTCGGGCGACATCGTCAAGGCAATCGTCGCCGGCGCCTCCACGGTCATGCTCGGCTCGCTGCTGGCAGGCACAGAAGAGAGCCCCGGCGAGCAGGAACTGTTCGAGGGCCGTCGCTACAAGAGCTATCGGGGCATGGGATCGATGGGGGCGATGACCGGCGACAGCCAGGACCGATACGCCACCGGTCAGTCCTCCGGCGCCAGCAAGACCGCTGTCGGCGCCGGGTCGAACAAGCTCGTCCCTGAAGGCATCGAGGGTCGGGTCCCCTATGCCGGCCCACTCGGCGAGGTCGCCTACCAGCTCGTCGGCGGCCTCCGCTCGGGCATGGGCTACGCCGGCGCCGCCACACTCGACGCGCTCCGCGGTGCACGTCTGATGCGGGTCACCACCGCCGGTCGCGAAGAAAGCCATCCCCACGACGTCACGATCACCAAGGAAGCCCCGAACTACCAACGTTCCTGACCCCTTCGACGTCGGAAAGTGACCACGATCGCTCCGGCGTTGGCCACAGGTTTGCACCCGTCACGAACTGCCCCTTGCGCTTGATGCCGTCCAGCGTCAAACTTCCTCTCGGCTGCGAGAGGGGCAGAGAATGCAACGACGTCGACGGACGATCACGGCGGTGGCGGCAACGTTGTGCGCGGGCGCGGCGGTGATTGCTGTCTCCCCGAGTTCGGCGGCGATCGAAGTGCGCCTCACGGCCGCCGGCGACTATGGAGCCAGCCCGGAAACCGGCAACGTACTGGCCGAGATCGGACGCAGCGACCCCGACGCCCACCTGGCGCTCGGAGATCTCGCATACGGCGACTTGCCCACCCCGTACCGCTGGTGCGAGTACGTCAAGCAGCAGTTGGGTGAGGGGTTTCCCTTCCAGCTGATCTCCGGCAACCACGAAAGCGAAGACAACAACAACGGCGACATCAACGACTTCAGCGCCTGTCTTCCGAACCAGATCGAGGGCGTCGAAGGCATCTACGGGCGCGAGTACGTGATGGACTTCCCGACGGGCGCACCCCTCGTCCGCGTGATCCAGGCGAGCCCGAACCTCACCTTCGAGGGGACTCGGTGGACCTACACCAGGGGCGACGCCCACTGGCGTTGGCTCGATCGCGCCATCGACGACGGGCGCGCTGCCGGAGCGCAGTGGATCATCGTCGGCGCCCACTATCCGTGTCTGACCGTCGGCACCAACAGCTGCCCGCCCAACGACGACTTCTACGACCTGCTGATCGACAAACGTGTCGACCTCGTGCTGCACGGCCACGAGCATTCGTATGCCCGCACCCACCAACTCGGCACGAGCAACCCGGCTTGTCCTGCGGTTGCACCACGCACCATCAACCCGTCGTGCGTCGTCGATACCGACAGCGCGTTCCGCTCCGGGGCGGGCACGGTGTTCGCCACCGTTGGCACCGGGGGCGTCGCTCTACGAGACACCAACTCGGCTGATGTCGAAGCTGGCTATTTCGCTTCCTGGTCAGGCGCCAACGATCAACCGAGTCATGGCCTGCTCGACATCTCGATCACGAGCGAGGGGCTGTCTGCGTCGTTCGTCGCAACCTCCGGGTCCTTCAGCGACAGCTTCACGATCATGCCGGGGCCGCCTCCACCGCCCACCACGACGTCATCGTTGGCAACCACGACGACCACCACGACCACGACGAGCCCGCCAGCCTCGACGACCACGACACAACCGACCACCACCACACACCACCACCACCACCACCACCACCACCACCACCACACAACCGCCGGTGGCGCTCCCGGTGGCGGCAGACAGCTTCCAGCGGTCGCAGACGAACGGCTGGGGTACCGCGGACCGAGGTGGCCAGTGGACCGTGTCAACGCCGAGCGCTTTCGAAGTTCGTGACGGCGCCGGCTGGTTGTCGAACCCTGCCGGGACGAGTCGGCAGGCCTATCTTCTCGACGTCGCATCTCTCGATTCCGACGTGCGCCTCACCCTCTCGAACGACAAGCTCGCGAGCGGCAGTGGGTTGTACACCTCGGTGGTTGCTCGCTCCGTCGCCGGCAGCAGCTACCGAGCTGTGCTGCGCTCGCGTTCCAACGGTCAACTCTCGCTGCGAATCGATCGAGGCTCATCAACGATCGCCGCGGAGACCGTCGCCAGCGGACTCACCGCCGCCACCGACCGTCAATTCGAGGTTCGAGTACAAGCAGTCGGCAGCAACCCGACGACCGTGCGAGCCAAGGTGTGGCAGACCGGAAGCCCTGAACCATCCACCTGGCTCCGATCCGTCGTCGACGCAACAGCCAACATGCAGCAACCCGGAGGCGTCGGAATCGACATCTACCTCTCGAGTTCGGCGTCGAACGGACCCATCACCACCGCAATTCACGACCTCATCGTGACGGCGCCCTGACCCGATCCTCGGGCATCACCGTGGTGCGTCCGCTCGCTACTCGAACGATCGGACCTCGCTGGCGCCGGCGCTGCCCCCAGATGTGGTGGGTTGGCGCACGGCTTCGGCGGTCACCGGCATGATCCGAGAGCCCAGCTCGCAGGCGTCAGCCGCGCAGCAGGCTCAGGCGTTCCCAGAGGTCGACGTCGAAGGACGACCACGCTGCTTGCGATGCGGTGACCGCTCGGCCACCGAGACGGGCAACGACCATCGCGATTCGCGGCAACGATGTAGAGCTTCTGGTCGTCCTTGCCCCAGCGCTGCCACCATGCTCGCTGGGGCCGCGGCACGAGTGCACCGGGGAACTGTGCGTCCGGGCCAGGAAGCATGAAGCTCTCCTGCCCGTTGAGCCACCACAGCAGGCCGTAGGACCGGTTCAGCGATTGGCTCGGAGCGAACGAGCGGTCGAACCATCCGTCGTCGAGCCCCGGCACACCGCCATCGAGAATGCCGCTGCCGATGGCAATCAGATCAGGCACGGTCGAGCGCAGCCCGATGGGGGCGAAGAGCCCGGCCGGTCGCTCGTAGAACAGCGAGTTCGGCGCGCCGACCGGAGCAGAAGAGCCAGTCGTTGGCGAGCTCGTTCACGTCCCGTCCGGTGACGGTGGTGAGCACGTCGAACAACGTTGCGAATGCACCGCTGTAGAGCCACCGCTCCCCCGGCACGGCGACGACCGCGAGCTGATCATCGAGCCCGCTCGTCATGGCGAGAAGATGCTCCACGCTGATCCCGGCGCTCTGCCCGTTCGGCATCCAGTTCGGTCCGAGCACGTCGTCGATCGGCGTGTCCATCTGAACCAGTCCGTCGCCGATCGCCCGACCGACGAGCACCGACAGGACGCTCTTCTGCGCCGATGCGACATCACGGGTGTACGAAGCATCGGTGCGATACCACTCGTGGATCATCGCCCCGTCTTCCCAGATCGCAAAGGCTTCGCCATTGGTACCTTCGATGAACGAGTCGAGATCGGAGAAGTCGGCTCCGTCCCAGGCGTTGCGGACCGGCGGCGCAGTCGACATCGCGGTGGGCGAAACCGTCGTGGCCGCTGCTGCGTTGGAGGTCGGCACGCTCGAGCGCGCGTCGGGCGACGGCGCCGGGGTCGCCGAACGATCGTCGTTCGCCGTTTCGTCGTTGCACCCAGCGAGCAGACGGGCTCCCAGCGAGGGTTCCTGCAACCCCGAACAGCAGCGTGCGTCGAGACGTCATTGCGCACACATTCCACCACCCCGGTGAGAGCCGGACGTGAATCGGCGAACCGAATCAGCGGATGACCAAACACGAAACTCACCGCACAGCGGGAACGCCGACGACACCGGAGGGTTTCAAGCACACGATGCTCGATAGCCTATTGCGCCCAGTCAAGGACCGGTTGCTCGGCCCGTTGATTCGAGGAGTTCCTTCGGGCGTGTCTCCGCCTGGCACTGTCGATCCTCGGCTGCACTGGCAGCCGCAATCGGCGCATCGATCGCGGCCGCAGCACTTGCTCACGCTGTCGGCCGTGTCGCTCTGGTTGGTCAGTCGACTCGCCGACGGCCTCGACGGCGCCGTTGCCCGCCACCAAGGAATCGCCAGCGATCGAGGCGGCCTCGTCGACATCGTGTTCGACACGATCGGCTACGCCGTGATCCCGATCGGGGTCGCAGTCGGCATCGATTCGCAGACAGCGTGGATCATCGTGGCGGTGCTGCTGGCGCTCGTTCTACGTCAATGCCGTGTCGTGGACCTATCTGGCTGCACTGCTCGAGAAGCGGGATGCAGGCGCAACCGCCACCGGGGCGTCAACGAGCACGATCATGCCCCGCGGTCTGGTCGAGGGCACCGAGACCATCGTGTTCTTCACGGTGGCACTCGCTTGGTCGGGTGGAGCCGTGGGGTGTTGGCGGCGATGGCCGGAGCAGTTGGCATCACGGTCGCCGAACGGCTGTGGTGGGCTCGCAAGGTGCTCGCGTGACCGGTCGACGTGGCGGACGATCGGGCCCACCCAGTCGTCGTCGCTCGTGTGGCTGCAGCGCTGCGCTCGTTGCCGGGATCTGGCTGGTGGCGATCGTGTCGTGGCAGATCTACCAGTCGTCGAACGGACTGTCGACGACCGAGACCGCTCAACGGTTCATCGACACCGTCGGTGGTTCGTGGTGGGGCGTCTTTGCCTTCGTGCTCGTGTATCTCGCACGGCCGATCGTGCTGTTCCCGGCATCGATCCTCACGATCGTCGGCGGCATCCTGTTCGGTCCGGTGGTCGGGGTGATGGTCGTCGTGGTCGCCGCCAACGCTTCGGCGATGATCGCCTACGGCGTGGGTCGACTGCTCGGCCACGCTCCCGACGACAACGTGCAGCGGTGCAGCTGACGACTTCGCTTCGTTCCCAGCGATGGTCGAACCGCATGCGTGACAACAGCTTCGAGACCGTGCTGATCATGCGGCTGCTGTTCCTGCCGTACGACCTCGTCAACTACGCCTCGGGGATACTGCGGCTGCGTTGGTTGCCGTTCCTGTTGGCAACGGCGCTCGGGTCACTGCCGGGTACCGTCTCGTTCGTGCTGCTCGGTGCATCGATCGACACCGTCGACGACGGACTCGGCGGCGTCGATCCAGCCATCCTCGTCGCAGCGTCGTCATCTTCGTGGTCAGCCTCGTCCTCGCCCGCCGACTGCGCCGTCGCCAACCTGTCACGATCGACTCGGGCGACTGGTCACCAACGTCACGGAAAGGTCACCGACATGATTGGTCACGACACCACCCGCACGTACAAGGCGGCGTCATCGGCGCCGGGTCGGGTGGTCTCACTCTCGCCATCGGGCTCGCCGGTTTCGGCCACGACGTCGTGCTGATCGAAGGCGGCCAGATCGGCGGCGACTGCACCAACGTCGGATGCATCCCCTCGAAGGCGTTGTTGCACGCCGCGCGCACTGGCATCGACGATCCACTCGCGTGGACGCGAGCGAAGCGAGACGACCTCGCCCGTCGCGAAGACGTCGAGATCGCCGAACACCAGCGCATCCACCTCGTCCGCGGGTGGGCATCGCTCACGGCGTCTCGCGACCCGCATGTGGTGAGTGTCGACGACGGTGAGACGACACACATCGTTCGTGCCGAGCACGTCGTGATTGCCGGCGGGTCGAAGCCGCTCACGATCGACGTCGAAGGACTCGCCGCCGAGCGAGTCGTCACGAACGAGGACTTGTTCGAACTCGAATCACCGCCATCGAAACTGCTGATCATCGGAGGCGGCGCGATCGCGATCGAGATGGCGACGGCATTCGCCGCGCTCGGAACGCTGGTCCACGTCGTGGAGATGCAGAAACGGGTGCTGGCGTCCGAGGACCCGATGATCACCGAGGTGGTCGAGCGATCGCTCCGCTCGCAAGGCGTCGGACTCCACCTCGGCACCACGATCGAGCGATTCGAGGGTGACACCGCTCAGCTCGCGGATGGCTCCACGATCGTCGGCATCGATCGGGTCCTGTTGGCTCTCGGACGGCGTCCGCGGCTCGACGGGTTGGGGCTCGATCGTGCCGGGGTCGACGTCGACCGCACCGGAATCGCCGCCGACGACTGGGGGCGCACCTCGGTGCCGGGCATCTGGGCGGTCGGCGACGTCACCGGGAACACGCTGACCACCCATGGCGCGGGCGCAGTCGGTCGCCGAGCGGTGCGGGCGATCGCGCTCCCCCAACTCCCCAAGGTCGGACGCATCGGCGCGATACCCAACGCCACCTATGGCGAGCCGGAGGTGGCCTCGGTCGGGCTGAGCATGGCCAGGCTCGCTGGCATCCCCGAGGCATCGCGGCATCGGATCGTCGTCGACCACGCCGACGTCGATCGCGGCTACACCGACGACATCGCGACGGTCGTCTCGTCGTCGACGTCGAGCGTTTCAGCGGCCGGATCCTGCGAGCAGCGATCGTCGGCCCGGGTGCAAGCGATCTGATCGGGATGTTCACGACTGGCGATCGACAACAGCATCGGCCTCCGCAAGCTGTTCGGCACAGTGCACCCGTATCCGTCTCATGCCGAATTGATCCGTCAGGCAGCCGACGAGTTCGCCTTGATGACACTCTCGAGCCTGCCCCGTGAGTGGATCGCCATGGCCCGCGGTCGCTCTGCCGGAGTTCGGCGGCTCCGGCGCCCGACGAACTGACAGATCCGGTGGATCAGACGTCGAGGTGCGAGTGATCGGGCTTCGACCACGGTGAGACCGGCGTCGACCCATGCCCGAATTCCTCCGATCAAGATCACCGACGTCGGTGAAGCCGAGGTCGAGCAGGTTCGTTGCAGCCAACGATGAGCTGTAGCCGCCGTTGCACACCAGCACGAGCGGCTGATCGAACGACGTGACCTCGGGGTGCCGATATCCGTTCGCCGGATCGAGATGCCATTCGACCACGGTGCGAGGTATGTGGATCGACCCGTCGATGACGCCGAATCGACCACGATCGACGGCGGTACGAGTGTCGACCACCGTCGGGCCGTTGTCGCGCCGCAGCCGCTCGGCCAGACTCGTGCGGGCCGACCCGCTGATTCGGCGATCGAGCGGCGAACACCTTGTCGTGGATGGTCGTGCGTTCGGTGCGTTGCAGCAACGTGACAATCGTTCCCTCGACGTCGAATCGATCGACCATTCTGCAGATCGAAGCGGGCAGCGACCGCGTCGACGTCGTCGAGCGTCACGACGATCGAGCCACCGGGACCGACATGCTGCGTGCCGCAGTGCACCGCCGCAGCGACGTCACCGAGTACGGCGACTGGCTCGACGACGGCGAACCCGTAGCGCCGGTCGAGTTGGATGCTCGGCCAATCACCAGCGACGACGTCGATGCCGACCCCACGCGCCCGAAGCCCCTGGGTCACGACCGATGTTCCGGAACCGAGCACCAGCACCTCATGGTGACGAGCAATCCGACCGAGCAGCTCGTCGAGAGGGGTCACTCGGTCGATACTACGAGCGAAGACAGGACCCCGCAGATCGAGCGGCGTGCTCGCTGATCGGTCACCGGGTGCCGACAGAAAGCGTCAGGCCAGTTTCTCGACGAAGGCTTCGAGTTGGCGCAGGTTGCGGCACTCGTAGACACCGTCGGTGTGGGTGCCGTACTCGCCAACGATCGAGTCGCCGGTGTTCCAGTAGCTGCGCGGCTCGGGGTTCAGCCAGTACACGTGACGTGCCTTCTGGGCGATCTCCTTGACGACCCACGCCTGGCTGGCGTGGTAGTTGTTGCGCGCGTCGCCGAGCAGCAGCACGGTCGACTTCGGCCCGATGTCCTTGCCGTAGCGCTCCCAGAACACCTCGAAGGCGTGGCCGTAGTCGGAGTGACCATCGACCCACACCACGTCGGCTTCGGTGTTGACCCGGTGGATTGCTTCGGTGATGTCCTCGGTCGCCTTGAAGTAGTCGGTGACCTCGTCGATGCCATCGATGAACACGAACGAGCGGACCTTGCAGAACTGGTTCTGGATGGCGTACACCAGCATCAGGGTGAATCGGGCGAACGCTGCCACCGATCCGGAGATGTCGGCGACCACGATCAGTTCTGGTTTCGCCGGGCGTGGGTACTTGAACTTCGGCTCGGCCGGTACGCCGCCGTAGCTGAGCGAGTGACGAACCGTGTTGCGGAAATCGAGCGGGCCCTTGCGGCCGTGGCGACGCTTTCGTGCGAGGCGGGCGGCCAGCTTGCGGGTGAGCGGATACAGCGACTTCTTGAGCGCCTGCATCTCGTCGCGCGAGGCGTGCATGAACTCGACGTCTTCGGGCAACGGCTTGCGCAGGGTCTTGGCCATCGCCTCGGCGCCACGGTCGGCGACGAGACGACGCCGGATCTCGGATTCGATCTCGCCCTTGAACTTCTCGATGCGGTCTTCGAACTCCTCTTTCTCGAGGCGCTCTTCGAGCGACGTGAGGTCGCCGTCGGCGTCTTGGCGCGCCTGCTCCATCATCTTCTCGAGCATGCCGTCGAGGTCGAGGTTCCGAAGTGTGCGGTACAGGTAGTAGGTGCCGCCGACGGGTCGGCCCGGCTCCATCCCGGCGAACCGCTGCACGGACTGCTTGGCCATCGCCCGCATCATCCCCTGGTCGCCGTTCATCAACGCCGACATCAGCATCTGGGCGATCTCTTCGGGGGTGAGGTTGTCCATGCCCCCAGCGCCGCCCTGGCCCTCTTGCTGCTGCTGTTCTTGCAGCTCGCGCCACAGCTCGTCGATGTCGGTGTCGTCGTCGCCGCCCTGTACCAGCTTGTACTCGGGACCGCGGAGGCTGAAGTACACCTCGAAGACCGTCTCGAAGCTGCGCCAGTGAGCGTGGTTCTTGATCAGCGTTGCGCCGAGCGCGTACTTGAACGCTTCGCGATCTTCGATCGGGATGTGCTGTACGGCCTCCATGGCGTCGAGGTTCTCCGTGAGGCTGACGGGCAGCCCCGCGTTGCGGAGTTCGACGACGAAGCCGTTGAGCAGATCGAGCATCAGGTGTCAGTCCGAGATGACGTCACTCGTCGACGGACAGCTCTTTGGCCGCCTTGGCGATGTCGGTCTGGTACTTGAGGAGCACGTTGAGCGTGTCCTTGGCGGTCTGCTCGTCGATGGTGTCGATGTTCAACAGCATCAGCGTGCGGGCCCAGTCGAGGGTTTCGGACACGCTCGGCGACTTCTTGAGGTCGAGCTGGCGGATCGAGCGGACGATGCGGGCGACCTGGTCGGCGAGGTGCTCGCTGATGTCGGGCACCTTGGCGAGCACGATTTCCTTCTCGCGTTCGAGCTGCGGGTAGTCCACGTGCAGGTACAAGCAGCGACGCTTGAGCGCCTCGGACAGCTCACGAGTGTTGTTCGACGTGAGGAACACCAGTGGGATCTGCGTGGCCGTGATCGTGCCCAGCTCGGGGATCGACACCTGGTAGTCGGAGAGGATCTCGAGCAGCAGCGCCTCGGTCTCGACTTCGACACGGTCGACCTCGTCGATCAGCAGCACCACCGGGTCGGTGGCGGTGATCGCTTCGAGCAACGGACGGGTCAAGAGGAACTCATCGGAGAAGATGTCGTCTTTGATCTCGGTCCAGTCCTCGCCTTGCTCGCCACGCTCGGTCTGGATGCGAAGCAGCTGCTTCTTGTAGTTCCACTCGTAGAGGGCTTTGCTCTCGTCGAGGCCCTCGTAGCACTGCAGGCGGATGAGGCGGGCGTCGGTGATCTCCGCGATCGACTTCGCCAGCTGCGTCTTGCCGGTACCGGCCGGTCCTTCGACCAGAATCGGCTTCTGCAGCCTGTCGGCGAGATACGCCACACCGGCGATGCCCTCGTCTGCCAGGTAGTTCACGTCGCGTAGGGCGTCGCGTACCGACTGCACACTCTCGAAACGGGGGGTGGTGCTACCGGGCGCTCCGGCATCCGTGGTGGTCATGGCGACGACGCTACCCGTCCTCTTGACCCGCGGGTCAATTGGGGCGGCCTACGGTGTCGTTCATGCCCGGAACCTCGTTCGATCGCGTCGCTGCCATCTACGACGAGACCCGGGGCGGTGAGGAACGCGGGGATCACTTCGCCGACTCGTTGCGGCCGTGGATCATCGGGCCCCGTGTGGCCGAGTTGGGCATCGGCACCGGGTTGATCGCCAACGGGCTGCACCGCCACGGCATCGACGTCGTCGGTGCCGACCTGAGCGCGCCGATGATGCGCCTCGCAGTCGATCGCATCGGCGAACGGGTCGTTCTCGCTGACGTGGACCGGTTGCCGTTCGGAGACGACTCGATCGACACTGCGTACTTCGTGTGGGTGCTGCATCTGGTGCACGATCCCGCCGCCACCCTGACCGAGGCCTCTCGGGTGGTCGCTCCCGGCGGACGGGTCGCCACCATTCTCAACGGCAGCGAGTACGACCCAGACGACGACATCGCCACGATCGTCGATGGCCTCGCACCGCTCCGCCGGGCCCGCCCGGACCACATCGCGGTTGCCGCATCGGGTCATGCGGGCCTCGAAGTCATCCACGAGGGGCACACCGCATGGAAGGCCCACCAGACCACACCGTTGGTCGAGGCCGATGCGATCGAGAACCGCATCTACTCATCGCTGTTCGATGTCGACGACGAGGCGTGGCAGCGCGTCGTGGTCCCCGTGCTCGAACAGCTCCGCTCGCTCCCCCAACCCGACCGCCCTCGCCAACGTCGCAACCGCCACCCCCTCGTCGTCTGGACCGTCACATGAGGCTGAGGCCGGAGGTCTGACCCCCGACGTCATCGTTTGACCTGGTCAGCGAGCCGAGGAGCACTAGCGTTCGCTCGGATGAGTGGACTGCTGCGGAGCAACGTCGTCGTTGCCGGCGGCACGGCCATCTCTCGGGTCACCGGACTGCTCCGGATCGTCGTGCTCGGCTACGTGCTCGGTCAAACCGCGCTGACCGACGCGTACCTCATCGCCAACGAGACGCCGAACATCGTCTACGACCTCCTGCTGGGCGGGCTCTTGTCGGCGACGCTCGTACCGTTGTTCTCGACGTTCGTCGAGCAGGACGACGACGAAGCAACCAACGTGGTCCTGACCGTGTCGCTGGTGTTGATGAGTGCGCTGACCGCCGTGGCGGTGATCGCCGCGCCGCTGATCTTCGGTCTGTACTCGGTCAACATCGCCGAGGGCGTCGACCCCGAGGTGTACCGCGAGGTCGGCACGACGCTCGCACGGATCTTCCTGATCCAGATCTTCTTCTACGGCCTCACCGGACTGGCGAACGCCTTCCTCAACAGCCGTCGACGGTTCTTTGCTGCGGCGTGGAGCCCGGTGCTTCCCAACCTGATCATCATCGCTGCGCTGCTGTCGCTGCCGACCCCCGGCGTCGACGGCTGGCAGCTCGGCGATGTCCTCACCGACGACCGTCTGCGCTGGACGCTCGGCCTGGGCGCAACTGCAGGCATTGCGTCCATGGCCATCGTGCTGCTCCCGGCAATGGCTCGAACTGGTTTCGGGTTCCGCCCCAACTTCGACTTCAGACATCCCGCCGTTCGCAAGCTGCTGTCGCTGTCGTTCTGGACGATCGGGTTCGTTCTTGCCAATCAGGTCGCGCTGCTGTTCGTTCGCAACCTCGCCGAGCCGGGATCGAGCGATGCCTCGGCGTACATCAATGCGTTCACCTTCTTCGTGCTCCCCCATGGCCTCCTGGCCGTGTCGATCGCCACGACGTTCCAGCCCGAGATGTCACGTTCGGTTGCGCGCCGACGACCGATCTGGCTTCGTCGACCAGGCGTCACTCGGACTGCGGATGACTGCGCTGTTCACCATTCCGGCCGGTGTGGGCATCTTCGTGTTGCGCCAACCGATCATCGGAGCGCTGCTACAACGCGGCGAGTTCTCCGCCGAGGACGCCGACGCCGCCCAACGAGCTCTCGCCGGCCTCGCCCTCGGTCTGGGTGCGTTCTCGATCTACATGTTCCTGCTGCGCGGTTTCTATGCCCACAAGGACACCAAGACCCCGTTCAAGATCAACGTGGTCGAGAACGCTGATCAACATCGTGCTCGCCATCGTCCTCGTCGATCGGTACGGCGTGCTGGGTCTCGGCTTGGCCTTTGCGCTGGCCTACATGATCTCGTCGCTGTGGGCGATGCAGATCCTGAGCTACAAGGTGCCGGGGTTCACCGTGCGGCCGCTCCTGGGCAGCCTCGGGCGGATGCTGCTCGCCGCTGCGCTGATGGCTGAAGCGGTGTGGCTGGTCATCCGGCAGGTCGGCGGCAACGCTGGCCTCGACGCCGTTGTCCGCCTGGCTGCGGGCACGATCGTCGGCTCCGTCGTGTACGTCGGTGTGCTGATGCTGCTGCAAGCCCCCGAACTCGACTGGGTTCGTCGCCGCCTCCCCCTCCGCCGCACCTGAACCTCAGACGTGGATCAGGCGGGAAGGACGACGAGGTCGTCGCGGTGGACGACTTCGTGGTTCACGCCGGCGGGGAGATCGGGCGTACGCATCCCGACGACACGACGAGCAACGTCGGCGTCCACAGCGGCCAGACCGCGGGCGAACGCCCGACCGTCGGGGCCGACGATGTCGACGGTCTCACCCTCGGTGAACGAACCCCGCACGCCGATCACACCAGCGGGGAGCAGGCTGTTCGGACGTTCGGTCAGCGCTCGCTCGGCGCCGGCGTCGACCTCGACGGTACCCATCACTTCGGCAGCGAACGCGATCCACAGTTTGCGCGCCGACAACGACCGGTCGTGTGCTTCGAAGGTGGTGCCCACCAGCTCGGCCGACACCGCTCCGGCCAGCACACCGGGGCGCGACGCTCGGGCGATGACACTTCGCAGACCCGACCACGACGCCATACGTGCCGCCGTGAGCTTCGATGCCATCCCACCGCTCCCCCGCCCGCTTCCACCGGCTTCGGCGCGTACGGCGAGCAACGGATCACCGACGCGGACGAGCGGGATCAGCGTCGCCGACGGGATCCCGGCGCGGGTCGGCGGTGTAGACCCCGTCCATGTCGGTGAGCAGCACCAGCACGTCGGCATGAACGCTGTTCGCCAAGAGCGCGGCGAGCCGGTCGTTGTCGCCGTAGCGCAGCTCGTCGTTCGCGATCGCGTCGTTCTCGTTGACCACCGGAACGCAACCCAGTTCGAGAAGGCGATCGATCGTGCTGCGAGCGTGCAGATACTGCGTGCGGTCGACGAAGTCGTGCGGATCGAGCAGCACCTGCGCGCCAACGATGCCGTGGCGGGCGAGTTCGCGGTTGTAGGCCTCGACCAGTCGACTCTGCCCAGCAGCAGAGATCGCCTGCAGCGTCTGGATGTCGGTCGGGCGCTCGGCCATGCCGAGTGCGGCCACTCCGGCGGCGACGGCGCCCGACGACACCACGATCACCTCGTGACCGTCGGCCCGAAGGGCAGCCACCTCGTCGGAGAGCTTGGCGACCGCCGCACCATCGATGGCACCTCGATCGTCGGTGATCGACGCGGTTCCGATCTTCGCTACGACTCGCATGGCAACGTTCAGAGGTCCGGCGAGTATTCGAAGCTGAACTCGCCGATCCAGATCACGTCGCCTTCGCGGGCGCCGGCCTTGGACAGCATCTTGGGGACGCCGAGACGTTCGAGGCGGTAGTCGATGTAGGACAGTGCCTCAGGCGTGGTGACGTCGTTGAGCGCGACCACGCGCTCGACATCACGTCCGAGCAAACGGAACTCGCCGTCGGCGATCCGTTCGACGGCGGCGCCGCTGGCCTCGGGCCGCAGCACCACGACACCTTCCTGCCACTCGGTGGCTTGGCGGACGTCATGCACCTCGCGGGCGAGTTGGCCGACGATGTCGGCCACCCCTTGACCGGTCACCGACGACATGATCGGCCCGTCCCAACCCAGTGCTTCGAGTTCGTCGGCCTGCACTGCGTCGGCCTTGGTGCCGACCACCACGCGTGGTCGGTCGAGCAGGTCGGGGCGATATGCGCCCAGCTCGTGAAGCAGGATTCGCTCTTGCTCCTGCGGCGCAACACCGTCCATCGATGCGAGGTCGAGCAGCAGGCACAGCACACGGGCTCGTTCGATGTGTCGGAGGAACTGGTGTCCGAGGCCCTTGCCCTCGCTCGCCCCCTCGATGAGACCAGGGATGTCAGCGACGACGAACTCGGTGGCGTCGTCGACACGGACCACTCCGAGGTTCGGCTCGAGGGTGGTGAACGGGTAGTCGGCGATCTTCGGTTTGGCCGCAGACACCACGCTGATGAATGTCGACTTGCCGGCATTCGGGAATCCGACCAGGGCCACGTCGGCCATCAGACGCAGTTCGAGGCGCAGCCATCGCTGCTCACCGTGCTCGCCCTGCTCGGCGAAGCTCGGAGCACGACGCTTGTTCGACAGGAACTTGGCGTTGCCACGCCCGCCCCGTCCACCGGCGGCCGACAGCCAGCGATCGCCATGATTCACCAGCTCAGCGAGTACGTCGCCGGAATACATGTCGAACACGACCGTGCCCATCGGCACCTTGATCTCGAGCGACTCGCCCCGTCGACCGTGCATGTCCTTGCCCTTGCCGTGGACGCCGTTGTCGGCACGACGGTGCGGGTGGTCGCGGAACGCCAGCAGCGACGACACGTTGTGGTCGGCCACCAGCCAGACATCGCCCCCGTTGCCACCGTCGCCGCCGTTGGGGCCGCCCATCGACTCGGGACCCTCACGCCGGAAGCTGATGCAACCCGCGCCGCCATCACCGCCGCGGACATTCAGTTGGCATTCGTCGACGAACTGGGACATTTCTTCGAGGCTAACGCCCCCGACGCGGGCCCATCTCGTATCGTTTTCTCATGGCCGATCTCCCGTTTCCCGATTCGGCCGGCGAGCGAGCCGAACGCTGGGCCGCAACGATGACCGGACATGGCACCGATGACGTCGTGGTCGCCCACGCCGATTCCACCGCCACCGTCGGCGATGCCGCGATCCGAACCCGCGCCGCCCGCGAGGAACACGAAGCAGAAACCCTCGCCACGAACGCCACCCGCTCGGACGGCGCCGGCAACCGAGCGCTCGAAGAAGCACCCGACCCGTTCCGCACCTGCTTCGAACGCGACCGCGACCGCATCCTGCACGACTCGGCGTTCCGACGTCTCGCCGGCAAGACCCAGGTGTTCGTGTTCCCCGACGATCACCAGCGCACCCGCATGACCCACGCCCTCGAAGTGGCCCAGGTGGCACGTTCGGTCGCCGAGTCGCTGAGCCTCAATGTGCCGTTGGTCGAAGCGATGGCGATCGGCCACGACTGCGGCCACGGCCCTGGTGGTCATGCCAGCGAAGATGCCCTGTCGCCGTACCTCGATGGCGGATTCGACCATGCTCCGTGGGGCGCCGATGTCACGCTGCAGCCACTCAACCTGTGCGCCGAGACGCTCGACGGAATCCGGAACCACTCGTGGAGCCTGCCGGCCCCACAGAACCCCCGAGGGCGAGGTGGTGTCGTGGGCCGATCGAATCGCCTACGTGTGCCACGACTTCGAAGACGCAGTCGCCGCTGGCATCGTCACCGCCGACATGCTGCCCGCCATTGTCGCCGAACGCTGCGGGCGCGACCGGTCGGGCCAACTCGGAACCTTCGTGCGGGCGATGGTGTCGGCGACCACCGCCACCGGCCGCATCGGGATGCAACCCGACATCGCAGAAGCGCTCGCCGAGTTCCGACGGTTCAACTACGAGTACGTCTATCTCCGCCCGGCCAGCCAACGCCAGGCCGACGCAGTGGTGTCATTGCTCCGGGCTCTCGTCGAGCACTACGCCGACCGCCCCCATGCGATCCCACACCAGACCGTCACTGCCGCACTCGGTGAACGCTGCCGACTACGTCGACGCCGGCGGCCCCGAAGCGTTGCGCGCTGCGGTCGCATACGTTGCGGGCATGACCGACCGATTCGCCTGTCAGCAAGGGGTGGCCCAGCTCTCGTGGGATCCCTCGAAGCTCCCGCAGGGCATCGGCGTGTCAGGCCTCGGTTTCTGAACCTCGAGCCACCGACCAGCGCACGGTGCTGGCTCAGAGCGCGAACGGCGAATGGGTGCCGAGGTACATCGCTCGGATTCCCAATCCCATGATGAACAAGCTGCCGAAGCCGTACAGCAGGTACACCTTGTCCTTCACGAACGGACTGCCCCGGTAGCTGTACAGGATGCCGACCGCGACGATGCAGCTGAATCCGTACAACGCGTGGAACTGGTCGAGTTCGAGGCCGTACCGATCGAGCATGATCACCCCGACGATGGCGATCGCGAATGCCGACAGCTGCGCAACGACGATGGCCCACCACAGCGGCCGAACACGCAATCGGGGCACCACGTGCGCTACCAGCGCCCAGACGCCGACTGCAGCGTTCGACAGCACGAGGAACCAGGCCAGGTTCCGATGGAAGTCGTACAGGGCCAAGCTGGATCCAACGATGAGTGAGCGGTCAGATGCCGCAGTCGCCGCCGCCGAGGATGGCGGTGACCGTTGCATCGTCGGCGACGCCGGTGAGAAAGCCGCGCAAGCTGTCGTTGACGAAGAAGAACGGCGGGGTGAAATCGTCTTCGGGATTGATGGTGGCTGCCGGATAGGCCGCCCGAACATCGACGACGCGTGAGCCGATCTGCACCCCTCGTGTCGTCTGCAGGCCGACCGGCGAGGCACCGATCTCGCCCTGGTCGCCATAGCCGTACCCGAAGAAGTGGCGACGACCCTCGACGATTTCGGAGACATCTCCGAACAGCAGTGTGAGCACACCCCACGACACCTGGCGCAACTCGTCTCCCGAGCAGAGCCCGATCGTGAGCGGGTCGATCCAGCCGGTGTCGTTGCTGGGCGGTCCCAGATACGAGTTGAGGTACTCGACCACACCGTCGGGTTCGGCACCGAAGCCGGCGGTGCCGATGCCGTCACCGCTCAGCAGCAACTCCGAGACTGCAGGATCGGCCACTGTCGTTGACGGAGCGACCGTCGTGGTCGGCGCGATGGTGGTCGTGGTGGTCGTCGAGGTGGTCGTGGTGGTGCTGGTGGTCGTGCTGGTCGACGTCGACGAGGTCGGCGGCAACAGCGTGAACTCGGTGGTCGACGCAGTGTCGTCGTCGGACCCACCACAGGCAGCGAGAACCAGGCCGCCAGCGAGCAGAAGTGCACAGGAACGCCGAATCATGACCGCCATCATGTCCGAGTCTGCCCCACGATCGGCGGATCTCGACGTCAGCTGGGGAAGATCCAGCCAGAACGCACCGGTGGCTCTGCGTCGTGTTCGATGAACCACTCGATGCCGAACGCCGCTGCGAAGGCTTCGTCGGGCATCTGCAAGAAGAACGACGTGTCCTCGATCTGGCTGCGATGGCAGCGCATGGCGTTGCGCTTCGCGTCGAGGTGAGCGGACACGTCGACCGACAAGGTGAGCTCGGCTTCGGGCATCCCCATCGGGTTGCCGTCGTCGGCCGGGCCCGTGGGATCGAACTCGTCCTGCTCGCTGTCGGGGTTCCCCATCGGAGCGCCGGATTCGCGGGCCAGTTCGACCATGCGAATGAATGCATCACGGTTCATCGTCGCTTCCAGCACCCGAACCTCGGGGACCAGCTTCGCTGCGGCCAACCCCACCCGATGTACAGCGATGTGGTCGGGGTGGCCGTAGTTGCCGTGCCAGTCGTAGATCGTGAGCACGTCGGCGGACTCGTGGCGCAGCACCTCGGCGAGCTTCGCTCCGGCTTCGTCGGGATCGGCGAGGTGGAAGCTGTCCGGGTGGCCGTTCTGTTCCCAGCCGGTCATTCCCGAGTCGGTGTATCCCAGCCACACCACCCGGTGGATGCCGAGCACCTGCGCGGATGCTTCGGTCTCGGCTCGTCGACGGTCGACGAGTGTTTCGTCGGTCCGAGATCGTCGGGAACTTCACCGTGGTCGCCGTTGGTGGCGACCACCAGCACGACGCGGTGGCCTTGCGCTGCTGCTCGTGCGATGGTGCCACCAGTGCTGATGACCTCGTCGTCGGGGTGGGCGTGGAAGCAGACGAGCGTCGACATTCAACGCATCCAATCAGCCTGCTTGGCGAATCGCTCCGGACGCTGTCCAACCTTCGACGGTGGACGCATCGACACCCCACGCTTCGAAGACTTCGGTGGTGTGGGCGCCGGCGTGGGCCGGCGGGCTCGCCACCTCGGCATGCGTGCGGCTGAATCGAGGTGCCGGCGCCGGCTGCATGGTGCCGGCCACGTCGATGAACGTCTGGCGCTCGACGTTGTGCGGGTGCTCGGCCGCCTCGCTCATCGTGAGCACCGGAGCGAAACACACGTCGGTCATCTCCATCAGTTCGCACCACTCGTCACGGGTCTTCTGCGCGAACAATTCGGTGAGGCGGTTCTTCAGCGTCGGCCACTCGGCCTTGTCCATCTGCTTGGCGAACTGCTCGTCGCCCTCCAGCCCGGTGAGGCGCAACAGCTCGGCGTAGAACTGGGGCTCGATCGAACCGAGCGAGATGTAGTGACCGTCGCTGCAGCGGTAGACGTCGTAGAAGTGGGCGCCGGTGTCGAGCAGGTTGGTGCCGGGTGCGTTCTCGTCGTGCATGCCGATCGACTTGAACGCCCAGAACATCGACATCAGCACCGCTGCGCCGTCGACCATGGCGGCGTCGACCACTTGGCCCTCGCCGCTTCGCTGCGATTCGAGCAGCGCGCACACCACGCCGTAGGCGAGGAACATGCCACCGCCACCGAAGTCGCCGACCATGTTGAGGGGAGGCAGTGGCGGCTCGCCGGCACGGGCGAAGTGCGCCAGTGCGCCAGCGAGCGAGATGTAGTTGATGTCGTGGCCGGCTGCCTGCGAATAGGGCCCGGTCTGTCCCCAGCCGGTCATCCGGCCGAACACCAGCTTGGGGTTGCGCTCGAGGCACACGTCGGGGCCGACGCCGAGGCGTTCCATCACTCCGGGACGGAACCCCTCGATCAGCGCATCAGCTGACTCGACGAGTGTGAGCAGGGCTTCGACGCCCTCGGGGTTCTTCAGGTCGATCGCCACGTTCTTGCGACCGCGCAACAGCACGTCGAAGTGAGGTCCGTCAGGAACAGGTCCACGAACGGCGCCGGCGCGCTCGACGCGGATCACTTCGGCGCCCATGTCGGCGAGCAGCATCGCGGCGAACGGACCGGGGCCGATGCCCGCAATCTCGATGATCTTGTAGCCGTTGAGTGGTCCAGCCATGGGGTTCAGCTCCGGTTCGTGGTTGGTTGGTCGATGGGGTGGGTTCGGATGTGGCCGCCGATGGCCTCGGCCAGCACTCGGCCACAGCGGGGCAGGATGGTCGTGGCCCATGTCGGCCAGCAGGAGGTAACTCGATCCGGGAACGAGTTCGGCCGTGCGTTCGCCGCCTTCTGGCGTGATCAGCGTGTCGTCGCGGCCGTGGATCACCAGCATCGGTACCGCGAGCGTGGCGAGGCCCTCGCTGCGATCACCGGAGGCGTAGATCGCCGCGAGCTGGCGGGTCGTGCCCTCTGGGTAGAAGCACCGGTCGTACTGAGCTGCGGCCAGTTCCTGCAACCAGTCGGTGTCGCAGTACTTCTTCGACGCCCAGATTCGGGAGTTCAGCGATGCTGCGATGTAGTCGTCACGATCGGGTGGCGACGGTGCGAGCAGCGCCTCGCGGGCCTCAGCGGTGGGGCGCCCGACACGAGGGTCGCCGGTGCTGCTCATCACCGACGTGACGCTGGCGATGCGATCGGGATGCTCGATCGCCATCGTCTGCACGATCATCCCGCCCATCGAGTTGCCGACGATGTGGGCGCGGTCGATGCCGAGGTGATCGAGCAGCCCGATGCCATCGGCCGCCATGTCCGACAGCGTGTACGGCACCGGGGGCACCGCTTCGCCGGCGAGGATCGTCGAGAGCACCTTGCCCGGCGAGACCTCTTGGCCGTCGAGCTTGGTGGACAGCCCAACGTCGCGGTTGTCGAACTGGATCACGAACAGGCCCTGCGCCACGAGCTGTTCGATGTACCCGGTCGACCAGGAGATCAGCTGCGACGTGTAGCCGTTGACGACCAGCAACGGCGGATTCGCCGGATCGCCGGTGGTGACGTACTCGAGTTCGATTCCGTTGGGAAGCACGGCGCGTGGCATGCGGCCGAGTGTTGCAGAGCGATTCGGCCGAACGACAAACGGAGGGTGTGGCTACGGTGCTGGCGTGACGCCGAACGACACCTCGACACAAACGGTGCACGCCCCCGGGCGAGTGAATCTCATCGGGGAACACACCGACTACACCGGCGGGCTCGTGTTCCCGATGGCGATCGATCGGGGGACGACGATCGAGTACCAGCGGGGCGGCGATCGGATCGTGCTCGGCTCCGACGCCGAACCCGACGCCATCGACATCGCCACACCGATCGCCGAGGACCCGCGCACGATCAGTCCGGCGTGGGGCCGATACGTCGCCGCGATGGCAGCGAGCTGCGGGCCACAGAAGGCATCACGGGATCGATCCGCTCTGACATCCCCGCTGGGGCCGGGCTGTCGTCGAGTGCTGCGCTCGAATGCGCGATCGGGTTGGCGCTCGGTTTCGACGGCACACCGACCGAGCTTGCGCTGGCCGCACAGCGCGCCGAGCACGCCGCCACCGGTGTGCCGACCGGGATCATGGACCAGCTGTGCATCGCTGCTGCCACCGACGGCCACGCCACGATGATCGACTGCCACACGCTCGAGGTCACCCAGGTCGAGATCCCCACCGAAGTGGACGTGGTCGTCGAGTTCATCGCCCACCGCACACTCGTCGGCTCGGCCTACGGCGACCGTGTGGCCGAGTGCGCCAGAGCCGAGGCCGTCACGGGCCCTCTCCGAAACGCAACCCTCGACGACATCGAACGAGCCCGCCACCACCTCGACGACATCGCCTGGCGGCGAGCCCGCCACGTCGTCACGGAGAACGAGCGGGTACGCAGCTTCGCTGCTGCGTTGGGCGAGGGCGACTACGAACGTGCAGGGCGGCTGATGCATGCCGGCCACGAGAGCTTGCGGACCGACTTCGAGGTCTCGACGCCGGCCATGGATGCTGCCGTCGCCCGACTGACGGACACGCCTGGTGTCTTCGGCGCCCGAATGACGGGCGGCGGTTTCGGCGGCTGCGTCGTCGCACTGTGCGTACCCGGCTCGCTCAGCTCCGGCTGGGTGGTGCACGCCTCACGCGGCGCCCATCACCGTTGAACGAGCGATGAGCGAAACGTACTCCCAGGACCGCTTCGCTCATCGCCTTGGCGGATTCACCGGCGGGGCCGGCGGTCACGGGCCGAGCAGGCGGCGCTTCTGGCGGTCGAACTCGTCAGGGGTCAGCGTCCCCCGCAGCAGCATCGACTCGAGCTTCTCGAGCTGGTCGGCGATGTCGACGACGCCATCAGGACCACGTCCGCGCAACTCACGCGCTTCCATCTCGGCGTGGATGACGCGCTGCACCCGATCTGGCTGGCGGATGTCCGTGAATCGCTGCTGGCCGGTCTCACCGCCCGACTCGATGAGCAGATCACCCGTGCCCACGAGTCGTTCGAGCAGGCCCTGGTGGAAGTGCACGGTGTTCACACGATCGACAGGGATCTCGATACCGCGTTTCGTGAGCAGACCCGTTCGGAAGATCACTCGCCGGTTGGTGATCACGAAGTGCGTGGTCAGCCAGCGCCCGTACCGACTCACCAGCCAGAGCGCACTCAACGCCAGAGCACCGAGGACGGCCCAGGCAGCAACCGGCCGCACCGACGAATCCGGCTCGGTCACGACCAACGTGACGACCGCGGCCGTGATCGCCAACACCATTGCGCTGACCGGTGCGACCAGGAACCACCAGTGCGGATGCAGATCGACGCTGACCGTTTCGTTGTCGTTCAGCAACCGCTCCGGGTAGGCCATCGGGTCACTCTGCGGCGGGGACGCCAGCTCCGCTCAGCCGAACGTGCAAGGTCTCGATCGCGTAGCCGTCCATTTCGACCACTTCGAAGTCACCGAGATCGGTCGTGACCGACTCGCCCTGTTTCGGGATCTCGTCGAGTGCATCGATGACGTAGCCGGCAACGGTCTGCCAGTCGCCATTGGGGCAGCTCGACGCCGGTGCACTCTTCGAACAAGTCGACGCGCATCGTGCCGGGAATCCTCCAGCGCCCGTCAGCGAGTGCCACGGCGTCGCCGAGCCGGCGATCTGATTCGTCGTCGAAGTCGCCGATCAACTCCTCGATCACGTCTTCGAGCGTGACGAGTCCCATCACCATGCCGTGTTCGTCGACGACGAGCGAGATGTGCTGACGGCGGGTCCGCATCTCGAGCAACAGATCCTCGAGGCCGTGGTGCTCTGGGGTGACCATGATGGGACGAGTCAGCGTGCCCACCTGGGTGGTCGACCAGGTCCCGTGCGCAAGCCGCAGGAGGTCTTTGGCGTGCACGAAGCCGCGCACGTGGTCGAGATCACCCTCGTGGACGACGATGCGTGTACGCCCGGTCCGGTGCGCTTCGGCGGCAACCATGTCGGCGGTCGCTTCGGCACCGGCGGCCACGATGTCGCGTCGAACCGTCATGGCATCGGCAGCCGTGAGCCCCGACAACTCGAGCGAACGAGCGAGCAGTTCGTGTTCCTCTGCGGCGATTCCGCCGTGGCCAGCCGACTCTTCGATCAGCAACAGCAAGTCGCTCGGCGAATGCGCCATGGCTCGTTCGTCCTGAGGCTCGACGCCGACTGCCTTCACCGTGATGTTCGCCAGCCCGTTCAGGAATCGGATGAGCGGGCGAAACACACTGACGAACATGCGGAACGGGCGTGCCAGCAACAGTGCCGACTTCTCGGGATGTGCGATCGCCCACGACTTCGGGGCCATCTCGGCAACCACCATGTGCAGGAACACCACGATCGACAACGCGATCGAGAACGCAATGATGTGACGCGTCGTATCGGACAGCGTGAACGCTTCACCGAGCACACTCTCGATCACGCCAGCGACCGCGGGTTCGGCGACCGCACCGAGACCGAGCGAGCACATCGTGATGCCGAGCTGGGCCCCGGCGAGCATCAAGGTGATCTCGCGTAATCCGGCGAGCGTGTGCCGGGCGCGACGGTCGCCTTCGGCCGCCAGCTGTTCGATGCGCGAACGACGCGATGCCAGCAGGGCGAACTCGGCTGCGACGAAGAAGCCGTTGAGTGCGAGCAGCACGACGGCGATGCCGATGCCGGCCCAGTTGACTTGGATGCCCCCGGTGACAGCTTCAGCGGCGACGATCGCGGTGGAGCGCATCAGCGTTCGTCCTCACGGTCGCCGTTGCGTCCCTGACCGTCGGTGCCGTTGGCATCGTCACCGTTCTCTTCGAGTGCAGCGGGATCGACACGGAGTTCGACTCGCTCGATCGCGAACCCGTCGACCTCCAACACTTCGATCCGAACACCATCGACCGTGAACGAGTCGCCGACCACGGGGATGCGCTCGAGGCGATCGAGTACCAGGCCGGCGACGGTGTCGTACTCGCCATCGGGGAGGTCGAGGCCGATGATGCGTTCGATCTCGTCGGGCCGCGAGGACGCGGCAACCGACCACACACCGGGTTCGGTTTCGACATGGTCGCCCGGGGCGCTCGGGTCGTATTCGTCTTCGATCTCGCCGACCAGTTCTTCGACGACGTCTTCGAGGGTGACCACGCCAGCTGGCCCGCCGTACTCGTCGATCACGATCGCCATCTCGGTGGCCCGCGACCTCAACTCGGCCAACACGACATTGAGGCCTGCCGCCTCGGGGACGGCCAGGATCTCGTGGAAGAGCTCCGACACCACGGTGGTGTCGTAGTCGGAACGACCGACGCCGAGCAGGTCTTTCGCGTGCACGATGCCCTGCACGTGACCGTCGACGTCGACCACCGGGAAACGTGAATGCGTCGACGCCATCAGATCGCGCAGGTCTGCAGCGGTGGCGTCGACGTCGATCGTGACCACCCGGTTCCAGGGGACCATCGCATCGGACGCTTCCAGTTCGCCGAAGTCGATCGCTCGTTCGAGCAGCGCCGCCTGGCCCGGGGTGAGATGACCACTCTCGGCCGACGAGTCGACGATCAGATCGAGCTCCTCGGTGGACACCGCCCCGCGCAGTTCCTCGACCGGCTCGACGCCGATCAGGCGCAGCAGTCGGTTCGCTGCCCCGTCGAAGAGACGCACGACCGGCCCGGCGATCCGCAAGAACAGCCACATCGACGGAGCGAGGGCGCGGGCAACCGGTTCGGGCTTGGCGATCGCCAGGTTCTTCGGCGCAAGTTCACCGAAGACCATCTGGGCCATCGTCGCGAGGATCAACGCAAGCGTCAGCGAAATCCCGAACGTCGCCGATTCTGGAACGCCGACCGCAACGAGCGCAGGCTCGATCACCGAGGCGATCGCCGGCTCGGCGATGAAACCGACCAACAGCGTGGTGACCGTGATCCCGAGCTGCGCCCCCGACAACATGAAGCTGAGCCGTTTGTGGACCTCGATCGCCCGCTTCGAACGCCGGTCACCTTCGTCGGCACGCTCGACGAACCGGCTGCGGCGAGCAGCGACGAACGCGAACTCGACGGCGACGAAGAAGCCGTTGGCCGCGATGAGCGCGACCACACCGATCAGCCCGAGAGCGGTCAGCACGGCGTCAACTTCGTTTTCGGTCGGCGGACATGGGTGGACAGATGTTATCGACCGCTGTCGCAAGGCGTGGCGACCGAGTACCGTCCAGATCTCTTCCGGGCCCTAGCATCGGTGCTGGCCGACAGCCGGCGGCCTCGCTGCGGGGGCACATGTGAAGACGACACAACCTGGTGAACTGCCTGGAGGACGATGGCTTTTCACCAGTGTCTTCGTGCATGCGGTCGCGGAATTCTCGGCGTGGATCACCGTGCTCGTGGTCGCGTTCGACCGGGGAGGCCCCTCGGCCGCAGGGCTCGCCGTCACGGCGCAACTGGTTCCAGGAGCACTCCTCGCCCCTGTCGTCGGCGCGGCGGGTGACCGGTTTCCGCGCCAGCGAGTGCTCGCCGTCTCCTTCTTCGTCCAGGGCGCATCGACCGCGGGGATCGCTGTGGCCCTGCTCGTCGACTCACCGCTGGCCGTCGTCTACGGGTTCGCTGGGCTGTTCACGGTTGCAACGATCGCCACTCCAGCAACGATCGCCAGCCTGCTCGTGCACTCTGCACGAACGCCGACGCAACTGACACGCTGGAACATCAGCCGCTCGTTCACCAGGGCTGCGGGAAGCTTGGTCGGCCCCTTGGTGACCGCGCTGCTCCTCGCAATCGCCAGCCCGACCATCGTGTTCGTCGGCCTGGCTGCAGCCTGCATCGGCATGGGGATCCTGGCCGGGTTGCGCCTGCCCGACGATGACCGTCTGCACTCGACGCTGTCGATGAGCGCTGTGCTCGGCGACTCGTGGCGTGGCATCTCATACGTTGCGACCGCGCCAGCACCTCGCACGATCGTGGCCTACATCGGCGCTGCCGAATTGCTGCTCGGCGCCCTCGACCTGGTCTTCGTGGCGGTGGCGTTCGAGCAACTCGATCGAGGTGGCAGCACGGTCGCGCTCATCGCTGTGTCCTTCGCGATCGGCACCCTGCTCGCGGTCTCCACCGCCAGCCGACGCTCGAGTTGGCAGCTGAGCCAGCTCGTACTGGTCGGCGCAGCACTCCTCACCGTGCCGTTGCTGATCGTCAGCCATGCGACTGTCCTGCCCATGGTGTTGGTACTGGCCGGGCTCCTCGGCGCCGGCAATGGACTGGTCGAGATCGGGAGCCAGACACTGCTCCAACGATCGTGCACGGAGACGATGACCAGCCGGGCATACGGTGCGCTCGACTCGACGACCTTGATCGCCGCCGCTGTGGGGGCAGCGATCGCTGGAC
The DNA here is from genome assembly GCA_963717385.1 of Ilumatobacteraceae bacterium. GTDB lineage: Bacteria > Actinomycetota > Acidimicrobiia > Acidimicrobiales > Ilumatobacteraceae > Sva-07. The sequence goes on from CAVQWE010000010.1 coordinate 200,842, forward strand.
GCTTCATTGCCGACGGCGGGCTCACGTCGGTGCTGCCCGTACTCAGCGTCGCCGGAGCGATCGTGCTGATCGGTGGCGCACTGCGGCTCCGGGCAACCGAACGTTCGTTGCAGCCGACCGACGCCCGACTCGTGTCATGTCTACGGGCGGTCACGTTTCTGACCTCGCTCCCACAACCGACCCTCGATCGTCTCGCACGTGTCTCACAACGACGACAGGTGGGAACCGGCACTCACGTGGTGATCGAAGGTGAGCCGGGCGACGAGTTCTTCGTGCTGATCGCCGGCGAGGTCGAGGTCGCCATCGGCGATCAGATCGTCGATCACCTGAGCGCTCCAGCGTCGTTCGGCGAGGTGGCGTTGCTGCACGACTCGGCGCGATCCGCCACGGTCACCACCACTGGACCATGCGAGTTCGCTGTCATCCGCCAGGACGACTTCCTCGACGCGATCCGTCGCACAGCAACGAGTCATCGTGCGGCACTCGACGCCGCGCAGCAGTACCGGCCCGCACCCGAGCGGGGGTGACGCAACGCACTATGGTTGCCCGGATGTCAACCTTCCACGACTTCGAGATGACCTCGATCACTGGCGACAGCGTGACGTTCGATCAGTTCGCGGACCAGATCTGCCTGATCGTCAACGTCGCCAGCGCTTGAGGCCTCACGCCTCAGTACGCAGGTCTGCGTGCGCTTCATGAAGACAACGACGATGTCACCGTGCTCGGATTCCCGTGCAACCAGTTCGGCGCCCAAGAGCCCGGATCCGACGACGAGATCCTCGAGTTCGTCACCTCGAAATTCGATGTCACGTTCCCGATGTTCCACAAGATCGAGGTCAACGGCGACGGCGCTGCGTCGCTGTACCAGTGGCTCAAGTCAGAGCAGCCGGGCGACGGCGACACCGCTGACATCACATGGAACTTCGAGAAGTTCCTGGTCGACAAGCAGGGCAACGTGGTCCAGCGGTTCTCGCCGATCACCACACCCGAGCAGGTGGCAGAAGCCATCCAGCAGTACCGCTGACCTGCGGGTGGGCGCGTGAGGGCGTGATGATGTGACCATCGACTTCACCCCCAACGCTCGACCCACCATCGGCGTCGAGATGGAGCTGCATCTGGTCGATGCCACCACCGGTGCACTGGCGTCGGCCTCGAGCGAGATCCTCGCCGAGATGGGTGCCGGCCACCCCGGTGGCGAGCACCCCAAGGCCAAACACGAGCTGTTCCAGAGCACCGTCGAGATCATCACGGGAGTGTGCGAGACGCCCGCCCAAGCGGGTGACGACCTGCGGGCCACGATCGCCGAACTGCGAGCAAGCGCCGAACAGCGCGGACTCACCCTCGTCAGCGCCGGCACCCATCCGTTCGGGTTGGCACGCGAGCAGCTGGTGAGCCCCCACCAGCGGTACCAGGATCTGATCGAGGACCTCCAGTGGCCGGCTCGTCGCATGCTGATCTGCGGCATGCACGTTCACGTCGGGGTGTCCGATGGCAACCGGGCCATCCGCATCATCGGCGAACTGATGCGCCACCATCCGTTGTTCTTGGCACTTTCGTCGTCGAGCCCGTACTTCGAGTCCGAGAACTCCGGCATGGCATCGGTGCGCACGAAGGTGTTCGAAGGGCTCCCCACCGCTGGACTCCCGCCGTCACTGGCGGATTGGACCGATTTCGAAGCGTTCATGTCGACGTTGCTCGAGTCCGGCTGCATCTCGTCGATCCGAGAGGTCTGGTGGGACATCCGACCCCATCCGAATTTCGGCACCGTCGAATTCAGGATGTGCGACGCCACCCCCACGGTGCGCGAGACGATCGCTCTGGCCGCGCTCGCTCAAACGCTCGTCGAATGGACCAATCGGCAGATCGACGATGGCACCCTGCCGCCGCCGCCACGCGAGTGGACCATCCGCGAGAACCGTTGGCTCGCATCTCGTTACGGCATCGACGCAGATCTGATCGTCGAACACCCCGAGAACGGCCACCCCGAGCGTCGACCGGTTCGGTCGCTCGTCGCCGACCTGCTCGACGAGCTGCAACCCGTCGCCCGCGACCTCGGCAATCTCGACCAGCTCGCCGACCTCCGGGTGATCCTGCAAGCAGGTTCGGGTGCGCAACGCCAACGGCGTGTCGTCGAGGCCGGCGGTACGCTCGAAGACGTGGTCCAGCACCTCGCCGCCGAACTCGCTGCCGACTCGATCACCGGCGCGCCCGCGCCCCAATGACATCTCTGGCCGCCGGCCGCGGCGATGTCGAGCCGCTCGCGATCGATCGTTGGCTCGATGAACACGGCGAAGGACTCGTCGCGCTGAGGCGCAACCTGCACGCTCACCCCGAGCTGAGCGGCGAAGAGCGAGCGACCACTGATCTCGTGTACGAGCGCCTCGAACTCGCCGGTCTCGAACCGAAGCGTCTCACCTCCGGGACAGGGCTGGTGTGTGACCTGGCACCTCCCGACTCGTCGCCTGCGCAGCACGCCATGCCCATCGGCCGGCTGGCATTGCGGGCCGATCTCGATGCACTGGCCATGCCCGACGAGAAGAACGTGGCCTACCGCAGCCAGGTGCCGGGCGTGTCACACGCCTGCGGACACGACGTGCACACCACCATCGTGCTGGGTGCAGCGCTCTACTTCGCACACCACCGCGACCAGCTCCCCGGCCCGTTGCGTTTCATCTTCCAACCTGCCGAAGAACGGGTGCCCGGCGGAGCGCTCGACGTGCTCGCCGACGATGGTCTGGGCGGCGTGGGCGCCATCGTCGGATTGCACTGCGAACCCAAACTCGACGTCGGCTCCATCGGCCTCAAGCCGGGGCCGATCTCCTCAGCGGCCGACATGGCGGTGATCACGTTGTCGGGTCCAGGGGGCCACACCGCTCGCCCGGAACTGACGGTCGACCTGGTCACGCTCGCCGCTCGGGTGATCACCGAGCTGCCCGCACGCGTGGCCGGCGAGGTGGCCCACCTCGACGCCGACCATGACCAACTGGTCAAGTTGGTGTTCGGATCGGTCCGCGCTGGGGACGCGGCGAACGTCATCCCGACCCATTGCGTGCTCAAGGCCTCGATCCGCACGCCATCGTTGGCGGTGTGGGACGAACTCCCCGTGGTCGTCGAGCACCACCTCCGGGCGATCATCGAAGGTTCGGGAGCCGAGCTGGAACTCAACTACACCCACGGTGTGCCACCGGTCGTGAACGATCCCACCGTCACGGCCATCGTCGGTGATGCCGCGGCCAGTGCACTCGGTGCGGGCGCGGTCGGCACGGTGCAACAGAGCTGGGGCGGCGACGACTTCGCCTGGTTCACCCGCGAGGTTCCCGGCACGTACGTGCGGCTCGGAGTTCGAGATCCACAGGGCCCGACGCTCGATCTGCATGCCGGCCACTTCGATGTGGATGAGCGGGCGATCTCGATTGGCGTGCGCCTCCTCACCGCCACGGCCCAGCAGTACTTCGCCGGGCACTCCCCCGTCGAACCGTGAATGGCGACACCTGGGTCTTCGGGTACGGCTCGCTCGTGTCGCCGACATCGATGGCCACCACGATCGGCCGCACGGTCGAGGCCGACCACGTCGCCGTTGCCCATCTCGACGGTTACGGACGACGTTGGAACTACGGTTCACTCCACCTGCGCGGCGATTGGCATCACGACGGCATCGACGTGATCCAGGGGCTGGTGGTGTCGCTCGGCCTCGTCGCCGCCGACGCCGAGTCGTGCAATGGTGTGATCGTGCGCGTGAGCGACGACGAGTTGGCGCAGCTCGATTGGCGCGAGCGCGACTACCAACGAACCGATGTGACCGACCAGATCCGCGTCGATGAAGCTGCATCTCCCCCACCGGGTGGTCACCTACGTGCCCCGACCGAGCGCCATCGAGCGGTACGAGGCAGCGCGTGACGATCGGCGAGCCGGCATTCGACAGTCGTACTGGGAACTCGTGGGCGCTGCGTTCCTCGAGCTCGGTGGCGACCATCACGACCGCTACGTCTCCACGCCGGCACCCGACGTCCCGGTTGTCGACATGACGTTGTCGATGCTCAGCTGATCCGCTGTTGCCCTGCCCAGCGCTGAAGGAACCGCGCTCAGGCGTCGGCGGGTGCAGCGTCGTCGCCGGGCGCTGCGGCCGGGAGCACCACGAGTTGTTCCCACAGCGAGTCGACCTGCGCTGCGAGCGAGTCGCGGTCGCCACCGTTGTCGACGACATGCGTTGCACGCTCGAGGCGCTCTTCGCGACTCAGTTGACTACTGATCCGGGCTCGGGCATCGTCTTCGGCCATACCGCGCTGGTCGACGAGACGCTGCACGGCAACGTCGACGGGGATGTCGACGACGATCGTGGCGGCAAGACCCTTGCGAGGGTTCTCACCGAGGAGAGGAAAGTCGAGCACGACGACCCGGTCGGTACCTCGTTGCGCATCGATCTGGCGTTGGATCTCGGCCTGCATCGCTGGGTGCACGATGCCGTTGAGATCCTTGAGCGCCGCCTCGTCGTTGAACACGATCTTGGCGACCGCACCACGATCGAGCGAACCGTCGTCGGTGATGATGTGCGCACCGAACCGCTCGGCCATCTGGTCGAGCACCGGGCTGCCCGGCGACTGCAGATCTCGTGCGATCTGATCTGCATCGACGATGACAGCACCCCGCTCGGCCAACATCGCCGAGACGGTCGACTTGCCAGCGCCGATGCCGCCGGTGAGCCCGACCAGGATCACCCTTGCGGCTCTTCCTCCACGGCAACAACCTCGGCCTCGGCGGCCGGCGCTTCGTCGGCGACAGCCTCAGCGGCCGGAGCCTCGTGCGGTCGCGACCTCAGCAGCGCCTTCGCCGCCTTCGCCGTAGTACTCGCTCCAGGCAGCTTCGGCCTCGGCCGATGCTTCACCCTGCACGTAGTTGCCTGCGGCGTCGACCTCGAAGTGCTCGCGGTACTCAGCAGCGAGCTCGCCACCTTCAGCAGCCTGCTTGATCGACAGGCTGATACGGCGACGGGCGAGGTCGAGATCGATGATCTTGACCCACAGCTCTTCGCCTGGGGTGACGACCTGCTCGGGGCTGTCGACGTGGTGTGCCGACATTTCCGAGATGTGCACGAGACCCTCGATGCCTTCGCCGACCTGGACGAACGCGCCGAACTGGACGAGCTTGGTGACCCGGCCGTAGACGAGTTGGTCGACCTGGTGACCCTCGGCGAACTCCTGCCACGGATCCTGCTGGGTGGCCTTCAGCGAGAGGCTGATGCGCTCACGGCTGAAGTCGACGTCGAGCACCTGCACCTTGACCGGGTCACCGACCGTGACGACCGAGCCCGGGTGGTCGACGTGCTTCCACGACAGCTCGCTGACGTGGATGAGCCCGTCCATACCGCCGAGGTCGACGAACGCACCGAAGCTGACGACCGAGGAGATCGTGCCTTCGCGGACTTCGCCCACCTTGAGGTTGTTGAGGAACTGGTCGCGGGTCTCTTTCTGGTTCTCTTCCAGGTAGGCGCGACGCGACAGGACCACGTTGTTGCGGTTCTTGTCGAGTTCGATGATCTTGCAGTGCACGGTCTCGCCGATGTACGGGGCGAGGTCGCGGACCCGGCGCAGCTCGACGAGTGATGCGGGCAGGAAGCCACGCAGGCCGATGTCGACGATGAGACCGCCCTTGACGACCTCGATGACCGGTCCGGAGACGACTTCGTCGGCCTCCTTCTTGGCTTCGATGTCGCCCCACGCACGCTCGTACTGGGCGCGCTTCTTCGACAGCAGCAGGCGGCCCTCTTTGTCCTCGAGCGTGAGGACCAGGGCCTCGACGCGCTCGCCGAGCGACACGACTTCGGAGGGGTCGACGTCGTTGCGGATGCTCAGCTCGCGGCTGAGGATGACGCCTTCGGACTTGTAGCCGATGTCGAGGAGAACTTCGTCCTTGTCGATCTTGACCACGGTGCCGTGCACCATCTGGCCGTCTTCGACGGTGACCATGGTGCCGTCGATCGCATCGGCGAACGACATGCCGAGGTCGTCGGAGACGATCTCTCGTGGGGTGTAGACGCCCTCGTCGTCGAAGGTTCCCATCTGGTTGGTGGGAGACTCGGAGGTGGTTGCGGTGTCGGACAAGGGACGAACTGCTTTCGAAACGGACGTGAATAGATGGACAGACGCGGCACAGGGCGTGACGCAGCCGACCATGGTACCAGCGCCGTCCCCCATCGACTTCCCCAAAAATCCCTCGTTCGTGACGCCGAGCGTCACGAACGAGGGACATTTCGGTGGATTCAGGCCACGTGGGCGATGACCAGGAACTCGGGGGACTCGGTCGTGGCGGTACTCGAGCCGTAGGCACCGGGCTCGACGCTGCTGATCGAGTCGACCGCAAGACCATGCCCTGCGAGCAGTAACCGCAGCTCACGCGGGGTGTAGCACCCAGTCCAGAGGTCTGCAGTCCGGCGCTCACCGGTTTCCGAGCGGATCTCGGTGACTTCGTGGGAGATGCCAGCGCCGGCATCGAACTCGGCGTCATCGTGGTACTTGACGGCGAAGTAGGCGTTGAACGCGCTCAACGCCAGGCGACCGCCTGGCCGGAGGGCTCGGGCCATCGCGGAGATCACCGCCGCGTCCTCGCCGTCGGCGGTCATCATCCCGAACGCTCCCTGGCACAGGCAGATCACGGCATCGAACTCACCAGCGAAGCGCATCGTCCGGGCATCGCCCCGCTCGAACGTGGCGAGCGAAGACGAACCGGAGCTGGCGATGTCGATGAAACGCTGGCTGATGTCCACGCCGTGCACCTCGATGCCGCGGCCGGCCAGCTCATGGGCGTGACGCCCGGTGCCGCAGCCGACATCGAGGACTCGTTCGCCGGGCTGGAGCCCGAGCGCATCGACGATGTGATCGACCTCCTGCACCGTGCCCTTGGTGTGTGCGTAACGGTCGTACGCCGAGCCGAGATGGTCGGCGAGGTCTTCGAACCAGTGATCGCGTTCGGTCACGTACGGGTCACGTCTCGGGAGCGTCGCGGGCCAGATCGTCGAGGTAGCTCTGCTCGAGAAACGCACGAGTGGCCTCGTCGTTGGCGCCGACGAGGCCCTGCGCGTTGAGGATGTCGAGCCCGTCGGGAGCATCGGCGAGATCGCTCCAGCTCGCAGGGTCCCACACCTTGCCGCGCCGGAACGCCTTGGCGCAGTGCATGAACACCTCGTCAGTACGGATGACGATGGCTGTCGTCGGGCGCCGCAGTTCGTCGCTCCAACGATCGAGCACTCCCGGATCGGTGACCACCCACGCGGCACCATTGACGCGCAGCGTCTCGTCCTTGCCCGGCACCAGCACGAGCAGGCCGGCGCGGCCGGTGGCAACCACGCCGCGCAGGCTGTCGATCAGGTTGTTGCCGTTGAGGTCCGGGATTGCGACGTGACGGTCGTCGAGGACGCGCACGAACCCGGGTGGCCCTCCGCGCGGCGACACGTCGAGGCTGCCGTCGGCGCCAGACGTGGCAACGAGTGCGAATGGCGATCGTTCGATGATGCCCACGCTGGCGTCGTCGAGCACCCCGGCCTTCTTCGTTGCCACGAGGCGGCTCGGGGCCCGGTACAGCTCGGCGAGCTCCTCGGGCGAGGTGACGGTCGAGTCGGGGTCGAAGCTCATCGGATCATCCTCGCGCCGTCACCCGTTGGCGGATCACTCCTGGGGTCTGACCCCTGGCGTGATTCACCCCTTCGCCGAGGCCCACGTGCTCGCCCCATGACACGTTCACTTCGAGCGGCACGTCGAGGTCGGCGGCATCGTGCATCAGGCCGATCACCAGGTCGCCGACCACGTCGTGTTCGTCGTGGGGCACTTCGACGATGACCTCGTCGTGCACCTGCAACACGACTCTGCTGTCGTACTCCCCCGCCACCAACGCTTCGTCGATGTTGACCAGCGCCACCTTGAAGATGTCCGCCGCCAAGCCCTGAATACCGGCGTTCATCGCTTGACGTTCGCCTGCCTGGCGGACGCGGAAGTTCGAGTTCATCAGCTCGGGGATCGGGCGGCGGCGACCGAACAGCGTTTCGGTGTAGCCACGCTCGCGCGCCTCGATGACCGTGTTGTCCATGTACTGCTTCACGTTGGGGAACGCCACGAAGTACGCCTCGAGAATGACCGCAGCTTCCTCGGTGGGAATGTTGAGCCGCTGGCCGAGCCCGTAGGCCTCCATGCCGTAGGCGAGCCCGTACGACACCATCTTCGCCTTCGACCGCTGTTCGACGGTCACGCTCGCCGGGTCGACGGCGAACACCCGCGCCGCCGTGGCGTTGTGGATGTCCTCGCCGCTGGTGAACGCCCCGATCAATCCGGGGTCCTGGGCCAAGTGGGCGATACAGCGCAGCTCGATCTGGTTGTAGTCGGCGACCAGCAGCGTGGTGCCCGGCGCCGGGACGAACGCCTTGCGGAACTGGCGGCCCTCGTCGGTGCGCACCGGGATGTTGTGCAGATTCGGCTGGTCGGACGACAATCGGCCGGTGCGCGCAACGGTCTGGTTGAACGTGGCGTGGATGCGACCGTCGTCGGCAACCTCGGCCAGCAGGCCTTCGCCATAGGTCGAGCGGAGCTTCTCGACCTCGCGGTAGCGCATCAGCGGTCCGAGGAACTCGGGCCACTGGTCCTTGATCTTCTCGAGTGTCGCCGCGTCGGTGGAGTAGCCGGTCTTGGTCTTCTTGCCCGGTGCCAGACCGCGCTCGTCGTACAGGATCTCGCGAAGCTGCTTCGGCGAGTTGAGGTTCAGGTCGTCGCGACCGGCCACCTCACGGAGCTGCACTTGCAGCGTCTGCACCTCGTCGGACAAGCGTTTGCCGAGTGCTCGCAGTTCGTCGACATCGACGCCGATGCCGACGTGTTCCATCTTGGCGAGCACCAGCACGAGCGGGTTCTCGATCGTGCGGTACAGCTCGGCCATCCCTTGGGCCTCGAGGCTTGCCACGATCGGTTCGGCGAGCGCGTTGACCGCCAGCGCATCGCGAGCGGCGAGTTCGGCGTCGCCGAGCGAGGTGCCGTCGAGGTCGAGTTGTCCACTTCCGGCGGCGTCGTCGGAAGGTCGGGCGTACTTCGTGTACTTCTCGATCAGATCAGGCAGCGTGTAGCGGGCCTCCGCGGGATCGATCAGATACGCGGCGATCGCCGTGTCGAGGGTGAGCCCCCGCACTTCGACATCGAATTCGAGCAAGCGAGCGCATCAAGCGGTTTGACGTTGTGCCCGCGGAGGTTGGTGTGCGCGCCGAGTGCGTTTCGCACCGCATCGTCGGCGAGGACGTCTGCGGGAACCCACAGCACCTCGGCTCCCGATGCATCGGTGACCACAGCGACACCAGCGAGCGGGCTCCTCCCGGGTTCGCCGACCCAGGTGGCCGCCATGTCGACGGCGTCGGCCGACGCAATGGCCGCCGCCGCCTCGGCCGGCGACGACGCAGTGGTCACTTCGGCGACGATCTCGGCTCGGTCGTCGGCAGGGCCGAGATCGACCGACGTGCCCATGGCCGAAAGCGCTCCGTCGAGCCGCGTGGCCAGCGCACGGAACTCGAGGAAGTCGAACAGTCGCTTCAATTCGTCGGCGTTGGGAGTGACGCCCAGGTCGTCGATGTCGAACTCGATGGGAGCGTCGTGGCGCAACAACATCAGCTCGAAGTTCTTGCGGGCACGCTCTTCGTTCTCGGCCAGGTTCGACCGCAGCTTGGGCGTCTGCTCGTCGACGTGTTCGAAGATGCCATCGAGGCCGCCGTACTTGTTGATCAGCTTGGCAGCGGTCTTCTCACCGACACCGGGCACGCCGGGCAGGTTGTCGCTGTTGTCGCCGCGCAGCGCGGCGTACTGCACATACATCGCCGGCGTGACACCGGTGCGTTCCTCGATACCCGCTTCGTCGTAGAACGCGTAGTCGCTGACACCACGCTTGTTGTAGAGCACCTTGACGTCGGGGTCGCTCACCAACTGGTAACTGTCGCGGTCGCCGGTGACGATGATCACCTGATGGCCGGCAGCGACGATGCGGTCGGTTGCCGTGGCGATGAGGTCGTCGGCCTCCCAGCCGGACAGGTCGATCGCGGTGATGCCGATGGCATCGAGCACCTCGCGGACGAGCCCCATCTGCTGGCGGAGGATGTCGGGAGCAGCGTCGCGCTGGGCCTTGTACAGCGGTTCGGCTTCGTGGCGGAACGTGGGCTCGGGCCGATCGAACATCACGACGACCCCGTCGGGCGTGTGGTCCTTGAGCACGTTGATCAGCATCGACGTGAAGCCGAACACCGCGTTGGTGACTTGGCCGCTGGCGGTCGCCATGTCGGTCGGCAGCGCGAAGAATGCGCGATACGTGAGCGAGTTGCCGTCGATGACGAGGTAGGTGCCCATCGGTCGGGATCAGTCGGTGCCGGGGCGCAGCGAGCCGTCGAGGATTCGGTCGGCAACGTCACGCATCCGGGTGCGTTCGCTCATTGCGGTGCGCTGCACGAAGGCGAACGCATCCGTCTCGGACATGCCCACCTCGTCCATCAACACGCCCTTGGCCCGATCGATGACCTTGCGCGATTCGAGCTGTTCGCCGAGGGCGTCGATCTCGCCGGTCAGCGACCGAAGCTCACGGAAGCGACCCATCGCCACCTCGATCGCCGGGATGAGATCGCTCTTCTGGAACGGCTTGACCAGGAACGCCAGGGCGCCGGCGTCGCGGGCCTGCTCGACGACTTCACGCTGACTGAACGCAGTGAGCATGAGCACGCCACAGATCTTCTCGCCGTTGATGATGCGGGCGGCTTCGAGGCCGTCCATGCCGGGCATCTTGATGTCGAGGATGGCCAGATCGGGCTGCAACCCACGCACGAGTTCGATGGCTTGGTCGCCGCGACCGGTTTCGCCGATGACCTCGTAACCCTCCTCTTCCAGGGTTTCGCGCAGGTCCATGCGAATGATGGCCTCGTCCTCGGCGATCACAACACGCAATGGCATCCCACCTATCTAGCAGCTGACGGGCACGTTCGACTCCTGCGAGGACCGTTCGACGCCGTCGAGGTCCTCGACAATCGGGTCACCCGAATGCTCCCATCATCGCCTGACTGATCGGCCGGCAGAGAGATCGCAGGCGCTCGCAACCGTCGACACCGATCGCGTCGTACGGGGCTGCCGCGAGTTCGTCGGTGCGAGCCTCGATGTCGTCGCGCTGCTGACGTCCGAGTTCGGTGATCGCCAGGTCGGAGTCGAGCCAGCCGCGTTCGCGAAGGCGTTCCTCGGCGGCCAGCCAGTCGTCGCCGGTGCGTTGGCGAGTGGCTCGCAGGATGTCTGCGGAGACATCGCCCGCTGCGGCGTGGGTGACCAACGCCTCGCAGCCGTCGAGCCCTGCTGCGGTGAGTGCGGCGATGTGGCCGTCGCCGCGGAACTCGCGCAGCAACGACTGCGCATGCCAGAGCACGAGATGTGGTTCTTCGGGCCATCCCAGCGACGTGTGACCGGCGAACAGCGGCCGCCCCTCGGGGCATTCGCACGCTGCGAGCGCGGCCGTGCGGGCGAGTTCGGCGGCTTCGGCGAGTTCAGCGGTGTCGACGAAACCGTCGGCATGGGTTCGAATCATCCGGTCGGCGCCTCGCAACCGGGCCGCCAACACCTCCGACGGGGCGACCCGGTCCCACACCCCGGCCATGCTCCGGCGAACGAGGCCGGGGTCGAAGTTGAAGAAGGTTGCGATGACCACCTCGGCGGGTACCGCTCCCATCGGCGCCGACCGGGAGGCGAAGTAGCCGGTCATCCGATCGTCGAGCCCGACGGACTGGTACTCGTCGCGGACCTCGGCAGCGAAGTAGATCGCACCGTGAATCGGCTCGAGGGTTCGCCAGGTCTTTCGTGCAGTCACGGGGTCCATCGGGCGAGCTTGTCACGATCGCCGAATGTGTCCGACCCCGGACATGATCAGAGTCGATCGAGCAGTTCGTCTTGGCGCACTTCGAGCGAAGCGATTTCTTCGACCACCTTCGCCCGGTGTCGTGGCGTGGGCGTCGACGTGGCGGCGAGCATCGCGCGCCTCGAACGACGCACCTGCGGTTTCAGCCACCAGCGCTCGGATCTCCTGATCGTCGGCGTCGTCGCCGAGGTAGATCATCTGTTCGTCGATCACCGACAGCTCGGTTCGCAAGGTCTTGAGCCGTGTGGCCACCTGCGACAGGCGACGTTCGACGAGCCAGTTACCCATGGGCTCTCGACGCTACATCGACGAGCGCTGTGATCTGTGGCAACTGGGTTCCGGCTTCCGGGACCAGAGGGGCGCAGATGGTGCGTCGGGACGCACGGGGCGCAGATCGGATGAGCACTTCGCGTGCCCCGGGTCGGACTCGAACCGACACTTGACGGTGTTTGAGACCGTTGCCTCTGCCAATTGGGCTACCGGGGCGCTGTGCGACGGCGAGACTAGCGGGCTTACCCGGCGGTAGCTCCCCGCACTGCGACGAGCGGTCTAGCCTGCCGACAATGCTCGCTTTCACCTTCCCGGGCCAAGGGTCGCAACGACCCGGCATGGGGCTTCCCTGGCGCAACCACGAGAGTTGGGAACTGGTCGACGAGGCCAGCGACATCGCCGGCCGCGACGTCGGCGCCTTGCTCTGCGATGCCGACGCCGACGAACTCCGAGACACCCGCAACGCGCAACTCACCACGTTCGTGTCGAGCCTGATGGTGCTCGATGCCGTCGAACGACTCGGTATCGCACCCAACTACTGCGCTGGTCACAGCCTGGGCGAATACACCGCGCTGACCGCCACCGGTGCGCTCGGGTTCGACGACGGAATCCGGCTCGTCGGAGAACGCAGCGCAGCAATGCACGACGCCGGACTCGCTCAGCCAGGCACGATGGCTGCGGTTCTCGGACTCGACGACGACCACGTCGATGTGGCCTGCCGCCGCGCCGACGCCGACGTGTGGGTCGCCAACTTCAATGCACCAGGTCAGGTGGTCATCGCTGGTTCGCCCGACGGGGTCGAAGCCGCCGCACGCCACGCCAAGGATCTCGGAGCGAAGAAGGTCATGCCATTGCAGGTGGCCGGCGCATTCCACACGCCGTTCATGACCGCAGCGCGTGACCGTCTGCGCGCCGCGCTCGCCGACGCCGACCCCCGTGACAGCGATGTGCCGGTCGTCTCGAACGTCGACGCGCTCGCCCACGATCAGGCTGCCGACTGGGCCAGCCTGCTGTCGGCTCAACTCTCGAGCCCGGTGCGTTGGAAGCACTCGCTGCTCACGCTGTCGGGTGCGGGTGTCACCGACTTCGCCGAGTTGGGTCCCGGGTCGGTGCTCACCGGCATGGCCAAACGCACCGTGTCGGGAAGCCGAACGATCTCGGTCGCCACGCCCGAAGATCTCGACAAGCTCATCGAATGGGTGGGCGCCGGGCCACCTTCCGGACCGCACCAGCAAGAGGGAGAACATCTCTTCGCCGTCGAACGGCTCGTGGTGAGCCCAGCCGCAGGCATCTTCGCCCCGGTTGCCGATCTCCACGAGGGGTCCTCGATCTCGGTCGGCACCGTGGTCGGACACGTCGGCGAGGTCGAGGTCCGTTCGCCGTTCGCCGGCGTGCTGCAGAGCTTCATTGCGCTCGACACCGAGCGCGTCACGAACCGCCAACCGATCGTTTGGCTGCGTACCGAACAGTGAGTGGCAGGACCTGACGATGCCACGAGTTCCCACAGGCGTCCGCGGCGCTGCGATCACCGGTTGGGGCACCGCACTGCCCGACCAGATCGTCACCAACCACGACCTCGAGCGCACGATCGACACCAACCACGATTGGATCGTCGAGCGCACCGGCATCGTCGAACGTCACGTCGGCGGCACCACCGCTGGGCTGTCGGTCGAAGCGGGGCGCCAAGCCATCGAACGCGCGGGCCTCGTGCCCGGCGACATCGACGCCCTGGTACTCGCGACCACCACGCCCGATCGCGCAGTGCCGGGCACCTCGGCCACCGTGCAGCATCTCCTCGGCCTGTCGTGCGGCGCGTACGACCTCAACGCGGCGTGCTCCGGTTGGGTGTACGGGCTCGTCAATGCCCACGGGCTCATCGCGTTGGGCGCAGAGAAGGTCTTGGTGATCGGCACCGACACGCTCTCGCGCATCACCGACTGGGACGATCGCAACACTGCGATCTTGTTCGCCGACGGCTCGGGCGCTGCGGTCCTCGAGGCCGTCGAAGGCGCGGGCCAACTCCTCGGTTGGGACCTCTCCGCCGACGGCAGCGCCGAGGAGGCGCTCTACGCCGAGGTCGGTGGCAAGCTGCAGATGGAAGGACGCGAGGTGTTCCGCCGGGCGGTTCGGATCATGGTCGAGTCGGCCACCGCTTCGATGCAGGCAGCCGGCGTCACCGCCGACCAGATCGCCGTCGTGGTGCCGCACCAGGCCAACATCCGCATCATCTCCGCGTCGTGCGAACGACTGGGCATCGGGCTCGATCGCACCTCGATCGTGCTCGACCGCACCGGCAACACTTCCGCGGCTTCGATTCCCCTGGCCCTCGCCGACGCCTTGGACCGCGGTCGGATCTGCGAAGGTGATCTGGTGTTGTTCGTCGGATTCGGTGCAGGAATGACCGCCGCCAGTGCGGTGGTCCGATGGAGCGCTCCCGTGCCAGCTCCCCGCAACGGTGGTCGACGCATGAGCCGTGTGGTCTTGATCACCGGCGGCGCCCGCGGTATCGGGCTGGCATGTGCCGAACGGTTCGCGGCGCTGGGCGACCAGGTCGCGGTCACCTACAACTCGTCGCCTCCCCCCGAGGGGTTCTTCGGCGTGAAGTGCGACGTGACGTCCAACGACGATGTCGACGCCGCCTTCACCGCGGTCGAAGAGCACTTCGGTGGCCCCGTCGAGGTGCTCGTGTCGAACGCCGGCATCACTCGCGACGGCCTGCTGCTGCGCATGTCCGAGGACGACTTCACCTCGGTCCTCGATGCCAACCTCACTGCTTCGTACCGCGTCGTCAAGCGTGCGAGCCGGGCAATGCTGAAGGCTCGGAGCGGCCGAATCGTGCTCGTGTCGTCTGTGGTCGGGCTGCTCGGGTCCGCCGGCCAGGCGAACTACGCGGCCTCGAAGGCCGGCCTCGTCGGCTTCGCCCGCTCCGTTGCTCGGGAACTCGGCTCGCGGTCGATCACCGTCAACGTCGTCGCCCCCGGCCCGGTCGCCACCGACATGACCGCCGCATTGAGCGACGAACGTCTGGCCGACCTGACCGCCATGGTGCCGCTGCAACGCGTCGCCGAACCAGCGGAAATCGCTGGCGTGGTCGCCTTCCTCGCTTCAGACGATGCGGCGTACATCACCGGCGCCGTCATCCCCGTCGACGGCGGCCTCGGAATGGGACACTGACCGCCAGCAACGATTGGTGTCTCACCCCGATCGCTACATCATCGGCATGCCGCATCTGGTGTGCAACACTTTCCAACCCACCCAGAAGGAGAACACCGTGAACGAAGAACTGTTTGCCCGCTTCCGCAAGTGCGCCGTCGAGGTGCTGTCCGTCGAAGAGAGCGCCGTCGTGCCCGAGGCCAACTTCGGCGACGACCTCGATGCCGACAGCCTCGATCTCGTCGAGCTGGTCATGGCGCTCGAAGAGGAGTTCGACGTGTCGGTGCCCGAAGAAGAGCTCGAAGGTGTCGAGACCGTCCAGCAGGCCTACGACATCGTCGTCGCGAAACTGTGACCCGCGGCGGCCGTCGGGTCGCTGTGACCGGGCTCGGGGTCGTCGCACCTGCCGGCATCGGCGTCGACGACTACTGGACCGGTCTGCTCGGCCCGGGAATCTCCGGAGGCACGTCCGACCGAAATCGACGACTGGGACCCAAGCCCGTACTTCGAGTCCCCCAAGCATGCTCGCCGAGCTGATCGCGTCGAGCAGTTCACGCTCGCTGCAGCCGGCGAGGCATTCGACATGGCCGGCGGCATCGACGCAATCGGTGTCGCACCGCCACGGTTCGGCACGATCTTCGCCACCGGTATCGGTGGGCTGCACACCCTGGAAGAGCAGGTGCTCGTCCGCGCCGAGAAGGGCGACCGACGTGTGTCGCCTTTCCTCGTGCCGATGATGATGGCCAACGCCTCTGGGGCTGCGATCTCGATGCGCTACGGCCTGCAGGGCCCACTCGAGACGATTTGCACGGCATGTGCCGCCGGGACACACGCCATTGGCTACGCCGCCCGGTTGATCGAGTGGGGTCTCGCCGACGCCGTGGCAACCGGTGGCGCCGAGTCGGCAGCCACGGCGACGGCACTGGCCGGATTCGGCAACATGACCGCACTGTCGAGCTCCGGTGTCAGCCGACCGTTCGACGTCGCCCGCGACGGGTTCGTGATGGGCGAGGGTGCCGCCGTGTTGATCCTCGAGGAGTGGTCCCACGCCGAAGCTCGCGGAGCAACCATCCTCGGCGAGATCGTCGGCATGGCGAGCAACGCTGACGCCCACCACATCACGGCGCCGTCACCCGGCGGTGTCGGCGCGATCGCATGCATGCGGCTCGCGCTCGACCACGCCGGCTTCGATGCGTCGGCGATCAAGCAGGTCAACGCCCACGGTACGTCGACTCCGCTCAACGACGCCGCCGAAGCAGCTGCAGTGACCGAGGTCTTCGGAGCCACATGCCGTCCCGGTCGTTTCGACCAAAGGCGTCACCGGCCACGCTCTCGGAGCCGCTGGCGCGCTCGAAGCAGCGGCCTCGCTGCTGTCGATCCGCCACGAGCTGATCCCACCGACAGCGAACACCACCACCATCGATCCCGAGATGACGATCGATGTGGTCATCGGCGAGGCCCGTCCGTGGACACCTGGGCCGGTGATGTCGAACAACTTCGGCTTCGGCGGCCACAACGGCAGCGTCATCATCGCCCCGCCCACCTGACGCAGCTCAGGTGCCCGTCCGGGCCCGAATGGACACCCGCAGGCTCCGCAACCAAGCGCGATGCCGCCGAGGGCCATGAGTCGAGAGACAATGGCCGTATGTGGTGGCTGGCACACGGTGAGCACGAGGTGCCGCCCAGCGCTCGAGTGGTTGTCGCCGACCGAACGCGAGTACGTCGCGTCGATCCGCTTCACGAAGCGTCGCAACGAGTACCTCACCCGGCGGTGGACCGCGAAGCAGGCGATCGCCACCGTGCTGGACATCGGTCGGACGCCGGCGTCGCTCGCACGGATCGAGGTGCAGCATCGACCGAGCGGCGCGCCGTACGTCCACCTCGACGGGAAGGAAGCCGAAGTCGACGTGTCGATGAGCGACCGCTCCGGGTGGGCCGTGTGCCTCGTCGGGCCGTCCGACAGCGCCGAATTCGGAACGCTCGGGATCGACCTCGAGGTGGTCGAACCGCGCAGCGACGAGTTCGTCATCGACTTCTTCACCCCGGCGGAAATCGGGCACGTCCAGGGGCTGGCCGACCGCGACCAGCGTGACGAAGCGGCCAACCTCATCTGGTCGGCGAAGGAGGCCGCCCTCAAGGTCCAGCAGGTCGGATTCCGCGCCGACACGAGGACCGTCGAGGTTCAACTGGGCAGCAGCCGCAGGAGCGATGGGTGGACCCCGATGAACGTGAACGGACCCTCTGGCCCGATGCCCGGCTGGTGGCGACGCGACGGCGTCTTCGTCCTGACGATCGCCTGCAACGCGCACCGTGAACCGCCCGAGCTGGTTGCCGACCGGGTCCAGTCTTGCGGCCGCCGTGCCGGTGCATTCGTGGGTCGATCACCCGACCTGCTGACGTCCGTTCGATGCAGCCGACGCTCAGGCGGTCGCGACGTGACGCGCCATGCCGCGTTCGAGGGCATCGACCACGTAGGGCCGGAGGTCGGCGGCAGCGATGATGCGATCGACCGAACCGACGCGCAGCGCCCGTTCGATCGTGTGGATGCCGTCGAACTCGTCGGCGACCTCACCAAGCTTCTCGGATCGCACCTGCTCGGTGACCCTGGACAGCTCGGTGCGACGCCGTGCCGCCTCGGTGTCGGTCGCGGATGCCGCTGCCTCGCGTGCCGCGCTCACACGCGGATCACTCTCGGTGCGCTGTTTGACCTCGCGGGCGAACACGGTGGCAGCCGCTGGAGCGCTCCGCCGATCACCGACGCGTACGACCCTTCGACCGCAGCGATCTCCATCTCCTCGTTGAGTGCCTTGCTGAACACCACGAAGGCGCCGCCGTGGTAGCGCGAGACCACGACGAAGACGATCGGACCGTCGAAGTTGGTCACCGCCCGTCCGATCTCGGCGCCGAACTCCAGTTGGCGCCGCCGCATCGACTCGGGTGAGCCGTCGAAACCCGACAGGTTGGCGAGCACGACCAACGGCCGATTGCCGCTGGCCGCGTTGATCGCACGGGCGGTCTTGCGCGACGAGTGCGGGAAGAGGGTGCCCGACGTCCACGCCGGCGGACCGTCCGACGGCACGTACCCCTGCCGGCCGACGGTGTGCGACTCGATGCCGAGCAGGCTGACAGGGATCCCACCGACTGTGGTGTCCCACACGATCGAGGTGTCGCCGTCGCGTAGGTCCTTCCAGCGCTCCAGCGGCTCCGAGTCCGTGTCGGCGACCGCCCGCATCACCGAGCGCATGTCGAACGGTTGCTTGCGCTCGGGGTTCAGTTCGGCGGAGAACACGTCGCCGACGGTGCCGAACGGGCAGTTCGGCAGCACCGCGTGGACGCTCGTGCGCACGTCACGGTCGACCGGGTCGTCGGTTGGCCGACGTCGCGGGAAACGCTCGCCCGGCACGACGTAGGTGAGCTCGTAGTGGCGAAGCAGCAGCGAACAGGCCTCGGCGAACGACGGCGCCCAGTATTGCGCCTGGCCGTTCGGCCCCATCACTCGGTGGTAGCCGCCGATGCCGTGGTTGTCCTCGGCACTGACCGCCCCGGAGAAGTCGAGGGCCTGCTTGCCGGTGAGGACCATCGTCGACGACGGGGTCATCACCAGGATTCCCTTGGTGTGGGTGAGCATCGTTGCTTCTGCGTTCCAGTACGGCTGCCCGCCGACGTTGATGCCGGTGACCACGATGTTGACCTCGCCGCCGGCCTGGGTGAACTCGATCAGGCGCCGCAACGTCAGTGCGATCCAGTCCATGTTCTCGGTGCCCGAATCCATGGCGATCAGCGCTCCGCTCGACACCGCGAACCACTCGACCGGCAAGCGATGTTCGAGTGCGTAGGTGAGCGCAGCGTTGATCCGCCGGCACTCGGGCTCGGCGAGGTTGCCGAGACCCTGGGTCGGATCGGACAGCAGCGCGACGCGCTGCATCCCCTCGGGCACCACCGACGAGTGGTTGGTGAGCAACCCGACGACGATGTGGGCGCTGTTGCCACCCGGTTCGCGATGGACCGGCACCAGTCGGTCGTCGACGTCGAGATCCAACTCGACGAACGAGTCGGGAGGCAGACCGTCGGCCGGGGCGTGTTGGGTGAACAGCCGGACGATCTCGTACGGATACGGCGTGCCGAAGCGGGCGGCGGTGAGCACCTTCTGCTGATAGGCGCCCAGCGGGCGCACCGGCTGGTCTCCGGCGCGCTCCTCGCGCACGATCAGACCGTGCCCGACGTCTTCGATGTGGAGCACAGCGTGTCGAAGCCCCTCCGCCTCGGACTCGTCGGGAATCCGAACTTTCAACACGACCTTCTCGAGGCCGACCCGAGCTGCGAGCGGCGCGAACCGCTGGGCCAGGGCGCTCGACTCGTCCACTGGGAGCGTCCACGGGGCCTGCACGTCCAGCACGAGCCGGTTCGCGATCGGACGGTCGCGAGCGGTGTACCTCGTCAGCTCCGACCGCATTGCGGCCATCGCCAAGAGGCCCACACGTTCCAGGCGCGGATAGGTCGTCGCACCGGTCGCTGGGTCGATCACCGGGGTCAACCCGCGGATCTCGGCGAGAGCGAACAGCCGATGATCCCGAGGGTTGTCGTGGGCCACACCATCGAAGAGGTAGACGTCCTCGGGCGACGGGCGGCGTTCGAGCCGAAAGTTGGAGAGCCGCCACATCTCGAGTCGTTCTGCCAGCATCGGATGGAGGTCGCGGTACAGCCGGTCCTCGATGAACGACCCGTCGTCACCGAGGAACGACACGCTGTGGGCTCGGCGCCGAGCCACATCTGGCATCGCAACGGCGCCGACGGACACGTTGACACGGTGGATGGTCCGGCCGAAATCGCACGACGCCAGGAGTTCCCCGACCTCTGCGGCGGTCTGGGCGATGTCCTCGCGCCCCGCCCCGCTCCACGTGATGAGATCGACCACGATCGAGGCGTCGGGACGAACCTGTGCGAGGTGATCGGCGATCGCAACCGACCACGCCGGCAGCTCGTCGAGCGGCAGGAAACCGGCGACCACGTGGAGCGACTCGCGGTCGTGGCCGTAGTCGACGGCGGCGACGAGGTGTCGGTCGCGGACCTCGGTGGTGATCACGCCGATCTCGCGGGTCCGGTAGAAGCGGCGCAGGTGGATCTCCAGGACGAGTCGACGAAGAGTCGACTCGGTGTCGGCATCGCTCGCGGTCCACGCCGAGATGAGCATCGATCGCATCGGGTGGGGGCACCACACCAGCCGATCGATCCGATCGTCACGGTCGGCGGCCTCGGGATGAGCCGCGAGGTGATCGAGGTGGTCGGCCATCTCGCCGTACAACTCGGCAGCTGCGGCATCGATCAGGGGCTCGTCGAAGTAGCGGAAGCGGACGTCGCGGGCCAGATCGGCGACTGGCTGTTGGCGGCCCTGCGTGGCGGCCGCGAGCCGGTCGAGCCGAGCGCGCATCTCCGCATCGACGCAGGACCGCAGTGCGTCACGATGGGCCAGGCGACGTTCGAGGATTGCCAACACGATCGGGCTCAGCTCGGTCAACCGCGAGAACGAACGGAACAGCCACATCAGTGCGGCCTCGAGTTCGGGGGTGCGGTCCAGGCTGCGGACCCCGAACCGATCGAGCGCCCGTTCGAGTCGGGCCCGGTACTCGTCGGGGAGCCCGGCCCGGTCGGCGTCGAGCCACTGCAGGAACGAGACCAGGTACTCCTGGGTGTTCTCGCCACCGGGAGCGAGGTCGTCGTGCTCGGTCTCGGTCTGCGGTCGGTACAGCGACCCGAGCTCGGCATAGATGTCGAGCAGGCCGTCCTCGCAGGCCAGGAGCGAAGCGTCGCCTGGGTCAGCGATCTCTGCGAGGCGACGCTGCTCGGTGAGCAGCCGGCGGAGATCGGCGGGGGCGAGGTCGTAGCCGAGGAGGTAGTCGCCGAGCGGCTCGTAGACGCGATCGCACGGTTTGCGGGAGAAGTCGGTCGAACGCTCGAACCCACTCAGGTCGACGCGGCGCCCCGCCGCCTGGCCGGTCGTCGTCGTTGCGGGACGCAGCCTGAGCAACGCCGCTCCTCGCTCGACCTGGCTGTTCGGAGTGACCAGGACGTCGAGGACCACGCCGGCGAACGGCGCCACGACGGTCGTCTCCATTTTCATCGACTCGAGCACGACGATCGGTTGCCCCTCGACGACAGCATCACCCGGCTGGACCAGGGTGCTCACGATCAACGCCGGCCAGCCGACACGCACGAGGACGCCGTCTTCGCGTTCGATCACGTGAGCGGTGTGACCGACCTGGACCCGGAGTCCGAACTCGGTCGGCGACACGACCAGCCGGTGCCGGCGACCGGCGCACGTGAGGCGCCGTTCGTACTCGTTGAGGCGGTCGAGGGTGACATGGGCTGCGGTGTGCCCGGAGCGCACCGAATAGGTGCGCGGAGCGACGCACTCGATGTCGAACCGATACGACTCGCCGAGGTAACCGAGCTCGATACCGGCGCCCACCTCGTCGGGCTGCTGCGGACGGCCGCGTTCGGCCGAGGCGTAGAACGCGTCCTGGGCGCGGCGGCGGTCAGCCTCGTATGCCTCGACGGCGGCGGCCAGCAACACCACCGGGTCGGGCTCGGGCGATGGCCGTTCGGCGATCATCTGGTCGAGCCAGCGATGGTCGACGTCATCGCGCTGGAACCGTTCGTCGTCGAGCAGGGCCAGCAGGAACGACAGGTTCGTGGTGCCTCCGTCGATCACCACGGCGGTGCGCTCCAGGGCGCGGCGGATGCGAGTGAGCGCCACCGAACGATCGGGCCCCCATGCGGTGATGACCGCGAGCAACGTGTCTCGTTCGTCGACGGGGTCACCGACTCGGCGGTTGGCGTCGACGCGCACGCCCGTGCCGACGGGGAACGACAACAGCGCCACCCGGCCCGGTGTCTTCGCGAACTCGTCGTCAGGGTCTTCGGCGAGCAACCTGACCTCCATGGCGACACCGTCCGCTGGCGGTTCCTGCTCGGGAAGGGCTTCACCGCGGTGCACCCGCAGGCGCCAGCCGACGAAACTCGCACCCGAACGCTCCTCGGAGGTGGCGTGATCGGGTGGGGCGACGCAGTCGACGGCGGTGATCGCAAAGTCGGTGTGATCGTGAACGCACGTGACCATGCCGGCGCCTCGATACCCGACGTCGCGGGCAAGGTCGGACGCCGCGTCACAGATCGCCGCCGCCAGCTCGGCGGAGACCCCTGCGCAGGGCGCCTCGGCGACGAGTGAGTGATGACGGCGCCGCACGCTGACGTCACGTCCACCGAGGTTCCAGATCGTGCCGTGATCGTCGACCAGGACATCGACCTCCACCCGACGCAACGGTCGGCCATCGAACAGCGTGGCGGCACCACCGATCAACGGGAATTGGGCCGTGTCCGACAGCCGGCGCACGGTGTCGGCGTCAGGGCCGACCACGCCGATCTCGGCGGCGGCGCAGGCCTCGATCAGGTCGGCGCGCTCGTCGCCAGGCCACGACCCGAGCCAGAGCGTGTCGACGTCGGCGGCCAGCAGACACGCAACGACATCGTCGATCGAGCGGTGCTCGACGTTCTCGCAGAGCGGTCGAACCTCATCGGCCTCGCGGCCGTACCAGGGTTGTGGATCGGGTTCGTCGTGGAACAGCACCGTCGTGATCGTTGGCGCATCGCCGGCGTCGTTGAGCCCACCAACGGCGTTCAGGACGCGCACCGCTGTTTCGCCAGAATCGATCACGCCGAGGCGTTCGATCACCACCACCGAAGTCATCTCGCTCACTCCCCGTTCACACCCGGTACGCGGCGTGGAGGGCGTCGGCGACAGAGCCAGGAATCGGCGCCGGCAACGGGATCGTCTCGTAACCGTCGAGCCGTGCCACGACCGCTCCGGAGGGATCGACGACGACGCAGTCGAAGACGCCGGTCGAGGTCTCACGGGCGACGGCTCGAAGCGGACCGTTCTGGTTCGCCACGGAGTACCAGCGGGCGCGGCCGACCCGCATCGGCAACGCCAACCGGTCTTCGAGGCCCGCCTGCCAGAGCCCGGCGGTCTGGAAGCACAGCTCGATCAGCCTCGGTGCGGTGGTGAGCGGCCGCTGCGACGGAACGTGGTTGTCGGGGAGCGGGTCGGTCAGCGCCGCCACCGACGAATCGCCGTCGCGCCACGCCGCCGACACGACCTGGTAGGCCGGGCCGTGGAAGTAGAACGAGTACACCTGCTCGGCGTCGAGGGACGGGCCGCTGGGGTCGCCCGGCGGCTCGATCGGTTCCGCCACGGGCGCCTCGGCGCCCAGCCGGACGCGTCCGGTGAAGTGCACCGTCCGTTGTGGCTGTTCCTGGCCGGGCAGCTGGCGCTGGGCGCTGAGCGTGCAGTGTGCGACGAGGTCGTCGCCGTCGGGTGCGAGCACCGCCTGCACGGTCAGCGTGCGGGGTTCGTCCCGATAGAACTTGAGCGGCGCAGCGAACGTGACGTCCTCGACACCGAGCACGTGGTGATCGGGCACCAGCAGTCGGGCGGCCTCGGCGAAGGCCTCCATGCCCATCACCCCCGGCAGCACCGGGGTCCCGTCGATGCGGTGATCGTCGAGGAACGGCTGCTGCAGTGGATCGAGCGTCGTCTCGACGACGACGCCGTCGTGAACACTGACCGTGGCGTGCCCGATCATCGGCCCGTGGTCGCCCTCGCCGCCGATCACATTCGCGAGGTCGACGCCGCCGCGATCGTCGTACTCGCCGGCCATCATCCCGAGCGTGCCGGCGACGATCACCTCGCCGGCGTACTCGCTCGACAGGAGCTCGCGCCGGATCCATGCGACGCCCGCCTCGGGGGGCAGCATCTGCACGCCGGCCATCTCCATGATCTTCGGAATGGATCCCCGGGTGGCCATCCCGATGCCACCCCACGCCGTCCAGTCCAGAGCCAGCCCGCGTGTCTCCGGTCGGGTCCGACGGAAGCTGCTGGTGATCTTGCAGAGCAGGTCGTTCGCAGCCGAGTAGTCGGTCTGGCCCTGGTTGCCGAAGCGCCCGGCGACCGACGAGAACACGACCGTGGCACCGATCTCCATGTCCTGCGCAGCGTGGAACACGTTGAACCAGCCGTCGCTCTTGACGTCGAAGACGAGGTCGTACTCGCGGGGTTCCTTCTCGGGCAGGTTGCGACTGATCTCGAGGCCTGCCGCGTGGAGCAGCACGTCGATGCGGCCGCTCAGATCGTCGCACGTCGTCGATCGCTGCGGCGACGGCGTCGGCGTCGGTCAGGTCGACGGAGTGGTAGTGCACGGTGCCACCGGCCGCCTCGACGGCCTGGATCGCCGTCAGCGCCGCATCGAGGCGTTCGAAGCCTGCGAGCTCGCGCTCGATCAGCACCGGCGTCGCATGCTCGCCGGCCGCCTTCATCCGCTCGGCGATCGTGACCTTCAGGCCGTTGCGGTCGGCGCGGAACGCCTCCAGGTCGGGGTCGTCACGGTCGGGCGTCGGGGTCAGGTCGAGCAGGTGGAACGTGCCACCCGAGGCCGCGGCGAGGTCGGCGGTGATCGCCGACACGATGCTGCCCGCGGCGCCGGTGACGACGACCACCGAGTCGTGATCGAGCGTCATGCCTCGACCGCTGGGCACGACCTCGCCGTCGTCGGACGCGTTGCGGGAACGGCATCTCGACGAACGCCACACCGAAGCGCCGGTCGTCGACCCGTCCGATCTCGACGCAGCCCGGATCGAAGAGCGTCTCCTCGATCAACTGCCCCGCGATCGCAGAGGTCTTGCGGCTGGGAGCGAGGTCGACCGCCTTGACCAGCGCCTCCGGACGCTCCTTGCGGTACGACTTGGTGAACCCGACCACCGGCCCACCGAGCGGGTTGGTCGCGCCGTCGGCGTCGTAGCCGTGGTAGCCGCCGAGGCGGGTGGCCGACACGAGGAACGGGCTGGCGTCGTAGAGGCAACGCATCGTGGCGTACAGCGTCTTCACCCGGCGGCGCAGTGCCTCGCGCCAGGTGGCCAGGTCGTAGTCGGCGAGGTCGCCGTCGTCGTCGAGGGCGGGCAGCCAGTAGACGCCGGTGATCGGCGCGTCGGCGTGCCACGCCGTCGACCTGGGTCAGCAACGCATCGGTCGCCGACGCCGGGCTCCAGGGTGAGCACGTCGGCGCCGGCCTTGTTCAGCTGCTTCACCAGCGCGTCGCCCACTCCCCCTTCGTCGAGCATCACGACGACGCGGGCGCCGTCGAGTTCGACACCGGTCGGCAGGCAGCTCGTCGTCGGCGGTCGCAGCGACGGGACCGGGATCCGGCGCGGCAGTGCATCGACTGCATCGAAGTCGCCCTGGACGACGCTCGGCGCGCGTCGGCCTCTGCCGGCGCCGCTGCTGCGATCTGAGTTGCAGGCCCGGAGGCGTCGAGACCGGCCCGCTCGCGCACCCACTCAGCCACATGACGCAACGTCGGGAAGTCACGCAACTGCAAGTTCTCGTCACGCTCCAACTCGTAGTGCTCACGAACCGCCGCGAACACCTCGGCCTGCTTCACCGTGTCGACACCCAGATCCGCCTCCAGATCCAGATCCGGCTCCAACAACTCCGTCGGATACCCCGTCATCTCCGCAACCACCGCCGTCACCTGCGCCAACACATCATCGACCGCCAGACGTCGCGCGCGCTGGAGACGCCAGCGGCTGCCGGCGCGTCGAGACCGGCGCGATCACGCACCCACTCAGCCACATGACGCAACGTCGGGAAGTCACGCAACTGCAAGTTCTCGTCACGCTCCAACTCGTAGTGCTCACGAACCGCCGCGAACACCTCGGCCTGCTTCACCGTGTCGACACCCAGATCCGCCTCCAGATCCAGATCCGGCTCCAACAACTCCGTCGGATACCCCGTCATCTCCGCAACCACCGCCGTCACCTGCGCCAACACATCATCAACCGCCAGCACGGCCGCGACGCAGCTGCCGGCGCACGCAGCGAGCCGCGGCTGCCGGCGCGTCGAGACCGGCCCGATCACGCACCCACTCAGCCACATGACGCAACGTCGGGAAGTCACGCAACTGCAAGTTCTCGTCACGCTCCAACTCGTAGTGCTCACGAACCGCCGCGAACACCTCGGCCTGCTTCACCGTGTCGACACCCAGATCCGCCTCCAGATCCAGATCCGGCTCCAACAACTCCGTCGGATACCCCGTCATCTCCGCAACCACCGCCGTCACCTGCGCCAACACATCATCGACCGCCACCACGGGCGCCACGCGCCGCTGCAGGCCGCAGCGAGCCGCGGCTGCCGGCGCGTCGAGACCGGCCCGATCGCGCACCCACTCAGCCACATGACGCAAGCGTCGGGAAGTCACGCAACTGCAGGTTCTCGTCACGCTCCAACTCGTAGTGCTCACGAACCGCCGCGAACACCTCGGCCTGCTTCACCGTGTCGACACCCAGATCCGCCTCCAGATCCAGATCCGGCTCCAACAACTCCGTCGGATACCCCGTCATCTCCGCAACCACCGCCGTCACCTGCGCCAACACATCATCGACCGCCAGCACGGTCGCGACCGCAGCTGCCGGCGCCGCAGGAGCCGCGGCTGCCGGCGCGTCGAGACCGGCTCGATCACGCACCCACTCGGCCACATGGCGCAAGCGTCGGGAAGTCACGCAACTGCAAGTTCTCGTCACGCTCCAACTCGTAGTGCTCACGAACCGCCGCGAACACCTCGGCCTGCTTCACCGTGTCAACACCCAGATCCGCCTCCAGATCCAGATCCGGCTCCAACAACTCCGTCGGATACCCCGTCATCTCCGCAACCACCGCCGTCACCTGCGCCAACACATCATCAACCGCCACCACGGGCGCCACCGCCGCTGCGGGTGCAGGCGCGCGGAGGGTACGGCGACCGCCGGCTCCGCGACGTTGGCGGCCAGCGGCCGCCGGAACGGGGCCGGGCGCCGACACCGGCGCAGCGGCCGCCGGCAGGGGCCGGGCCACGGACGTGCCGAGTTGGCCGGCGTAGGGCACCATGCACTGACGAGTCGTGCTGGGACGAGGCGGGTGCGCCGACGTCGACGACGCGCAGACGGCGGTGGTCGATCTCGAGACGCGCACCGTCGTGGCCGGCGAGCAGGTCGAGCCAGCGCTGCCAGGCAGCAGGGTCGATGATGCGGTAGGCGTAGCCGAGGTCGTTCGGCGCACGGTGCTGGCCGTCCGGCACCGGCGTCCACCGCAGCAGCGCCATCGCGACCTGCGAACCGAACCCTGCGGCCAGCCGAAGTGCATAGCGCACCGGGTGGGCGCCACCGCGGGACAGGTTGAGATCGCCCAGGTCGGGGTCGGGCTCGCGGTAGTTCGGCACCGGCGGCACGATCCCCGTCTCGAGCGCCTTCACCGCGACGACGTCCTCGATCCCGGCTCCCATCGCGTGGCCGGTGAAGCCCTTGGTGTTGGTGATCACGACCCGGTCGGCGTCGGGACCGAACACCCGGCGCAGTGCGTTGATCTCGGCAGCCGCAGATCCACCGCGGGCCGGCGTGTAGGTCTCGTGGGAGACGAACATCGCCTCGCCAGCGATCTCGCTGCGGGTGACGCCACGCGATTCGGCCTGTTCGACCACCGCCTCCATCACCGCGCCGATGTGCTCGACGTCGAGACGGGTGCCGTGGAACGCCGAGTTGGCGGTGATCGCTCCGAGCACTTCGCAGATCGGCTGCAGCCCACGCTCGCGGGCGGCGTCGGCCGACTCGACCACGAGCGCTGCTGCGCCCATGCCGAGAATCATCCCGTGGCGCCGACGGTCGAACGGCGTCGCGGCGTCCTCGACGTGCTCGTCGGTCGCCGCGGCACCGCTGGCCAGGAAACCGCTGGCGAGCCAGGGCATCAGCGAGTCGGCGGTGGCATCGTCGGCCGACACCACGACCACTCGACGGCAACGTCCGGCGCGGATCCAGTCCTCGGCGAGCGAGATCGCCTGGGTCGTCGAAGCGCACGCCGCGTTGACCTGGGTGTTCGGTCCGCGGGCCCCGATGATCTCGGCGAACTGCGAGTGGCCCATCGAGAGCACGCGGAACAGGAATCGACGGTCGAAGCCGTACGGGTGCGCCTCCATCTCGGCGCGGAGGTTGGCAATCAGGCGATCGACCTCGGCGACCGCCGGCTCGGTTCCGTCCATCCGGGCCCGCACACCCTCGAGAGCGAGCAGATGCTCACGCCGTCCGCGGTCGGCGGTGTAGGCCTCGACGTCCTCCGCGAAGCGGTCGTAACCGGGGAAGGCGCTCGCGAAGATCACCCCGGTGTCGTCGCGGAGCTCGTCCGGGAGGCCCCAGCGATCGGGCAGTTGGGTTCCGAGCGTGGTGGTCTTGTAGCGCATCACGAGCGGGACGCCGGCGTCGCGCAGGGCATCGAATCCGGCGCCGATCGCCAAGCGGGTCGTGTTGTCGAGCGCCTCGTCACGGGCGGTGTCGACTGCGAACTGCTCGACGATGTCGAGCGGAGCATGGCGTCCGGCGAGCTTGATCACCTCGGCTGGATCATCGATCGTCTCGAAGCTCGCTCCGCCGGACTCGCTCTTGACCAGCCGGGTGATGTGCATGTCGGCCATGCGCGCGCGGGCCGAGTCGGGCAGCGCGTCGATGAACTGCTGCCCGGCGAGGATGCGGGCGATGTTGGCGTCGTCGAAGGTCTGCTCGACGCCCGGGAGGCCGAGCGCGGCGCCGGTGACGACCACCGGTTCGGGGTCGACGCGTCCGCCGGAGGCGTCCGGAGTCGGCGCGGCCGTCGGCTGGATCGGAGTCTGCGGTTCGGCCCCGTAGATCCGGAGCCCTTCCTCGATGACGCCGGCGAACAGCTGCCCGAGCTGCATGATGCGGTCGTCCGGCGAGCCCGCTGCCGCGACCGGTGGCGTGGAGACTGCAGTTGCTGGCACGGCCGGCGCCTCCGGTGCGGGGGTGATCGACGGGGCCGGTGGTGTGTCGAAGCCGACGCCGGCGGCCCACAGCCCGCACAGTGCCTGGTTGATCGACACCGTGTCACCGAGCTTGGGGTGGTTCGTGTAGAGCGCGAGAACGTCGCCCTTTTCGCCGAGGACGTCTTCGACGAACCCGTGCAGGGCGCGCTTCGGGCCGACCTCGACGAAGACGCGGGCACCTGCGTCGTAGAGGGTGTGGAGCCCCTTGACGAACTGCACCGGCGACGCGACCTGCTGTCCGAGGTACGTCGAGCATCGTCGCGCTCGTGGCGTCCGAGGGGTAGAAGTCGCCGGTCACGTTGGCGACGAGTGGGATCTGCGGCGGCTTGACGTCGAGCCGCTCCAGCGTCGCCACCAGGGGTACCGAGGCCGGCGCGACGATCGAGGTGTGGAAGGCATGGCTCACCGGGATGCGCACCGCTTGCATGCCCGCGGCGGTGAACGACTCGATCGCTGCCAGGACGGCGTCGGTCGCCCCACCGACGACGGCCTGGTTGTTCGAGTTGATGTTGGCGATCACGGCGTAGCCGGGTGTGGCGTCGACGATCCGCTCGATCTCGGTCAGCGGTCCGAACACGGCCGCCATCGCGCCGTTGTCCTCGACCGACAGTCGGGCCATCTCGCGCCCGCGGGCGCTCACGGCTTCGAGCGCGGCGGCGAAGGTCAGCGAGCCGGCGGCGATCAGGGCGCCGTACTCGCCGAGGCTGTGGCCCATCACCATGTCGGGGCGCATGCCGTACGCGTCGAGGAGTCGGCTGATGCTCGAGTCGGTGGCGAGCACGGCCGGTTGGGTGATCTCGGTCTGCAACAGCTGCTGCTCGAGCTGCGCGACGGCAGTCGGGTCGTCGCCGTCGACGAAGATGTAGGAGCTGAGCGGGCGTCCGAGCAGCGGCGTCATCACCTCGTCGGCCTCGCGGAACGTGGCGTCGACGATCGGTTCGACGGCGCGCAGATCCTGGAGCATGTTGACGTACTGCGATCCCTGGCCGGTGTAGAGGAATGCCACCTTCGGCAGCCGGGCCGCCGCCGACGAACACGCCCTGCTGGCGGAGCATCCGGAACATCGCCGGGTTGTCTGCAGCCAGCGCCTTGACCGCCTTGTCGAGCTTGGTGGCGAGGTCGGCCGCATCGGCGAAGTCGACGGCGATGCGGCGGGCCGCACGTCCGAGGGCGGGGTCGGGACGCTGCGGGTGCCGGTGCCCGGCCGGCCTGGGCGTCGGCGAGCGCCTCGCGCACCTTGCCGAGCAGTTCGGCGTCGTCTCTCGCACCGAGCACGAGCGCCCCACGCAGTGGCGGCTTGGTCGGATCGAGCGGGCACGGTGGCGGCTCCGATTCCGGCGTCGTTCGCCGGAGCCACCGACGCGGCCTGTCCGACCGAGGCTCCGGCGAAGACCCGGGCCGGTGGCTTGTGTCGGCCGGGGACGTGCTCTTCGAGGACGACGTGGAAGTTGGTGCCCCCGAACCCGAACGCGCTCACACCACCGCGACGTACTCCGCTCGGCGGCACCGGCCAATCGCGCAGCGTCGGTGTTCACCACGAACGGCGAGGTGTCCCAGTCGACGTTCGGGTTGGGATCGTTGAAGTTGAGGCTCGGCGCCAGCTGCTTGTCGTGCAGGCTGCGCACCATCTTGAACATCCCGGCCGCACCCGCTGCGGCCTTGAGGTGCCCGATGTTCGACTTCACCGAACCGAGCGCGATGCTCTGCGGGCCGGCCCCGGCCGCGCCGAAGACGTCGGTGAGGCTCTGCAGTTCGGTCGGCATCACCGACACGGGTCGAGGTGCCGTGCGCCTCGACCGCGTCGACGGTTCCCGGATCCTCGTTCGCCGCGCGCCAGGCGCGCTCGACGGCGAGCCGCTGACCGATCGGGTTCGGCGCGGTGATGCCCTTGCCCTTGCCGTCGCTCGATCCGGCGATGCCGAGGATGACGGAGTAGATCCTGTCGCCATCACGCTCGGCGTCCTCGAGCCGCTTGAGCACGAACAGCGCGGCGCCCTCTCCCATGACGAACCCGTCGGCGCCGGCATCGAACGGTCGGGTGCCGGTCGCCGACAGTGCGCCGATCTTGCAGAACTTCACGAACGCGGCGACGCCCATGTTGTGGTCGATGCCGCCGGTGATCGCCGCGTCGAAGCGATGGTCGACGAGCCCGTCGACGGCGACGCTCATCGCCGCCAGTCCCGAGGCGCAGGCAGCGTCGGTGGTGAAGTTGGGGCCGCGGAAGTTGAACAGGTTGGCGATCCGGCCGGCCATGACGTTGGCCAGCTCACCGGGCATCGTGTCCTCGTTGATCTCGCCGTAGTGCGCGAGGAAGTGCGCCCGGGTCTCGTCGAGGATCCGCTGACGCTGCTCACCGGGCAGCGAGGCGAACGACTCGGCGTCCTGCAGGTCGCGCAGCACTTCGGGCAGCTCGATGCGCATGTTGGTCTGGTAGTGCTTCTCGCCACCGATCGCGTTGCCGATGATCACCGCGACGTTGTCGGGGTCGGTCGTCCAGTCGGGCCATCCCGGCGTCGACGAGCGCGGCACGCGCAGCGGCGATCGCCCACCGCTGACCGTCGTCCATCTGATCGGCGACCTTCGGCGGGATCGGCAGCTTCCAGCGGATCGGATCCCAGGGGAATTCGCGCACCCATCCGCCGACCTTGGAGTAGGTCTTGTCGGGTTCGTCGTGATCGGGCGAGTAGTACAGCGCTGGATCCCACCGCTCCGGCGGGACGTCGCTGATCGAGTAGCGGCCGCCGGTGATGTTCGCCCAGAAGGCGTCGGCATCGGGGGCGTCGGGCATGATCGCGCCGAGGCCGACCACGGCGATCGGTGAGCTGGGTCGGGTGACGGTGTCAGACATCGTGAAGTGCTCCTGGGCAGGGCCCGTTGCCCTGCATCGGCGGACGGAAAGGCGGGCGGGGGCGGCGGACGCTCGCCATCACGGGGTTCGGCCGTACAGCACGTCGGCGACCTCGTCCATGTCGGCGAGGAGACCGGCCTGCGAGGCCCGAATGGCGTCGTGGGGAATCGTCGCCAGCAGCGGGGCGACGTCGGCGCTGCCGGCGTTGATCGATCCGGCCACCCAGCGGACGCCCTCCTGGCCGACCTTCTGGGCGGCTTCGCGAGCGAACACGCGGCTCATCGCGGCCAGCGCGGGTCCGCTGAAACGATCCGGGCTCTTCTCGTGGCGGTGGCCATCCAGCGCCGCCGCTGCCCGCTGCGCGAACGCTTCGGCGCACTCCGCGTGGGTGATCAACTCGCCGAGCCGGAACAGCACGTGTTGGTTGCGCGTCAACCGGGCGACACGACACGCTTCGAGCACGGCGGCCAGCGCCTGCATCCCGAGCGCGGCATGAGCGGCACCGACCGTGGGATGCGTGACGTCCAGCCGGGTCAACTCCGCCGCCCGATCGCGGTAGTACGCGCCGCTGGTCTTGAGGTGCTGTTGCCAGCGATCCCGAGCGATCGTCATCTCCATGATCTCCGAGGTGCCCTCGTAGATCGTGGTGATCCTGACGTCGCGTTTGATCTTCTCGACCACGTACTCGCGGGTGTAGCCGTAACCGCCGTGGGCCTGGATCGCCGCGTCGGCGGCGGCATTGCCGGCCTCGGTGGCCATCAGCTTGGCGATCGCTCCTTCGGTGTTCATCGCCCCGTTACCGCCGAGACCTCGATCGATCTTGTCGGAGGTGTCCTCGATGTAGCTGCGGGCGGCCTCGAGGCGCACTGCATGGGGCACGATCAGCTTGTGGGTGAACCCCTGCTTCTCGGCGAGCGGCGCGCCGGCCTGCTGACGTTCGAGCGAGTACTCGATCGCCCGGTCGAGGGCCTCCCAGCCGCCGCCGAGGCCGAACGCGGCGACCATCACGCGGGTGTAGCCGAACACCTGCTGGGCCTGGATCAACCCCTTGCCCTCGACCTCGCCGATCAGGTGGTCGGCGGGCACGTCGACGTCGTCGAGGAACAAGGCGGCGGTGTTCGACAGGCGCAGGCCGTGCTTGTCCTCCGGGTGCGCGGCGGTCAACCCTGGGGTGTCCTTCGGCACCACGAACCACGACGGTCCATCTGGGGTGCGGGCGAGGATCGTGGTGACATCGGCGATCGATCCGTTCGAGATCCACTGCTTGCGACCCGTGATGCGGTAGCCCGTGATGACACCGTCGTCCTCGATTCGCACCGCCGTGGTCTTCATCGCCCCCAGGTCGCTGCCGGCGTCGGGTTCGGTGGCGCCGTAGGCGAACACCAGGCCCTGTTCAGCGATCGCCCCGAGCCAACGCTGCTTCTGCTCGACCGTGCCACCGAAGAGAATCGGGTCGCTGCCGAGGAACGTGGCGAACACCGCCGTGGCGAGTCCGATGTCGTGGCGCGCCATCACTTCGCAGACCCGGTAGCTGTCGAACGCGCCGCCATCCATCCCGCCGAATGCCTCCGGGACGAACACCAACTGCACACCGAGCTGGTTCGGGTCGCTCATCGCGCGCACGATGTCCTCGGGACAGACGTCTTCGTGGTCGAGCTCGAGCTGCAGCTTGGCGGGCAGCGCGTGACCGACGAACTCTCCGAGCGCGTCGAGCATCATCACGAGCGTGTCCGAGTCGAGCCCGGCTGGTGCGACGTGCCCGTCGGTCACCTCAAGCGAATCGGTCATCGGCTACCCCTTTACTGTTCGTTGCGCCGTTCTCCCACAGTAGGAGAGATCGCGGCCAGCGGTGAACAGGGCTTAGGTCATCTGATCGAAATGACCCGAGCGAGTGCCGAACAACCGGGCGGCCTGCTCGTCACGCAGCGTCAGGAACCGACCCTCGGCCTCCACAAGAGGATCGTCGGGTGCCGAGGCCAGGCTGACCGAACCCCGGATTGCGGCCCGCACGCCGAGCACGTCGATCAAGCGGGCCTGCAGCCTCAGCGGTTCACCGAGGGGGACCGTCGAGCGATACCGCACCTCCAGCCGAGCGGTGACCCCGGGGTGTCCCGCCGCCGCAGCGGCGTATCCCATGATCTGATCGAGCAGCAGCGCGTCTGATTCCGCCGTGGGCATAGGTGGGCGGCCCCTCGTAGCGCCAGTCGAGGATGCACGAGCCGATCGCAACACCGTCGACGATCTCGACGCCCATCGGCGGCGCAATTGGATTGCCCAGCCCCACGACCGGATTGAACCATCGCTGCCCCCGGTGCAGGTCGTCGACCGACGACGCTTCGTCGAGACCGCGTTGCTGCCCGGCGAGCATCGCGGCCAGCCCGCGTGCACCGTCTGCGACGGAACGGACGACGTCGACCGGAACCTCGCTGCCGATCGCACGAGACGTGAGGTCGCGCAGCGCATCGCCCAGTTGCGCCACCGCTGCTCGCCGGTCGTCGAGCTCGGCGGTCGGCTCCGCCTCGGGAACGCCCGCGGAGCGAAAGCCGGCGAGCGGCCGATCAGGTGTGGTGCCGTCGGCTGGTGGCGGCACGTTCGGTGGGGGCATCGAACCATCTTGCCTCCCCTGGCGGCGGACCCGCCGCCAACGTACGAGCCCCGTGCTGGTCCACCGGGCCGCTCGTTCGGACACGAAGACGCTCGGGTCGACGCCAGGGTGGAACGGCTGCAGCACACGGCTGAATGCTCGCCGCCGACCTCCTCGCCAGCTACAGCTGGGTGGGGCTGACCGGACAGTACCGCTCCCTCAGCCGGTTGCGACCACCAGCCCACCGCCGATGAGCGCCTGCCGGCGCCGCACTGTGTGCTCATGTGCAACAACGGCTGTCTCGACGCACAGGATCAACCATGGCCATCGAGGCCGTGAGCGTTCGACACACTGTGGGCCATGGAGCAGGTCGATTATGTTTCATCCGTTCCGGTTCTCCTCAGTCATCGGGGAGGACCGGACCGATCTGTTCGCCGTCGCGGCGGCGCAGGAAGCCCTCGAGCGACGACACGGGCGCAGCGTGATCAACGTGAATTCGACCGCCACGGGTGGCGGAGTCGCCGAGATGCTCCACGTGC
>CAVQWE010000011.1:0-127734 GCA_963717385.1 Ilumatobacteraceae bacterium
TTGAGGTCGGTGATGACGCCGGCTTCGAGGCGAGCGGAGGTGTACCGCGGCGAACGTGGGATCACCGTTGTCGTCGAGGGCGATCTGGCCACTCACGCCGTCGTAGTTGATGTCGTCGCCCGCCTCGAGGTTGTCGAGGCAGTCGGCGTAGGTCGTGCAGGTGACACCGTCGCCGGTGACCATGACCGCTGCCTCGGCGAGGCTGTCGGCGTCGCCGGCATCGAGCACGGCGGTGGCCAGCGAGAGCACCATTGCGCAGTCGTAAGCCTGCGGCGCGTTGGCCACCTGGCCGTTCGGGTCATCCTCGTAGAGCCGCTCGAGGAAGGCGCGGGTCCCCATCGTTCCGAGGATCTGGAACCCGTCGACAGCGGTTGCCTCGGTGCCGGCGGTCGCCTGCTCAGCGATGCGTGGTGAGAAGAATGCATCGAGACCGATCATGGTCGCGGGGTCGAGGCCGGCGGTGACCAGCGCCGACAGGAGGTTGGCACCCTCTTCGTAGGTGACGAGGATCGAGACGTCGGGCTGCAGTGCCGCGACCTCTTGGGCGATGCCGGTGAACTGCACTCGTCGAGGGTTGTAGTCGACGACGTTCGGGACAAGGCCGGCTGACTGCAGCACCGCGGCAATCGTGTTGCCAACGGACTGGCCGTACGCATCGCCACGGGCAACGATCGCCACGTTCCACGGCGCGTCCGGGGCAGTTTCGTCGCGGCGCTCGATGATCTGGCCGGCCAGGTAGGTGGCGGTGACATCATCGGGAACGGCCGTACGGAAGAGTGCGAGCGGATCCTGGCCCAACGTCAGGCTGGGAACCGTTGCGGAAGCCGAGCAGATCGTGGAATCGAGTGCGACCACTTCGTCGCGCACCTCACGGCCGCCCGACGAGCCAGCGGGACCGATCAGTGCCTGCGCGCCGCCATCGACGGCCGCCGTCACGTTGGCGGCCGGCTCGGCGCCAGCCTCGGCGACCGACGTGGTGATGGTGAGTGGGCCTTCGAGAACGCCTCCGCCATCGTTGACATCTTCGACGGCGAAGTCGGCACCGCGCTGCTGACCTTGGAACAGGGTGGCCAGCAGACCAGACGACGGGGCGAGCAGTCCAACGTCGAGACCCTCGCCGGTCAGTCCGGCCTCGGTCGTCTCCGGCGGCGCTTCGGTGGTCTCCGGTGATGCCTCGGTGGTGGGGCTGGCGTCGTCGTCGCTGCCACTGCACCCGGCGATCAGAACGGCGGCGGCGATCAATGCAGCGACCGAACGGTTCCGTCTACTACGAACCATGACTACTCCTCGAGAACACATCGGTCATCACTACGTCTGAACCATGGTTCGGAACGAGTGTTGTTGGCGGGGGAAATACACGGCGACGGCCGACCGCCCGGAAACGGTAGCCGCCTATCGGCACCTCGGCCCGGCAACTTGAGGGCCGATTTGCAGGATCACCCAAAAGAGGTGAGACGCGTGTCATCTCTACGCTCGCCAGGTGCCTCAAGCCCGCATGCTGATCGGTGTCCAGCTCCCGGAAGTCGAATGGGAAGTGCCGTTTCCCGAGCTCATTGCGATGGCCCGGACGGCCGAGGCCGTCGGGTTCGACTCCCTCTGGTTCGGCGATCATCTGCTCTACGAACTCGACGTGGACGATCGTGGGCCATGGGAAGTGTGGACTTCGCTGGCAGCGATCGCCGCGTCGACCTCGACGATCCAGATCGGTCCACTCGTTGCATCGACCAGCTTCCACGCTCCCGCGATGCTCGCCAAGCAGGCGACCACCGTCGATGCCGCGTCCCAGGGGCGACTCATCCTCGGGCTGGGGGCCGGCTGGAACCAACGGGAATACGACGCGTTCGGGTTCCCCTTCGATCATCGCGTCAGTCGGTTCGCCGAGGCCTTCACCATCATCCGCACGTTGCCGCGCGAGGGCAGCATCGACTTCCACGGCGAGTACTACGACGTCGCCAACTGTCTCCTCCACCCGCGTTCGAGCCAAACCGGACCGCCCCTGATGGTCGGGTCGATCGGAGATCGAATGCTCGACATCACGCTCCCCCACGTCGACTCCTGGAACATGTGGTGGAGCCAGTACGACAACACGGCCGAAGGATTCCGCCGCGAGAAGGAGCGAGTCGACTCGCTGATCGAGGCGCATGGGCGGACAGGCGAGGTCGAGGCGACCACGGCGGTGCTCGTCCAACTCGACGATGGCGTGGGTCGCGTGATGGGCGATTACGACGACTTCAACACCGTCCGTCCGCTCACCGGAACACCCGACGAACTCGCTGATCAACTCCGCGAGTTCGAAGCTGTCGGCGCGGCACACGTCCAACTGGTCGTCGACCCGATCACACGCCAGTCGATCGAGCGGCTCGGCGACGTCCTCACCGCATTCCGCTGCTGACCGTCAATCGGCGACGACCATCGACCACCAGCTCCGCAAGCGCCGTTCGTGGTGGCCGCTCGCCAGCACCAGGTGGTTGCCGAGCGGACGGGTGAGCAGGTCGTCGACGTTGACCGCTCGACAAGGAGATGGTGACTTGGGTGCGACAGAGGTCGGCGTCGTCGCCGGTCGCGACGATGTCGCCCTCGACGATCCAACATTCGTCCAGGTCGGCGCCACCGAGGCGAATCAGGGTCACTGGTTGCTCGGCGAAGGTGCCACTGATGCCCACACCCATCCCGGACTCGAAGTGGGTGTCGAGGGCGAAGCTCTCGACCATCGATGGTGCAACTGTGCAGTGAGCGAGCACGAGTTCGTTGCGGTCGGCGTCGAGCGTTGCGGGGTTGGCCATCCAGGTCGGCTGATCGAGCAGGTGACGAACCCAGAGCATCGCCAACGCTGACGGCACGTCACCCTCGCAGCCAGCGACGATGCCGTCGTCGTTCAGACTGGCGAGTGCGAGGCATCCGGAGGTGCCTGGGTCGCCGAGGAGATCGAAACATCGAACGGTGACAGCATCGATCTCTTCGTTGTCGAGCACGTCGAGCAGGGCCGACCGCACGCCCAGCGCATCGTCGACCGCTCGCTGGTCGACGGTCGATCGCACCGGGTCGGCGACCTGTGTGAACCGTTGCGCGAGCAGGCCTGTCGGCGTGACCGGAGTGCGGGTCAGCTCGATCATCCGGGTCGGCTCGACGGTGACCACCGATGGCCCCCAGCGCCGACGCACGGTGTCGGGGTCGGGGCTGCTCGCCACGAGCCACGACGACGGTCCGCCGATCACTCCGAGGCGGGCAGCGCGCATGGCAGCGATGGCTTCGAGATCACCGACCGCTTCATCGAGCGCTGCACGATCCGCATCGGGATGACCACGCAGCGACACGATTCGTCCGCGGCCGCCTGTCTGTTGGATCGCTGCCAACGTTTCCAGCGCCGCCGGCAGGGAGTTGTGCGCACGATGGGCGACCAGGATCGTCGGTTCGTGCGGGAACTCGGCTCGACGACGAGCGATCGCATCGAGCAGCGACCGCTCGGTGCCCCCGGTTGCCACCACGAACAGATGCGGACTCGACGTCGGTACAACGTCCGCTGCGCCACCCATGTCGTCGAGCAGCGCTCGCGCCGATGCGGTGAGAGATGCCACCGCTGCACGGTCGTGCAGCGACGACGCAACGACCGTGTAGCTGAAGCGATGCGTACTCACGACAACTTCTCGATCCGTGCGCGCAGCACGTGTTCTGGCTGGGCACCGATCACCGTGTCGATGAGCTCACCGTCACGCATGAACAGCAGCATCGGGATGCTGCGCGCCGCGTACTGCTGGGCAGTGTTCGGCGACTCGTCAACGTTGACCTTGACGACTTTGAGGGTGGTGGCGAACTCGCTGGACAGCTTCTCCAGTACCGGAGCGACCATCCGGCAGGGCCCACACCACGGCGCCCAGAGATCGACGAGCACCAACCGTTTGGTGTCGACCGCCGTGGCGAACTCGGCATCGCCGGCTTCGACGAGCCAGGGCAGAGCACTCTGGCACTTGGCGCAGCGAGGCGAACCGGCAGCTGACATCGGCAGCCGGTTCCTTGCTCCACAGGATGGACAGGAGGTGACGTTGTTCCCCACGGGATCAACGGTACGGACCCGACGCCAGCTCGGCCAGGGCCGATCGTCACGTTGCGGCGTCAGCTCTTGCGCCTGGCCGACTGCACCGGTTCACTGGTTGGTGATGGCGTACGCATTCCGACCCGGCCACCGCCTCCAACACGAGGTGCGGCGAGTGGCAGCCGAACGGCTCGACGGCGCGATCGAGCACCTCGACGCGATCATCGGCGCCCGCACGAGCGACCGCTCGGAGGTCGATCTCGAACTCGCCGTCCACGAGGTCCGCAAGCGGTGCAAGGCGTCACGCGGACTGGCGAGGTTGGTCAAGCCGGCACTGGGTGACGACTTCGGCGAGTTCGACCGGTCCGTACGCGAGGCCGCGAATCAGTTGTCGACACTTCGTGACGCTCATGCTGTGCTCGGCGTCTTCGATGCGCTGCTCGCAGCGAGTCCTGACGATGCCGTGCTGCGCGCCGTGCGCGAGCGCCAGGTTTCGAGATCGTCAACTGCCAGTCGTGCGAGCACCTCGGACGGCGACGACCGAATCGAAACCGCACGCGCACTGCTGGCAGACGCACGATCGAGGTCGCAGCGATGGAAGATCCCTCGCGGGTTCGACACCCCCGAGGCGGGAATCCTGGCCACGTACCGCCACGGGCGCTCGTCGCTGCGGCGAGTCCGCTCCGATCCGACCGACCATCGCCTGCACGAGTGGCGCAAGGCGGTCAAGTATCTCTGGTACCAGATGCAACTCGTGCACGATGCCGCCCCAAGCGTGCTCGGACCGCTGGTCGACGAACTCGATCATCTCGCCGAGGCGCTCGGCGACGACCACGACCTCAGCGTGCTCATCGAACTGCTCGATGAACCCGATGGCAGCGACGTTCCCCGCAAGGACATCGAACATGTTCGCAAGCTCGCACGAGAGCGGCAGGCGGAGCTACGTGAGCGAGCGGTTCGTTCAGGAGCCACGATCTACGCCGAACCCGACCACGCCTTCGCGCACCGTATCGAGCGATATTGGCGTCTGACCGTCGACCTCGGACCGGAGATCGAGTCAACGGTCGAGCCGCCCGCAGATTCGACTCCACCGGACGACGAACCTGTCCGATCGCTCGTCGAACGCGAGCG
This sequence comes from Ilumatobacteraceae bacterium, assembly GCA_963717385.1. Taxonomy (GTDB): domain Bacteria; phylum Actinomycetota; class Acidimicrobiia; order Acidimicrobiales; family Ilumatobacteraceae; genus Sva-07. The sequence continues at coordinate 5,162 of CAVQWE010000011.1, forward strand.
GAGGTACCTCGTCGACGCGACGCCCGATCAGGCTGTCGATGCAGCAGCGACCGAGCTCCGCCAGGGGTACCTGGCCACCGGCGAGCGTCGCTCGGTTCGGGTTCGTGACGCCGGACCCGATGGCTGCACGCTCACCTTCAAGGCTGGCAGCGGAGCCGAACGAACCGAGCTCGAGTGGTCGATCGAGCGTCGGGAGTTCGATGCGGCGTGGCCACACACCGACGGCCGACGAATCGAAAAGACCCGCAGACGCATTCCCTTCGGCTCACACGTGATCGAACTCGACGTGTTCGGAGGCGAACTCGATGGCCTGATGATCGCCGAAGTCGAGTTCTCCTCCAGCGACGCCATGGCCGTCTTCGAACCGCCACCGTGGTTCGGACGCGAGGTCACCGACGACGGCCGCTACACCAACGCGTCACTGGCGCTGCACGGTCGCCCCACCGAGTGAGTGACGTCGGCTCCCGCTCGCGTTGCATTTCGGATGGGAGGCCCATCGACAATGCAACACAACGGGAGTCACATCACCTCGACGAGTGCTTTGTCGAGCGCAGCGAGTGCCAGGTCGATCTCCTCGGCAGTCACGGTGAGCGGCGGCATGAAGCGCAGCGTGGTGCCGGCGGCGCCGGCGGTCATGGTGATCAACTTGCTCTCGCGCAGACAGTGCGACACGAGCGCCGACGTTCGTGTTGCGGTGTCGAACTCGGCTGCGATCATCAGGCCAAGGGCTCGTACCTGCACGATCGCCGAATGCTGCTCCTGGAGCCGGCGCAGCCCGTCGGCGAGCTGCTCGCCCCGCGCATTCACGTGGTCCATGAACCCGTCGGCGCCGATCACCTCGATGGTGGCGAGGGCAGCGGCGCACCCCATCGGGTTGCCGCCATAGGTGCCGCCGTGCGAACCGGTCGGCCAGCGATCGTCGAGTTCGCGACGTGTTCCGAGCGCCGAGAACGGAAACCCCGACGCGATGCCTTTGGCCATGCACACGATGTCGGGCGTGATGTCGTAGTGCTCGATCGCGAACATCTTGCCGGTTCGGCCGAAACCGGATTGCACCTCGTCGGCGATGAACAGCATCCCGTGGTCGGCGCAGCGCCGTGCGATGGCTTCGAGGAATTCCGGCGGAGCCGCCACGTAGCCACCCTCGCCGAGCACGGGCTCGATGATCACCGCAGCGGTCTCGCTGGGCGCGGTGACGCTCGTGAGGAGCTCGTCGAAACCGGCGAGCGCCCGAGCGATCTCGTCGTGGAGGTCGGCGGCGCGAACGTTCGGGTACGGGGCGATGAAGATGCCGGACGGAAGCGGTGCATGACCAGCTCGATAGACGGTTTTCGAGGTGGTCATCGCCATTGCCTGGTGGGTGCGTCCGTGGAAGCTGCCCTGGAACACGATGATGTTCGGCCGTCCGGTGGCCTGTTTTGCGAGCTTGACCGCGGCCTCGGTGATCTCGGCACCGGAGTTGGCATAGAAGAACGTGTCGATGCCCTCAGGCGCGATCTCGGCAAGGCGTGCAGCCAACGGCTGCATCAGGTCGTGGGTGTACACGTTGGCTTGCGCGTGCACGAACCGTTCGGCCTGCGCAGCGATCGCGGCGGTGACATGGGGGTGGCTGTGGCCGGTGGAAGTGACAGCGATGCCGCCGCTGAAGTCGAGGTAGCGATCGCCCGACGTGGTCGTGACCCACGACCCGTCACCGGACGCGACCTCGAGATCGGTCACCTTGAACCACACGTGCGACAAGTTGTCGGCGCTCATCTGCGAATCATCTCACGATCTGGTCGAGAACTGAAGCAAGTCGTGGCGTGCGTCCGCTTGCGGATTCCTGTTCGTCGATCCATCCGGCGAGGCGCCGCGCACCATTGATCGCCGCCCACCGCAGCGGCTCGGGTTCCCACGAACGCGACCGGTGCTGCACCCAGGGGAGCGCAACGAGCGGTGAATCGGGTTGCAGCACGAGATCGGCCATCGTTCGCCCGGCGAGATTGGCCGCCGCTACCCCCTCACCGACGTAGCCGCCGGCCCACGCAATACCGGTCGATCGATCGAGGCCCACCGATGGCCGCCAGTCGCGAGGGACACCCAGCACTCCGCCCCAGCGGTGCGTGATCTGCGTGTCGACGAGCTGTGGGAAGAGTTGGCGGAGTGTGTCGATGATTCGGTCGTGGACGTCGGAACGCGACTCGGTCGACGGGTCGATGCCCGAGCCGAATCGGTACGGAGCCCCACGCCCTCCGAAGGCAATCCGGTCGTCGATGGTTCGCTGTCCGTAGATCACCATGCGTCGATCGTCGGCGAACGTCTCCCGACTCCGCAGGCCGATCGACTCCCACAGTGCTGCGTCGAGCGGTTCGGTGGCCACCATCAACGAGTACAGCGGAACGAGTGCCCGCCGAAGCCCTGGGAGGTCGCGGGTGTATGCCTCGGTCGCGCGAACCACGACGTCGGCGCGCACCGTGCCGTGTTCGGTGGTCACCATCGGCCGCGTCGTTGGCGATCCGGCGACGATGCGGGTCGCGGCGGTCTGCTCGACGATCGTGGCACCCAAACGCTCGACAGCATCCGCGAGCCCACGTGCCAGACGAGCGGGATCCACCCGTGCGCCCGGCGCATAGTGCAGACCACCGAGCACCTGCGTTGCAGCCAGACGTCCCCGTGCCTCGTCGGCACCGAGCGGCCGCAACACGTCGTCACCGAAGCCGAGGTGGCGATACTCGTCGACCTCGGCTCGTTGCCGGGCGAGTTGCGGCGCCGTTCGAGCGATTCGGAGCACACCACCGGCAACGAAACCGCACTCGATGCCTTCTTCGTCGACCGCTCGGCCGACGTCGTCGACGGTATCGATGATCGCCTGCGTCATGGCGATGCCCGGCGCCTTGCCCCAGGTGGCGACCGCTCCCCCGAGCCCGCCGGCCAGTTCACCGACACACCAGCCACCGTTGCGGCCAGATGCTCCGAACCCGACCATCTCACGCTCGATGACGATCACCCGGAGCGACGGGTCGGAACGCAAGAGCGAGTAGGCGCTCCAGAGCCCGGTGTACCCCCCACCGATGATGGCGATGTCGGCATCGGTGTCACCGCCGAGCGACGGACGAGCGACGATCTGCCCCTCGATCTGATCGAGCCAGAGCGACCTCGACCGCAGCGCTTGTTCGTGCACCACGTGAGCGTATCCAGGCCCGATCGACCGCCGTGACAGACGCTCCACTGTGAGCGTGACGCGAGGAGTACATTGCCGCCATGCGAGTACTCGTGGTTGGTGCAGGTGGCGTGGGTTCGGCGTTCGTTGCGATCGCCTCGACCCGGAAGGCGTACGACCACATCACCGTCGCCGACATCGATCTCGACAAGGCGAACGCGGCGGTCGAAACCGCCACCGACGCCGGCGACGGACGAGTCGTCGCGGCGCACATCGATGCATCGTCCGAGGAATCGGTTGCGGCGTTGGCGGTGGAGATGCGCGCCGATGTGGTGCTCAATGCCTGCGACCCGCGTTTCAACCCGCCGATCTTCGAGGGGGCCTTTGCGGCCGGTTGTCACTACGTCGACATGGCGATGAACCTGTCGGTCCCTCATGCGACCAAGCCCTACGAGAAGACGGGGATCCGACTCGGAGACGGCCAGTTCGCCCAATCACCGATCTGGAAGGCGCGGGGCCTGATGGCGTTGTGCGGGATGGGCGTCGAGCCCGGTTTCTCCGACGTCGCTGCGCGTTACGCCGCCGACGAACTGTTCAGCGAGATCCACGAGATCGGCGTTCGTGACGGTGCCGACCTCGTGGTGGACGGCTACGACTTCGCACCGACCTTTTCGATCTGGACCACCATCGAAGAGTGCTTGAACCCGCCTGTGATCTACGAGCGCGAGCGCGGATGGTTCACCACCGAGCCGTTCTCCGAGCCGGAGATATTCACGTTCCCCGAGGGAATCGGCCCGTTGCAGTGCGTCAATGTCGAGCACGAAGAGGTCATCTTGATGCCGCGCTGGATCAACACGGAACGTGTCACGTTCAAGTACGGGTTGGGCGAAGAGTTCATCGACGTGCTCAAGACGCTGCGCAAGCTCGACCTGCACTCCACCGAAACGGTCGAGGTCAGAGGCATGCAGGTGTCGCCGCGCGATGTGGTGGCAGCGTCGTTGCCGAACCCGGCAACGCTCGGCGACGTGATGCACGGTCGCACGTGTGCGGGCACGTGGGTCACCGGGCTCGGCAAAGACGGCCAGCCCCGCGAGGTCTACGTGTATCACGTGGTCGACAACGCATGGTCGATGAAGGAATTCGGCCACCAGGCCGTGGTGTGGCAGACCGCGGTGATGCCGGCAGTGGCGATCGAGTTGATGTCGACGAACACCTGGCACCGCGCCGGTGTCGTCGGTCCCGAAGCACTGCCGCCGATGCCGTTCCTCGATCTCCTCGACGAGTACGGCAGCGAATGGGAATGGGCCGACTACAAAGACCGCGCCCCCGTCGCCTGACTAGGCGTTGGGGTCGACGACCCAGCGGCCGCGAACTCGGCCGTCGAGGATCGTCGGGCCTCGGTCGAGCAACTCGGTGAGCGGCACCACTTCGGTGATCGTGTCGACGGTGGCAGCGGGCAGATCGGTGGCGAGCCGGGCCCAGGCCGCTTCGCGCATCGGGATCGGGGCCATCACGGCTTCGACGCCCTGCAAGCGCACTGCGCGAATGATGAACGGCATCACCGTGGTCGGCAGGTCGGCCCCACCAGCAAGACCACAGGCCGCGACCGTGGATCGGAACTTCATCTGTGCAAGCACCTTGGCCAGCATCGTCGAGCCAACGGTGTCGATCGCCCCGGCCCAGATCTCGGATTCGAGCGGGCGCGGCGGCTGGCTCATCTCCTCGCGCGTCAGGAACGCCGACGCCCCGAGGCTGCGGAGATAGTCCTGCGTCTCGGGGCGACCGGTCACCGCGGTGACCTCGTAGCCGAGCCCAGAGAGCAGCGCCACCGCCACCGAGCCCACACCGCCGGCCGCCCCGGTGACCACGATCGGGCCGTCGCTCGGCTCGACGCCTGCGGTCTCCAGCTCGATCACACAGAGCATTGCGGTGAGCCCGGCCGTACCGATCGCCATGGCGGTGCGGGCGTTCATCGACGCGGGCCGGCGGACCAGCCAGTCGGACTGGAGTCGTTGGCGCTGCGTGAATCCTCCCCAGTAGCGCTCGCCGACCATGAAGCTCGTGGAGATGATCTCGTCGCCGACCGCCCACTTCGGTGAGTCGCTCGCGAGCACTGTGCCGGTGAGGTCGATGCCGGGCACCATCGGGTAGTTGCGCACGATTCGGTTCTTGCCAGCAAGGGCGAGGCCGTCTTTGTAGTTGAGCGACGAGTAGTCGACTGCGACGGTCACGTCGCCGTCGGGGAGATCAGCGTCGGTCAGTTGTTCGAGGGCGCCGACGTGTCCGTCGTCGGTCTCGCGGAGCACGAGGGCGGTGAAGGTGTCGCTCATCGTCTCATGGTGGCACGCGTGGCAGAGTGAACCCATGTCCGCGTCCCCTCCCGACCGTGCGCCCATCCCTCCGATCGTGAACGTCGACTGGTTGCGTGAGCAGCTCACCGCCGATCCGACGATCGCGATCTGTCATGTCGGCTCGACGATGGCCGGGCCAGAACCGACGAACGACTTCGAGCATCGGCACCTGCCCGGCGCCCGATTCGTGTCGCTCGACCAGGCGCTTGCGGCTCCCCCGTCGGGCACCGCCGGCCGGCATCCGCTGCCGTCGCCCGCCGACTTCGCGAAGGCGCTCGGCGATCTCGGCGTCGCCGACGATGCGACCGTGGTCGCCTACGACGACCGTGGCGGGGCGTTCGCCGGCCGACTGGTCTGGATGCTGCGGATACTCGGCCAGCGCGCCACCCTGCTCGACGGCGGGGTCGCGGCGTGGGTCGCCAACGACAACGCCGTCGAGCACGGACCGGTTGCCACCGCCTCCGTCGAACGGACGACGCACGACTGGCCACTCGATGCACTCGCCGACGCGATCGACGTCGCCAAACATCTCGCCGACGACGGCGTCGTGATCGACAGCCGCGACCCGGCCCGCTACGCCGGCGACATCGAACCGATCGATTCGGTCGCCGGCCATGTCCCTGGCGCCGTCAATGCCCTCTTCAACGACAACCTCGACGACGACGGCCACTTCCGGTCCACCGACGAACTCCGCAGCCGCTTTGCTTCGATCGTCGGCAGCGACCCGAGTCCGATCGTCTACTGCGGCTCGGGGGTCACGGCATGCCACAACGCACTTGCCATCGAACACGCCGGATTCGGTGTCCCGCGCGTCTACGTCGGATCGTGGTCGGGTTGGACCGCCGACCCCGACCGACCAGTTGCCACCGGCTCGACACCATGAGTGGGCCCGAGGTGAGCGGAACCGAGCTCGCCATCGTTCTCGTCGCCGTCGTCATCGGTGCAATCGCCAAAGCGGTCACCGGGATGGGGCTACCGCTGATCGCCATCCCCATCGCCTCGCTGTTCATCGACGTCAACGACGCGATCGTGGTGATCGCGTTCCCGAACCTGCTGGCCAATGCGTACCTCGCCGAACGGGAGCGTTCGAGCTACCACGACACCCGCGACCTGCCGATGCTCGCGGTCGCCGGCGTGTTCGGTGCGGTCGCTGGTGCCCTGCTGCTCGTCAACATCCCGGAACGACCTCTGGTGATGGCGGTGATCGTCTCGATCGTCGGCTACGTGGTGCTGTTCTTCGCCCATCCCGAGCTCCGCATCGGGCCGGCACGCTCGAAGCGTCTTGCGCCGGTCGTCGGCGGTGTCGCTGGTGTCTTCCAGGGTGCAGTTGGCATCTCCGGCCCGATCGTGGGCTCGTGGATCCACAGCTACCGGCTTCCTCGCAGTGCGCACATCTTCTCGGTCACGTCGCTGTTCTTCATCACCGGATTGGCCCAGTTGATCGTGCTCGTCGGCTCGGGCGAACTGTCCGGCCGCGTGCTCGCAACGTTGCTGGCCTGCATCCCCGTGTTCGCTGCGATCCCGATCGGCACGAAGCTGCGCAACTCGGTGTCGGTGCGCGGTTTCGACTTGGCGATCGTCGCCATGCTGATCGCTTCGGCGCTCGCTCTGTCGTTGCAGACGTTCTTCTAGTACCCTGACGTTTCAACAACAACCACATGGGGAGCTCGCTGGAACGGCGGGCTGAGAGGGTGACCGCCGTCATCGACCCGAGAACCTGATCCGGGTAATGCCGGCGGAGGAATCGTGCACGAACACATCGTCATCATCACCGGAGCAGCACCGCTCGATCCCGAGCTCGTCGCCCGACTTCGAAACGAATCAACCGAACACACCGTGTGGATGGCCGTCGACGGCGGCCTCGACCATGCGCTCGTCGCCGGCCTCGAACCAACGCACTTGGTGGGCGACCTCGACTCGGTCACCGAGGAGAGCCTGGCATGGGCGGCCCGGCACGCCGAGATCTCACGCCACCCCACCGACAAGGACCAGACCGACACCGAACTCGCCTTGGCGTTGGCAGCCAAGTTCGACCCCGAGCGGATCACACTCGTCGGCGGCGGCAACCGCCTCGATCACACCTTTGCCGGCGTCGGCGCACTGGGTGCCCTGAGTCTCACGAGCGTGCCGGCTCTCGACGGCTGGTGGGACGGCCAGCACCTCCAGGTCCTCCACGGACCCGGAGCTGCCACGCTGCGGCTGGTGCCGGGTTCGACGCTGTCGCTGCTCGCGCTGCATGGCCCGTGCGTCCGCGTCACGTTGTCGGGCGCCCGTTGGGAACTCGACCAGTTCGACCTCGAGCCGCTCGTCGGCATGGGGGTGAGCAACGAGGTCCCCGCTGGTGATGAGCCAGTCGAGGTCGAGGTCACGTTGTCGGGTGGTGTTCTCACGATCTTCGACGACCCGGTGCCTGATCACGCACGTCACGAGCAGGAGGACGAACAGCGATGAGTCTGCGCGCCACCCCTGCACGCGCAAACTCATCGCTGCGACGAATCGGTGCGATGGGGGCGGCGGTTGCGCTGCTGACCGCCGCATGCGGGAGCGACACCGACGGCATCTCGACGTCCGACGCTGCAGCGACCTCTGACGACACGGGAACGACATCTGAGACGATCACGTTGGTCGCCTACAACTCCTTCCCCGAGGCCGGCACCTCGCTGAACGACGCCCTGGCGGAGTTCAGCGCCGACACCGGCATCGACGTGGAGATCCTCATCGCAGGCGACGCCGGCACGATGCTGTCGAAGGCGTCGCTCACCGCCGGCAATCCCGAAGGCGACGTGATGTGGGGCATCGACAACACCCTGCTCTCACGGGCGATCGCCGACGAGGTGTTCGATCCGTACGTTGCGACCCAGATCGCCGACGGCTCGGTCGACATCGCCTCCGAGTTCCTCGAACTGGTGCCCAATGGCGAGGCAACGCCGGTGGACTACGGCGACGTGTGCGTCAACTACGACATCGGATGGTTCGCCGATCGCGGCCTCGAGCCGCCGACGAGCTTCGCCGACCTCGCCGACCCTGCCTACGCAGGTCAGCTCGTGGTCCAGAACCCGGCGACCTCGTCGGTCGGGCTCGCATTCCTGCTCGCCACCGTCCACGAGTACGGCCTCGAGGGATGGCAGGACTACTGGAACCAACTCGGAGCAAACGGCATCGAGGTGGTCGAAGGATGGGAACAGGCCTACTACGAGCGATTCACCTGGGCCGGCGGTGGTCCGACGCCGATGGTGGTCAGCTATGGGTCGAGTCCACCAGCCGAAGTGATCTTCGCCGATCCGCCGCGCGACGACGCCCCGACCGGTGTGGTCGATGACACCTGCTTCCGCCAGGTCGAGTTCGCTGGCGTGCTGCGCGGCACCGACTCGCCCGACGCTGCTCGCCAACTGGTCGACTTCTTGATCTCCGCGGACTTCCAGCAGGAACTCGCACTCAACGTGTTCGTCTACCCGACCAACCTGGCCGTCGAGCTTCCGCAGGAATTCGTCGACTTCGCCGTGGTCCCCGATGACTCGCGTTCGCTCGATCCAGCCCTGATCGACGCCGAACGCTCGACCTGGATCGACGAATGGACGGAGCTGGTGCTCGGGTGAACCGACTCCCCCGCTGGCTGCTGGTCGCACTGGCGATCGGGCCGGTCACGGGACTCGCGGTGTTCTATGCGTGGCCGTTCGTCACCCTCGTGGTCGAAGCGGTCACGGCCGAGGCGGTCGCCGACACGCTCGGACGCTCGACCACCTGGGAGGTGGTCTGGTTCACGGCCTGGCAGGCGGTGATGTCGACCGGGGCGACCATCGCCGTCGGGCTCGCACCGGCCTACGTGCTCGCACGCTTCGAATTCCGCGGCCGCACCGTGTTGGTCGGCCTCCTCACCGCGATGTTCGTGTTGCCGACGGTGGTGATGGGGGCGGCGTTCTTGGCGTTGCTGCCCGACTCACTCGATCGCACGGTCTGGGCGGTGATCGGTGCCCACGTGGTCTTCAACCTGGCGGTGGTCGTCCGAGTGGTCGGGTCGCTGTGGGAGCACCTGCCGACCGACATGGAGGCCGCCGCTGCGACGCTCGGTGCGTCGCGGTGGCACGTCGCGACGCAGATCTCGTTGCCGCTGGTGCGCCCCGCCGTCACCGCAGCCGCGACGATCGTGTTCCTGTTCACGTTCACGTCGTACGGGGTGATCCGCATCCTCGCCGCACCGGGCACCCGCACGATCGAGGTCGAAGTGTGGCGACGGGCAACGCAGCTCGGCGACATCGGTGGTGCTGCGGTGCTCGCCCTGCTGCAGTTGCTCGCGCTCGTTGCGATCGTGTCGTGGTCGACCGTCGCCCAGCGGCGCAACGCCAGAGCAGTGGGCCTGAGCCCGACGTCGACGAGGCGCCGCCCGCGCACCGCTGGCGAACGACGATTCGTGACCGTCGTGGCGGGCATCGCATGCCTGGTCACCGCCGCTCCGCTGGTGGCGTTGATGGTGCGGTCGTTCTCCACACCGACGGGATGGTCGACGTCTGCGTGGACCGACCTGGGACGAGCAGAGATCCGTCCCGGCATCCGCATCGGTGTCGACCCGATCGAGGCAATCGTCAACTCGCTGACCAACGCGGCGTGGGCAACGGTGTTCGCCGTGGTGATCGGTGCGCTCGCCAGCCTGGCCATCGTCGGAGCGGGCCGAGCCGGACGAGCACTCGATGGTGGCTTGATGCTGCCGCTCGCAACGTCGGCGGTCACGATCGGGTTCGGGATGCTGATCACGTTCGACACCGCACCTGTCGACTGGCGCGCGTCGTGGTGGCTGGTGCCTGTCGGCCATGCGTTGATCGCCGTGCCGTTCGTGGTGCGCACCTGCGTGGGCGTGCTCCGCTCGGTCGACCCGGCGATGGCCGACGCCGCAGCCAGTCTCGGCGCGTCACCGACGCGAGCGTGGCGCTCCACCGTGGTGCCCTATCTGTGGCGGCCCCTGGCGGTTGGCGCCGTGCTCGCGGCAGCCATCTCGTTGGGCGAGTTCGGAGCGACCAGCTTCCTGTCGCGTTCCGGTGGTGAAACGATGCCGATCGCGATCGAACAACTCCTCGGCCGCACCGGCTCGGTGCTGCAAGCGCAGGGCTTCGCGCTCGCCACGCTCCTCGCTGCGACAACGGTCGTCCTGGTCGTACTCGTCGAACGCCTGCAGTCACCAGTGGTCGACCGGACGCAGCAGTGAACGATCACCCCGGCCTCGACATCGAGCACGTCACCGTGTCGTTCGCGGCTCCCCGAGACCAGGTCTCCGCGAGCCGCGAACCGCAGCGGGTGCTCGATGACGTGTCGCTGTCGGTGCAGCTGGGCGAGGTGGTGGCACTGCTCGGGCCGTCGGGGAGCGGGAAGAGCACGTTGCTCCGGGTGATCGCTGGCATCATCGCCGCCGACTCGGGCAAGGTGCTCGTCCACGGCGTCGACGTCACCCAGCGTCCGACACATGTCCGAGGCGTCGGCATGGTGTTCCAGGACAATCAGCTGTTCCCGCACATGTCGGTGTTCGACAACGTGGCCTTCGGACCGAAGATGGCCGGTGTCGCCCGCTCGGAGCGAGCCGAACGAACGGCCAGGTGGCTCCGCCGAGTGGGGCTCGCCGGATTCGAGGGACGCAGCGTCATCGATCTCTCGGGTGGCGAGGCGAAACGAGTGGCGCTGGCGCGAACGTTGGCGTCCGAGCCTGCGGTGGTGCTGCTCGACGAACCGCTCACCGGGCTCGATCGCGAGCTCCACGACCGACTGGCGATCGAACTCGGTTCGATACTGCACGACGCGCAGGCAACTGCGCTCTTGGTCACCCACGACCCTGACGAGGCGACCACGATCGCCGATCGCACCGTGCAGCTCGCCGACCTCTGAGACTTCCGCTTTCACGTTCGACGCGCCCACTGCTGGGTGATGGACACGATCGCTCGAGCAGGACAACTCCGACAGCGGGCGCGGCACCTGCGCCAACTTGCCGAGGCCATCGAGGCCTCGCTGGTGATGCGTCTCGATCGCTTCGGCGATGTCGACACCTGGTACGGCCAGCGACCCGACCTGTGTCGGGCGACGTTGGCGACCAACCAGCACCAACTGCACGCTGCAGCCGACGATCTGCGCTGGCACGCCCACCGCTTCGAGCAGGAGTGCTCAGGAACTCGAAGCGGTCGCTCGCTCCCAGATCGGACTGGCCGGCTGACATGGACGCCGGATACGAACCCGAACGAATCAACCAGTTGTCCCAACGCACGTTGGAGGCGATCGACGGACTCGCCGGACTGGCATCGCAGGATCCGGCAGCGGCCGATGCACTTCGCACGATTCGACTGACACGCAGCAACCTCGAAGACCACTGGATGCCGGCGCTGCGCGACATCGAGCGCAGCGACACGATGGTGCGCTGGCGTGCGAGCCGGCCGACCACACTCGGGTTCCGCCCGTTGGGTTCGCTCGCCGGGTCGCTTCCTGACCATCTCCGTCCGGGCGGCATCGCTCACGTTCCCATCCCCCCGGGCCGGCGTGATCGCCTGTTGCGCCGACTCGACTTCCTCGAACGCAAGCTGCTGGCCGCCGACGCCGACGAGCGAATCGGAGCCGACGCTGATGCAGCGCCGACCGCCGACGAGCTCGGCGTCCTCGGTCGGCAGTTGGCGTTCTGGGTGAGTCGTGACGCACGTTTCGCTGATGAATTGGTCGAGTTGTCGGTGTCGAACGTGCTCGTCGGTCGGCTCCTCGTCGAGGCGCGGTTCCCAGTGTCGTTCGCTGCTGACATCGCTCGTCGGATGGCAGTCCCCAACGGCCCCGACGCTGGCGTCGACCACGACCGATACGCCGTGGTCGCTCAGCACCGTGCTCGCCAGCATGACCGACGACCCGGCGGCGTGTCTCGATCTGCTGCTCGACCAGCCCACTGCGTATGCCCTTGCGTCGTGGGGGGCGCTGGACACTTCCATGCTGGCGGACTTCGTGGCCACCGGCCTGCATGCGGCGGTGGCAGCAGACTCGGATCGTCTGGCGGATGGGTACCGGGTGTTGGAATTCCTCACCAGGGCATCAAATGGTCCGCTCGATGCTGGCATGAGCGCCGGCATGGCCACCGGGATCGCCGCCTCGCTCCCCGGCTACATCGACACCCTCGCTCCGGCGATCGAACAGGAGGGAGCGACGCCCGTGGTGATCCGAGCGGTCAGCCCACCGGTCGAGCTCGGCACCTACGACGACCTCGTCGATCTGTTCGGCGCCGTGGTGCGTGTTCCCGAGGCACAGTCGGCGCTCGGCACGACGATTGCCGCGTACACCTTCGACACGTTCGAGCGGGTCGGGGGCAACGCCACGAGACGGCCCGATGTGACCCATCTGGCCGACTTCGCCGACCTGATCGGCGATGCGAGCAGAACCGAGCAGGCCGAGCTGGTGATGGCCGCCGCTGTCGACGAGGCCCGACGACGGCAGCTCAGCGGACTGATCGGTTTCGGGGCCAACGTGACGTTGTTGCTCAGCGGGGCTGGCTCGGTCGCCCGGTCGATCGCCGGGCAAGCGGTTCGAGCCGCCACCGACTGGCGAAGCAACGACGAACCGGAGCGGCTGCCCGACGGGCAGATTCCGGCGCAGACGTACGACCTGATCACGGTGGCAGCGGTCGCCGTCGCTGTATCGGACCCGTCGATGCGGCCCGGCGCCGGGCTCGACGACGTCACGACGACACAGTGGACCGAAGCGAGCGGACGTCTCGACGACATCGCGCAACTCGATGATCCGCACGAACGGATGTTGGCGGTCGGCGAACTCGACCACTGGATCGACACCACCGTGCCGGCGCTTGCGACGTACCTGCTGGAGCTCCGCAAGATGCCCGGCATGAACGAATTGAAAGAAGGGCGCAATGCCGTCGCAGCAGACTGACTCGCCTTCGGGCTGGTGTATTGTTGGTGTATGGGTCGCACCAACATCGACATCGACGACGAACTCTGTCGACAGGTGATGGAGCGGTTTCACCTCGGCACCAAGCGCGAGGCGGTGAACCTGGCACTGCAACGCCTCGCCGGTGAGCCGCTCGACCTCGACGACGCCCGAGCGCTGCGAGGTTCGGGGTGGGACGCCAACCTCGACGAGTTGCGCTCGAGTCGCACGTGATCGTCATCGACACCTCTGCGTGGGTCGAATTCCTACGCGACACCGGCTCGCCAGCATGCGTTGCGGTCGACCGCCTCCTCGACGATGACATCGCCATCTGCGACCCGATCTCGATGGAGGTACTGGCCGGTGCGCGCAGCGAGCGACACCTGGCACAGCTGCGGGGTCTGCTCGCCCGCGCCACCCTCCTTCCGACCACATCGGCCGACTACGACACCGCGGCTGCGCTGTACCGAACCTGTCGAGCCGAGGGCGCCACCGTCCGCAAGCTCGTCGACTGCCTGATCGCCGCAGTCGCCATCGAGGCCGGCGCCGAGGTGCTCCACGCCGACACCGATTTCGACGAGTTGGCGGCACACACCGCGCTTCGCACACATTCGGCTTGATCCAGATCGCCTCGTCGGAGAGTACCGACGGCGACTTCGTGGCAGTCTGGTTCCCATGCAACTCGCAATGATCGGGCTCGGCCGGATGGGCGCCAACATGGTGCGCCGACTTCACCACGACGGGCACGACTGTGTGGTCCACGACGTCGACGAAGGGCCGATCGCCGAACTCGAGACCGAACTCGGCGTCACCGGCGCCCGGTCGCTCATCGACCTCGTGGCGGCGATGGACACTCCCCGCTCGATCTGGATCATGGTGCCCGCCGCGTTCGTCGGTTCGACAGTCGACTCGTTGGCGCCGTTGCTGGATGCTGGCGACACGATCATCGACGGCGGCAACTCGTGGTATCGCCACGACGTCGACCGCTCGGCCGCACTCGCATCAGCGGGCATCGACTACGTCGACGTCGGCACCAGCGGCGGCGTGTTCGGACTCGAACGTGGCTACTGCCTGATGATCGGCGGGCCCGGCGCTGCTGTCGAACGCCTCACACCCATCTTCGAGTCGCTGGCACCCGGGATCGGTGCGGCCGAACGAACCCCGGGACGCAGCGATGGCGAAGCACCCGAAGAGCACGGATGGCTGCACTGCGGCCCGAGCGGCGCCGGCCACTTCGTGAAGATGGTCCACAACGGCATCGAGTACGGGATGATGGCCGCCTACGCCGAAGGCCTCAACGTGCTCGCGAAGGCCAACATCGGCGCCGTCGATCACTCCGCCGACGCCGAGACAGCGCCGCTCGACGCCGCCCTCTACTACCAGTACGACCTCGACCTCGCGAAGGTCACCGAGGTGTGGCGCCGCGGTTCGGTGATCAGTTCGTGGCTGCTCGACCTGACCGCCGAAGCGTTCCACGCCGATCCCGAACTCAGCGCCTACGAGGGTGTGGTCAGCGACTCGGGTGAAGGGCGCTGGACCGTCAACGCCGCCATCGACGAAGGCGTCCCCGTGCCGGTGCTGTCGGCAGCACTCTTCCAACGCTTCTCCTCACGCGGGCGATCCGACGTAGCCGACCAGGTGCTGTCGGCCATGCGCGCCGGGTTCGGCGGGCACATCGAACGCAAGGACGCCACGCGATGAGCGACCAGCACACCGACCCCACCATGATCACTGGGCACGTCGACACCTCTCGCATGCAGACCAACCAGCCCGACGCCGACGCACTCGTGCTGTTCGGCGCCACCGGCGACCTTGCTGTCCGCAAGCTGTTCCCGGCGCTGTACCGCCTCGAACGTTCCGGCACCCTCCAGGTGCCGGTGATCGGCGTCGCTCGAAGCGAATGGACCGACGACGACTTCCGCCGCCACGCCCGCGACTCGATCGCCGAACACATCGACGACCCGGATCCGGCAGTCGTCGACTCGCTGTGCAAACGGCTCGATCTCGTGCAGGGCGACTATGCCGACGAGAACACCTGGAACGGGCTGCGTGCCGCCCTCGACGCCGTCAATTCGATGGTCGCCGTGTTCTACATGGCGATCCCGCCGAACATGTTCCCGCAGGTCGCCAACAAGCTGGCCTCGGTCGACCTGCACCACCGCGGACGCATCGTGGTGGAGAAGCCGTTCGGTCGCGACCTGGCGTCGGCGATCGAGTTGAACAAGACGCTGCACGACGTGTTCGCCGAAGACCACATCTTCCGCATCGACCACTACCTCGGCAAGGAAGCGGTCGAAGACCTGTTGGTGTTCCGCTTTGCGAACACGTTGCTCGAACCGGTCTGGAACCGCAACTACGTCCGCAGTGTGCAGGTCACGATGTCGGAGACGCTCGATGTCGAGGGGCGCGGCTCGTTCTACGAGGGCGTCGGAGCCATCCGTGACGTGTTCCAGAACCACTTGCTGCAGGTGGTGTCGCTGCTGGCGATGGAGCCCCCGGCGGGTGCCGACTCGGGCTTCCTGCAGGACGAGAAGGCCAAGGTGATCGCGGCGATGCGTCCGATCGAACCCGACGCGCTCGTGCGCGGACAGTACGTCGGCTATCGCGATGAGCCCGGAGTCGATCCGCAGTCGAATGTGGAGACCTTTGCTGCAGCGCGGCTCGAGATCGACTCATGGCGTTGGGCCGGCGTGCCGTGGTACGTGCGCGTCGGCAAGGCAATGACCCAGAGCGCAACCGAAGCAGTCATCGAGCTGCGCGAGCCGCCACGGATGTTGTTCGACGAGTCCGGTGGTCCACCGCCAGGTCGCAACCTGATTCGGCTGCGTCTCGGCAGCAACGACGGCGTCACCTTCGCGCTGCAGGCCAAGACGCCGGGGCCGGACCTCGACAGTCAAGAGGTCGACGTCGACGTCGACTTCGCGGCCGCGCTCGGTGAGCGTCAGGACGCCTACGAGCGGTTGCTCGGCGACGCGCTGATCGGGTCGCTGCGACGGTTTGCGCGTCAAGACATCGTGGAGGGCACGTGGCGTGTCGTGCAGCCGGCGCTCGACCACGGTGGCGACGTCGTTCCGTACTTCCGCGGTTCATGGGGTCCCGCCGACGCCGACGACATCCTGGTCAACAACGACACCTGGTTCCTCCCCTCCCCCGACCGCTGACGATCACGCCAGGGGTCAGACCCCAGGCGTGATCGCACGTGGCACACTGCGCCGTTGCCCATGTGGATTCCCATCACCCTCGCCGCGGCGACGTTCCAAGTACTGCGCACGTCGCGGCAGCATCGCTTGCGGTCGGCGCTCTCGGTCAACGGCGCGGGGTTCGTCCGCTATGCGTACGGCTTCCCACTGGCGTTGATCGTGTCGATCGTGACGTTCGGGATCGTCGGCGACGAGCTGCCGGCGATTCCGTGGCGATTCTGGCCGATCATCACCGGAGCTGGCGCAGCACAGATCCTCGGGACCTTGGCGCTGCTTCGAGCGTTCGACCTACGCGACTTCGCGATCGGCACGGTGTACGCGAAGACCGAGGTGATCCAGGTGGCGATCGTGGCGGCGATCGCATTGGGCGAGCCGCTCGAAGCGTTGGGATGGATTGCCGCACTGGTGTGCATGGCCGGCGTGGCGTGGCTCGCTGCTCCCAATCGCCTGCGTGACATCCTCGGGCGTGCTGGCGATCCCGCAGCGCTCATGGGCATCGTTGCCGGTGGTTGCTTTGCGCTGGCCGCCGTCGGGATCCGCGGCGCCTCGACATCGTTGGAAGGTGGCAGCACGTGGGATCACGCGCTCCTCACGCTCACGGTGATGCTCGGTATCCAAACCGTTCTCAACGGATCGTGGTTGTTGGCGCGTGATCGAACCGAACTGGTGCGTGTCGGCACCGCATGGCGCGCCGCACTGCCTGTCGGAATTCTGAGCCTGTGCGGATCCGCCGGTTGGGCGGTGGCCGTGACACTGGAGAACGCTGCGAAGGTACGAACGCTCGGCCAGGTCGAGCTGGTGATCGCGTTCGCCATCTCGGCGTGGGTGCTCCACGAACGTCACACCCGCGCCGAGTACGCCGCCAGCATGTTGGTACTCGTCGGAGTGATCGGCGTCGTCGTCTTCGGCTGAACGCAACGACCCGTCGCCGGCCAGCCTGATCAGGAGGTCCGGCCAGAACGCCGCATCTCGCACGACGAGATTCAGATCGGATCGGGAGCACCGGCCAGTGCCTGGCGCAGTTGGCTCCGGGCGTGGTCGCCGAACGTCACGTCGTCGACCTCGTCTGCCCACACGATTGTGGTGAGCAGCCACAGGTTCGACGTGGCCCGAAGTTGGACGCGGTCATCATCGGAGAGCGTTCGGCCGTACCCCTCGAAGAATGCGTGCCCGAGAGCTGGTTCAGTGCGCCACTCGGTCCACCAGATCCGCTCGAAGTCTTGGAACCAGTGACCCACGCGGGAGTTGCCGAAGTCGATCACGGCCACCGAGCCGTCTTCGGCAGTCAGCCAATTTCTCGGCTGCCAATCGCGGTGACACGGCACCCCCAACGGATCGGGGAACTCACTGAGCCGTCGCATCTGATCGGCAACGAATTCGACCTCGGCGTCGGCGAGCAGGCCGGGCCGTGCGCGCTGGACCCACGTGTCGAAACGGTCTCGGCTGGCCGCCGCGAAACCGTCGACAGCTTTCGGGGTCTGGGCCGTGTGCAGCATGCGCAGCAGACGGCCCGCTTCTCTGAACGTCGATTCCGACAGATCGCCGATCTCACCGGGCAGCTTCGAGAACACGAGCACTCGGGTGTCCCGATCAGCCGCCACCACCTCGGGCACGTGCGGCGCCAACGCCGGCGCCCAATGCCGGTACGCGTGCAACTCGGCGTCGAATTTCTCGACGGCGTGCGGCTGCTTCACGATCAGCGGCGTTCCATCTGCGCCACGCACTTCGAGCACGATCGACACGCCGTGCGGCCACGACCGATCGGTCACGAACTCGATCGCTCCGATCAGCGATGCAGCAGCCGACATCAACCCTGAGATGTCGGGCGGAACCATCTGCGAAGTCTGGCCGACACCGTGGCGGTGTCGCTGATCGGGATCGTCGTGATTCTCTTCGTCACCCTCGTGATCGAGCAGGTGCGGATCGAGGGCCCATCGCACCACAGCGAGGGTGACTCAATCGACGATGCTCGGATCGGCGACGACGTCGCGAACCAGCCACTGGAACAGCCGCCACCCGGTCGACGCCGGCGCCAACGTTTCCGCAGCGATCGCCGCTGCTTCGTCGGAGATCGCGATGCCGTTGGGCGCCTTGACGTGCACCTCGGCGACTCGCTCAGCCATCACGAACCAGCCGACGGCTTCTTCGACCGAACCACCGACGGTGAGCGAACCGTGGTTGCGCAGGATGCAGAACTTCTTGCCACCGAGCGCCGCTGCGATGCGCTTGCCGCCGTCGTAGGACAGCACTTCGACTTCTTCGTCGTCGAACAACGCCTGATCGAACACGAACGCACACGATTCCTGGCTGAGCGCCCGGAACGGCTGCACGTTCGCCGACCACGGCGTGCCGAAGCCGGTGTGGGTGTGCGCGGCGCTCACCACGTCGGGCCGGGCAGCGAGCAGCGGGGCGTGGATGTTGTAGCCAGCGGTGTTGACCGCGCCCGTCGGGTTGCCGTCGGCATCGGCCACTCGTCCGTCCGGGCCGACGAGGACGAGCCGGTCGACTGTGGCCTCGCGGAATGGGATGCCCCAGTCGAGCAGCCAGAAGTGATCGGTGATGATCGGGTCACGTGCCGACACGTGGCCGTCGCCGAGTTGGCCCCATCGCATCGATCC
Source organism: Ilumatobacteraceae bacterium (assembly GCA_963717385.1). Taxonomy (GTDB): domain Bacteria; phylum Actinomycetota; class Acidimicrobiia; order Acidimicrobiales; family Ilumatobacteraceae; genus Sva-07. The sequence goes on from CAVQWE010000011.1 coordinate 24,360, forward strand.
GAAGATTCGGTATCCGAGCGCACACATTCGTTTGCGGTGCACCCGCTCGGCCTCCGGAGTGCGCACCGCATCGAATGGTTCGACCCCGGGGAACGTCGGATACGGCGACTCGCTCATCCAGCGAGCGTAGATCACCCCGCGGGGAAGCCGCGGCGGGGTACCACGATGACGGCGCCGTCGTGGGGGTCGATGTCCACGGTGACGCACACGTGGAACACCTCGCCGAGGCGTTCGGCGGTCAACACCTCAGCCGCCGAGCCACGGGCGACCACCGTCCCCTCGTCGAGCAGCACCAACCGATCGGTGTAGGTGCCGGCGAGCGTGAGATCGTGCATCGCCGACACCACCGTCAGCCCACTGTGCTCGCGCAACTCGGTCACGAGTTCGAGCGCCTGCTGCTGATGGCCGATGTCGAGCGCCGACGTCGGCTCGTCGAGCAACAGCACCGGCGCTTCCTGTGCGAGTGCCCGAGCGAGCACCGCACGTTGACGCTCGCCGCCACTCATCGAGCCGAGCATGCGGGTCGCGAAGTCGCCGAGACGCAACCGATCGATCACCTCGACCACCACCGATCGATCGTGAACCGACTCGCTGCCGAGATACCCGACGTAGGGCGTTCGTCCGAGCAGCACGTAGTCGAACACGCACATGTCATCGGGGATCAGTGGGTCCTGCGCCACGTAGGCAACCTGCTGCGCGCGGTCGGTGTCAGCCATCGGCGACAGCGATGCGTCGCCGACTCGAACGTCGCCCTCGAAACGGACGAGTCCAGCAGCCGCTCGGAGGAGCGACGACTTGCCCGCACCGTTGGGGCCGATGATGCCGAGCCACTCACCCGACTCGACCCGGTCGCTGAACACATCGACGACTCGCTGTTTGGCGTAGCTCACGCTGACGGCATCGAACTCGAGAACACTCACGTCATCCTCCGCGTACGCAGCAAGAAGATGAAGAACGGGGCACCGATGAACGCCGTGACGACGCCGATCGGCGTCTCGGCCGGGCTCGACAGCATGCGGCCGGGGATGTCGGCCAGGATGAGGAATGTGGCGCCCAGCATCATCGAGAGCGGGATCAGCCGCCGGTAGCCGGCGCCGGCCATCAGACGGATGGCGTGCGGGACCACCAGGCCCACGAACCCGATCAGGCCGCTCACCGACACCACTGCGGCCGTGCCCAACGTGGCAGCGACCACGATCACCAGCCGTGTCTTGCCGACCGACACCCCGAGCGACGCGGCTTCTTCATCGCCGACGCGGAACACGTCGAGGTGGCGTCGATGCAACATCAGCACGATTGCGCTGATGGTCACGTACGGCACGATCAACCGAACGTCGGACCAGGTGGCACCCGAGAGCCGACCGAGAATCCACTGGAAGACCTCACGCACCACGTCCTGGTTGCGTTGCAGGATGAAGGTCTGCACTGCGGTCACGAACGACACGACGGCCACGCCCGCCAACACCAAGGTGACCCCGCTGCGGGCTCCAGGCCCTGATCCGTGGAACGATGCGCCGACGAAATAGGTGACCGCAACCGTGATGATCGAGGCGAGAAACGCCGACGCAACGACCGGGTCGACGGACCATGACGCCGTGACATCTCGACCCACGGTGAGTGCGATGGTGGCCCCAAGTCCGGCACCCGCGGCGGCGCCGAGCAGGTACGGGTCGACGAGCGGGTTGCGGAACACGCCCTGATAGCTGGCACCCGCCACCGACAACATGCCGCCGACCAGCGCTGCGAGGATCACACGAGGCATGCGAATTCGCCACACGATGTTCCACTCGGCGGTGGTGACGCCGGAGTCGATCGAGATCAGCGGGAGATGATCGAGCAGGGCGAGCGGGACCCGCCACGACGCCGGGCCGGCCGGGCCGATCGACGCGCCGATCACGATCGACACGAGCAGCACCAGCCCGGCGCCGAGGTACCAGCGCAGGTTGCTGCGGCGGACAGCTGCGAGCGCGGCGGGGCGCGACGAGTCGATGCTCGCAACCTCCCCGTCGACGCTCGCGACTGCCACGACCGTGGCTCAGCTCGCTGCGATCACAGCGTCGGAGACCGCCGCGAGGAACTCGACGATTCGCGGCCCCCAGCGCGACGCCACGTCGTCGTCGAGTTCGATCACATTGCCCGACTGCACTGCCGCCATGTCCGCCCAACCGTCACGTGCGGCCACCGTGTCGAGCGACTGCCCGCAACACTTGGTGTCGGCGAGGAAGATGAAGTCGGGGTCGGCCGACACCACGAACTCGGCGCTCAGTTGCGGGTAGCCGCCGGAGTTGCCCTCGGCGGTGTCAGCGATGTTGCGCAAGCCCAACAGGCCGTACAGCTCGCCGAACAGAGTGGTCGAGTCGAGTGAGAACAGCGTGTCGTCGAGCTCGTGGAACACGGTCAATGGCTCGGCCGGTGTCGGCGTCGCCGCAACGATCTCGTCGATTTGCGACCGCATCGACGCGACGAGCGCATCGGCCTCGGCCTCACGACCAGTAGCGACGCCAAGCTCCTCGATCTGGCGATACGTGTCCTCGATGGTGACCGCGGCGGGGCCATCCCACCAGGCGATACCGAGCTCATCGAGCTGCGGGCCGAGCCCGTTGAAGTCACCGCCGATCACGACGAGATCGGGCTCGTACGCTGCGATCGCCTCGATGTTGTTGTCGAACGCCGACAGCTCGTTCGGCAGCGCTTGCGCGTCGGCCGGGTAGTCGGAGAACTGGTCGACGGCCACCAGCTGGTCGCCGGCACCGATGGCAAACATCATCTCGGTGTGCGTCGGGCTGAGCGACACGACTCGCTGATCGCTGCCATCTCCTGCGACGGCGGTCTCGCTCTCGGTGGAGACCGGATCGCTGGAGATCGGAGCGGTCGACTCCCCGGATGCTGGAGCCTCCGACGCGTCGGAACGTCGACGAGTCGTCGGAGCCACATGCCGCGGTGATCAGTGCGAGCCCGGCAACAGCGCCGAGCAATCGTCGGCTGAACCGACGGGAATGGGTGTTCATGGAATGCCTCCAAGTAGATTGGAGGACAAGATGGGTGCAGGTCGGAAGCCTCCGACCGGCGAGCCGTCCCTTGCCTCGAGGGTGATGGTCGCGTCACAGGGCAGGCGACCGGGCTCGTTCCCGTGAGGGAAACCACCGTTGCGGGACAGCGCCGGGATCTCACCGGACTTCGCTGCGTCTGCGACAGTTCGACATCGTACTGCTGCGTGCGTACGCTCCCCAAGCTCATGGCCGACCACGAACCACACACCGAACCCGCCGACGACACCGTGCCGACCGAGGACCCCCGGCCCGACGGTCTACGCAGCGCCGACTCGCTCGTCCTGGTCAACACGGGCAACGGCAAGGGCAAGTCGTCGTCCGCGTTCGGGATGATGATTCGCGCGAGTGGCGCGCGGTTGGAACGTGGCCGTGGTGCAGTTCATCAAGTCGGGTGATTGGAAGGTCGGCGAGGAGAAGGTCGGCCGGCAGCTCGGCGTCGACTGGCACGCCTTCGGCGATGGCTTCACGTGGGACTCCGACGACCTGTCCAACGACCGCGAACACGCTGCGGCCGGATGGGCGAAGGCTGCCGAAATCATGCAGGCTGGCGAACACCAGCTCGTGATCTTCGACGAGCTCACCTACCTGCCGTCGTTCGGATGGATCGACGTGAACGACATCGTCGAGGCGATCGCGGCCCGACCTCGACACGTCAACGTGATCATCACCGGACGCGACGCAGCACCCGAACTGATCGAGTTGGCCGACACCGTCACCGAGATGCGCGAGGTCAAGCACGCATACCAGCAGGGGATCCGCGCAATGCGCGGTATCGACTACTGAGTCGGTCGCAACGATGTCACCGAACTTGCGTGAACGCCTGAACGAACTTCCGGGCCACGATCGAGCCGCGTTCGACGCCGTGCACGTCCGGGCAGCGCACCTGCTTCGTCCGAGTGGAGCGCTCGCATGGCTCGATGAGATCGCTGCATGGGTCGCCGGCTGGCAGCGCACCACGACGCCAGCGGTCGATCGTCCCGCGGCGCTCGTCTTCGCAGCCGACCACGGAGTGGCCGCCGCGACGAAGGTCAGTGCCTACCCGACGGGGATCACCGAGGCGCTCTTCGGTGCGTTCCAGCAGGGCCGATCGACGATCGCTGCGTTCGCCACCATCGCCGGCGCATCGGTCGAGGCGATCGACGTCGGAGTCGGCCAACCGACCGGCGACATCCGCTACGAGGCAGCGCTCACGATCGAGCGATTCGACGAGATCGTCGAGATCGCGTTCGCGGCGGTCGACGCGCTCGACTGTGACCTCTTGGTGCTCGGCGAGATCGGGATCGGCAACACCACGCCATCTGCAGCGATCGCTGCGGCGCTGGCAGGCGGCGAAACTGCAGCGTGGGTCGGACGTGGCACCGGCGTCGACGACGAGGGCCTGGCCCGCAAGCGCACAGCCGTCCAGGAGTCGGTCCGCCGGATCGCCGGCATCACCGACCCGCTCGAGATCTTGCGCGAGGTCGGTGGCTCGGAACTGGTGGCTGTTGCGGCTGCGACGGTTGCGGCTCGGCATCGTTCGATCCCTGTGGTGCTCGATGGCTACGTGGTCACCTCGGCGGTGCTGCCGCTGGTGATGGTGAACCCGATGGCTCTCGACCACTGCACGGTCGGGCACTGTTCCACCGAACCCGGTCATCGCAAACTGCTGGAGCGGCTCGACAAGCGCCCGCTGCTCGATCTCGACATGCGCATCGGCGAGGGTTCCGGTGCGATGGCTGCGGTGCCACTGATCGCCATGGCGTGCGCTGGTGTCACCAAGGTGCCGACGTACGACGAATGGTTCGACTGAGCCATCGGACCCGTTGGGGATGCGACCTCCCCTCGCCCGAGCGATCGATAGCCTCACGTCGTGCGAATTCCCACCCCGGTTGCCCAGGTCATGCGCGGATTCTCGATGGGAACCGCCGACATCGTCCCGGGCGTCTCCGGCGGCACCGTCGCCCTGGTGCTCGGCATCTACAACGAGCTGATCCACAACATCAGCCAAGGCGCATACGGTCTCAAGCAGCTCATCACCGGTGACGTCACCGGGTTCCGTCACACCCTTCGAACCATCGAATGGATCTGGCTGTTCTCGCTGCTCGCGGGCATCCTCGCTGCGGTCTTCGCGCTGTCGTCGGTGCTCGAACGCCTCCTCGACGACGAGCCGATCAAGATGTCGGCGCTGTTCCTCGGCCTCGTCGCCGGAGCCATCTGGGTGGCGTTGCGGATGCTCGACAAGATCGACGGTGCGTCGGTCGCCATCATGCTGGGCGTTGGCGCGGCGTTCTTCTTGCTGCTCGGGCTGCGGTCGGACACCCACGCTGCCGACGATGCGGCTGAGGTCGTGACCAAGGCATGGTGGGTGTTCTTCCTGGCCGGGGCCATCGCGATCTGCGCCATGATCCTGCCGGGCATCTCCGGGTCGTTCCTGCTCGTCATGCTCGGCATGTACACCGAGGTGCTCGGCGCCGTGAACGACCGTGACTTCTTCGTGCTGGCGGTCTTCGCGCTCGGTTGCGTCGTTGGCCTCGCTCTGTTCTCCACGCTGCTCAATTGGCTGCTCGATCACTACCGCCGTTGGGTGTTGGCAGCGATGATCGGCCTGATGCTCGGTTCGACCCGGGTGCTGTGGCCGTGGCCGAACGGAACCAACACCACCACGCTCAGCATGCCGAGCAACGACGTGGCCGTGCCGGTGCTGCTGTTCATCGTCGGCGCTGCCGTTGTCGTGATCGTCGACCTGATCGCCACGAAGTTCGTCGAGGTCGAGCCGCTCGACGAGCACGAGCGCACCCTCGAAGCCGAAGCCACGCTCCTGAGGCCGACGAGGGTCAGCCGACGAGGGCGGCAAGGCGGTCGATGCCCTCGACCAGGTCATCATCTCCGAGGGCGAACGAGAACCGGCCGTAGCCGGCCAGTCCGAATGCCTCGCCGGGGACGAACGCGACCTTGGCCTTGTCGAGAACGAGATCGGCCAACTCGAGCGTGTTCGTTGCCGTCACGCCGTCGATCGGGCGGTTCAAGAGGCCGGTCAGGTCGGGGTACGCATAGAACGCACCCTGCGGCTCGAGGCACGTGATGCCGTCGATCGAGTTGAGCATCGTGTACATGGTCTGAGCGCGACGAGCGAACGCCTCGCGCATCATGACCACGTCGTCGAGCGAGCCGGACACCGCAGCGAGCGCTGCACGCTGGCTGACGTTGGCGACGTTGGAGGTGGCGTGGCTCTGGAAGTTGGTCGATGCCTTGATGACGTCGTCCGGGCCGATCATCCAGCCGACGCGCCACCCGGTCATTGCGTAGGTCTTGGCGACGCCGTTGACGATGATGCACTGGTTGGCCAGCTCGGGCACCACGGTCGGCATCGACACGAAGGTCGTTGTCGCCGTAGGTGAGGTGTTCGTAGATCTCGTCGGTGATGACCCAGACACCCTTGTCGAGCGCCCATTCGCCGATCGCTTTGACCATCTCGGGCGGGCACACCGCACCGGACGGGTTGTCGGGGCTGACGAACAACAACACCTTGGTGCGCTCGGTGTAGGCGGCGTCGAGCTGCTCGATCGTGACCTGGAATCCGCTCGCGGCGTCGGTGTCGATGATCACCGGCACGCCGCCGGCCAGCGTGATCGCTTCGGGGTAGGTGGTCCAGTAGGGCGCCGGGCAGATGACCTCGTCGCCCGGATCGCACAGCGCCGCGAACGCTGTGTAGACCGCGTGCTTGCCGCCGTTGGTGACCAGCACCTGCGACGGGGCGCACTCGAAACCGGAGTCGCGCAGCGTCTTGGCTGCAATCGCGGCTTTGAGCTCGGGGAGCCCGCCCGCTGGCGAGTACTTGTGGTTCTTCGGGTCATGACATGCCGCTGCGGCCGCTTCCACGATGTGGGCCGGGGTCGAGAAGTCGGGTTCTCCGGCTCCGAATCCGATCACGCTCTCGCCGGCGGCTTGCAGGGCCTTGGCCTTGGCGTCGACGGCGAGTGTGGCGGAGGGGGCAATGGCGGCGAGTCGGTGGGAGGTGCGCTTCACGCCTGCCAGCCTGCCACAGCAGACCTCTCATCCCAACGGGAATTGGACCCGATGTGGCGGTGGCATCGCAGCAGCACGCCGCCATGCTGGTGGGCGTGAGCGTCGACCCCGCAACCATCGTGATCCCCACCGACCTGCTTCCCGCCGATGGCCGCTTCGGATGTGGCCCGTCGAAGGTGCGCTCCGAGCAGATCGATGCACTGGTCGCCGCTGGCGACAGCGTGCTCGGCACCTCCCACCGCCAGCCACCGGTGAAGAACCTGGTCGGCTCGGTCCGCGCCGGACTCACCAGCCTCTTCTCGCTTCCCGACGGCTGGGAGATCGTGCTCGGCAACGGGGGTTCGACGGCGTTCTGGGATGTCGCCACGTTCGGGCTGATCCTCGATCGCAGCCAACACCTCGTGTTCGGTGAGTTCTCATCGAAGTTCGCCGAGGCTGCTGCCGCTGCACCGCATCTCGGTGAGCCGACGGTGGTCCGTTCGGAAACCGGAAGCCATCCCGTGGCGGTCGCCGAGGACGGCATCGACCTGTACGCCCTCACCCACAACGAAACCTCCACGGGCGTGGCGATGGACCTGGCGCGCCCGGCCGGCACCAGCGCCGACAGCGCGCTGGTGGCCGTCGACGCAACTTCGGCCGCCGGTGGGCTGCGCTGGAACCCCACCGAGGTCGACGTCTACTACTTCGCCCCGCAGAAGTGCTTCGCCAGCGACGGCGGACTGTGGCTCGCCGCCTGCTCCCCCGCGGCACTCGAGCGCATCAGGACGATCGGCGCCAGCGATCGGTGGCGGCCTGCCTCGCTCGATCTGCAGATCGCGCTCGACAACTCGGTGCAGAACCAGACCTACAACACCCCTGCAGTGGCCACCTTGGTGATGCTCGACGCGCAGATCCGCTGGATGAACGACAACGGCGGAATGGACTTTGCCGCCGGCCGCAGCGCCGAATCGGCCGCGGTCCTCTACGGGTGGGCCGATGCACGCGACTGGGCCACCCCGTTCGTGAGCGTGCCCGCACAACGTTCGAACGTGGTCGGCACGATCGACCTCGACGACTCGATCGATGCAAACGCTGTCACCCAGGCGCTGGCTGCGAACGGTGTCCTCGACACGTTCGCCTACCGCAAACTGGGTCGCAACCAGTTGCGTATCGGCATGTTCCCTGCAATCGAGCCGTCCGACGTCGCAGCGCTGACCGGCTGCATCGACCACGTCGTCTCCGCCCTCGCCTGAGCATCATGGATGCCATGGAGGTTCTCGAGTTCGGCACCGGCGACATCGGTGCGCTCGAGCGTCCGGTGATGCTCGTCGGCCTCGAGGGTTGGTTCGACGTGGCGAGCGCGGCCACCCAGGCGGTCAATGCGTTCATCAGCGCCGAACACGCCGTCACCGTTGGCTCCATCGACCCCGACCCGTTCTACGACTTCACCCAACAGCGTCCACACGTGTCGATCGACGACGACATCCGCGAGATCGTGTGGCCGAACAACGAGTTCGTGCTCCAGCGAAACCTCGGCCATCGCGACGTCGTTGGCCTGATCGGCGTCGAACCCCACCTGTACTGGAAGACCTATGTCGAGGCGATCGTGGTGGTCGCCGAGGCGCTCGGCTGCGAGGCCGTCGTCACCGTCGGGTCCGGCGCCGAGGCGATTCCCCACAGCCGCACCCCACCGGTGACCGGCAGCACCGCCAACGCCGACCTCGCCCGGCGACTCGGACTGGTCGCACCCAGCTACCAAGGCATCACCGGTGTTGCGGGGGTCCTGCAGGCCGAGCTCGAGGCCCGCGACATTCCGGCGGTGTCGTTGCGCGCCGGCATCCCCCACTATCTGATGAACGCCGAACACCCGCAGGCCACGTCTGCGTTGGTTCGGCATCTGAGCCACGTGCTCGACGTGCCCAACACCGTCGACTTCAGCGACCAAGTCGACAGCTGGCGCGACATCCACGACGAGATCGCCGCCAACGACGAACAGCTCAAGATGTACGTGCAGCTCCTCGAGGCCGAATTCGATCGCCGAGCCGAGGCCCAGATCCCGACCGCCGACGACCTCGGCAGCGCGTTCGAAGACTTCCTCCGCGACCAACGCGACGACTGATTGCGACTCAGCTTGCGGCGGCGGCGAAGGCGACGTCGAGGTCGGCGATGATGTCGTCGACCGACTCGATACCCACGCTGAGGCGGATGAGGCCGGGGCCGACCGAGGAGGCCAACTGCTCTTCGGGAGTCAGCTGGCTGTGGGTCGTGCTCGCCGGGTGGATCACCAGGCTGCGCACGTCGCCGATGTTGGCCACATGGCTGTGCAGCACTGCGCCCTCGACGAACTTCTTGCCCGCTTCGAGGCCGCCCTTGATCTCGAACGCCAGCACGGAGCCGTAGCCCTTGCCGCCGCCGAGCTTGGTGGCACGCTCGTGCCACGGGCTCGACGCCAGGCCCGAGTAGTTGACCGATTCGACCTGGTCGTGAGCGTCGAGGTACTCGGCGACCTTCTGGGCGTTCGCGAAGTGACGCTCCATGCGGAGGCTGAGCGTCTCGATGCCCTGCAGGATCTGGAACGCGTTGAACGGCGAGATGGCGAGGCCGAGGTCGCGCAGCATCTGCACGCGGGCCTTGAGGATGAACGCACCGTGGCCGAGCGCCGGGAAGTAGGCGAGGCCGTGGTAGCTGGGGTCGGGCTCGGTGAAGTTCGGGAACCGGCCGGAGGCGGCGTAGTCGAACGTGCCGCCATCGACGATCGCACCGGCGACCGACGTGCCATGGCCGCCCATGAACTTGGTGAGACTGTGGATCACGATGTCGGCGCCCCATTCCAGCGGGCGGATCAAGTACGGCGTCGGCACGGTGTTGTCGACCATGAGCGGAATGCCGTTCGCATGAGCGACGCCGGCGATGCCTTCGATGTCGAGCACGTCGTTCTTCGGGTTCGGGATGACCTCACCGAAGAACACCTTCGTGTTCGGCTTGACTGCAGCCTCCCACTGCGCAAGATCGTCGGGGTCGTCGACGAAGGTGACCTCGATGCCGAACTTCGGCAGCGTGTAGTGGAGCAGGTTGTACGTGCCGCCGTAGAGCGAGGGCGAGGCGACGACGTGGTCGCCGGCTTCGCACAGCGTCATGAACGCCAGCGTCTCGGCGGCCTGACCTGAGGCGACGGCGAGCGTGCCGGGCAGCCCGACAGCGGTGGTGCAGCCGCCTTCGAGCGCGTTGACCCGAGCTTCGAGCGCCGCCTGGGTGGGATTCATGATGCGCGTGTAGATGTTGCCGATCTCGGCCAGACCGAACAGGTTCGCGGCGTGGTCGGTGTCGCGGAACTGATACGAGGTGGTCTGATAGATCGGCACCGCCCGGGCACCGGTGGTCGGATCGGGCTCGCCGCCGACGTGTACTTGCTTGGTCTCGAAACCCCAGGAGTCGCTCATAGGGCCGGCACGCTACCCGCCAATTCCCGACCTCACAAGTCAGGTTTCAGGTCGAGCCGCTCCCGAGCGATGAGCCAAGCGGTACGGGGAGTTCGGTTCGCTCATCGCTACAGGCGTGCGCCCCGAGGCGATGAGCGAAGCGGGCGCGGGAGTGCCGGTCGCTCATCGCTACAGGAGGCTGGCGACGAGGCCGGCTTGGCCGAGGTGATACGTGATCATGACCGTGACCGGCATCCATGACGCGTCGGCGACGAACTGGCGCCAGCCGAGCACCGAGTCGGACGCGACGAACAATGCGGCGCCGAGGATCGCCCACGTGTTTCCGGTGGCCATCGCCGCACAGAACATCACCGAGATCGCGACGAGATACGCCGTCACCGCAGGGCCGAGTACCCGCTCCTTGCGACGCGCGGCGAGCACGATCCGGACCCCGACCGCTGCGGCGAGTACCGCCATCATCGCTGCACCGACGACGAAGCCGGCGGTCGACCAGTCGCCGACTGCCGCCAACCCGAGTGTGTACGCCAGGTGAGCGAGCAGGAATGCCACCAGCCCCGGCACGAAGTACCGGTCGCCGAACAGCAAGAAGACGTCGCCGGCGAGCGAACACAGGAGCGCGGTGACGAACCACGCCCGTACCACTTGATCAACCGGGTCGAGCGCAACGGCAAGACCGATGAGCGCGATCAGTGCGAGCGGCTTGCTCCACACCTCGACACGTCGGCGCCCGTCGCCGAGTCGGCTCCACCAGTTGGCTGGCGCCGCCACCGCGAAGAGCGCGACAAACGCCCACGCCGTGCTGTTCACGCGGCGCCGTTCAGACGCCACGACCGGCAGTGCGATGAGCGGAGCGCACCCGGGGGTGCGGTTCGCTCATCGCTTCGGTGCACGTCAGCCTCCGGAGATGTCGGAGACCTTCTGCTTGCCGGCGCTGATGAACGGCATCATGCCGCGCAGCTCGCCGCCGATCTCCTCGATCGGATGCGCCTTGCCTTCTTCCTGCATGCGCTTGTAGTTCGCACGGCCGGCCTCGGACTCGGCGATCCATTCCGCAGCGAACTGACCGCTCTGGATCTCGCCGAGGATCTTCTTCATCTCGGCCTTGGTGGCGTCGGTGACGACGCGAGGGCCGCGGGTGAGGTCGCCGTACTCGGCGGTGTCGGAGATCGAGTACCGCATGCCGGCGATGCCCTCTTCGTACATGAGGTCGACGATGAGCTTCACCTCGTGGAGGCACTCGAAGTACGCCATCTCCGGCGCGTAGCCGGCCTCGGTGAGCGTTTCGAAACCGGCGCGCACGAGGGCGGTGACACCACCGCACAGCACGGCCTGCTCACCGAACAGATCGGTCTCGGTCTCTTCGGAGAACGTGGTCTCGATGACACCGGCGCGAGTGCCGCCGATCGCGTCGGCGTACGACATGGCGATGTCGCGGGCCGTGCCGGTTGCGTCCTGCTCGACAGCGATGAGCGCTGGCACACCGCCGCCCTCGGTGTAGGTGCGGCGCACGAGGTGGCCGGGACCCTTCGGGGCGATCATGATGACGTCGCAGCCGGCGGGCGGCTGGATGCGATCGAAGCGGATGTTGAAACCGTGTGCGAAGGCGAGCGCCTTGCCGTCGGTGAGGTGCGACGCGATGTGGGCGTCGTAGATCGCCTTCTGCTCGGTGTCGGGCGCCAGCAGCATGATCACGTCGGCCCACTCGGAGGCCTCGTCGATGGTCATCACGCTGAGTCCGGCGGCTTCGGCTTTGGCGGCCGACGACGATTCGGGACGCAGGCCGACGGCCACGTCGACGCCTGACTCCTTGAGGTTCAGCGCATGGGCGTGGCCCTGCGAGCCATAGCCGATGACGGCAACCTTCTTTGCTCGAATGATCGAAGGATCTGCATCCTCGGCGTAGTACACGGTGACAGCCATCTCAGCCGGCCTTTCCAGTTGTGGGAGTGGGGTGCACGGCGCGCAGTCGCGCACCGCGATCGAGTTTCGGCAGCGCGACACGACCCGTGCGCTGGAGCTCAACGATGCCATAACCGTCGAGCAAATCCTCAAAATCGTCGAGCTTGTCGGGATGCCCTTCGAGGCTCACGGTCAGCACGGATTCGGCGACGGCAATGATCTTGCCCTCGAAGATGTTGATCAGCTCGACGACCTTGCCGCGCTGATCGTCGGGAGCCTTGACCGTGGCGATCAGGAGTTCACGCTCGACCGAACGACGCGGGTCGAGCTCGGAGATCTTGACCACGTCGATCAGCTTGAACAGCTGCTTGGTGATCTGCTCCAGCGGGGTCGATTCGACATCGACCACGATGGTGATGCGGCTCATGCCGTCGTCTTCGGCCGGAGCGACCGCCAGCGAGAAGATGTTGTAGCCCCGTCGGGCGAACAGCCCAGCGACCCGGGCGAGGACGCCGGGACGGTTCTGGACGAGCACCGACAAGATGTGGTGGTTGAGGGTCTGGCCCCCGTACTGGTTGATGGTGGTCATGACTTCAGGCCTTCGACTCGGTCGTGCTGATTGGGATGCAGGATGAGGTCGTCGTTGCTGAAGCCCGCAGGCACCATCGGGAAGACCTTCTCGGAGGCGTCGGTGCGGAACTCGATGACGACGCTGCGATCGGTGATCGAGTTCGCCTTCTCGATGGCAGGTCCGACCTCTTCGGGTGACTCGACGAGGATGCCGACACACCCCATCGACTCGGCCCACATGACGAAGTCGGGCACCTTGGCGTTGAGGTACACCTCGGAGAAACGCTCGTCGTAGAACATCTCCTGCCACTGGCGCACCATGCCGAGGTAGCTGTTGTTGAGCAGCATCACCTTGATCGGCAGCCCCTCGACCGTTGCGGTCACCAGCTCCTGTGCGGTCATCTGGAAACAGCCGTCGCCGTCGACAGCCCACACATCGCACTCGGGCTTGGCCGCCTTGGCACCGATTGCCGCCGGGATCGAGAAGCCCATCGTGCCGAGGCCACCGGAGTTGACCCAGGTGTAGGGCTCGTTGAACTCGAAGAACTGCGAGGTGTACATCTGATGCTGACCGACGCCCGACGCAACGATCGTGTCAGGTGTGGCGATGCGGTTGAGTTCCTCGATGCAGTACTGCGGCTTGAGCGCCTCGCCCGGCTCGGACTGGTCGTAGGTCATCGGGAACTGCTCGCGCCAGCCCGACACCTTGCTCTTCCATGCCGACGTGTCGGCTTGGGTGGTGCCCGCAGCGATCATCGCCTTGATCTCGCGAATGATCTCTTCGATGACGTACTTGGCGTCGCCGACGATCGGCACATCCGGCCGGCGGACCTTGCCCTGCTCGGCGGGGTCGATGTCGACGTGGATCACCTTTGCCTGCTGCGCGAACGCGTCGACCTTGCCGGTGATGCGGTCGTCGAAGCGAGCGCCGAGGGTGATCAGCAGATCACTCTGTTGCATCGCGGTGATCGCCGTGGCGTTGCCGTGCATGCCGGGCATGCCCAGACAGAGCGGGTGGTTGTCGGGGAAGGCACCGCGAGCCATCAGCGTGGTGACGACGTAGCTGTCGATCAGTTCCGCCAGCTCACGCAGCGCCTCAGCGGCACGAGCCTTGAGGATGCCGCCGCCGGCGTAGACGATCGGACGCTCCGATTGCATGATCAGCCGGGCGGCCTCTTTGATCATGCGCGGATGGCCCTTGACATTGGGTCGGTAGCCCGGCAGCGAGTCGAGCACGTCCTGGTCGCTCGGCCAGTGCCACGTCATCTCGTTCTGGAGCACGTCCTTGGGCAGATCGATCAGCGTCGGGCCGGGTCGGCCCGTGGTGGCGATGTGGAACGCCTGGCGGACCGCCATCGGAATGTCGTCGGCCGACATGACCAGCTCGTTGTGCTTGGTGCACGACCGTGTGATGCCGACCGTGTCGCACTCCTGGAAGGCGTCGGAGCCGATCGCCGCAGTGGGGACCTGGCCGGTGATGGCCACCATCGGCACCGAGTCCATGTACGCGTCCATCAGCGGTGTGACCAGGTTGGTGGCTGCGGGGCCAGAGGTCACCATCGCCACGCCGGGCCTGCCGGACACGTGTGCGTAGCCCTCGGCCATGTGGCCAGCGCCCTGCTCGTGGCGCACGAGGACGTGACGGATCTTGCTGTCCATCAGCGGGTCGTAGGCGGGCAGGATGCAGCCGCCCGGGTAGCCGAAGATCAGTTCGACGTTCTCGTACTCGAGTGCTCTGATCAGCGCCTCGGCGCCGGTGAGTCGTTCGGTCATGTCAATGCCTTTGTGTGCTGGTGTTCAGTTGTGGAGAGGTGGGTCGGGTCGGTAGGAAACTGCGCCGAAAAAGCAAACGACCTCCCGTCTGGGAGGTCGGAGCACGCGCAGCAGAAAGCCGAGCGTGCTACTGAATGAGTACTACGAGCAGGCTCGGGAATGCAGGGGTGATCGTAGACACGGTCCACATACTAGCCACCTCGGAGCGGTCTCCGGCAAGTCGCGAATGGTGATCCGTGCCCGCCACCGGATTTCGGTCGGGGGTGGGCACGGATCGTTCACGTCGCCGACAGGTTCCCGCCTCGGCGACGAGAGCTGGAGACGAGGAGCGCACCGAGGCCGAGGAGGAATCCTGCCAACAGCACCATCGCAGCGATCTGGCCGCCGGTCACCGGGATGCCGCCTCGCCTGGGTGCGACCCCGAAGTCGACGGTGTCGATGGTCTGGCCGACAGCGAGGGTGACCGTGGTGCGCCCGTCGTTGGTGCCATCAGGGTCGGACACGATCGTGACACCGCTCGGCAGCGTCGTCGTGTCGACCTCGACGGAGAAGGTGCCCGGTGGCAGATCGTCGAACCGGTAGTTGCCGTTGCCATCGGTGATCGTGGTGGAGATGACAGCGCCGTCGCCGTCGCGTAGCACCACCGTGACGCCGGCGACGCCGGTCTCTGAGGCGTCTTGGACCCCGTCGCGATCGACGTCGTTCCAGATCCGGTCGCCGATCGAGCCAGCGGGCACGAAACCGTGCTGCACCGAACCGCTGCCGCCCGGCGGCACGGTGGTCGAAGTGGATGCGGGGGTGGTTCGCACGAGGCCCGGCGGCAATGTCGTCTCGTCGACCACAGCGGTGTAGTCACCGGGCGGCACATCGCCGAGTTGCCAGTTGCCGTCGTCGTCGGTGACGACCGGGATCTCGATCGGACCGTTGGGACCATCCCAGGTCACGATCACGGTCACGTTCGGTATGCCGGATTCGTTCGGGTCGCGAACGCCGTCGTTGTCGAGGTCGACCCAGACGGCGCCATTCACCGTGGCATCACCGACGACACCGAAGTCGACGTCACGGATGGCGTCGCCGTTGTTGAGCACCACGGTTGCCGTGGTGACGTCGCCGTCGTCGAGATCCGAGTCGGGCACGAGGCCAGGTCCCAGATCGCTGGTGTCGTAGGTGACAGTCGTGGCATCGGCGGGAAGCCCCTCGACGACATATCGACCGTCGGCGTCGGTGTCGACGACGACCACGAGGTCGTCTGCGGTGCCGATGGTGCCGTCGGGCCCCTCGGAACGCACGGTGACGGTGACGCCGGGGAGCCCGGGTTCGCCTGGGTCTTGGAGGCCGTCACCGTTCAGGTCGAGCCAGATGGTGTCGCCGATGCTGGCGGTGCCGACATAGCCGAAGTCCTGATCGAGGTCGGACTCACCTGGGTTGAGCACCAGTTGCGATGTCGAATCGTCGTTGCCGTCGGGATCGGCGCTCGGCGACAGATCGTCGTCGATGTTGGCGACGTCGACGACGAAGGTGCCTGCGGGCAGGTGCTCGAACAGATAGGTGCCGTCGGGTCCGGTGGTCTGGGTCGGGAACACCACATCGTCGACGGTGCCATCGAGCCCGTCGGGACCGAACCAGGTCAGGGTGACCTGTGCCTCGGCGATTCCGGGCTCGCCGGCATCTTGGATTCCGTCGCCGTTCAGGTCGAACCAGATCGTGTCACCGATCGTGCCCGTGCCGGCGTAACCGAAGTCTTGATCGAGGTCTTCAACCGGGCCCGCCACACCATCACCGAGGGCGGTGACGATCGACATTCCGTCGGGCGGTGTGACGCCATCGGCGTCGTCGTCGAAGGTGTTCGTGTCGAGGCCATCTGGAAGCCCCGCACCAACCGTGACGGAGTAGTTGCCGTCGGGCAGGTTGGGGAACAGGTACGAACCGTCGGGTGCGGTGGTGATGGTCGGCAGCGTGACATCGTCGGCCGTGGCAGCGGTTCCATCGGGACCGAACCACAGCAGCGTCACCTCGACGCCACCGAGACCCGGCTCGCCGGCGTCATCGATGCCGTCGGCGTTCTGGTCCCACCAGATGCGGTCACCGATCGAGTTCTCGCCGCTGTAGCCGAAGTCCTGATCGGGGTTCGTCACTGGGTCGTCGTTGCCGATGCCGAGGCCGGTCACCGTCGATGTCGAGTCGTTGCCGCCGTCGGGGTCACCGGAGTTGGTGGCGGCCGCAGCAATGGGTCCGGTGACGGTGACGGTGAAGTCGCCGTCGGGCAGACCGTCGAAGACGTAGTTGCCGTCGGCGTCGGTCGTGGTCGTGAACGTGCGTGGGCCGCCGGGTGCGTCGGTCCACACCAGCTCGACAGTCTGTGCCGCGATGCCAGGCTCGGTGGCACCCTCGGCGCCGTCGCCGTCGAGATCCAGGTACACGGTGTCGCCGATCGAGTTGGCGCCGCGGTATCCGAAGTCCTGGTCGAGGTTGCTGCCGTCGACTGGCAGGGTGACCTGCGAGGTCGAGTCGAGCCCGCCGTCACGATCGAACGTCGCGGCGAGGCCGCCAGGAAGGGTCGTGGTGTCGACGGTGACGTCGAAGATGCCTTCGGGCAACCCGGTGAACAGATAGCCACCGTCACTGTCGGTTGTGGTGGTGAACGTTTCGTCGTCGCCGCCGGGTGCGGCGTCGAGCACGCCATCCTCGCCGTACCAGACGAGTGTGACGGTGGCGCCTCCGATGCCCGGTTCGTCGGCGGTCTGCACGCCGTCGCCATTGCGGTCGAACCAGACCGTGTCGCCGATCGTGCCACCGCCGGCGTAGCCGAAGTCGACGGTGTCGACGTCTTCGCCGACACCGAGTCCGGCGACCGGTGTCACCGAGTTCGGACTCGCCGTGCCGCCGTCGAGGTCGAACGTCGCGGTGACGCCGACAGGGAAGTCGACGTCGTCGGTGTCGACGGTGACGACGTAGTCGCCGGTCGGCAAGCCCGGGAAGAGGTAGTTGCCGTTGGCGTCGGTTTCGGTGGTCAGCGGGACATCGTCGCCGTTGCCGGCCACGCCGTCGGGTCCGGCCCAGTCGAGCGTGATCGTGATGCGCTCGACACCTGGCTCGCCGCCGTCCTGGACGCCGTTGCGGTTGCGGTCCAGCCAGACTCGGTCGCCGATCGACGAGGTGCCGGCGAATCCGAAGTCCTGCTCGAGGTCGGAAGCGACCAACGAGGTCGTGCTGGTCGAGTCGAGGCCGCCGTCACGGTCGAACGTCGCCGAGAAGTCGTTGGGGACGCCATCTGTGACCGACACGGTCCAGTTCCCGTCGGGGATGTCGACGAAGCTGTAGAAGCCGTCGGCGTCCGTGGTCGTGGTCAGCAGGAGGCCGTTGGGGCCGGTGGCAGTGATCTCGACGCCCGGGATTCCAGGCTCTCCGGCGTCCTGGAAGCCGTCGCGGTTCAGATCCCACCAGACGAAGTCGCCGAGGATGCTGTTTGCGTCGTAGCCGAAGTCCTGGACCTCGTTGTTCTCGCCGTCGGCGAGGGTGAGCGCCGACGTCGAGTCGCCGTCGTCCTGCGGATCACCGGTGTTGGTGACCGTTGCAGGCAACCCGCCGGTCACCGTCACTTCGTAGCCGCCGGGCGGCAGGTGGTCGAACAGGTAGGCGCCGTCGGTACCGGTCGTGGTGGTGAAGGTCGAGTCGTCGTCGCCGCCCAGGGCACCATCGGGTCCGAAGCTGACCAACTGCACGGTGACCCCTTCGAGGCCGGGCTCGCCGACATCCTGGGTTCCATCGCCGTCCTGGTCGAGCCAGATGCGGTCGCCGATCGAGCCATCCCCGCGGTAGCCGAAGTCCTGGACCTCGTTGTCTTCGCCGGCACCGAGCGTGAGCGTCGACGTGCCGTCGATGGTGGCGTCGGGATCGGTCACGATGTCGTAGCCGGGCGGAAGGGTCGACTCGTCGACGTCGACGGTGAACTCACCTGCAGGCAGGTTGTCGACGAGGTACACCCCGCCGGCGTTGGTCGTCGCGGTGTACTCGACGTTGTCGTCGGCGGTCGAAAGGTCGCCATCGGGGCCGTGCCAGGTGACGACGACGTCGACGCCTTCGATTCCGGCTTCGGTCGTGAGGGGGACGTCGTCCTTGATTCCGTCGCCGTCGCGATCGAACCAGATCGTGTCGCCGATCGAGCCGGTACCGGTGTAGCCGAAGTCGACATCGCGCTTCGCCTCGTCCTCGCCGAGCGTTCCGGCCCAGGCACCGTTGGGCGTGGCCGTGAGGCCGTCGAGGTCGTAGCTCGGAGCAAGACCAGCGAGAAAGTCGGGGTCGGTCTCGATCACGTCGACGGTGTAGTTGCCGCCGGGGAGGTCCTCGACGAGGTACTGACCGTTGGAGTCGGTCGACACGAGGAAGGTCTCGTCGTCGCCACCACCTGGCGCCCCGTCGACGCCGAGGTAGGTCACGAGAACGTCCACGTTCGCAAGGCGGGGTTCGCCGGTCTCGATGACGCCGTCACCGTCGACGTCGAACCAGACGGTGTCGCCGATCGACGCGAGATCGAGTTCGATCTCGACGGTGTCGGCAACGACGTCGTCGTACTCGCGGTAGTCACGATCGGGGAGGCCCGGATCGGTGCGCTCGGTCTCGGGCACACCCCAGTACGAGGGGATGTCGACCGTGTTCTCGAGTTCAGGACCGGATGGGTCCTCGTCGGCCTCTGTGTAGCCGACCGGTGCGGTGAGCTGGTAGGTGATCGTGAGGCTGCCACCGGGAGCAATCGGCCCGTCGATCGTCCACTCGAGGGTGCCATCGGTCGGCGACAGGGAGGCGTCGGTGATCGCGATGCCGTCGGCCGGCACGTCGGTGTAGCTGAAGCTCCAGTCGGTCGGGTCGGCAGCGGTGATCTCGTCGGCGACGGTGACGTTGTACGCCGCCCCGGAGCCGGTGTTGGTGACCACCAGGGTGTAGATCAACGGGTCACCCGGCTTGGCACGGCGTTGATCGGTGTCGCCGGCCTGGCCTGCGACGTCCTTGTCGATCGTGAGGGTCGGCTCGACGGTGTCCACGTCGAAGGTCTCGGGCTGGGGATCGGGATTGCCTGTGAAGTCGCCCGGCTCGAGTGGGTCGTTCGGACCCGGAGGCGTGGTGATCACGTTGCTCGTGTTCCAGTAGACCTCGGCGCCGTTGGTGAGGGTGGCGCCAGCGTCGGCAGCCGCGACGTCGGCGACGACGGCGGTGTACACGATCGTGATCACGCGGTCGGCAGAAGCGCCGGTGGTGACGTCGTCGAAGAAGAACGAGATGGTGTCGCCGTCGGTTGAGAGCACCGGCGACGTGAAGGCGCAGGTACCAGCTCCCTCGGCGCAGGTGACCGAGTCGACCGATTCGAACGTGATCCCGACCGGCAGATCGTCGATCACGGTCACATCAGAGGCCACGACCCCGGCGGGGATGGTGGCGGTGATGGTGTACTCGACCGCCTCGCCAACGGTGGCCGTGCCCGGGTCGCCGGTCTTGGTGGCGGCGAGCAGTGGCGCGACGACTTGGCTGTCGTCGCTGTCCTGGTAGCCAGAACCCGGGCCGCCGTTCGGCGACGTCGAGCTGCGTTCCGTCGGCGCGAGCTCGCCACTCGGTGTCGCAGGTGTGCCAGGCAACGAGGTCGTGCGTGCCTCGACGTCATTCACGATCGGCCCGGCGGCCACGAGCGGGTCGGTCGTGATGACCTCGTACGTACGCGTTGCGGTCGCTCCCGGCGAGATGGTCGGAATCGTCCAGGTGATCGTTCGGGAGGTGGCGTTCCACACACCACTGTCCGGCGCAATCGTGTCGCCGTCCTCGGCTGGATTGCCGGGCGCTTCGAGCACGATCAGCTCATCCGGGACGGTGTCGACCACGACGGTGTCGTTGGCGGTCGACACGCTGCCGATTGCAGCGCCGGATCCGGCGACGGTGTTCCTGTTGAGGACGTCGACGGTGTAGGTGAGTGTCTGTCCGGCGCTCACCGTGCCGTCGAGGTCGGAGTTCCGCTTCGACACGTCGATGTTCGGGTGGACGATCTGGGTGTTCACCGACGCGCTCGCGGTCTGCGGACCGATCGCGTTGGTGAAATCGAAGTTGACGGTGTTGCCGGTCTGAGTACCTCGTGAGTTGCTGGCGACATCATTGACGATGGCGCCGAACGTGACCACGATCTGGTCGCCGGTCGCACCCGGCGCGACGACGTAGGGGTTCGGCGGGGTCACAGTCCAACGGTTCGTGGCGTCGTTCACCTGGAGTCTGAACGCACCTGCGACAGCCGGGCCGGCAACAATCGGAGTTCCGTTGACGGTCGCCACCACCGACGACCCGATGAGATTCTTCTCGCCAGTGGTTGCATTGCCACCGTCGATCACGTCGGTGATCGCACCGTTCGTGAGCGTCGTGCCCGGTGGCACGTTGACGGTGACGGTGTAGTCGATCCGCTCGCCGACCGTGGCCTGAGAATTGAGGTTGTTGCCGGGCTGGTTCGTGCCGGTCGTGCGGGTCTTGGTGACGTCCGGCAGCCGGGTCCTGATCGACGCGGTGTCGTCGGCTTGCGACGTGTTGGGTGTCAACGTGGGGTCGATGTTGTCGGCGGGCACGTAGGTGTACGGCGTACCGGTGTTCGTCGCACCTCGGTAGTCGCGCACGCCGGCCTGGTTGGTCAGCGTGATCCCGGGCGTGACGCCAGCCGGAACGACCACGGTGTAGGTCAGGGCACGTGTCGCCCCCGCGGCGATGTCGATGCTGTCGGCGACGTCCCACTGAATCCAGTCGTCGGCCGCGCTGCACGAGCCGCCGTTCGAGATGCCCGAGACATCTCCGCAGTCGATTTGCGAGGGCAACACGTCGCGAACCGACACATCGAGTGCGTCGTCGGTGCCGATGTTCTCGACTGCGACGCTGTAGACGACGGTGTCGCCCTCGTTGACGGCGACCGGGTTGCCGACGGGCGCACCGCCGTTGACCGTGGCGACCGACTTGTCGAGGGTGAGGATCGGCTCGCTCCAAACCACATCGGCCTGATCGCGCAGTTGGAAGACGTCGTCGTTGGTGTTCGAGTACCGGAACTTCATCAGGTTGCCGAGGATGTCGCCGGGTTGCGCGGCATCGGGATCGACGATGCGGGCAGCGATGATCCCTTCGAGGAGCTCACCGCCGACGTCGATGTCGGTCAGATCGAACTCGATGCTGTTCGCTGCGGGGTCGAAGGTGATCAGCACCCCACCGGGGTCGATCGTGTTGTCGACACCGAGCCGAGTCTCGATGTACTCGAAGCCGGCGGGCAGGAAGTCGGTGACGATCGGCTTCAGCGTGTCGAGCATGCTCGGGAACTGCACCCGCAGCCGGAAGCAGACGATGTCGCCAGGGCTGAAGGTGCCGGCGACGTCGGGGTCCCAGCTGAGCCCGGCACCACTGCCACCAGGGCCGCATTCGCTGATCGGGACGACGACCGGTGGCAGCGCGACGTCCTTGGAGATCGACGGCCCGCCGGCGGTCAGTCCCGCCTCCGACTCGTCCTCGACCGCGGTGGCGGCAATCGCGCCGAGCGCGTCCACGATCGTGTTGGAGGTCGCGGCGAGCTGCACGGTGTTGGTGAAGTCGTCACTCGACGACACGGGTCCGCCGCCGCGGTAGTTCTCGCGAACGAGCGTGTCGAACGTGATCGTGGCGACGCCGTTGGGGGCCGAGAACGCCGGCAGCGTCCAGACGAGCGTGTAGGGGTCGACGTCGTCGTTGGCCGGAATCGACGACGGAGCAGGCACCGCACTGGCCCCCACGTAGTTCAGAGTTGCCGGGAGGGTGTCGGTGACCGTGATCGGCCCGGTCGAGTCGGCGTACTCACTCGACTCGACGACAAGGGTGAAGGTCGGCGATGTGCCCTGCTCGAAACTGTCGATGCTCGACGTCTTGTGGATCGAGATGTCCTCGGCGATCACGACTTCGGTGTCATCGTCGGTCGACGCGGTGCCGGCGCCGTTGTAGAAACCCGACGCGACAGCGAAGTTGACGAACGCCTGCTCTGACACGGTCTCGATCGTGGACGGGCCCGTGTTGTTGTCGAGGTTGGCAATCGTGTTCAGCGGAAGCGCCGGCGTGTTCAAGTTGGCGAGCGTGTTCGCGAACAGCGGGATCGCAGCCACGTAGTCGATGCTGAACGAACCGCCGGCGGCCAGGTCGGTGCCGAGCGCCGCAACATTCCACTCGACGCGGGTGTACACCGCTTCGGGGAGCGGGTTGCCCGGGCCGGACCCATCGGGATCGGTGAACACCGTCGTGACGCTGGTCGGCTGCGGACACGGGTTGGTCAGTGTCGGCGCGTTGCCGGCATCGTTGATGCGACCGCTGCCGGTGTACTCCTCGACGCCGGCGGTGGTGTTGTCGACATTGCCACAGCCGAGGAACTCGAGACCGGCCGGAACGAAGTCGACGATCGAGAAGTCGTCGGTGGGGTTGACGAGGTTGTTGTCGACCCTCAACGTGAACACGGTCTGATGGTCGTGCACGCCGCGCAGCAGTTCGGACTCGTCGTTCGGTTCGGTCTTGGTGAGCCGGAACGGCAGGAGTTCGGTCGATGCGGTCACACCCTCGGAGAATCCAGTGAACGACCCGGGCACGACCACACCGGTCGTCGGATCGAATCGCGGCACGAATCGGACAAGATCGCTGACGTACGCGTTTGCGGTGTTGCCCACCGAGTCGCCGGCGTCGTACACGCTGCGGTCGTAGCGAACCGAGTAGTCCAGGGTCACTGTGGTCCCGGAGAGCGAGTCGGCGACGTTGTCCCAGACGAGCACCGTGGTGCCGTCACCCGGATCGATTTCACGCGGCTGCGGTGTGGCGCTGCCGGCAACGTACGACACGCCGATCGGCAGGACGTCGGAGAAGCTGGCATTGAAACCGTCCGGGCCCACCGGGTTGCTCAGGGTCAGCGTGACCGGCACGTCCTCTCCGTAGAGCACCTCGGCCGGCACGGTCTTGGTGAGCGAGACGTTCGGTGTGCCGTCGGCCAGTGCGTTGCCATCTGACACGGTCACGACGGCGACACCAGCGGTCAGCACGAACAGCGCCATCGACAGCACGAGGCGGGCAACTCGTTGGAATGTGGATTGAGTCATGGTGCTCCGGGAGTTCGATAGCGCGACGCGTCGAGATGTGATCGATCAATCACAGTAGGTGATAGCGGAATCACGGACGTGTCATCACCCTGTCCATCGGCCGGTTGTTCGACGAACTGAAGCGGGGTGCCGCCCGACACAACACGAACACCGACACCCGACTCCTTGATCCCACAACGGTCACTACGATGAGTGGTCGTGGGCAGGCGAGACGATGTGATCGACGCGGCGACAGCGCTGCTTCGCGAGTCGGGACCCACCGCACTCACCTCGGTCAACGTTGCTGCACGGCTCGGAGTGACCCAGTCGGCGATCTACCGCCACATCCGCGACATGGACGAGCTGACCACGCTCGCCAGCCATGCGGTCGTCAGAGACCTGACCACCGTGATGGCCGACGCGGTGGCTGCGCCGGAGACGACATGGGGCGACGGCACGCACCTCGAACACTTCGCCAAGCGCCTCGTGCCGCTGATCAGCGAGCACGAATCGGCCATGCGCACCATCGATCGGTGGCAACACGACGAGGGCGAGTTCGGTGACGGTATCCGAGCCATGCTCGACGCGGTGCCCAGAACTCATCGCTGGGTGAACTCGAGAGCCACTGGCGGGTCGACTTCGAGTACGACACCCCGTTCGACGAGTCGACCCGGGCAGCACAACTGGCTCACGCCCGCCTCGTGATCGACGACGTGATCGCTGTCGCCCGCTCGGTACATGATGCGGGGCCCATCCAACGCCAGATGGTCGCGCGCACGCTCGGCCTGCGGCTGTTCACGGGCTGGTGCGGGTACGTCCTCGAGATGAACACGCGTACGAACCTCCCGATCCCTCCGCTGGGCGGACCGAAGCTCTCCTCGCCGGAGTACTCGCTCACATGAGCGAGCCGAAGCCGGCCACGTCGCTGTCTCGGCGCGAGCAGACCATCGCCCACGCCGCGGATCTCCTACGCGAGGGCGGTCCGGGCGCGCTGACATCGGTCGCCGTCGCCGCGCGCATGGGTGTCACCCAGTCAGCGGTCTACCGGCACGTGCGCAGCATGGACGAGCTGTCGGCACTCGCCGCCGAGCTCGTCGTCGCCGAACTGAACCAGTCGCTCCACGACGTGATGTTCGACCCGAGCATCGACTGGGAGCAGCTGAGCGACGTGAGCCGCCTCTGCCACGACCTCATCGATCAGGTGGTACGCGACCAACAGCTCTTCGAGGTCGTCGCCCGCTGGCGATTCGTCGACGGCCCGCTCGGCACCGGCATCCGCAGGGTCATCGACGAGGGCTGCGAACTGATGGCGGCATTGCTCGAGTCTCGATGGCGCATCGAGTTCGGCTACGAGGCACCACTCGACGAGACACGAACAGCTGGCGGTGAGAGCCCACGCCACAGCGATCCACGACGATGGTCATGGCGTTGCGCGCCTCGCGTACTCGCCGTCGCTCGCACCGCTCGAACTCGCCGACGTCGCGGTGATCATGCAACACCGCATCGTGGCTGGTTGGGCGTCGTTCGTGATCGACATGAACGAGCGCGTCGGGTTGCCGTTCCCGCAGATCGATCTCGTGCAGGGCATCGCCCCGGACTGATCGTCGCCGTCTCCGATGGCCGCATAGGGTGCGGCACATGTCTGCACTGTTGATGGACGGCAACGCACTCCGCGACGAGATCGTCGCTGGTCTCCGGATCCGGATCGCCGACGCCGGCTCGCCGGCCATCTGCCTGGCGACGGTGCTGGTCGGCGACGATGGTCCCAGCCAGCGCTACGTCAAGATGAAGCACCAGAAGGCCGCCGAGGCCGGATTGGCGTCGCGGCACGTCGACCTTCCGGCAACGGCGACGCAGGCCGAGGTCGAGTCGGCTGTTCGCGGTCTGGCGGTCGATCGACAACGTACACGGCATCCTGGTGCAGCTGCCGTTGCCGGATGGACTCGACGCCGAACCCGTGATCGACCTGATCCCACCGGAGAAGGACGTCGACGGGCTGACCGAGCGGTCGATGGGACGCCTCGTACGCGGGCGACCTGGACTGGTGGGGTGCACGCCACTCGGCGTGATGCGTCTCCTGGAACGCTACGACGTGGCAACCAGCGGCAAGCGAGCGGTGGTCATCGGTCGGTCGACGCTCGTCGGGCTCCCACTCACGCTCCTGCTCGCCCGCAAGGGTGTCGATGCAACGGTGACGCTGGGTCATTCGCGCACCGCCGACATGGCCGCTGTGGTCCGCGAAGCCGACATCGTGGTGGGCGCGGCCGGGCAGGCGCGAATGATCACCGCCGACATGGTCAAGCCTGGCGCCACGGTGATCGACGTCGGCGTCTCACGCACCGAATCGGGCATCGTCGGCGATGTCGACTTCGGCCCGGTGTCCGAGGTGGCAGGCCTGATCACGCCGATGCCCGGCGGCACGGGCCCGATGACCATCGCGTGTCTGCTGGAGAACACGCTCAGCGCCGCTCGACTCCAAGGCGCCTTCCCCACCTGAGCTCACCCGGCCCGACGTAGTTCCCCGCGCCCGGGTCTCCAGGAACCACGATTCCCTCCACTGCCACCCCATCGAGCGCAGCGCAGGCCTGATTGCGCAGGCTGGCAAACGATGGCGACTGCGTTGCCAGCGCACGGCCGCGTCGTGCGGTCCGACGCACAGATCGGGGATCGCTCAGCCCGTAGCGGTCAGCGAGTGCGACGCTGTCGGTGGCAGGTCCCCCTGCCCGATGCGATCGCACGGCTGCGGGGTCATGACGTAGCGCTCGTAGGACGCCGCATCGAATCCAGCCGACACCACCCCGGTCGCCAGCCAGTCCGGGGCCGGTCGCGTGCCGCACAGTACCCCCAGGCTCGACCACCGGTAGCCAACCAGTCCCGCCGATCCGACGATCGGAAGCGGATTTCGATGGATGTAGCGCGGTTCGGAATCGCTCGAACGCCTCGACGACCAGATCGGTGTACACGGCGCGGTGGCTCGGATCGCTGAAGATGTCTTGCGCGTCAGCGCCCTTCTGCACGATGTGGAACCAGACCCGGGCGTCGGGAACCACGGTGGTTCCTGGAGACCCGGGCGCTGGGAACCTCAGCCGGCTTCGGAGTGGGTGACGGGCTGTTCGCCCATCCACTCGCGCAGGGTGTTCTTCAGCTTGGTCTGCTGGATGAAGAGGTCGCTCTCGGCCGGGCTCTCCCCAGCCGCTTGCGGGGCCTTGAGGTAGAAGCTCAGCCACTCCTGCACGCCGGACTCGCCGGCACGCATGGCGAGGTCCATGAAGATCGCCAGGTCGAGCACGATCGGTGCGGCGAGGATCGAGTCGCGGCACAAGAAGTCGACCTTGATCTGCATCGGGTAGCCGAGCCAACCGAAGATGTCGAGGTTGTCCCAACCCTCTTTGTTGTCACCGCGCGGCGGGTAGTAGTTGATGCGCACGACGTGGTCGATGTTGCCGTACAGGTCGGGATACACCTCGGGCTGCAAGATGCCGTCGAGGACGCCGAGCTTGGACACCTCCTTCGATCTTGAAGTTCTCCGGATCGTCGAGGACCTCACCGTCGCGGTTGCCGAGGATGTTGGTCGAGTACCAGCCACGAAGGCCGAGCATGCGGGCCTTGAGGCCGGGCGCGAGGATCGTCTTCATCCAGGTCTGGCCGGTCTTGAAGTCCTTGCCGGCGATCGGCACGTTGCGGGTCTTCGACAGCTCGATCATGCACGGCAGATCCACCGACAGGTTCGGCGCACCGTTGGCGAACGGCACGTCGGATTGCAGCGCCGCGTACACGTAGATCTGGCTCGGGGAGATGTTGTCGTCGTTGTCGCGCAAGCCCTGCTCGAACGCCGCCACGGTCTCGTGGACGGCCGACGGCTCCTGGTAGGCCTCGGTCGAACCACACCACACCATCACGAGGCGGTCGCACCCGTTGGCCGACTTGAAGTTGGCGATGTCCTCCATGAGGGCCATTGCCTGGTCCCACTTGTTGTCGATCTTCTTGACGCGCACACCTTCGAGACGCGAGACCCAACGCTGGTCGAACACGGCCTCCATCGGCACGATCGCTTCGAGCTCGCTCGAGATCTCGTTGAGGTCTTCGTTGTTCAGCACACCGGCGGTGCGGGCGGCTTCGAGGGCATTCGGTGAGATCGGGTCCCAGCCGCCGAAGACGATGTCATCGAGTCCGGCCAGCGGAGCGAAGTCCTTGATCATCGGATTGCGGTTCTCGTCCTTGGTGCCGAGACGGATGTGCGCCATCTGGCTGATCGAGCCGATCGGCGGGTGCAGGCCCTTGCGGGCGGCGATCACCCCGGCAATGAAGGTGGACGCCACGGCACCCATGCCGGGCGTGAGGACACCGAGCTTGCCGGTGGCGGGAGCGATTTGTCGTGCGGTCATTCGCCAGATGATAAGCGATGGTTCATGACGACTACGTATTGTGAAGCAAATCGGATGTATCTTCCTCGGGGTGCGCCCACTCCCTGATCTCTCGATCCGACAACTCGAGTATCTCGTGGCGGTGGCCGAGGAGCCGTCGTGGGCAGTCGCCGCCGAACGCGTCGGCGTGAGTCCGTCGGCGCTCTCGCAGGGTTTGGCCGAACTCGAACGGCGCATCGGGGTGCCGCTGTTCGAGCGCGACGGGCGCCGCCGCCGGATCCGCGCCACAGCCGCACCCGCCGTTGGTCATGCCCGCCACGTGCTCGGCCTCACCGGCGACCTGGCCGACTGGGCCGACCGACTCCGCCTTGGCCGCGAGGGCCGCTTGCGACTGGGGATGATCGACGCAGCCGCTGTCGGTCACCACTCCGAAGTGGTCAGGGCATTCCGCCTCGAACACCCCGATGTCGACCTCCGTTTGCGTGTGGCACCATCGGCGCCGCTGATCGACCTGCTGATCGCCGGCGACCTCGATCTCGTGGTGTGCGTCGACCCGCCGTCGGCGATCGATGGCATCACCACCGAGGCGCTCCTCACCGAGGAACTCGCCGTGTACGGACCCCCTGGTGTCACCGTTGGCGACCCGGCCGACTGGGGTCCGTGGGTGCTCTTCCCGACCGGCTCACACACGCGCACCGTGGTCGTCGACGCCCTGGCACGACTCGGGGCCCCGCTCGAGGTCGCCGCCGAGAGCCATCAACCCGAAGTGGTCCGCGAGATGGTCCGGATGGGTTCGGGCTGGACGGTGCTCCCCACGATCCAGGCCGAGCACGGAGACCGACCGCTCCCGCCTGGACGACCCTTGACCACGCGGCGTCTGGTGCTCGCCACACGAGCCAATTCGGTTCGCGACCCAGCCGTCGACGAATTGGCAGAGCGGCTCAGGCGCGACTCAACGTCACCGGCACCGTGACGGAGGGGTCCGACGTTTGAAAGTCGAGCACCGGCGTCGGCCCGTCGCACGAGTACGTCACGCCGTTGACCGGCGAAGCGTTGAGGAAGCCGCCGATGAGATCGTCTCCGTCGAAGCCGACGCCATTGACCTCGATCGACACGGTCACCGCGTTCAGATCGGACGACGTCGTGACCACACCATCGACCGCGGTCCAGTCGCCGGTGATCGAGCCGCCGACGTCACCGGTGCCGCTCTGTCCAGCGACCTCGACCATCAACGAGAAGGCGGGCGCCCACATGTAGGTCCCGTCCGCAGCGAACGAGAGCGGTGCGGAACCCACCGTGTCGAGAGTGAGCGGCGCTTCGAACGTGCTCATCAGCGCCGCGTAATAGGCGTCCATCTCCTCCTCGGTGACGACCCAGTCGCCGACGAGGCACGCTCCGTCGTCACCCTCGGGCACAGCGGTCACCGAGGGAGCGGTCGTGAACGCAACGTCGGGAGTGGTCGGTTTCGGTGGCGGTTCGGTTGTCGGCGCGCTGGTGGCCGGAGGTTCAGCATTCGTCGACGTCGGCGCCTCGCTCACGCTGCTGGCGGCGGCGGTGGCGCTGGTGTCCGATTGCTCATCGCTGCCAGCACAGCCAACCAATCCCGCCACGACAACGACGCCGAGCAACACAATGGGATGGGTACGGGGCGTGCGCATCCCCGCAGTGTGTCACCCCTGGCGCCGGGCAGAACCGATCGCGCAGGCTGTGCTCACCCACTCAGGCGGTGGGTGTCGCACCGCCGAGCACGGCGTGGAACTGTGCGGTGTCGACGTTGCCGCCGCACAACACGAACGCGCTGCGCTCGCCACGCTGTTCGACCGATTCGCTCAACAACCCTGCGAGCCCGATCGCTCCTGCCGACTCGGCCACGTTGTGCGTGGTTCGGTAGATGGTTCGCATCGCGTCGGCCGTTGCGTTGTCGGACACGGCAATCACCCTCGCAGCGCCGGCGATGATCCCGGCGATCGACATCGGATCAGGTGAACGAGTCGCGACGCCGTCGACGAACGTCGATGCCGACTCGGTCGTCACGACGCCACCGTGCTCGAACGACAGCAGCGTCGACGGCGCCCTGTCGGACACCACGCCCACGATCTGGGTGTCGAGGCCGAGTAGATCGCGCACTGCGATCAGCGCGTTGATGCCCGATCCCATCCCCACCGGCACGTAGACGGTGTCGAGTGGGCCTGCACCCTCGAACAGTTCGAGCGCGTACGTCGCCACGCCGAGCACGAGGTCGCGATGGAACGGGGGCACCGGTTCCAGGCCGCGCTCGGCGGCGACTTCCAATGAACGCTCGCGGGCCTCTTGGAAGTCGGTACCGAACTCGACGACCTCGGCACCGAGCGCTCGCATCGCTGCGTTCTTCTCGACGCTGTTGCCATGCGGCACGAAGATCGTCACCGACCGCTCGGCGTGCTTGCCAGCGAACGCCAGACTCTGGCCGTGATTCCCGCGTGTCGCGCTGACCACACCCTCCACCTCGGGACGTTCGTGCACCAGCCGGTCCATGTAGACCAACCCACCGCGCACCTTGAACGCACCGACCGGCGTGTGGTTCTCGTGCTTGACCGTGACATGCGAGCCCGCCGCGTCGTTCAGCAACGGCCACGAGTACTGCGGTGTCGCAGGGACGTGGCGGCGCACGATGGCGAGCGCAGCGTCGAGTTCGGTGCGGTCGAACCTCATCGCAGCACACCGTGGTCGGTCACCACGTGATCCATGCCGATGTCGTGCCCTTCGACCGGGACGAGGTCGACCACTTGCTCGGCGAAGCACACCCCGATGACGTGGCAGTCGTCTCGGATGTCGGCGAGGAAGCGGTCGTACCAACCACCGCCCTGGCCGAGTCGGTCGCCCGTCGACGTGAAGGCCAGACCGGGCACGACCACGACATCGGGCCATGTCGGGTCGATGTCGGCTTCTGGCACAGAAACGAGTCGGCCTGTGGCCGCGCACCACACCATCAACGTCCGAGTCTCGGGCTCGCCCGGGATCGTCGTGAACGCGAGGACCGTCTCGGCGGACGCCATTGCCGAGAGCCCGGTCAGATGTCGCCACAGCTCTTCGGATCGCTCCTCCCGGTCGGGCAGGGATCGACGCAGCGTGCGCATCGACGCCCGGAGTTCGGCCTTTGCAGCGGCTTCGGGCCCAGCTGGTGTGCGGTCGGTCATCGGCGCGCAGCGTACAGTTGGCGCCGATGAGCGATCCGACGCAACTCCCCGATGCCGCATCCGTCCCCTTCGACTCCAAGCACTTCCGCACGGTGCTCGGCCACTTCCCCACCGGCGTGACGGTCATCACTGGCATGGCCGAAGGCGACCGGCCGCACGGCTTCACCATCGGGTCGTTCACGTCGGTGTCGCTCGACCCGCCGCTGGTCGGGTTCCTCCCCCAGACCGATTCCGAGACCTGGGCGTTGATGGCCGACGCCGGCAGCTTCTGCGTCAATGTGCTCAGCGACAAGCAGACCGACCTGTGTTGGAAGTTCGCGAAGAGCGGCACCGAGGCCGCCCGTTTCGACGGCGTCGAGTGGCACGCTGCTCCGTCGGGGGCGCCGGTCCTCGAACGTGCAGTTGCCTGGATCGACTGCCAGATCGAAGAGGTCTACGAGATGGGCGACCACTACTTCGTCCTCGGCCGAGTCACATCGCTCGACGCCGACGCCGACCATGACGGCCTGCCTCCACAACCGTTGGTGTTCTACCGCGGCACGATCGGTGGATTCGCCGCCGAAGGCTGAGGTGTTCACGATGTGTCAGACGCGTCGCGAACACGCGGTGTGAGCACGATCGACACCGGCGAGACTGAACGCATGGATCGACGCTTGCCCCTGGCCCTCGGGATCGACACGTTCTCGGTGGTGCTGTTCGTTGCCGTCGGGCGCAGGGAACACGAGCGCGACTCGGCGATCTCGGGCCTGGTCAACACTGCAGCTCCCTTTCTGATCGCCCTCGCCATTGCGTGGCTGGTGCTGCGTGCCTGGAATCGTCCGACCGACTGGCGCACCGGCGTGGGGATCTGGGCGATCACACTCGTTGCCGGGATGCTGCTGCGCAACCTGGTGTTCGATGATGGTACGGCCACGTCGTTCGTGATCGTGGCGACGCTGTTCCTCGCGCTGTTCCTGATCGGGTGGC
This sequence comes from Ilumatobacteraceae bacterium, assembly GCA_963717385.1. GTDB lineage: Bacteria > Actinomycetota > Acidimicrobiia > Acidimicrobiales > Ilumatobacteraceae > Sva-07. The sequence goes on from CAVQWE010000011.1 coordinate 56,671, forward strand.
GCTTGGTGTTCGCCCTCGTCGAACGTCGTTCGCCCCGCACCGCTGCACCCAGCGCGTAGAGCGCAGTCCGGGGGCGGCACACCGAGTCAGAGGCCTGGCTGGAGCGTGGTGCCCTCCATGACCCAGTAGTCGTTGATCGAGCGCTGGATCCGGACGTACCAGATCAGGTTGCCGATCAACGGCAGCAGGAACCACAGGCCCCAGATCGTCGTGATCGGCGGCTGCATGCCCTTCTTCCGATAGAGCTGCTCGACCTCACCGGCCATCAGGAACATCGTGACGGGCGAGATGAACAAGGTGATGAAGAGATACGCGATGCCGCCGAGTCCAGTGTTTGCGTGGCGCTTGATTTCATCGCCGTTCTGGAACGACCACACGATCGTCCAGATCCCGAACGTGACAACAGTGAGGACCAGCACCATGAAGATCGATCGCGGTTTGCCGATCGTCCCTGGGCCGCCGAACGAAGGCGGTGCGGTGGCCGGTGGGGGCGGTGGAGGTGCCTGATCGCTCATGCCCTCAACATAGACCTCGGCGGGCCGGGTCGTCGACGATGGATCGTCTGGGCCATGCTCGGCGAATGACCGCTTTGAAGATCGAGATCGACCCCACCGACGCCGGGTTTGCGCCCGACCGTCTCGCCCGTATCGACCGCCACTTCCAGGGCTACGTCGACGACAAGAAGTTGGCCGGCTGGCACGTCGCGGTCAGCCGCCGCGGCCAGCTGGTGCACTCGTCGACGAGCGGGCACCGCGACCTCGCATCCGGGGCACCGTTCACCGACGACACCTTGGTACGGATGTTCTCGATGACCAAGCCGATCACCTCGGTGGCCGCGATGATGTTGTACGAAGAGGGAGCCTTCGAGCTGAAGTCACCAATCGCCACGTGGCTGCCCGAGTTCGCCGACACCAGGGTGTACCGATCGGGTTCGCACGTCGCCCCGGTGACCGAACCACTCGCCGAGCCCATCCGCGTGTGGCACCTGCTCACCCACACCTCAGGCCTCACCTACGGCTTCCACAACACCCACGTGACCGACGCGATCTACCGCAAGCGTGGGTTCGAGTGGGGCAACCCTCCCGGCGCCGACCTGGCCGAGTGCTGCGCAATGTGGGCCGACATGCCGCTCGCGTTCCAACCGGGGACCGAGTGGAACTACGGCGTGTCGACCGATGTGCTGGGCCGTCTCGTCGAGGTGGTCTCGGGCATGTCACTCGACGAGTTCTTCCGCACCCGCATCTTCGAACCGCTCGGCATGACCGAGACCGACTTCCACGTGCACGAAGCGTCCGCCGATCGATTCGCCACGCTCTACCTGCGCAACCCTGCGACCGGCGAGGCGTTCGCTGCACCCGATGCGCTCGGACGTGCGAGTACCTCGACACCAAAGATGCTCGGAGGAGGCGGCGGGCTCGTCGGCACCGCCCACGACTATCTGCGGTTTGCGCACATGTTGTTGAACCGCGGTGAACTCGACGGTGTCCGCCTGCTCGGCACACGCACCGTCGACTTCATGACCCGCAACCATCTCCCCGGCGGGGCAACGCTCGAAGATTTCGGGCGGCCGCTCTTCGCCGAGACGAGCTTCGATGGGGTCGGGTTCGGGCTCGGCTTCTCGGTGGTGCTCGATGCCGCCGAGAACAAGGTGATGCGGTCAGAGGGCGAGTACTCGTGGGGCGGTGCAGCGAGCACCATCTTCTGGGTCGACCCGGTCAACGAGATCGTGGCGCTGTTTCTCACCCAGCTGTTGCCGTCGAGTACGTATCCGATCCGCAGCGAGCTCAATCAGTTGGTGCAACAAGCCCTCATCGACTGAGGGGATTACATCTGGGGTCTGACCCCAGAGTAATCCGTCCTGCTACAGCGTGTTGGTGATCGCCCCGGTTTCGGCACCCTGGACCAGCTTGGCGTACTTGCCGAGCACGCCGGTGGTGTAGCGCGGCGGGTTGGGCTGCCACCCTTGTTTGCGCTTGGCGAGTTCGGCGTCGTCGACGACCAGGTCGAGCGACTTGGTCGGCACGTCGATACGGATCGTGTCGCCGTCGCGCACGAAGGCGATCGGGCCGCCGTCGGCAGCTTCAGGCGCCACGTGGCCGATACAGAATCCCCAGGTGCCGCCGGAGAAGCGACCGTCGGTGATCAGCGCACAGTCCGACCCGCGACCGGCACCCTTGAGTGCACCGGTGATCGCGAGCATCTCGCGCATGCCCGGCCCACCCTTGGGGCCCTCGTAGCGGATCACGATGACCTCGCCGGGTTGGATCGATCCGGCGAGGATCGCTTCCATCGCGAACGACTCGTCGTCGAACACGCGCGCTGGACCTTCGAACTGCATCTGCGTGTCGGACAGGCCGGCCACCTTGACGACTGCGCCCTTGGGCGCGAGCGATCCCGTGAGGATGTTGATGCCACCCTCGGCGTGGATCGGAGCGTCGATCGGGTGGACCACGACGCCGTCGGCGGCGGGCGGATCGATCTCGGCGAGGTTCTCAGCCATGGTCTTGCCGGTCACGGTCATCACGTCGCCGTGCAAGAGCCCCGCATCGAGGAGCACCTTCAACACGACGGGCACACCGCCCACACGGTCGAGGTCGCTCATGTGGAACTTGCCGCCGGGCTTCATGTCGGCGATGTGCGGAACGCGGTCGGCGATGCGGTTGAAGTCGTCGAGGTCGAGATCGACGCGGGCCTCGTTCGCGAGCGCCAACAGGTGGAGCACCGCGTTCGTCGAACCGCCGAGCGCCGAGGTGACGGCGATCGCGTTCTCGAACGCCTTCTTGGTCATGATCTGGCGCGGCGTGATGCCGAGGCGGAGCATGTTGACCACCGCGGCTCCTGCTCGTTCGGCGTCGCCATCGCGACGATCGTCGATGGCGGGCGGTGACGCGCTGCCCGGCAGGCTCATGCCGATCGCCTCGGCGATCGAGCTCATCGTGTTGGCGGTGAACATGCCACCGCACGCTCCCTCGCCCGGGCACGCCTTCGACTCGATGGCGTGGAGCTCGGCGTCGTCGATCGTGCCTGCGGCGTGCGCGCCGACAGCCTCGAACACGCTGGTGATGTCGAGCGCCGTACCGTTGTGCTCGCCCGGCATCGTCGATCCGTTGTAGACGAACACGCTCGGCAGATCGAGCCGGGCCGCAGCCATCAACATGCCGGGGATCGACTTGTCGCACCCGGCAAGGCCGACGAACCCGTCGAAACGCTCGGCGTGCATGACCGTTTCGACCGAGTCGACGATCACCTCACGCGACACCAACGAGGCCCGCATCCCTTCGTGACCCATCGAGATGCCGTCGCTGACGGTGATGGTGCCGAACTCCAGTGGGAACCCGCCCGCCGCACGAACGCCGGCTTTTGCGTGCTCGGCGAGCTTGCGCAGCGTCATGTTGCACGGGGTGACCTCGTTCCACGACGAGGCAATGCCCACCTGGGGCTTGTCCCAGTCGTCGTCGCCCATGCCGACCGCGCGCAGCATCGCCCGCGACGGCGCTTTCTGCATGCCATCGGTGACGTCGCGAGACCGTGGCTTCACGTCGACCGGGGTGCCAGGTGGGTTCGCAGCATCGCTCATGGACAGCACGGTAGTGGTCCCGAACCGGCCCGAGCCTGGTGCTCTGCCCACCAGTCGCTGCCAGAATGGTCCGATGGCTGAGGTTCGAGAGACGAAGTTGCCCGGTGTCGGGGTCCGCCACGAGTTCACCACCGAAAATGGAGCCGACATCGGCGTGCTCGTTCATCACGACGGGCGGCGGGAGATCCTCGTGTACGACTCCGATGACCCCGACAAGTGCACCTCGATCGTGAGCATGTCGGCCGCCGACACCCGCACGGTGTCGGAGCTGCTCGGCGCCAGCCGGGTGACCGAAGCCGTCACGGCCGTACAGCAGGAGATCGAAGGGTTGGCGATCGAGTGGATCGAACTCACACCCGCCTCGCCCGCATCGGGCGCCACGATCGGCGACGGGATGTATCGCACCAAGACCGGGTCGTCGATCGTGGCGGTCATTCGCGATGGCGAGTCGATCCCTGCGCCCGGCCCTGAGTTCCCGCTCCTCACCGGCGACGTCATCGTGGCAGTCGGCACCGTGGACGGGCTCGCTGCGATGCGCGACTTGATCCGCACCTGACCCGCTGAACCATGCTCCTTGCCGCCGGCACCGACGAAGCAGCGCTCGCCTTCATCGAGATCGGCGCGCTCGTGCTCGCCCTGGCGCTGCTCTCACGATTCGCCGGTCGCTTCGGCATCTCGGCGATCCCGCTCTATCTGATCGCCGGGCTCGCCATGGGCGAAGGCGGATTGGTGCAGCTCGACGTGTCGGTCGAGTTCTTCGAGATCGCCGCCGAGATCGGCGTGTTGCTGCTGCTGTTCGCGCTCGGCCTCGAGTATTCCGACACCGAACTGCGCAGCGGTTTGCGCACCGGCATCCCGCCGGGCACGGTCGACATGCTGCTCAATGCGCTGCCCGGCGTTGCGCTCGGTCTGCTGCTCGGGTGGGAACCCATCGCTGCAGTCCTCCTCGGCGGGGTCACCTGGATCAGTTCGTCTGGCGTGGTCAGCAAGGTGCTGTCCGATCTCGGGCGACTCGGCAACCGCGAGACACCAGCGGTCCTCAACATCCTCGTGATGGAAGACCTCGCCATGGCGATCTACCTGCCGGTGGTGGCAGCCCTGATCGTCGGCGGCAGTCTCACCGCCACCCTCACGAGTGTGCTGATTGCACTCGCTGCGGTCACCGTGATTCTGCTCGCCGCGTTGCGTTATGGCCGACGGATGAGCGGGCTCGTCGCCGGTGGCAGCGACGAGGCGTTCCTCCTCACCGTGTTCGGCATCACACTGCTCGTCGCCGGCGTCGCACAGCAACTCGAGGTCTCCGGCGCGATCGGGGCGTTCCTGGTGGGTTTGGCGCTGTCGGGCCGGGCCGAGACCCGAGCCAACCAGCTCATCTCCCCACTGCGCGACCTCTTCGCGGCGACGTTCTTCCTGTTCTTCTCGTTCCAGATCGACCCTGCTGATCTGCTCGCGGCGATCATCCCGGCAGCTGCACTGTTCGCCGTGACGGCGCTCACCAAGGTGGCCACCGGCTGGTACGCGGCCGGGCGAGTCGGGGCCGCTCCGAAAGGCCGCTTGCGTGCGGGCACGGTGTTGATCGCTCGTGGCGAGTTCTCGATCGTGATCGCCGCACTCGGTTCGGGGCTCGTCGATGGGCCCGACCTCGGCGCCTTGGCGGCGGGCTACGTGCTGATCAGCGCGATGGTCGGCCCGATCGTCGCCAAGTTCTCCGACCGCATTCCTCTGCCCACCCGCCTGATGCGCCAGCGGACACCACAGGCCACGACGCACACCGCCACGTGACCCGGCACTACGGTCGATCCATGACCGCTGTCGACCTCCTGTCACTGCGCCGTACGAACGGCGCGATCATCTTGATGACCTACCGCGGAGACTGGTGACCGTACTGCTGCGGCCAGCTCGTGAAGCTGGCATCCCAGTACGACCGAATCCATCAAGGCGGCGCTGAACTCGCCGCGGTGAGCGTCGACGACGACGTCCGCCAGGCCGGAATGGCACAGCGGTGGGGTTTCACCCACACACGATTCGTTTCCGATCCCGGAGGCGCAGCGATCCTCGAGCCCCTCGGCCTCTTCGATCCCGATGAACGAGATGGCATTGCGCTGCCCGGCATGGTGATCATCGATCCCGAAGGCACAGAGGCGTACCGCTACCAGGGTCGCGACTTCGCCGACCGCACCAACGACGACGACATCTGGGCCACGCTCGACGCGTTGTCGCTCCCGCCGGTCGATCCCCCTCCGTGGACGCCGACCGTCGAGGTGCCCGACGACCTACGCGGCTACTTTCGCCCCGCCGACTTCGGCGGCTACTTCCGCGGCAACATGTTCGGAGCGATCGCCATCGGCGGTCGACTCGACGACAAGGCCGCTCGGGCCATCGCCCGCGAGCACCGGGAGATGTCGAAGTCGAACCTCGAAGCGTGGGAGACCTGGCGGACCAACACGGCGTGAGCCGCAGTCACGGCGAGTGTCACTCGGGAAGGATCTCGAACACCGGGTGGTTCGGGGCGATCGCGAGGAACTGCTCGTCGGTGCTGTCAGCGCCGACCCCGTCGAAGAACTGACCGACCTCCCACTTCCAGCGGCGCAGGTACGGCCGGAGGACCTCGGGCTTGCGGTCGTGCTCCAGCTCTGCCAGCCGCACCGTCTCTGCACGCCTGCCGACGCGCAGGGTGCAACCGCCGGCAGCGCGAACGTTCAGCACCCACTGGGTCTGACCGCGAGGCGCCACCAGATAGCGGCGATCTCCGATGGTCAGCACGTTCACGGGCGTCGAGCGCGTCTCGCCAGATGTGCGCCCGGGCACCGACAGGACACGGGACCCCCACAGACTGAGCCCCCATCGCGTGCACTGAGCCACCAGTGGATTGAACAGGTGGGCACTGAACCAGTCCGGCTGCAGGTACCTCGTCGTGGTCACGGCGGATGCTTGGTCGTTCATGGTGATCCTTTCGTTGAGAGAGCACTGCTCTCGTTTGTGAGCACCGTACACACTGCTCTCGACAAAAGCAAGAGCACTGCTCTCTCTTTGTGACATACTGTGTCGATGCCCGACCCAGCACCGACGACAGGGGCGCGCGCCCGAGCACGCGCCGAGGTCCGCGATGCGATCCTGACCGCCGCCGCTGCACGATTGGCAAGCGATGGAGCAGTCGACCTGTCGCTACGCGCCGTCGCCCGCGACGTCGGCATGGTGTCGTCGGCGGTGTACCGCTACTTCGCGAGCCGCGACGACCTGCTGACCGCCCTGATCATCCAGGCCTACGACTCACTCGCCGACCGTGTCGACGCGCACGTCGCCACGACGAGCAACCAGCCGGCCGCCGAGCGGTGGGTCGCCGCCGCCATGGAGATACGCACCTGGGCCCACGAGCACCCGAACGACTACGCCCTCTTGTACGGCACCCCGATCCCCGGCTACGCCGCGCCGGACGACACCGTGGCGCCGGGAACGCGGGTCGCCCGTGCCCTGGTGGGCATCGTGCGGGAGTCAGACCATCTCGAGCCGTCAGCACATCGGCCTCCTGATCCGGTACTCACCGAGTCGTTCGATGCGCTCCGACGCGATCTCGAACTTGGCGTCGATGACGCCACAGTGCTGGCGATCCTCACCGCCTGGACGCAGCTGTTCGGGCTGCTGACATTCGAGCTGTTCGGCCAGACCCGTGGATTCGTCACCGATGACGAGGCGCTGTTCCGTTCCGCGGCCGCCGCGATGGCCGCCACCATCGGACTCCCGCGAACGGCCTGAATTCGGGAGCTCCCCGATCGCTGAGGGGTTACTTGCGCCCGAAGCCGAAGAGGTGCTGGCCGACCTTGCGCATCTGGATCTCCTCGGAGCCCTCGGTGATGCGGTAGCGGCGGTGATGACGGTAGATGTGCTCGAACGGCATGTGGCGTGAGTAGCCGACACCGCCACAGGTCTGCATTGCGCGATCGGCAGCGTCGCAGGCCAGCCGGTTCGCCCGGTAGTTGCACATCGCCACCAGGTGGGTGACCTCCATGTGATGCTTCTGATCGAGCATCGACGCGGTGTAGCGCACCAGTTGCCGAAGCATCGCTGCCTCGGTGTGCAACTCGACCAAGGGAAACTGGATGCCCTGGTTGACCGACAGCTTCTTGCCCCACGTGGTCCGGCTGTTCGCGTAGGCGACCGCCTCGTCGATGCAGTACTGCGCTGCGCCAAGCGATGACGCTGCCTGACGGATCCGGTTCTCGTGCACGAAGTGCTGCGCGAGTTCGAGGCCTCGATCAGCTTCGCCGAACAGTGCGTCGGCACCGACGCGCACGTCGACCATCGACACCTCGGCGTGGTCGGTGGGCATGTTGAACGTCCACCAGAAGAAGTCGACCTTGAACCCGGGCACATCGGTGGGCACGAGGAACGCGCTGATCCCCTTCGGACTGCCGGGGTCGCCGGAGGTGCGGGCGAAGATGATGTCGTGGGTGGCGTGATGCAACCCCGAGTTCCAGCGCTTCATGCCGTTGATCACCCACTCGTCGCCGTCGCGCACGGCGGTGGTCTCCATGTAGGTCGCATCGCTGCCGTGATTCGGTTCGGTGAGGCCGAAGGCGAGCCGGCGAGTGCCGTCGAGGAAACCGGGCATCCAATCGGTCTTCTGTTGCTCGGTGCCGAAGTCGCGCATCATCAACACCGTCGGGAAGTTGCCGACGATCGACGACTCGTTCTGGAGGTCGTTGTGCAACCCCAGCCCCTTGTGGGCGAGGTGCTCGCGGATGATCGCCATCTTCAGGTTGCTCGCGTCTTGGCCACCGAACTCGCTGGGAAGTGCGAGGCGCAACCAGCCCGCAGCGTCGGCGCGACGACGCATCTCGCGCAGTAGCTCCTCCCAATCGGCGCGAGGGACGCCGTCGTTGTCGAAGTCGGTGCGTGCCCACTCGCGACGGTGATCGAAGAAGCGGATGTTGTCGTCCTGCTGCTCGAGCGGCTTGATCTCGGCGTCGATGAACGCATCGAGCTGATCGAGGGTGTCCTGGATGTCGGCGGGGATCTCGAAGTCCATCATTCGAGTGTGGCGACACGGCGCCGTCGGCGACGAGTCAGGCGGGCAGCGTGCGATCAGACAACCGTCATGCCACCGGACACCTGGATCGTTTGGCCAGTCACCCACTTTGCGGCGGATGAGGCGAGGTACACCGCAGCGGCGCCGACATCGGCGGGTGTTCCCAGCCCGAGCGGTGTGTTCAGGGCGAGATCGTCGAGATCGAGCCCCTCGACCTCGACCGCATCGAAGAGCAGCTTCGTCGGGATCATCCCGGGCGCGATTGCGTTCACACGAATGTCGGGAGCGAGTTCGACCGCCATCGTCTTCGTCAGCGAGAGCACCGCTGCCTTGCAGGCGGCGTAGTGCCCCTTGCCGGGCATGGCCCCGAACGCCGCCATCGACGACACGTTGATGATCGACCCCCAACGCATCTGTTCGGCTGCAGCCATCGAACCGTTCCAGACGGCGGTGAAGTTGAGGTCGACGACCTGATCCCACTCGCTGCGCTTGAGCTCGGCCAGCGGCTTGCCCACTTCCGCTCCGCCGGCGTTGTTCACCCAGATGTCGAGGTGACCGAACTCCTCGACCGCTGCGGTGGCGAGCGAGCCGAGCGCGAACGTGTCGGTGACATCGGAGGGAACAGCGATGGCTCGGCCACCCTGCCTGCAGATCGACGAAGTGACGCACTCGACCTCTCGTGCGGTGCGTGCAGCGAGCACCACGGCCGCACCCGCATCGGCCAGCGCTCGTGCGATGCCTTCACCGATACCTCGACCAGCACCGGTCACCACAGCCACGCGCCCTGTCAGATCGAAGTCCCCCACGGGCAGGGAGTATGGCAGTCAGTCGGCACGGCCATCCAGGCCAAGGGTCACTTTGGATGACAACCAGATCAGCCAGCGGTGCGACGTGCCTCGAGGAGGGCGGTGACGGCCTTGCCGTCGGCCTGCCCCTTCGATGCCTTCATCACGGCACCGACGAGCGCTCCCATCGCTTTGCCTTCGCCGGCACAGAACTTGTCCCAGGCGTCGGGCTGCGCGGCGATGGCATCGTCGACCATCGCTTCGAGTTCGCTGGTGTCCATGGCCTCGAAGCCCTTGGCCGCAGCGATCGCCACGGCATCGCCGCCACCACTCTCGACGATGTCGGCGAGCACCTGCTTCGCCTGGGTGGCGGTGAGTTTGCCGTCGACTTCCAGTCGGGTCAGTGCTGCCAGGTCGGCGGCCGCCACGGCGGGACGCTCGCCCTGGTCGGCGAACGCCTCCTTGACGTGCACGAGTGCCCGTCCGGCATCGCCGCCGGCCTCGGCGACCGACAACACGTAGGCGTCCTGGTCGCGATCGGTGACCACGAGGATCGCTTCGGAGTCGGGGGCTTGGCCGGTTGCTTCGGCGAGACGAACACGCCGGGCGGCTGGGAGCACCGGCAGGCTCGCACGAACGCGCTCGATCCACTCGGGATCCGGATCGACGACCACGAGGTCGGGCTCCTGGAAATAGCGGTAGTCGTCGGCATCTTCCTTCGAGCGAAGGGTGTGCGTGCGGCCGTCGTTCTCGTCCCAGTGGCGGGTCTCCTGGCGGATCGATTCGCCCGCTTCGAGCATCCCCACCTGGCGCTGCGCCTCGTACTCGATGGCCCGGCCGACCGAGCGCACCGAGTTGACGTTCTTGATCTCGCACCGTGTGCCGAACTCAGCGCCAGGAAGCCGGACGCTGACGTTGGCGTCGACGCGCATCGAGCCCTCTTCCATCTTCGCATCGGACGCACCGACGGCGACCAGGATCGCACGCAGCTCACTCACGTAGGCCTTGGCCTGATCGGGGGTGCGGATGTCGGGGCGGCTCACGATCTCCACCAGCGGCACACCTGCCCGGTTGAAGTCGATCAACGAGAAGTCACTGCCATGGATACGGCCACCGGTGCCACCGAGGTGGGTCGACTTGCCGGTGTCCTCTTCGAGGTGGGCCCGTTCGATGCCGACGCGGATGCTGCCAGGCAGGTCGAGCCAGCCGTCGACGCAGATCGGCTCGTCGTACTGGCTGATCTGATACGCCTTGGGCATGTCGGGGTAGAAGTAGTTCTTGCGGGCGAACGTCGAGCGCTGCACGGTGCAGTCGAGTGCGATTCCGAGCCGCATCGCCAACTCGACCGCTTGACGGTTCAGTACTGGCAAGGCGCCGGGCAGGCCCAGCGTGACGGGGTCGATGTTGGTGTTCGGCTCGTCGCCGAAGCGGTTCGGCGAGGCCGAGAACAGCTTGGTGCGCGTCGCCAACTCGACATGGACTTCGAGCCCGACGACCATCTCGTAACCGCGCAGCGTCCAGGTGTCGGTGGTGGTTGCGTCACTCATTTCGGCGCCCTCCGTTCGAGCTCGGCGGCGGTTCGGAACATGCGTGACTCCTCGAGCGCTGGGGCGAGGATCTGCACGCCGACCGGCAATCCGTCGTCGCCGGTTCCGAACGGCACGCTCATGCCCGGGTCGCCGGTGAGGTTCGACGGAATCGTGTAGGTGTCGCACAGGTACATCGACATCGGGTCCGCAGTCTTGTCGCCCAGTCGGAACGCCACCGTGGGCGATGCCGGGGTGAGGAGCACGTCGGCCTGTTCGTATGCGGCAGCGAAGTCGGCGGCAATGCGGCGCCGGACCTTGAGCGCCCGCCCGTAGTAGGCGTCGTAGTAGCCCGCCGAGAGGGCGTAGGTGCCGAGCATGATGCGACGCTTGACCTCGGCGCCGAAACCGTCGGTGCGTGTGGCCATGTACATCGCATTGGTGTCGGGCGCCTCGACGCGATGGCCGAACCGAACGCCGTCGTAGCGGGCGAGGTTGCTCGACGCTTCGGCCGGCGCAATCAGGTAGTAGGCGGTGAGGCCATAGCCGAAGGCGGGCACCTCGACGTCGACGATCTCGGCGCCGGCATCTCGCAGTGCGTCGAAGGCTTCGTCGAGGCGAGCGGCAACGTCGGGGCTTGCGCCTTCGGGGAGGTCCGTGATCCGACCGACCCGCAGCCCTGCGACGCCCATCTCGAGCTGGCGACTGATGTCGAGTGGGCCCTGACGGATCGAGGTGGAGTCCATCTGGTCGTGACCAGAGATTGCTTCGAGCACCAAGCGCCGCGTCGGCGACGTCGTGGGTGAACGGCCCGATCTGGTCGAGGCTCGACGCGAACGCGACCAGGCCGTAGCGGCTGACCGCCCCGTAGGTGGGCTTGACACCCACGACACCACAGAGGGCCGCGGGCTGGCGAATCGACCCGCCGGTGTCCGAGCCGAGGCTGGCGGCGGCGAATCCGGCGGCAACGGCCGCTGCCGATCCACCGCTCGAGCCGCCCGGCACGCGGGTGAGGTCGTGGGGGTTGCGGGTGGCGCCGAACGCCGAGTTCTCGGTGCTCGACCCCATCGCGAACTCGTCGAGGTTGGTCTTGCCGACGATGATCGCACCGGCGTCGTGCAGCTTGGTGACCACGGTGGCGTCGTAGGGCGGGCGCCACCCGTCGAGGATCTTCGACGAGCACGTCGTCGGGATCCCGTGGGTGCACATGTTGTCCTTCAGAGCGATCGGCACACCGGCGAGCGGGCCGGGGTCGCGACCCACCGAAACGGCCTCGTCGATCTCGGCGGCGCGGGCACGGGCCTCGTCGGCGAGCACCAGGTTGAAGGCGTGGATGTCGCCTTCACGTTCGTCGATGGCAGCGAGGTGACGCTCGAGGATCTCGGCCGCGCTGGTGACGTTGTTGCGGACGTTCCAGGCGATGTCGGCGGCACTGGCGGGGAACTCTGCGGGGGTGGAGGAGTCGCTCATGTCAGTCGTCCAGCCCGAGGATCGGCGGCACACGGAAGCGGCCATCTTCAGCGGCGGGAGCGGCGGCGAGCACTTCGTCGCGATCGAGGCAGTCCATCTCGATGTCCTCGCGCATGACGTTGGCGATGGGCGTGGGGTGCGTCATCGGCTCGACGCCGTCGAGATCGAGTGCGTCGATGTCGGCGAAGTGGTCGAGCATGTCGCTGAGTTGGTGGGTCGCCTGGTCGAGTTCGGCGTCGCTCAACGACAGCCGAGCGAGCTTGGCCACCTTGGCAACAGCCTCTGGAGTGATGCGATCGGACACGACGAGCAACGCTACCGGCGCCCCCGACCGCCCTCCCGCCCCCATTTCCGGCCCCCCACCCCGAAAAATCCCCCGATCATGACGCTCAGCGCAACAATCGGGGGCTATTTCGGGGTCGGCTGGGGGTTGGTGGGGGATCAACGTTGACGTCGTCAACGCGGGCGGCCACGCTGGGCACATGAGCACGTTGATCCGCTCCGACGAGGCGGCCGAGATCCTCGGCGTGTCGAAGCCAACCCTGTACGCCTACGTCAGCCGGGGGCGCCTCACCCGCACCACGGCGGCCGACGGCCGGACCTCACTGTTCGACCGCGACGAACTCGAGCAGCTGACCGAACGCAGCCGACGCTCGGCACCTGGGCCCCGGCCGACCATCGACGTGCAGATCAGATCGGACATCACGACGATGCACGAGAACGGCCTCGAGTTCCGCAGCCGCGACGTCGTCGACCTCGTGTCTGATCATCACTTCGAGGACGTGGCCGAGCTGCTCTGGTCGGCCAGTTCGGGGACTGCGCCCGCCGACACCGCTTGGCCCAAGGCCGACGTCGACGATCTCGCTGCGCTCGGCCCGATCGACGATCTCGATGCCACGACGATCGGGCGTCTGGCGATCGCTGCGCACACGCTCGACGCACGACACCGTCACGATGACGCGGCAACCGCTGCGCGCCGACTGCTCCTGGTGACTCCGACGCTCTTCGGGTCGAGGCGGCGGACGGGCGGCTACGCCCATCGGCTCGTCAGCGCGTGGCGGCCGCAGCCCAGCTCGGATCTCGTTGCGGCCGTGGACACCGCACTCGCGTTGCTCGCCGACCACGAACTCGCAACCAGCACCTTGGCCGTTCGAATCGCTGCGTCTGCGCGTACTACCCCGTTGGCAGCGATCGCCACCGGGCTCGCCTCGCTCGAAGGCGAGTTGCACGGCTCGGCGTCGGCGGCCGCACATCGTTTCCTCGACCGGTGCGCAACGCATGGCCCCGCCAGCTCGGTGGCCGAGCTTCGTGCTGCCCGGCAGCTCATCCCCGGCTTCGGGCACAAGGTGTACCGAGGCGTCGACCCGCGGTTCGATCCGCTGATCGACGCCATCCGCCCGCTCGACCGCACCGGACGGGGCGTCGCCGCGATCGACGAGGTGATCGCCGAGGTCGGCCGAACGCTCCCCCACCAACCGAATGTCGATCTGGCCCTTGGCGCGCTCACATGGATCGCCGGCCTCGATCCCGCCACCCCCATTTTCGCTGTCGCCCGAATTGCCGGCTGGGCCGCCCACTACATCGAGGAGCTCGACGAACCGCCGTTGCGCTTCCGCGGGGTCGCCCGGCCACGTTGATCCAACGGTGCCTGAGCGGGCGTCACCGGGGCTCAGTGCGTGATCATCAGGCGAGCCGAGTGAGCGAGAACAGCACGGCAGATTCGGGATGCATCACCGGTGGGCGGATGCCGTGAGCGGCGAGCTGACGGCCGGACAATTCGATGCCGTCGGTGAGCCACTCGGGCTGGGTGAGCGCCATGCCCCACCGTTCGTCGGGCAGGGCCACGTGCTCGACGCGGTACCGCGCATCGGGGTCGAGGCCAGGCAAGCGGAGCGCCGGCGGCGTGAGGCTCGGCGCAGTGGCGAGCTGTGCGAACGAGACGAGCCCCTCGGACCGATCGGCGGCAAACACGCCGTGGGCGCAGTATGCGGCTTCGGTGTCGAAGCGGACGACGTCGCCGCTGTGCAGTAACGGGCGGAAGTGTTTGTGTACGGAGATCGCCTGCGCCAGCGCAGCACGACGATCGTCGTCGAGGCGTGCCACGTTCCACTCGACACCGAGGTGCCCGAACAACGCTGTTGCTGCCCGGAAGGCCAAGGTGTGGACCCGTCCCGTGGTGTGGGCCCGGGTGGGTCCGATGTGGGCCCCCATCACCTCGGGCGGGATCAACATCGACGCGCCACGTTGGATGGTCTGACGTTCGAGCGCGTCGTTGCAGTCGCTGGTCCACACCCGTTCGGTGCGTCGCAGGATCTCGTGGTCGATGCGACCCCCGCCGCTCGCGCACGACTCGAATTCGACCGCGGGGTGTCGTCGCCGCAACTCGTCGAGCAGCGCGTACAGCGCAACTGTTTGGGCGTGCGTGCCCGGCGCCCCGGTGGATCCGGATCCCTGTGCGTGGTCGCGGTTCATGTCCCACTTGACGTACGCGATGTCGTGGTCGGCGAGCAATGCGTCGAGCTGGCCGAGGATGTGTGCGAACGCATCGGGGTGACCGAGGTCGAGCACCAGTTGGTTGCGGCCGAGCACCGGTTCGTAGCCGTCGGTGGTCAACGCCCAGTCGGGGTGCGCCCGATACAGGTCACTGTCGGTGTTGACCATCTCGGGTTCGACCCAGATCCCGAACTCCATGCCGAGCCCTGTGACGTGGTCGATCAGCGGCGCGAGGCCATCGGGGTACACGTCTGCAGACACCACCCAATCGCCGAGACCTGACGTGTCGTCACGGCGTGACCCGAACCACCCATCGTCGAGCACGAACCGTTCGATGCCGATCGACGCAGCAACGTCTGCGAGCTCGCACAGCGTGTCGTGATCGTGGCGGAAGTAGACCGCCTCCCAGGTGTTCAACAACACCGGGCGCGGCGACGTCGGGTGTGCCGGTCTCTGCCGGGCTGCTCGGTGGAAGCCCCACGTTGCTGGCGTGAGCCCCTCGGACGAGTACACCCCCACGATGTCGGGCGTGGAGTACGACTCGCCCGGCTCCAGCACGACCTCGCCAGGATGGAGGAGTTCGCCGGCCTGCACGTAGCGGCGCCCGTCAGCGAGTCGCTCGGCCAACATCGTGTGGTTGCCACTCCACGCCAGGTGCACGCCATGGACCTCGCCGACCCATTCGCCGAAGCCCGCAGCCCCGGCGAACACCAGCGGCGGGTGTTCGTGCGAGGTGCGACCGCGGAGGTTCTCGGACACGACGGCGCCATGGTCCCAGGCGGAGCGGACAGGGTGGAACTCGCGTGCCCAGCGACCGTCGAACCGGAGCAGCTCGTCGGCGGTGTCGGGCAGCGGGAGGCTCACGGTCAGGGCGTCGAGCGAGTAGCGGCGATCGCCCACGTTGGCGACCGCGACCCGAACACCGAGGACGTCGCCGACCGAGATCGTGGTCGTCAGCGACAGTCCGGCGATCTCGTCGATCGCTTCGACCGTCAACACGCCGTCGACGACATGGTGCGCTGTGGGCACGAACCGCGGCGACCAGGCGCGGCCCCCGCCCCGACGACCGGCAATCCCCGGTCGTCCGACGAAACCATCGGCGTGCAGGGGTACGACGCTGATCGGCGCAACGGCACCCAAAGCGCCAGCCACGGTCGGCCGTCCGAGCGCTGACACGAACGCGCCGAGATCGGGGGCGTCACCGAGCGGCGCACCCCAATGGACGATCGTCGGGGTCGGAGTGGCGACGTCGACGACAACGTCGAACGTGGCGCCTCGGAGGTGAATGAGTTCTGGCACGACGCCAGTTCACCACGCAGCGGGAGTTCAGCGGCTGATCTTGAGAATTCGTCGAGCACCGTTGGCGACCACTGCGAAGATCACCGCGCCGGCGACGAGGTCGGGGATCCCCGAGTCGGTGATCGCGACACCGAGAGCAGCGGCGATGACGAGTCCGTTCACCTTGATGTCGTTGGCCGTGAAGATCCAGCTGGCTTGCAGGTGTGCCTCGCCGGAACGGACCCGTTGCAACACGAGCAGCGTGGCGATGTTGCCAGCCGAGCGCGAGCACCGACATCACGATCATCGACGTCGGGTCGGGGAGTTCGTGGTCGGAGAAGAACCGGCGGAGCACCTCGGCGAGGCCGAACGCGGCAAGACCGAACTGGAGGTAGCCCGCTGAGACGTGCGAGTTGCTTCTTGCGTGCAGCTGCGGTGCCAACGGCAGCGAGGCTCAACGCATAGACGCTGGCGTCGGCCCCCATGTCGAGCGCGTCGGCGATCAGTCCCATCGAGCGACTGATCAGTCCGACGGCGAGCTCGCCGACGAAGAACCCGGCGTTGACGACGAACGCGAAGATCAACGCCTTGCGTTCTCGTCGGGTATCGGCGGCGGGGCCGATCTGGCTGGTGTCGTCGACGAAGAGTGGCACCGAGGTCGAGCGCCTGCAGTGCCGCGGTGATTGCGTGCGCGTCGCCGGTGTGGTCGATCAGCACGTCGCGTCGGTCGAGGTCGACCTCGATGCGATCGATGTGATCGACGTCGCCAAGCGCCATTCGAACGAGCTGCTCCTCGGTGGGGCAGTCCATGGCGGCAACGTGGTAGCGGCTGACGGTCATGAGGAACTCGGTGTCGTCTGGCCCGCACGGGCGCAGGTCGATGCGTTCGACCCGCTTGCGGTGAAGGCTCAGGGTACAACTCTCGCCGGTCGGCCGCTCGGGCCCCAGCGGGCTCGACACCGGCCAGAAGGGTGCCGCCAACCACCGCACCGAACGGTCATGATGGTCACAACAGGACACACGCCGACGACCAACGAACCAGGAGCACCGCTTGGCCACCGTCACGTTCAAGAACGCCAGCCGGACCTACCCGGGCACCGACACCCCCGCTGTCGACGCGCTCGATCTCGAGATCGGCGACGGCGAGTTCCTCGTGCTGGTCGGCCCGTCGGGCTGCGGCAAGTCGACCACCCTGCGCATGTTGGCCGGACTCGAACCGGTCGACGACGGCAACATCATGATCGGCGACCGCGACGTGACCGACATCGCGCCGAAGGACCGCGACATCGCCATGGTCTTTCAGTCGTACGCGCTGTATCCGCACATGACCGTTGCCGAGAACATCGGCTTCCACCTCAAGGTCAAGAAGGTGAGGAAGAAAGAGCGGCGGGAGCGCGTCGAGGCAGCGGCCAAGAATTCTCGACCTCCATGAACTGCTCGACCGCAAGCCGGCCAAGCTGTCCGGCGGGCAACGCCAACGGGTGGCGATGGGGAGAGCGATCGTGCGCGAACCACAGGTCTTCCTGATGGACGAGCCACTCTCGAATCTCGATGCGAAGCTACGGGTGCAGACACGCACGCAGATCGCTGCGCTGCAACGTCAGCTCGGAGTGACCACGGTCTACGTCACCCACGACCAGACCGAAGCGATGACGATGGGCGACCGCGTCGCCGTGATGCACAACGGAGTCCTGCAACAGTGCGCGCCGCCGCGCGAACTGTTCACCACTCCGGTCAACGAGTTCGTCGCTGGTTTCATCGGTTCGCCGGCGATGAACCTGTTGCCCGCGACCACCGACGGCGCCGATGCCATCTACGGCTCACTGCGCGTCCCACTCGCACCTGATCAACTCGAAGCGTTGACATCCGGCGCCGTCACGGTCGGTGTCCGGCCGAACGACTTCGACATCCGCGCCGACAGCGGCTTGAACGCCACCGTCGAGTTCGTGGAAGAACTCGGTTCGGAAGCGTTCCTCTACTGCATCGCCGACGGCACCGACAAAGAAGTCGTCGCCCGGACCGATGGGCTCAGTGCGCTGCAGAACGGTGACGAGGTGAGCCTGGTGCCACGCCCAACGGGGCTGCACCTGTTCGACACCAAGTCAGGCGCTCGACTCCCCGCCTGAGTGCCCGTCATCGAGTACCGCGTCATCGAGTATGCGTCGTGCGTCATCGAGCACCACGTCGTCGAGTGATCGCTCGTCGTCGAGCGGCACGTCGATGACCGGTTCGGCAATTGGGTGACGCCGCATCCATGCAAGCACCGCGACTCCACCGACGATCGCCACGAGGGCAACCCACTGGTTGAAGCGAAGTCCGGCGATCTCGTCGGCACGATCGATGCGGAGACCCTCGACCCAGAACCGACCGATGCCGTAGCCGATGATGTACATGACGAACAGCTGGCCCGGGGCCGGACGGAACTTTCTGTCGATCCACAACAGCAGCAGACACAGGCCGAGACTCCACAGCGATTCGTAGAGAAACGTTGGGTGGAACGTGGTGCCGAGCTCGTACAGCGCCGGCGGGTTGTCGATCTCGAGGCCCCACGGCAAGTCGGTGGGCCGGCCGTAGAGCTCTTGGTTGAAGTAGTTCCCCCACCGCCCGATCGCCTGGGCGAGCGGCACTGCAGGCGCGGCGCACGTTGCCGCAGCGGCGAGCGGAATGCCGCGCTTCTTCGTGAAGTACAACCCCACGGGAATCCCGAGGAGCAGACCCCCTGGAATGCCGAGTCCACCCTTCCAGATCATGGGGATCCGGCCGAGGTCGTCGGCAAACAGGTCCCAGTCGGTTGCCACGTGATAGAGCCGCGCGCCGATCACGCCGGCCAACACCGCCCAGATCGCGATCGAACTCGCATCGTCGCGGGTGCCGATCTCGCGCTCTTCGAGGCGACGCCCGAACAGCCAGACCGCGGCGACCACACCGAGCGCGATCATCAATCCGTAGAGGTTCAGACTGAGCGGCCCGATGTCGATCGAGTTGAACGACGGGCTGGGAATTGATGCCAGCATCGCGGCGTACATCAGCCGGCGGTGACCCTGGCCACGAACTCGCCGGCCATGCGTTCGATGTCGGCTGCGTCGTAGTCCTGGGTGGCCACATGGAAGCTGCGCTCGAGCCACACATGGTCGACATCTCCGCCGTAGCTCGCAGCGAGGTGCTCGGAGTTCGCTGGTTCGACGACGTGGTCCTGGCGTGACGTGATGAGCAGCAGGGGCATCGTCAACTCGCCGTAGCGGTCGGTGATCGGCATCAAACCTTCACGCATGAACGACAACAGCGGCCGAAGCGGCGCTCCGTCGTACGAGCTCTCCTGTACGTCGGGGTCGGCGATGTCGCCACCGATTGCTGGGGCGATCTCGGTGCCCTCGTCGACCATCTCCTGGATCATGTCGAGCACGGCCGCGTCTTGCGGCACGGTCGCCGGGTTGACAGCGACGAGGCCGACCACGTTCGACAGTTCGAACCCGGACCACAGTGTGAGCGCACCGCCCATGCTGAGACCGATCACCACGATCTGCTCGACACGGTCGGCGAGTCGGGCGTGCGCAGCGCGCACCTCGCCGGTCCAGTCGGCCCAGCCGGTGGTGACCATGTCGTCGACCGTGGTGCCGTGGCCGGGCAGGCGGGGCATCTCGACGTGATGGCCGAGCTCGGCCAGCGCTTCGGAGATCCCACGCATCGACGACGGGTTGCCGGTGAAGCCGTGAATCACCAGCGCTCCGACGCCGGTGGAACCCACGTGCGACATCGGTTCGGCTTCGGGGAGGACGGCAGGTGCGGTCATGTCGCAAAGCTACCGGTACGGGTCGTCTGGCCCGTTCGGTTCGTCCCACCAGTCCTCGGGGACCGCCGTCGCCTGCCAATCAGGGTCAGGGTAGATGCAGTCGACCGGGCAGGCGGGAAGGCACTTGTCGCAGCCGCTGCACAGCTCGGGCACGATGATCACATCGGCGCCATGGTTGAAGATCGCCCCGAAGTGTGGCGGGCAGTGGCGCAGGCACGCATCGCAGTTGATGCACTCGTCCATCTCGATCCGCAGCGGCACGTTCTGCCACTTGTCGTTGCGGGTCCGTGAGGCGATGCGATCGTCGCGGGTGGCGGCCATCGCGGCTCACGGTAGTTGCCTGCACCGGCCTGCAATCGACCGGACGGTCTTGACCGACGGGTCAAGTTTCGGTTGGACTGTCGAGGTGACCGCAGACCGCCTCGCCGCAGCCGACGAGCGTCAACACACAGAACACGGTCTGGAACGCAAACAACAACTCCTCGATGCCGCCGGCGAACTGTTCGCCGCTCGGGGCTACTCGGCAACTCGGATCGCCGACATCTGCCAGGCAGCGGGTGTGGCAAAGGGGCTCTTCTACTGGTACTTCCCCACCAAGGGGGCGCTGTTCGCCGAGCTGGTTCGAACGATGCGACTGCGCCTCCGGCGAGCTCAGGGCACCGCCATGGACCCAAACGCCGACGCTGTTGCCCGGATCGCCGACGGCGCTGAGGCCAGTGTGCGATTCATGGCCGACCACGCGGCGTACTTCGCGCTGCTCGACGTCGAACGCAGCGACCCCGAAGTGGCCGACGTGCTCGCCGAAGGCGCCGGCGTCTACCTCGACGACGTCCGACGACTGGTCGAGGACGGCCAACGCGCTGGCACGATTGCGGATGCACCGTCCGATCTCGTGGCCGTCGGCGTGCTCGGAACCGTGTCGTCGTTCTCGAACTCGTACCGCAACGGCCGACTCGGGGAAGCAACAACCGTCGACGATCTTGCGATCTTCGTACGGCGCTGGGTGATCAACGCGCTTCGTTGACCGCTTCGAGATCGGGATACCGCGCCACGAGGACCTGCCCGAACGCCTCGACCAGCTCCGGGTCGAATTGCGTGCCGGCACCCGACACCACGAATCGGAACGCCTCGCCACGGGTCCACTCGCGTTTGTACACCCGACGCGTTGCGAGCGAGTCGAACACGTCAGCGATGGCCACGATCCGGCCCGACAGCGGAATCGACGAACCGTCGAGGCCATTCGGGTAGCCCGATCCGTCCCACCATTCGTGGTGGGACCACGCCGCCTCGGCGGCAAGCGCGAAGAGTGGAGTCGACACACCGGACAGCAACCGACGACCGAACACCGTGTGCTGTTTGATCTCGTCGAATTCCTCCACCGTCAGCGGGCCGGGCTTGAGCAACAACCGGTCGTTCACCGCCACCTTGCCGATGTCGTGCAAACGTGCCGCGAGCCGGAGCTGTTCGCACCACTGCGGTTGCTGCCCGATCGCATGACCGATCTCGGCTGCGAGGTCGGCCACGCCATCGGTGTGACGGGTGGTGTTGCCACCGCGCACCTCGGCGAGCGCTGCCAATCGCTCGTAGGCCTCGAGGTGATACGCGTCGACATCGGTGTGATCGGCCGCGTAGTCCTCGATGAGTCCCGAGGTGGTCAGCCGAGTGATCTGCCCGAGGCGACGTGCGTTCTCGTTGTCGTGGGCAACTCGCAGCGTCCGGATCCGCAGATCCGCGGCGTCGGCTGACACCTCGCGGTGCAGCGCGAAGTGGCGCTCTCGATGCTCGAGCGCCTCTGATGGACGCCCGGACTGTTTGTAGGCCACCGCCAGCAGATCGTGGAGTTCCAGTTCGAGTTCTCGATGGTCGGTGCGGTCGGCGAGATCGAGCCCAGCGAGCAACAACACGATCGCCTGGTCGACACGACCACTGCGCAGCGCGACGCGGCCCTCCGACACGATCACGCCCAACTGCTCGGTCACCAACAACGAGTCGCCGGACTGCGCACGATCGGTCCAGCTCGAACGCGCCTCGTCGAAGCAGGTGTCAGCCGCAGACGGATCACCGAGACCGGCGTGGGCCTCGGCCAGGTCGGCGAGCAGACTGCCGACGAGTTGTGGCGCTTCGACACGCGCGAGTTCCACCGCACGCGTGCCGAGCTCGATGGCGATTGGATACTCGCCTCGACGACCGCGGATGCGGGCGAGGTTGCCGAGCACCATTGCGTCGACGTCTGGCCGCGCAAGCGCCTCGTTGACTGCAAGCGCTGTCTCGTAGTTGTCGATCGCCTGTTCGTAGTCGCCCATCGATTGATAGACCGCAGCCACGGTGTGCAGGATGCGACCCTCGTCGACGACGTGATCGGTCGACCGGTAGACCTCGAGCGCATGCTGGCAGCATTCGAGCGCCTCGGAATAGTTGCTCGCCTGGTAGTGGACCACACCGATCAGGTGCAGCGACCAGGCGACGGTCAGGCTGACCTCGTTCGGCCGGGCCAACTCGATGGCTTCGCTCGCGAGCGCGAACGCATCCTGCGATCGGCCCTGCTGATGGGCGATCGACGCCAGGTGATAGAGCGCTTGGGCCTCGAGCGTGTGCTGCGAATACGTGCGGGCGAGCACGCGTGCCTCGAGCGCGAGACGGTTCGACCGATCGGAGTCGGACACTCGCCAACGGGCGGCATCATCGAGCAGTGAGCACATCCGCTGATGCGCAACCTCCTCGGCGGCTGTCGCTGACTCTTGCACTCGCGTGTCCTCTCGCACTGCCCACCGGAGTCCGCTCCGGTGACGCCACCCGAACGTACTGCCCCTCGCTGGGGCCGGGCCAGGATCAGAACGAATCTTGAACAAGACCAGACCGGCACGAAGCCTCGACCACTGTGCGTATCGTGACCACCGCAATGCGAACACGCCAAGGCGCCCGGAGCGTCGAACGAGGGGCCATCTGGGCACTGATGCCCGTGGTCGCGATCTTGCCGTTCACGCTGCTCGCACTGTTGGTCATCTGGCTCCCGCTCGGCTGGCTGACGAACGTGCGGTTCTCGTGGGTGGTGGCCGGCTTCGCGCTCGCTGGTCTGACGTTGTTCATCCGGCCGATCCAGGTGCTCGTGCTGACTCCGTTGCTCCGAGCCCGCCGACCCACGGACGAAGAGTCGGACATCATCACACCGCTGTGGGCCCAGATCGCCCAGGCGAACGATCTCCCGTCGAGCCGATACGTCGTCCGCGTGCTGCCGACCGACGAGCTGAACGCGTTCGCCTGTGGTGGCCATCTCGTGCTCGTCACGAGCTTTGCCGTGCACGACCTCACCGAGGCTCAGCTGCGCGGTGTGCTCGCCCACGAACTCAGCCATCACCTCGGCCTGCACACCGTGGCGATCACGATCGGGCACTGGCTGTCGACGCCGGTCGTCCTGCTCGCACGCGTTGGCTTCTTCCTCGAGAACGTCGGGCATGCTGCAGCGGGCAGCTTCGGCAAGCAATCACCCGCCGTCGCCGCGGTCGGATCGGTGGCCGCCGTCGTGATGCATGCGCTGTCGTGGGTCTTCACCGCTGCGCTGCGGGGCAGTGACGCCTTGGCCAACCTGGTCGGGCACGCCTCGGAGTTCGAAGCCGACCGGCGTGCGGTGCGCATGGGTTTCGGACGCGAGCTCGCCAGCGCGTTGCGCGAGTTGCTCGCGCACGGCACGGGGCGGCGGCCGATCGGCTGGCGTGCACGACTCGCTGCGTCGCACCCGCCGGCGCGGACGCGGGTGGCTCGCATCGAAGCGCTGATGCGCCACCCGGCCCAGTGAACACCCGGGGCAGCGAACGCGCAGCGCTCAAGCAGTGATCGGCGCCACGCAGGCGTCGAGGAGTGCGATCAGATCGGCGGGCGCCAGCCCGATGTCCATGCCCCGCTTGCCGCCGCTGACATAGACCGTGTCGAACAGTTCGGCGGTCTCGTCGATCACCGTGCGAAGTTGCTTGCGTTGCCCGAGCGGGCTGATGCCACCGGCGATGTAGCCCGACGAGCGCTCGGCTCGTTCGACGGCGCACATCGCCGCCTTCTTGGCGCCCACCGCCGCAGCGATGCGCTTCATCGACAGCTGACAACTCACGGGGACCACCGCCACGATCAGTTCGTCGTCGGCGACGACGACGAGTGTCTTGAAGACCTGATCGTGATCGAGACCGAGCGCATCAGCAGCCTCGCGCCCGAAGTCGTGGAGATCGTCGCCTCGGTCGTACTCGTGAATCGTGTACTCAATTCCCGCGTCCTCGAGCGCCACGACTGCCGGTGTCACAGCCCTGACTGTAGGACGCACTTGTAAGGTCGCCACGTGCGTCTGTCCGTCGATCCGTCCACCTCGCCCGCCGACTACGACTTCGACCACCGGATCCGCGTGCGCTTCGTCGAGACCGACGCGATGGGCATCGTCCACCACAGCAACTACCTCGCCTACTTCGAAGAGACTCGCGTCGAGTACCTCCGAGCGGTCGGACATCCGTTCACCGAATGGCGCGACGCCGGGCTGGAGTCACCGGTGCTCGAATCGTTCGTGCAGTATCGCCAGCCGTTGCAGTTCGACGACGAGATCGCCGTGCACCTCCGCCTCGCCGAGGTGACACGGGCGACGTTCCAGATGGCCTACCTGATCACGGTGAACGACGACGCCGGCACACCCCGCCCGCGAGCGACCGGCGTGACCGTGCACGGCTGCGTCACCAGCGCCGGACGCCCGACCCGGTTGCCGGCCTGGCTGATCGCCCTCGCTCCCGAACACTGACGCTGGGATCGTTGCGAAGGTCGGCCCATCAGTACCTTCGCGGAGATGGCTGACACCGCAACACCGAGCCGCGTGCCGCTCGTTCACTACCTCGTGCTCGACGACGGTGACGCGCACCTGATCGCCAACGAGTGCACGAACTGTGGGGCCCGTTACTTCGATCGTCGAAATGCATGCGCCTCCTGCTTCGGCACCGAGTTCCACCGGTCCAAGATCGCCACCGAGGGCGAGCTGCGCACCTTCACGATCGTGGCGTTCGCCGCGCCCGGCGTCGACGTGCCGTTCGTGTCCGGGGTGATCGACTGCGACGGCACGAGCGTGCGCGGCAACCTCCGCAACGTCGAGCCCGACGCCGATCATGTCCACACCGGGATGAAGGTGCGTCTCACCACGTACTCGCTCGGCACCGACGACCACGGCACCGAAGCCATCGGCTTCGCATTCGAACCCGCAAGCTGAGAACGGAGAACACCATGAGTGCAAGTGACGAGATCTGGATCCTCGGGATCAACATGACCAAGTTCGGCAAGCACACCGACCGCGACGTGGTCGACCTGGCATCCGAGGCCGTGATGGCAGCGCTTGCCGACGGCGGGGTCACCATGGCGGACATGGGCGTGATGGCCGCCGGCAACCTGATGGGATCTGGCGGTATCGGCCAGCAGATCCAGAAGCAGGTCGGCCAGACCGGTATCCCGGTCTACAACGTGTCGAACGCATGCGCCACCGGCGCCACGGCACTGCGCACGGCCATCATGTCGATCAAGGCAGGCGAGAGCGACATGGGTCTTGCGGTCGGTGTCGAGAAGCTCGCCGGTGTGGGCCTGCTCGGCGGCGGCGGCCGCGCGAAGAAGGACGGCAACGAGTGGGAGCCGCAGGGCCGATTCGGTGCGGTCACGTCCACCGATGGACGCATCGGCACCGACACGATGCCCGGCGTGTTCGCCCAGGTGGGCATGGAGTACGGCCACAAGTACGGCGGCGCCGACTTCGAATTGTTCGCCAAGATCTCCGAGAAGAACCACGCGCATTCCACGCTCAACCCGCTCGCCGCGTACTCGAAGCGGTTCACGCTCGAGGAGATCATGGGCGACATGATGATCGCCTACCCGAACACCCGCCCCATGTGCTCGGCCAATTGCGACGGCGCTGCTGCAGCCGTGGTCATCAGCGGCGAAAAGCTCAAGACCCTGTCGCTCGAACAGCAGCGGCGTGCGGTCAAGGTGTCCGCCTCGGTGCTCACCTCCGATCCGTGGCAAGAAGCGTGCCAGGTGCTCCCTGACGTCAACACGCTCACGAAGAACGCCGCCAGGACCGCGTACGAGCAGGCCGGCATCGGCCCCGACGATCTCGACCTCGTCGAATTGCACGACTGCTTCGCCACCGCCGAACTCGTCCATTACGACAACCTCGGTCTGTGCGAGGAGGGAGGCGCAGTCGACTTCTTCAACTCTGGCGCGCCGTGGCGCGACGGATCGCTCCCGGTCAACGTGTCAGGCGGCCTGCAGTCGAAGGGACACCCGATCTCGGCGACCGGTATCGCCAACATCTGGGAGGTCTGCCATCACCTGCGCGGTGAGGCGGGCGACCGTCAGATCGAGGGCGCCAAGGTCGGCCTCGCCCACGTGATCGGCCTCGGGCTCGGCGTGCGGCGTGCACATCCTGGAGAAGTCCGCCGCCTGAACTGTCACGTTTGACCCGGCACGGTGTGACAGTCACATCTTGAGGGTGGTGCCGCCGTCGACGACGAAGATCTCGCCGGTGGTGTACTTGTTGCGGAGCAGTGCCAGGACTGCTTCGGCGCAGTCGTCGGGCGTGGCCGACCTGGGCACCGGTGCGATCGCGGCGATCGCGGCGTGCATCGCATCCCAGTCTTCGGTCCACGGGGTGGCCACCAGGCCTGGGGCGACTGCGTTCACACGGATCGGGCCGTAGCTCTTCGCCAGCAGCAACGTCAGATGGTTCAGCGCCGCCTTGGTCATCGAGTACGCCATCGACGAACCGACGGGGCGCAGCCCGGCGATCGAGGTGATGTTGACGATGTTGGCGTCGTCAGACTTGCGGAGATGCGGGATCGCTCGCTTGGTCAGCCACCAGGTGCCGAACACGTTGACGTCGAACGTCTTGCGGAAGATCTCGTCGGTGAGTTCGTCGAGGTTCTCGTGCGGGATCGACGTGGTCCAGCCGGCGTTGTTGATCAGGAAGTCGAGCCGGCCGTAGCGCTCGATCGTGTCGTCGATGAGCGCATGCGCTTCGTCCTGGTTGCTGATGTCGGCGCGCAGGTAGCACGATTCGCCTGGCAGCGATGCCGAAACCGCCTCACCGGCCTCGACCGACGACGACGAGTTCACCACCACCGTGGCCCCGAGCGACGACAGTCGACGTGCGGTCTCTTCGCCGATCCCACTCGATGATCCGGTGACGATGGCGACTCGATCAGCAAATTCAGTCATCTCCGGACGGTACCCGCCCGAGATGTGAGGTGGCCGAGCGCAGCGCGTTCAGTTCGTGCGGTCGACCGGCGGCACGACGACGACCGGGCGGTCGCAGTGATGCACCACATGATGGCTCGTGCTGCCGAGGGCCTGCTCGTCGCCGACGCCTCGCGAGCCGACCACCACGAACGACGCATCGAGCGCCGTTCCCATCTTCATCAGCACGTCCGCAGGGCTGCCGTACACGAGTTCGGCACGCCAGCGCAGTTCACGATCGCCAGCGAGACCAGCACACCATTCGAGTCTCAGCAGCCGCTCGAGGTCGTCACGATGCCCTTCGGACGGCACGTGGCGGCCGTCGATCATCGTCATCAACCCGATGGCATGGAAGACCGCGAGGTCGAGATCGAACCGGCGAGCGATCTCGGCGGCCATCGCCAACGCCCGTTGCGCATTGGCCGAACCATCGACGCCGACGATCACCGGACCCGAGCCGAGGACGCTGCGAGGAGACGTAGTGGTGACAGCCATCACCAATGATCCTAGAGTCGGTGTCGTGACCACCTTGCAATTCCTGGGTGCCACTGGCACCGTCACCGGGAGCCGCTTCCTGGTGCGAACCAGTCGGGCGACCGTGCTCGTCGACGCCGGACTGTTCCAAGGAGCAAAGCGCGACCGACTCGCGAACTGGGAGCCGTTCCCCGTCGATCCCGCCACGATCGACGCGGTCGTGGTCACCCATGCCCACATCGACCACAGCGGGTGGCTGCCGGGCCTCGCCCGCGACGGGTTCACCGGGCCGGTGTTCGCCACCACCGCCACGTGCGAGCTCTGCAAGATCCTCTTGCCCGATGCTGCTCACCTCCAAGAAGAACAAGCACGCTTCGCCAACGAACGCGGCTTCAGCAAGCACCATCCAGCGCAACCGCTCTACACGTCGCAAGACGCTGACGCCGCGATTGCGCTCCTCGAGGGCGTCGACTTCGACGACCCGGTCGAGGTCGCCGACGGCGTCGTTGCCCGGTTCGTTCCCGCCGGCCACATCCTCGGGTCGGCCAGCATCCACCTCACGATCACCGACGACCATCGGGGCGCCGAATCCACGACCACTCTGCTGGCGAGCGGCGACCTCGGGCGCGGGAACCATCCGTTGATCCCCGGCCCGGGCGTACCGCCTGCAGCGGAGACCGTGCTGATCGAGTCGACCTATGGCGACTCGCTGCATCCCGACGAGGCAGACGAGATCGAGGGCTTCGCCGCAATCATCCGGGCGACGGCGAGACGTGGCGGGGTCGTGCTGATCCCAGCGTTCGCGGTCGATCGCACCGAGGTCTTGCTGACCGTGTTGCGCGACCTGATGGCCACCGACCGCATCCCGAGCCTGCCGGTGTATGTCGACAGTCCGATGGCGCTCCGCGTGCTCGACGTGTACCGATCAGCGATGCACACCGCCGACCCGCTCGAGTGCCACCCAGTTCCCGCCGACGCCCCGAACGACCTGTTCGACCCAGGCGGAGGACTGCACCGTTGCCCGTCGGTCGACGACTCGAAGTCGCTCAACGAGTTGACCGCGCCGGCGATCATCATCTCGGCGTCCGGGATGGCCTCCGGTGGACGGGTGTTGCATCATCTCGCGCGGCTGCTCCCCGACCATCGCAACAGCGTCGTGCTGTGCGGCTTCCAGGCAGCCGGCACGCGTGGACGCTCGTTGGCCGACGGTGCCCGCAATGTGAAGATGCTCGGCCGCTACGTGCCGGTACGCGCAGAGGTCGCAGTCCTGCGTTCGTTGTCCGTGCACGCCGATGCCGACGGGTTGCACGACTGGATCACGGCCCTGCCCGAGTCGCCCGACACCGTCTTCGTCGTGCACGGCGAGCCCACGGCGAGTGCTGCGCTGGCCGTGCGACTCGTCGGCGATGGCATCAACGCCGTGGTCCCCAGCCAGTTCGAGTTGGTCCGACTCGACTGAGATTCGCGCTGTCGAGTTGACGAAGGGCCCTGCACCATTGGGCGACCGTCGGCTTGAATGGGTACATGGACGAACGTCAGCAAGCCACCGAGATCCTGAGCGAGTCCGAGTGCTGGGAGCTGCTCGATCACGCCGCAGTCGGACGCCTCGCCGTCGACATCGCCGGTCAGCCCGACATCTTCCCGATCAACTTCGTCGTCGACAAGAGCGGCATCGTGTTCCGCAGCGCGGCCGGCACCAAACTGGCCGGCGCAGTGCTCAACCAGGTCGTGGCGTTCGAGATCGACGGTTACGAGCCTGGCGATCGAACCGCGTGGAGCGTGGTCGTCAAGGGCAACGCACGGCCGATCGAGCGGATGCAGGAGATGTTCGAAGCCGAAGACCTCCCGCTGTTCCCGTGGCTCGCCTGGGACAAGCCGAACTTCGTTCGCATCGACCCCACCGTGGTCACTGGTCGGCGCTATCACATCGTCGACGACGCCACACCCGACAGCTCGATCGGCTGGACCCCGAGCGACGATGATGTCGCCGGCGAATCCCTGGCTGCTGCGCCCACGCCCGAGGCGCCGTTCCACCCGGGCGAACCCAAGCTGCACGCCGACTGATCGTCAGCGAGCCGTGGCTGCGAGCTCAGCGGCTCGGCACCACGACGACGGGAACTGTCGCGTCGTGGAGCAACCACGCACTCACCGATCCGAGCAGGCCGGCCGCGATTCGCCCGTGGCCGCGGGTGCCGACGACCACCAGATCGGCGCGCTCTTGAGCGACGGCGAGCGCCTGACGTGGGCCCGACAGCACGATCGATCGTTCGGCCTGGCGATCGGGGTCGATCGCGTCGAGTGCAGTGGTGATCCGGTGTTCCTCTTGGTCGATCTCGTTGCCGAAGCGCTGGCGACTGAGCTCGGGATCGACCCATGGCGCCACTTCGATCGCCGCCACGACTCGCACCTGGGCTGCGTCACCGGCGAAGTCGAGCGCCCACAGCAGTGCCTCGGCGGCATGATCGCTGCCGTCGAAACCAACGACGATCGACGAGGCAGCAGCCGGCGCCGTCGCGGTCGGTACGACGACGACCGGCGCATGCGAGTGGGTGACGCAGTACTGGCTCACCGAGCCCAGCACATGGTGCCGCAACTCACCGCTGCCGGTGCGCCCGATCACCAGCAGGTCGGCATCGACCGACGCATCGACCAGCACGTGCTGCGGTTGACCCTCGAAGACCAGCGCATGCACCTCGACTCCGGCATCGGCGACCGATTCGATCGCGACATCGACGTCGTGGCCCGCTGTGGCCGCGAGACCGAGTTCGTCGACACCGAACCCGCGCTTGGCGGTGAACATCGACATGATCGCCGGCACATGGAACGCTCCGAGGGCAGAGACGTCGACATCACGGTCGGCACCGTGGCCGACAGCCCAGCGCAGCGCGTCGACTGCGGCATCCGATCCATCGATTCCAACGATCCAGCGAGCGGTCATACAACCGAGTATCGCCCGCACGGCACCACATCACCACATCACCCAGGTGCTGCACGCACGGGCGGTGACCTAGTGCCCTGGCCCCGACGTCCGGCCCGAGCGATGATCAGGGTGGAGGGAACATCGTGGACGACCAACCGCTCGAGGAGCTCTCGGAATCAGAGTGCTGGACACTGCTGCGTACCGTTGCGCTCGGGCGCCTGGCCACACCCACGTCGCACGGTGGCGTCGACGTCTTCCCGGTCAACCACGTCGTCGATCAGGGTTCGATCGTGTTCCGAACAGCACTCGGCTCCAAGCTGACCAACGCCCTCGAGGCCGCCGAGGTCGCGTTCGAAGCAGACAACGCCGCACCGAGCCTGGAAGAACAGATGCAACGCCTCGACGATCCGTGGAGCGTCGTGATCCACGGCACCGCAGAGCTGATCACCAACCACACCGAACTGTTCGACAGCTTCGAGCTGAAGGTTCGCCCTTGGCACGTGTCGAACAAGCCGTACTTCATCCGGCTCGTCCCGACGAGCGTGTCGGGCCGACGATTCCACGTCGGAACCAGCTGAAGCTGGCAACATCTGCCACACACCCCGAGGAGACACCATGGTCCAACACCTGATCGTTCCCGTCGACGGATCCGATGCGTCGTGGCGTGCAGCCGATGTCGCTGTGGCGCTGGCCCGACACGGCGATGCAACCGTCGACATCATCGAGGTGGTGTTCGACCACCACGACACCCAAGATGCCGAGGCACGTCTGGCCGAACGGCTCGAGCAGCACGACACCGCTGGCGTGTCTGTCTCGACCACTGTGAACGTGGCAGCAGAGAGCGTCGCGCAGGTGATCGGCAACGAAGTCGAACAGCACCCGGAGGTCACCGTGGTCCTGGCGTCGCACGGCCGGGGTCGCTCGGCAGCGCTGCTCGGCAGCGTCACCGAGGAGCTCCTCGAACGAATCTTCGGCCCGGTGCTCGTCGTCGGCCCCCACGTCACCAACTTCACGTTCGAGGGGCCGATCATCGCGACCGTCGACGGTTCGGCAGCCGCCGAATCAGTGCTGCCATTGGCTGCAGCATGGGGTATCGAACTCGGCGTCGAGCCCTGGATCGTCGAGGTGACCGATCCAGACACGAGCGTGTCAGCTGACGTCAGCGAATCCGCGTACCCTGCGCGACTCGCACGACAGTTGGCACGAGACTCGGCGCACCCCGTGCAGTTCGAAGTGCTCCACGGCGAGCACGTGCACGACGAGGTCGCTGACTTCGCGTCGTCGCTCGACGCGTCGCTGATCGTTGCGAGCACACGCGGGCGCACCGGAATGTCACGGTTCGTGATCGGGAGCACAGCCGCAGCGATCGTGCGTCACGCACCATGCCCGGTCCTCCTGGTGCGTCCACCACACCTCAGCCGCTGAGTTCGTTCGCGTCACACACCAATAACATGGGCGGGACATGAACAGAACCGAACTCGCCGACGCACTGTTCGACTCCTGCCCCGACGGCGTGCTCCTGGTCGATGCCGATGGCATCATCAACTTGGCCAACCCCGTTGCAGGATCGCTGTTCGGTGTCGCCGTCATCGAGTTGGTCGGATCATCGATCGACGAATTGGTCCCCCACGAGTTCCGTGCGGCCCATCCCCGGCGACGAGCAGAGTACGCCGCCGAGCCGACGACACGCCCGATGGGAACCGGCCTCCAGCTGTTCGCGCAGCATTCGACCGGTGTGATGTTCCCCACCGAGATCAGTCTGAGCCCGTGCACCATCGACGGCGTGCGGTACACCGTTGCCACGATCCGCGATGTCAGCGACCGCCAGGAATCGGCGGCGCAGATGGCGATGCTGCAAGACCGCGAACGCATCGCCCGCGACCTGCACGACATGGTGATCCAGCGGTTGTTCGCCTCTGGCATGAGCCTGCAAGCAGTACAGGCAACTGCCCAACCACCGATGGTGGCTGAACGGATCGCTGCAACGATCAGCGATCTCGACGACACGATCCGCGAGCTCCGAGCAGCGATCTTCCGGCTGGGTCAGCACGGCGAGCGGCGCACGCTGTCGGCACAGATCACCGAATTGGTCCACGAACGCGCACGCCACCTCGGATTCGAGCCGGTGCTCAAGTTCGTCGGCGACATCGACAGCGTGCCCGACTTCATCGCAGATCAACTGGTGGCGACGGTCACCGAGGGGTTGTCGAACGTGGTTCGCCACGCAGATGCCACCGCTGCCGAGGTCAAGATCAAGCGCATCTCCGACGGCGTGTCGCTGCAGATCATCGACGACGGCGTCGGCCTGCCCAACGAGCCGAAGCGATCTGGCGGGCTCTCGAACATGATGTGGCGCGCAGCCGAACTCGGCGGGAGCTGCACGGTGAGCCCCAACGCACCAGCCGGAACGTGTCTGGTGTGGAACGTTCCGGTCTGAACGACCGGAACGCAGCTCACATCTCGTTGCGGTGACGTTCGACCAGCCGTGCGGCGAGCGCTGCGGCCTCGGTCCGTCGTGACATGCCCAGTTTGGCCAGCAGGTTGGACACGTAGTTCTTCACCGTCTTCTCGGCCAGGTACATCTCCTGTGCGATCTGACGGTTCGTGTTCCCCTCCCCGATCAGGTCGAAGATGCGTCGCTCCTGTGCGGTCAGATCTTCGAGTCGCCCCTCCTCGCTCTCACGAAGGCGGCGGCTGGCCAAACGCACTTCAGCATCGTCGAGGTAGCGACGACCATCGGCGACACCGCGGATCGCATCGACCAGCTCGTTGCTCCGAATCTGTTTGAGCACGAAGCCCGCAGCACCGGCGAGGCCGGCATCGACGAGCGCACGGTCGCTGTCGAACGACGTCAGGATCAACACATGCACGTCGGGGAACTCGCTGGTGATCTGACGGCAGACGTCGATGCCGTTGTGTCCCTCTTCGCCGAGCCGCACGTCGAGTACGGCCACATCGGGGGTGAGCTCGCGAATCCCGGCGATGGCCTCGTCGGCGGTGCCGGCCTCGCCGACGACGGTGAGGTCACTCTCGGCTCCGAGTGCTGCGGCGATTCCTCGACGAACGACTTCGTGGTCATCGAGCAGGAAGACACGGATCATGCTGCCATTGTCGCTCACGCGACGGGCAACGACTGCCATACCAATGCGCCGACTGTCGCCGGGCCTTCAGTGCCGTGCTCAGTGATCGATGGGCACGACGGCAATCGGCAGGTGCACGTGATGCAGCAGCCACGTCGACACCGATCCGAGCAACGCAGCACCGACGGCGCCGTGCCCGCGGGCACCCACCACGACCAGGTCGGCCTGTTCGGCATGCAACGCCAGCGCAGAACGAGGCGTGCCCCGAACGAACTCACGCTCGACGGTGACGCCACGGACGAGGGCCAGGTCGGCAACGGTGTCGACCAGATGGTGAAACCGTTCAGCAGCGAGGTCGCTCGCATCCGGGAAGAAGAACGCATCGGCGCCGACCGCGAGCGGCGTGGCATCCCAGACCCACACGACCACCACCGTGCCACCCGGCGCAGCGAAGTCGATCGCCCAACGCAACGCCACCATCGAGTTCGGCGAGCCATCGCAGCCCACCAGCAGCCGCTGCACCCGTTGCGGTGCGGCATCGCCGGGAACCACGATCGTCGGAACCGACGCGTGCGTCGCACACTGCGTGCTGGTCGAGCCGAGCAGGAGCCGGGCGAACCCGCCGCGGCCCCGACTGCCGATCACGAGCATCGATGCCGACTCCGAGGCTTCGAGGAGCACCTGGGCCGGGCCACCATGGCCGACCGTTGCGGTGACGGGCACCGCAACGTCGCCACCGACTCGAGTTGCGACCTCAGCGATGTCATGCGCCGCGGCATCGTGGAGTTCGTTCTCGTCGAACGGCATCACGGCAGGCGACGACATGGGGTACGCACCGACGACCGGGGTCTGCCAGGCCGAGACCAGCGAGATCGCCGATCCACGCTCGGCCACGTTCACCAGAGCCCACTCGAGTGCGTTGGCGGCGCAGTCGGATCCGTCGAGCCCCACGATCCAGGTTCCACGCTCGACTGCAGGCAACGCCTCAGCGCTCGAGGTCGCCGCCATCATCGAACCGATTGTCGACTCCATCGCTTCACCTCTCTCCGCCGGGACATCCCCGAGCTGGTCGCCTTGCGACGCATCAACATCCATTGCAACGATCAAGCCACGCTGCCGGGCGAGATGGCAGGGCCGAAAGTCACGCGAGCGACGATCGGCCACTCATCATCCACTTTCGACGTTCGCTCGCGGTGGCGGCCAGTCGGCGCTCGGGTACGGCTCATTGACCTTGGCCCCTGTTCACGGCTGGTGAATGGTCGCGACGATGGACTCACTACTTGTCAACGAATCGAGGAGCAGCAATGACCGAGGACTACCCCGCACTACGCACCGAACTCCGCCAGGGCTACCGCGACTTGATGCAGGCGATCCCCGACCAGATGAAGGGCTTCGGTGACCTCCACCGCGTCAGCGGTCAAGGACGGTGCGCTCCCGCAGGCGACCAAGGAGTTGATGGCGGTCGCCATCGCCATCTGCACCCGCTGCGACGACTGCATCACGCTGCACATGCACGACGCACTTCGGGCAGGAGCCACCCCCGAAATGGTTCACGAGACCATCGGCGTGGCACTCCTGATGGGTGGCGGCCCAGCGTCGACCTACGCAACCCATGCCATGCGAGCGCTCGAGCAGTTCAGCGCGCCAGCGCAGTAGTGAGCCTGGCGTCAGTGTGATCGCACCCTGGGCGGCGGAGGCAACCGATGTCGCCCTCGCGTTCGACACCGACCTCGACGGCGGTCTGTCCGTCGTCGAGGCAGCCGGACGACTGGCCGAGTTCGGTCCGAACGAACTCGATCCAGGAACCACCGCGACCATCGTGGCGCCGGTTGCTCGACCAGTTCGTCGATCCGTTGGTCGTGCTCCTCCTTGCGGCAATTGTCGTCTCGCTGCTCGCGTGGTGGTTCGACGGTGCCGACGACACACCCATCGAAGCCCTGGTGATCGCCGCGATCGTCGTCGCCAACGCCCTGCTCGGGTTCTGGCAGGAGCGAAAGGCCGAACGCGCCGTCGATGCGCTGCGCGACCTCACGGCGAGCCATGTGCGCGTCGTGCGCGGCGGGCGAGTCGAGTCGGTGGCGAGCACACAACTCGTCCGCGGCGACGTCGTGCTCTTCGCTGAAGGTGACATGGTCGGCGCCGACTGTCGGATCACGGACAGCGCCTCGCTGCAAATCGCCGAGGCGGCCCTCACCGGCGAGTCGGTTCCGGTGGCCAAGTCGATCGAGCCGGTTGCGCCGGAGTGCGAACTCGCCGACCGGACGAACATGTCCTACAACGGCACCGCTGTGGTCCGTGGCCGCGGGCGTGGGGTCGTGGTGGCCACCTCGATGGACACCGAGATCGGACGGATTGCCTCGCTGCTCGATTCGGCAACCGAGGAACGCACACCACTGCAGCAGCAGATCGCGTGGCTGGGCCGTGCGCTCGGCATCACCGTGGTGGTGTTGGCCGCCATCGTCGTCGCCGCGATCCTCGTTTCGTCACCCATCTCCGGTGCCGCCGAGGTGATCGATGCGTTGCTCGTCGGCGTCTCGCTCGCCGTTGCCGCCGTACCCGAAGGTCTCCCCGCGATCCTCTCGGTGGTGTTGGCCCTCGGCGTGCAACGCATGGCATCAGAGCGCGCGATCGTGAAACGGCTGTCGTCGGTGGAGACCCTCGGGTCCGCGTCGGTGATCTGCACCGACAAGACCGGCACGTTGACCCGCAACGAGATGACGATCGTCAAGGTCGTCACGCCGTCGGTCGAGGTCGACGTCACCGGGATCGGGTACGAACCGGTCGGCGAGGTCCGGGTGAACGGCGAACGGGTGCATGACGAGCTGCTGCGTCGCGAAGTCGAACTGGTGCTCGAAGGGGGCTCGCTCGCCAACGACGCAACACTGCGCTCAGATGGCGACGGATGGGAGGTACTTGGGGACCCGACCGAAGCAGCCTTCCTCGTCGCCGAACGAAAGCTCGGGCTGACCGCTGGGCGAACGGCCCGCTTCGAACGCGTCGCCGAGGTGCCGTTCACCTCCGAGCGCAAATTGATGACGACGGTCGACCTCGACAGCGAGGCTGAACACGAGCAGAACCACCACGATCGCCGCGAGTTCGTACTCGTCACCAAGGGGGCACCCGACGTATTGCTCGGCCGCTGCACCCATGAACGGGTCGGCGGCGATGTCGTCGAACTGACCCCACAGCGCCGCGACCACATCCTGGCCGACGTCGAACGACTCGCCGACGATGCCCTGAGGACGTTGGCCGTCGCCTACCGACGCCTCGACACGGTGGCCGACGACATCGACGAGTCCCACGAGCACGATCTGGTCCACCTCGGCATCGTCGGCATCGTCGACCCGCCGCGACCAGAGGTGATCGAGGCCGTTGCCGATGCGCAGCGCGCCGGTGTGCGGGTGATCATGATCACCGGTGACCACCCCCGCACCGCTGGCCGCATCGGGCAACAGCTGGGTATCGAGACCGACGCAGCGGCGAGCGCCGGAGGCCAGAACGGAACCGGTGTCACCGGTGCGGAACTCGGCAAACTCGACGAGGCCGAGTTTGCCGCCACGGTGGGCCGCCGTTCGGTGTTCGCTCGGGTGTCGCCTGAACAGAAACTGCGCATCGTCGAAGCACTGCAGCATGACGGCCAGATCGTGGCGATGACCGGAGACGGCGTGAACGACGCACCGGCGCTGCGGCAGGCCGAGATCGGCGTGGCGATGGGGATCAATGGCACCGAGGTCTCCAAAGAGGCCGCCGACATGATCCTCGCCGACGACAACTTCGCCACCATCCTGAGCGCCGTACGCGAGGGCCGCGAGATCTTCGCCGACATCCGCAAGTTCCTCCGCTACCTGCTGGCGTCGAACGCAGGAGAAGTCCTGGTGATGTTCGTCGGCGTGCTCGCCGCCGGAGCGCTCGGCCTGACCGACGCCAGCGGCGACGGCCTGGCGGTGCCGCTGTTGGCGACGCAGATCCTGTGGATCAATCTGCTGACCGACAGCGCGCTTGCGCTGGCACTCGGAGTGGATCCCGCCGTGGAAGACGTGATGAACGTGCCGCCCCGGCGTATCACCGACCGCATCGTCGACCGGTCGATGATCATCACGATTGCACTGATCGGCGTGACGTCGGCGGTCGTCGGGTTGATCGCGCTCGACCTCGAACTGGCGGGTGGCATGCTCGGCGGATCGGGCGACATCGAGACGGCACGCACGATGGTGTTCACCACCATCGTGCTCGCACAGATCTTCAACGCGTTCAACGCCCGATCCGACACGGTGAGCGCCTTCGTCCGGCCGTTCGACAATCGCCTGCTCTGGGCTGCTGCCGGCTTGACCGTGGCACTACAGATCGCCGTCGTGCACGCCCCGCCACTCCAACGTGCCTTCGACACCGAGCCGCTCGACGTGACCCGATGGGCGATCTGTCTCGGACTTGCCTCAGCGGTGCTCTGGGTGGACGAAATCCGCAAGGCCATCCAACGCCGCTGACCGTCTGCTGACCTTCGCCCCTGGCCAAGAGCGGCGAAGCGAGGTCTACTCGAAGTTGATGAGCAGACAACCCGAACCGTGGCTGGTCGACTACGAGAGCACCGTGGCGTCGTTCGACTGGAAGGAGGCCTGGGCGGGGTTGCGTGACGATGGAGGCAGTGGCCGCCCGGACAGCGTCAACATCGCCGATCTCGCCGTCGATCGCCATGTCCGCGATGGTCACGGCGATCGCGTCGCACTGCGGTTCCTCGAACGAGACAGCGCTGGCGTCGACGAACCGGTCGACATCACCTACGCGATGCTGTCTCGCCGGACGAACCGCTTCGCCGACGCGATGCGGCGCCGCGGATTCGATGCCGGCACCGGCGTGGCAACGCTCGCCGGGCGTATCCCCGACCTGTATGTGACCGCACTCGGCACCCTGAAGGCCCACGGCGTCTTCACGCCGCTGTTCTCGGCATTCGGACCCGACCCGATCGCGCAACGGATGAACCTCGGCCGGATCAAGATCCTGGTCACGACCCCGCTGCTCTACCGCCGCAAGGTCGCCAAGATGCTCGACCGGCTGCCGCACCTGCAGCTCGTGCTGGTGTGTGGCAGCACCGAAGACGAGATCGGCGCGAGCAGCAACAGCAGCGATGGTCCGCAGGTGATGTCGTTCGGGGCGTTCCTCGCCGAAGGTGACGACTCCTTCCAGATCGCACCGACCGACCCCGAGACGCCCGCACTGCTGCACTTCACGAGCGGCACGACCGGCCAACCCAAGGGCGCCCTCCACGTGCACGCGGCGGTCGTCGCCCACCACGTCACGGGTCGCCTGGTACTCGACCTGCGCGACGGTGACACGTTCTGGTGCACCGCCGACCCTGGGTGGGTGACGGGGACGTCGTACGGCATCATCGCCCCGCTCACCAACGGGGTCACCAGCATCGTCGACGAAGCGGAGTTCGACCCCGAACGCTGGTACCGGATCCTCGAACACCACGCCGTCGACGTCTTCTACACGGCACCCACGGCGATTCGAATGCTGCAACGGGCCGGCTCAGAACTCGCCGCTGGGTTCGACTTCTCGCAGCTGCGGCTGGTGGCCAGCGTCGGCGAGCCGCTCGATGCCGAAGCCGTCCACTGGTGTCAGCAGACGTTCGGGGTCCCGGTGATCGACACCTGGTGGCAGACCGAGACCGGCGGCATCATGATCGCCAACTATCGCTCGCAGCCCGTGCGAGCGGGGTCGATGGGCCGGCCTCTGCCGGGCATCGACGCGACGCTGCTCGCACGCGACCCCGATGGCGAACTCGTCACCGACGACGCCGGCGCAGCCGTACAGGTGACCGACCCGGAACAGTCAGGGGAGATCGCACTGCGTTCGGGCTGGCCCTCGATGTTCCGGACCTACCTCGACCAGGATGAGCGCTACCAGCGATCGTTCGTCGACGGGTGGTACCGAACCGGCGACCTCGCCCGGCGCGACGCCGACGGCTACTACTGGTTCGTCGGTCGCGGCGACGACGTGATCAAGACCTCGGGCCACCTCATCGGGCCGTTCGAAGTGGAATCCGCCCTGAACGAGCACCCGGCCGTCGCCGAGACCGGCGTGATCGGCAAACCCGATCCCACCGCCGGATCAATCGTCAAGGCCTTCGTCGTGCTCGCCCGGGGCTTCGAGCCGAACGAGCAACTCCACCGCGAGCTCCTCGGACACGCACGAGCGCGGCTGGGTGCGGCGGTGGCTCCACGTGAGATCGAGTTCGTCGACAACCTCCCCCACACCCGCAGCGGCAAGATCATGCGCCGGGTACTCAAGGCACGCGAACTGGGCGAGGACGAAGGCGACACATCGACGCT
This sequence comes from Ilumatobacteraceae bacterium, assembly GCA_963717385.1. GTDB lineage: Bacteria > Actinomycetota > Acidimicrobiia > Acidimicrobiales > Ilumatobacteraceae > Sva-07. The sequence goes on from CAVQWE010000011.1 coordinate 96,658, forward strand.
CGAGACGGTGACGCCCGAGAACGGGGAGGCACGATCATGACCACCGACCACGACCTGCAACGGCGGCTGCTGGCCGACATGATCCGCATTCGAGTGTTCGAGGAGCGATGCGCCGAGCTGTACGGCGAGTCGAAGATCCGCGGGTTCCTGCACCTGTACATCGGCGAGGAGGCGGTCGCCACCGGGGTGATCAACTGCCTGCAACCCGACGATGCCGTCCTCGCCACCTATCGAGAACACGGCCACGCGCTGCTGCGGGGAGTACCGGCGGATTCGATCATGAGCGAGATGTTCGGCAAGGCCACCGGATGCTCGGGTGGTCGGGGCGGTTCGATGCACCTGTTCGACGCGACGACACGATTCTTCGGCGGCAATGCGATCGTCGGTGGACATCTCCCGCTGGCCGTCGGGCTCGGGCTCGCCGACCAGATGCTCGGGCGCACCGGTTCGGTGACCGTCTGCTTCTTCGGCGAAGGCGCGATGGCCGAAGGCGAGTTCCACGAGGCGATGAACCTCGCAGCGCTCTGGAACGTGCCGGTGCTGTTCTGCTGCGAGAACAACCGCTATGCGATGGGAACCTCGCTGAAGTCGAGCGAGTCCCAGGTCGACCTGGCGCTCAAGGCGGCGAGCTATGCGATCCCGGCATGGAGTGTGGACGGCATGGACGTCATGGAGGTACATCGGGCGACCACGAAAGCGCTGTCAGCGATTCGGGCGAGTGGCGGCCCGATGTTCATCGAGTACCAGACGTATCGGTTCCGCGCCCACTCGATGTTCGACCCGGACCTGTATCGAGATCCCGACGAGGTCGAACGTTGGAAAGAGCGCGATCCGATCACCACCTTTGCGGGTCGCCTCGTCGCTGACGACGTGATCACCGACGACGAACTCGAAGCGATGTGGGCCGCCGCCCGCGACGAGACCGAGGATGCGGTCGCCGCCGCGGACGCTGCCCCGATCGAATCGGTCGACACCCTGCTCGACCACGTCACCCGCCCCGTCGGTCCCCCAACCCAGGTTCCCCCTGCCCAGGTCTCCGGGAACCACGATGAAGTCGACGAGGTGTGGCCATGAGCGAGCTGGCTGAGATCACGTATCGGGATGCGATGCGCGAGGCGCTGCGAGAGGCCTTGGCCACCGACGACCGGGTGTTCATCATGGGCGAGGACGTTGCCGACTACGGCGGCACGTACGCCGTCACCAAAGGGCTGCACGAGGAATTCGGACGCGACCGGGTTCGCAACACGCCGCTGTCGGAATCGGGGTTCGTCGGCGCCGGCATCGGCGCAGCCCTCGGCGGGCTGCGTCCGATCGTCGAGATCATGACGGTGAACTTCAGCCTGTTGGCGCTCGACCAGTTGGTGAACACCGCGGCGGCGCTGCTGCACATGTCCGGCGGCCAGTTCAACGTGCCGTTGGTGGTCCGTACCACCACCGGCGCCGGCCGCCAGCTGGCGGCGCAGCATTCACACAGCCTCGAGGGCTGGTTCGCTCACGTCCCCGGCCTCAAGGTGATCGCACCCGCCACGCCCTCCGACGCGAGATGGATGCTGCCGACCGCACTCGCCGATCCGAACCCGGTGATCATCTTCGAGCACTCCGGGCTGTACAACGACCGCGGCCCGGTCGACCCCGACGGCGGGCCGGTCGACATCGACCGAGCCGTGATTCGCCGGGCTGGCGAGCACCTGACGATCGTGGCGTGGGCAGGGATGCTGCCCAAGGCGCTGGCGGCCGCCGAGCAGCTCGCCGCCGACGGCATCTCCGCCGAGGTGATCGACCTTCGTTCGCTGCGACCGATCGACCTGCCCACGATCACCGCCTCGGTGCAGCGAACCCATCGCGCCCTCGTCGTCGACGAAGGTTGGCGCACCGGCGGCCTCAACGCCGAGCTCGCGGCTGCGATCACCGAGACCTGTTTCTGGACACTCGACGCGCCGGTCGGGCGGCTCGCCAGCCTCGAAGTGCCGATCCCGTACGCCAAGCACCTGGAGACCGCCGCGATTCCTCAGATTGCCGACATCGTCGCTGCCGCACACGCTCTCACCGGTCGCGCGACATGACCGACAGCAACGCCTTCGAGTACGCGATGCCGTCACTCGGCGCGGACATGGACGAGGGCCGGGTGATCGAGTGGCGGGTCGCGCAGGGTGACACCGTGCACCGGGGCGACCTGATCGCGGTGGTCGAAACGGAGAAGTCCGACATCGACATCGAGATCTGGCACGACGGCATCATCGACGAGTTCCTCGTCGAGATCGGCGAACTCGTCGATGTCGGCACCCCGATCGCCCGACTGCACACCATCGACGGCGCGGCGCCACCATCCGGGTCGTCTCCTCCCCAAGAAGCCCCCACCCCCGAAGCGCCCACCCACACGAAAAATCCCGCTGACGTTGCGCCCAGCGCAACGTCAGCGCGCGATTTCGGTGCAGGGGCGGAGCCGATCACCGCGACAGCCGGGCGAGTGCCGGCATCACCACTCGCTCGGCGACTCGCCGCCACTCGCGGGATCGACCTCGGAGCGCTCCGCGGCAGCGGGCCGGGCGGCGCGGTGATCGAGGCCGACGTGATCGCCGCCGCGACCGACAGCCCGGCACCGGCACAACCCGCTGCACCGCGCCGTTCGGCGGACACGATGCGTGCGTTGATCGCGGAACGCATGTCGACGGCCAACCGCGAGATCCCGCACTACTACCTGTCACGCGATCTCGACGTCGGCCCGCTCGAGTCCTGGTTGGCCGAGCGAAACGCCGAACGTGCCATCAGCGAGCGAATCCTGCCCGCCGCATGCTTCATCCGTGCCGTCGCCCTCGCCGCGGCCCGGCACCACGAGCTCAACGGGTTCTGGGTCGACGACCACTTCGAGCCGGCCGACTCGGTCAACGTCGCGATGGCGATCTCGCTGCGGCGTGGCGGGTTGATCACCCCGCAGATCGAGCGAGCCGACGAACGTTCACTCGACGAGGTGATGACCGCCCTGACCGAGCTGGTCGCAGCGGCTCGCACCGGCAACCTGCGAGCGAGCTGGATGACCGGCGCAACGATCACCGTCACTCACCTCGGCAACACCGGTGCCGATCTCGTGCACGGCGTGATCTCGCCGCCGCAGGTCGCGCTCGTCGGATTCGGCCGCACCCGCACCGTCCCCTGGGTGATCGACGACCGCCTCGTCGTGCGACCCGTCGCAACCAGCACGCTCGCCGCCGACCACCGCGCCACCGACGGCGCAGTCGGCAGCCGATTTCTCGCCACCCTCGCCACGCTCATCGACCATCCGGAGGACCTCCTGTGACCGACCTGCCCGACACCCATCAACACGCGGATCTCGTCACGATGATCCTGTCCGCGATCGCCGACGTGGCCCCCGAGCTGGAGCCCGAACTGGCCGATCTCGATCACGACGTCGATTTCTGGATGGAGCTGCAGCTCGACTCGATGGATCACCTCGCCGTCATGACCCGGCTGTCGGAACAGACCGGCGTCGACATCGCCGAGCGCGACTACCCGCGTCTGACCACTGTCCGTTCGCTTCGCGACTTCCTCGAAGCCGGAGGCAACTGACCCGGTGATCGTCGTCTGGCTCTTCGCGTTGGTCGCCGGCTTGGCCGTTGCGGCACTCGGGAGCCGTCGAGCGGTCAACGCTGCTCTCGAAGCGTCGCGGGCGTCGAGCATTCCACCCGGGGTCATCGGCCTGACCGTGATGGCCGTCGGCACCGACCTCCCGGAGATCGCCAACTCGATCGTCGCCGCGCTGGGCGGGCATGGTGACCTCCTCGTCGGCGACGCTGCCGGATCGGCGCTCACCCAGGTCACCTTGATCCTCGGGCTGCTGTGCCTCGGCTCGACACCGATCCACGCCGACCGCGACACGGTGCTCACGATCGGGACGCTGACGACCGCAGCGCTGCTCGTGGCAGCGTTGATGGTGCGAGACGACCTCCTCGGGCGATGGGAGGGCGGCCTCCTCGTGGCCGCGTGGGCGATCGCCATCTTCGCCATCCAGCGACGTCGGCCCGAACCCGAACCCGTCATCGCAGCGCCGACCTCGACCGGCCCACTCGACGAGACACCAACGGCGAACGTTTCGACCGGTCGAAGCATTGCTGCGACGCTCGGCTGGTTGCTCGTGGTCGGGGCAGCAGCAACGGTGGTGGTCGAGAGCTTCATCGAACTCAGTGACCGATTGGGCCTCCCCGAGCTGATCGCGAGCGCCGTCGTACTCTCGCTCGGCACGTCGCTGCCCGAACTCGTCGTCGACTGGACCGCCATCCGCCGAGGCGCAGTTGCGCTTGCGATCGGCGACCTCTTCGGGTCGTCGCTCCTCGACGCCACACTGGCACTCGGGATCGGCCCGGTGCTGCGCGCCGTCACCGTGTCGCCCACCGCATCCACCGCGTGTCTCATCGCAGCGATGGGGGTGATGGCGGCGACGGTGATCGCCGGGTCGCGGCCGTCGCACGGCCGGTCATCGGCATCGCTGCTGTTCCTCGTGTACGGCGCCGCTACCGCAGCGCTCGTCGTCGGCACCGGCTGAGGTCGAAACAGCCGTGCGGCACGCATGACCTTGGGCCCTGTCGGCTTGCCGACGACGATGTCGACACTGGAGCCATGACAAAGTCCGGATCTGCACGCGTGTCCGACGAGCTCGCGTCGATCGACGCCGTCGTGGCTCGCTACCAACGATCCGGACCCCACGCGACGGTGGTGATGGAAGTGCCGGCTCCCGGCCACGTCGGCGACGACGGTGCGGTGCGGTGGCATGTCCGTCGCTCCGAACTCGTCGATGCCGGCGCCTCCGATGCGGCGCTCGGCCATCTCGACTCGCTCGTCGATGGGCTCGAACCGCGTGGCGAGAGGGTGCTGTTGACCGCCGACGACACCGACGCTGCCTTCTGCTGGCTGATCGACCACACCGTCGACCACTTCGTTCACGTCAGTGGGTGCCCTGCGCTGCTGCCGGTGCTGGATGAGCTGACGGACCGCACCCCGATCATCGTCGGCGTCGTCGATCATCTCGGTGCCGACCTGTACGAACTCGATCACCTCGACCTCACCGAGATCGGCTCGGTCAAGGGCGACCACGTACAAACGCACCGGCACACCGGCGGCGATCAGGCGGGGTACCAGCGTCGGGCCGAAGCCGTCTACGAACGCAACGCCGACACGATCGCCCACCAGATCACCGAGCACGCCGCCCACGCCAAGGCCCGACTCGTCGTCCTGACCGGCGACGACCGAGAAGCGAGCGCCGTCACCGACCACCTCGACACCCACCGGTTCACGGTGGTGACCACGCAGGCCGGCGCCCGCCACGATCCGCACCTGCCCGACCGGCTGCGCCGGGCAGCGATCGAGCAATCGCTGATCGATCGGCGAGCTCATCGCGACGCAGCGGTCGAACACCTCCGCGAAGAGCTGGGTCGCCACGCGCTCGGCGTCGACGGCCGAGATGCCACCGCTGCCGCCATCGCCGAAGGCCGTGCAGCCACCGTGTTCTTCGATCGCGGTTGCGCTCCAGACGACGCCGACCGACTCGCCCGCGACACGCTGCTGTTCGGCGGCAACGTCGTGATCAGCCACGATCTCGGCGCGACCGACGGGGTCGCAACCATCCTCCGCTACGCAACCCACTGACACCACACTGGAGCTCGTATGACCAACACTCCGACGACCCCCGACAACACGTCCGAGAACGACGCTTCGAGCAGATGGCCGCTGGTCGTCGGCCTCCTCGTGATCGTCGCAGCAATCGGCCTGGCACTGTTCGTCTTCGGTACGGGCGACGACGACGATTCGACTCTCGACTCGGTGGCCACCACCGAAGCTGCCGAGACGACCTCGCCGCCGGAGACAACGACGGCAACCACCGAGCGCCCCGAGACGACGCCGCCTCCCGCGACCACCGAAGTGATCGACACCACCACGCCGGCAACGACCCAAGCGCCACCGACGACCGACGGCACTGCCGCAGCGGTGTGGCCATGGGCCGACACGAGCACCCGCTACGCCGACCCGGTCGAAGCGGCCACCGGGTTCGCCGTCGACTTCCTCGACTTCGACAATCCGATCGCCGGCGAGTTCATGGCTGGCGACAGTCGATCGGGCGAGGTCGAGATCCGAGCCATCGAAACCGGTCCTGCGACAACGGTGTTCCTGCGTCAACTCTCCGATGACGACACCTGGTGGATCATCGGCGCGGCGAGTGAGAACATCGTCATCGACACGCCAGAGACGGGTGACGAGGTCACCAGCCCGTTGACGGTGTCGGGCACGGCAGCCGCTTTCGAGGGCACTGTCGACGTCGAGTTCATCGCCGATGGCAATGGCGAGCCGATCCTGGAGAGCTTCGTCACCGGCGGAGCGATCGACCCTGCGCCCTTCAGCAGCACGTTCGAATTCGCGAGCCCCGGCCAGATCGGCGGCGCGTTGGTGCTGTACACCACCAGCGATGAACTCGACGCGACCTTCGAGGCGTCGGTCATCAGGATCTTCTATCCCTGATCGTCGACTCGACTGCCGATCAACGCGAGCGCCTGAGCGACCGCTGCGGCGCCGTCGGCGTCGACCTCGACGCAGCCGTCGACACCGTCACGAGCGCCTTCCCCAGAGTGATGGCGTACCAACACCGGCGTCCCTGGCGACTGCTCGCGATGCGCGCGAACGAGCGCTTCGCTTCGCTCGTCGTTCGGGTCGAGCAACACGATGATCGCGTCGGCCCCGTCGGCGAGTGGGCAGCGGCCACCGGCGAGCACCGGGCAGCCGTGCTCGGCGCGTCCGGCCGGGCCGGCGCACATCGCGGTGGCCACTCCGGCGACGTCCGCGGCGTGTTCGCCGGACCAGCGTCGGCCGGCGACCTCGACCAGCACGCGTGGCCGGTGCTCGTTCGGCGGCCAGTGTGGCGGAGATCCGGTGGTGCCGATGCTCAGCCTGACCGCACCAGCATCGTGCTCCATCGCCACCGGGTCGCGCCGCTTGAGGAGCGAGAGCATGGGACCGTTCTCGAGGAGCACATCGGCCTGCAGGCTGCGGTGTCCAGCAGATGCGGCGTGACGGACGAGTACGTCGAGCAGGTAGGGACCGAGCCAGCCCCGCCACTTCGGGGCCACCGTGACCGCCAGGTCTCCATCACCATCTCGCCGGATCGCATACCCCGCCTCGCCGGCCACCTCGTCTGGTTCTCCGGGCCGGCGAACGATGGCGATCACTCCGAAACCGCCGCGCGAAGCAACATCGGCCCACTCGCGACACCAGTCGAGACGCGGTTTGAACGCACTGAAGAATCGGCGATGACGGTCACCGAGCGACAACGTCTCGTACAACGCGCAAATTCGCTCCGCATCGCGGGCGTCGGTCGGACGCACCTCCATGCGAGCACCATTGGCCAGGTCGAAGACCTCAGGGAGCATCAGCGGATCCATCTGTTCCCATCATGGCGCCCCGCATCGCCCGCCGAAACGACCGCCTACCCCTCGGGGTATGATGTTCCCATGTCGACCTCACGTCAGCTCTTGATCGGTCTCGTCGGTGTCAGCCTGATCGCAGCGTCCTGCGGCGGGAGCGACGACACGAGTGAAGCCAGCGTTGCTGCAGTCCAAGACGAATCGACGTCGGGGGCAGATTCCGCAGCGCCCGTGGCGATCGATGGGCTGACGACGATCTCGGCGCAAGACGCAGCCGCGATCACCGCCGCTCCACCGGCCGACCTCGTCGTGCTCGATGTGCGTACGCCTGCGGAATACTCCGAAGGGCACCTCGAGGATTCGGTGCTCGTTGATTTCTACGAAGCCGACTTCGCCGACCAGCTCGCCGCCCTCGACCCCGACGTGCCGTATCTCGTGTACTGCCGATCGGGCAACCGGAGCAGCCAGACGCTCGACATGATGCAACAGCTCGGGTTCACCTCAGCTGCCGATGTCGCCGGCGGAATCCTCGCCTGGGCCGACGCCGGCCTCCCGGTCACCACCGACTGAGCCCTCGTCGACCACCGTTGCATTCGACGGATCTGCTGCGAGCCCACGCAGCGAGAGCACCCGGGTGAACTCGGCGCCGGCCAGCAGGATCTGTGCCTCGTAGTAGATCCACAGCAACACCAGGAACAGACTGCCCGTGGCCCCGGCCAGCGACGCAGCGGCGTAACGGCGGAGGTAGGCCCCGAGGACCACCGTGCCGACGGCGAGGATGGCGGCGGTGATCGCGCCCCCGACGGCTGCGGGCACCCACGGCACCCGGACATCGGTGAGGTACCGGAACAGCAGCGTCACGACGCCGATCGCGAGCACCCACGACGCGGCCAGACCGATCAACTCCTGCAGCGACGCCACGATCGCCAGGTCGGGTGCCACCCGATCGAGCAGTGCGGTCACGGCGTTGATGGCGAACGACACGATGATCACCGCGCCGGCACCAGCGACCACGACGAACGCGACCAGACGTCGCAGCACGCTGTGGCGGATACCCGACCGAACGGGCCGTTCCCAGATCGTGTTGAACGCGTCCTGCAGCGCGACCACGAGCAGCGAGGCCGTGAGGAACAGCGAGGCGGCACCGACCAGCCCGAGGCTCGTCAACGTTCCCGTGCCCTCGAGCGCCTCGGAGAGGGTGCCGGCGACCGTGTCGGCATCGGTCCCGAGCAGTCCCGAGAGTTGTTCGGCGAGGTAGGTCCGGACGTCGTCCCGCGAGATCACCAGGCCGGCGACGGCGAGTGCAACCGCCAGCAACGGCACGATCGCGAACAGCCCGTAGTAGGCCAGGCCGGCCCCGAGACGGATCGTTCGGTGATCACGCCACTGTTCGTAGGTCTCGTGGCCCAGGTTCCAGGTGCCACGAGCAGCACCACGAACTCGGTCGAACAACACCCCGGAGATGCTAGAGCGGTGAGCGTTCAGGCGGGTGCGGGCAACCCGGGACCGGCGAACTCGAGCCAGGCGCCGTAGCCACCGAGCAGGTCCGACACGTCGGTGAAACCGGCACGGCGCAACACGCTGGCCGCCACGGATGAGCGGTACCCGCCGGCACAATAGACCACGGTGGGCGCATCGCGGTCGAGTTCGTCGAACCGGCCGGGCAGCTGCCCGACCGGCATGTCGACCGAACCTTCGATCGTGCCGATTGCGATCTCGCCCGGATTCCGGATGTCGATGACCTGCAGTCCGTCGATCTCGGCGCGCCGACGCTCGAACTCAGGCACCGTCAGACGCGACGCCCGTGCCGTGAGTTCGGGGTGCTCGGCCATCACGGCGAGCGGCTCGGCGAGGTGGCCCACCACACGGTCGAAGCCGATGCGACCCAACCGATTGCGGGCCTCGATCTCGAAACCCGGATCGGCGACCAGCACGATGTCGACATCGGTCGCCACCACCGAGCCGGCGAACTCGGCGTAACGACCCTCGAGGCCGACGTTCACCGAGCCGATGAGGTGCCCGTGAGCGAACTCCTCGGGCGAACGGCCGTCGAGCAGGATCGCACCACCGTCGACGAGGCGAGTGACCGTCTCGAGGTCGAGCGCGTCGAGCGGAGCGTTCTCGTCGAGGAGCGGGCGGTCCTTGCGGTTCAGCACGGCGTCGTACACGAAGTACGAGGGCGCCGGCGGCTGCCCCTCGGTGACCAGCGAGACGAAGGTCTCCTTGTCGGGCGCGACCAGTGCGTAGTTGTTCACCCGCTGGTCGCCGATCGTCGACCAGGTCTCGGTCGAGAGGTTCTTGCCGCAGGCGGAGCCGGCACCGTGGGCCGGATACACCCGCGTGGCGTCGGGGAGCGTGAGGAGCTGCTCGTGCAGGCTGTCGTACAGCATGTCGGCGAGTTCGTCGCGGGTGTAGCCGAGCGAGGCGAGCAGGTCGGGCCGACCGACGTCACCGATGAACAGCGCATCACCGGTGAGCACCCCGTACGGCACCTCGGTCGTCGGCATGCTCCCAGACCACGATGCTGATCGACTCGGGGGTGTGTCCGGGCGTGTGGCGGATCTCGAGCTGCACGTCGCCGAGCGAGATGCGTTCACCGTCGGCAAGTTTGCGCGACGGGAACTCGGTCTCGGCGACCGAGGAGAACCCGATCTCCGCACCGGTCGCCGCTGCGAGTTCGAGGTGGCCGGACAGGAAGTCGGCATGGAAGTGGGTCTCGATGACCAGTTCGATCGTGAGGCCGTCCGCGGCAGCGTCACGCACGTATTCGTCGATGTCACGACGCGGGTCGACCACGACGGCGCGTCCGGTCGTCTCGTCGCCGATCAGGTAGGAGGCCTGTGAGAGACAGTCGAGGTAGTACTGCGTGAACTTCATGCGTGCGCCTTTCGTCGGAGGGCCGTCGGGGTGTTGGTGTGAGACGGCCGTGATGACGTGTCAAACATACCCCAAGGGGTACGTATTCCCAGAGCTGGCCACCTCCGAGAGTACGGTGTTCGGCATGCCACGTCGAACCGTCAGACCAGCCCTGTCGGCGCTGGCCCTCGTTGCCTCCAGCGCGCTGCTCGCAGGATGCTTCACCGTGGAGGCCACCTTCACGATCAAGGACGACGCAACCGCCGACCTCGACTACCTGGTGCTGATCGACACCGAACAACTCCAGGAATTCGCGGGCCTGCTCGGCGAGGACGCCGGGGCGCTCGACGAGTTGTCCGGCGACGCACTCCTCGAAGAGTTCACCGGTGGCGACGATCCGTGCGCCGACCTCACGCAGGAATTGACCCAATACGAGGTGAGCACGCGCGAGATCGACGAGAACGGCGAGGTCGGTGTGGGCTGCACGGTCAGCGATGTGCCCGTCGCCGAACTCAACTCGCTCGGCGATGCCACGTCGTCGTTCTCGATCGAGCAAGACGCCGACGGCACGCGTTTCAACGCCGTGCTCGAAGGCGTCGACGAACTTGCCGGCGACCCCGACGAGACCGACGCCATGGTGGAGATGCTCGGCCTGAACCTCGACGAACTGTTCACCATCCGCTTCGTCGTGACCGCGCCCGGCTCACTCGGCGAGAACAACGCATCATCCACGAGTGGTTCCACCGCCACCTGGGAGGTGACGCCCGACGCCGACTTCGTCACCGACGGCGACGCCACGATGACCGCCGCGTGGACCCCGGGAGGTGGAAGCGGAGGTTCATCGACGTGGATCATCATCGCGATCATCGCTGTGGTGATCGCGGCTGCAGCTGCGGCCTTCGTGCTGTTCAAGCGCTCGAAGTCGTCGACGAACTCTCCAGTCGACGCCCCCACCACCGGCGAGACGGCCGCAACACCGGCGACGCCCGCAACATCGCCGGGAACTGCTTCTCCGCCGCCTCCGCCGCCCCCGGCATCACCTCCCCCACCGCCGGCTTCCCCACCGCCACCGCCGTCGTCGCCACCGTCGGCGATGCCACCGCCGCCCCCGCCGTCCTGAGTCGGGCGCTCCGACGCGTCAGTCTTTGAGCGGCGCCATGGCGGCGAGCAGGTCGCCGACCAGGTGTTGGCGCTCCACCTGATGCCGCATCGGTCGGTCGGACACGATGTCGTAGCGATTCCGACGACCCTCTCGGTGGCGCGTCAGGCAGCCTGCTGCTTCGAGATCCTTCACGATCCCCTGCACGGCACGCTCGGTGATTCCGACCTGATCGGCGAGATCGCGCAGCCGCAGTTGCGGGTCACGAGCAAGACAGATCAGCACGTGGCTGTGGTTGGTGAGGAACGTCCAACTCCCCTCGTCGACGCGCTGAATCGGCGCAACGTCGCCAACGACGGTTCGAGAAGTCATGGCGACATGCTAGGAACCTTGTTACCGGAACTCAACTTCCGTTGACTCGTCGTGGGTGTCGGACGGTGTCTGTGGCAGGCTCTCGGGGTGCCCACCCCGAGCTACCAGCAACTCTTCGAGAACAACCGGACGCTGGGTCGCTGAGGAGTTGGCGAACGATCCCCGACCACTTCGAGCGCCTCGCGGCTGGCCAGAGCCCGAAGTATCTGTTCATCGGTTGCTCCGACAGTCGGGTGAACGCCAACGAGATGGTCGGCACCGGCAGCGGCGAGATGTTCATCCACCGCAACATCGCCAACCTCGTCGTCCACACCGACATGAACCTGATGTCGGTGTTGCAGTTCGCAGTGGAGGTGTTGGAGGTGGAGCACGTCATCGTGTGCGGCCATTACGGGTGCGGCGGTGTGGCTGCTGCGGTCGACGGCGCGTATCACGGGCTGATCGACAAGTGGCTACGGACGATCAAGGACGTCTACCGCATCTATCACCTCGAACTCGAGGCCATCGAGCGATCCGGAGCTGCGCCACCAACGCCTCGTCGAACTGAACGTGCGCGAGCAGGTCTACCGGCTCTGCTCGACGTCGTTCATCCAACGTCGCTGGGGCCACGACATGGACGCTCACGTGCACGGGTGGGTCTACGACCTCCGTCACGGACTCCTGAACGACCTCGAGATCGATCCCGCCGACGAACCAGCTCGCGGCATCTACGACCTCGACAACCTCTGAGCCACCGCCCCACGGCCGGCACCCTTCGTGCGGCCGAGGGACGTTCGGCACTGTCCACGAACCACCTCGTGCGGGACGCTGGAACTGGGTCGCAGGACGATCCTGCGGCCGGTATCGAAGGAGATGGCCATGGCCCAGTCAACCCGAGTTCGCCGAATCGTCGACCTCTCCGAGGTCGGCTTGGCCGATGTCGGACTCGTCGGCGGCAAGGGGGCGAACCTGGGCGAGATGATCGCGGCTGGGTTCCCGGTACCGCCGGGATTCGTCGTCACCGCCGACGCCTATCTCGACGCCATGGAGCACGCCGGACTCCGCGACGAACTCGCTGAACACGCACGAACCGCCGGCGACCTGACGCCCGAGGCGCTGGCCGAGGAGGCACGTCGGCTCAAGGACTCCGTGCGGTCCTGCTCTCTGCCCGCGGCCCTTGCGGATGATGCCCTCGAACGTCTGAAGGCGCTCGGACCCGACGTCAGGGTGGCCGTTCGATCGTCGGCAACCGCCGAGGATTCGACCGACACATCGTTTGCCGGAATGAACGAGACGTTCACGAACGTACGAGGACCCGAACTCCTCGAGCGGATCACCGACTGCTGGGCATCACTGTTCGGCGAACGTGTCGCTTCGTACCGGGTGGATCGCCAACTGTTCGACGAGCCGGCGATCGCTGTCGTCGTGCAACAGATGGTGGCATCGGACCGATCCGGCGTGATGTTCACGGTGGACCCCGCCCGGCGCGAGCAGATCCTGATCGAGGCAGCATTCGGCCTCGGCGAGGTCGTGGTGTCGGGCCGCGGTCGAACCGGACACGTACCACGTCGATCGAGCAACATCGATGCTGCGCGACGTGCGGTCGGATGCCAGTCGGTACGCATCACAACGGGCCCGGACGGCGACGTCGTCGACGAGCTCGACGCAGCCGCTGGCTGGCGTCGCGTGCTGACCGACGACGAGGTCGTGCAAGTCGCACAGCTCGGCCTCGACATCGAGCAGCACTACGGCAGTCCGCAGGACATCGAATGGGCGTTCGTCGACGATGAACTGTTCGTCGTGCAGTCTCGTCCGCTGACCACGCTCGAGCCATCGACGCTTGGGCGAATCGGAAACACCGATCCTGCAGGGCCTCGGCGTGGGCGACCGTCAACGCATCAGGACACGTACGGATCCTGACATCGCCGAAGGATGGCCACCTCCTCGCCGACGGCGACGTCCTGGTCGCCGTCGATGACGTCACCCGATTGGGTCGCCACCATGCGACGGGCCTCGGCGCTCGTCACCGACGCCGGCGGCAGCACGTGCCACGCAGCGATCGTCAGCCGCGAACTGGGCCTCCCGGCGATCGTCGGGACCCGGACGGCCACCACGACACTGCGAAACGGTGACCTGGTCACCGTCGACGCGGCCGCCGGCCAGGTGTTCGCCGGCGACCACCAGAGCCACCTCCCCGCGGTGATCGCAGGCAGGGCGGTCGAGCGTTCCGAGCCGACAGCTGCGACCGTGTCCGAAGTGACCGCCACCAAGCTGTACGTCAACCTTGCGATGGCCGATCGGGCCACAGAGGTCGCCGCACTCGACGTCGACGGGGTCGGACTGCTGCGCGGCGAATTCATGGTGGTCGACGCTCTCGGTGGACGTCACCCGAGGGCGTTGATCGCCGACGGTCGTAGCGACGAGTTCATCAGCTCGATGTCAGCACAGTTGGGCCAGATCGCCGGCGCGTTCGGGACTCGTCCTGTGGTCTACCGAACGATGGACTTCCGGTCGAACGAGTTCCGTGGCCTCGATGGTGGGGACCAGTTCGAGCCGGTCGAGCAGAACCCGATGATCGGCTACCGGGGGTGCTACCGCTACATCAAGGATCCCGAGACGTTCGCGCTCGAACTCGAGACGCTCGGGCGGGTGCGCGAGGAGTTCCCGAACCTGCAGGTGATGATCCCGTTCGTCAGGACGAACTGGGAGCTGGAGGCTTGCCTGGAAGCCATCGACGCGAGCCGGCTGGGACGTCAGCGCGGTCTCGTCAAATGGGTGATGGCCGAGGTCCCCTCCGTGATTGCGCGGATTCCCGACTACGCAGCACTCGGGATCGCCGGCGTGTCGATCGGCAGCAACGACCTCACCCAGCTGATGCTGGGCGTGGACCGCGACTCCGAGATCCTCGCCGAACTGTTCGACGAGAGCGACGCGGCGGTGCTGTGGGCGATCGAGCACATCGTGAGCGCCTGCCGCGAGGTCGGGATCACCTCGTCGCTGTGCGGACTCGCCCCTTCTCGCAACCCCGCCTTCGCCGAGCATCTGGTTCGGTACGGCATCACGTCGATCTCGGTCGACCCCGACGCCGTCACGGCAGCTCGCCGGGTACTGGCGACCGCCGAGCGTCGGATGCTGCTCGACGCCGCAAGGAGTTGAGGCGCCCGGATCGGGCCTCGACTGCTGATCTGCCACACTGGGTCGGTGCAGCCGCTGGGGGTCCATCACGTCTCGATCAACGTTCGCAATGCGGCCGAGAGCCTCTCGTTCTACACCGACGTGCTCGGGCTCGTCGCTCGAGGCGACCGACCAGACTTCCCGTTCGGAGGGGCCTGGCTCGACATCGGTGGACAGCAGGTCCACCTGATCGAGGGCGAGGTTCCCAACGGCTGCGGCCAGCACTTCGCCATCCAGGTGGCGGACCTCGATGGCGCCGTTGCCGAGCTGCGAGACCGAGGCGTCGAGGTTCGCGATCCGAGCGCAGTGGGCTGCGCACGCCAGACGTTCCTGTTCGACCCATCGGGCAACATGATCGAACTACACGAACCAGCGACGACGTCGTGAACATCCACATCAACTGACCCAAGGACTCCCATGACCGACATCGACCTCGACCTCAACTCCGGTCCGGCCCTGGCCGATCCGATCCAGGACTCGCTGTACCGGCGAATGCGCACGATGCATTCGCTGTACTACCAAGCCGTCGACACGATGGACCTCGAGCACGTCAACCACTTCGAACGCGAGGGTGTGCTGCCGATCGCGTTCTCGCTGTTCCACTACGTCAACGTGCACGACGGCTCGTTCATGATGATCACGGGCGAGCCACCGATCTGGAACGACGAGTGGCAGGAGCGGGTGCAGCTCACGATCGCGGACCACGGCAAGCACAAGACCGTCGACGAGATGGTCGCCCAGCGCATCGGCGACTACGAGGCGTACAAGGACTACCAGCGGGCGGTGTTCGAGCGGACCGAAGCGCACCTCGCGTCGATGGATCCGGCTGACCTCACGCGGGTGTTGATCGCCAAGCCGTACCCACCGATGATCGCCAGCACCTACAGCGCTCGCTGCGCTGGCCCGGCCGGCATCACCGTGCTCGACGGGTTCGAGTGCTGGCTGTACCAGCACGGCCTGCGCCACATGGGCGAGATCGAACTCGCCCGCGGGCTCGTCGGCCTCGGGGGCATGACGTCCTGAGCTCGCCGTTCGAGGCGGTCGTGATCGGCCCCACGGTGTGCAGGCAGGCGTCGAGCCACGCCACCAGGGCCCCCGATGAGCGGTTTCAGGAATCGGCTGGGAAGCCGGGGACGCCGTCGTCGAGTTGCACGCCGGCGCTGTTGAGGAACCCCGACACGAGCCGGTAGAAGCCGGCGACCACGAGCAGCTCGACGAGTTCGGCCTCCGACCACCGGTCGGAGAGCGCCAGCCAGGTGCCCGCGCCAACGCAGTCGGCGGCGTGCAGGTCGTCGGCGAGTGCGATCAGCGCAGCGTCGCCCGCGCTCCAGGGATGATCGTGCGGCGACTTCGTGAGCGCGGTGATCTCGTCGTCGGTGAGGCCGCACCGCTTGCCGATCACCGTGTGCTGGCCGAACTCGTACACGGCCTGGGCGTTCCAACCGACCCGCAAGATCACCAGTTCACGCTCGCGTTCGGGGATCAGGCCCTTGTTCAAGAGAAACCCGCCGAGCAGATTGAAGCGCTTCAACAGCTTGGGGTGATGGCCGAGCACACCGAAGATGTTCAACGGTCGGCCGTCGTGGGTGAGTGCCCCTGCGAGCGTGTCGCGTAACTCGTCATCGGTGACGTCGTCGAGATCGATCGGCGCTATTCGTGGCGTCTTGGGTCGTTCGACCATCTGGCCATCATCGGCGGGACGCAGCCCGACGTCAACCCCGGATGGGTCGAGGGTCGCTGATGCGGACCACCCGGTTGGTCATGGTGCCGATGCCGTCGATCGTCGTGGTGATCACGTCGCCGTCGGCGAGGAACTTGCCCTGCGCCACCCCAACGCCCGCTGGCGTTCCCGTGAAGATCATGTCGCCGGTGACGAGCGTGGTGATCGACGAGAGGAAGCTCACGAGGGTCGACACGTCGAAGATCAGATCGGCGGTGTTGCCGTTCTGGCGCACCTCTCCGTTGATCGCACACCTGATGGGCATGGCGTCGCGGTCGGCGAGTTGGTCGGTGGAGACGAGGACCGGGCCGATCGGACCGAAGGTGTCGAACGACTTGCCGAGATTGAAGTGCGGTGTCGTTCCGGCGTTCTGGACAGGTCGGTCGGAGATGTCCTGGCCGACCGTGACACCGACGACGTGGTTCCACGCATCGTCGATCGTGATGTCGCGGCCGCCCTCACCGACCACCACCACCAGTTCACCCTCGTAGTCGCAGCCGCCACTGCGGATCTCGACGTCGGCAGTCGGCCCGACCAGGCATGACGGGAACTTGGTGAACACCACCGGGCTGTCGGGCGCCTCACGCCCGCCCTCCGCGGCATGTGCGGCGTAGTTGAGCCCGATCCCGAAGACCTTCTGAGGTCGGGGCACCGGCGGACCGAGTACGACATCTGCGAGCAGACCGGTGACCGACGAGTCGTCGAGGCTCGCCGACAGTTCGGCGAGAAGGTCGGGGCGGGCGAGCGCCTGCATCAGATCGGAGCCGAGCGCACCAGAGGAGTGCGTGGCAACATCGGTGTAGTGGTCACCGTGGACCAGCGCGGCGCGTCCGTTCACGTTCGCAAGTCGGAATCCCATGGCGGTCAACCCTTTCGACAGAGGTGGTCACCCATGGTGTCAGACGCCTTGGGCGGCAGGTGCAATCGGGTCCTGGTTCCTAGGCTGGGCGCATGACCGTTGCCGCACGGCCCGTCTTCGAGCTCGATGATTCGTTCGCCCGCGAGTTGGTGGGGTTGCACCAGCCGTGGCAGGCCGAACCGGTGTCCGCACCGTCGTTGGTGGTGCTCAACGAGGACCTCGCCGAGCAGCTCGGCCTCGAACGTCGACACGCTGCGTTCACCCGACGCTCTCGCACTGCTCGCCGGCAACGCCTCACCCGACGGCGTCACCACCGTCGCCCAGGCGTACGCCGGGCACCAGTTCGGCGGCTACTCGCCGAGGCTCGGTGACGGCCGAGCACTCCTGCTCGGCGAACTCGTCGGGGCCGACGGCGTCCGCCGCGACCTGCATCTCAAGGGATCGGGCCGCACGCCGTTTGCTCGCGGCGGCGATGGGCGCGCCGCGGTGGGACCGATGCTGCGCGAGTACCTGATCGGCGAGGCGATGCACGGTCTCGGTATTCCGACCACACGGATGTTGACCGTCGTCGCCACCGGCGACACGATCGTCCGCGAGGTCGACTCGCGTCACGCTCAGGTGCCAGGTGCGGTACTCACGCGAATCGCATCGAGCCACCTGCGTGTCGGCTCGTTCCAGTTCGCCGCCGCGACCGGCGACGCCGATCTGCTGCGCTCGCTGGCCGAGTACGCGATCGCTCGCCACGTCCCAGCCGCCGCCGACGCCGACAACCCAGCACTTGCACTGTTCGACCACGTCGTCGGCGTGCAGGCTGCGCTGGTCGCCCGATGGATGGAGGTCGGCTTCATCCACGGGGTGCTCAACACCGACAACGTGACGATCTCGGGCGAGGCGATCGACTTCGGGCCGTGCGCGTTCATGGATGCCTACGATCCGGCCACCGTGTTCAGCTCGATCGACCACGGCGGTCGCTACGCCTACGGCAACCAGCCGGCGATCACCACGTGGAATCTGGCCCGATTGGCCGAGGCGATGCTGTCGCTGTTCGACGACGACACCGACACCGCCGTCGAGTTGGCCACCGGGGTGCTGCAGTCGTTCCCCGAACGGTTCCAGTCGGCGTGGTCGGCGGCGATGCGCACCAAACTCGGCCTCGATGTCGACGACGCGACCAACGACAGCCTCATCGCAGAGTTGCTCGAGATCATGGCCGACCATCGGGTCGACTACACCGGTGGGTTCCGATCACTCTCGTCGGTCATCCGAGGCGACCTCGGTGCAGCGCTCGAGGTGTTCGGCGCATCGGCGGCGCCGGCGTTCAACGACTGGGTGAGCCGTTGGGTGGCCGCCGTCGGGGTGGCGATGCGACGACCATCGCCGACGAGATGGATCGCCGCAACCCCATCTACGTGCCCCGCAACCACATGGTCGAAGCGGCACTGACCTCTGCGAGCTGGGGCGACATGGCGCCACTGGACGACCTGCTCGAGGCCGTGTCGCGACCGTTCGAACGCCGCGAGGGCCTCGAACGGTTCGAGTCACCGGCGCCACTCGACGCCGCCGACGGTTACCGCACCTTCTGCGGCACCTGACACACCGGTCGTCAACGAGCGACCCGAAAGCCGATGTTGCCGGCGGCGCTGTCGGGGGTGTTCGCGCTGCGCGCGCCGACCCGGTAACGGTTGCAGTACGAGTCGTGGCACAGATACGACCCACCACGCATGACCCGATGCGAACCACCGGGAGGACCGGTCGGGTCGACACGAACGCCGTCAGCGCTCGAGCGCTCATAGGTGTCGTAGGCGAACCAGTCGGCGCACCACTCCCACACGTTGCCGGTGGTCTCGTAGAGCCCGAACCCGTTCGGCGGAAACGACCGCACGGGCGCGGTGCCGTCGTGACCATCGGCTGCGGTGTTGGTGCCCGGGAACTCGCCCTGGAACACGTTCATGCGGTGCTCGCCGCCCGGTTCGAGATCGTCGCCCCACGGGAAGCGGCGACGGTCGAGCCCGCCCCCGGCGGCGCGCTCCCACTCGGCTTCGGTCGGCAGCCGGGTACCGCTCCAGCGACAGTACGCATGGGCGTCATCCCACGTGACGTGCACGACCGGGTGCTCGAGCACGTCGTCGATGGTGGTGTGCGGCCCGCCAGGATGGCGCCAATCGGCACCCTCCACCTGCCGCCACCACGGCGCCGAGGCCACACCGCGGGTCGGCGGGAAGTCGTCGGGCAACAGGCCGGCGAACACGAACGACCACTGGTCGCGCTCGGCGAGCGTGACGTAGCCGGTGTCGTGGCAGAACGCAGCGAACTCGGCATTGGTCACCGTTGTGGGGGCGATCGAGAACGCCGACAGTTCCACGCGATGCACCGGCCCTTCCCCGTCGGCCGGATCGCCGTCACCAGCGATGCCGCCCATCCAGAACTGGCCGCCGCGCACCGGTACGAGATCGACCTCGACCGACCCCGTACGAGATGTGTCAGACACATCGTGTACCTCGCTGGGAGGGCGATCGCTCGACGGGGAACAGCAGGCGCTCATTGGCGCAAGCTTGTCACAGGTGAGCAAGACTGCCCGAGGGCACCGTTTCAGGATTCGCCCACGAGGGAAAGAGTGAGCACCATGGACACAACCGGCACCGAACAACGGCAACCGGACGGAACGCCCGTCGCCACGGGCGTGACATCCGAGCGACTCGCCAACCTGCGCACGTGGAACCTCGGACTCACCGTGCTCCACGCGGTGCAGGCGGTGCTGATCGTGGTCCTGTCGGGCGACTTCGTGATCCAGGTGGTGTCGACGTTCCCCGAGGGGCCTCCCGGCACACGGGTTCCGACCCCCGAGGCTCTCTTCGACGTGCGCGTGGGCTTCGCGATCGGACTGTTCCTCGCGCTCGCTGCGATCGACCACCTCGTGACGTCCACCGTCTTGCGGTCGACGTACGAGCGTGATCTGCGCGGCGGCATCAACCGATTCCGCTGGGTCGAGTACTCGGTCAGCGCCACGATCATGGTGCTGCTGATCGGCTTCTACAGCGGTATCACCAACATCACCACTGTCGTTGCGGTGATCGGCGCGAACGTGGCGATGATCCTGTTCGGTTGGATCCAGGAGCGCATGAACCCGCCCGGACGCACGTCCACGACGATGATGCCATTCTGGTTCGGCACCATCGCCGGCATCGCGCCGTGGGTCGGCATCCTCATCCAGATCGTCGGCTCCGAGACCGTGCCTGGCTTCGTGTACGGCATCGTGATCGTGCAGTTCGTGTTGTTCTTCAGCTTCGGACTCAATCAGTGGCTGCAATACAAGAGCATCGGCAAGTGGACCGACTACGTCTACGGCGAGAAGGTGTACCTCGTCCTCAGCCTGGCAGCGAAGTCGCTGCTCGCCTGGCAGATCTACTTCCCCAGCCTCGACTGACCGTCGGCCCCAATCACGTGGGGGTGAGGATCGCGGTGGGACCACCCGCCGGAACTGCAACACAGACGTGGGTTGGGGCGGTGGCTACCATCCGACGATGGAGCTCGGGGGCGTACGCCGGTCGGCCGACGCGGTCGCCAACGGCGACGTGTCGGCTCGAGAACTGGTCGAATCGTCACTCGATCGGATCACCGCCCAACAGCACGAGTTGAACGCATTCGTGTACGTCGATGCCGAGGGCTCGTTGGCAGCAGCCGACGCGGTCGATCGGGCACTCGCCGCCGGCGATGAACTCGGCCCACTGGCCGGCGTGCCGTTCGGCGTGAAGGACCTCGAAGACTGCCTTGGCATGCCGACCACTCGTGGGTCGCGCTGGTACGCCGACGCGGCCCCGGCGACCAGGGACGACATCCATGTCGAACGCTTCCGGGCCGCCGGTGCGATCCCGATCGGCAAGACCGCGGCCCCGGAGTTCGGGGCGTTCGGCTACACCGCCAGCGCGCTGCACGGCGTGACCCGCAATCCGTGGAACCCCGACCGCACACCTGGCGGTTCGAGCGGCGGCACCGCTGCATCGGTGTCGGCGGGCGCGATCCCGTTCGGCACGGCGAGCGACGGCGGCGGCTCGATCCGTGGGCCGGCAGCGTCGTGCGGTCTCCCCGGGCTGAAGCCGACCTACGGGCGAGTGCCGACGTTCGGGGTCACTCGCCATGCTGGCAATGCGGTCAACTTCGCGCTCGCCACGACCGTTGCCGACACGGCGCTGTTGTTCGACATCGCGGTCGGCCCCGACATGCGCGACCGAACCAGCCTGCCGGCGCCAGGTGCGTCGTACGTTGACGCCGCAGAGCAACTCGACGTGGCCGGACTGCGGTCGGCATGGTCGGCGGATCTCGGCTTCGCGACCACCGATCCAGAGGTCGTTTCCATCACCGAACGGGCCGCCTCGACCCTCGTCGACGCGGCAGCATTGGTCGACACCGGCCTCGACGTTCAGATCGACGACTTCATCCGCATCTATGCGTTCATGGAGTCTGCCGATCAGTTCGTCGACGTGCCCGACGACTGGGAAGACCGCCTCGACGAACTCGACCCGCTCGTGGTCGGTGGGTGGGCCCGGAACCGGACGGTGACGCTGCCGCAGTTCGCCAAGGTCGAGAAGGCGCGCCGCGGCCTCGAGCTGCAGGTGGCCGAGCTGTTCGAGCACGTCGACGTGTTGCTCACCCCGACCAATCCGTGCGCGCCGTTTGCCGCTGAGGGCCCGATGCCCACCGAGATCGCCGGTCAGCGCTGCCACGCCGGAAGCGCCGCGCTCTTGACCATCTTCGCCAACATCGCCAACCTGCCGTCGATCACCGTGCCGGCCGGGCTCGATGCCGACGGCCTTCCGCTCGGGCTGATGATCACCGCAGCCCGCCACCGCGAAGACATCTGCCTCCGCCTCGCGCGCATCTTCGAGCAGGTCTCACCCTGGCCACTCCACGCCCCCGGCTTCACCTGAATCCACCCGATCGACACCTCAGTCGGCGGGCGCATCGGGTGTCGTCGACGAGACCGTTCAGCTCAGGGCTCGACGGTGATGCCACCTCCATAGTTGACGTTCTCGAGACTGTTGTACATACAGACGAAGTAGTACGGGCCGGCCGTCAGGTCGACGGTGTACTCCGTACTGCGGCCGGGCATGGTCGTCGTACCGCCGGCCACGATCTCCCCTCCGCCTTCTCCGAGCGAGCCCGGGTCTGCCGTTCCACTCCGGATCGGTTTCGCTGAGTCGCTGGATGTCGCCGAGCGTGATGTCATCAACGGTGATGTGCACGATCGCATGGGTCGCGATCTCCTCGGTCTCGTTCGAGAACGAGAACTCGGCCGGGCCCGGCGCGAGCGTGTCAGGACCGTCGTAGACACAGCTCGAACCTTCGAAGGTCAGCGTCAACGGACCGTCGTCAGCGGAGTCGTCGCTCCCGCACGCCGTCAGCACCAACAGCGGCAACGCCGCCACAAGAACTCTGCGCATGCTGATCATCTCCTTTCGATTCGATCTCACTCGCAAATCGGGGCGCGGACCAGAGAAGAAGGCCACACGTTCGTCGTGGCGTTCGGTTCCCGACTCACTTGGGTGATGACGGCGAGACCGCGTCAGCGCATCGGCCAGCCAGGCACGAAGCGCGGGGTTCGCGCGGCGTAGTCGGCGTACCCGTCGTAGCGCTCGCTCAGCTGTGCTTCCTCCCACCGGGCCTTGCGATCGAAGAACACCACGGTGACGACGGCAACCGCCAACGTGACGACACTCCCCGACCGCACCGTCAAGCCGACGACGATCAGGAGCACACCGGTGTAGATCGGGTGTCGGACGTATCGGTACAGCCCGCCGGTGACGAGATGGCCACGCTCGCTGGGCACAGGCGTCGGGGTCAAGCCGGTCCCGAGTCGCAGCGAGGCGATGACGATCACCGCGAACCCCGCGATCACCAGCACCTGACCCGTCGTCCACACCGCAGACCCGGTCGGCCACGCGTCACCACCCGGGAGCAGCACCAGCGAGACGAGCAGCACGACCTGACCTGCGACGAATGCCCACCCCACCGCACGCTGGTCCACGACCACGAGCGTACGACGCCCGGTCGGTCAGCGCTCGGCGTCGAGCCTGACCAGCCCGTCGAGGATCAGATCGAGCACCAGCTCGAAGCTGCTCGAAGTGTCGCCGGCGAGGTGCTGACGCACGTGGGCGACCATGTGGGGATGGTCCGCCTCGGAGATGCTGTCGACGTACTCGATCGCACGCGCTTCGGGGTCGTCTCCCGTGTTCAAACCGAGCTGCTGGAGCGTGTAACCGAGCACGTGGTTGGTGACGGCGTGAAATCCTTGGTGAGCCAGATCGGCTGACAGACCACTCTGATCGAACAGCCGCAGCAGGTCATCCATCTGCTGCGTGCGAGCCGGGCCCGGCAGATGGCGCAGCCAGAGCGCCGGCGCCCAGGGATGTCGAACGAACACGTCGTGGGTCGACACCGTCATGGCCCGCACCGCTGCAAGCGGCTCTGAGTCCGGCGACGGCTCATCGATCTCCGCAGCGACCGCATCGACCATCAGCGAGAGCAGCTCGTCCTTGTTGGCCACGTGGTTGTAGAGCGACATGACCTGGTAGCCGAGGTTGCGGGCCAGATGGCGCATGCTCAGCGCATCGACGCCCTCGCGATCGGCGAGCTGCACCGCCACGGCGACGATGCGGTCGCGCTGCAGTGGTTCCCTCGGTGCGGTGCCCATGTCGCTGTCGATCATCGCAAACCCCTTGACAACGTACAGTGTACGTCCCACTATGTACACTGTACGTTCAACCCCGAGGAGCACACATGACCACAACGAACCCCGACTTCACCGACACCGCTCTCAGGCTCCCGCCGACCATGCGCGCTGCGGTTGCCCGGCGCTATGGCACCGCCGAGGTCGTCACGATCGAGGACGTCCCGACACCAGCCGCCACGAAGGGTCGGGTGGTGATTGGCGTCGAGGCGTCATCGCTCAACGCGCTCGACTGGCACTTCCTCACCGGCACGCCCTACCTGGTTCGGTTGATCGGCGGGCTTCGTCGCCCGAAGCGGATCATCCATGGCGCCGATGTCGCCGGCACCGTTGTTGCAGTCGGGAGCGACGTGACCGAGTTCGCAGTCGGTGACCGTGTGTTCGGCGAGTGCAGTGGCGGCGGATTCGCCCCGTACCTCGCCACCAGGGCCAGAAACGTCGTTGCGATTCCGACGGGCGTGTCGTTCGAGGCGGCTGGATCGACACCGGTGGCCGGGCTCACCGCTCTGCAGGGGCTGCGAACGCACGGTGCCACCAGACCTGGCGATCACGTCTTGATCAACGGCGCCGCTGGTGGCGTCGGGACGTTCTCGGTGCAGATCGCAAAGGCACTCGGCGCCGAAGTGACCGCCGTGTGCAGCACCCGCAACGTCGACATGGTCAAGCGACTCGGCGCCGATCACGTGACGGACTACACGACCGACGATTTCGTCGCTGGGGGCGCCCGCTTCGACGTGATGCTCGACAACGTCGGCAATCGCAGCGCAGCCGAGTGCATCAGCGTGCTCCGACCCGGCGCTCGGTATGTGGCCGTCAGCGGTCCGAAGGACAACCGCTGGCTCGGCCCGATCGGTGACCTCGTTCGCACCCGTTTCGCCT
Source organism: Ilumatobacteraceae bacterium (assembly GCA_963717385.1). Taxonomy (GTDB): domain Bacteria; phylum Actinomycetota; class Acidimicrobiia; order Acidimicrobiales; family Ilumatobacteraceae; genus Sva-07. The sequence goes on from CAVQWE010000011.1 coordinate 121,723, forward strand.
TCCGACGTGCCGATGCGTCGTTCCACCAGTTCACGGCCGCATCGAACGACGCCGACCTCGCGTTCCTCGGCGAACTCCTCGCCAGCGGCCAGGTCGTGCCCGAGATCCAACGCACCGTTGGCATCGAGGGCGTCGCCGACGGCCTCGCCGAGATCGGCTCGGGCCACGCAAGGGCCAAGATCCTCGTCGCCCCCGCCTGACCGGCCGCCCCGACGTTCGCGTTGCAGTCTGGATGGGGCGCCCCATCGGAAACGTCACGCGAACGGGAGAACGTGGTCAGCTCTTGGCGTAGTCGACCGAGAACCAACGCTCGGGGCGAAGCCGGATGACCACATCGTCAGGCCCGGCGCTGTTGGCGGCGTATCCGCGGCCCATCTCCTCGCCGAGGTAGCGAATGGCCATCGGAAGGGTCGCCGCCCGGGAGGCGTCGGCATCGAGTGCGACGATCTCGGCGGCCCCCTCGACGGTGACGTACTTGTACGGCAACGCCTCCTGCTGCGCACACAGCGATGCTCGACCTGCGGCAGCAGCGAGACGCCCCTTGAGCGACGAGGCGCTCGTGAGGACCTCGACGTCACCGCCCGGTTCGTACGAGTACCAGACGGGCACCGCGAGGGGTGGGCCATCGGCGCGTTCGATCGCCAGTACGCCGACGTGCAATCCGGCCAGGAACTCCTGGCGCTCCGACTCGGTCATCCTCTGATCAGCCATGCCCAGCATCCTTCCAGACGCCACGGTCAGCGCCGACCCGAACCGCTGTGATCAACTGGACCGATGAGCATCACCGAGCAGCCGGCGCCGCATCTCACCCTGTACCGCGCGACCGGCGCCAAGCCGTCGCCGGACCTGCACCCGAACGGCGTGAACCACCTGGCGCTCTCGACCGCCGACATGAAGGCGCAGCTGACGTTCTTCGCCGAGGTGCTCGGCTGTCCGACCCGAGCGCTGTATTGGATGCACGGCGTGCCGAACACGTTCCACGGGTTCGTCGAGTTGGCGGGCGACAGTTACCTCGCGTTCGTCCAGGCGCCCGGCAATCCGACCGAGCCGCAGTGGGGCGTGACGCACTCGGGCAATGCGGGCGACCCGGTCACGGCCGGCACGATGCAGCACCTCGCGCTCAACGTCGACTCGATCGACGACGTCCTCACCATGCGCGACCGCATCCGCAGCCACGGCATCCAGGTGATGGGTCCAATCGATCACGGGATGATCCAGTCGATCTACTTCGCCGGACCCGAGAACCTCAGCCTCGAGGTGTGCACCGGCCACGACATCGACGAACGCCAGTGGATCGACCCCGAGGTGCAGGGATTGTGTGGCATCTCTGCCGACGAACTCGAACGACTCACGAACCCGGCGGGATTCGATCGTCCCGCCGATCCGATTGCGCAACCCGCCTACGACGAATCGAAGCCGAACATGCACTACCCGCCGGCAGTCCGCGAGGCGATCATGGGCATGCCCGACGCCGCGGTGTGGGACAACCTCAGCGTGCCGGACCCACCGGTCGCACACCCCGATTCGGAGGCGAGATGAGCGATGAAACCAGCGACGGCGGCTTCGACCCGGGGGCGTTGCCCACGGTTGCATCGGCCGACACCTCGCTACCGGGGACGGTCGAGCTCGGCGTGTTCTCACTGTCGTTGAGCGTGGCCGACCTCGACGCCTCGGTGGAGTTCTACGGCAAGCTCGGCTTCGTTGCCACCGGCGGCGATGCCGAATCGGGATGGGTCATCCTCAAGAACGGCGAGACCACACTCGGCTTGTTCCACGCCATGTTCGAACGCAACATGCTGACGTTCAACCCGGGCCTCACGCCGCGCATGGAACGCATCGAGCAGTTCACCGACATCCGCGACCTCCAGCGATCTCTGGAGGCCGCCGGCCTCACCGTCGACAGCGCGATCGAACCCGGTAGCTCCGGGCCCGGCTCACTGACGCTGATCGACCCGGACGGCAACCCGATCCTGATCGATCAGTTCTTCTGACGCAGCGGACGTCGTCGCGTCCTGCGACAAAATAAATCGGAATAAACGATGATAAAGGAGGTTGTAGAGGCAACACCAACGAAAGGAACAACCAATGAAACGCCTCCCGACCTCCGTCCGTCTCAAACTTCCCTTCCTGATCGCCGGCTTCGCCTCGTTCTTGTTCTCGGTCTGGTTGTACTTCGTGCAGGGAGAGACGACCGCCGGGATCTTCGTCGGACTCTGGGTTCCATCCATCCACTCGCTCGGAACCCTCATGCTGACACCAGTCGACGTTCCGGTCACCGAGAAGCAGCGCGACGAGGTCATGTCATGAGCCTCGCAATTTTCATCGTCGGTGTCTTCGTGTTCCTGATCACCGTCTACGGCACGGTCGTGACCGGCGGACTGCTCCTCACCGAGCGTCAACTCGACGAGCAGCCCGAGCTCGAGCCGGAGGCTCCGATCGAGAAGGACCTCGACAGCACAGCCGACCGCGCTCGACGCGTGATCTCCGCCGAGTTCTGACGCACGGGAACCGAACCGATGGGCACGACGAGCGTGACAACACACGATGCCGACCTCATCATCGCAGGGGCAGGATGCGCCGGGCTCAGTGCGCTCTGGCACGTCATGCACAGCACAGCAGGTGATCGCCGTGTCGTGGTCGTCGACCGCAGCTTCGAGCCGGTCGACGACCGGGTGTGGTCCTTCTGGGGGACCCCGACCACCCCATTCGCCGGCCTCGCCGACCGCACGTGGGATCAGGTCCAGGTCCGCTTCCCCGGATGGGAGTCGACCCAGCAGCTCCGTGGTCCGGCATGGCCCGGCGAGACCACACGGCGCACGTACATGCGAGTTCGCCGCCGCAACTACGACCAGGCGATTCTCGATGAGGCCCGCACCCGGCCCAACGTGCGCTTCGTGGCCCAGGACATCATCGACCTCCGCGACGAACGCGACGGCGCCGTCGTCGTACTCCCCGAGGGGGAATTGCGGGCACCGCTGGTGCTCCAGAGCGCACGCCTCGCTCCCGATGCCCGGGCTGCTGCGGTGCGACATCCGCTCCGTCAGCACTTCGGCGGCTGGGAGGTTCGAACCGAACGGCCCGTCTTCGACCCCGCGGTCGTGACGCTCATGGACTTCACCCCGCCGCAACACGACGGTACGGCGTTCTTCTACGTCCTTCCCGAGCAGCCCGACCGTGCCCTCGTCGAACACACGATGTTCTCGCTCGAGGCGCATCCCGACGAATTCCACGATCGCCAGATCCGTGCCCGCCTCGACGCCCTCGGCGCAGGAGAGGTCTCGATCGAGCGCCGAGAGTACGGGTCGATCCCGATGGAAGATCGACCCTTCGACCAGCGATGGGGTGACCACATCTGGAACATCGGCACCGTCGGTGGCATGACCAAACCCACGACCGGCTACACGTTCCAGCGGATCCACGCCCAGACTCGACACCTGGTCGACGGGTGGGCGAGCGGACACGGCCCCCAACCACTCCCGAGCGCCCCGGCCCGGTTCGGGTTCGCCGACCGAGTGCTGCTCAACATCTTGCACCACCACCCGGACCAGGGACGACCGATCTTCGAACGCCTCTTCCGGACCAGCTCGATCGACGACGTACTGACGTTCCTCGACGAGAAGTCCACGATGGCTGCCGACGCCAGGATGGTGGCCAATCTCCCCTGGGGACCGTTCCTGCGTGCCGCATCAGCAGAGGTGGGAGCCGCTGCGGCGACATCGCTCCGTCGACGCTTCGAACGATGACCGCTGCCGCGCTTGCCGACCAGCGCAACGATCGATTCCACCAACCAGCGGTGTTTCGTCCCGTGGTGGCAGCAACCATTGCCATTGCCGTCGCCATGCATCTGATCGAAGCGCCGGGTGCGATCTCGGTGGCCGTCGTCGTCGTCGTGGTTGCGTTGCTCGGCATTCCTCACGGTGCCGTCGACCACCTCACCGCCGAGGTGCTCGGCGGCCCGTTCGACACGTCGTCGCCACTGCGATTCGCTCGCAGCTACGTGGTGATGATGCTCGGCGTCGGTCTCGTCTGGCTCATCGCTCCCGCGGCCGCGCTCGCTGCATTCCTGGCACTGTCGATCCACCACTTCGGTCAATCCGATCTGGCCTATCTCGGCCTCCCCGCCCGTCGAGCGTTGCTCGTGCAGTGGTCGCGCGGACTCCTGCTCGTCGGGCTCCCGCTGGTCGCACACCTCGAGATCGTCAGCCCGGTCATCGAACGTCTCGGTGGCGGCGACCCGGCGAGCTGGGCCTGGCTCGCCGATCGGTGGGCCCTGTGGTCGGTGGCGCTCGTTGCACAGCACCTCATGATCGGGGGGGCGCTGTCCCATCGATTCGTGAATCGGCCCGCGCTGGTCCGCGAGGCAGTCGCTGTCGCCACGCTGACCACGCTGTTGCTGACCGCCGACCCGCTGATCGGGTTCGCCGTGTACTTCGGGTTGTGGCATTCGCTCGCCCACCTGTTCGTCCTCGGCGATCTCCTCGGAGCCCAGCCCGCCCCGCTCCGCTCGGTCCTGCGCCTCGCTGCGCCGCTGAGCGTCGTCTCGGTTCTCGGGATCGTTGCAATCGTCATCGCCACGGCGGCGACGGGCCGCACCGATCTCGTCGTGGCGTTGACGTTCGTGTTCGTCAGCATGCTGACGCTGCCGCACATGATCGTCGTGGAACGGATCTGGTCAACCCCTACCGTGAAGCGTGTCCCCGCGAGCGGGACCCACAGTTCGGCAGGACTCCTGCCAGGAAAGGAAGCGCCATGACCGAAACCACCAACCCCGTGATCGACATCGGAATCCCCGAGGCCGCCCGCTTGGAGATCGCGTCAGAGCTCGGGCGGCTGCTGGCCGACACCTACACGCTGTATCTGAAGACGCACAACTACCACTGGAACGTCACCGGCCCCATGTTCAACACCTTGCACCTCATGTTCGAGGTCCAGTACAACGAACTCTGGTTGGCGATCGATCTGCTCGCCGAACGGATTCGTTCGCTCGGTGAGTTCGCACCCGGAAGCTACGCCCAGTTCGCGGCCCTCTCTTCGATCGCCGAGGCCGATGGTGTCCCGACCGCCAACGAGATGCTCGCCGATCTGGTCGCCGGCCACGAAGCGGTCGCCCGCACAGCGAGGGCAGCGTTCGTCGTCGCCGACGGCGCCAGCGATCAGCCCACTGCCGATCTGATCACGCAGCGGCTCCAGGTCCACGAGAAGACCGCCTGGATGCTCCGCTCGATGCTCGCCTGAGCGCAGCGCCGTCGACCGAGTACGTCGGTCAACGGCTCAGTCGCCTTCGCGCAGCGCCGCCTCGGCCGAGGAGTACGCCGACGTCTCGACCTGATCGATCAGCCGATCGACATAACGTTCGGCGAAACCGCCGAACAGCGCCCAGATGTACGCGGACTCTGCAGTCACGTTGATCACCGACTGGGTGTCGGATTGCAGCAGCACCACCAGCACCATGCCGACGACACCGCCCAGCGCGAGGCGCAGCAGCACGATCTGCAGCGGATTGACCACCTCGGAAATCGATGACGCACGCTCGGATCTGCGGGTGAACAGCACATGCGACAGCGCGGCACCCGTCATCCCGATGCCCACGATCGTCAGGTACTTGCCGATACCGCTCAACGCGTCGTCCGGGTTTGCCGACGGCGACGCAATCAGCACGCCCAACGCACCGAGCACCAGCATCGCGAACAGCATCACCCCGCGATACAGCAGGCTCCGTCCACCTTCCACGAGGCGGCGGTCGAGTTCGGCGTGGTACCGGTTCCTCGTCTGCCGAAGTGCCCACACCTCGGCACGGAGCTCGTCGGTGTCGACCCGATCGTCGACCACCAGATCACTGCCGGTGAGGTTCGCCCGTTCGACTGCCAACCCTCGTCGATCGAGCCCGCTGAGCATCTCGGTTTGCGCCGCACGCAGCAGCTGCCATCCGTCGGAGATCCGACGTTGGTCGAGTGCGAACCCGGCGTCGTGGATCAACGCCATCGCCGCGGTGGCCCACCCCTCGCCGTAGGC
>CAVQWE010000012.1:0-168867 GCA_963717385.1 Ilumatobacteraceae bacterium
GACCCCGAACACCGAAACCACCTACGGGTCGATGTTCTTTGATCTACGCGAGACCGGGCCGTTCGTCATCGAACCCCCGCTGCAGTCGCTGTGTGTCGTGGATGACTTCTGGTTCCGCTACGTCACCGACATGGGCATCGCCGGACCCGACAGAGGCCAGGGCGGCAAGTATCTGTTCCTGCCACCGGGCTACGAGGGACACGTACCCGACGGCTATTTCGTCTGCCGTCCGGCGACGTTCACCAACTGGGCGGTGCTGCGGGCGCTCGGTGGCGTGCCGGCCATGAAGCAGACCCGGGTGTATCCCCTTGCCGATGCCGACAATCCGCCTGAGACCGAATTCGTGAACTTCACAGCGTTCCAGTTCAACACGGTGCATGCCAACGACATCACCTTCTTCGAGGAGGTCAACACCCTCGTCCAGGAAGAACCGACGACTGCACTCGACCCTGAACGCGCTGGGCAACTGGCCGCCATCGGGATCGTTCACGGCCAACCATTCGCCCCTGACGAACACCGCAGATCCGTACTCGAGCAAGCCGCCCGCGCTGGAGCGGCAATCAGCCGAGCGCTGTTGTATTCGCCACGCGACGACGAAGCGCCCATCGTCGAAGGGTCGACGTGGCTCCAGGCCTTCATCGGAGGCAGCTACGAATTCCTCCGCGACGACCGACGCCTGCTCGACGCGCGCACCACGTTCCACTACTTCGCCACCGTCATCACCCCGGCGATGGCCCACGCCCAGGTGGGCGCCGGTTCGGCGTACACCTACACCGCCCACGATGCCAACGGCGACATCCTCGATGGAGCGAAGACCTACAGCCTGACCCTGCCGCCCGAACCGCCGGCCAAGAACTTCTGGTCGATCGACATCTACGACACCCAGACCCGGTCACTCCTCCAGACCGACAACCCGTACCCGAGCGTCATGTCGACCACCGGCACCGTCGAGAGCAACGATGACGGTTCGATCACGATCTGGTTCGGGCCAACCGCCCCCGACGGTCTCGAGTCGAACTGGATCCAGACGATGCCCGGCAAGAGCTGGTTCCCGATGCTGCGCCTCTACGGCCCGTTGCAAGAATGGTTCGACAAGACCTGGCTACCTGGCGACGTCACCCCAGCCTGAGATCGCGCCGCGCATCGGTTTCGGCACAGAGTCCAGGCGATGGCCACGTGACCGACCGCCTACCATCGCGTCGTCTGACCAGTTCCGACGACCATCGGGGGAGTGCCATGGCCGAATCGCGCCGACCGAACATCGTGTTCATCCTCACCGATGACCACGCAGCCCACTCGATCGGCTGTTACGGGTCGGTGGTCAACGAGACACCACGGATCGACGAAATCGCCGAGCACGGCTGGCGGTTCGACAACTGTTTCGTCACGAACTCGCTGTGCACACCATCGCGTGCAGCGATCCTGACCGGCGCCTACAGCCACGTCAACGGCGTGTATTCGCTGTTCACGCCGATCGATGCCAGCCAGCCGACGTTCATCTCGCAACTGCGTGCTGCCGGCTATCGAACCGCGATGGTCGGCAAGTGGCACATGGGCCATGGCGAGGGCCACGACCCGCAGGGCTTCGACTACTGGGACGTGGTGCCCGGTCAGGGCGACTACTGGAACCCAGCAGTTCATCAGCGCCGACGGCCGCCGAACCGTCGAGGGATATGCCACCGACATCATCACCGACCTCTCGACCGACTGGGTCGAATCGCTGGAGGGCGACGACCCATGGTGCATCCTCGTGTGGCACAAGGCACCGCATCGTTCGTGGGAACCCAAGCCCGAGCATCAGGCGATGTTCGAGAAGCCGGTGCCGGTACCGGACACCTTCGACGACGACTACTCGACACGCAGCGCTTCGGTGCGCCGGTCGGCGATGCGGGTCGCCGACCACATGACCACCGACGACCTGAAGGAGAACCCTCCCGACGGCCTCACCTATGACGAGCAGGCGATCTGGAAGTACCAGCGGTACATGCGCGAGTACCTCGCCTGCGTGCAGTCCGTGGACGACAACGTCGGCCGGTTGATCGATTGGCTCCGCGATCGTGGCGACTTCGACGACACCTTGCTGATGTACTCATCCGATCAGGGCTTCTTCCTCGGTGACCACGGCTGGTTCGACAAACGGCTGATGTTCGAGGAGTCATTGCGCATGCCGCTGGTGCTCAGCTATCCCAACGCACTGTCGGCCGGCGAGTCGTTCGATGGGATCGTCACCAACGTCGACATCGCCCAGACCATCCTCGACGCCGCTGGGGTGCCAGCGACTGAACAGATGCAGGGCCGAAGTTTCTGGCCCGATCTCGTCGGGCAACAGGACCAACCGCCGGTCGAGGGCTGCTACTACCGCTATTGGGAGAACGATGACGTCATCCACAAAGCGCCCGCCCACTACGGCTACCGGACCGATCGCTACAAGCTGATCTACTACTACAACGACGGATTCGGGCTGCCGTTCACCGGCTTCTTCCGCTACCCGCCCGAGTGGGAGCTCTACGACCTCCACGCCGATCCATCCGAAGTCGACAACGTGTACGAGCATCCCGACTACGCAGTGATCCGCGAGACACTCAAGGCGGCCATGTGGCGTGAGCAGGCCCGACTGGGCGACGCTCCGCACCCCTCGCAGCCGGTCCCCGCCGGTTGCGAGGACGTCGAGGTCGCCGACCCGGCTCGCTTGCCGCGATACCGGTGGTTCGATCCGGGAGCAATGGGCTGACTCGCCCGATTCCCCGATTGTCCTGTGAGCGAGTGACCGCCATCCGGCAGACTGGTCCGACCATGTCGGACCCCATCGCCACGATCGCCCACCTCCTCGGGCCGATTTTCACCGAGCTCAACGGCGGCGACTTCGCCGACCCGACCGTGCGCCCCTCCGATCGGGCCGACGCACAGATCAACGGAGCACTCCCGCTCGCCAAGCGCATCGGGTCGAACCCGCGTGAGATCGCCCAGCGCGTGGTCGACTCCGGTGCGCTCGCAGGGGTTGCCAGCGAACTCGAGATCGCCGGGCCGGGCTTCATCAACGTCACGCTGTCGTCTGAGTTCCTGGCAGCGCAGCTCGGCGAGATCGCCGCCGACGATCGACTCGGAATCGCTCCGGCGACAGACGTCAAGACGGTCGTCGTCGACTACTCGGCGCCGAACGTGGCCAAGGAGATGCACGTCGGGCATCTGCGTTCGACCGTGATCGGCGACTCGCTGGTGCGCATGTTCGATTTCCTCGGGCACCGGGTGATCCGCGAGAACCACATCGGCGACTGGGGTCGTCCGTTCGGGATGCTGATCGAACACCTCCTCGACCTCGGCGAGGACGTCGCCGCAGTCGGGCTCACCCAGGGCGACCTCGATGGCTTCTACAAGCAGGCCAACGCCAAGTTCACCGAGTCCGAAGAGTTCCAGGATCGCTCCCGCGAGCGTGTCGTGCTGCTCCAGGGTGGTGACGTCGAGACCAATCGACTCTGGCAGCGCCTCGTCGAGATGTCGACCGCCTACTTCAACGAGGTGTACGCCAAGCTCGGCGTGCTGCTCACCGACGACGACCTCGCGGGCGAGAGCATGTACCAGCCGCTGATGGCTCGCACGGTCGAACGACTCGACGAAGCCGGGCTGCTGGTCGAGGACGACGGTGCCAAAGTCGTGTTCCCGCCGGGTTTCGACAACCGCGACGGTGACCCGCTGCCACTGATCATCCAGGCGCGCACCGGTGGCTTCAACTACGCCACGAGCGACCTCACGTGTGTGATCGACCGCGTCGAGCGGCTGGGTGCCGACCTGATGTTGTACGTGATCGGCGCACCTCAGCAGCAGCACTTGCAGATGGTGTTCGCTGTCTCGGCAATGGCCGGCTGGCTGGCGCCGCCCACCGAGGCCGTGCACGTGGGCTTCGGCAACGTCCTCGACGCCGATCGCAAGATGCTGCGAAGCCGGTCGGGCGACTCGGTGAAGCTGGTCGACCTGTTGGACGAGGCGATCGAGCGCGCCGACGACGCGATCGCCGAGAAGAACGCGGACCTCACCGGCGACGACCGTGCCGCCGTTGCTCGAATGATCGGCATCGGAGCCGTGAAGTACGCCGACCTGTCGACCGACCGGGTGAAGGACTACGTGTTCGACCTGGATCGGATGGTGTCGTTCGATGGCAACACCGGGCCGTACCTGCAGTACGCGCATGCGCGGATCTGTTCGATCTTCCGACGTGCCGACATCGACCGCTCGTCGGTTCGCGGTCTGCCGATCTCGGTCGATGCCCCCCAGGAGCGAGCCTTGGCGCTTCGTTTGCTCGCCTTCCCGACAGCGATCGACGCAACGCTCGAGAGTTTCAGCCCGCACAAGTTGTGCACCTACGTCTACGAGCTCGCCACCGACTTCACAGCGTTCTACGAGCACTGCCCGGTGTTGAAGGCCGACGAACCGGTGCGGTCGAGCCGCCTCGCGCTCGCCGATCTCACCGCTCGGACCCTGGCCAAGGCCCTCGGCCTGCTCGGCATCGACGCCCCGGAGCAGATGTGACCCCCATCACCGTTGCCCACTCCGCGGTTGCAGCGAAGGCGATCGACCGCGACGTGGGTGTTGGAGCAACGACCGGGGTGTTGGCTGAGCGCGATCTCGCGGCGGTTGCTGCCCGACACGGCGGCGGTCGGCCACGACGGCTGGCTCGAGGTCGGCGGGGTGTCGGTCGAGGCGCTGGCCGAGGAGTTCGGCACGCCGCTGTTCGTGTACGACGAAGCCCACCTGCGCGCTCGCTGCCGCGAAGCGGTCGCTGCGTTCGGGCACGAGCGGGTGATCTACGCCACCAAGGCCTTCTTGTGCCGCGCGATGGCCAAACTCGCGTACGACGAAGGATTGCTGCTCGACGTCGCCACCGGCGGCGAACTCCACGTGGCGATGGCCGCCGGGGTACCGGCCAGCGCCTGCACGTTGCACGGCAACAACAAGTCGGGCGCCGAGCTCCGCCAGGCGATCGAGGCCGAGGTCCGGTACGTCGTCGTGGACTCATTCGACGAACTCGATCGGCTCGATGTGCTCGCCGCTGCCGGTGTCGGCCCGACACCGCAGCGTGGTGCTGCGCATCACCCCGGGCGTCCATGCCCACACACACGAGTTCATCGCCACCGGTCAGGACGACTCGAAGTTCGGGTTCAACCTGTCCAACGGCGATGCGCTCCGCGCGGTCGACCATGCCCGGCGCTCGTCGGCGATGGAGCTCGTTGGAGTGCACTGTCACATCGGCTCGAACGTGTTCGAGGCGTCGTCGTTCGCGAAGGCCGCCGAGGTCATGGCCGACTTCGCCGTGCCGCTCGACCTGCCCGAGCTGATCCTCGGCGGCGGGCTCGGCGTGGCATACCTCGAAAGCGAAGAGGCGCCGACGATCGGCCGGTGGGGGAGTGTCTTGCTCGACGCGTGCGAGGCGCTCGGTGTGCGCTCGCGGGTCAGCGTCGAGCCGGGGCGGGCGATCGTTGCCTCGGCGGCGATGACGATCTACAACGTCGGCACGATCAAGGAGATCCCCGGGGTGCGAACCTACGTGGCCGTCGACGGTGGCATGAGCGACAACCCGCGTCCGGTGCTGTACGGCTCGGGTTACGAGTCGTTCCTTCCGCGAGCGGTCGATGCCGAGCGCGACCTCACCGTCCGGCTGGTCGGCAAGCACTGCGAGTCCGGCGACGTGTTGGCCTTCGCCGCGCAGGTGCCGTCGGACCTCGCGGTCGGCGATCTCGTCGCGATGCCGGTGACCGGTGCCTACGGGCATTCGATGGGTTCCAACTACAACAAGATCACCCGCCCACCCGTGGTGTTCGTCGCCGATGGCGACGCTCGGCTCGTCGTGCGCCGCGAAACCTACGACGACCTCCTCGCCACCGACCTCGGCTGACCCACGTCGCAAACCCCGTTCGCGTTGCACCACCGAAGGGCCGGCTCATTCGAACCGCAACGTGAACGGCTCTAGGCTCAGCCCGATGTCGAGCAATCGTCGCCTCATCGCTGGGCTCATCGCAGCCGGACTTGCCCTGTTCAAAGAGCGCGACCGGCTCGCTGGCAAGACCCGCAAGCAGTCACAACCGACCACTCGGCGTGTCGCCACCGGTACCCGGGTCGAGTACTCGCCCGACATCGACGGCGACGCGGACCCCGGCGAAGTCGTGTGGACCTGGGTGCCCTACGAGGACGACCCCAGCAAGGGCAAGGATCGCCCGGTGGTGATCATCGGGCGATCCGGCAATGACCTCGCTGGTGTGCCGCTCACATCGAAGAACAAGGGTCACGGCGCAGTGGCCGTCGGCACCGGCGGCTGGGACCGCAGCGGACGCCCGAGCTATGCCAAGGTCGACCAACTCATCGTGGTGAGAGAACGCGACGTCCGCCGCGAGGGCTCGGTGCTCGATCGCCAAGTGTTCGATGCGGTCGTCGGCGGTGTCGGTCAACACCACGAGCTCGCGACGAGCTGATCCGCCGCAGCTGCCGGACTCAGGGGCGGCGGCCCATTGCGTCGAGGAGACGTGTCTGCATCGGGGCGTCGTCGGCCACCGTGCCGCTCGGACCGGTGCCGAACACTCCGGTCGTCGCCATCATGGGGATCATCGGCGAAATGCCCGCCCACACCTCGTCGACCAACGTCGGGTCGAGCGTGTCGTCGACGCCGATCGCTCGGGCGAGGTCCCACTGGTGGATCAGCAAGTCGCCGAGTCGGAACTGGATGACCTGAGCTCCGGGCATGTCGCCGGCTGGGTGTTGGAACACGTGCGTGTCGATGTCGCTTCGCTCGAACGCTGCCTGCTGGGCGGCGAGCGCAGCGTCGATCGCCGCGACAGGGTGATCGCCCAGGTGGTCGATCCCGAGCAGGGCGATCGCATCCCTGCGTGTGCCGCCGTCGGCGAGGGCTGCTGCCATCTGGCATCCGGCCGCGACGTGCCCGACCAACTGTCGCACCGTCCAACCATCGCACGGGGTCGTTGCGTCCCACTGGTCGTCGCCGACCTCGCCGACGACCCGTCGGAATCCGTCGGCGGCACGGCGCAAGCTGTCGGCAGAAGTCACGAGGTGACCGTAGCGAGGGTCGGCTGGTGGCGACCCGCGCGCTGTTCAGTGTTCACGGAGCCGAAACGGTCATGGGCCCAGCACGACCGATCCCGTAGCCTCCTCCTCCGTGACGAGCAACACGCAAACGGTCAGGATCGGCGTCCTCGGATGCGGCAACGTCGGAGCAGCCCTGGTGCAGCTCGTCGAGGCGCAGCGGGACACGGTCGAGCGGCGAACCGGCCTGCGACTCGAGGTGACCCGGGTGGCCGTGCGCAACTTGTCGGCGCCGCGCGATGTCGAACTCGCCGACGGGGTGCTCACCCGCGATGCCCACGCGGTCGTCAGCGACCCCGACATCGACCTGGTGGTCGAGGCGATCGGCGGAATCGAACCTGCCCGCGAGTTGATCCTCGAAGCGCTCGCGAACGGCAAACCGGTCGTCACCGCCAACAAAGAACTGCTCGCCAACGTGGGCGCCGAGCTCTACGCAGCCGCCGACGCCGCAGGTCGCGATCTCCTGTTCGAGGCAGCGGTCGCCGGGGGCATTCCCATCGTGCGGGCACTGCGCGAGAGCCTCCACGGCGAACCGATCAGCCGGGTGCTCGGCATCATCAACGGCACCACGAACTTCATCCTCACCAAGATGACCGATGCGGTCGCAGGCGGAGGCGACGCCGACTACGCGACCGCGCTCGCGGAGGCGCAGCGCCTCGGGTTTGCCGAGCGCGATCCGACCGCCGACGTCGAAGGCTTCGACGCCGGCGCCAAGGCGGCGATCATCGCCACGGTTGCGTTCGGTGCGAAGGTCGTCGCCGGCGACGTGTACCACGAGGGAATCAGCCGGATCACCGGCGCCGAGATCGCCATCGCCCACCGTCTCGGCTACGTGGTGAAGCTGCTCGGAATCGTGGAGCGAGACGCCGACAGCGGCGACATCAGCGTGCGGGTGCACCCGGCGATGGTGCCGCTGCATCACCCGTTGGCATCGGTTCGCGACAGCTTCAACGCGGTGTTCGTCGAAGGCGAGTTCGTCGATTCGCTCATGTTCTACGGCCGTGGCGCCGGCGGAGCGCCAACTGCGAGTGCCGTCTTCGGCGACGTGGTCGACGCTGCGATCAACCTGCGCAGTGGCACACATGGCTCGGTGGGCTCGCTCGAGCGGGCATCGATCCGAGCGATCGACGAGACCTCAGCGGAGTACCTGCTCGGCCTCGATGTGGCCGACAAACCAGGGGTTCTCCATGCGGTCACCGGCGTGTTCGCCTCGCACGGTGTCAGCATCCGCGTTGCCGAGCAGGAGGGCAACGGCCCCGACGCCCGGTTGGTGTTCATCACCCACTCCGCACGCGAGTCCGACGTGCAGGCAACCGTGCGCGAGCTGCGCGACCTCGACGTCGTCCGCAACGTCGGTGGCCTGCTTCGCGTGATCGGCGACTGAGCATGCGCTACGTCTCGACTCGCGGGAACGCTCCCGAATTGGGTTTCGCCGATGTGCTGCTGGCCGGCCTCGCCAGCGACGGTGGGCTGTACGTGCCCGAACGGTGGCCGACCCTCGCCCCGTCGAATTCGCACACCTACGCCGAACGTGCCGTCGAGGTGATGCTGCCGTTCGTCGAACCCGACATCGACGAACTCACGCTGACGCGCTTGTGCGTCGAGGCATACGACACCTTCCGCCATCCAGCAGTGGTCCCGTTGGTGCAGCTCGACCATCGGCAGTGGACCCAGGAGCTGTTCCACGGCCCCACGCTCGCGTTCAAGGATGTGGCCCTCCAACTGGTCGGGCGGATGTTCGACCATGTGCTCGGCGAGCGCGGGCAGCGCGTCACGATCGTCGGAGCGACCAGTGGCGACACCGGCCCAGCAGCCATCGATGGCGTCGCGGGCTGCGAGCACGTCGACATCGTGATCCTGTACCCCTCCGGCCGCACCAGCGAGGTGCAGCGCCGGCAGATGACCACCGTCGACCAGCCCAACGTGCACGCTGTTGCGGTCGACGGCACCTTCGACGATTGCCAGGACCTCGTCAAGGCGATGTTCAACGATGTGGCGTTCCGCGAACGCAATCAGCTGTCGGCGGTGAACTCGATCAACTGGGCACGAGTGATGGCCCAGACCGTGTACTACGTCACGGCGGCGGAGACCTTCGCCGAACCGGTCACCTTCAGCGTGCCGACGGGCAACTTCGGCAACGTGCTGGCGGGCTGGATCGCCCGCGAGATGGGCGCGACGATCAGCGACTTCATCGTGTCGTCGAACACCAACGACATCCTCACCCGGTTCATCAATGACGGCGACATGAGCGTGAGCGGCGTGGTGCCGACGGTGAGCCCCTCGATGGACATCCAGGTGTCGTCGAACTTCGAGCGTCTCCTGTTCGAGATGAACGGCCGTGACGGCGGGATGACCGCCGAGCAGCTCGGACGCTTCCGCTCCATCGGACGACTCGACATCGAGGGCGACCAGCGCGAGCAGTACATCTCCGGCCACTTCCGTGCTGCAGCCTTCGACGATGCGGCCACCCTGGCCGAGATCGCACGAGTGCATCGCCGCACCGGCGTGGTACTCGACCCGCACACGGCAACGGGGACGGCGGCGGCGTCGATGTTCACGGGTCTCGACGCCGATGACCATCCGGTGATCACCCTCGGTACGGCACACCCCGCCAAATTCCCCGATGCTGTCGAGCGAGCGATCGGCCAACGCCCTGCGCTGCCGGATCATCTGGCGGACCTGTTCGATCGTCCTGAGCGCACGCAGATCGTCGCAAACGATCTCGCTGCGGTCGAGGCGCTCGTCGAGCAGCTCACCCGCGACTGAGTCGCCGGCCGATTTCCCGAGGTCCGACACGGTCTCTTCGTTGGCCGAACGGGATGCCGCCGGAATTCGGACTCGGGGATGCGTGGTTGTGTCACTGGGCGGTGATACAGTGACGGTCGCTCAGTTCATCTGGGCCGCACCCCGAAATCTCGGTCGTGTGCGAATTCTTGCCAGGGGATCCCGTCTACGGGCGCATGATGCGTCTCCACACACCCCGGTCCTCTGGTACTCGACGACTCGTCCAGCCAATCGTTGGCGAACGAGAAGAGAGGAAGTCTCGTGGCCGCAGCCGCACTCGAACAGTCCATGCTGGAGTCCAAGGACAAGGACACCTTGCTGGAAATGGCCAAGGCGCTCGGCGTCAAGGTCACCGCTCGCCAGAAGAAGTCGGACATCATCGACAAGATCCTCGACACCACCGGCCCCAGCGCGCCGGTCGACGCAGGCAACGGGCGCGGAACCCCGCTCCGCTGCTGACGTTGCGGCCCCGGGCAACAACGCTGCTGCTCGGAATGAGCCGGCGAAGGACGAGCCGGCCAGTGACACCACCGGCGGGCGCACCCAGAGCGACGACGCAGAAGTCGTGCTCGGACCCGATGGCGAGCCGCTCGCCGATTGGGAGATCGATCTCGCGAAGAGTGCCGACGCGGCGCCGAACGATGATCGGTCGTCGCAGGCGGGTGGCCGAAATCGCAACGGCGCCCAGCGCAACGACCGCAATCGCAGCGACCAGGGCGAGCAGCAGAGCGGCGACCAGGGCGAGCAGAAGAGTGGCGGCCAGGGCGAGCAGAAGAGTGGCGGCCAGCAGCGCGGCGACCAGCAACGCGGCGACCAGCAGCGCACCCAGGGCGGTCAGTCGAACCGCAATCCCGCAGGGCGGCGGCAACCGCAACGACAACCGCAACGACAACCGCAACAATGAACCGGGCGAGGGCAACAAGCGTCGTCGTCGTCGTCGCAAGGGCCGCGGTGGCCAGGACGGCCCGCAGGGCGAAGACGTCGAGCTGATCGAGCAGGACACCGGTTTCGAGAGCACCGAGCCGATCGATGTCGAGGGCTACCTCGACATTCGCGACGAGGGCTACGGCTTCTTGCGCGTCGAGGGCTACCTGCCGAGCAAGTCCGATGCGTACATCCCGCTGAAGCTGGCCCGCCAGTACGGCTTGCGCAAGGGCGACAAGATCACCGGCAAGGTGCGTCCTGCTGGTCGCAACGAGAAGAACCCGGGTCTGCTCGAGATCTACACGATCAACGGTGGAAATCCCGAGGCCGCCAAGAAGCGCCCGCACTTCGAGAGTCTGACGGCGTTGTTCCCCGACGAGCGTCTCACGCTCGAGGACCCCAACGATCCGGCCAACATGACCGCTCGAATCATCGACCTCGTGTCGCCGATCGGCAAGGGCCAGCGCGGCATCATCGTGTCGCCGCCCAAGGCCGGCAAGACCACGGTGATGAAGACGATCGCGAAGTCGATCGAGCTCAACAACCCCGAGGTCGAACTGCTCGTGTTGCTCATCGACGAGCGGCCCGAAGAGGTCACCGACATGCGTCGCAGCGTCAAGGGCGAGGTCATCTCGTCGACGTTCGACCGCCCCAGCGACGAGCACACCCACGTGGCCGAGATGACCATTGCCAAGGCACGTCGCATGGTGGAAGCGGGCAAGGACGTCGTCATCATCCTCGACGGCATCACCCGCCTCAGTCGCGCCTACAACCTGGCGGCGCCGGCGAGCGGCAAGATCCTCTCCGGTGGCATCGACGCCGGCGCGTTGTATCCGCCCAAGAAGTTCTTCGGCTCGGCTCGCAACTGCGAGGAGGGCGGCTCGCTCACGATCCTCGCAACGGCTCTCGTCGACACCAACAGCCGCATGGACGACGCGATCTTCGAAGAGTTCAAGGGCACGGGCAACATGGAGCTGCGCCTCGACCGCAAGGTCGCCGAGCGCCGCATCTACCCGGCGATCGACGTCGACGCGTCGTCGACCCGCCACGAGGAGTTGCTGTTCGATCGCAAGCAGCTCCAGCAGGTCTGGAAGCTTCGCCGGGTGCTGTCGGGCCTCGCTCAAGACGGCAGCGCCGCTGCCGGCCTCGAGCTGTTGATCGACCGTCTCAAGACGTTCCGCACCAACGACGAGTTCCTCGCCGAGATCGCCAAGCAACCCTCGATGTGACCTGTCACGCCGTGCCGGGCCCGACGTGACACTTCGACGGCTGGACACAGCAACTGTCACAGCAGGCCCGGCACCGTGTGACAGTTGGTTCTGGTCGGTAGCGTGGGACGCCGATCTGGGTGACGACCGGGGGCACAGGGCCCACCCGCTCAGCCATCCACAGGAGATCCATCATGAAGACCGACATCCATCCCCAGTACGCCGACACCACGGTGCGTTGCTCGTGCGGCAACACCTTCGTGACCAAGTCGACTCGCGAGGGCGACCTCACGGTCGAACTCTGCAACGAGTGTCACCCGTTCTTCACGGGCAAGCAGAAGCTCGTCGACTCCGGTGGACGAGTCGAGCGCTTCAACAAGCGCTACGGCCAGCGCAAGAACGCCCCGGCCACCCCCGTCGAAGACTGAGTCGCGTCGGGCCCGAGCCCGAATCCGATCGATCGAACGCCGCCCTCCAGGGCGGCGTTCGTCGTTGTCGGACACGATGTCGGAGAATTTCCGAGTTCGCGCTCAAGTTGGTGATGCAGCGCGCCGATGGACCAGTGGGACACTCTTCGCATGGCGCCACCACCACTCACCGAAGCGAACGTTCGGCATCTGCTGCGTCGGACCGAGTTCGTCGACCGGCCACATCGCGTGGCGGAGTTGCTGGGGCTCGCCTCGATCGAGGCCGCCGTGGCGAACATCCTCTCGGTTGCGCCGAACCCCCCGTCGGTGACCTTCACGGCGCCGGCCAGCAACGACTGGGAGCGCGGCCAGGACCTCACCCACTTCTGGCTCGACCGGATGGCACACGACTCGACACGCCCGTTCCAGGAACGACTGGCGTTCTTCTGGCACGGCCACTTCTGCAGCGAGTTCGGCAAGGTCAACTCATCGATGCTCATGCGTGAACAGATCGACCTGTGGCGCCGCGATGGGCTCGGGAACGTCCACAGCTTGGCCACGACCATGTCCACGCAGGTCGCGATGATCCGCTACCTCGACAACAACCAGAACAAGAAGACCTCGCCGAACCAGAACTTCGCCCGGGAGCTGATGGAACTGTTCCTCCTCGGCGTCGGCAACTACACCGAGGCCGACGTCGAGGCGTCGACCGCAGCGTGGACGGGGCACACCGACCAGTGGAACGACACCGTGAGTCCCTATCGCTGGCGGGCCGACTGGCACGACGCCAGCGCGAAGGACTTCCTCGGGCAGCGCATCAACACCAGCGACGTAGCCAGCGCCTGGCCGGGCCACGGCCCCGAGACGATCTCGGTCATGCTCGGCAACGGCATCGTGCCGGCGGGCGCGGACAACATCGCCAATCGCGGCCGACCATCTCGCGATGTCGCGGCGGAGTTCTTGTCGCGCAAACTCTGGACGTCGTTCGCCACCGACACACCGCCGCCCTCGAGTGTGATGGCGGCGATGAGTGCTGCACTCACCTCGACCAATTTCTCGGTGCATCCGTGGGTGACCGCGATGCTCACCCACCCGGACTTCTACGCCGACTCGGTGAAGCAGGGGCTGGTTCGCACGCCGGTCGAGTACGTCGTTGCACTGATGGTTGCGACGGGTAAACGATCACGCGATGCCAACGTGACCTGGCTGATGGAATCGATGGGGCAGCGGTTGCTGTTCCCGCCGAACGTCAGCGGCTGGCGGCCCAACGGCTACTGGGTGAACGCCAGTGCCATGGAGGGACGCGCCCGTACAGCGCAGAGCTTCGCGTGGACCTCGAGCCGGACGTATTGGAACGGCAACGACGGCCCGATCGTGTTGGCAGGTGGATCGATCATGCGCTCGGAGATCACCGCACGCACTGCGTGGCCCGAACAGCTTCCTGTGCTCAGCAACGCTGCCCTCGTCCAACGCCTGCTCGGCCTGATGCACCTGCAGTATTCGCCCGAGACCGTTGCCGAGATCGTTCGCTACGCCGACGGCGCCACGGTCTGGGAACGCAACAACGCGCTCGCTGCTCATCCTGCTCGCCCCCGAACTGCATCTGGCCTGACCATGCTCGACCCCGACATCTCCACCGCCGACGCTCTCCGTCACCTCTGTGTCGACGACAGCGACGCGCACGCGCTCGACCGTCGCCGCTTCCTACGACTCGTGGGACTGGGTGTCGGCGCCGGTGCGTTGGTCGGCCCGGCCAGCTCGCTGCTCGACGTCTCGCTGCCCGATCTGGATCCTTCGGCGTGGGCAGCCGGCCCGATCGGCCCCGACGACGGTGTGCTGATCGTGCTCGGCATGTTCGGCGGCAACGACGGGCTCAACACCGTGGTGCCGATCAACGACCAGCGGTACTACGGCCAGCACGGCAGCTTGGCGATCAGCCCGCAGAGCACCTTGGCGATCGACGCCGCCACCGGCCTGCATCCGGAGCTCACCGCGTTCAAGCACTTCTGGGATGCCGGCCAGCTCGCGATCGTCGAAGGGGTCGGCTATCCCGATCCCGACCTGAGTCATTTCAACTCGATGGCGAAGTGGATGGCCGGGAACCCGACCGGCATCCCGACATCGGGGTGGCTGGGACGCTGGCTGGACGGATACCTCGGCGGAGGCAAGGACCTGTACGCCGCTGCCGAGATCGGTCGGTCGGTGCCGCTGCACCTGATCGGTCGCACCCAACGTGGCACCGCAGTCGGGGCGGGTCGACCGTCGTTCGGGGCGTCGACCGACGCCGGCGATCGCAAGGTCTACAGCGGGCTCCGCCGGCTCGGCGCCGGCAACCCTGCGACATGGCAGGGCCGTGTCGGCCAGGCGATGATCGATCAGCTCGATCTGGCCGGCACGCTGGCCCCACTGATTCCGGCGGCTGACGACATGTCCGACATGCCGCTGGTGGCCGAGATGGAGGTGATGGCCCGGCTGGTGAATGCCAACCTCGGAATGCGCGTGCTGAGCGCCGGGTGGGGCGATTTCGACAGCCACGCCGGACAACCCAACCAACATCACGCTCGCATGCGCGAGTTGAACGCCGCGGTGCAACGGTTCTTCCAGGTGCTGTCGCCGACCTGGGCGAGCCGGGTGACGATCATGACCTACTCCGAGTTCGGTCGCACCAGCTGGAGCAACGACGGAGCCGGAACCGACCACGGCACCGCAGCCCCACACTTCGTGTTCGGCGCGAACGTCCGCGGCGGTCGCTACGGCCAGCGTCCGTCGCTCGCAGGGCTGGGTCGTTGGGACCGCATGCCGTTCCACGTCGACTTCCGCGACTACTACGCGAGCCTGATCGACGGCTGGCTCGGAGGTGGAGCCTCCGATGTGCTCGGCGGCCGGTCGGTCCAGGACCTCGGTTTGTTCACCCGTCCGCCTGGCGGACCACCCCCGGTCGACGGGCCGATCTTCGGTGGCGGATCGAGCTGTGCTGATGCCGACCACTGGTGGTGTGGCCCTCCGGTTCGTGCGACCCGTCAGGCACGGCGTCTGCTGCACCCGTAGCGAGCTGCTGCTGATCCAACGAACGGTTTGCCGGTAGGTTCGGCCCGATGAGCGAGATCCCGAAAGGCGCAGCCCAGGCTTCGACCGACGACGATCGCCGCAGCCGACTGTTGGGTGTCAAGCTGCGAGCGCTGATCGGTGATCACCTCGGTCGCGCGATCGAAGCCGAAGGCGGCAGCTTCCCCAGCGGGGCAGCGATCTGCGTTGACGGTGCGGCGTGGGTGCTCGTCGACGGTGCGGCCGCGCGTTCGCTCGGTGCGGCAGTTGGCATGGTCATTCCGTCACCAGGCGACGTCGCTGCATCTGGTGGTCGAGCACGACTCGGGCACGCTGGCTCGCCGGGCGCAACGACTCGCGTTCCCGGTGACGGTGTGGTTCCCGCAGGACCGGGTCCTGCTGCCGGTCGTCGCCGAGCCGCTGGCCGCCCCAGCCGCACCATCGCCCGAGCACCTCGCGCTGTGCGACGTGATCGAGGACGCCGGTGCCACCGCGCTGGTCGAGCACGCAGTAGTCGTCGGTGAGGTACGCGGACTCGAGGTGTGTCGTGTGGTCGATCAGCCCACGGTCGGCCACTTCGCCGAACTCGGCGATTTCGACATCCCGGCCCCGGTCGGGCCGCAATCTGCTGACGGTGTGCTGCTCGAAGTCGGCGTCGGCGCAAACGACCGTGAGGCGTTCAGGATGTTGCACGGCGACATCCCCACGGTCGAGGCGCTCGCCGCCGTGGTCGACTCGGTGTTGGCACACCGGTCGCCCGACTCACCGCAGCATCCCCTCAACCGGCTCGGACAAGAGCGGTATCTGCGTTGGCGACTCGAACAGGACCCGGCGTTGATCGACATGGTCGAGGTGACCGCTGCCGAGCCGCCGCAACCTCGCCCGAACCTCAAAGACCCGATCCCGTGCGTTGCCACTGCGGTGGGCGGTGATGGCACGGCATCGACCATCGTGTGCTCGGTCGGTGTCGACCTCGACCTGGTCGGTTTCGTCGCCGACGTGCAGGAGATGCGGGAGGCCCCGGTGATCGTCGTGCTCCGAACGCGCGACGCGTTGCCGATCACGCACGACGTGCTCGGGATGCTGTCGGTGCCTGTCGACGTCCGTCTCGTCGACTGAACAGCCACGCCGGGTGGTCGAGCATCGACCAGTAACCTCTGCTGGCCATGCTCGATCGCCTCCGCCATGTCGTCGACGAGTACGAGACACTCGAACAGCAGCTGTCTGATCCCGAGGTGCTCTCCGACTCGGATCAACTTCGTCGCCATTCGAAGCGGTACAACGAACTCGGTCCCGTGGTCGAGGCGTATCGCCGCCGCGAGTCTCGGCGAGCTGATGCCGACGCGGCTCGCGAGATGCTGGTGGGGGCATCCGGCGACGAGCGCGACATGCTCGTCGCAGAGATCGACGCAGCAACCACCGAGGCCGACTCGATCGATGACGAGCTCCGCGAGCTGATGCTGCCCAAGGATCCGCACGACGGCAAGAACGTCATCGTGGAGATCCGGGGAGCAGAAGGTGGCGAGGAGGCGAACCTGTTCGCCCGCGACCTCTACGAGATGTATCTGGCGTACGCAGCCAGCGCAGCGCTGGAAGGTCGAGACCCTGTCATCGTCGCCCAGTGACATGGGTGGCTTCAACGACGTCACCTTCGAGGTGCGAGGCGACACAGCGTGGCGCAACCTCAAGTTCGAAGGCGGTCCGCATCGGGTGCAACGGGTGCCGGTGACCGAGAGTCAGGGGCGTATTCACACGTCGTCGGCCACGGTGACGGTGCTGCCCGAGGTCGACGAGATCGACGTGCAGATCGACGATCGCGACCTCGACATCGACGTCTACCGCGCGAGCGGCCCGGGTGGTCAGAGCGTCAACACCACCGACTCGGCCGTGCGCATCACCCACCGTCCGACCGGCGTGGTCGTCTCGATGCAGGACGAGCGGTCGCAGCTGCAGAACAAGGCCAGGGCGATGCTGGTACTGCGGGCCCGGCTGTTCGAACTGGCCGAACGCGAACGCAGCGAGGAACTGTCGGCCGAGCGACGTTCGCAGGTCGGCGGCGGTGGCCGCAGCGAGAAGATCCGCACCTACAACTACAAGGAGAACCGCGTCACCGACCACCGAATCGGGTTCACGGTGTACCGCCTCGCGGCGGTCCTGGGCGGCGACCTCCAGGTCGTGGTCGACGCGTTGCAGGCCGACGAACGTGCCCGTCTGCTCGCCGAGGGCGAATGAACGGTCACGAAGCGGACGACGGCGCCACCGTGACGTGGCGGGAGTTGTGGAACGAGACGACCTCCGCCATCGACGAGCGCACGCATGCCCGATGGCTGTGCGAAGTCGCATCGGCCAGTCTCGATGGCGACGAATTCACGGGCCGGCTCGATGAGCCGGCAACCGTGCGGATGGTGTCGCACCTGGATTCGATGGTTGCCCGCTATCGAACGGGCGAGCCGTTGCAGTACGTGCTGGGCGAGTGGAGCTTCCGCCACCTCACCCTCGCCATCGATCGTCGGGTGCTGATCCCGAGGCCCGAGACCGAGCTGGTGGCCGAGGTCGCAATCGAACTCGCCGCAGCGTGTGGGCCTGTTCGCAGGGTTGCCGACCTGGGTACCGGATCGGGAGCGATCGGGCTGTCGGTGGCGTTCGAATTGCCCGACGTCGGCACCGAGGTGTGGATCACCGACGCCAGCAGCGAGGCGCTCGACGTCGCTCGTTCGAATCTCGCCGGGCATCGGCCCTGCCGCAGCAAACGTTCGCGTGGGGCACGGCTCGTGGTTCGAGGCGCTGCCGGCCGAGGTCGAGTTCGACGTGATCGTGTCGAACCCGCCGTACGTTGCCGTCGGGTCGCCCGATCTCGCTGCAGCGGTTGGCGACTGGGAGCCGTCGAGCGCCTTGTTCGCCGGCGACGACGGACTCGACGACATCCGCGTGATCGCCTCGGGAGCGATCGACCGATTGCGCAGCGGCGGCTGCCTGGTGCTCGAGATCGGCTCCGACCAGGGTGCAGCGGTGGATGCGATCTTGGTCCACTCGGGCCTCGTCGACATCGAGATCCGACCCGACCTCACCGGCCGAGACCGCATCGCCATCGCCCGTCGACCCTGATCGTGGTTCCCCCTGCCCTGGGCGCGGGGAACCACGATGGACGAGGGTCAGCCGAAGCGGACAGCGACCTCGGCGAGGATCGTGCCTTCCTCCGGGGTGACGAGATCGTCGACTCCTGCCACGTCGCGTGCGGCCGAGAACAGCGCCGAGCGCAGCACCCGGCTGCTGATCCGTTCGTCGATCGCGTCGAGGAACGCGTCGATCTCGTTGCGCTCGATGGCGTAGCGGGCCTGCTCGATCGCTGGGCGGATGTACTGCTCGAACGTCGCACCCTCGTCGCGCCACTCGGTGCTGATCTCGCGGACCAGTGCGATTTCGTCGTCGCTGATGTCGTCGTCGGACAGCATCACCAATGCGAGGAGTTCGAGCGCTGCCATGTGCTCGAGGTCGGCGGTGGCGTGCACGGCGACGCCGCGGTAGAGGTCTTCGAGTCGTCGGTTCACGGGGTGTCCTCGGGGGTGAGTGCGACCTGGGTCGGCGCAAGCGAACGTCGGAGGAAGTCGAGTTGATGCAACAGCAGATTCTCGGCCACCTCCTCTTGGGGGGTCATGTGGGTGACGCCGACGAGCGGCAGCACCTCGTGTGGCCGTCCGGCGGCGAGCAGGGCGGCGGAGAGTTGCAAGGTGTGCGCGGCAACGACGTTGTCGTCGGCGAGCCCGTGGATCAGCAGCAGCGGCCGGGTCAGCTCGGAAGCGAACGCCAGGAGCGAGTTGGCGTCGTAGCGGTCGGCCTGGTCGGCAGGGTCGCCGAGGTACCGCTCGGTGTAGTGCGTGTCGTACAGACGCCATTCGGTGACCGGGGCCCCAGCGATCGCAGCGTGGAACACGTCGGGTCGGCGCAGTACGGCGAGCGCAGCCAGGTAGCCACCGAAGCTCCACCCCCGGATGGCGACTCGGCCGAGGTCGAGACCTGGCACCTGCTCGGCGACACCGAGCAGCGCATCGACCTGATCGTCGAGCGTCGGTCCGGCGAAATCGCCGTGCACCGCTCGTTCCCATTCACTGCCGCGGCCGGGCGTGCCGCGGCCGTCGGCGACGATCACGGCGAACCCCTGGTCGGCAAACCACTGAGACGACAGATACGCGTTGTGTGCCTGCGTGACGCGAAGTGCGTGCGGGCCTCCGTAGGGGTCGAGGAGCACCGGCAATGGGGCGTCTCCCGGCTGATGGTCGCGGGGGAGGAGCACCGCGACGGCGAGATCACGTTCGCCCACCGTGAGGAGCTGCACGCTCGGCGCAACCAGTGGTGTCTCGGCGAACGAGGTGATCTCGTGCTCACCCGCCGCCGACCGGACCGTGGTGACGGTTCCCGGCCGGTCGAGTGTCGCCGACCTCAGCACGGTGGTGGTTCCGCCGAGTGCGGCGGCGTGCACACCGGGGTCGGAGGTGAGCGACCGCAGTTGGTCGCCCGTCCACTGCCACACGTGGAGCTGGGTGGCGTCGTCGATCGGGTTGGCGCAGAAGGTGATCGTGGGGGTCTGCTCGTCGCCGCCCACGGCCAGGACCGATCGGACCTGCAGGTCGGCCGGCGTGACCGATTCGTCGTCGATGATCAGTCGTCGAGCGCCGTCGCGGTCGGCGGCGGTCACCAGCCGGCCGTCGGCAAGGCGCGCCGGAGTTCCGGGAACGAGCTCGACCCATGCGTCGTCGTAGTCGTGCGACAACACGGTGGTCTCGCCGCGGGTCGGTGTGTCTCGCGTGTCGACCTGGAGGACCATCGTGCCCTGCTGGTCGCGCGCCTGGACGAGCAGGGTGAGACCGGCATCGGTCCAGTCGACCGCCGCAAGATAGGGGAAGAAGTCGCGGTCCCAATCGACCTCGGTGGTCGAGCCGTCGAGGCCCACCAGGTGCAACGTGACGTCGGCGTTGGCGGTTCCGGCGGCCGGATATCGGATCGTTCGAGCCGGCTGGTCGGGGTGTGCCGGATCGGCGATCACCCAGTCGGCCACGGGGGCGTCGTCGACGCGGCACACGGCGAGCGTGGTGCCGTCGGGGCTCCACCAGTACCCGCGGAAGCGACCCATCTCCTCGGCGGCGATGAAATCGGCGCGGCCCCACGAGACCGTGTCGGCCCCGGAGTCGGCCCCGGCGAGCGCACGCGATGACCCGTCGAGTTCAGCGATGCGCAAGCTCGTGCCGCTGACGTAGGCGATCCGTTTGGCGGACGGATCGGGTCGGGGATCGAACACCGGGCCGACAACCTCGACTTCCCGTGCGCGGCCCGACACCAGACCGCCAGCGAACAGGCGGCCAGCGATCGCAAAGGCGACGACGGTGCTGTTGCGGTCGGTGGCGTACGACGTGATCCCTTGGGCTCCTTCGCGGGCACGCTCGCGGCGCGCTCGTTCGTCGGGGGGCAGTTCGGCGTCGTCGCCTTCGGACAGCAATCCACCGGGATCGGCGACGAGGCGTTCGGTTCCGGTCTCGACATCGAGCACCCACAGCGCGTTCACCGGGTCGCTTCCACCAGCGCTGCGCAGGAAGACCACCCGTTGGCCGTCGGCCGACACGGTCACGTTGCGCGGTTCGCCGAGCGTGAAGCGCTGTGTTCGTGCGTGTTGGCGGGGGAAACTGTCGGTCACGAGCCCACTGTAGGAAACCGCTGCCGACCCGGCGTCATGGTTGTACGAGGATCTTGGCGTGCAGCTCTGGGTTCCCCAGGTCGGTGAAGGCGGTGGGGATGTCGTCGATGGTGACGGTGCCGGTCAGCAAGGCGGAGAGGTCGACGCGCTCGTCGGCGATGGCCTGGAGTGACGCGGCGAATTCTTCGGGTGTGTAGCCGAGCACGAACTGCAGCGACAGTTCCTTGCCGATGCCGAGCATCGGGTGGATGTGGTCTTCTTGCATGCAGGCGCCGACGATCAGGATGCGGCTGTCCTTGGGCGCCATGCGCATCGTGTGCTCGATCATGCCCGGCACGCCGACGGCCTCGAAGACCACGAGCGGTTTGGCTCCGTCGATGCGTCGCCAGGCGTGGATCGCGGTCTCCTGGTTCGGGTCGACCACTTCGTCGCAGCCGAGTTGTTCGGCGAGCGAGCGACGAGCCGGCGAGAAGTCGGCACCGACGATCGGGCCGATCCCGAGCATCTTCATCGCTGCGATGCAGGCCAGGCCCACCGGTCCGAGGCCGATGACGACCGCAGCATCGCCGGGGGCGATCCCTGACTTCGCCACGGCGTGCACACCGACCGCCAGCGGCTCGGTCAGCGCAGCCATCTCGTGTGGGAGGTCGGTGGGGACCTTCAGTGCGAGCAGTTCGTTGAGCACCATGTATTCGGCGTAGCCGCCCGGGTAGCGGTTGGAGAATCCGATCGGATGGATGCCATCGGCGTCGAAGACGACCGGCATCGACACGATGACGTCTCCCAGCGGCGAGGTGTTCGACACCCGGACCGGTCTCGACGACCTCGCAGCAGAATTCGTGGCCCATCACCAAGTCGTGCGTCGGATCGAACATCATGGCGCCACCCTCGGGTTCGATGCCGTCGGCGCGCTGCTCGGCGGCGATTTCGTCGGAGAGTCGGCGCGACTCTTCGCCGTGGGCGACGAGGTGCAGGTCGCTTCCGCAGATTCCGCACGACAGCACCTTGGTGAGTACCTGGCCTGGGCCCGCGGTCGGCATGTCGATCTCGTCGACGCGGAGTTCCCAGTTGGTCATCACGGTCGCACGCATGAGCCGACAGTACGACCCGGGAAACCTCGTTCGCTGTTGCATTTCGGACGGGCCGGTGCATCCGAACTGCAACGCGAACGTGGGGGACTAGCGGCTGAAGTGGGCGATCGCGTCGATCAACAACTCGAACGCTGCGTCGTGGTCGACCGTGGTGAGCACATCGCAGTTCGGCGCTGCGCGAGCGGTGATGGCACGTTGGTCGATGACGGTCATGCCGCGGGTGTGTTCGCCCCGAGTCTCGACGGCCACGTGACGAGCCGAGCGGCCGAACAGCTCGGGGTGCGTGAGCGCCAGTACGGCGAGCGGATCGTGGACGGCTGCGCCGCGCATCGTGCCCGGGTCGTGGCGTGCGCGGTAGTTGTCGCTGAAGAATCCGAGCAGGTCGACCAGCAAGCCGGCGAGGACACCGGGCAGTGCATCGATCGTGGCGATGCGTTCCGGCGTTGCTTGGAACTGGTGGGTCACATCGAGACCGGCCATGACCAGCGGCCCGCCGTATCCGAAGACGATGGCGGCCGCCTCGGGATCGGCCCAGATGTTGAATTCGCCGGTCGGGGTGCGGTTCCCGAACGTGCCGCCACCCATCAGTGAGATGCCGGCGATTCGATCCGCGATGTCCGGCGCGGTGCGCAGAGCGAGCGCGATGTTGGTCAGCGGTCCGACCGGCACCAGCCAGACGTCGTCGACGCTGCGACAGGTGTCGACGATGAAACCGACGGCGTCGGCGCCGTCGAGCGGTGTCGTGGGCGAAGGGAGGTCGGCGCCATCGAGGCCGCTCTCGCCGTGCACCCCCACCGAGTGAGCAGCGCCGTGGCCCACCGGGCCGAGCAGCGGCTGCGGACTGCCGGAGTGCACGGGCACGTCGATGCCGAGCAGGTCGCGCACGACGAGTGCATTGTGTGTCGTTCGCTCGAGCGGGGCATTGCCGGCCACCGTGGTGATGCCGACGAGGTCGGCATACCGAGCAGCAGCCACGATCGCCATCGCGTCGTCGTGGCCGGGATCGCAGTCGAGCAGCACGCGAGGTGTCATGGCCAGAGCATGGCATCGGTGAACGGCGCCGTTCGAGCGCCAGAATGAAACGATGCGATCTGGCAGAGGTGCTCGGTGTGGTCCGACGACATGGGTGGCGACCGTTGCGCTTGCGGTCGCCGTTGTCGCCGGCTGCAGCGGAGGTCGAGACGACAGCGTCCGAATCGACGTCGCCGACCACCACGAACTCTGCGGTGTCGTCGACGTCGGTCGACAGCACGAACGAGTCGTCGCCCACGACGGCGGCCGACGACTCGACGAGTGCACCGGCGACCACATCGAGCACCTCACCGACCGCAACGGCAGAGACGATCGCCACCGTGCCTGATCAGGGGGTGCCCGGTCTCGACAGCGACGACCCGATCTGTCGGGGCTGGGGCGAGTTCGCCGGATCGTTCCAGGCACTCGCCCTGATCTCGGGTATGGGTACCGATCCGACGGCGGCTGCTCGCCTCGAAGTGGTTGCCTCGCCTGCGGTGGTGTCGGCGGCGCAGACCCTGGCCGATGGCTTGCCTGACTCGATCGCGTTCGAACGAGACGCCTTCGTCGATGGTGTGATCGGCCCGTACGCGCGCCGTTCCGTGCGAGCCGCCGACGAATTGCTCGCAGCCGGACTCTCCGCTGCCGAACTCGATCAGCTCGCTGCGGCGTGGTTGAGCGCGTTGGCGGCGACCGGGGTCGACGACCTCGCGATCGACGTCGCGGTCCCCGCCGAACTCGACGACGCGGTCGATGCTGCGACGTCGGTGTTCGTCGCCGCTCTTCCTGCGATCGCGTCGGACCCGAGTCTGGTGAGCACCGTCGAGGCGCCCGCGACGCTGGCGTACATCGCCGACAACTGTCCCGATCAGGGCATCCTCGGCGGCAACGACGCCATCGACTGACCCACACCGAGCGGTTGGGGTCAGTGCTGGTGCAGGTTGCCGTCCGCGTCGAGGTCGACGGTTCGGCCGACCCATTCGCCGTCGCACATGGCAGCGGCGAGTTCGGCGTCGGTCGATGTGCCCCAGGCCCGTCGACCGTCGGCCAGTAGGCAACTGGCGATCGGTTGCTCGGCAATCCCGTTGCGAGAGAACATCACCGTGTACGCCTCGATGGTGGCAGCCCCTGCTGCGTCCGCTGGCAGGGCCAACTCCCGACGGGGGAGTGCATCGATCTCGTCCTGCGGCTTCGAGTGGGCGAACGACGTCGACGGCGGCTCGCTCGAATACACGCCGAACGAGTGCTTGGTGGCGTAACCACCATTGGCCCACACGAGCCCGAACTCACCTGGTTGCTCGCGCAGGTCGCTCACCACGGTCGCGATCGCATGCATCACGTAGTTGTTCCAGGGGCCGCCTGCGAACGGGAGGCCGCCGGTGCGCGACCACTGGCGGGTTGCGGTGTCGATTCCGAGTGACGCCGCACCGAGTTGCACTGCGGCCGGGAAGCACGAGTACAGGTCGATCACCGAGATGTCGTCGATGCCCAGACCGGCGAGTTCGAGGGCTCGGCGGCCGCCGATCTCGACTGCCGGCGTCTGCGCGAACGTGTCTCGGTGCGACACGTAGTTGTGCTCGTGACAATCGGCGCCCGAGTGGGGAAACACCCATCGGTCGGACGCGATGCCCATTCGCCGTGCCGACTCGACCGAACACATGATGATCGCTGCGCCCATGTCGACGTCGTTGTTCGAGTTCATCAGCTTCGGGTACGGCAGCCCGATCATCCGGTTGGTGTCGGACACCGTGGTGATTTCGGCAGGTGTCTTCGCGTCTCGGATCCATGCGTACGGGTTGCGTGATGCCACCTCGCTCAGACCCGCCCAGAGTCGCCCGAGATGGTCTCGGTGTTCGTCGACACTGCGTCCTGCGGCGGAGCGGATCGCTGTCTCGAACATGGGGTAGATCTGCACCGGCAGGTAGATGCCGCGATCGATCTCGGCCGGGAGGTTCATCTCGAGGTCTTCGCCGACGATGGTCGGCTCGTCGCCCTCGGGGCTCTTCGGCCAGTGCAGTTCGATTCCGGCCTTGCGTGCTCGCGAGCGGGTGCGGGTGGCTTCGCCGCCGCTGAGGATCACGACATCGGTCGCACCCGACAAGATCTCGAGTGCCGTCGAGTTCACCAGGGTCTGGGGGCTGTTGCCGCCCATCGTGGTGTAGTCGAGGTGTCGAGGCGACAGCCCGAGTCGGTCGGCGAGCATCCTCGGCGTGTTGCCGTAGCGCCACGACAGCTGCCCAACCACTCGGACTGCGTCGCTCGCCGGTGGCCCGTCGAGGCCGGCGTCGGACGCCGCTGCGAGCACAGCGCGTTCCATCAGGGCCACCGGTTCGAGGCCCTCGTCGACGGAGTCGGCGCGATGGACGTATTGGCCGACGCCAACGATGACGGGGGTGCGTGGATCCAGAGTTGTCACGGCCGCTCACCATAGGAATCACCAGACGTTGTGACCCAAGTGAACGCAGCCAGCCCGCCGAACTCCTACACTCAGTCGACGATGACCCGCATCGCCATCGGCTCCGACCATGCCGGCTACGAGCTGAAGCAACATCTGGCAACGATGCTGCTCGCTTCGGGCTACGAGGTCGACGATCAAGGTACGCACTCCACCGACTCGGTCGACTACCCCGCCATCTGTGCAGGTGTCGGTCGCACCGTGCGCGACGGTGGTGCCGACTTCGGGATCGTGCTCGGCGGGAGCGGCCAGGGCGAACAGCTCGCCGCCAACAAGGTGCGCGGTGTTCGTGCAGCACTGTGCAACTGCTTGTACACCGCTCGAATGGCCCGTGAACACAACGATGCCAACGTGCTGTCGATGGGCGCGCGAGTCGTCGGCGAGGGCCTCGCCGACGAGATCGTCACCACCTTCCTCACCACCGACTTCGAGGGCGGTCGCCACGCCCGACGCGTCGACCAACTCACCGAACTCGAAGCCAACTTCTGAACAGAAGGACCCACGATGCCGTTTCCCTCCGACACCGATCCCGACACCGTGGTGATGAGCCTCATCGAGCGTGAGGTCGAACGCCAGACCAGCGGTATCCAGCTGATCGCCAGCGAGAACTTCACCTCGCCGGCGGTGATGGCCGCCGTCGGAAGTGCGCTCACCAACAAGTACTCCGAGGGCTATCCCGGCAAGCGCTACTACGGCGGCAACGCGATCGTCGACGACATCGAGCAGCTCGCCATCGATCGGGTCAAGTCGCTGTTCGGCGCCGACCACGCCAACGTGCAGCCGCACTCGGGCGCCAACGCCAACATGTGCGTGTACCAGGCGCTGCTGCAGCCGGGTGACACGGTGCTCGGGCTCAGCCTCGACCATGGTGGCCACCTCACCCACGGCTCGCCGGTCAACGCCAGCGGCCTGCTGTACAACTTCGTCTCCTACGGCACCGGCGCCGAAGACCGCATCGACATGGACGAGGTGCGGGCGCTGGCGCTCCAGCATCGCCCGAAGATGATCGTGGCCGGCACCACTGCCTACCCGCGCCGCCTCGACCCCGAGCCGTTCAAGAAGATCGCCGACGAGGTCGGTGCGTTGCTGTTGTTCGACATCGCACACCTCGCCGGGCTCGTCGCCGGCGGGGCCCACCCCAACCCGGTGCCGTACGCCGACGTCGTCACCTTCACCACCCACAAGACGCTGCGGGGCCCTCGCGGTGGTGCGATTCTCTGCAAGGCCGAACACGCCAAGGCCATCGACAAGGCCGTGTTCCCCGGCTGGCAGGGTGGCCCGCTCGAACATGTCATCGCCGGCAAGGCGGTCGCCTTCCGAGAGGCCGCGGACCCGTCCTTCACCGCCTACGCCCACCAGATCGTCAAGAACGCGTCGGCGCTGGCCGACGCGCTGGTGCAGCAGGGCTTTCGGCTCGTGTCCGGTGGCACCGACAATCACCTGATGGTGGTCGACCTCACCCCGTTCGATGCCGAGTTGACCGGCAAGGAAGCCCAAGCCAAGCTCGACGAGGCAGGGATCACACTCAACAAGAACACCATCCCCGACGACCCGCGCAGTCCGTTCGTCACCAGCGGCGTACGCATCGGGACACCGTCGGTGACCACGCAGGGGATGACCGAGGCCGAGATGCCACTGATCGCCGAGTTCATCGCCCGAGCACTGCGCGGTCGAGACGACTCGGCCGAACTCGAACTCGTCCGCAAGGACGTCGCCGAGCTGTGCGCACGGTTCCCGGCCTACCCGGCCAACTGACGCCGTCGTAAGCTGACGCCTCGTGCCCGAACTCGGTTCCTTTCTGCTGATCGGAGCCATCGCGGCAGGGGTCACGCTCGTCACCACACCGCTCGTCGGTGTGTTGGCTCGGCGGCGAGGGTGGGTGTATCTCCCCAACGACCGCACCGTCCACCAGACCCCGTTGCCCGACATCGGCGGTTTGGCGATGTATCTCGGCTTCCTCGCGGCGATGCTCGCTGCCTGGTCGCTCGACGCGTTCGACGTGCTGTTCGAGAGCAACTCAGAACCGATCGGCGTGATGATCGCCGCAACGATCATCTACCTGGTCGGCTTCGTCGACGACGTCCGCGGCCTGTCGCCGCCGGCCAAGGTTGCCGGCACCGTGCTCGCCGGCCTCGCGCTCGTGCAGTTCGGTGTCGTGATGTACGCGTTCCGCCTGCCGTTCTTCGACGGACCGATCCTGCTCGCGGCCGAGTGGCGCCCGCTCGTGACCGTGCTGTGGCTGCTCGGGATGACCCAGGCGATCAACCTGATCGACGGTCTCGACGGGTTGGCCGCCGGGATCGTCGCGATCGGGGCCGGAGCGTTCTTCCTGTACAGCCAGGAGTTGATCGACAGCGGTGTGCTCGACGCCAAGAACATGGGACCGCTGCTCGCGATCATCGCGGTCGGCCTGTGCCTGGGGTTCCTTCCGTTCAACTTCAACCCGGCGCGGATCTTCATGGGCGACGGCGGGGCCCTGCTGCTCGGATTGCTGCTGGCTGTGGCAACGAGCGTCGTCGGTGGCCGAGCTGATTCGTTCAACCAGGAGTTCGTCGGTCAGACCTACTTCTTCCTCGCGCCGCTCGCGATCCCACTGCTGATCCTCGGGGTGCCGATCTTCGATCTGGCGTTTGCGATCTTCCGGCGGGTGTCATCACGCCGGTCGTTCGCCGTTGCCGACAAGGGCCACCTGCATCACCGCCTGATGGATCTCGGCCATGGTCATCGACGCAGTGTCGTGATCCTGTGGACCTGGACGCTGTTGCTGTCTGCGTTCGTGCTGTATCCCACGCTCACCGGCCGCAACCCGGCGTATCTGCCGTTCGGGATCATCGCGTTGGCGATCGTGTTGTTCACGGTGATGCACCCGAGTGTCAGGGCGCGTCGACGCTCCAACGGCCGGCCGGAACCGCTTGAGGAGCCCCGGGTCGATGCGCCCTGAGGAGACTTTCCTCGAAGGGTTGCTCCCGGCCAGTCCCGGCTACTAGGTTGTGCATGCGTTCACAAGCGTCGTCGCCGCCGGCACGACCGCCAACGCCCCGTCTGGATCAATGAAGCTCCTCCCCACGCAGAAACGTGTCGCCACCGACGACGCCCTCGGTATGGCCATCGAGATCGCCGTCATCATGACGCTGTTCGTCGGTGGAGGGTTCGCGCTCGATCGTTGGCTCGGCACGCTCCCGCTGTTCATGATCGTGGGAACCGTGCTCGGCGCCGTGGGGCTGTTCACCAAGCAGAAGTACCGCTACGACCAGAAGATGGACGCCTTCGACGCCGAGCGGCGCGATGCCATCGCTCGCCGCAGCGGCACTCCGAGCAGCGAATCGATCGGCGGCCCGCGTGGGTGACAAGACCGATCTGCTGTTCACCAGTGTCGACGGCCCGGCGCCCGAGATGGCGGTGTCTCGTGACATCGTCAAGCGCGGCCTGATCGTGGCGCCGGTGCTGATTGCCGTGTGCCTGGTCATCTGGGGAGCCGACGGTGCATGGTCGTCGGCGTACGGCATCGTGATCGTGCTCGCCAACTTCGCACTGGCCGCAGCGTTGGTCTCGTTCACCGCCAAGATCTCGATCGGCGTGATGATGGGAGCGGTGCTGTTCGGCTACCTGGCCCGGCTTGCTCTGATCTTTGCGGCGGTCTGGTTCGTGCAAGATGCTCCTTGGATTTCTTTTCCGGCCCTCGGAGCGACCATCATCATCACGCACCTCGGTTTGCTGATGTGGGAGATGAAGCACGTCTCCCTCACACTCGCTCATCCGGGGCTCAAGCCATCCGCCCCGAGTTCCACCTCGAAGCCTGCTTCGAACCCCACGTCCCCGTCACCCACGACGCTCACGCACGACTGAAACGGATCCCCACGTGTTCTTCGCTCTCGAGTTCCCACCGATCAACGCCCTGCTGCGCTGGCCGGACATCTTCCCCACGTTCAACAAGATCGGCCTCATTGCCGTCCTGTCGGCATTGATCGTCATCATCTTCTACTCACTGGCGAACCGGGCCAATCCCGCCGTGGCGCCCACCGGCGTGCGAAACCTGGCCGAGACCTCGGTCGAGTTCATCCAAGAAGGCATCATCATGCAGACGATGGGCAAGGCGGGTCTCAACTGGACCCCGCTGCTGCTCAGCCTGTTCATGTTCATCTTCCTCTGCAACATCCCGGGAGTGCTTCCGGTGTTCCAGATGCCGGCCACCGCCCGCATGGCCATCCCGCTGGCGCTGTCGCTGCTCGTGTGGGTCGTCTACATCGGTACGGGACTCAAGCACCAAGGGGCCGGATACCTCGGTCACCTGTTGTGGCCCCCCGGAGTGCCGACGTTGCTCAAGCCGCTCGTTGGTCTCATCGAGTTCGTCTCGACGATCCTCGTCACGCCGTTCTCGCTCACCGTGCGTCTCTTTGCCAACATGCTTGCCGGCCACATCCTGCTCGTCACGTTCGGCCTGCTCACCGAAGCGCTGCTGTTCGCCAAGACCAGCCAGATCTTCCTCGTGCCGATGAGCATCCTGCCCTTCATCATGCTCATCTTGATGACCGCCTTCGAAGTGCTGGTCGCCGTGCTGCAGGCCTACATCTTCACGATCCTCGCCGCTGTGTACATCAACAACTCGATGGCGGCGCACGACGAGCACTGAGTCACACTCAGCGCTCGACCCGGTCATTCGACCACGACACCGATCAACCGATCACCTGATCAACGTTTCAGACAACACAGGAGAAATCACCAACATGGAAGCACTCAGCATCCTCGCCCAGCAGGCCGAAGAGGGCCTGACCGCTGCCGACCAGAAGTCGATCGCCGCTGCGGCGAACGCCGGCTTCGCGTACGGTCTCGCCGCCATCGGCCCGGCCATCGGCATCGGTTTCCTCGTCGGCAAGTCGGTCGAGGCAATGGCCCGTCAGCCCGAGGCTGCCGGCATGGTGCGTACCACGATGTTCCTGGGCATCGCCTTCACCGAGGCGCTCGCACTCATCGGCTTCGTGGTCTTCATTCTGCTCAAGTTCGCCTGAGCCGAATCAGCGCAACTTGCCATCCCGTCCACCAATTCGTAAGGAGCTGACGTGCTGACAGCCGTCGTCACCGGTTCCGGGGAGTCGCTCGAGGTCTCGTTCCTCGGCGACAGCCACTTCGTCGAGGCACTCGTGTCCGCCGAAGAAAAGGAAGTCCCCGAGAACGACCTGAACCCCATCGCGATCGAAATGAAGGAGCTCGCCTGGGGCTTCGGTTCGTTCGCGGTCATGGCCCTCATCCTGCGTTACCTGCTCTATCCCAAGCTCAAGCGCGGGATGGACGAGCGTGCAGAGAGTGTGCGTCGTGAACGCGCCGCCGCCGAGGCGCTCACCGCATCGGCTCGCGACGACGTCGCTGGCTACGAGGCCCAGGTCGCAAGCCTGCGGACCGAGGCGCAGCAACGCGTCGAGGTTGCTCGGACAACGCTCGAAGCCGAGCGAGCCGAACGCCTTGCCGCCGCCAACGCAGAAATCGCACGAACGCCGAGGTGCGGCGATGGCCGAAGTCGACGCCGCACGCGCTGCTGCTCAGAGTGACGTCGAAACCGCTGTCGTCGACGTGGTCGGACGGTTCGCCGAACTGGCAACCGGTCGATCGGTTGATCGCTCGGTCGTGCAGACCGCTGTGCGCGACACGATGGGTGCGGAGGTGGCTCAGTGAGTATCGCTGCCAACCTCCAAGCCGTCGCCGGATCGCTCGTCCAGGTCGAGTTCGACATCGACGACGACGGTTTCGTCACCGCGGCCGACCCGATCCTGCCTCCGATCAAGGAAATCTGGATCGGCGGTGCTGCTTCGCTGATCGTGTTCGTGGCGATCTGGAAGTTCGCTGGACCGTCGATCGTCAAGGCAATGCGCGATCGCACGGCCCGTATCCAAGGCGAACTCGACGGTGCTGCCGAGGCCAAGGTCGATGCCGACCGTCAGGCAACCGAGATCCGCGCCGCACTCGGCGACATCGACGGCGAACGTCAGCGGTTGTTCACCGAGGCCGACGCACAAGCCGAAGCAATCCTCGCCGATGGGCGGGTGCGCCTCGATCAGGAGATCGCCGAACTGCACATCCGCGCCGACGCCGACATCGCCACTGCGTCGAGTCGCAGCGGCGATGAGCTGCGCAGCGAGATCGGGCGCCATTCCACGGCGTCGATCGAGCGGGTGGTCGTGCAGACGCTCGACGACGCCGCTCAGCAGGACCTGATCGAGAGCTTCATCCAGCGCGTCGGCGCTACCAGTGCAGGAGCAACATCATGAGCGACGCACGCATCGAAGGCTACGCACGAGCACTGTTCGAGGTCGCCCGTGCCGACGGCACGCTCGACGAGGTCGAAGACGAACTCTTCCGCTTCGCTCGGTCGTACGAGTCGAGCGACGAGCTCCGTCTCGCCCTCACCGACGAGCGCACCCCGGTCGAGAAGCGCCAAGCAATCGTCGAAGATCTCCTCGACGGCAAGGCCACATCCACCACTGTGCAACTCGTGTCGATGGTGGTCGGCTCGGGGCGTGGTGGCGACCTGCCCGCCATCGTCGACTCGCTCGTGCAGCGTGCGTCGGCTGCCAAGCAGCTCGATGTCGCCGAGGTCCGCACTGCGGTCGCGCTCAGCGACGATCAGCAGGCTCGCCTGAAAGCAGCGCTCGAGAACGCCACCGGCAAGCGCCTCAATCTCAAGACCGTCGTCGACCCCACCGTGGTCGGCGGCGTCGTCGCCACCGTTGGCGACACCATCATCGACGACACCGTTCGCACCCGCATCGACCAGCTCAAGAGCCGGCTCTGAGCCGTATCCAGGATCGAAAGAGAGACCTCCATGGCTGAGCTCACCATTTCCGCCGCCGACATCGCCTCGGCGCTCAAGTCCAACCTCGATGGCTTCGAGCCGTCGCTCGAGGCCCGCACCGTCGGCCGCGTCGCCGAAGTCGGCGACGGCATCGCCCGCGTCAGCGGTCTGCCCGATGCCGCCGTGAACGAACTCCTGGAGTTCGAAGACGGCTCCGTCGGCCTCGCGCTGAACCTCGACGAGACCTCGATCGGCGCCGTTGTCCTCGGCAACGTCGACCAGATCGAAGAAGGCCAGACCGTCAAGTCGACCGGCCGCATCCTCTCGATGCCTGTCGGCGACGGCATGCTCGGCCGCGTGGTCAACGCGCTCGGTCGTCCGATCGACGGCAACGGCGATCTCACCGGCACCGAGTTTCGCCGTATGGAGATCCAGGCGCCGGGCATCATGGGCCGCAAGCCCGTGCACGAGCCGCTCCAGACCGGGATCAAGGCGATCGACGCCATGACCCCGATCGGGCGTGGCCAGCGTGAGCTGATCATCGGCGACCGCAAGACCGGCAAGACCACGGTCGCGATCGACACGATCCTCAACCAGCAGGGTCTCGGCGTGAAGTGCATCTATGTCGCCATCGGCCAGAAGAGCTCCACGGTCGCGCAGACCGTCGACACGCTCCGCAAGGCCGGCGCCATGGAGTACACCGTCGTCGTGGTGGCCTCAGCGTCCGACCCGGCACCGTTCAAGTATCTCGCTCCCTACGCCGGCTGCGCCATCGGCCAGCACTGGATGGACAACGGCGAGCACGCATTGGTGGTCTACGACGACCTCTCCAAGCAGGCCGACGCCTACCGTCAGCTCTCGCTGCTGCTGCGCCGCCCGCCGGGCCGCGAGGCGTACCCCGGTGACGTGTTCTACTTGCACAGCCGCCTGCTCGAGCGTGCCGCGAAGCTCTCTGACGAGCTCGGCGCCGGTTCGCTCACTGCACTGCCGATCATCGAGACGAAGGCCGGCGACGTGTCGGCGTTCATCCCGACCAACGTGATCTCGATCACCGACGGCCAGGTCTTCTTGCAGGACAACCTCTTCAAGTCGGGTGTTCGCCCGGCCATCGACGTGGGCATCTCGGTGTCACGAGTCGGCAGCGCCGCACAGATCAAGTCGATGAAGTCCGTGGCCGGCACGCTCAAGCTCGACCTCGCCCAGTTCCGCGAGCTCGAAGCCTTCGCCACGTTCGGTTCCGAACTCGACGCGATCTCCAAGGCCCAGCTCGAACGTGGCTATCGTCTGGTCGAGTTGCTCAAGCAGCCGCTGAACAGTCCCATGGCGGTCGAAGAGCAGGTCCTCGTGATCTATGCCGGCACGAAGGGTCACCTCGACGACGTCGCCGTCGCCGATGTGAAGCGCTTCGAAGGCGAGCTGATCGAGTACGTGCGCAGCACCCACAGTGGGCTGCTCGCCGACCTCCGCAGCTCTGGCATCCCCGACGGTCTCGACGAGGCCATCTTGGCGTTCAAGGCGAACTTCACCGCTTCCGACGGCGGCTACGCCGTCGATCCGACCCAGCTCGACATCGACGAGATGGGCGACGCCAAGTCGACCAAGACCCTCGCAACGGAGTGATCTAAATGGCAGGTGGTCAGGAGCGAATCCTCAAAGAACGCATTCGCAGCGTTCGGGCGACGAAGAAGATCACGCGCGCCATGGAGCTCATCGCGGCGTCGCGCATCGTCAAGGCCCAAGCGCGGGTGGCCGCTGCCGTTCCGTACTCCGAGCAGATCACCGAGGTGGTCAAGGACCTCGCCGCCGGGGGCGCATCGGCCGACTCGCCGTTGCTGCAGGGGCGCGACGAGGTCAAGCACACCGCCTACGTCGTGATCACCGCCGACCGCGGTCTGTGCGGCGGCTACAACGCCGGCACGCAGCGCGCCGCCGAAGGCGAGATCAAGTCCGATCTGCTCCATGGGCGTGACTACACCGTGATTCCGGTTGGACGCAAGGCGTTGGGCTACTTCCGCTTCCGCGGTTACCAGCTCGGCCAGGAGTTCAACGGCTTCTCCGATCAGCCGTCGTACGAGGATGCCCGAGCAATCGGCGAGCATGTCGTCGATCTCTTCATCTCCGGCCAGGTCGATCGGGTCGAACTCGTCTACACCCGATTCATCTCGTCGGGCAGCCAGGAAGTGGTCCTGCGCCCACTGGTGCCGCTGAGCGCCGACACCGTCGCCGGTGGCGACGGCAAGGCCGGCGATGGCACCGCCGGCGACTACGACTTCGAACCGGATCCCGAAACGATCCTCGACACGCTGCTGCCGCGGTACGTCGAGGCCCGTGTCTACGCAGCGCTGCTCAATGCAGCAGCGTCCGAGCATGCGTTCCGCCAGCGGGCGATGAAGTCCGCCACCGACAACGCAGAAGAACTCATCAAGTCCCTCAGTCGGATCATGAACCGGGCCCGCCAGGACTCGATCACGACCGAGATCATGGAGATCGTCGGCGGCGCCGAAGCCCTCGACTCCGACAACACGTCGCCGGCCGTACGACTTCGATGGTCCGACTACTGTCACCCCCGACACGCCGCCCACAGCGACTCCACCAGCTGAGCGCCCACTCCGAGGAGACAACACGTCATGACCATGACCGAAGACACCCCCACCGCCACCAAGGACGGTCGCGTCGTCGCCATCGCCGGCCCCGTGATCGACGTCGAGTTCCCGCGCGGCGCCCTGCCCGAGCTGAACTCGGCCGTCGAATTCGACGTCAATCTCGAAGGTGAGACCATCAAGGTGCTCGCCGAAGTGGCCCAGCAGCTCGGCAACAGCCGTGTCCGCGCCGTCTGCTTGAAGCCGACCGACGGTCTGGTGCGTGGTACCCCGGTGCGCAACCTCGGCCACGGCATCCAGGTGCCCGTTGGCGACAAGGTGCTCGGCCACATCTGGAACGTCTGGGGCGAGCCCCTCGACGACGAGCCGGAAGGCTTCGACCAGATGGAGCGCTGGGACATCCACCGCGACGCTCCCGACTTCGACGCACTCGAGCCGTCGGCTCGCATGTTCGAAACGGGCATCAAGGTCATCGACCTCCTCACCCCGTACGTCGCCGGCGGCAAGATCGGCCTGTTCGGTGGTGCCGGCGTCGGCAAGACCGTGCTCATCACCGAGATGATCAACCGTGTTGCCAGCCAGCACGGTGGTGTGTCGGTGTTCGCCGGTGTCGGCGAGCGCACCCGTGAAGGCACCGACCTCCGTCTGGAGATGATGGAGTCGGGCGTGTTCGAAAAGGCCGCCCTCGTGTTCGGCCAGATGGACGAGCCGCCAGGCGTGCGCCTGCGCGTTGCGCTGTCGGCGCTGACGATGGCCGAGTACTTCCGCGACGTCCAGAACCAGGACGTGCTGCTGTTCGTCGACAACATCTTCCGTTTCGTGCAGGCGGGTTCCGAGGTGTCGACGCTGCTCGGCCGCATGCCGGCCGCCGTGGGCTACCAGCCGACGCTCGCCGACGAGATGGGCCAGCTCCAAGAGCGCATCACCTCCACCCGGGGTCGCTCGATCACCTCGCTGCAGGCCGTCTACGTTCCTGCCGACGACTACACCGACCCGGCACCGTTCACCACCTTCACGCACCTCGATGCCACCACCGAGTTGTCGCGTCAGGTCGCGGCCCTCGGCATCTACCCGGCGGTCGATCCGCTGGCGTCGACCTCGACGATCCTGTCGCCCGAAGTCGTCGGCGACCACCACTACAACGTGGCCCGGCGTGTGCAGGAGACCCTGCAGCGCTACAAGGAACTGCAGGACATCATCGCCATCCTCGGCCTCGATGAGCTCTCCGAAGAGGACCGCCTCATCGTCAACCGGGCCCGCAAGGTCGAGCGCTTCTTGTCGCAGCCGTTCTTCGTCGCCAAGGTCTTCACCGGCCTCGATGGCGAGTTCGTGCCGGTCGCCGAGACCGTCGAGTCGTTCGAGTCGATCATCGACGGCGAGCTCGACGAAGTGCCCGAGCAGGCATTCCTCAACGTCGGCAGCGTCGAGCAGGTCCTCGCGAAGGCGAAGAAGCTCCAGGAGTCCTGAGATGGCCGAGCCGATCACGGTCGAGGTGGTGTCACCGGAGGCGGTGCTGTACTCGGGTGAAGCAACGATGCTGATCACGCGCACGCTCGAAGGTGGAGAAGTCGCGTTCCAGGCCGGCCACCAGGCGTTCCTCGGCGCACTCGTCGAGAATCACACCCGGGTGTTCCAGACCGACGGCACCGTGCAGGACATTGCAGTACACCGCGGTTTCGTCGAGGTGCACGGCAACCCGACCAAGGTGTCGATCCTGTCCGATACCGCCGAGATGGCGACCGACATCGATGTCGATCGTGCCAAGGAAGCTCTCGAACGCCATCGCCAGGTCCTCAAGCAGGAAGCACGACGAAGAGGTGCTCACCCACGCGCTCGCCGGCAAGGCCCGCGCCGAAGCCCGCCTCACTGCGGCCGGCGTCTCGTTCACCGCCTGAGCCGCCACTCGTGGTGTCAGACACCATGAGGAACAATTCGTCGAGTGGATAGCGTCGTGTCGATGTCGACATATCCGTTCACGTCCGCGCTCGTCACCGGTGCCTCGTCGGGCATCGGCGCCGAGATGGCCCGACTGCTCGGCGTGGCCGGCGTACCGACCGTGCTGGTGGCCCGCCGAGCTGATCGGCTCGAGGAGATCGCCGCACGCTACGACGCCTTCGAGGTGCTCGAAGCCGACTTGCTCACACCCGAGGGGCAGGCCGCCACCGCTGAGCGAATCGCCTCGACCGCCGCGCCGATCGACCTCGTGGTCAACAACGCCGGTTTCGGCACCAGCGGCGTCTTCCACGAGCTCGACTCCGATCGCCTCGCCGACGAAGTCGAGCTGAACGTCAAGGCCCTCACCCTGCTCAGCCACGCAGCGCTCACTGCAATGGTGCCGCGAGGTCGTGGGTACCTGCTCAACGTGTCGAGCGTTGCAAGCTTTCAGGCGTCACCTGGACTCGGCGTGTACGCCGCCACGAAGGCGTACGTGACCAGCCTGAGCGAGGCATTGCACAGCGAGGTCAAGGGGTCGGGCGTGCACGTGACGGCGCTGTGTCCCGGGCTCACCAAGACCGAGTTCCAAGAGCACAGCAACACCACCGGACTGGCGACGAAGATCCCCGATCTCGCGTGGACCAGCGTCGAACAGGTGGCCTCCACCGGGCTTCGCGATGTCGCCTCGAACAAGACGATCTCGGTTCCTGGCGCCCTCTACAAGGTGGCGGTGACCGGCAGCGACCTGCTGCCACGTTCACTCACCCGCTGGGTGAGCGGCGCCATCACGCGCTGAGGCTGCAGCGCCCTGGTCGAAGGTCAGTAGTCGATCGCCGCGAACTCGCGGAGCTTGGACACCTGGTGCTGGGCGTCGATCATGCGAACGGTGCCGCTGCGTGACCGCATCACGAGACTCTGAGTGCGCGCACCGCGCTTGTCGAACCGAACCCCACGAAGCAGCGCGCCATCGGTGAGACCGGTGGCAGCGAAGAAGCAGTTGTCGCCCTGGATCAGATCGTCCTGGCCGAGCACCCGGTCGAGGTCGAAGCCGGCCTCGAGCATCGCCGCTCGTTCCTCGTCGCCCTGCGGTGCGAAACGGGCCTGGATCTCGCCGCCCATCGCTTTCATCGCTGCAGCAGAGATGACGCCTTCGGGCGTGCCGCCGATGCCGAACAACACGTCGGCGCCCGCGTCGGGCCAACAGGTGGCAACCGAGCCGTACACATCGCCGTCGGTGATCAGCCTGATGCGGGCACCGCTGGCTCGGACCTCGCCGATCAGATCGACGTGGCGGGGCCGGTC
Source organism: Ilumatobacteraceae bacterium (assembly GCA_963717385.1). Taxonomy (GTDB): domain Bacteria; phylum Actinomycetota; class Acidimicrobiia; order Acidimicrobiales; family Ilumatobacteraceae; genus Sva-07. Next base: position 38,319 of record CAVQWE010000012.1, read on the forward strand.
GAGGATGACCACGGTGAGGTCGCGGACTTCTTCGCCCTTGGCCTTGGCGATCCATCGGAGGTTCTGGGTGGGGGTTGCGGTGATGTCGATCGAGCCAACGGCGTCGGGACCGACAGCGATCTTCTCCATGTAGAACGACGGGCCGGGGTCGAGCATCGAGCCCCGATCGGCGACGGCGATCACGGCCAGCGCGTTCGTCTTGCCCTGCGCGGTGAGCGTGGTGCCGTCGATCGGGTCGACGGCGACGTCGACTTCAGGGGCGCTGCCATCGCCGACGTGCTCGCCGTTGTACAGCATCGGCGCGTCGTCCTTCTCGCCTTCGCCGATGACGACCAAGCCGTCCATCGGCACGGTCGACAACGACAGGCGCATTGCTTCGACTGCTGCGTTGTCGGCAGCGTTCTTGTCGCCGCGGCCGACCCATCGAGCAGCGGCGAGGCACGCCGACTCGGTGGCGCGGACCAGGTCCATTGCGAGGTTGCGGTCGGGCTGTTGACGTGACGACGTTGTCATGGTCTCACGGTACCTCCTGCCATACCATCGGATCACATGCCCGTGACCACGACGCCGCACGCTGGGACGTCTGATCCGATCCCGGTCGAATGGTGTCTGGACGGCCGCGATCTCACCGAACCACGACTTTCTCCGAACGGTGCTGCCGTCGCCGTGGTCGTTCGCTGGCAGCGCACGGTCGGTGTCGTGCTCGTGCCGATCAATGGCGGACCCGAACGGCTGCTGACCACATCGCCCGCACCGGCGCCGGGACGCGGTCTCGGTGGTGGTTGCTTCGATTGGCTCGCCGACTCGAGCGGGATCGTCTACGTCGCGGTCGACGGCGAGCTGTGGAGCCAGCCGCTCGCCGGCCCGCCACGACGACTCACCGAATTCGAACGTGGATGTCGAGCACCCAGCGTTTCGCCCGACGGAACCTTCGTTGTCGTCGCCATCGACGAGGCCGAAGTGTGGCGGGTGTCGCTCGATGTCGACGCGCCAGCTCCGACCCGACTCGACGAAGGCGACGACGCGTTCTGTTTCGATCCGAATGTGTCCGCAGACTCGACTCGTGTGGTGTGGGTCGGCTGGAGCCCACCGTCGATGCCGTGGGACACCACCGAGGTGGTGACTGCCCATGTCGACTCGTCGCAGACCGAGCTCGAGCGGTGGGGGCGTCCCGACGTGTCGGTCCAGCAGGCGCGCTGGTGCGCTGACGGTTCGTTCAGCTGTGTCCACGATGCATCGGGCTGGCTGAACGTGTACGTCGCCGGCGAGCCGGTGGCAACCGAGCGCGCCGAGCATGCCGGTCCGACTTGGGGGATGGGGCAGCGCAGTTTCGCTGTCTCGCCTGACGGGCGGTTCGTTGCCTTCACGCGCAACGAGCGTGGGTTCGGACGTCTCTGTGTGGTCGAGCGGGGATCGGGTGATGTGCGAGATGTCGCTCGCGGGGTGCACGGCCAGCTGTCGTGGTGCGGTGAGCGGGTGGTGGGATTGCGCACCGGAGCGCGCACGCCGACCCAGGTGGTGGCATATGACACCACGACATGGGAACGCACGGTGCTGGCGGTGGGACCGTCGCTCGGTTGGGACCATGTCGAGTTGCCCGAGCCGGAACTCGTCTCGGTCGTCTCGAAGGCGGGCGATTCGTCGGAGCCCGGCGGGGGCGAACTGGAGCTGCACGCTCGTCACTACGTCGCCGGAACGGGTCGGTTGCTGTGCTGGGTGCACGGTGGTCCGACCGATCAGTGGCAGGTCGATTTCCGGCCGCGCATCGCCTACTGGTGGAGCCGCGGCTGGGATGTACTGGTCGTCGATCCCAGAGGAACCACCGGCCACGGCCGCCGCTACCAGCGGGCGCTCAACGGAGGGTGGGGGCGCGACGACGTCGACGACACTGCGGCCCTGATTCGTCACGCCCACCGCAAAGGCTGGGCCACCGCTGATCACACCGTCGTGATGGGCGGATCGTCGGGCGGGCTCACCGTGCTCGGCCTCCTCGCCGACCACCATGACCTCGTCGCCGGTGCAGTCGCGTCGTATCCGGTGAGCGACCTTGCCGACCTCGCTGCGGCCACACATCGGTTCGAGGCGCACTACACCGACACGCTCGTCGGTGCTCCCGACGATCCAGCGACGGTGACGCGGATGATCGAACTGTCGCCGCTGCATCGCGCCGACCGCATCGCCGGCCCGCTGTTGTTGTTCCATGGCGGCGACGACCCGGTCGTGCCGATCTCGCAGAGTGATCTGCTCGTCGAGCGGATCCGAAGCGGCGGCGGCGACGTCGACTACGTCGTGTACGACGGGGAGGGGCATGGTTTCCGCGACCCGATCAACCAGCGCGACGAGTACGACCGCATCGAACGATTCCTGGATGCGATCGCCGGCACGACTTCGAGTGGGTAGCTACTGCCGGTAGCGTTCCACCGTGGCTTTCGTCAACAAGCAAGCCGGTGCCGAGGCGCAGCAAGACCGCGCAGCATCTGGTGAACCGTTCGATTTCGACCCCAACGATCCCGATGTGGTCAAAGTCCACTACGACGTGTCGGCTTGGAACTTCGACCAGCGCGCGGAGCTGTCCGAAGCCCTGGCAGAGGCCGAGCTACCGCACGTCTGGGACGGCGACGAGGTCGTCGCTCCCGAGGTGTTCGAAGCGCAGGTCGACGCATTGTTCGACCAGCTCGAACAGATTCTCGGACCGTTCGCGATCGTGCTCGCCGATGACGCAGCCTCCACCGAGTTCGGCCTCGACGAATGGTCCGACGCCGACCGCACGATCCTCACCGAGGCGCTGATCGATTCCGAGGTGCCGCACCGCTGGGAGGGCACCACGGTGGTCGTCGCCGAGGACGCCGAACATGCCGTCGACGATCTGCTCGACGCCATCGAGTCCGGTGAATTGCTCGGCGACGGTGGTGACGCTGTCGTTGCACCTCCCGAAGGGGCGCTGAGCACGATGTTCCTCGCTGCTGACCGTCTGGCCAAGGATCCCATGGACGCCGGTGCGCGCCGTGACCTGATCGAACTCGCGCCGCTCGTCGACGCCAAGAACGCTCCGTACGGCATGTCGCCACGTCCGTGGGCCGCCGCGGTGGGTGGCGTCGGCACGATCATCGAGCTGGTCAGCGCCGACGCTGCCACGGGTTCGCCCGGCGACACCGCCGAATCCGAGATCATCGGAGCCGCGCAGGAGCTGCGCTCGTTGCTGCGGCCCTACGTCTGAACGCCGTGCTGCTCGCCGAGATCGAGATCTGGCACTCGCGGCCGGCTCAGCCGACACGGCGGCTCGCGCTGGGCCACCTGGTGCTGCCGGTCGATCCGGCCCCCGGTTTCGGAGGCCTGCTGCTCGGCGCGATCGTTGCGGAGTATCTCTACGGAGTCGACGACGACCTCGTCGGTGACGTACACCGTCTGCTCGCATCGATCGAGAACGACGACCGCATCGTCCAGCCTCGTCTGCGCCACCGTTTCCAGGTCGACCGTCACGGGCTCGCCAAGAGCCACCATCGCATGATCGGCAACGGCGACGACATCTCGTTCGATTTCCGTTCGGTCGGTACCGATCTCTCACAGGTGCTCGGAGCCATCTACGCGGTGGAACGCTTCGCTCCCGAGCACCGCAGACGCATCGTGCCGGTGCTGCAGAAAGCGGCCCGATGGCGCGGTCCGATCGGGCCGGCGATGATTGCCTACCTCGCAGGGTCGAGGACTCTCGAACTCGAGGCATTGGCCGATCCGCGTGCGTGGGCGCTGGGTGTGCTCGGGTTCGAATTGGGTGGCAAGACGCCGTCGAAGCGCGACGTGATGACGAAGTTCCGCGAGCGCATGCGCGACGTCCATCCCGATCACGGCGGCGACAGCGTCGACGCCGCCAAGGCAATGAGCGATCTCGCCGAGGCCCGTCGGGTGCTCAGCACCGCACCCGAATGATGCGGTGATGGCCAAACCGACACTGCTGCTGTATCCGGGTGCTGGGTCCGATCGGGATCAGCCGAGCCTCGTCGCGATCGAGCGGTCCGTCGCTGCCACGGCATCGGTCGAACGCCTCGATTTCCCGTACCGCCGGGAGGGGCGCCGTGCCCCCGATCGAGCGCCGAAGCTGATGGCCGCGATCCGCGAGGATCTGGCGCCGTTTCGGCGGCGCCGGGGCCCGGTGGTGCTGGGCGGCCGCTCGATGGGTGGACGCATCGCGTCGATGGTCGCCGCCGACGTCGATGGGGTCGGTCCCGTGGCCCGGCTCGCCGGTCTCGTGTTGATCTGCTACCCGCTGCATCCGCCAGGCAAGCCCGAGCGCTTGCGCGTCGAGCACCTCGTCGACATCTCGGTGCCGTGCTTGTTCATCTCGGGCACGAAGGACCCGTTCGGCTCGCCCGACGAACTCGCCGAATGGACTGCCACGATCCCGGCCCGGGTCGAGCATCTGTGGATCGAGGGCGGCCGCCACGACCTGAAGGGCGCCGACGACACGATCGCCGCCGCGGTCGCCGACTTCGTCGGTCGGCTCAGCGCAGCAACTCGCTGATCTCTGTACCTCTGCGATGACGCAACGTGGCGGTGTCGCCCGATGGTGTGTGCCAGCGATCAGCCGGCGGGTCGGGGCGGCGGGGGTGTGTGGTGCAGGTCGATCGGGGTGTCCTCGGGATTGAGCGCTTCGAGTTCGAGGTGCGCGGTCTCTGGATAGGCGACCACGACGAGCACGGTGACCACCAGTTGGCACAACCCGAGCAGGGCCATCACCTGCCCGTACGACCACCCAGCGTCGAGCAACCAGCCGGTGAGGAGCAGTCCGCCGATCCCACCGATCAGCGCCGCAGCGGTGATCAGTCCGGCTGCACGGCTGCGGTTCTCGGTGGGGAACAGCTCGCTGCGGTACACCGCGAGTGCCGGGTACGCGGCACTCGACAAGATGCCCCCCAGCAGCGAGAACGCCCACAGCGGTGGACCTCCAACGGTGAACGCGGCGACGATCGCAGCGGTTCCCAGCGGCAATGTGAAGGCGATCAGCTTTCGCCGACCGCTCGTGTCGGCAGCCCGGCCCCCGAGGATCAGCCCGATGCTCGCCGGCGTGCCGACCGCGATCGAGAAGATCCCGATCATGCCGCCGGAGAAGTCGCGGATGTCGGCGAGGTACCGGTTCTGGAAGAAGCTGGCCGGAGCGATGAAGATGTTGCCGATGAACGCGACGGCCGCGATCAAGGCGAGCCGGCGAAGGTTGAGGCGAGGCCGCCGGGTCGTGCGCTCGACATGGGCGACGGCGAACCGCCGGGTCTCGGGCAGACGGCGGGTCAGGTCGAGCGCAACGACACACCAGACCGCCGCGATCAGGTACACGTAGCGCCAGCCGCTCTCGCCGATGTCGGCGAGCCGCAGTGACAACACCGCCACACCGGCGCCGAACCCGGCCGCCATCGCCAAGACGCTGACGGCGTACGCGCGGCTGTTGCGTGGCATCTCTTCGGACGCGACCACGCCCACCAGGAACGCGAGCGCAATTCCCATCGGTCGGGCGAAGGTCTGGGTGACCACGAGGATCACGAAGCTCGGAGCGAGCGCGCCGAGCAACGACAGCAGCGGGCCGAGCCATGCCACCGCCACGATCACCCGCCGGCGCCCGATGCGGTCGGCGATGATCGCTGCGGGGAGCGCGATCAGGATCCCGGCGCGAACCACTGCACCGGCAACCCCGATGCCGGTGTCGCTGATGCCGAAGTCGTCGGCGGCGAAGTTGACCGTCTGCGTGAAGAGCGTGTTGACGAACGCCGCACTCATCGACGCTGCGGCAAGGAGGCCCACGACCAACAGCTGTGTCGGGTCGAGGCGATCCGGCGGCGCCCACCAACTGCGGTGCGAGCCGGATCGGGCGATGACACGGCGCACGGGGAAACGGAACAGCCACCCGAACCACGGAATCGTCACCGAGTAGCGGGTCGATTCGACGAGTTCGTCGGTGGCGGGGTCGGGCGTGACCGTGCGCTCGTAGGTCGTGAATGGCCCGTCGGCTTGCCGGAAACGCCCTGATGGGCGTGGCGGGGTGGGCTCGGCGTCGACCGTGGCGGTGTCGGCGGGTTGGTCACTCGCCTCGAGCAGGAGGTCGTCGCGGGGAGCGAGGAGCCGCTCACGCTGTTCGGGGGTGTCGGGCCAGCGACGAATCAGCATGCGCCCGCCTGACTCCACAGGCCGAGCATACTGGTGGGTCATGACGACGAACCCTGAGCCGATCGACGATGCCTCGGTGATCGCCGTGCGTGGCAACGGGCCGCTGTCGGGCAGCGTCTTCGTGCCCGGGGCGAAGAACTCCGTGCTCAAGCTGATGGCTGCAACGCTGCTCACCGATGGCACGTTCGAGATCACCAACGTCCCGGCGATCGCCGACGTCACGATCATGGGCGATCTGCTCGAGGCGATCGGCGTCCAGATCGAACGTCCGTCACCCGACCGGTTGCTCCTCACCGATTCCGGAGACCTCACCCCGGTGGCCCCCTACGAGTTGGTCGAACGGATTCGGGCGTCGATCAACGTGCTCGGTCCGTTGCTCACCCGCTGCGGTCATGTGCGGTTGTCGATGCCCGGCGGCGACGATTTCGGTGCTCGACCCATCGACATGCACATCGCTGGGCTCGAAGCGATGGGCGCCACCTTCAAGTTCAGTCACGGCTACCTCGAAGCATTTGCCGATCGGCTCCACGGCGCAGACATCACGTTCGACTTCCCGAGCGTCGGTGCGACCGAGAACCTGCTCACCGCAGCCGTGCTCGCCGACGGGCGAACCACGATCGACAACGCCGCTCGCGAGCCGGAGATCACCGATCTCTGCGATTTCCTCGTTGCGATGGGCGCCCAGATCTCCGGCGATCGGAACCTCCACGCTCGTGATCGACGGCGTGGAAGCCGGCCAGCTCCAGGCGGTGTCTCACCACACCGTGCCCGACCGTATCCAAACGGCGACCTATCTGGCGGCGGTGGCCGTGGCCGGAGGCGAGTTGGAGATCACGGGCGCTCGAGCCGAACACATGACGATGCTGCTCGACCGGTTCGCCGACATGGGGCTCGACATCTCGACGATCTCTGATCGTGCTGGCGACCGCATGCGTGTGGTGGCACCAGATCGGCTCCGCTCGATCGACGTTGCCACGCTGCCGTATCCCGGGATCGCCACCGACTACAAACCGTTGATCATCACGATGCTCGCAGTCGCCGATGGGGTCGGCATCGTCACCGAGAACCTGTATCCCGGGCGGTTCCGCTACGTCGAGGAACTCCAGCGCCTCGGTGCCGACGTGCGGACCAGTGGCCATCACGCCGTCGTACGGGGCCTCCCGCGCTTGTCGGGAGCACCTGTTCGGGCCCACGACATCCGCGCCGGCGCAGCCATGGTGGTCGCCGGGCTTGCGGCCGAAGGCGAAACCGAGATCACCGGTGTGCACCACATCGACCGCGGCTACGACGACCTCGTTGGTCGACTCGCTGCCGTCGGCGCCCACATCGAACGCCGGTGACTCAGTCGGGATCGGGATGTCCGTGGAGCGAGGCAGCGTGATCCACGCGACGTTTGGCAAGCCACAACAGGCCGATGATGATCACGATCGGACCGCCGATCAGTAGGGCCTCGTCCCAGCCGCCCTGGTGGGCGAACAACACCGGGCTCGTCGCTGTCACTGCCATCACACCCAAGCATCGTACGAGCTGGGCTGATTGAATGGTCGTCGACATGCGCCAACAGGTCGAAGCAACCATCGAGATCATCCGCCCGGCATTGCAGGCCGACGGGGGCGACATCATCCTGCGAGATGTCGACGAGACCACCGGCTTGGTGTCGGTCGAACTCGTTGGGGCGTGCGCCGGGTGCCCGTCGTCGGGCCAAACGCTCAAAGCCGGCGTCGAACGGATCATGCGTGACCGTGTCGACGGCGTCACCTCTGTGGTCAACGTCGCCCCCGAAGCAGCGTGAGGCGCTGCCGGTGAGTCGACGCCAGCTCCCCGCGGCCGAGCTGTTCCAGGCGGCGCTCGAGGGCGATCGCAGTTCCCTCGCCCGGCTGCTGTCGCTGATCGAACGGGGCGACGACGACGCCCGCACGATCGGCAGGTTGGCGTATCCGATGAGCGGGTCCGGATACACCGTGGGTCTCACGGGTGCTCCGGGTGCGGGGAAGTCCACGCTCACCAGCTCGATCATCGGCCACCTCCGCCAACAAGGTCTCGAGATCGCCGTGCTGGCGATCGACCCGTCGTCGCCGTTCACCGGCGGTGCGATCCTCGGCGATCGGGTGCGGATGCAGGACCACGCGACCGATCCGGGTGTGTTCATCAGGTCGATGGCAACACGCGGGCACCTCGGAGGCCTGTCGTTGGCCACTCCTGAGGCCGTACGGTTGCTCGACGCGATCGGCCGCAAGTGGATCCTGGTCGAAACCGTCGGCGTCGGCCAGGTCGAAGTCGAGGTGGCGGGCAAAGCCGACACCACGGTCGTGGTCGTCAATCCTGGCTGGGGCGACAGTGTTCAGGCGAACAAAGCCGGGCTGATGGAAATCGCCGACGTGTTCGTGGTCAACAAGGCCGATCGCAAGGGTGTCGAGGAGACCAGTCGAGACCTGATGCAGATGCTCGACCTGTCCGACCTCCCGCACGAGTCGTGGCGCCCCCCGATCGTGCCGACGATCGCCTCCACCGGTGAGGGGGTGCCCGAGCTGTGGGACGCGGTGCTGGCCCACCGCGAGTTCGCCGAACGCACGGGCGACCTGCGTGAGCGGCGAGAGTTCCGCCTCGCCGAGGAACTCCGCGAGATCGTTGCTCAGCGGCTCGGGCGTCGGGCACGTCAGATCTGCTCGGGCGAGCGATGGGACGAACTCACCTCAGAAGTCGTCGAACGAATCACCGATCCGTGGACGGCCGCCGACGAGATGCTCGCTGCCGTCGACGCCTGAACAGCGCGTCGGGCGGTCTACATCGACAGCATGGCGACAGCGAGCGCTATGAACAGCAGCGGGCTGGCGTACGACGACTGTCGTCGCAAGTGGAGGAGGCGTGTCTTCACACCTGGTCATCGACATCACGCTGTCCGACTGAAGTACCGATTCCGTCAAGGTTGCCGGTCAACGGCCGATGAACGTCGCCTTGCCGGGGCCGTGTTCGAGGAAGCTCGCCACACCGGTGCGGGCATCAGCGGTGCGGAAGACCTCGACGAACGCGCTGCGCTCGAGTCCGAGGCCGTCGGCGATCGACGCGTCGAGGCCGTCATCGATCGCCTGCTTGCAGATGGCCTGGGCCGCCAACGCCCCCGCTGCCACCTCGGCTGCGAGGGATGTCGCCCGGTCGTGGAGGTCATCAGGAGCGACGACCTCGTCGGCCAGGCCGATACGTAGTGCTTCGTCCGCTCTGACCTGGCGGCCGGTCAGGCACATCTCCTTGGCTCGGCTGGCACCGACCGTGCGGGGGAGGCGTTGGGTGCCGCCACCGCCAGGGATGATCCCGAGCAGGATCTCGGGCTGCCCGAACACGGCCTTCTCGGAGGCGATCCGATAGTCGCACGCGAGAGCGAGTTCGCAGCCTCCGCCGAGCGCATAGCCGCTCACCGCGGCGATCACGAACCGCGGGATGGCAGCGACGGCATCGAGCGCTTCGTGGAATGCCGCACCGATCGTGGCGGCCTCGTCGGGACCTCCGAACTGCGAGATGTCCGCACCGGCGGCGAAGATCCGATCGCCACCGGTGATCACCACCGCTCCTGGAGGGTCATCGGTGAGTTCGGTCGCTGCGGTACGGATCTCGTCGAGGAGTTCGGTCGACAAGGCGTTGACCTTGCCATGAGCGAGCGTGATGAGGGCAACGCCATCGGCGCGCCGTTCGAGCGTCAGCAGTTCAGCCATGCCCCGAGTCTTGCCGATCGCGCCTCAGACGGGCAGGTCGACGTGCAGTGGGCGCTTGAGTGTCCACGCCGAACGTGCGAGCCAGGTGCCGGTGGCGACGAGGGCCACCATGACCCCAGCGCACACGAGGTATGCCGTCGTGCGACCGAAGTTGTCGTAGAGCGCTGCAGTGACCACGGCCATGATCCCGGCCGCCAACGCCTGCGCTGCTCCGAGCACCCCTTGGGCGCCTGCCTGACGATCCTGCGGGATGACCATGCCAACAGCGACACCACTACTCGACACGGTGATGCCATCAGCGACGGCGTGCACCATGGCGAACGCGAAGATCCAGGTGCCGGTGGGCAGCAACCCGTACATCGACATGAAGAACGCACCGAGCATGAGCCCGATGGCAGCGATGCGGAACGGCCCGTGCACCTGCGCCAGTCGCCCGCCCGGGGGGCCGAGGACGATCAGCGGCAACGCGAACAAGGTGATGCCGAGGTTGGCGATCCACTCGTTCGTGCCGAGGTCGGTGTGCACGACCGCCCAGAGTGCGTCGAACGAACCGATCATCACGAACAGGGCTGCGCCGAAGACGACGGCACCGGCGAACGGTTGGATGGCGAGGAGATCGACTGCGAGGCGCCGCTTCGGGGGAACGGTGCTCTCCTCGACCTGCACCCGTGCCACGAAGGGCAACAGCACCGCGGTGGCGGTAGCGACGACGATGAACGGTGCCGGAATCCCGAACGGGCCGACGAGGAGCGCCGAGACCGCCGGCCCGAGAGCGAAGCCGAAGACGTCAGCGGCGAGCAGCCGCCCGAGGTTCTGTCCGAGGTGGTTCGGATCGGCCAGGATCACGATGCGGCGAGCTGCTGGCACGGCGGCTCCGATTCCGACGCCCGAGATGAAGCGCCCGATCAGGATGGGTGTCAGCGTGGTACTGAACCCCATCAGCAGCAGCCCGATCACGTTGACGCCGACACCGAACAGGACCACGCGGCGTGCATGGCCTCGATCGGCGAGCGGAGCAATCAGCACCTGTGACAGGAAGGCAGCGACGAAGCCGATCCCGATCACGATGCCGATGGCGGTCTCGCTGATGCCGTAGTCGTCGCGGTAGTCGTCGACGATGGTGAACAACACGCCGTAGCCGGCAGCGAGGCTGGCCATCAGCCCACCGAACGCAAAGAGCAGGGTGGTCGGCGACGGCGGTTCGCGGCGGGTGGCTGGGGCCACGTCGGGGGGTGACGTCGACATCGATCGCAGGCTACAGATCGGTGATCGTGCCCCCGGGTTCGGGCGGGCTCGCCGTGCCGATCGGGTTCAATCGATCGTGATGAGGCCGGTGTCGAACAGGCCCTGCTGATTCGGGTGTGCCGGCAGTGCCCGGGCGGCAACACCCCACCGACCCGCACGGTCGGGTGCGAACGAGCCGCGGAATCTGCCGTCGTCGCCGGAGGTCATCGGCATCACGTTGAGCTGCGCCTCGTCGAACGAACCATCACCCAGGAGCGGACCGTGCAGCAGTTGCACGATGATGTCGTCGGGCGCGAGCGAGCCCTGCTCGAGTTCGACCACCACGTTGCGGGCCTCACCTGCTGCAACGCCGTCGAGGTCGGATCCGTCGGCCGTCAGGTGAACCTGCACCCCTGGCCACGAAGCACGGACGTGCTGCTTCCAGGCGGCGAGTTCGCGCGCCGGGCTGGCCTCGTCGGCGGTCATCGTGTTGGTGCCGACCGCAGCCGGTTCGTAGTACTGGGTGACGTAGTCGCGCACCATGCGACCGGCGATCGCACGCCAGCCCAACGTGGCCCAGTTGGTCTTGATCTTCTCGATCCAGCCGTGGGGGAGGCCATCGTCGTGGCGGGCATAGAACAGCGGAACGATCTGGTTCTCGATGACGTCGAACGCCGAGTTGGCCTCGCGGCGGTCGCGTCGGTCGAGGTCGACGTCGTCATCGAACGAGGCAATGTCGAAGCCGTTCTCGCCGTCGGACATCTCGTCCCACCAACCGTCGCGGATCGAGCAGTTCAGTCCGCCGTTGAGTGCCGCTTTCATGCCCGACGTACCGCAGGCCTCCATCGGTCGGCGCGGCGTGTTCAGCCAGACATCGCAACCGTGATACATCGTCTTCGCAATCCCGATGTCATAGTCGGGAATGAACACGAACCGGTGCCCGACATCGGCGTCGCGAGTGAGCCGGTCGATCTCGCGGATCAGTGCCTTGCCGGGCTCGTCGGCAGGGTGGGCCTTGCCGGCGAACACGAACTGCACCGGCCGGTCGGCGTCGAGCAGGAGTGCTCGAAGGCGTTCGATCTGTTCGAGCAGCAACGTCGAACGCTTGTAGGTGGCGAATCGACGCGCGAATCCAATGGTGAGGATGTCGGGATCGAGGAGGTTCGAGCCGAGGCGGTCTCGCACCATGTCGACGAGTTCGCGGCGCCCCTCGTTGCGAACATCCCAGATCTCGCGGTGATCGAGGTGATGAACACGTTCCCAGTCGTTCTCGTCGGCGAGATGCCATTCGTCGCCGATCATCTGCGACAGGAGCTCGTCGACACGGTCGCTGACCCAGGTTCTGGCATGGACGCCGTTGGTGACGTGACCGATCGGAACCTCCCGGGTGGGGAGTCCGGGCCACAGACCGCCGAACATCTCACGTGACACCTCGCCGTGCAGGCGCGCCACGCCGTTGGAATGTGCAGCGAGACGCAGCCCCATGATGGCCATGTTGAACTTGTCGTTCTCGGTGTCGCTCTGGCCGATCGAGATCAGGTCGTCGATGGTGATCCCGCACTGTTTGGCGAAGCCCGTGAAGTAGGTCTTGAACAGCTCGCGCGGGAAACGGTCGATACCGGCAGGCACGGGCGTGTGCGTGGTGAACAGGCTGCCGGCGCGGACCGCCTCGACCGCTTCGTCGAAGCTCAGGCCGCGCTGCACCCATTCACGGATCCGCTCGAGGCCGAGAAAGCCGGCATGGCCTTCGTTGGTGTGGAACACCTGCGGGTGGATGTCGAGCGCCCGCAGCGCGCGGACGCCACCGATGCCGAGGATGATCTCTTGACGCAAGCGGTGTTGTTCGTCGCCTCCGTACAGCCGGTCGGTGACGGCAATCGCCTCGGGCGGGTTCGACGGCACGTTCGTGTCGAGGAGGTACAGCCGGACACGGCCGACGTCGGCTCGCCAGACGCGTACGGTGACTGCGACGTCGGCGAGGTCGACGACGACTTCGACACCGGTGGGGTGGAGTCCGAGTGCGTCGGGGTCGATCCGGGTGTTGCGTTCCTGCTGCCAGCCGTCGCTGTCGATCAGCTGATGGAAGTACCCCTCGGTGTACAGCAGGCCGACGCCGACGAGCGGAATGCCCAGGTCGGAGCTCGCCTTGAGGTGGTCGCCGGCGAGCACGCCCAGCCCGCCTGAATACTGCGGGAGCGCTTCGGTGATGCCGAACTCGGGCGAGAAGTACGCGACCGATTCCAGTGCCGTGTCGCCGTCGCTGGTTCGGCGGGCGAACCAGCTCGGCCTGGCGAGAGCATCGTCGAGGCGCTGCTTGGCGCGACCGAGCTGCTCGATGAACTGGTCGTCGTCGGCCAGGCTGGCCCAGCACATCGGGGACGTGCGCTGCACGAGATCGACGGGGTGTTGACCCGTCTCGCGCCACGACCGGCCGTCGCGGATGCCGTCGAGGCGATCGAACGGGCGAGCGAGCTGGCGATCCCACGCCCAGTGCAGATTGGCCGCCAGCGACTCGATGGAGCGCAGCGAGTCGGGGACATTGCTGATGACAGAGAATTGGTGAACGGGACGCATCGTGCGATGACGATACCCATCGAACGGCCTGCTCTGGACCGAGCGGACCCGCGTTCATTTGCCTGTCACATTCCGACGTCAGAACGTCAGGCTTCGCCCGCTCGCCACCACCTCGTCGTAGAGATCGGAGGTGGTTCGTGCAATCGCCGCCCACGCGTACTTGCGCTCGACCAGATCGCGTGCATTTGCGACGAGCAGGGTGGACAGCTCGTGGTTCGTGAGCACCTGCTCGATCGCGTCCGCCAGATCGTCGGGGTTGCCGGGCTCGAAGGTGACGCCGGCGTTGGTGTCGGCCACCAACTCGGCCAATCCACCCGTGCGGGCGACGATCAGCGGTGCACCGGCAGCGAGCGCTTCGAGCGCCACGATGCCGAACGGTTCGTAGAGCGACGGGATCACGACGCAACCAGCTCGATGCACGAGGTGTCGCAGGTCGGTGTCGTGGAGGTAGCCGGGAAGATCGACGATGTCGCTCACGCCCTCGACGTCGACCTGGGTCTGCAGCTCTGGCAGGTAGCTCCCGCGTCCGGCGATCACGCTCGCAACGTCGGGGACCCGCCCTCGCACAGCGTGCATCGCCCTCGCCAGGACCTGGAACCCCTTCTCGTACTGGACTCGCCCCCACGAGACGACCAGCGGAGATCGGGGCGCCGATGGGGAGACCGCACCGCCGGCCGGACGCCACTGTTCGGGGTCGATGCCATTGGGTATGTGCGTGACGTGGTCGTGCGCCAGCTCGAATCCGGTGATGAGTTGCTCGACGATGAAGCGAGTGGGCGAGATCATCCGATCGGCTTGGAACGCCAGCCACCACTCGATCGAGTTGATGTCGGTCGGATGTCCGAGAGGCAACTGGCCGCCATGACGAACCCGCTCGGTGCCGTGCATCGTGAGCACGAAGGGCACGTCGTAGCGAGCAGCGAGCGAGTCGGCTGCCCAGCCGAGCTGCCAGTCGTGCCCGTGGACGACATCGGGGTGCCACCCGTCGAGATCACCGACGAATCTGCTGCCGAGCTTGGTGATGGCGTGGTTCGCTGACGCGACGCGGGTGACCGTCTCCGACGGTGGGAGCCACGGCAGGTCGACGAGTGTGCGCAACACGTGCACATTCGCCGGTGGTTTCGCTTCGAGTTCAGCGGGCCGGTCGGCCACGGTGAGTACCACGACGTCGTGGCCCGCTCGTGCGAGTGCTGCACTGAGTCCGCCGACATGCGCTGCGATGCCCCCGGTGGAACGCGGCGGAAACTCCCACGACAGCATCAGCACGCGCACGGTCGCGGACCTTAGCGTCGGTGTGCGTTCGGATCGAACGATCAACCGTGGGTCAGGGTGCGGTGGTGGTGGTCGTGGTGGCCGGCGCTGGCGCCACGGACGTCGTGGTGGCCGGCTTCGTGGTCACCGGCGGCGCAGTGGTGGCTGGGGCGACCGTGGTGGTGGTCGTCGTCGAGGTGGTGGTCGTGGTGGCGTTCGGGTCGGGCCGGTTGAACGACGGCAATGACTCGCGCTCGCTGTACTGCTCTGGCTCTTTGCCGTCGTGACCCCACACGTACACCCGATTGCCCCGCTCGACCAGGTCGGGGAACACGTCGGCGAGCGAGTTCGAGATCCGGATGCAGCCGTGCGAGGCCGGGCGGTTCGGCACGTTGCGGCGCCGTGGATGGCGATGCCGTAGTTGAAGTACCACGGGTTCTTCATGCCCCCGAGCGGGCTGATTCGCTGGCCATCGTAGGAACGGTTGAAGTTGAACACGCCGCCCGGCGACTTCGCCTCGGCACAGACCTGCTTGGTGACCGGCTCGGGGTAGGGGTTTCCGTACTCGTCGGTGTCGTAGGTGGCGGTCTCGCAGAAGGTGGCGGGCTCGCCGTCGGGACGCAGTTCGCCCGACGAGATGTGCGAGATGAAGATCGGTTCGTCGTTGCGGAACACCGCCATCACCTGGATGGGCAGATAGACCTCGACGTGGGTTCCCTGACCAGGTCGGCGCGGGAGGAAACGAACCGTCGGGTCGAACATCTGCTGCCACAGTTCGTCGGCCACCACCGTTTGGTCGGAGCGCTGAGCGAACTCTTCCCAGGCGATGTTCCCGATGAGCTTCTTGAAGGCCCAGACCGCTTGTTGTGTGCCGCTGCCGAACTGACCGTCGGCTGGCCCGGGCTGGAACCCGAGTTCGGTCAAGCGCTCTTGCAGGCGACGCACGTCGTCGCCGACCGAGCCGAGCGAGAGCGGCGACTCGAGAGGGGCAATTGCGGGCGCTGGCGGTGTGTCGTCGGTGGTGACCGGAGCAATGATCGCCGCTGGCTGATTGGCGGCAGACGAGGTCGTGTCGGGTACCGATCCAACACCGCTGGTGCTGTCACCGGAGTCGTTGCCCCCGGCGAAGACGCCGACACCGACGACCAACGCGAGCACCAGCCCAGCAGCCGCGGCAGGTAGCCACGAGCGGGTATCGGTGGGACGTGATCGGGGGTCGTTCATCGAATCGAGGTGAGGTGGTCGGTCAGGCGGACGCAGCGACGGAGCGCAACGAATCGCATGCCTGTTCGGGCGGGATGATGTTGATCATCACCCCGGTACCGCGCTCGAAACCTGCCTGGGTGACCAGGTTCGGCCAGACGTGGATGTGCCAATGGTATTGACCGGTGTGCTGATGCGGCGCGGTGTGGAAGCCGAGGTTGAAGGCGACATCGCCCAGCGCAGCATTGATGTGTCCCAGCGCGTCGCGCAGGGCACGTCCAACGGCTTCGAGGCTGTCGTTGGGCGCATCTTGGAGGTGCGGTTCGTGGTGCCGGGGAACGATGAGCAGCTCGTATGGCGCACCGCTCCAGTAGGGGGTGATCACCGCCACGTCGTCGTTGGCGAACACCACACGCTCGTCGGCGGAGAGTTCGGCTTCGACAGTGGTGCACAGCAGGCAGCCGCCGGCGAATCGTGCGAACGCACGCTCTTCGTCGAGGATCTCGCCTGGCACGAACGGCAGACCGAGGATCTGGCCGTGCGGATGTGCAACCGAGGCACCTGCTTCGCGACCGTGGTTGACGATTGCCTGGGTGTATCGGACCTGTGGGGTGGCGGCGTGCTCGGCGAAGCGGTCGCGTAGCACGCGCATGAGCTGTGCTGCATGGTCGTCGTCGAGGAGGTGGAGACCGGAGTTGTGGTCAGGGGTGTAGACGAAGACCTCGTGGATGCCGCTGGCTTCGGCCATGACGAAGACCGGGCCGAGGTTGTGGACGGCGAACGCTTCTTCGCCGTCGAAAGCGGGGTAGCGGTTGGGGATCACCCGCATCGACCAGGAGCCGTCCTGCTCGACGGTTTCCAGCGCAGCCGGAGTGGATTCCTCGTGTCCGGGGCAGAACGGGCACGGCCGGCTCGGATCGTCGTCGACGCTGCTCTGGCGGGGAGCGAAATCGCTCGGTCGCTGGGCCCGCTCGGCGACGATGGTCACCCAACGACCGTTGAGTGGGTTCAAACGCATCTGACTCATTATCGAGTCAAGGATACGGGCATCTGGCGGCCGATGTGTGACAGTGCGCCGAACTGCTCAGGAGGTATCGGTCACGTCGTCGAATCGTCTCGGCGATCGGCGCGAACCGGTTCGTCGAGCAGCGCTTCGTCTCGGGACTCGGCGAGTGGATGCTCGGTCGAGGACGCCGATTTCGGCGTGGCGGCGGTCGAGGCGATCCTGGTTCCACCGGTGCAGGCCCCATCCGATCAACGAACCGACTCCGAACGCGGCGAGACCACCGACGCCGTCGAGCCAGAAGTGGTTGCCCGTGACGACGATGCAGAACAGCGTGGTCGCCGGATAGAGCAACACGAGCCCCTTGACCCACTTGCGACGCAGCAGTGGCCAGATGGCGATGGCGCACCACGTCGACCAGCCGATGTGGAGGCTGGGCATGGCGGCGTACTGGTTCGAGATCGACGCCATGGCCTCGGAATCGAACGACCATGGTCCGCCGAAATCGGCCAGCGTGTCGACGAAGCCGAAGCCGCCTTCCGGGCGGAGGTCGCTCTCGATGCAGGCGCCTCCGTAACTGATCCGAGCGTCGGTCTGCTCGGCAATCGCAGCGGGGATCGGACACGGCTCGTCGAGCAGGCGTGGGGGCATCAGAGGAAACCACGCAAAGCCGATGATCGCGAGGGCGGTCATCGCCGCGAGCGAGTTGCGCCACTGCGGGAAGACGTCGGCGCGTTTGGTGAACAACAGCACGAAGACCGCGACGGTGACGATGAAGTGCGCGGTGCCGTAGTAGGTGTTCCAGAACTGGATGAATCGCTCGTAGGGCAGGAACCACGACTGAATCGTCTGCTCGTGGAACAGGTTCAGGTTGAGTTCCCACTGAATGATGCGCTCGGCGTTGGTGAACGCTTGCTCCGGAACTCCGTCGGCGGCGATCGCGTTCGAGCCGAACAGGTTGCGGGTCCACGAGTAGATGCCGTAGAAGACCGCGACGATGAGCGCTTCCTTCCACCAGTACATCCGGTGTTCGCGTACCGGTGCCGGAGCTGCGTCGGCCACCTGCATCGGAACCGTACTGTAGGCGCGCGTTACGGTCTTGTGACATGGCACAGATTTCGGGGCATGCGGGCCAACAAGCGGTGGCGGCGCTGGCCGCGTTCGGCACCGACGTGATGTTCACGCTCAACGGTGGCCACATCTGGCCGCTCTACGATGCGGCGCGCGATCAGGGCATGCGGGTGGTCGACATGCGCCACGAACAATCGGCCACGTTTGCGGCCGAGGCGTACGCCAAGCTGACACGGCGGCCTGGTGTTGCTGCGCTCACTGCTGGGCCCGGGATCACCAACGGTGTGTCGGCGATCACGTCGGCCCATTTCAACGGCTCACCCGTCGTGGTCCTGGGTGGACGTGCGCCGCAGGGTCGCTGGGGTGCTGGTTCCCTGCAGGAACTCGACCATGTTCCGATCGTGTCGTCGATCACGAAGTCGGCTGCCACCGTCACCGATCCCGAGCAGGCGGGCGCGATGGTGCACGAGGCTGCTCGACTCGCGATCGAGCCGCACCGGGGACCGACGTTCCTCGACTTCCCCCTCGATGTGTTCGGGCCGTCGACCGGCGAGGTGCCCGACGTCGAAGCGTGCGATGGACTGGGCGCGGCGCCCGACGATGCTGGCGTGGCGGCGCTCGCTGCACTGGTTGCGGGTGCCGAACGCCCGGCGTTCCTGGTCGGCTCCGACGTGTATTGGGATGGCGCCTGGGACGAACTGGCCGCCGCGGCAACGCACCTCGGTGTGCCGTGTTTCTTCAACGGGATGGGTCGTGGGTTGCTCCCCGCCGATCATGATCTCGCGTTCCTTCGAACCAGGGGGCTGCTCAAGCAACGCGCCGACGTGGTGGTGGTGCTCGGGACCCCGCTCGACTTCCGGCTCGGGTTCGGCACGTTCGGTGCGGCCACGGTTGCCCATGCGGTCGATGCCGAGTCGCAGCGTGCTGGCCACGTCGAGGTGATGACCGTGGCCGGCGATCTCAAGCTCACCTTGCGCGGCCTGGCCGAGTACGCCGGTGATCGGGTCGATCACACGGGCTGGGTGGCTGAACTGCGCGACGCAGAGTCGGCCGCTGCCGCCGGTGAGGTGGCGTTGATGGAGGCCGACGGCAATCCGATCAAGCCGAGCCGTATCTACGGTGAGCTCCGCAAACGGCTCGAGCGTGATGCCGTGGTGATCTGTGACGGCGGCGACTTCGCGTCGTATGCCGGCAAGTTCATCGAGGTGTACGAGCCCGGTGGCTGGCTCGACACCGGTCCGTATGGATGTCTCGGCAATGGCCTCGGTTACGCGATCGCGTCACGGGTGGTGCGGCCGTCGTCGCAGGTGGTGCTGTTGCTCGGCGACGGCGCGGCCGGCTTCAGCTTGATGGACGTCGACTCGTTGGTGCGCCACGGCCTGCCCGTGGTGATGATCGTGGGCAACAACGGCATGTGGGGCCTCGAGAAGCACCCGATGCAGGCGATCTACGGCTGGGACATGGCCTGCGACCTGCAACCGGAGATGCGCTACGACGATGTGGTCAAGGCCCTCGGCGGCGGTGGTGAGACGGTGTCGTCGCCGAGCGAGATCGGCCCGGCGCTCGACCGGGCGTTCGCCAGTGGTGTGCCGTACCTCGTGAACGTGCTCACCGACCCCGGCGACGTGTACCCGAGAACCAGCAACCTCGCCTGACCTGTCACACGGTGCCGGGCCTACTGTGACAGTTGGTCAGCTCAGGTGTCGCAGCACTTGCCCATGAAGCGGTCGAGGTCGACCACGACGCGGGTGATCTTGCCGGCGGCGACGAGGCCGCCTGGATCCGACGCCGACACCGTGAACTTCAGGCGACGTCCGTCGATCTTCTCGAGTACGGCCTCGGCGACCACTTCGGCACCGATCGGTGTGGGTTGCAGATGATCGAACTGGACGCGCATGCCCACCGAGGTGGTTCCCTCGTCGAGCGCGTTCTCGAGCGCCTTGCAACATGCCTCTTCGCACAGCGCCACCAAGCGTGGAGAACCGAGGACGTCGACGATGCCCGACCCGAGTGCTCGCGCCGTGTCGGCGTCGGTGACCACCAGCTTCGCATCGCCGCGCAGGCCCGTTTCGAGATTCACCTGGGCAACGCTAACAAGGCCGCACGCTCCAGCATCGTGACACTCGTCGGTGGCAGCCCGATCGGTGCTCCGAGATGCCCCGACGCGATTGCGTCCGTAGGCTCCGTCAGGTGATCGAACGTGATGTCCTGCAACGGGTTCTCGCCGGCGCCGTCGGCGGGGGTGCCGAGTTCGCCGAGGTGTACGCCGAAGACAAGCGGTCCACCTCGGCCGGCCTCGACGACGGCCGAATCGAGCAGGTCTCGAGCGGACGCGACCGTGGTGCCGGCATCCGGGTGATCGCCGGCGAGACCACCGGTTTCGCGTACACCTCCGATCTGTCCGAGCCAGGACTGACCGCAGCGGCCACGGCTGCGGCGGCGGCCGCCAGGCAAGGTGGCGGTGGTGTCCGCACCATTGCGCTCACCCCGTCGGCGTCGCATCGCCCGAACACCGTCGAGCGTCGCCCCGACTCGGTGGCCAAGGCAGCCAAGGTCGAACTGCTCGAACGGATGAACGAAGCGGCCCGATCGTTCGGCCCCGAGATCGTGCAGGTGTCGGCCGGCTACGGCGACAGTCGCAAGCAGGTGCTGGTCGCCAACACCGACGGCGTGCTCACCGACGACGAGATCGTTCGAACGCTGCTGCGCATCAGTGCCGTCGCCGATGGTGACACCGGAATGCAGACCGGCTACCAGTCGATGGGTCACACGGTCGGTTTCGAGATCTTCGACAAGGTCGACGTCGAGGAACTGGCTCGCGAGGCTGCCCGTCAGGCCATCACCAAGCTCCGTGCGCGGCCCGCCCCATCGGGGGCGATGCCGGTGGTGATCAAGCACGGCACCGGTGGTGTGCTGTTCCACGAGGCCTGCGGTCACGGGCTCGAAGCCGACCACATCCAGAAAGACGCCAGTGTGTACGCGGGCAAGGTCGGCCAGCAGGTTGCGTCGCCGCTGGTCACGCTCGTCGACGACGGAACCATGCCGGGGGAATGGGGCACACTCGGTTTCGACGACGAGGGCCACATCACCCAGCGCAACGTGCTGATCGAGGACGGCATCCTCACCGACTACATGTGGGACTACCTGCGTGCCCGCAAGGACGGCCGCCCGCAGTCGGGCAACGGTCGGCGACAGAGCTACCAACACCTCCCGATGGTCCGTATGACCAACACGTTCGTGCTCGACGGCCCCGACGAGCCCGACGACATCATCTCCTCCACCGAGAACGGCGTGTACGTCGCCAAGCTCGGCGGCGGATCGGTCAACACCGCGTCGGGAGACTTCGTGTTCGGCATGACCGAGGCGTACCTGATCGAGAACGGCGAGGTCACCGAACCGTTGCGTGACGGGAACCTGATCGGCAACGGCCCCAAGGTGCTGCAAGACATCGACATGCTCGGCAACGACTTCGCCATGGGGAGCCCCGGCACCTGCGGCAAGGACGGCCAAGGCGTCCCCGTCGGCGACGGCCAACCGACCCTGCGCGTGAAGTCGCTCACCGTCGGCGGCACGGCGTGAGTGACGCCAGGGGTCAGACCCGAGGCGTGATCGGTGCGGCGCGATGAGCGGGTTCGAGAGCGAGCTGCAGGTCGTTGCCGATCGGGTGGTCGAGCAGACGCAACCAGGCGAGCAGATCGAGGCATTCGTCGCACGTGGCGGCGAGACCGAGGTGCGGATCTACCGGGGCGATGTCGAGCATTTCGTGTCGGCCCAGAGCGAGGGCGTCGGGATCAGGGTGATCCGTGACGGTCGCACCGGGTTCGCCTATGCCGGAACACTCGACGAGGCCGCGATTCGCGACGTGCTCGCCGAAGCTCGCGACAACGTGCAGTTCGGCACGATCGACGAGTGGGCGGCGCTCGCCGAGCCTGACGGTGTCGCCGTCACCGAGCAGTCGCTGTGGAACGACGAGCTCGCCGAGTACCCGACCGACCGCAAGATCGATCTCGCAAAGGAACTCGAGCAGCTGGCGGCAGGCGCCGACCCCAGGGTGCGCGTCGACGACTCGAACTACGCCGATGCGAACGGCGAGTCTGCGGTTGCGTCCAGCACCGGCATCCGGATGTCCGGTCGCGAAAACGGGTGCTACGTGTCGGTGTCGACTCTGGCCGACGAAGGTGACGGCGACGACGCCGAGACCCAGACCGGTTTCGGGTTCTCGGTCGGTCGGTCGCCCGACGAATTCGATCTCGACCGCGCTGCTCGCGAAGCTGTCGATCGCGCCACTCGACTCCTCGGCGCCACCCAACCGCCGAGCCGTCGGGTCACCGTGGTGCTCGATCCGTTCGTGACCGCACAGTTCATCGGGGTGATCTCCTCGACGCTCAACGGTGAGGCCGTCGTCAAGGGTCGTTCGCTGTTTCGCGATCGCATCGGTGAGGACGTGGCGGCCCCGTTCGTGACACTGGTCGACGACCCGACGAATCCGAAGGCCTACACCGCCACCGATGTCGACGGTGAAGGCCTCGCAGCCCGCCGCAACGTGTTGATCGAAGGTGGCGTGCTCCGCCAGTTCGTCCACAACTCGTACTCGGCGCGACGAGCGGGAACCGCTTCAACCGGCAACGCGACCCGAGGTGGTTTTGCCGGCACGCCTGGCGTCGGGTGTCTGGCGTTGTCGCTGGTGCCCGGTACGCGCACCCAGGACGAGCTGATCGCCGATGTCGACGATGGCCTGCTCGTGCAGCAGATGCAGGGGCTGCACTCGGGGGTCAACCCCATCAGCGGCGACTTCTCGACCGGTGCCGCCGGCCTCCTGATCAGCAACGGCACCGTCGGTGCGCCGGTCCGTGAGATCACCATTGCGTCGACGCTGCAGAAGATGTTGCTCGACATCGTCGAGATCGGCGGCGACCTCGAATGGTTGCCGATGCGTTCAGCTGGCATGAGTCTGGTGATCCGCGACGTCACCATGTCGGGGTCCTGAGCAGCGTGGCGACGCCGTCCGTCGAGGCGATCGCTCGCCACCCTCACCTCGGCGAATCCCAACCGCCTGGTCGCGTTCGGGTCGACCTGCACACGCACACGATGTGGAGCGGCGATTCGACCACGACGCCCGAAGAGTTCGCGTCGGCCGTCGAACACAGTGGGCTCGACGTGGTGTGTATCACCGACCACAACGCGATCGAGGGAGCAGTGGAGCTGCGCCACCGGTTGGCGTGTCGGGTGGTCGTGGGCGAAGAACTGCGAACTGCGGCCGGCGAGATCATCGGGCTGTTCCTCACCGAGCGGGTGCCGATGGGGATCTCGCATGTCGATGCCGCCAAGGCGATCCGCGACCAGGGCGGGGTGGTGTACATCCCGCATCCCTTCGACCCGATGCGTCGCAACATGAACGAAGCGGCGCTGTACGAACTGGCCGAGAACGACCTGATCGATGCCGTCGAGACCCTCAACGCGAAGACCTCGCTTGCGAGCCTCAACCGTCGCGCCGCAGAGTTCGCAGCTGAGTTCGGCATCGTCGGCGGCGCCGGCAGCGACGGCCACGTGCCCGACGCGCTGGGTGCTGCCTACGCGGAGATGGCCGACTTCGAGACGCCGATGGAATTTCTGGCAGCGCTGGCCACCGCCGACGTGATCGGGCACCACTGGGACGAGCCCCGCCCCTGGACCCCGCGCATCGTGCCCTCGGTCACGTGACGAAGTAATCCGTGGGTTCGGTGGGGTTGAGGTGTAGACAGGGCGATCGTGCCGATCTACCAGGCGATCATTCTTGGGATCGTGCAGGGGCTCTCGGAGTTCCTGCCGATCTCGTCGAGCGGCCACTTGCTGCTGGTGCCGTGGATCGCTGGCTGGGAGGAACTCGACCCCTCGATCAAGAAGTCGTTCGACGTCGCGTTGCATCTCGGCACGCTCGTGGCGGTCGTCGGGTACTTCTGGCGCGACGTGAGCACCTATGTGGTCGAAGGCACCAAGCTGGTGTTCGTCCGCAAGGTGCCACCCACCGCCGAGGGCAAGTTGGCCTGGCTGTTCGTGCTCGCCACGCTGCCGGCCGCCGCAGTTGGAGCGCTGTTCGAAGGTCAGATCGACAGCCGCCTCGGGACCCCGACGATCATCGCCATCTCGCTGATCGGTTTCGGCATCTTGCTCGCAATCGCCGACCGCAGGCTCGGCAGACGCAAGGTGGAAGAGTTCCGAGCGAAGGATGCCCTACTCGTCGGTGCCGCACAGGCACTGGCCTTGAACCCCGGCACGTCACGATCGGGCATCACGATGACCGCGGCTCGCTACTTGGGCTTCGACCGCGAAGCCGCCGTGCGGATCAGCTTCGTGATGTCCATCCCGGTGATCTTCGGCGCGGTGGTGTTCAAATTCTCTGGGTTGATCGCCGACGGCATCCCCGACGGTCTGCTCGTACCGATGATCGTCGGCATCATCACCTCGTGTCTGGCAGGTCTGCTCGCCGTGTGGGGCACGCTCAAGGTCGTGCGCACCCACAGTTTCATGCCGTTCGTGATCTACCGGATCGCCCTCGGTGTCGTGGTGCTGATCGTGGTCGCGACCGGCGCCCGCTGAATCAACGATCGGCGTCATCGCCGATCGTTGCGTGCTCACGCCCTCACGGGAGATAGAGGAGTGTGGCGATGCCCTGTTGCGCAGCGTCGGCAAGGGCGGGAGCATCAATGCTTGCGACGGCAACGAAGATGACATCGTCGACGACGCCGGTGACGGTGGCGGATCGAGCCAACAGCACCCCGTCGGCGGCAACCTGGACGTGGAGCCCGGGTGCAACGTTTCGGGCCAGTGGGTCCGAGAGCGCGATGACGACCTGACCGACCTCGGCGAGCGCCGCTGGCCCTGCTCGGCGAGCGACGTCGAGCTCGGTGATCACCTCTCCGGCAGCGACACGTTGTCGGACCACAGCCGTTGTCGGGTTCCTCGGTGAGCGCGAGTTCGGAGATCGCTGCCACCGGCAGCGAGACGAAGTCGGCCACGACGGGTTCGCCGGGTTCGAGTTGCCGGCTCGCCACCAGCACGCTGCGTGTGGTGCTCCAACGGGCACGTTCTTCGGCGACTGAACTGGTCTCGCGTTGAACGGCGGCGGCGGCCAGGATGGCAAGGGCGGCGACGACGACCCAATAGATCCATGGTCGTCGGGCGAGGACGAGTCGGGCTCGGGCCGCGACGTGCATCGGTGTCTCCTCGGATCGGTGAGTGATCGGAGGGAGTCGGTCGTCCCCGACGCTATCGACGCAGCGTGGCGATTGTCAGTTGGTGGATGACGAGCTCGAACCGGAACCGGAACTACTCGACGTCGAACTGTCTGATTTCGAACTGTCCGACTTCGTGGCTGTCGACGAGCTGTCGGTCGATGACGAACCGCCGTCGGAGCTCGACGAGCCGGAGTTCTTCGAGTCGCTCGTCGTCGACGACGCGGGAGTCGATGCCGACTTCTTGCCCCGGTTGTCGGTCTTGAAGAAGCCCGACCCCTTGAACGTGACGCCGACGGGGGTGAAGACCTTCTTGACGGGCAGGACCTCGCCGGTGTCGGGGTGGGCGATTTCGGTGAGGTTGTCGTCGTGGAAGCCCTGCTGGACCTCGATGGTCTCGCCGGAGTCGACAAACTTGTAGACGTAAGTTGGCATCGAACGAGAAAGGATATCGTCCGACCCATGCAGGTCCGCAGTGCTGTCATTCCCGCCGCCGGTCTCGGGACTCGATTCCTCCCGGCAACCAAGGCTGTACCGAAGGAGCTGTTCCCCATCGGTGATCGACCCGCGATCCAGATCGTCATCGACGAAGCGCTCGGCGCCGGCTGCGATCACATCGTGGTCGTCAGCAGTCGGTCGAAGCCGGCCCTCGAGGCCTATTTCGCTCCCGACGAGGCGCTGATCGAAGCGCTCGAGGCCAAGGGCAAGTCGGAAACCGCCGAGCGGTTGCGGTCGATCGGGCGCGATTGGCGCGTCGACATCGTCTACCAGGACAACCCCAAGGGCCTCGGTCACGCCGTGGGATGTGCTCGCCAAGCGGTTGGCAACGAACCGTTCGCTGTGCTGCTTCCCGACGAGCTGATGTCGAGTTCGGCGGTGCTCGCCCAGATGAACGGTGTGTGCGCAGCAACCGACGGCAGCGTTGTCGCAGTGGTCAACGTGCCTCGGGAAAAGGTGAGCGCGTATGGCGTGATCGATCCGGCAGGCGAACTCACCCACGATGGCGTCATCTCGGTGCGCGACCTCGTCGAGAAGCCTGCGCCCGAGGATGCCCCCAGCAACTTCGTCCTCACCGGCCGGTACGTGCTGACGCCCGACGCCTGGGACGAGATCGAGGCGTTGACGCCCGGCAGTGGTGGCGAACTCCAGTTGACCGATGCGTTGCGAGCCCAGGCCGCGAGGTCGCCGTTCCATGCGGTGGTGGCCGACGAGAGCCGGCTCGACACGGGGACCCCCCTCGGGTTCCTCACCGCGTCGATCGAGCTCGGGATCCACGACCCCGAACTCGGCCCCGACCTCCGCGAGTTCTTGAAGCACCTCCACCTCTGACGCGTCGATCACGCCACGGTTCGCTCCCGCTGCGGTCTGTTCAGAGGCGGCGGAACGCGTCGGGTTCGTCGTGGATGAGTCCGTATTCGTCGACGTCGAGCTCGGTGCTGGTGTCGGTGGCGACGTCGGTGCGTCGGAATCGGCGCGATGTCAGACGCTCGAAACGCGTCTCGACAGGTACGGCGCCGAGTGTGTCGACGTCGATCAAGGCGCTGGTCACCACGGCGCTGTCGCCGACGGCGAGTGCGAGTCGGCGGATCGGTACGGAACTGGTGAACGGGGTGATCGCCAGGTCGATGTCGGTGCAACCGGCGAGGTCGTGGCGGTGTGCGCCGTTCATCTCGCCCCATCTGCCGGTGCCGTCGGCGCCCAGCCAGAGGTCTGGTTCGTCGAGATCGCGGAACAGGAGGAACTGGCGGACCTGCCAGGTGGCAGACACCCGCAACACGTAGGTGACCGCCTCACGCCCGACTTCGCCGGTGGCGGTCCACCCTTCGTTCTCCCAACGCAGGGTCAGGGTCTCGAGGTGATCGTGGTCCCACGTGCGCCACCGGGCGGTGTAGCCGTCGGAAGGGAATGCGGTCAACACGTCTGCCACGGCGCCTCAGGCTAGGGGTGCGGGCTGGCGGAGCCGATCGGGGGTGCTGGTCCTGCTGCCCTGGAGTACTTTGCGAGCGTGACACCCTTGGAGGACGCTCAGGCGTTCGTGCTCGAATCCTGCCCGCCGCTCGGCCCTGTCGTCCTCGACCGTGAGGAGGCCGGCGGGCTGGTGCTCGCATCGCCGGTGGTCGCTGCCGAAGTGGTGCCGCCGTTCGACAACACTGCCGTCGACGGATACGCGGTTCGTTCGGTTGACGTCGCCACCGTCCCGGTCGAACTGCGTGTGGTCGGCGAGCTGGCAGCCGGTGCAGCGCCATCGATCGCCGTGGGGCCTGGCGAGGCGATCCGCATCATGACCGGCGCACCGATGCCCGACGGGGCCGACGCCGTCGTGATGGTGGAGGACTCCGAGCGTGTCGGCGATGACCATGTGCGGCTCACGCGGTCGGTCGCCGGCGGGTGCTGCGATCCGAAGCGCCGGCGACGACGTGCGCGTGGGCGACGAGCTGTTCGTGGCCGGCACCGTGGTCACCCCGGCGGTGGCAGCGGTGCTCGCCAGCGTCAACTCCAACCGTGTCCAGGTGTACCGGCGAGCGCGAGTCGCAGTGCTGTCGACCGGCGACGAGTTGGTCGACGACGGTGCCCCCTTGGCGATCGGCGAGATACGCGAGAGCAACAAGACCATGCTCGCCGCTCTGTTGGCCGATGCGGGATGTGAGGTCGTCGACCTCGGTGTGGTGCGTGACGACGAGGCGGAATTGGAACGGGTGCTGCGGTCGGCGGCGAGCGACTGCGACGCGATCGTGTCGAGCGGTGGGGTGTCGATGGGCGATTACGACGTCGTCAAGGCGGTGCTCGGACGAGTTGCCGACATGACGTGGATGCAGATCGCGATCAAGCCGGCGAAACCGTTTGCGTTCGGGCGCCTCGAGGGCACGCCGATCTTCGGACTGCCCGGCAATCCGGTCAGCTCGCTCGTGAGCTTCGAGTTGCTCGCACGCCCGGCGCTGCGTCGATTGATGGGCCACCGCCGACTGACCCGCACCAGCATCGTGGCGGTCACCGAGACGGAATTCGATCGCCAACCCGACGGCAAGGTCCACTTCGTCCGCGTCAACGGCGAGTTCCGCGACGACGGCCGCTACCACGTTCGCCCCGTCGGTGCGCAGGGCAGCCACCAGCTCGCGGCGACCGCACTCGCCGATGCCATGGCGGTGGTTCCTGACGGCCCCGGCCTCCCCGCCGGCGCCGATGTGGCCGCCCTCCTCCTGCACGGCGACGCATGACGTGGTTCCCCGAGACCAGGTCTCCGGGAACCACCGGAGTTCCTCGAGACCCGGTCTTCTGGAACCACGAGTTGGTCAATAGGCTGATCCGGATGTCTCGGGGGAGTGACCGTACGCACGAGGAGCTGATCGACCCGTTCGGTCGCCTCATCGAGGACCTGCGGATCTCGATCACCGACCGCTGCAACTTCCGCTGCACGTACTGCATGCCCGAAGAGGGGATGCAGTGGCTGCCACGCTCCGAGGTGATGACGTTCGAAGAGATCGAGCGCCTTGCGCGGATCTTCGTGCAGCGGTACGGGGTCCGGGGAATCCGACTCACCGGCGGCGAACCGACCGTCCGGGCGCATCTGCCGGTGCTCGTCGAGAAGCTCGCCGCCATCGAAGGGCCGGATGGGCCGATCGACCTGGCGATGACCACCAACGGCGCCACGATGAGGTTGGTGGCCCAAACGCTTCGCGATGCCGGTCTGCGTCGGGTCAACATCAGCCTCGACACGCTCGACCGCGCCAAGTTCCAGCAGATGACCCGGCGCGACGAACTCGAGCGGGTGCTCGACGGCATCGAGGCGGCGAAGGAAGCCGGCTTCTCTCCGGTGAAGGTCAATGCCGTCATCGAACGCGGCGTCAACGACGACGAGATCGTGGCGCTCGCCGAGTACGGACGCAACCGCGATGTCGAGGTGCGCTTCATCGAGTTCATGCCGCTCGACGCCGACGGTCACTGGATGAATGACCAGGTCGTCGGGCAGGACGAGATCGTCGCATCGATCAGCGCCGTGCATCCGCTCGAGCAACTGCCCGCCCGTGGTGCAGCCCCGGCCGACCGGTTCCGCTACCTCGACGGCCGGGGCACCATCGGGGTCATCCCCACGGTCACCAAGCCGTTCTGCGGCGACTGCGATCGGGTGCGTCTCACCGCCGAAGGCCAGTTCCGAACGTGTTTGTTCGCCACCAAGGAATTCGACCTGCTCGCAGCGATGCGGTCGGGTGAGACCGACGATCAGCTCGCGGTTCGTATCGAGGCAGCCGTGGCCACCAAGTGGGCGGGCCACCGCATCAACCAGGTCAACTTCGTGCGGCCCGGCAAGTCGATGAGCCAAATCGGCGGTTGAGCCTCGAGCGGTCGCTCGGCCCAAGTGTCACAGTTGGCCCGGCACGGTGTGACAGTCAGAGGGCGGGGAAGGCGCGGAAACGTTCGGCGACGGTGACGTCACCGAGGATCTCGACGCGGCCGGCTTCGCGACGCCAGAGCCACAGCAGCAACTCGTTGGCGGTGCCTCGGATCGCGGCGTCGCCCTTGGCGTGCTCCCTGGTGAAGTCGATGCCCGACTCGTCGAGTCGTTGCACGAGCCATTCGCCGCCGGCGTCGGAGCGGTCGTCGCTTCCTTCGTCGACATCGATGTCGGTATCGGTGCAGTGCAGGTGCACGGTGCCGCCAACCGGTCGTGCCCCCTCGCTCACCCGGCGGGCCGCGAAGTACATCAGGAACTCGTCGATTCCGTCGGCGGCCACCGCGACTGGGATCTCGTAGGGGATGCCCACAGCGTTCGCTGCGTCCCACCGGTGCACTCGCGGTCTCTTGGACCATGCGACGTTCCACCCAGGCCTCGGGCTGGTTGGCTCCCGTCCATGTCCACACCTCGGTGTCGTCGCTGGCACGTGTCAGCGCCGACGACACGGCGGTGTGGGCAGCGGTGACCCAGTCGAGCACGAGCTCGTCGGTGGTCGGGCGCACCGGTTGCTCGATGGCCTGGACGCCGTCGAGCGTGGTGATGCCTTCGGACACGATGCGGCCCCAGAAGTTCCAGACGCCCGCCGAGATGCCAGGCGAGATCACCGAGATTCCAGCCAGGACACGATGGCACCGGATGCTCGAATCCGTGGTCGGCAACGATCTCGAGGAACCGGACCCCATCGGTGCGCAGGTGTGCGTGAGGGTCGTAGGGGAGTGCGGTCGGCGGTGTCGGCGAGGCGTCGGACATGTCGGCGACGGTAGCCCGGCCGGGTCGGAGCCGACACGCCGAGCTAGCGTGCATGGCCACATGAGCGATCTGTCCTTCACCCATCTCGACCCACTCGGCCGCGCCCGCATGGTCGACGTGACCCCCAAGGAGCCAACCCATCGTCGGGCGGTGGCGCGATGCAAGGTCTTCATGAAACCCGAGACCACCGCGGCGATCGCCAACCGCGAGGTCAAGAAGGGCGATGTGCTCTCGGTGGCGCGAGTGGCCGGCATCCAGGCCGCCAAGCGCACCTCCGACATGATCCCGTTGTGCCACCCCCTCCTCGTTGGCGCTGTCTCGATCAACTTCGAGATCGGCGACGACTTCGTGGCCATCGAGTGCCACGTCGACACCGTCGACCGCACCGGGGTCGAGATGGAAGCACTCCACGCCTGCAGCACCGCGGCGCTCACGGTGTACGACATGTGCAAGTCGGCCGACCGTGGAATGGTCATCGGCGAACTGGCCCTCTGGGAGAAGACCGGTGGACGATCGGGCGTCTACCGTCGCTCCGATGGCGCTGCTGGCGACACCCTCGATGGAGCATCGACGTGACCGACGTCTCGTCGATCATTGCGTCCCTCGTCACAATTGTCGTAGAATCGTCACACGACGGTTCACGCCGACTCGATCAGATCCGCATGACTCGCGCTGACACCACATCACTCACCACACTGACTGCAACGACTCCACACTGACCATGCCACAACTCGTTCTCCTCGTCGTCGCCGCCGCATGGGCGGCCGTCCTGATCCCTCCGATGCTGCGGTCTCGCGTCGAGAACCGACCGAACTCGTCGGTCACCGACTTCCGCCGTCAACTCAGCACGCTGCAGAGCACCTCGACTCCCCGCATGCGCACGCTGGGCCGCCCACTGGCGCCATCGCCGTTGCAGCGCCCGGCCGCAGCCGGCCGTCCGGGTCACCCGAATCACCGTCAGGCCGCTCTGCACGGCTCGACTGCCACCCGCCAGCGCCCGGCCAAGCCACGAACTGGCGAAACTGGCGCTCGCGCCGGGCAGCCCGCGTTCCGCACGCATGGTCACCACGACCACGCACACCGTCAGACCCACATGGAGCGCCCGAACGCCACATCGCGTGCCCGCCGATCCTCGTGCCGGGATCCGTCGCCGTCGCACCAACGTGCTGTTCCTGCTCGTCATCACCACGGCATGCACGCTGTTCCTGGCCGCCACGACGGGTTCGACCGTGATGCTCTACGTGTTCGTGCTGGCGTTCCTGGCCCTGTGCGGTTACGTGTACCAGCTCGCTCAACTCCGTCAGCGCGAAGCGTCTGGCTGGGATGACGGCTGGCTCGAGCAGCGCTGAGCACCAGCGTCGCCCGATACACTCCTCGGAGCCTTTGGGGCTATAGCTCAGTTGGTAGAGCGCGTCGTTCGCAATGACGAGGTCAGGAGTTCGATTCTCCTTAGCTCCACACGTTGGTTTCCGGGCGTTCACCGAAATGGGCGAGCGTCCGGAAACGACTGACCCCTGATCCTCGACGGCGCTGTCGTCAAGGAACGGTGCGCGTCCCGGAGCGTCATCCGAGCTGCTCCTCTCCGGTGACCATGGGCTCTTGCCAGCGCCACCTCGACCGGTGAGGCTGATGTAGTGAGTGCTGTCGTCGCGGCTTGTCGCCGCGCGTTGCTGCCGTTCGTGACCGTCGCGTTGGTCGCCGGTGCGGTCGCGTGGATTGCTGGCGCAGACGATCTTGCCGTCGCGGTGTGGTCGGTGGCGTCCGGAGTCGTGGTGGTGGATCTCGTGGTGGTCACGGTTGCCCGATTGCGCGAGGGGCGGGTGGCCGTCGACGTCGTGGCGCTGGTCGCCCTGGTGGCCGCGATGGTGATGGACGAGGCGCTCGCCGGGGTGATCCTGGCGTTGATGGTGGCGTCGGGTGACGCACTCGAGCAATACGCGCGATCGTCGGGCGGAGCGGTCGTTGTCGGAGTTGCTGTCGCTGGCGCCGAAGGTCGCCCACCGGCTGGTCGATGGTTCGTTCGAGACCGTTCCGGTCGACGAGGTGGCGCCGGATGAGGTGCTGCTCGTCAAGCCTGGCGAGGTCGTGCCGGTCGACGGCGCCGTGCTGGAGTCGGCGGTGCTGGACGAGTCGGTGCTGACCGGCGAGGCCCAGTCGGTGCAGCGTGAGGTGGGCGAGTCGGCGCGCAGCGGATCGCTGAACGCCGGAGGAGCGTTCCGAATGTCCGCGTCGGCGTCGGCGTCGGAGAGTTCGTACGCGGGGATCGTGAAGCTCGTGCAGTCCGCGGGCGTCGGCCGGGCACCGTTCGTACGCCTGGCCGACCGGTACGCCGTGATGTTCGTCCCCGCGGTGTTCTTGATCGCGGGTGGCACCTGGCTGCTGACGGGTGAGTCGACGCGGATGCTCGCCGTGCTGGTCGTCGCCACACCGTGCCCGCTCGTGCTGGCCGCGCCGGTGGCGGTGGTGTCCGGGATCGCTTGCGCGGCGCGCAACGGGGTGGTGGTCAAGGACGGCGCGGCGTTGGAGGCGATGGGCCAGACACGCACCGTGCTGATGGACAAGACGGGCACGCTGACCGCCGGCCGGGCCCATGTCGTCGCGGTGGCGACCTCACCAGGCCGCGACGCGGCGGACGTGCTGGCCCTGGCGGCCTCGGTGGAACAGGCGTCGCCGCACGTGCTGGCCGCCATGCTGGTCCGAGAGGCCCGTGATCGAGGCGTGACGATGGTCGAGCCAGCAGGGGTGGTCGAGCAGCCGGGGAGCGGTGTGGGCGGCACCGTCCGGGGGCACGAGGTGTGGGTCGGCGCCCTCACAGCGATCGACGCCGAGGAACGAGCGCCGTGGCTGGTGGCCGCCGAGCGCCGGGCTCGGCGGGAGGGCTGCGGCGCGACGGCCGTGATCGTCGACGATGAACCGGTCGGGTTGATCCTGTTCACCGACGAGTTGCGAACCGACACCTCGGCGGCGCCTGCGCGCGCTGCGCCGCTCCGGCGTCGATCGGCTGGTGATGGTCACCGGCGACCGACTCGAGGTCGCGGAACCGATCGGGATGTCGTTGGGGATCGACCAGGTCTTCGCCGATCGAACCCCGGCCGAGAAGCTCGACGTGGTGCGGAGCGAGTCGTCGAACCGATCTGGGATCACCGTCATGGTCGGTGACGGTGTCAACGATGCGCCGGCGTTGGCCGCTGCCGACCTCGGGGTGGCGATGGGCGCTCGAGGTGCGACTGCGTCGTCGGAGGCCGCTGACGTGGTGCTGATCGTCGATCGACTCGACCGGTTGGCGGTCGGCGTCGTCATCGCCAGGCGGGCGCGGGCGATCGCCCGCCAGAGCGTGTTGCTCGGGATGAGCCTGTCGCTGATCGGGATGGGTGCCGCCGCCGTCGGGCTGCTCGCACCTGTCGGCGGCGCCGTCGTTCAGGAGGTGATCGACGTGCTGGCGATCGGCACGGCGCTGCGCGCGCTCCGCCCACCTCGGTCGCTGCGGCACACCGGATCGGTGCCCGATTCGTGGAGCCGTCAGCTCGCAGAGGGACACGGACCGCTGATGCTGGTGCTCGAGGACCTCCGCTCTGTCGCAGGAATCCTGGACACCACCGATGACGCGACCGCGCTCGCATCGTTGCGTGACGTGGCGGCGCGGATCTCCGAGGAGGTCGTTCCACACGAGCGCGAAGACGAATCGCAGATCTACCCAGGGGTCGCCGAACGTCTCGGCGGAAACGACCCACTGGCGTCGATGAGCCGCACCCACCGGGAGATCTTCCACCTCGCGTCGCTGCTCGATCGGCTCGTCGACGATGCATCCGTCGACGGCTTCGCCGACGAGGATCGCAGCGAGGCGCGCCGGATCCTCTACTCCCTCGACGCGATCCTTCGGCTGCACTTCGCACAGGAGGAGGAGTTGCTGACGAGTATCACTCTCGATGGTTCACCCGAGCACTGAGAGATGAAGCTGACGCTGTGCCTTCGTGGCCCACCCGCGCGTCGATCGGGATCGAGCCGACCTGACCGTCTTCGAGGAAGGATGTCGGCGGGGACGTCGGCCAGCTCAACGTAGTGTGGCCCTGCGTCCGGGGTCTTGCCATCCCGGATCCACCACGCGTTCGTTCCGGGAGGTCAGTCGTCATGGCGCACGAAGAGGTTCATCGCACGCATCGGATCGGTTGGTTGCGTGCAGCGGTGCTCGGGGCCAACGACGGCATCGTTTCGACGGCGAGCCTGATCATCGGCGTGGCCGCGTCCGGCGCGTCGCGCAGTGAGGTGTTGGTGGCGGGCATGGCCGGGCTGGTCGCCGGGGCGATGTCGATGGCGGCGGGGGAGTACGTGTCGGTGAGTTCGCAGGCCGATACGGAGGCGGCCGACATCGAACGTGAGCGGACCGAGTTGAGCGACGAGCCCGAACGAGAACTCGACGAGCTGAGTTCGATGTACGAGGCGCGAGGGCTGGATGCTGCTCTCGCCCGGCGGGTTGCCGAAGGGCTGACGGCGCATGACGCGCTCGGGACCCACGCGCGTGAGGAGTTGGGGATCTCCGACACGATGGCGGCACGTCCGGTGCAAGCAGCCGTCACATCGGCGGCGACGTTCGCAGTGGGTGCCGCCCTGCCCTTGCTCGCCGCTGCGCTCGCAGCAGGGACGGCACAGATCGCCCTCGTCGCGATCACTGCACTCGTCTTCCTCGCCGCCTTGGGTGCAGTCGGGGCGAGAGCCGGCGGCGCGCCGGTGGTTGCTGCGGCCGTGCGCGTGACGTTCTGGGGGGCGCTGGCCATGGTGGTCACTGCGTTGATCGGCACTGCGTTCGGGGCCGTGGTCTGAGCCGTTCGACCCTTCCCTCGGCGGCACCGCCGAGCGCAGGCTGTTCACATGGCGAACACCTCGGAACCATCGCACCCGCGCCGCACGGTGGCGTCAATGGGGCATCTGGTCACTCCTGGCGGTCGCGGTCGTTGGAATCGCGTTCGTCGGTGGCGCGTTGATCGGACTGGCACCGTGGTACACGGCGCTGATCGTTGGTGGAATCCTGGCCGTCGCGCTGGCTCTGACGATCTGGAGGCAACGGTCGAGCGCCGATGAGGGGCAGTTGGGCCTCAGCAGGCTGCTCCCGCTGTTCCTCGTCGCGGGGTGTGCAACGTTCGGCGCGATCCAGCTGATCCCCTACGGTCGCACTCATGACAACCCGGCATCGACCGGCGAGCCGGAGTGGTCCTCTCCCCGAACCCGGGAACTGATGGTCAACGCCTGCTACGGATGCCACAGCAATGAAGTCGAGTGGCCCTGGTACTCGAACATTGCGCCGGTCTCGTGGGCGATCACCGATCACGTCGAGGAGGGCCGCGACGAGGTGAACTACTCCGAGTTCGCCACCGACCCCGGCAACGCCGACGAAACGATCGAAGTCATCGCGGATGGGTCGATGCCGCCCGCCTACTACACCTTGTTCGGTCTTCACTCACAGGCAGACCTGAGCGACGCAGAGATCGCCGAACTCATCGCCGGGCTGCAAGCCACGCCAGGCCTCTCCGAGGGCGAGAGCTACGGCGAGACCGAGGGCGGCGAGTCCGACGACGATCACGACGACGACTGATGCGCCAGCGTCTGACACTGCCCGGCGAGGTGTTCACGACCGCGATCCTTGCCATCTGATTGCCCGGCGCTGGCCTGGCGTTGGAGAAGCGATCCGTACGTTGCGTTCCACGAGATCGGCTCGTCACGGGCCGATCGCATCTGAAAGGTGGAACCCACTGTGAATCGAAAGACATCGTTCATCACCGCGGCGGCGGTCGCTGGTGTCGTGCTGACCGGCACGACGGCCGTGGCCGCGAACCTCGGCATGCTGAATTCGGCTGACAGCCAGAGTGCGGGCGATTCGTCGTCTGCATCGGTGGTCGTGACCACGCCGGTCGACGCCATGCCGGTCGCCGTTGAACCGCAGGTCATCGATGTGTACATCGAGGACCCGGCCGTCGAGACGACCGTGCCCGTGGTGCCCGAGACGGTACCGGACGACATGTCGCAGGTGTTCGCCGTCGAGGGGGCAGGCACCGTCACGGTCGAGCCGACAGCGACGGGGGTGCTGCTCGACGGTGTCACCGTCGCCGAGGGTTGGGTCTGGACCGCGGTGCAGCAGTCGCCGACCGAACTCGAAGTCACCTTCACCTCCGGTGAGGTGACCTACGTGTTCTCTGCCAGCCTCGGCGCCGACGGAGTGATCGCGGCTGGTGTGGATCAGCCGATCGTGCAGATCGTGCAGGCGGCTGCGTCATCGGGTTCGTCGGGGACCGCCCCCGTGGCCCAGGCGCCGGTGCCTGTCGCCGCCGCTCCTGCTGCTGCTCACTACGAAGACGACGACTCGACGACGACGACTACGATAGACGACGACTACGACGACGATGATCACGACGAGTACGAGGGCGGTGAGCACGATGACTGAGCCGACGGCGGCTCGCGAGGGAGGAGCTCCGTTGGCTGCCAAGGCGCCGCGTCGTGCGTCATGCGGCTCAGGGCAGCCGAATTGTGGCGGCGGGACTCGGAGCGACGGGGATGTTGGGCATCGTGACGGTGTTCGGTCTCGACAGCGCGGCGACCGTTGCCGATGCCCCGCCGCCCGCACAGCCCGTCGTGCAACCGCTGGCACCCGTGGCGGCGCCGCCGGTGCAGGTGGTGATTCACCGGATTCCGGCCACGACTGATCCGGCTGCTCCGGTGGTCGACGCCGGTGTCGACCCGGCCGTCGTCGCCGAGGCCGTTGCGCCGCAGCCGGTGCAGTTGACCGCCAATCCGGTCGTGCGGACCGTGACCGTTGCGGGGCCGTCACAGCCCCGCTCGTCCGGCTCGTCGGCACCGGCTCCGCAGGCCGCGCCGGCACCGGCTCCTGCGCCGGCGCCGGCGCCGGCTGCGACGACCAGCGGAAGTGGCTGAGATGGACGTGTCGAGTCGCGACTTTCGGGTCATGGCGAGCACCACGCAGGTGACGCTCGTCGACCCGGAAGTCGGTGCGGCCGAGTACGCCGAGGCTCGGTTGCGTGAGCTCGAACAGCGTTGGAGTCGGTTCATCGACACCAGTGACGTCACGCTCATCAATCAGAACCCGGAAGCGTGGGTGCCGGTGAGTCTCGACACGATCCGGCTGATCCAGGCGATGCAACTCGCCAGCGACGCCACCGGGGGGAGCTTCGATCCGACGTTTCTCCATCAACTGCTCAGCACGGGATACACGTCGAGTATCGACGATCCATCCCGGATCACCCTGGTGGTGGACGTGCCGAGCAAGGACTTCACGGTCCACGACGCCGCCATCGACCCGGTGGCATCGCGCGTGTTCGTGCCCACTGGCTTGTCGTTGGATCCGGGCGGAATCGGCAAGGGTTTCGCAGCCGACCTGGTGGTCACCGAACTGTTGGAGGCTGGAACGGGTGGGGCGCTCGTCAGCATCGGCGGTGACATCGCAGCGGCCGGAATGGCGCCGACCGCGGAGGGATGGATCGTGAACGTCGAGGATCCGCTCGATCCGCCGTCGGTGCTCACGACGTTGGCAGTGAGCGATGGAGGAATCACGACGTCGAGCACACACTCGCGGCGCTGGCTCCATCAAGGTCTGGAACGCCATCATGTGATCGACCCGGCGACCGGGACGACGTCGCGGACCGATCTCGTCGCGGTCACGGTCGTCGCCAACGCCGGCTGGCTCGCCGAAGCCCACGCCACCGCGGCACTGCTCCGCGGGTCGAGTGAAGCAATCAGGTATCTGCAAGCGCGAGGCCTGTCAGGTCTCGCGGTGACCCACGACGGCTACGTGACGTCGACGCTCGACATCGAGATCGAACCGGCCAGGTCAGGAGTAGCGAGCTGAACCCAGCCGAACGGCTCGGGGTTCGTTCGGTACGGTGCCCGACGTGACCGACCCATCGCTCGAACTCCCGGACCACGTCGCCGAGAACCGTCGACATTGGGACGCTGATGCTGCGCGATGGGTGGCGCCTGGTGAGCGGGCCTGGGCCCAGACCGAGCCGACGTGGGGGATCTGGGGCATCCCCAACCACGAACTCCCGCTGCTGCCGGACGACCTCGACGGTCAGCGAGTGATCGAACTCGGGTGCGGAACCGGCTACGTGTCGGCCTGGATGCAGCGACGCGGGGCGTCGGTGTATGCAATCGACAACTCGGCCGAGCAACTCGCGACGGCCCGTCGGCTCGCGGCCGAGTACGGTGTCGACGACATCGAGTGGGTGCACGGCAACGCTGAAACCGTGCCGCTGCCCGACGGCTCGTTCGACTTCGCGATCAGCGAATACGGTGCCGCGATCTGGTGTGACCCTCAGGTGTGGATTCCCGAAGCGCATCGGCTGCTTCGACCTGGCGGTCGGCTCGTCTTCCTGGGCAACCATCCGCTCGCGATGATCTGCACCGATGCCGACGGCGCCGCACCGGTCGGTCTCACCTTGGAACGCGACTACTTCGGCCTCGGGCGACTCGACTGGACCGGCGCCGCGGAAGACCCGGGCGGCATCGAGTTCAACATGGAGATCTCGTCGTGGATGCAGCTGTTCCGCGAGGTCGGCTTCGACGTCGTCGACTTCCACGAGATCCAGGCGCCGTCGTCGGCCGAAGGAACCGAGTTCTGGGTGCCGGCGTGGTGGGCGAGACGGTTCCCGGCCGAGCAGGCGTGGGAACTGGTGAAGCGGCCCGAACGTCAGCCGACCGGCACGGCGTAGACCACGATGTTCTCGCGGTAGCGCCGGATCTCCGGGTTGTAGTCGCCGCCGCAGGTGATCAACACCAGGGTCTCGTCGCCGGAGTTGCGCCAGATGCGTTCACGGGGCAATTCGAGTTTGCCGTAGACGGCACGCTCGGTGACCTCGTACAGGCGGACGCTGCCGTCGTCGAGCGCCACCTCGATCTGTTCGCCGGGTTCGACACTGCCGAGGCGGGCAAACGGGCCCTGGGTGCGGTTCCACGAAACGTGGGCGGCCAACACCGTTGCGCCGGGTTGGCCGGCGGTGGCGCCGTACTGGTACCAACCGATCTCGGTTTCGTCGGGGATCTCCATCTGGCCGTCGGGCTCGAGGCCGACGGCGCGGACCGGGAATCGGGCGACGTCGATCGACGCCATCTGCAACCCGATCGGGCGGGCGCGTGGAGCGACGTCGTCGGGGATGGCGCTGTAGCGGGGGCCGACCTGCTGTGCGAGCGGCGAGAGCGGGTCGGCCGGAGGCGCCGCGACGGGCGGCGCCGAAGCCACATCGGGGACGGTGCCGGCGGAAGCGACACGGGGAGCGACCGTCGACGGGGTGATCTCGGCGGCCACCTCGTCGACCTCCAGAACGACCTCGTCGCCGCCTCCTCGGGTGACGAGACCGGCGGTGACCAGTCCGGCACCGGCGAGGAGTGCGGCGACGATGATGACACTGAGGCCCGAGAGCCCCAGGTCACGTGACGACCGCCCGGAGCGAAGGGGAGGACTCGGGCGGTCGTTCACGTGATCAATGTGGTCGAGGTACTGACGTCGGACGGGTCAGACGTCGACCGTGCGGCGGCGGAGCACCATGGCTCCACCGGCGAGGGCGAACAGGCCAGCAGCAGCGGCGAACAGTGCCACCGACGAGTTCGAGGTTGCACCGAGCTCGCCGCCGGTGTTGACGGCGGTCGGGGCGGGGGTGCCGTCACCGGCCGAAGAACCAGCCGACTCGAGGGCCACGTCCTGGGTGTAGAAGGTGAACGTCTCGTCAGCGAGCGAGCCGACGGCGAACACGATCAGGTTCTGGCCGGCAGTCACCGTCACCGTGGGAACGTCGGCGATCGGATCGCCACCGGTCGGTGCGATCTGGGCACCGGCGATCTCACCAGCAGGAACGTCGAGGCTCGCCTCGTCCGGGTTCGACAGGTTCTCGACCGGGCGGGCCTCGCCGAGCACGATGTCGACCGCCGGGGCAGCAGCGGTGTGGCGGACGGTCAGGCGACCCTGGCCATCGGAAGCTGCCGAGGTGTCGTTCTCGAACGGGGTGATGGTCGGGGTGCCGTCGGCGTCGAGGTGGGCGACGACGGTCCAGCTGCCGGAGGCGGGAACGTCGAAGCTGGGCACGGGGCCGATGGCGACGTCTTCGGTGCCAGTGGGGCGGACTTCGAGGTTGACGAGGGTCTGGCCGGCGAACGCGCTCAGGTCCTGCATGTCGCCGGGCTCGAAGCCCTCGATGACGACGGCGCCGTCGACGGCGACATCCACCGTGATGCCGGGGATGCCGTGGAGCAGCATGATGTCGGCTGAGGCCTGGGCGCTCGACGTCCCAGCGGGAACGGCCAGGAGCGTGGCAGCGAGTGCTGCGGCTCCTGCAAGAAACTTCTTCATCGAATGGTCCTTTCGGATGTCTGCGACCATGGGGCGGTCCCACCGTCTGACATCTCTACGGCGCTCGCCGAGTTCCGGATGAAGTATTCGCACTCGATTCCGTGGTGACCTGACCTCGTTGGGTCGTGGCCCGGTTGGCCCTCGCTCGCGGGTCAGCCCGTCGGTGTGCCGTTCCATCGCGAGACTTCACGGTCGCGGAAGATGGGCGTTGACCCGCTGTCGTTCGAGCACCTGCTCGAGCGTCTTGGCGGCCTGTTCGACCGGGTGCGCGGCGAAGAAGCGTGCGGTGTCATCGACCAGTTCGGGGGTTGCCAGGAACTTGACCGAGTCGACCATGCGAACGATCGTGTTGCTGGGGAATCGATCGAGGGCAGCATCCCAGTGATCGCGGACGAAGGCCCACGCCGCAGCGCCGTGGGGGCGGTTGGCGATCGCCGCGCGCAGCACGAACGGCGCGTTCTGGGTTCGGACCTCGGAACATGGCGAACTCGCACGTGGCGAGGATCAACGACTCGTCGTCGAACTCTGCCAGGGCGTAGAGGTGGCGCAGCTGCTCCTGCGGCGTGGTGGCGGTGAGGAAGCGCTGGCGCATGTGGTCGTAGGTGCTCGCGTCGCCGGTGGCAGCGACGACCGAGGTGGCCGCCGAGATCAGCTCGGGGTCGACCGAGGTCGGATCGACGCTTGCCGCGTCGAACCATTCGCGGCAGCGCGCCTGCACTCCTGCGTCGTCGCCGAGCACGCCGACCAGTCCGACGAGCAGCCCGCGGAGCTTGCTGGTGAGGTCGGCTTCGTCGTCGGTCGGTTCGCCGAGCGCTTCGAGCGCCGGTGTCGCGAGCTCGCGGACCTGCACCCGGAATTCGTCACGAGCCTGGCCCTCGTCGAGCAGGCGGCCGAGGCCCCGCAGCGCGATGGCGATTGCCTGCCACACCAATGTTCTCGCTCGCCGCCGAACCTCCGAGAAAGTCGAGCAGGTCGGCCGCCGACATCCGACCGGCGACGGTGGCAGCCCACGCGTCGTCGACGAGGTTGTATCGCTCGAGCGTGGACAGCGAGGCGATCGTGGCCGCGTCGAGCCGCGACCGGAGCTCGTCGCTGTAGGCCACCCGGTAGAAGCCGTGGCCACCGGCATTGACGACGATGGGCTGCTCGCCATCGGTGCGTGATCGAGGCGGACCATGCGACGTCGTCGTCGAGCAGGAGCGTCGTGGTGTCATCGCCGACACGGACGTGCACCGGGATCGCCCACCGCTGCGCATCCTTGCCGGTCCCCGGCTGCGGTTGCATCGTCATCGAAACGGAAGCGTTGCTGGCGCAACTCGAGCGCGCCGTCGACGAGCGAAGCGGTCACGAGCGGGTAGCCCGGCTGCCAGATCCACGAGTCCATGATGCGCCGCACCGGGTCGCCCGAGGTCGCCTCGATCGCATCCCACAGATCGTTGGTCTCGGTGTTCGCGTAGCTGTGCAGGCTCAGATAGTGGCTGACGCCCTCGCGGAATCGTTCGGCGCCGAGGTACTGCTCGAGCATGCGCAGCAGTGCCCCACCCTTTTGGTAGGTGAGCACGTCGAACATGCCTTCGCAGTCGGCCGGCGAACGCACCTCGAACTCGACCGAACGTGTGCTCGCCAACGAGTCGGTCTCGAACGCGGCGCTGCGCTCGACGCCGAACGAGGTCCAACGTTGCCAGTCGGGACGGTAGGCATCGCAGGCTGCGACCTCCATGAACGTCGCGAACGCCTCGTTCAACCAGATCCCGTTCCACCAGCGCATGGTGACCAGGTCGCCGAACCACATGTGGGCCAGCTCGTGAGCGACGACGTCGGCGACCAGTTGGCGTTCGTTCTGTGTGCTCGTTGCCGGATCGACCAGCAGCAGGCTCTCGCGGAAGGTGATGCAGCCGAGGTTCTCCATGGCGCCGGCCGCGAAGTCGGGCAGCGCCACCAGGTCGACCTTCGCGCCCGGATAGGCGATGCCGTAGTAGTCCTGGAACCAGCGCAGGCAGAACGCGCCGACGTCGAGGCCGAAATCGGTCAGGTGGCCCTTGCCGGGAACGTGGACCAGACGCAGTGGAACGCCGTCGACGTCGACGGTCTCGGTCATCTCCAAACGGCCGACGACGAACGCGACCAGGTAGCTGCTCATCACCATGGTGTCGGCGAAGCGGATCACACTTCGTCCGTCGGAGGTGGTGCGTTCGATCTCGGGTGCGTTGGAGATCGCGGTGAGGCCGTCGTCGACGTCGAGTGTGATCGCGAACACTGCTTTGAACTCGGGTTCGTCCCAGCACGGGAAGGCGCGTCGGCAGTCGGTGGCCTGCATCTGGGTGGTGGCGATGACCTGCTCGACGCCGTCGTCGTCGGTGTAGGTGCTGCGATAGAACCCGCGCAGCTTGTCGTTCAGGACGCCGTCGAATTCGATGCTCAAGACGCTCGTGCCGGAGTCGACCCTCTCGGCAGGGGTGATGATCAACCGCTCGGTCTCGGGCTCGAGTTCCCACGTGGCCGATTGGCCGTCGACGTCGCAGCGAATGATCGCGAGCTCGTCGGCATTGAGTACGAGCACGTCGGTCGGCTGGTCGACGGCGAGCTCGATCTGCACGGCGCCGGTGAACGAGGCGCCCGACAACGAGGGCCGCAACCGCACCTCGTAGCGGGTGGGTCGGACGGTGTGGGGGAGCCGGAACGGGTCGATGTGGGCGAGCTCGGACACGTTGTCAGCCATCAGCGGGAGGGTACCGCCGCTAGCGTGGTCACTCGTGTCCGATCTCACTCGACGCTTCTCGAACGGTGCCAGCGCATCTGATACCCGATTCGACGTGGTCGGCATCGGTAACGCGCTGGTCGACGTGATCGCCCCGGCCGAAGACCACTTCCTCGAACGCCACGAACTCGTGAAGGGCTCGATGACACTGATCGAGACCGAGCGGGCGGTCGAGCTCTACGCCGCACTCGAACGTGCGGTGGAGATGAGCGGAGGTTCGGCGGCCAACACCGTCGTTGGTGTCGCCAGCCTTGGTGGGCGTGCGGCCTACATCGGCAAGGTGAACGGCGACGATCTCGGTGACGTGTTCGGCCACGACATGCGTGCGGTGGGTGTCACCTTCCACCGCCCCCCGGGCGACCACGGCACACCCACCGGTCGTTGCGTCATCGTGGTCACCCCCGACGCCGAGCGGACGATGAACACCTTCCTCGGCGTGTCGAGCGAGCTGTGTGTCGACGACCTCGACGAATCGGTGATCGCCGACTCCCACGTGTTGTACATGGAGGGCTACCTGTTCGATCGTGACGACGCCAAAGCAGCGTTCCGTCGTGCTGCCGAAGTGGCCCACCACAACGGTCGCATGGTGTCGCTCACGTTGTCGGACTCGTTCTGCGTCGACCGTCACCGAGACGACTTCCGCGCATTGGTGCAAGACCGCGTCGACCTGCTGTTCGGCAACCACGACGAGCTGCTGTCGCTGTACCAGCTCGACTCGTTCGACGATGCTGTGGCGGCGCTACGCGACGAGTGCGAGTTCGCGGCGATCACCGTCGGTGCCGAGGGCTGCGTCATCGTGACACCAGACCAGCTGCTGCGGGTACCTGCGACATCGGTCGATCGGGTGATCGACACCACCGGAGCGGGTGACCTGTTCGCCGCAGGGTTCCTCCACGGACTGACCTCGGGCCGCGACCTCGAGACCTGTGGTCGTTTCGGATCGATCGCCGCAGCAGAGGTGATTGCCCACGTGGGGCCTCGCCCGCTGGTCGAGTTGCGTAACCTGATCGGTGATGGCTGACCACGATCTCGACTCCTCCGTCGGCGCGAGCGCCGACGGGCTGATCACTACGGCGAACTCCTGGCTTGCCGCCGAGCCTGACGACGACATCCGCGCCGAACTCGCGACGCTGATCGAGGGCGCCCAACGCGGCGAGGTCGCCGAACTCGCCTCCCGCTTCGACGGTCGGTTGCAGTTCGGCACCGCTGGGCTGCGTGCCGCGGTCGC
The DNA here is from genome assembly GCA_963717385.1 of Ilumatobacteraceae bacterium. GTDB lineage: Bacteria > Actinomycetota > Acidimicrobiia > Acidimicrobiales > Ilumatobacteraceae > Sva-07. The sequence goes on from CAVQWE010000012.1 coordinate 83,244, forward strand.
TGCCGGGTCGATGCGGATGAATCGTTTGGTGGTGCGCCAGGCCGCTGCCGGGCTCGGGCAGTGGTTGCTCGACGCCCAAGCATCGGGAGAGATCCCCGATGCCGCCAGGCGCGGTGTGGTGATCGCCCACGATGCCCGCCGCAAGAGCGACGTGTTCGCCGACGACACCGCACGAGTGCTCGCGGCGATGGGTATCCGCTCGATGCTGCATCCAGGGGTCCAGCCGACGCCGGTGCTCGCCTGGTCGATCGTCGGGATCGGTGCAGCAGCCGGTGTCGTGGTGACCGCATCGCACAATCCGCCGGCTGACAACGGCTACAAGGTGTACCTCGACACCGGATCACAGATCGTGTCGCCGGTCGACACCGACATCGCGGAGCGGATCGGGTTGTTCGACCCGTTGGCCGTCGAGCTCGCACCGGCCGACGATCCGTTGATCGAGCGTCTCGACGAGTCGTGGGTCGATCGCTACCTCGAGTTCGTGCCCTCGGTGCGGTTGCAGCCCGACGTTCCCGGTGTGTCAGTCGCGTACACGGCGATGCACGGCGTCGGCGGCGCGACGGTGCTGCGGGCGTTCGAGGCCGCAGGCCTGCCAGCGCCCCACGTGGTCGCCGAGCAGCAGCAGCCCGACGGGACGTTTCCGACCGTGTCGTTCCCCAACCCCGAAGAACCGGGCGCAATGGATCTGCTCCTCGCGCAAGCGCAGGCGTGCGACGCAAAGGTGGCGTTGGCGAACGATCCCGACGCCGATCGCCTCGGCGTGGCGATCCCGCAGCCAGATGGATCGTGGCGTCGGCTGAGCGGCGACGAGATCGGCTGGTTGTTCGCCGACTACATCCTCGCCAACACCTCCGGCGACGACCGGCTCGTGGTCACCACGCTGGTGTCGTCGTCGCTGCTCGCCCGGATGGCCGAGGCCGCCGGCGTGCACAGCGAGGAGACGTTCACCGGGTTCAAGTGGATCGGCAAGATCGCCACCGAGCGACCCGACCTGCGGCTGATGCTCGGCTACGAGCAGGCGCTCGGCTACCTGGTGGCACCGCGCCCGCTCGACAAGGACGGCATCACCGCCGCCGTGCTGATGGCCGAGATCGCGGCGGTCGCCGAGGCGGATGGGCAGACGCTGCAGGACCGTCTCGACTCGATCGCCGACCGATTCGGCCAGTATGTCACCGCCGAGCTGTCGGTGAAGATGCCGCCAGCCGACGGCGCGGCATGGGTGGCGACGATCCAGGCCGATCCGCCGACCGAGGTGGGCGGGCGCACCGTGGTGTCGGTGCAGACCTACCCCGAGGCCAATTTGGTGCGACTGATGCTCGACGGTGGTATCCGGCTCCAGATCCGCCCGAGCGGCACCGAACCGAAGGTGAAGCTCTACGGCGAAGCCGTCGACCTCGCCCCAGCAGCCCTCCAATCGTTGTTGGAAGCTCTCACGCACTGAGCCGACGTCCACGATGTGTCAGACACATCGTGTACGTCAGATCGAGCACACGGTCCACGACGTTGGCCAGCAACGGGTCGGCCACTGCTCGGCGACGAGCCCGTTGCAGCGCAGCAGACCGGGCGTCGGGTGAAGCGAATTCCAGCGAATCGAGGATGGTGCCGGCTGACCGGTCATCCAGGCGATCGGCGATCAACATCATGACGGTTCTGCGCACGCCCTGGGGGCCGCTGTCCAGCGCACCTCCGACCTCTTCGAGCACAAGATCGCAGGTCGCCTCCAGGACGTCGCCGTCGATCGGTCTCCCTGGCGAACGACCCGTGGGGTTGTCGGTCTCGACAAAGTCGGCGAACGCTCGGGTATCGCCTCCGAAATGTGACAGCACCTCGCCCGTTCGGAGCCAGTCCGCTGGTCGGCGATGGCCGAGGTAGGCCCGGTCGCTGGACCATCGGTAGTCAGCGACCGACGCCACGCCGGCGATGTCGAGCGCGTTGCGGTGGATGTATCTGACGGTGGCGAGCAGCTGGCGATCGTCGGTGATCGGAACTGAGTGAAATCTGCCTCGGAAGAGTGGTCCGTCGCCGTGAGACCAGCCGTCTTCGATGTCGACTCTACGTCAGGCGGGGGTGCCGAATTGGCGGTCGCCGGCGTCTCCGAGGCCGGGGATGATGAACGCATCGTCGTTGAGGTGATCATCGATCGCGGCGGTGAACAGCCGGATCGACAGGCCCGCTGCTTCGAGCGTGGCGATGCCCTCAGGAGCGGCGAGCGCACACACGACGGTGATCGGCTCGGGCGCGTCACGTTCGAGGAGCAGCCGAATCGTGTGGACCAACGAACCCCCCGTGGCGACCATCGGATCGAGCACGATCACCGGGCGTCCGGCGAGCGACTCGGGGAGCTTGTTGACGTACGGCTCGGGCTGATGGGTCTCTTCGTTGCGGGCCATGCCGATGAAGCCGATGTCGGCGTTGGGCAGCAGGTCCTGGGCCGGGCCGACGAATCCGAGGCCCGCTCGCAAGATCGGCACCACCACCGGTTGCACGGCGATGCGACGCGCCGGAGCCGTGGCCATCGGGGTCTCGACCGTGCCGTCGACGGTCGGAAGGTTCCTGGTGGCCTCGGCGATCAGGAGCCCGCCGATCCGTTCGAGGTTCTGGCGGAACAGTGCGTTCGGCGTGCCGCGGTCGCGGATCTGTGCCAACGCGTCGGTGCACACCGGGTGGTCGACGAGCGTGGTCTCGACGGCCATGTCAGGCCGCCCCGAGCGACAGTTCGCTCTTCAAGATCGAGTAGCGCGGCTTGATCACACCGTTGATCAGCTTCAACCGCTCGGGGAACGGAGCGAACGCCGACTTCATCGCGTTGACGGTGAGCCACTCGAAGTCGTCGAGACCCCATTCGAACGCGTCGTGCAGCTTCTCCATCTCCTTGGTCATCGACGTGTTGCTCATCAGCCGGTTGTCGGTGTTGACCGTGACCCGGAACCGGAGGCGACGCAGCATGCCGATCGGGTGGTCGGCGATCGACGAAACGACGCCGGTGTTGACGTTCGATGTCGGGCACAGCTCGAGCGGGATGCGACGGTCGCGGATGTAGGTGGCCAGGCGGCCGAGCTTCTCCGAGCCGAGACCGTGGCCGGGGTCGATGTCGTCGACGATGCGAACGCCGTGCCCGAGCCGCTCGGCGCCACAGAACTGCACTGCCTCCCAGATCGACGGCAGCCCGAATGCCTCACCGGCGTGGATGGTGGAATGGAAGTTCTCGCGGTTGACGTACTGGAACGCATCGAGGTGACGCGACGGGGGATAGCCCGCCTCGGCCCCGGCGATGTCGAACCCGACAACTCCTTCGTCGCGATAGCGAACAGCAAGTTCGGCGATCTCCAGGCTGCGAGCTGCGGTCCGCATCGCCGAAGCGATGGCGTAGATGGTCAGGTCGGTGTCGGCTGCACCTCGCCGATACCCGGCCAACACCGCCTCCATGACCTCGTCGAGCGTCAGGCCCTTCTCGGTGCTGAGTTCGGGAGCGAAGCGCACCTCGGCGTAGACGACGCCGTCGGCAGCAAGGTCTTGAGCGCACTCGTAGGCGACCCGTTCGATCGCGTCCTTGTCCTGCATCACCCCGACGGTGTGAGCGAACGTCTCGAGGTACAGCACCAGGTCGTTGCGCTTGGCGCCTCGGTTGAACCAGGTGGCCAGATCATCGACATCGGTGGTCGGCAGATCTTTGTAGCCGAACTCTTGCGCGAGTTCGATCACGGTCTGCGGACGGACCCCACCGTCGAGATGGTCGTGGAGGAGCGCCTTGGGCGCCCGGTGGATCAGTTCAGCCATCGACATGGAACCACGCTACCGAGTCGCCAAACAACGGCGGCTGGTCACATCAAGCGAGGGGGCGCAGGGGCATGTCGGCCGGGCGCTGCAGCCAGTTCCAGTCGGGGTAGTCGGCATCACCGGAGATGCAGTGCAGCGTGTAGGCGTGGCGGCTGACTGCTGAGCGGTTGACGTCGCTCCAGTGGGGGAGGCGCCCGTTGAGCACCACGAGGGTCCCGGCCGGCACCTCGAGCGGGACCAATTCGTCAGCGGCCGGTGGCGGTTCGGGCAGCGGCGTTGCGTCGAGCTGTTCGAACACGGTGCCGTCGTTGGTGGCGTTGCGCTTGAACAGCTGACGAACCGGGCCTCGGTGCCCGCCCGGCGCCGCCCAGAGGCAGCCGTTCTCGATGGTGGCGTCTTCGATCGCGAACCAGAACCCGTTCACGGTGATCGGGTCGGTGTACAGGAATGTCGCATCCTGGTGGCACCCGACCTCGCCGCCGATGCGAGGTTGCTTGAAGATGTACATCGACTGCAGGGCCCGGGCGTCGACCATGCCGATGTCGGCCGCGATCTCGGCAAGCCGCGGGTCGTACGAGAACCGTTCGAACTCGTCGTCGAGGTCGTGCTGGGCGTGACCGATCTTGTTGATGCTCAATCCCTTTGGCTGGGTCAGTTCGCCATCGGCATCGAATGCTTCTTCTTCGAAGAAGCACCAGACCGTCGAACCGCTGGCAAGGAACTCGGCGTCGGAGTTGCGCTCTTGTTCGTTGGTGGTGAACACCGATCGCTGCTCGGACGGCTCCCACGCGTCGACGATGTCGAGCGCCCGCTGACGCAATCGGTCGCGAGCCTCGGTCGAGACGAAGTCGGGCACGACCACGAACCCATCACGCGAATACGTCTCGATCTGCTCGGCGCTCAACATGTGACGGAGCGTAGATGTAACGGTCGGTGTCTGACACCAACCGATGGATCAGTCGACGGTGACGTTGGCGACCATGTCGGGGTGCAGCGTGCAGAACAGCGAGTAGACCCCTGGCGAATCGAAGGTGAGCGCGAAGTTGCTGCCGGGGGTGAGGAGGCCCGAGTCGAATTCCTCGAGCGACGGGTCGGCGGGGGTTCCTGCGGTGACCGTGTGTGGAACCGAATCGACGTTGTTGAAGAAGAGCGGCTGGCCGACCCGGACGGCGAGGTCGCCGCCGTAGAGGAAGTCGGTGATCAGTGACTGTTCGGCACCGTCGGGGAAGTCCGAACCCCTGACCTCGCGCGACTCGAGCACGCTCGACGCGTCCATCAGCGGCTGGATCGACGAGTTCCACATCCCGAACACGCCGAGCTGGTTGTCGTGCGTCGGGTCGACCCACGCGTGGATCATCCAACCGAGCGCCGCGGAGAAGTTCCCACCAGCGGCTGCGCACTCACTTCGCGGGATGAATGTGTCGCGGCCCTGCGCGTTGCCACGACAGAGGTTGTAGTGGATGTGCCAGTTGTCGAGCGGACCTGCAAAGGCCTCGGGGTGGTCGTTGCCGATCACGTTGGGTGGGATGATGAACGAGGTTCCCACCAGGACCATCGGCGGTCCGTCCCACCTGTTGCCGAGGCATTGTCCGACCGGGCCGTCCGACATCGTGCCGTCGGCCTTCGCATACAGCAGGATCTCGGGACGTGACGGAAAGAATCCGTCGCCGATCCAGCCCGGTTGGTAGAAGTGCGACCCCATGTTGGCGGTCTGGATCTGGTCGCTGACGAACCCAGCAGCGCACGCCGTGTCGACGTCTCGGTGTGCTTCGGCAAAGGCGTTGAGTTCGTCGAGCTGCGCGACGAGCGTGACCAACTCGTCGTGGGTCATCTCCAGCGCGGGCGGGATCGGGTCACCCGATGCGGCCAACGCCTTCAACTCGAGATACGAGCAGGGGAGGGCCTCGTCCTGGCAGCGGACCGTGCCCTGGAGCGGACCTTCGACCAGGGTCGGAACCACACCTTCGGAGTGCTCGCGGAACACGTAGCGCGAGTATCCCGGTGCGCCACCTGCAGCGAACGTGAGCCCCTGTGGGAACTGGGCGTCGGCGCCCGCTTGATCGAATGCGGCGGCCTGGGCGACGTACTCGTTGACTTGCTCGATCGTGCGGGCCTCCGCTGGGTCGATCGTGGTGGTCGGAGCCTCGGTCGTGGGTGCAGCAGCTCTCGAGGCAGCGGTCGCTGGAGCTGGATCGCTGGTGTCGCCGATGGTCACCGGAGCGGTGTCGCTGGGCGCCGACGAGCACGCTGCCAACAGTGCTGCAGCAGCGAGACCGACGACGAGGAGTTGGCGGTGCTTCATGTCGGGTCGGCGGGTCGGATCTGGTCGGCAAGGATGCGTTCGCGGACGGCCATGGGGGCGAACGACGACATCATGGCGTTGACGGCCAGCTGCTCCATCTCGGCGGGGGTGAGCTCGTGGGCCGTCGCTACGGCGTGCAGTTCGGTGGACGGCATCACGTTGCTCATGAGGCGGTTGTCGGTGTTGTAGCCGACATTGAAGCCAGCGCGCAGGAACGGCCCGATCGGATGCTCGGCCACGCTGGGCACGGCCCCGATCTGCACGTTGCACGTCGGCGCCATCTCGAGGTGGATCTGGTGGTCGAGTACGTACTGGGCGAGCGGTCCGAGCACCAGTTCGTCGCCGGCGTACGACGGGTCGGTGAGGCTGGTGTCGGAGCGCAGCCGAACGCCGTGGCCGATCCGGTGAGCGCCGTGGGCGAGGGCGTCGGAGATCAGTTCGAGGTCGGGTGGCTCGCTGGCATGGATGGTGATGTTGAGCAACGCCGACCGGGCGAACGCGAGCGCGTCGGCGTGCAGCGACGGCGCGAAGCCGGTCTCGGCGCCGGCGAGGTCGAACGCCACCACCTTGTCGTCCCACGCCCGCAGCCGGTCGACGAGCCGTGCGATCTCGACCGAGCGGTGCTCGGTGCGCATCGCACAACAGATTCCGTTCACGGTGATCGTGGATCCGCTCTCGGCAGCGGTCGCCTCGCCACGGCGAAACCCTGATGTCGCCGCCTCGACGATTGCTTCCAGGGCCAGCCCCTGTTGCTGGTGCAGCTCGGGGGCGAATCGGATTTCGGCGTACACCACGCCGTCGGCGGCGAGGTCGACGACCGCTTCGTGGGCGACTCGTTCGATCTGGTCTGCGGTCTGCATGAGCGCCAAGGTGTGTTCGAACGTGGCGAGGTACTGCAGCAGGTCGCCGGTCTCGGCCCCCCGAGTGAACCACGCCTGCAACCGATCGGGGTCGGTGTCGGGCAGTGCCCATCCGATGTCGTCGGCGAGTTCGAGGATGGTCGCCACTCGCAGACCCCCGTCGAGATGGTCGTGGAGCAGCACCTTCGGGAAGCGCGCGGCCTCGGCGAGGGAGATCGGCATGAGCGGGGGCGCGCTCGTCCTATTGCATCCCCTTGAACCAGGGGATGCCTTCCTCGGCCGGCGGTCTCAGGCGTTGTGCCCCAACCGAGACGGCGATCAGCGTCACGACGTAGGGCGTCACGAACACCAACTGATTGTTGGGCTCCTTGACGGCGAAGTATGCCCAGAAGGTGACCGCCGCGAAGGCGAGCACGGTGCCGGTTCCGGCGAGCGACTTGCGCCAGCCCATGTAGATCGCCGTGAGCGTGAGTCCGATTGCGGCGGCGAGGAACAGGGCATTGACGAGGTCTGCCGGATTGGTCCGCAGGGTGATGCCCTGCGCATAGCCGAACAGGCCGGCACCGGCGGCGGTTCCTGCTGGCATCCAGTTGCCGAAGATCATCGTTGCCAGGCCGAGGAAGCCGCGGCCCGCCACTTGGTTCTCCTGGTAGCGGTTGGCGAACAGCACGAGCACCGCACCACCCATGCCGGCGAGACCACCGGAGATCGCCATGCCGATGTAGCGCATCTTGTGCACGGACACGCCGAGCGAGGCCGCAGCCGACGGGCGTTCGCCGCTGAAGCGCAGACGCAGACCGAGCGGTGTGTGCCAGAGGAAGTAGGCCATGCCGAAGAACAGTCCGATGGTCAAGACGACGTCCCAGGTGACCGAGGTGGTCACGCCCTTCATGAATCCGGCCGCATCGGCGACCATGAACCAACCGGTGTCCTCGAACCAACCGAGCACGTCGGGTGTCTGCCAGCCGAACAGATCGCCACCTGACAGGAACGGGACCGTGAACGAGCCCATGCTGCCCGAGTTGCCGGGTGACGAGGTGACCGATCCACCCTGCACGCCGACGAACAGTTCGCTCGCCATGAACCTCGCCACGCCCGGTGCGATCAGGTTGATCGCCACGCCGGCAACGATGTGGTTGACGCCGAACGTGGTGGTGGCGACGCTCATCACGAGGCCGCCGAGCATGCCGCCGATGATGCCGCCGAGCAGCGCCATCCACGGTCCGTACTCCCATCCCCACCAGCCGGCGAAGATCGTGCCCATCACCATCATGCCGTCGAGGCCGATGTTGATCGTTCCGCTGCGTTCGGCGATGAGGCCCGAGAGGCCAGCCAGCGCGATCGGTGCTGCAGTTCGTAGTGCGACGCCGAACGTGCCGCTCGACGTGAGGTCGCCGTTGTCCGCGATGATGCGGGCACTCGACATGACCGCCACCCCAACCATGACCAGCGCGACGACTCTCCAGCGCGTCGAGGACAGTAGGGGCGGCCGTCCGGACGTGATCGGGGCGGCGTCGATGGTGGTGCTCATGACGAAGCTCCGATCGTGGCGGGCTCAGTACTGGGTGGTGGAGATCGGTCGTCTCGAGTTGCGGCGGCCGCCGCCTCGGCGGCAGCTGCGTCGTTGCGTCGCCGCACCACCTCGTAGGCGATCACCGCGGCGAGCAGGAACGACCCCTGCAGGATCTTGCCGATTTCCGGTGGGATGCCCAGCGAGCCGAGGCGACGCGTGGCGACTTCGATGGTCGCCCACACGATGGCGGCCGCGGCGACGCCGACGGGGCTGTTGCGTCCCAGTAGCGCGAGTCCGAGGCCCGTGAAGCCGAGCGTGACCGGGAACGCGTCACCGTACTTCAAGAAGTTGGGGTCGGCGAGCAGGAACGGCAGCCCGATCATCCCGGCGACGGCGCCGGACATGAACAGGGTGATCAGCACCATGCGCTTCGGGTTGACGCCGGCCGACTGGGCGGCGTCGGCGTTCATGCCCGACAGCTTGAGTTCGTAGCCGAAGAGACTCCGGTTGAGCAGCACGTAGTAGGCAATGCCGAGCAGGATGGCGACCGGCAGGAAGCCGAGCAGGTCGACTCGGTCGCCGAAGTTGAATCCGAAGAACTCGAAGATCGGGTCGAGCGCCGGCAGTTGCGCCGAATCCGGCATCACCTTGGTCTGGGCGACGAGACCGCCGTTCTCGGAGTCGCGGAAGTACTCCGACAGCAGGAATGCGCTCAGACCGATGCCGATGTAGTTGAGCATGATGGTCGACACCACGACGTTGACGTTGCGGGTGACGTTGAGAATGCCGGCGATCAGCGCCCACGACCCGCCGACGGTCATCGCGACCACGAAGACGAACGGCACGTGGAGCAGCGGCGGCAAGCTGACCTCGGCGCCGGCCCAACCGGCGACCAGTGCCGCCAGGATGTACTGGCCGTTCGAGCCGATGTTGAACAGGTTCATCTTGAACCCGATCGCCACGGCGACGCCGGAGATGTAGAGCGGTACCGCCGTGTTGATGATGTCGACGACCGCCGCTGTCGAGTCGATCGTCTTCCACATCTCGACGAAGGCCTCGACCGGGTTGTTGCCCGAGATCAGCAATGCGATCGACGAGATCAGGATCGCTGCCACTGCCGCTACGAGGGGAGCGAGCGAGGCTCGCCAGATCCGTTCGAACATCAGTGGGCTCCCGTCTTCGCGCCGGTCATGTACGACCCCAACTCTGCAGGAGTCACCGTGCTCGGGTCGACCTCGGCGACGATCTCACCGCGCAGCATCACGAGCAATCGGTCCGAGAGCCCGATGAGCTCTTCGAGGTCGGCCGACACGAGGATGGTCCCGAGGCCGGCGGCACGGGCGTCACGCAGGATGTCCCAGATCACCGATTGGGCGCCGACGTCGACACCGCGGGTCGGATGTGCGGCCACCAGCACCTTGGGCTCGGCGGTCATCTCGCGGCCGACGACGAGCTTCTGCTGGTTGCCGCCCGACAGGGTGAAGGCGGGGACGTTGATACTGGGTGTGCGCACGTCGAACTCCTCGACGATCACGTCGGTGCGCGCCTTCGTGCCGCCGATGTCGAGCCACGGTCCCTTGGCGAACGGCGGGCGATGGTGGTGGCCGAGCGCAGCGTTCTCCCAGAGCGTGAAGCCGAGTACGAGGCCGTCCTTCTGGCGGTCCTCGGAGATGTAGCCGATGCCAGCGTCGCGCCGCTCCCGTGTCGACAGTTTCCCGATGTCGTCGCCGTCGAGGAGCACGGTCCCGGTCGACGGCAGCAGGCCGACGAGTGTGCGGACGAGTTCGCTCTGACCATTGCCCTCCACGCCGGCGATACCGACGATCTCCCCGCGGTGCACGGTGAACGACACGTCGTGGACCGGATCGCGACCCCCGCCGTCGCCGGCCGGCTTCACCGTGAGGTGCGAGAGTTCGAGCACCGGCTGGTCGGTCACCGTGCTCTCGCGGGTCTCGGGCGTCGGGAGCTCGCTGCCGACCATCATCTCCGCGAGCTCGCGCGAGGTGACGATGCTCGGATCGGGGACTTCGCCGACCGTCTTGCCCTGGCGGATCACCGTGATGGCGTCGGCGTGCTTGAGTACCTCGTCGAGCTTGTGCGAGATGAAGATGATGGTGGCGCCCTGCGCGGTCAGCTCTCGCAGCGAGGCGAAGAGCGCGTCGACTTCCTGGGGGACGAGCACGGCGGTCGGCTCGTCGAGGATCAGGATCTTGGCGCCGCGATAGAGCACCTTCAGGATCTCGACGCGCTGCTTGTCGCCGACGCCGAGATCGGAGATCAAGGTGTCGGGGTCGACCTCGAGGCCGTAGCGCTCGCCGAGGTCGCGGATGCGGGTGCGGGCTTCGGTGGCATTCAACGAGACCTTGGTGCCCGGTTCCTGGCCGAGCACGATGTTCTCCCACACGCTGAGGTTGGCGGCCAGCATGAAGGCCTGGAACACCATGCCGATGCCGTCGGCGATCGCGTCCTTCGGCGACGAGAACACGCGTTGTTCGCCGTTGACCTCGATGGTGCCCTCGTTCGGTTCGTGCGCGCCGTACAGCGTCTTCATCAGCGTCGACTTGCCGGCGCCGTTCTCCCCGACGATCGCGTGGACCGAACCCTGACGCACCGTGAGGTTCACGCCGTCGTTGGCGACGACCCCGGGGAAGCGCTTGACGATGTCGGTCAGGCGAATGGCGATCGGGGTAGTCGTCGTGTCGATCGTGGCCCCGCCCGTGTCGCTCATCATCTGTTTTCTAGCCGATCCGGAACTGTTGCGAGGAAGAACCGTCGCAAGATCGGGTCGATGGTCCCGATTCGCGACACGCTGCTCCGGACGCGACGATGCCCGCCCAGCCGGGGCTGGACGGGCATCGTTCGACGAGTCGGCAGCGCATCGATCGATGCGCTGCCGAAGGTTCAGCCGGGCTCAGGGAGCTGCCGGCACCTCGATCTCGCCCGCTGCGATCTGCGCAGCGAAGTCGTCGAGTTGGTCGGCGATGTCGTCGACGAAGCCACCCGACGTCGAGTAACCAACGCCGTCGGAGGCCACGTCGAACACCGTCACGCCACCGGCGAACGAGCCGTCGGTGAATGCCTGGATCGTGTTGAACGTCGCGACGTCGACCCGCTTCAGCATCGAGGTGAGGATGTACGGCTGCAGCTCCGGCGACACCAGGTTGTACTGGTCGGAGTCGACACCGATCGCCCACACGTCGCCCGGCGCGCCGGCTTCCGCGGCGGCCTCGAAGGCACCGAGGCCCGAGCTACCAGCTGCCGAGTAGACGATGTCTGCGCCGGCTTCGTACTGGGCTGCGGCGATCTCCTTGCCACGGGCCGGGTCGTTGAAGCCACCGAAGTCCGGCGGCTGGGTGATGTAGTTCACCAACACCTCGACGTCGGGATTGACGGCTGCCACACCGGCTTCGAAGCCGGCCTGGAACTTCTGGATGAGGTCGTTCTCGACGCCACCGATGAAGCCGACGGTGCCGGTCTGGGTCTTGAGCGCAGCGGCTGCACCGACGAGGAACGAACCCTGCTCTTCGGCGAAGACGAGCGACGCCACGTTCGGCAGGTCGACGACGGAGTCGATGATGGCGAAGCTGGTGTCGGGATCGGCACGCAGCGACGGTGGTCATCGCGTCGCCGAACAGGAAGCCGACACCGATCACGAGGCCGGCTCCTTCGTCGACGAGGCCCTGCACGCGCTCGGCACGGTCGCCGTCGCCTGTCGGGGTCGACTCGAGCCCGGTGACACCGAGGTCGGCAATGGCTTGGTCGAGGCCGGCGCCGGCGGCGTCGTTGAACGAACGGTCGCCACGGCCGGTGATGTCATAGACCACGCCGACGGTCGCGCCGTCGCCGGTCGCAGGCGCATCGGTGCCGGTGGCGCTGTCGGTGGGTGCTTCGGTGGCGTCCGGCGCGTCGGTCGACGCACTTCCGGAGTCGTCATCGCTGCCGCAGGCTGCCAGGCCGAGTGCGGCGATGACGCCGACGGCGAGCAGCTTCTTGCTCTTGATCATGTTCTCCCCTTCAGGATGAAATGGTTTGTTTCATGAGGCGAGTGGACGCTGATGCGGCACTCGTGTTCACGTCTCTACAAGCTACCCGCTGGTAAGGGGCCTCTGGCACCAACGCAGGCGAGCGGTCATCGAGCGTTCACAGAGGCAGGGACTGCCACCCTCGTCGGCTGCATGCCGCGTAACCTGGGAGTTCCGTGTCTGCAGTGTCCTCGTCCCGTCGCCGTCGCAGCAATCGGCGTTACGCCGTGCGCCGGCTCGGCGCGCTCGTGATCGTGTTGCTCGTCGGGTTCGGTCTGTTCCGAGGGGTCGGTGCGCTGCTCTCCGGCGGTGGTGACGGTGTCGCCGACGCCGACGGGACGGTCGCCACCGGCGATGCCGTGACGGTCGGCAGCTCGATCGTCGTCGACGGCGCGGCGGAACCGGACGACGCGCCCGAGCCCGTCGACACCCAGCCGATCGACACCGAGCCGGTCAACACCGGCCCAGCGAGTGCCGCCGATCCGGCGACGGTCTTCATCGTCGGCGACAGCGACGCCGGCACGTTCGGGCCGTACCTGCAGACGTTGCTCGACGGCACCGGCATCGTCGAGACCCAACTCGACTACAAGGTGTCGTCCGGCCTGGCCCGACCCGACTTCTTCGACTGGCCCGCCGAGATCGACCGCAAACTGCCCGAGGTCAATCCCGACATCGTGGTGGCGACCTTCGGCGGCAACGATGCACAGGGTCTGTCGGTCGAGAGCGGAGAGTTCATCATCGGCGATCCGGTCGCCAACGAAGCTGAATGGGCCGAGGAGTACCAGCAGCGCGTCGGCGCGGTGATGGACCAGTTGATGGAGGGTGGCCGCACGCTGATCTGGGTGGGGATCCCGAACGACGACAATCCGGAGGTGACGGCGCGCATGGCGATCCAGGACCAGGCGGCCAAGGCCGCAGCAGCCGAGCGTCCTGAGGTGATCTTCATCGACACGTGGACGCGGTTCTCGGGGCGTGACGGCGGCTGGGCCGAATTCGTGATCGACCCGCGCGACGGCGAGGGCAAGGACGTGCGTGCCGACGACGGATTCCACCTCAACACCACCGGCGCCGAGATCCTCGCCATCGACATCGCCCAAGCGGTACGCGACACCCTGCGCTCGCAAGGCGCCTCGATCTGATCACACCAGGGGTCAGACCCCAGGCGTGATCGCTACTGCTGTTGGCCGCGGGCTTGGATGGCGGCGCGGCGGGTGGCGACGGCGTCGGGGCTGAAGTTCGAGCGCCGCCAGGCCCGGCTGTCGCGTGACTCGATCTCCCAGTGGTCGTCGTCGGTCGCGATCTGGGCGTAGGTGTCACGGATCTGGCGCACGCCCGGCTGGTCGTTGCCGCTGATGTCGGTTGCCAACTGCCGGGTGAACGGGATCAATTCCGCGTGGGGCACGACGTGGTTGACCAACCCGAAGGCGAGCGCCTCGTCGGCGAGCATGAAGTTGCCGGTGAAGCTCATCTCGCGGGCGCGCCGGACGCCGATCGCCTGGGGGAGCAGGACGGTCAGGCCCCAACCGGGCATCACGCCGACACGTGAGTGGGTGTCACCGAACTTGGCGTGCTCGCTGGCGATCAGGAAGTCGCAGTTGAGCGCGAGTTCGAGTCCACCGGTGACAGCGACACCGTTGACGGCTCCGATCAGCGGCTTGGTCAGCGTCGGGAACGGGCCGCGCACGCCATAGTGGTTGCGGCTCCCGTCGGCGCCCGACCCGCCTGCGAGGTTGCTGCCGTCGGTGCCGAGCTCCTTCAGGTCGAGACCGGCGGTGAACGCCGGGTCGGCACCGGTCAGGATGATCACGTCGACGTCGTCGTCGCCTTCGGCGTCGAGCAGCCGCTCGGGAATCCGCGCCAGCATCTCGCTCGTCAGGGCATTGCGCGCCTCCGGGCGATTGAGGGTGATCGTCGCGATCCGGTCCGACACCTCGTACAACACATCGCTCTCAGCCATCACGCCATCCTCGCACGGTCCCAACACCCCGAAACAACCCTGGATCTTGACGCTGAGCGCAACGATCGGGGGCTTTTTCGGGGGAGGCGTGATCAGTCGGCGTCGTCGGCGGGGTGGAACTCGAGGGGGAGATCGCCGAGTTTCACGAGCGTCGAGGCGATCCAGCCGCCAAGTGCCCCGAAGTGCTCGTCGAGCAGGGTGCTCGTGCCGTCGGCGACGGTTTCCTCGGCCAGCTCGTACAAGCCCTCGTAGGTGATCTCGGCGGCGTACTCGGTGCGGAAGTCGAGCGGGTCGACTTCGGTGTCGGGATGTGAGGTCTCCGATGTCAACCCGGCACGTTCGAGCCGATCGTCACCGACGAGCGGACTCTGCTCGGGCACCGTGTTGTACAACACCGACGGGTCTGCGGGCTCGGCGAGACGCTGGATGCGCAACACGATCTCCATCTCGATCGCCGGTCGCTTCTCGAGTTCCTCTTCGACGTACCACTGGCGGTAGGCCGCCTGGCTCCACGCCGGCCAGTCGAAGGTGATGTGGGCCACGACTCGGGGCGGTTCGCCCTCGCCTGGCAGCCCGTAGCTGGTCTCCCAGGTGAGGTCGCCGAGCAGCACGTCGCTCTGGAAGTGCTCCTCGAACGCTTGACGTTCGAGGAAGGCCGCTTCGAACGCATCGCGGAGCGCGCTGATTGCATCGGTGAAGACATGGTCGAGCATGAGCAACTCCGAGGCTAACCGGGCCGGAGAACGGTGCCTTCGGGCGTGCGTGCCACACTGGCGCGTATGTCAGGAACCGAACCGTTCGTGCTCACCGATGTATCAGACGGCGTGGCCACGCTCACCCTGAACAATCCCGACGAGCGCAACACGCTCACCGCTGCGATGGTGGCCCAGATCCTCGAAGCGATGGACGCGTTCGAAGCCGACGAAGGCGTCGGCGCCCTCGTGGTCACGGGGACGCCCCCGGCGTTCTGCGCTGGCGCGAACCTCGGCAATCTCGCCGAAGCGACCGGCGAGAGCCTCGGCACGATCTACGAGGGCTTCTTGCGCATCGCCCGCAGCCCGCTGCCGACGCTGGCGGCGGTGAACGGTTCCGCCGTCGGTGCTGGGATGAACCTGGCGCTCGGGTGCGATGTTCGCATCGTCGCCGATTCGGCCAAGCTCGACACGCGCTTCCTGCAACTCGGCATCCATCCCGGTGGTGGTCACACGTGGATGCTTCGCCGCATTGTCGGCCCGCAGGCGGCGATGGCCGCCGTGGTGTTCGGGCAGGTGCTCGATGGCAAAGAGGCCGAACGCATCGGTCTCGCCTATCGGTCGGTTCCGGCGGAGTCGCTGCTCGAGTTCGCCCACGAGTTCGCAGCGAAGGCGGCCTCTGCTCCTCGCGAGCTGGCGATTGCGACCAAGCAGACGATCCAGGCAATGGCCGACGTCGACAATCATCCAGCAGCGGTGGCCCGAGAACTCGAACCGCAGCTGTGGAGCACGAAGCAACCCTGGTTCGCCGAGCGCCTGGCCGCGCTGCAGGCGCGGATCTCCAAGAAGTAGCGAGTCAGCGTCGACTGCGTTCGAGCGTGGCGAGCGTCGATCGGGCGCGTTCGAATCGTTCGTCGTCGTCGACCCAGCCAGGATCGAATGCGACGCGGTCGAGTTCGTCGGCAACTGCCCGTGCTGCTGCCGGTCGGCCGTCGCCGTCGAGCACCGCAGCGATCGCCGTGTTGGTCGCCACGTCCGCCAGGTTCGCCATGTCGGTCGTGGTGGGGCCCCGGCGGTCTGGTGAACCATCGGTGGTGGCCGTCGCGGCGTCAGCGAGGCCCGTCGGCGCTGCAAGTGCGGTGAAGCGATCTTGGAGGACACCCCAGCGGCCTCGGCGGCGGCGGTAGCGGGCCAACGCAACCAGTCGGAACAGACCCCATGCGGCGCCGACAGCGAGGAGCGCCACGCTGATCTCGAGTCGGTGCGACACTGCCGACGACAGCGTCGCTCCGATCAGATCGCCGCCGACGGTGCCGCTGCCCGCGTCGGCGGCCAATGGGACTTCGGCGGTGGGGTCGAACGCCTGCCAGCCGGTCTCCGGGAACCAGACCTCGACCCACGCGTGGGCATCGCGGGCTCGCACGTTCCACACCCCCGAGACCCGGTCGCGTTCGCCTGGCACGTATCCGGTCGCGAGTCGAGCAGGGACGCCCTGGCTGCGCAGCATGATCGTCAGGGTCGACGCGATCTGTTCGCAGTAGCCGAGCTGCGACTCGAACAAGAAGTCGTCGACCGCGTCGGCGCCATCGGCCGGGACCGGGGCGTCGAGGTCGTACTCGGTGTTGGCGCCAAGCCATGCCTCGTAGGCGAGAATCGTGTCGTAGGTCGACTGCCCCGGGCTGCGCAACGTGGTGGCGAGGTCGATCGTGCGTTGGCTCGTCGACTCGGGCAGCTCGAGGAACGGGTCGATCTCGTCGCCACCGAGCGACGTCGCGGAACCCGGCGAAGAACGCGCCGAGATCGCCCTGCGAGCGCAGGATGTCTGCGTTCACCTGCGGACGTTGGGAGATCACGGTGTACACCGAGCCAGCGGTGAGGGTGACGTCGGAACGCAGTGCGCCGTCCGGCCGGGTCCACAACGAGCCGTCGAAGATCACCTGATCGGCGCGGTACGCGGCGAACACGATGTTCGGCAGGTCCTGTTCGACGAAGTAGGTCTGGACCAGTTCCCCGGTCGGCACACTGCCGCCGAGCGCATCGCCGAGCGTGGGTTGCACGTCGATCGTCGGGCCGCGTTGCTGCTGGCCGAGATCGGGTGAGACCGTCCAGGTGCGGCCGTCGAATTCGGTGAACGTCTGGCCCCGCCAGAATGCGGGCTCGGGTGCTCGGACGCGCATCACCAGCTCGTCGCCCAGGTCACCGCGCACGCTCGTGTCGAGTGTCTCGGTGAAGCCGGGATAGCCGACGACATCGCCGATCGTGCCGCGGTCGGGGTTGCTCTCGACCGCGTCGGTGTCGGGCGGGCTCGTCCCGTCGGGTCGTGCGAGCCCGCCAGGTGATGGTGCCGATGGAGCATCGACCGACAGCGCCGGCAGTCCGAGCCGCGCCGGGCCGTCGGGGATCGGGACCAGGCTCAACACCGCCAACGTGGCGACCCCGAGAACGGCGACCGAGCCGGCCCATCGGCCGATGGTGCCAACCGAGCCCGTCGCTGGACGGCCGCTCCTGCGCTCGACGAGCGGTCGCCGTCGACGCGACGTCGTCAGCATCGAGACCACGAACGGGGTACCCCAGGCGATGAGCCACCATCCGAGTGCGGCGTCGATACGCAGACCTGCCGCGTAGCAGGCGAGCACGAAGGTGATCGCGAGGTGTACCCGCAGCGTTCTGCGGTCGATCGTCTCGAAACCGTGGAGCACCACGAGCAGCATCAAGATGTCGGGCAGCGGACCACGGAGCGCTGCGAGCAGACCGTCGACGTCGGAGAACTGCGCAACGATGGCCTGCAAGCGCCACGAGCACGGCCACCCATATCGCCACCTGCATGACCAGCGGACGCCTGCCCGATCGCCGGGCCACCCACGACGACATCACGGCGCCGAGCGCCACGGTGGTCAACACCAGGCCCAAGACCGCCGCCGACCGACCGAGCGCGCCGATCAGCATCGCCATGCTCGCGAACGCGGCGGCGGCTGCTGACCATCGGGCGAGTCCGGTGATCGTGGTCTCGGTCTCGATGGCTGGGATGCGCAGGGTGAGCTCACGGTGCAGCAGGGCACCCGCTCGGTGGTCGGATCGGTCGTCGACCTGCGTGTGTGCGTCTGCGTGTGCCTGCGAGGCGATTGCCGACCATCGAGCGGCGGTGTCGTCATCGGCGACGGCATGCAACGAGCCGTCGGCGGTTCGAACTGCGACGGCGTGGCCTTGGCGGCGCGCCTCGTCGAGCGTCCAGCGCACCCGGGACGCCTCGGAACGGAACGTGTCGAGATCGACGATCCATCGCTCGTCGGTCGTGATGAGTCGGTCGTGCACGATCAGTTCGTCGGTGCGCAGCGACGAGGCCCAATGGACCGAGTTCGTCGAATCACCCTGGCGCCACGGTCGCACGCCGTCGATCTCGCCACCGTGGTTGCCCCGGCGCGCCTGGGTGGATCCTTCGTTGCTGGCGTCGACGGAATCGACATCCACCAGTGGGCCCTGGCTCACCGGAGCGACGTACAGCTCGTCGAGGGTCACCGTCTGGGTGCGTCGCCACCACAGCAGGCCGGCTGGTCCGGCGACGTCGACGCGTACCCGGAGTGCGTCGACTCTGCCCGGCGTGTTGAATCGGGCGGTGATGATCGCGTTGCTTGCGGGGTCGGGCATCTGGGTGCGTGCCGGTTATTCCCTGGCCGAGCGGGTGATCGGCGCCTGCTGTCGAGTCGTCGGCGAGCACCAGGGTGACCCGCGACGCTCGGCCGCACGGGCGCTGAAGGGCGCGTCGAAAGCGACGGCGACATGGCATGACTCGCCGGCGGTGACGATCGACGGTGTCATCACCGAATCGATGTGGACTGCCCGCGCCGCGCGCCATCCGACGACGGCTTCGAACACGACGGCGACCACCCCGGCAGCCAGGAGCAGGATGACTGCGCTCGCCCCGGTGAGTCGGGCGATTGCGGTGCCGGCGATCCAGGCGCCGAGCAGTGTGCTGGTTCCAGCAGACCACCCGGCCGGTCGAACCCGACCGCTGGAGGTGTCGCCTCCGGTGCGTCGAGGTCCGCCGTTGGGCTGTTGACATCAGATCGTCGGTGGAGTGATGCCGGCCAGACAGTCGGCGACGAGTTCGCGTCCGACCTCGACGCTGGCATGCGAGCCGGCGACCCGGTGAGCGAGCGCCGGCCCTGCGGCCCGAACGATGTCGTCAGGGGTCAGGTATGTCCGTTGCGACAGTGCGGCGAACGCCCGAGCGAGCGCCACCACCGCAACGCCACCGCGCGTCGAGGCGCCGACACGGATGGACGGATGCTCTCGGGTCGCCTGGAGGAGTTGCACGACGTAACTGCCGACGGCGTCGCTGACGTGTACCGCGCCAACCGAACGACGAGCGGCAGCGAGTTCGTCGGTGGTGGTCACTGGCTCGACCGCTTCCAGCACGGACCGCCCGCGCCTTCCGGTGAGCACCTCGAGTTCGGCTGCCGCCGGCGCTCGACCTGGGGTGACAACGGCGCGGAACCGGTCGAGCGAACCGTCGCCGAGGCCATAGGTGCCGGCGATGTCGATCGGGTTCTGGGTGGCGACGATCATGAACGGGTCGGGCAGTTGGTGCACGACACCGTCGACGGTGACGGTTGCCTCCTCGGCCAGCTCCAACATCGCGGACTGCGTACGGGGCGTCGCCCGGTTCAGTTCGTCGAACACGACGAGATTGGCGAACACTGGGCCGGGCCGGAACTTCATGCTGTCGGCGTCGAGGCGACCGCTGGGCACCATCGAGCCGGTGATGTCGCCCGGCAGCAGATCGGACGTGCCCTGGATCCGGTGGAAGGTGCCACCGATACTGCGAGCGATCACCTGGGCCAGCAGTGTCTTGCCGACGCCGGGGATGTCCTCGATCAGCAGATGTCCGCCGGAGAGCAGCGTGGCGACGGCGACCTCGGCCACGTCGTGTTTGCCCGCGATCACTTCGTCGATCGTGGCAACCAACCGTGAACCCAACTCGTGCACCTGGCTCTCGGGCGCGGTCATGGTCGGCGGCGGCAACGTTTCCACGGGATGGGTATCGGCACCGACCGACGCGACCTTGACCTCGGTCGCGAATCGTGGCGCCACGCCGCTGGCCGGGGGAACGTCGGGTGAACGCAGGGTGGACGAATCGCGCACGATCGTTACACAAGACCCGAGACAGCAGCTGTCCGGCTGCACTAGGTTGACCACTGCAAGCACCGAAACCACCGTGGTTTGGCCACGAAGCAGGAGGTAGCCAATGAGCCAGCGTCACCGGTCCCCAGAGATCGTGTTGCCACTCAAGCAGGAAGTGCGTGCCCACGCCCACAGCGAACGGCACCGCATCCACGTCGAGTTGCAGAGCGTCGCTCAAGACGTCAGTGCCGGTCTCGAGCCCGAAGACGTGCACGAGCCAGGGATGGCGTGGAGGCCGATCGGCCACCACGATGCCGAGGTCGCGAAGAACAAGATCGCCAAGCGCAGCCGCACGAAGCGTCATTGGAAGACCAAGATGTGGAAGCGGCGCACACAGCTGCGTCGAGATCGGGCCGACCAGATGCGTCTGGCCCGCGAGAACTCCGGCCTCGTCGGCTACTGAACACGCCGAGTGGTGATCACGCCTGGGGTCTGACCCCTGGCGTGATCAGACCAGATCGCGAGGACGTTCGATCCACGCGGCCATGAACTGGCCGCGTCGTTCGGACCACTCTTCTACGGTGATCCCGTAGCGGACGTGGTCTTCCCACGTGCCGTTGATCTCGAGGTACCGCTGGGCTGTTCCCTCGTCGCGGATCTCCAGTTTCTGCATCACCCGGCGGCTGCGTTCGTTGCGGGGCACGATGCAGATCTCGAGGCGGTGCAATGACAGCTGCTCGAACCCGAACTGCAAGACCACGGCGACCGCCTCAGCGACAAAGGCGTTGCCCGCATGGCGCTGGTCGATCCAGTAGCCGATCGTTGCCGACTGCATCGCCCCGCGTACGACGTTGTTGAGGTTGACCTCGCCGGCGATCTGTTGGTCGACGAAGAGGCCGAACTGATAGGCCGTTCCTGCTGTTCGATCGCGGTCGCGCTGTTGGCAGCGAGCCACGAATGCACCACGATCGGTGACCGGATCAGGCTGGTGCGCCGGGCGGCTGGGCTCCCACACGGTCAACCAGTCGGCATTGCGCTGGCGAACTTCGCTCCATGCCCGGAAGTCGTTGGCGGCGAGGGGACGCAGCATCACGCGTCGCCCGTAGAGCCGGATCGGAGAACTCGCCCGCGAGGGGTGACGCAGTGCCATCAGCTTGCCGTGACCTCGGCGGCGGGCCCGCTCGACTCGGCGGCGATGATCACGGCGACAAGCTCGAGGCGGCGCATGATGCCCAGTATCACGCAACATGTGGCGATGATCGACTCGACGTGGTCGTCGGGGAGGCCCGGGTTGTGGCGGCGCTCGGCGACGGATTCGACGGCCAGTGTCCTGAACACCTCGTCGGCATCTGACCTCGTGAGTTCGTAGGTGGCGGGAATGATCGCGGCTCCGATCTCGACGCGGGCCATCGCTTCGGCGTAGGGGCCAACTGCGATCACGCCTGGCGCAGCAGCGATCGACGGCGCCTCGATCAGCAGATCGTCGAGGTGATCCTGGACGAGGCCGAGGGCGTTGGTGAGCGCAGCCGGCAGCGGCGGGTCGCCGTCGCACAGCGGTCCAGCGAGCAACGTCATCGGGCCGACGGGGAGAACATGAATGCCACCACCGGCCACCGCAACCGTGAGTTCGTTGTCGCCGATGCGGACTTCGACGGTTCCCGGCGTCATCGGCCGTCTCGATCGGTCGGGGTGATTGGATCCGACGCACCGTCGAGCTGTGCCATCGCCCACCGCCCGACCGGATCGTCGCCGCCGGCGAGCAGGTAGGCCACGTGTGCGTGGAGGCACTTGACGCCGACCCGAGTTCCGCCGACACCTCCAGAGGGGCGAGGGCCGGTGTGGTCGGCGCCGATTTCGGCGTCGCGTTCGGCCTGGTACCGCTCATGGAGCGCAGCGATCTCGGCTGGATCGATCGCCGCTTCGGCTGCCTTCACGCCGCCACCGGCTTCGAGCCGGCTGACGTCGCGTACCAGCTCGGCGCCGACGAGGTAGAACCTGGTCGGCATCGGTGTGCCGTCGCCGAGGAACGGAGCGTTGCGAACGACGACGGGGTCGCCATCGCTGTCGCGCACGACGACCTCGAAGGCACCTGCCGGTTCGCGTCCGAGCAGTTCGGCGACTCGAGCGCGGTCGTTCATCAGCCTCGTCGGCGACGCAGCAGCAACAACACGAGCACCAGCGCGATGAGAGCGGGCGCCACGCGCTTGGCCAGCGATGACCCTCCGACCTCCATCAAGTCGATCGGCTCGGTCGCCGGCCCCTCGATCTTTCGTACCTGCGACGTGACGGGTGCATCGGCAGGGGGAGGAGTTGCCGGAGTGGCATCGTCGGCCGCCGGGGCCGGTGTGTCCGCTGCGACTGCTGCGCCCAGGCCCTGTGCGTCGATCATCTCGTTGAGGTTGTCGGCGAATTGGGCCATCAGCTTCGAGCTGACGTCGCCCATGATGCCCCGGCCGAACTGGGCGACCTTGCCGGTGATGTGCAGGTCGGTCGTGACGGCGACTCGGGTACTGGTGGGCGACAGGCTCTCGGCCTGGGCCGAGATCTCGGCCGACGCGTTGCCGCGCCCGCCGGTGTCGCGTCCCGCCCCCTTGATGACGGCGCGGTAGTTCTCGTCGTCACGTTCGATGAAGTGCGCCTCGCCCTTGAACTGGCTGCTGATGGCGCCGAGCTTGACCTTGACCACACCTCGGTACGTCTCGCCTTCGACCTCTTGGAGTTCGGCGCCGGGAAGGCACGGGGCGATCCGCTCGATGTCGGTGATCAGCGGCCACGCTTCCTCGATGGGGCGATTGACGGTGAACTCGTTGATCAGTTGCTCTGCCATCGGCGAAGGTCCTCTGTGGTGTCGATGTCGGCTGGGGAACCAGTGCACGCTACTTCACGAACCAGTTCTGGACGAACGCGCATCAATGCACGGGCGCCTTCGTCTCCGGTCGTCGGGAGGAGGTCCCAGACTTCTCGGTCGAGCTTGACGGGATTCGCTCGGCGTCCGCCATAGCTGGCGACGACGATCGGCCCGTTCGCGTGGGCGACGGTCCGCCAGGCGGTCGGGTCGATGAAGGGCTGGTCGCCGAGACCGACGATCACGCTGGTGGCGCCGAGTTCACGGGCGGCGTCGATCCCGGCGTGCAGCGAGGTGATCTGGCCGTCGCGCCATCGATCGTTGTGGCGCACGGTGACCACCTCGAGCATCGAGATGGGGACGATGTCGGCGACCGCTCCGGTGACCACGACGATCGGGCCGACATCGGCGGCGACGGCGTTGGCGAGCGAGCGCTCGATCACCGATTCATCGTGATCGGCGCCGCCCGAGGAGATTTTCGCCGAGAGTTTGTGTCCGTCGCCGTGGAAGCGTGATCCGGCGCCGCCGGCGAGCAGCACGACGATCCGTTTCGGGTCGCGTCGCCCCAGCGTGTGGAGCTCGTTCGCGCCCGGAAGGTTTCGCCACGTTCGCAGTCTGGCCGCTGAGCGAGCCTCATTTTCGTGACGGTTTCATGACGAAAAGTTTGCAGGCCCGCTGGAGTATTGCGGTTTGATGACGATACGTTACGCATCCGTCACGGCAAGGAGCCGTGTGGTGACCCACCCATGAGTACATCGACCCCCTCCCTCGCCAGCCCGCTCGCCTCGCCTCGAGGCGTCTGCTCGAGCTTCGCCTCGATGGCGCGGGCCGCGGTGCTCGCCACCTTGCTCACCACAGCCACCGTGGTCGGAGCCGTTGCGATCGCCGATGACACCGCAGCCGCGGTGTCGGGGCCACTGGCCACCAACGCCATGGCGCCGATCGTCACCACCTCGGCACGTCAGGCACTCGACAGCTACGACGAGTGGGTCGAGAACGATCAACCCGCCGCCTATCGCTCCTTCGTGTGGTTCCGCACCCAGACCGCTCAGTACGCCGCAACCGAGTTGGGCTACCCGCAGGACGACATGGTCCAAGCGTGGGCAGCAACACCGGTCGGACACCAGCTCGCAGTCCTCGCGGCGATGACGCAGGTGGGTGTGCCCTATCGCAGCAACACCAGCTCAGAGGGCGTCGGGTTCGACTGCTCGGGCCTCACGACCTTTGCGTGGGCCAGGGCGGGCGTCGACATCGTTCGCCAGTCGGGTGCGCAGATTCGCAACGCGGCGGGCCTCGACCGATCCACGGCGAAGGCCGGCGACCTGGTGCAGTACCCGGGCCACGTCATGATGTACCTCGGCATCGGCGACGCGATCATCCACTCGGTGATGACCGGTCGCACCGTCGAACTCGACACGATCTCGGCCCGCCGGGTCAACTCGGTCCGCTTCGGCGACCCGACACTCTGACGTCGCGTCAGGAATGGATGGCGCCGACGCCGTCGCGTAGCGACGGAACGTTGCGGCCCGTTCGGCGAGCGATGATCTCAGCGCAGATCGACACCGCCGTCTCCTCGGGCGTTCGAGCACCGATGTCGAGCCCGATCGGCGACATCAGGCGGCCGAGTTGCTCGTTGGTGACACCGGCAGCGAGCAGTCGTTCGGTACGACGTTCGTGCGTGGAGCGGCTCCCCATCACACCGATGTAGCCGACGCTGGAGGCAAGCGCACCGAT
Organism: Ilumatobacteraceae bacterium; assembly: GCA_963717385.1. Taxonomy (GTDB): domain Bacteria; phylum Actinomycetota; class Acidimicrobiia; order Acidimicrobiales; family Ilumatobacteraceae; genus Sva-07. The sequence continues at coordinate 108,067 of CAVQWE010000012.1, forward strand.
GACCGCCGGGACATCGAACTTGGGGTCGTGGGTGAGGATGCACACCACGTCACGAGGTCCGAGTTCGTCGCCGTGCGATTCGAACACCGGGGTCGGCCAGGTCACTTTCACCTCGTCGGCCATCGGAAAGCGCCGCTTGGTGGCAAACACCTCGCGGGCGTCGCACACGGTGACCCGATAGCCCAGCACCTTGGCCACTCGGGCGAGCGCCGCAGTGAAGTCGACGGCGCCGAAGATCCACATCTGCGGTGGCGGCGCATGCGACTCGACGAAGATCCGCACCGTTGGTTGATCGACGAGGTCTTCGGGTGTGGTCTGGCCCTCGGGGCCGTAATTGCGGACGCCGGATCGTGCTGCTTCCAGCTCAGCCAGCGCATCGCGGGTGACCACACGGTCGAGGTCGGGGTGGCCGAGCGAACCGGTTGGCGGTTCTCCCGGCTCGACGAGCAATTTGGCCCCGACATTGGGGCCGTCGATCACCGTGGCGAGCGCAACCGGAGTTGTCGCACGCAACGCGGCCGCATAGCGATCGAACAGCGAGGCGTCGGCGGGCATGGGCGCAGTCACCAGTCGAGTTCCTCGATGAAGAGATGGATCGTGCCACCGCACGTGAGTCCGACGGCGAACGCCTCGTCGTCGGAGTATCCGAACGTGATCACTCCCGGTTCGCGCTCGCCGGCGATGATCGACAGCGCTTCGGCGACGACGGCACCTTCGACGCATCCGCCGCTGACGCTGCCGGCGACTTCACCGTCGTCGGTCACGGCCATCGCAGCGCCCGGGTCGCGGGGGCCCGACCCTTCGATGTCGACGACGCGAGCGACGGCGATTCGGTGGCCGGCTCGTCGCCAGCGGTCGATGTCATCGAGCAGGTCGTGCATGTCGCTCCTTCAGATCAGCCGTCGGCGATCACTCGGGTCAGTTCCTCCATGGCTGCCACAGAATGGCCTTCCACGAAGTGGTCAACATAGGGCAGTGCTGCGGCCATTCCCCTGGCGAGTGGCGCATAGCCGGGGGTGACCTTCAGCGGGTTGACCCAGATGAGGCGATGGGTGACCCGCTGGAGTCGTTCCATCTCGGCACCCAATTCGTCGGGATCGCCACGGTCCCACCCGTCGGAGAGGATGACCACGATCGAGTTTCGCGCCAGACCTCGAACTCCCCACTCGTCGTTGAACTGGCGCAGGCCGCTGCCGAGTCGTGTGCCGCCGCTCCAGTCGGTGACCCGATCGCCGGCGGCACGCAGGGCGATGTCGGGGTCGCGGCTGGTCAGCTCGCGGGTGATCCGGGTGAGGCGCGTGCCCAATGCGAACGCCTCGACCTTCTGCCGTCCAGCGACAGCGGCGTGAACGAAGCGCAGCAGTGCGCGTGCGTACGGTTCCATCGATCCGCTGACATCGAGGAGCAGGACCAGCCGGCGCAGCCGCGGAGTGGGCGCGAGGTGGTGGCGTTCGATGGGCTCGCCGCCGGCACGAATCGCAGCGCGCACCGTGCGGCGGATGTCGGGTGTGGAGGTGCGGCGTGAGGTCGGACCGCGGCGCAGCGACGCACGCGGTGCACCAACGAGGCGAAGGTGGGTCATCAGCTCTTGGGCGTGGGCGAGTTCGTCGGGGGAGTAGTCGGCGAAATCCTTGTGCCGGAGGATCTCGGTGGCCGAGAAGCGCAGCTCGATCACGTCGTCGTCGCTGGTTTCGGCGTCGTCGTCGCCGTTCGCGGAATCGTCGTCGTCGGAGTCGACGGCGATCGTGACCGTGATCTCGTCGGCGGGTTCGTCGACCCCAGTCGACCGCCGACCTTCGAAGAACACCGCGAACGCCCGGTCGTAGAGCGCGATGTCTTCCACTCGGCGCACCAGTGTCGAGCGTCCCACCCAGTACGTGGTGTCTCTGTCGTCGAGCCCGGTGGCACAGAGTGCAGCCGCGAAGGTGTGCGTGCAGCTGGTCGGCACGCTGAGGCCGAGGCCGCGCAGGACCTGAGTGAACGCAACGGCGATGTCGGCTGGCGAGGTCACGCGTCGGTGGTCACGTGTCGGCGATGGTCAGCTGGCCTGGTACCTCGCGGTGCGCTCGACCCGCAGCGATCGCCTGCTCGACGAGGTCGCCCATGCCGTGCTGCTCGACCCGCTGGTTGTCCTCGCGGTACTTGACGACCGTTCCCAAGGTGTTCGCCACCATCTGTTCGGTCAACTCGGTTGCGCCGAGTCGCCCCAGCGCGGTTGCCCAGTCGATGGTTTCGGCGACGCCGGGCGGCTTGTAGAGCGACATGGTGCGCAACGTCTCGACGGCCCCGGCCACCTGGCGTGCGAGTTCGGCTTCGATGCCGGGCACACGAAGCTTGACGATCGCGACCTCGCGGTCGAAACCCGGGTGCTCGACCCAGTGATACAGGCAGCGTCGCTTCAGCGCATCGTGGACGTCGCGGGTGCGGTTCGACGTGAGGATCACCAAGGGTGGCTGCTCGGCACGGAACACGCCGACCTCGGGGATCGTGATCTGGAAGTCGGACAGGATCTCGAGGAGGTAGGCCTCGAACTCGTCGTCGGCACGATCGATCTCGTCGATCAGCAGGATCGGAGGCGGGCCGTCGACTGGCTCGATTGCTCGCAGCAGCGCCCGCTTGATCAGGAACCGTTCGCCGTACAGCTCGCTCTCGAGCTCGTCGGCCGTGCGTGTCGCGGACTCGCCTGTTGCTTCGGTGGCGCGAAGGTGCAGCAGTTGGCGGGCGTAGTCCCAGTCGTACACCGCTTGTGACACGTCGATGCCTTCGTAGCACTGCAGTCGGATCAGCTGCCCCCCGGTGGCAGCCGCCAGGGTCTTGGCGAGTTCGGTCTTGCCGACACCGGCTTCGCCCTCGAGCAGCAATGGGCGTTGCAACGTCATCGCCAGGAACACCGCGGTCGAGATCCCCTCATCGGGCAGGTAACCGTGGCGTGAGAGCGCCCCGGCGACGGTGTCGGGAGTCATTGCGACGACGCTACCGGAGGGGCTCGTGTGACATCCGCTCCGTCCTGTGGGACCGGTTCTGCGGCATCATGTGCAGGTGGATGGTGAGGTGGGCGCAAGCGGTGCATTCGACATCGCCATTCACAGCTCGGGTCGTCGATCGGTCCAGGTGCGAATCGACGGTGGTCCTCGCATTGCACTCGAGCGCGAGCTGCGAACGGGTGACTGGGTCGGTGCAGGTGCCAGTTGGTGCTCGCTACGTCGTCGCAGTCGACGCCGACCGGCTCGCGCTCGATCCTCGAGCGACCGAGGTGTGGTTCCCGCCTGGTCACTCGCGTGCGTCCAACGAGCGTGGCAGCCATCTCGACCCGGCGACGTTTCCGCGAGCGGTGGCGGCCCCCTGGCCTGCTGCTCGCCCCCAGCGCCACACCACGCGGCCGCTCGTGGTGTACGAGGCGCACGTTCGGGGTCTCACCAAGGCACGCAGCCGGCCCGACGCGGGCACCTTCCGTGCTGCGACGGCGGAGTTGGCGAGGCTCGCGGATCTCGGTGTCTCGGTGCTCGAACTCCTCCCGGTGCATCAATTCGATCCCGACGAGGGCAACTACTGGGGGTACATGCCGCTGGTGTTCGGAGCCGTGCACCGTCAGTACGCGGCGGGGGATCATCCCGCCGAGGAGCTGGCCGACCTGGTGTCGGCCGCGCACGACCACGACATCGAGGTGTGGATCGACGTCGTGGTCAACCACACGACCGAAGCCGATCCTGCCGGACCCGACTACACCTTGCGGATTCTCGATGAGCGTGAGTACTACGTGGTTCGGCCCGATGGGAGTTACCTCGACGACGCCGGCACCGGCAACGTGGTCGATGCCCACTCGCCCCAGTCTCGTCGGCTCATCATGGAGGCACTCGACCGATTCGCCGATCTCGGTGTCGACGGGTTCCGGTTCGACCTGGCCGCCGTGTTGGCGCGCGATCCGGACTTCGTTCGGGCGATCGGCGACTGGGGCGAACGCCGCGGTGTGCGACTGATCGCCGAACCGTGGGACATGGCGCGCTATCTGCTCGGCCCCGACTTTCCCGATCAACGCTGGATGCAGTGGAACGGCGAGTTCCGCGACGACGTGCGCGGATTCCTGCGCGGCGAGCCGGGGATGGTGCCGATGATGGTGCAGCGGCTCGCCGGCAGCCCCGACCTGTTCACCTCGCCGATGTGCTCGCTGAACTTTCTGACCGCACACGACGGGTTCACCATGTACGACCTGGTCGCCTACGACCATCGTCGCAACGACGCGAACGGCTGGGACAACACCGACGGTCACCACCACAACCGTTCATGGAACTGCGGTTGGGAGGGCGACGTCGATGTGCCCGCCGAGGTGATGGTGCTCCGGCGTCGACAGTTGCGCAACGCGATGTGTTTGCTGCTGCTCAGCCACGGTGTGCCGATGTTCGTTGCCGGCGACGAGGTGGCGCGAACCCAGCACGGCAACAACAACGCCTACAACCAGGACAACGCGACGTCGTGGTTCGACTGGGACCGTGCCGAGCAGTGGGCCGACCACGAACGTTTCGTTCGCGAACTGATCGCGGTTCGGGCAGCACACCCGGTGCTGTGGGATCCCGATCGGTGGGGGAGTCGCCTGATGATGTTCGGCGCGAATGGCGAGCCTGATCTCGGCCACGAGTCGCGATCGATCGCCTGGGCGGTCGACGGCCTCTACGTGATGGCGAACATGTGGTGGGAGCCGGTCGAGTTCACGGTGCAGGTGGGGGGCGACTGGCGTCTCGCCGTCGACACCAGCATCGAGGTGGGCCGGCCCGCCGATTCTCCGGCGGGTCCGACGGTCACCGTGGGCCCGCGGTCGATCGTGGTGCTCACCCGCTGATGTCAGCCTTGGTGTCAGACACCAATCGTCACATCACGAGTCGAAGCCGAGGCCCATCCGATCGAGGGTGCGCAGCCAGGCGTTGCGTTTGCCGGTGGTGTCTTCGCGGTCGAGCGACCAGCGCGTGGCCTGGATGCCGATGAACCGGAACGGCTCGGGCGGAAACGGCAACGGCTTGTCCTGCACGAAGTCGGTCTTGGTGGCGATCGACTTGCGGCCGGCCAACAGGTCGAGCATGGTCGATGCAGCGAACCGTGTGGCAGCCACACCGAGGCCGGTGTAGCCAACGGCGTAGGCCACCCGATTCGACATCGCCGAGCCGAAGAACACCGAGAAACGCGTACTGGTGTCGATCGCTCCACCCCAGGTGTGGGTGAACCTGATGTCGTCGAGTTGCGGGAACGTCTCGAAGAAGTGGGCAGAGAGTTTCGCCCAGGTCTCGGGTCGGCTCTCCTGCTCGGCCGACACCTTCGAGTTCCAGAAATAGATGGCGTCGTAGCCGCCCCACAGGATCCGATTGTCGGACGTGAGCCGGTAGTAGTGGAACTGATTGGTGATGTCGGAGAGCCCTTGGCGGCCCGACCAACCGATGCGTGCGAGTTGCTCGGCTGACAGCGGCTCGGTCACCAGGCAGTAGTCGTACACCGGCACCATGTACTGGCTGATTCGCTTGAGCAACGGCTTGTCGGCGTTGGTGCCGAGCACGGCATTCGCACAGCGGATCGTGCCGAGCGGTGTGACGACAGCGACGCCCCGCCCGTCCTTGTCGACCGAGGTGGCCTTGGTGTGCTCGTAAATTCGCACGCCGAGCTCTTCGGCGACGCGTTTGAGCTCCCAGGCCAGCTTCGCCGGGTCGACCAACGCTGCTCGGCCCATTCGGAACAACCCGCCGGTGTACGTGGGCGAATTGACCTGGGAGCGCATGGCGTCCTGGTCGAGCCACTGCACCTGTTGGCCCATCGAGCGCAGCACGTCGTGTTCCTCGCGCAGTTCGTCGAGATACGACGGCGGATGGTGGACGTGCGCAACGTCGATGACCCCATTGCGCTCGTAGTCGCAGTGGATCGAGTAGCGCTCGATCGTCGCCTCGATGTCGTTGAGGTTGCGCAAACCGAGTTCTTCGAGCGTGTCGATCTCGTCGGCGTGGCGATCCAAACCGTTGCCCACACCGTGGGTGAGCGATGCCTCCATGAATCCGCCGTTGCGGCCGCTGGCGGCACCGCCGACCTCACCCTTGTCGATCAGGACGACGTCGCGCGACGGGTCGCGTTCCTTCGCGATGATCGCCGTCCAGAGCCCGGTGTAGCCGCCGCCGACGATGCACAGATCGCAGTGCTCGTCGCGTACCAGCGTCGGGTTCGACTCGGGGATGTCGGCGCTCTCGAGCCAGAACGGATACGGCTCCGCGTCGGCGATTGCATCGAGTGCTCGTTGGTCGTACGGGGCGTCGCCGTTGCCGGATTGGTCGCTCATGATCTCACTGCTGGTGATCGTACTGCGCCGCAATGGGCCCGTCGATCCAGGGTGCAAGGTGCGCGTCACATCGCCCCGCGCGGGCCGGGCGGCATACGGTGGCCCCATGGACCTGGGGATCAGTGGGCGTCGCGCTGCGGTGGCAGCAGCGACATCAGGGCTCGGCCTCGCGTCGGCGAAGTCGCTGGCAGCGGAGGGAGTGCACGTCGCCATCTGCGGACGCGATGCCGGACGTCTCGCCGACGCAGCAGCGGCGGTCGGCCACGGATGTGTGCCGATCGTCGCAGACGTGTCGACGCCCGACGGGGCTGCTCGATTCGTCGACGACGCCGCCGAGGCGCTGGGTGCGATCGACATTCTCGTGCCGAACGCGGGTGGGCCGCCGCCGGGCACGTTCGCGTCGACGCCGGTCGAGTCCTACCAGGCAGCGTTGGAACTCAACCTGTTGTCAGTGGTGGCGATGTGCAAGGCCGCGGTGCCGGCGATGCAAGAGCGGCGTTGGGGTCGGGTGGTGGCGATCACGTCGTTGTCGGTCCGCCAACCAATGGCGCAGCTGATCTTGTCGAACACCGCCCGCGCAGGCGCCACGGGATTCCTCAAGACACTGGCGCTCGAGGTGTCGGGCGACGGTGTCACCGTGAACAGCGTGCAGCCCGGCCTGCACCGAACGCCCCGCGTCACCGACCTCTACAGCGACGAGCAGCAGGCATCGATGCGGATGGGCGACGCAACCGACTTCGGCCAGGTCGTTGCGTTCTTGTGCGGCGAGCCGGCGAAGTTCACCACCGGTGTGCAGCTCCACGTCGACGGCGGCGCGTACCTCGGCCTGCTCTGACACCCGAGCGATGAGCCAAGTAGGCGTGGGGGTGCGGTTCGCTCATCGCCTCGCGTCGACTGGTTCGAGAGGTGAGCGAAGCGGGCGTGGGGGTGCGGTTGGCTCATCGCCTTGGGCGGAAGCGGGTCAGGCAGCGTCGTGCGGGTTCGCGGCGAGGTAGGTGGCGGCATCGATCGGTTCGACCTCGGCGTAGCCGACCGGGAGACGAACGGTGCCGGCAGAGGTGCCGAAGAACACCTGGAAGCCGTGGTAGCCGGCGTACAGCTCGGGCTGATCGCGCAGGCTCTCGGCGTATGCCGTGACCACAGCGACGTAGCCGTCGTTCGGGTTGTACTGGTACACCGCAGCGGCCATGTCGTCGGGGCCGCCGCTCTGGGCCAGGTAGGTGGCCGCACCGATGATGGCGTCGCGGGTGTCGAGAGGATCGCCGCTGCAGCACACCGCCCAGGTCGTCGGCAAGAACTGCATCGGCCCGACCGCACCGGCCGACGACACGCCTTGGATGCGCCCCATGCGGGTCTCTTGGAGGTGTATTGCGGCGAGCCAATACCAGGCGATGCCGGTGAGCTCTTCGGCTTCGGCGTAGTGCGCGAGCAGGGTGTCGACCGGCTCGGGCTCGACGATCGCCCACGCCGGCAGCTGGTCGGGCGCGGGCTGCGGGGGGCGTGACGCACTGCGCTGCTGCAGGAACTGGCGTGCACCGACGATGCCGCCAACGGCAGGGCGTGCCTCGGAATCGACTGCTGCGAGCACGGCGTCGTCGAGATCGGGGCGAGCGGCGAGTTGCCGCAGCGCCAACTGGTAGTCGACACCGGCGCGTGCTCGGCTGAGCGGATCAGCCACCGGGTCGACCATCGTGCGATGGCTCGACGGAGAGTTCGGTCGCGAAACCGACGGCGTCGAGACCCGCAACCACTTGCGGATCGAGGCGCGCCGGCACCGATGCATCGTCGACTGGAGGCACGGGTGTCGCCACGACGGTCGGCAAGGTCGTCGCCCGGGTGTCGATGGGGTCATCGTTGGTCGGCGAGGCGCTCTCGGCGGTGACGGCGGAGCCCGCCGTGGTGGTGGGTGATGGCGCTTCGGATGTCGGGCGATGTCGGCCGTCTCGGAGCTGCACGCTGCGACGGTGGCGCCGACGAGCAGCCAGGCAGCCACAGCGGCCGCGGCGGTCGAACGCATCAGCGCTCCGAGGCAGAGACGCCGTACTCGTTGCGTGCGGCGCGCAATCGGAGGTCCTCGATCACTCGGCGATTCGCCGCTTGGAGGTCGGCGAGGAACGCGACCGCCCACATCTGTGCGGCAACGCCGACCAGGCCGATGCCGGCGAGCAGGCTCGGCACGCGGCTGGTGTAGGTGTCTTCGAACAGGTAGAGGCCGAGCCATCGCAGCAGCAGCAGCATGCCGAGCACGAACGGAACGAGCCCGATCAGGAAGAAGAATCGGAACGGCTTGTACAGCGCAAAGCTGCGGATGATGGCTTGCGCCGAGCGCCAGACGTAGCGGGCGCTGCTCTTGACCAGCCGCGACTCGCGCGTCTTGGGGTTCACCCCGATCGGCACCGACTCGATCGAGATCCCGTTCCATCCCGCTTGCACGATGGTCTCCATCGTGTAGGTGTATTTGCCGAACACCTGGACCCGCATGGCGGCGTCGCGCGTGTAGGCACGGAACCCGCTGGCGGCATCTTTCACCCCGGTGCCGGAGAACCGTCGCACGACCGAACTCCCGAGGCGTTGCAGCGCCTTCTTCGTGCGTGAGAAGTCGTCGATGTCAGCGATCGGTCGTTCGCCGACCACCATGTCGGCACGGCCCGCCAAGACCGGTTCGACCAGGTCGGGGATCGACGCTCCCTGGTACTGGTTGTCGGCGTCGGTGTTGACGATGACGGTGGCACCGGCACGCAGGCTCGCATCGATGCCGGTCATGAACGCTGCGGCCAGACCGCGATTGCGGCCGTGCGACACGATGTGGTCGACCCCGAGCTCGCGGGCGACCTCGACGGTTCGATCGCTGCTGCCGTCGTCGATCACCAACCACTCCACCACGTCGACACCTGGCACCTCGCGGGGCAGGTCGGCGACGGTCATCGGCAGAGTCGCCTCCTCGTTGAAGCAGGGGATCTGGATGATCAACTTGACCGGGATCGTCGACCCGCGACGTGCAACGCTGGCGTTCGACATCACGGGGCAGCGTAACGGTCAGAGGCGAGCGGATCGGCTCGCTCGTCGGACTCGAGTGTGGGGCTCGTGCGGGCGATCGCCACCGAGAGCGCTGCACCACCGAGGTCGACTGCGATCGACACCACTCGGCTGAGCACTGCGACCGACACCGCCACGCCAGCTCCGAGGGACGCTGTGGTCATCGAGATGAAGATCGCTTCGCGGACGCCGATCCCGCCGGGCACGCCGATGATGACGAATCCCGCCATCCACGAGACACAGGTCACGAAGATCAGCTCGACGATCAGGCGGGTATCGACGTCCACCCCGAGTGCGACGACCGCGAAGATGCTCATCCCCGAGAACAGCACCCACACCGGCAGGTGGCGGGCGACCAGGAGGGTGAACCAGCGGGCGTCGGGCAGGCGGAGCTCGCGGCGGGTCACCCGGTGCGCCAAGCGGTCGAGTGACGACCTCAGCGGCGTCAGACTCAGGCATGCAGCCCCGGCAATCAGCGCCATCGCGAGCAAGGCGGGGAGCAGTCGACCTGCTGGTGGGGCGATGAGTCCGGCGGCAGCGCCCACGGTGGCCGCTCCGAGGAAGGTGGCGACCATCGACATCGCCGTCGACGAGTAGGCGATCCCGCGCGTGGTACCGCCACGGCGAGCGAGTTCGGCCTGGCCGACCACCGGCCAGATCCCACCCGGCACGTACTTGCCGAGTTGGCCGACGAAGAACCACGACATCCCCCGACGCCATGGGGCGAGCGCGCCAGCCCGCCGCAGGATCAGCAGCCAGTTGACACCGATCAACGCCATGGCCCCGAGCCCGGTGATGGCACCGATGGCGAGCCACCCGAGATTCGCCGACGACAGTGCATCGGCGATCTCCGAGCGGTCGCGCACGATGCGTCGAACGACGAACGCGATGCCGGCAACACCGATGGCGATCCCGATCAGGTTGATGAGCCGGGATCGCGACATCGCTCAGACCGAGCTGGAGGCGCCACCGCGCGGCGCGGTGGCGAGGACCATCGTCCAGGGCAGCGGTGTGGCCCGGTCGACGATCTCGAAGTGACCGGCCACGAGCTTGGTGAAGCTGCGATGTGTCCAGTGGTTGATGTGACCCGGGGTGTTGCCGAGCTCTCGGAGATAGCGCCCGCGGGCCATGTTGCCCACCCGCCAGATCGGCTCGAATGGCACCGATGCGATCAGCGACCCCGAGCACACCCTGGCCAGTTCGGCCAGCGCCGCTGGAGGGTCAGGGAGGTGTTCGAACACCTCGATCGCCATCACCAGATCGAATGCGTCGTCGGGAAACGGGAGAAACGATGCGTCCCCGAAGGCGCACGACAGATCGCGTGACTGCCACTGTGCAGCAAGTTCGTCGTCGGGGAGATCGAGGCCGATCACGGCGACGCCGGCGAAACGTTCGATCACTCGCGCCGTGACGATGCCCTCGCCGACGCCGATCTCGAGGATGCGTGTCGGTTTCGATGTATCGAGGAAGCGGTCGAGTGCGTCGAAGAAGCCGCGCATCATGCGCTGCTCGATCGGGTTGGTCGAGCCGTACTTGTCGTAGGTGTTGCCGGTGGGGACTGTTGTGTCGTCGGTGGTCATGGTTCGGAGGTGTCCTCTGGGGTGGCGGACGTGGGGGCGAGGGGAGCGTTGGGGAGGCGCCAGAGGATCCAGCGCTGATCCGACCAGATCTCTTCGAAACCGGCGGCCTCAGCGATCTCAGGGGTGAGCTCTGGTTGCCAGAACGTCGAGTCGCGTCGCTCGGCGTAGTAGTCGCCTCGCAGGGCGATCCGGTCGAGGTCCTTGGTCTGGAACGACAGCCGATCGGTGAGCAGCGTCATCGTGCGGGCCCGGAAGTGCACCACGATTGCATCGGGTGGGGTGAGCCGATTGACCGCATCGAAGATCGGCGCGACGCTCGGATTCGACGGGCCGGACTGCTCTCGACCGGCATTGTTGTACTCGCGGGCGTCGGAGATGTCGCCGGCGAGGACGACACCGTGGGCGACCACGAGCGCCCCCAGCGGGATCAGCGCCACCACGGTCGCGGCGGTGGCGAGCCGGGTTGCCTGCGGGCGCCGCGCTGCCAGCTCGGCGCCAACCCATGCGCCGGCGGCGACCAGTGCCACCGTGGCGAAGTAGATCACCCATGGTGTCACCTGGAACCAGTAGCGATCGACGCGACGAAAGTGGGTACTGATCGCCAGGGTCGACAGCACGGCCAGCAACGCGAGCGGGCCGTCGAGTGCCGGACGACGCCGGAGGCCGATCACGATGCCGACGGCGGCGACCAGCAAGATCGCCACGCCGATCGAGGTGTTCTCGCCGAGGCCGATCTGCTCGCTGAGGATCTCGGGGAACTCCTTCATGCGGTCGTCGAGGAACGACCGGCTGTTGCCGTTGCTCGGGAGGAGATCGGTTGGCAACAGGAGTTGGGCGAGCGTCGCGCACGCCGCGAACGACGCGAACGGTGTGACGATCCGCCGCCAGTGCTCGCGGCCGCTCCTGACCGCTCCGCCGACCCGGGATTCCCAGATCGATCGGTCGCACCACACGTCGTACAGCATCATCACCGCGATGACGCCGAGCAGGACGAGCGACTCACGCCGCACGTTGTAGGCCAACGCCACCAATGCTCCGAGCCAGATCAGCTGAGTTGTCGACGCCGTGAGGAGCGTGGCGTTGCGGCGGATCCGGTCGTACCACCAGATCACCAGCGCCACCGCTGCGAGGTGGGGAAACTCGGTGAGGAGCTGATCGGTGTGGGCCAGATACAGCGGGGCGGTTGCGAACACTGCGACGATCGCGAGTCGCCGGCCACCGTCCGATCCGCCGACGCACGATGCCGTGGAGCAGCACGAACCAGAGGCACAACGATGCCACCTCGACGAGCTTCAGGCGGTCGTAGTCGTACCCGAACAGTTGGACGAAGGGCGACAGCAGCAGTGGCCACACCCACGGATAGGCAATGGGGCTGAAGCCGGTGTCGGAGTTGAGTACGGCGAACCGATTGTCGGACACGACCTGGCCGATGTCGCCGTCGAACAGGCTGCGTGCCTGGCGCAGATAGAGCGCGAAGTCGTCGCCTTGGGTGTGACCGGTGCGATGCAGCGACACGGCGAGGTAGGCGCCGATGCCGACGACCACCGGAAGCGCGAGCACCTTGGCGATCGATGTCACCGAGGTGGTCGGGCGATCCATCGCCGCCACGTTAGAGGCTGGAGGTCGCAGCGGCGCAGCAACGCAGGCCGCACGAGGCCATGACTTCGATCGGCGAAATCGTTGCCGATCGCGCCGAGGGCTGCGGTCAGGAGGATGCGGCTTCGAGGGCGCGTCGGGTGAGGACCCGAGCGAGGTGCTGGCGGTACTCGACGCTGGCGTTCAGATCGGCCTGCGGGTCGGCATCGGCGGCGGCCTGCTCGGCGGCGTCGGCGGCGCTGGCACCGCTGGCGATCGCTGCGGCCACACTGGTGGCGAGCACCGGGGTGGCGACCCATGTTGACGAGACCGACGCCCGCCTGGTCGCCGTTGCGCCATGCCGCCACACCGACGATCGCCCAGTCCTGGGCGCGACGGTTGAACTTCTGGAAGTTCCATCCGGCGCCGTTCATCTTCGGTACCCGCACTTCGGTGAGGATCTCGTCGGGAGCCAGCGCAGACTCGAAGAAGGTCTGGTAGAAGTCGGACGCAGCGATTTCTCGTCGTGCCGTTGGGCCCCTGTGCGACGTAGGTCGCACCGAGCGCCAGCGTGGTGGCGGGGAGGTCGGAAGCCGGATCGGCATGGGCGATCGTGCCGCCGAGTGTGCCGCGGTGACGCACCTGCGGGTCGCCGACGTGGCCGGCGGCATGGGCCAGCAGCGGGACGTGCTCGCGAAGGAGATCAGATGTCTCGACGTCCATGTGGCGGGTCATGGCGCCGATCGCGATCTGGTCGCCTTCGTCACGGATGTACGACAGGTCGGTGAGCCGGCCGATGTCGATCAGCACGCTCGGTTGGGCGAGTCGCAGCTTCATCATCGGCAACAGGCTGTGGCCACCGGCGATGAACTTGGCCTCGTCGCCGTGCTGCCCGACGAGGCTGATGGCCTCCTCGGCTGATTCGGCGCGGACGTAGTCGAACGGTGCGGGGATCATTCGGCACCTCCAGCGGATGCAGCGGCGAGGACGGACTTGACGATGTTGTGGTAGCCGGTACAGCGGCACAGGTTGCCCTCGAGGCCGACGCGGACTTCGTCCTCGGTGGGGTTGGCGTTCTCTTCCAACAGGCTGGTGGCTGCCATGACCATGCCAGGCGTGCAGTAGCCGCATTGCAGACCGTGGTTCTCCATGAACGCCTGCTGCATGGGGTGCAGGGTGCCATCGGCGGCAGCCATGCCTTCGATGGTTCGCACCTCAGCGCCGTCGGCTTGCACGGCGAGCACGGTGCAACTCTTGACGGCCTCGCCGTTCAGGTGAAGCGAGCACGCACCGCACGATGACGTATCGCATCCGATGTTCGTGCCGGTCAGGCCGACCTGCTCACGGACGTACTGCACGAGCAGCGTTCGCGGCTCGACGTCGTGGGTGTGCCGGGTTCCGTTGACGGTGACCGTGATCTCCACTGGTGCCCCCAAGTGCTCGTCGGTGTTCTACGTGGTGGATGTGTGGCCCCGTCGGACGGCGCCGGATCCCATCATGCCCGATCGGGCAACCTCGGGCGACATCGGGGCCGCCGGCAGGGTCAGGACAGGATCGTCGAGAGGTCTTTGGTGGCGAGATAGATCAAGAATCCGATGATGATCGTGCCGAAGATCGTGTAGTGCCAGCGCTTCGAGTGGTTCGCCCGCCAGAACCTGCGGATGCTGTACACGATCGACACCATGGCCAGCAGACCGATGATGAGACCGATGTAGGGCCCGACGCCGCGGGCGATGCCGACCGCTGGCAGCACGAACGGGAACACGACGTACATCAACATGCACCGGCAGGTGCTGATGAACAGCGACTTCTGGAACGCAGAGCGGGCCTCATCGGCGGTGGCGGTCTGACCCTCGGGCAGTCGCAGCAGGCGCCGCATGAAGCGGTCGGCTGACGACGGTGCCACGGCGGGTGCCGGCGCCGAAGTGGCGGGTGTCGCGGTGTCGATCGGGGGTTGGTCGGCGGTGGTGCTCATGGCCGCACTGAACGGTACGTGGCGGCGACGGCTCCGGCAACTTCGCGGGGATGGTCGGCGATGTGAGCGGCTCCGGCGGTGACGAGTTCGGTGGTGGATCCGAACCCCCACGTGACACCGATGCAGTCGATGCCGTTGAAGTGGGCGCCCTCGACATCGTGATCGCGGTCGCCGACCATGACGACCCGCGCCAGGTCGTTTGGGCTGAGGTTGAGTTCGATCAGTGCGTAGTTGATCACTTCGGCCTTGCTGCGGCGGCCCGAACCGAACGTGACGCTCGCCCCGGCTTGCACCGTGAAGTAGTCGGTCAGGCCGAAGTGCTCGACGATCCGTTTCGCTGTCGGTTCCGGCTTCGCCGTGGCGAGCGAGAGCCTGTGGCCGGCGGCTGCGAGTTCGTCGAGCATCTCGGCGATGCCCGGATAGACGGTGTTCTCGAACAGCCCGACGTCCCCGTACCGTTCGCCGTAGGCCCCGACCACTCGCTCGACCTCGTCGACCGGGATGCCGAGCGTTGGGAGGCTGACCTCGAACGGGGGCCCGATGACGCTGCGGACCTGTTCGTCGGTCGGCGGTTCGTAGCCGCACACGTTGAACGCGTGCTGCAGCGAGCGGGCGATGCCGGGCGACGAGTCGGAGATCGTGCCGTCGAGGTCGAGCAGGACGTGGGTGGCGCCGTTCGTCGTCACAGCGTTCGTCGCGCCAGTTCTTCGAGGCGTCGGAAATCGTCGTCGTTGCCGACAGCGATCAGCACTTGATGGGGTTCGATCACGATGTCGGGGTCGGGGTTGGTGGTGAAGCTGCCGTCGACGCGGCGCAATGCGAGCACCAAGATGCCGGCCCGACGGCGCAGGTCGGCGTCGCGCAGCGTGGTGCCGGCGAGATGCGAACCTTCGGGGACGTCGTATTCCTGCATCCGGAACTCGAGCGACCGTTCGTGCATGACGACATCGATGAACTCGGCGACGTGCGGCCGGGCAACGAACGACGCCATGCGTGCCGCGCCCAGTTCCTGTGGGTTGACGACGCGGTCGGCGCCGGCGTTGGCGAGCTTCGGCACGCTCTCTTCCTGGCGGGCGCGAGCGACGATGAACAGGTCGGGCACGATGGCGCGAGCCGACAGCGTGACGAACAGGTTCTCGGCGTCGCCTTCGAGCGCGGCGATCAGCGCGCTGGCTCGATCGATGCCCGCTGCTCGCAACGTCGAGTCGAGCGTGGCATCGCCGACCACGGTGGGGAACGACACGTCGGCCACCCGGTCGGGGTCGACGTCGACCACGACGACGGAGTGCCCTGCGCCGATGAGGTCGTCGGCGACTGCTCTCCCGACGCGGCCCCAACCACACACCACGGTGTGCCCGGACAACTTGTTGATCTCACGGTCCATCATGCGCCTTCCGACGAAGTCTCGTAATTGGCCTTCCACGACGACTTGCACCGCCAGGGTGAACGTGTACAGCACCGTCGACACGCCGGTGATGATGATGGCGATCGTGAACCATTGTTCGAGGTTGTTGAAGTCGTGGAGTTCGCGGAACCCCACCGTGGTGATCGTCGTGACGGTCTGGTACGTCGCATCGGTGAAGCTCAACCCGAACAGCCAGTAGCCGATCGTGCCGACCACGCCGACGGCTATCACCATCGCGACGGCGCGTTGCAGTCGGCCGATCGCGGTGTAGTTCACTGCGCCGACGGTAGCCCGCGGCGGGGCCGTGGCACCGGTTCGCTGCGCACCGAGGTGCGTGCGGCGCGTGCTGGTTCAGCGTCCGTGGAGGATCTCGCGGATCAACGGTTCGTAGTGCTCGAGCGGGTTGCTGACGTAGTCGGCGTCGAAGGCCGTCTGGTCGTACTTGGCACAGAACTCTTCGGTGTAGTCGAAGTACGGCGAGTCGCGGTGTTGTTCACGAGCGTTCTTGTCCAGGCCGATGTAGTCCCAGAAGTAGTAGCCCTGGAACTCGCCGTGGTGCTTGACCATGAAATGGTTGGCCTCGGACACGAACGGTTTGAGGATGCCTGCCGCGATGTCGGGGTGGCTGTAGGGGCTGAGCGTGTCGCCGATGTCGTGCAGCAACGCACACAGCACGTACTCGTTGTCGCGCCCGTCGTTCTCGGCGTGTGTGGCGGTCTGCA
This sequence comes from Ilumatobacteraceae bacterium, assembly GCA_963717385.1. Classification (GTDB taxonomy): domain Bacteria; phylum Actinomycetota; class Acidimicrobiia; order Acidimicrobiales; family Ilumatobacteraceae; genus Sva-07. The sequence goes on from CAVQWE010000012.1 coordinate 124,667, forward strand.
AACTGTGCTCGAGACGGTTGACCGGGAAGCCACCGTGGTCGAACTCGAGCGCTCGCATCAGGTCGATGACGCGCTCGGCCACGTGCGACTGCGTGATCTGCAACTGCGGGGCGATGATCGCCCAGTCCTCGGCGGTCGATTCCTCGAACGTCTTGAACGAGGTGCGTGGATGCTCGGTGGTGGTCATGGCGTCTCCTGTGCGGATTGGATGGCTCGCCACACCTTTTCGGCGGTGGCGGGCATGTCGATGTGTCGCACGCCGAGGTGGCTGAGGGCGTCGATCACGGCCGACTGCACTGCCGGCGTCGAGCCGATCGTGCCGGACTCGCCGATGCCCTTGGCGCCGAGCGGGTTGACGAAGGTCGGGGTTTCCATGTGGATGACCTCGAAACTCGGCAGTTCGGTGGCCGAGATCATGCCGTAGTCGGCGAGGTTCGAGGTGATGGGGTTGCCGTCTTCGTCGTAGCGAACCTCTTCGAGCAGCGCCTGCGCGGAGCCCTGGGCGATGCCGCCGTGGATCTGGCCGTCGAGCAGCATCGGGTTGACCACACGGCCAGCGTCGTCGCAGGCGATCTGACGCAGGTGCTTGACCTGACCGGTGCCGGCGTCGACCTCGACCACCGACACGTGAGCGCCGAACGGGAATGTTGCCTGGCCGGCGTCGAAGCGGGTGTCGATCGTGAGGTCGTCGCCCTGGCCCTTGGCGGCCACGGCGAGGTCGGCCCACGTCTTGGCCACCGCTGGGGTGCCGGCGACGTGGAACGCGCCGTTGTCCTTGTCGAGCACGATGTCGGCCTCGTCGGCTTCGAGCAGCGTGGCGGCCAGTTTCTGGGCCTTCTCGACGAGTTCGATCGAGGCCTGGTTGACCGCCACGCCGCCCTGTTGCAACGAACGCGAGCCCATCGTTCCGCCGCCCTCGGGCACCAGATCGGTGTCACCCCAGATCAGGGTGATCTCGGTCCATCGGGATGCCGGTCTGGTCGCTGGCGATCATCGACCACGACGTGTCGTGACCCTGGCCGTGCGGGCGAGGTGCCGGTGTACACGAGGGCGGAGCCGTCGTCTTGCACTTCGATCTTGGCGGCCTCACCCATCGGGTCGACACCACCGGTGATCTCCACGTAGACACTCACGCCGATGCCCAGCAGTTTCTCGTCGCCGGCTTCGCGGCGGCGGGCCTGCTCGGCGCGCAGCTCGGTGTAGCCGGCAGCCTCGAGCGCTTTGTCGAGTGCTCCTTCGTAATCGCCGACGTCGTAGACGTGGCCGATCGCCGTGGCGTGCGGTTCGAGGAACTTGGGGATCAGGTTCATTCGGCGGACCTCGACGGGGTCCTTGCCGAGTTCGGCAGCGAACAGGTCCATCGCCCGCTCGGCCGCGGCGGTGGCTTCGGGACGTCCGGCACCGCGGTACGGCACCGTCGGGGTGGTGTTGGTGAGCACGCTCGTGGCCCGGCACTCGACGTTGGCGATGTCGTAGACGGCTTGCACCATCGGGCGCGTCATCGCGAAGCCGAGGACGCCGCCGACGTCCATGAAGCCGCCGGCGTCCTGGAACAGATGCAGTTGGTAGTGGGTGACCTTGCCCTCGCGGGTGCCGCCGATGGTGACGTACTGCAATTGGGCGCGGCCGTGGCCCAGGTTCATCATCGATTCGCTTCGCGTTTCGCGCCAGCGAACCGGACGCCCGAGCGCCTTGGAGATCGGGCCGAGCAACATCTCTTCGGGGTAGGTGCCGATCTTGGCGCCGAACGCTCCACCGACGTCCGGGGTGATCACGCGGACCTGGTCGGCTTCGACGCCGTTCGCGGCGGCGATCGGGATCTTCACGCCCTGGGCGTGCTGGGTGGACAGCCACTGGTGGAGACGACCGTCGACCCAGGTGGCAGCCGAGCCACGCACCTCCAACGGGCACGGAGCGACTCGCTGGTTGAGGAATCGACCAGAGACGACGACTTCACAGTCGGCGAAGTAGTCGTCGGTCGCTGTGTTCTCGGGCATCCCGACCGCGGTGGTGTCGAACACGGCATTCGATCCGGCGGCTTCGTAGATCAACGACTCGGACGCCATCGACGCTTCGATGTCGATCAGCGCGGGAAGGAAGTCGACGTCGACGAACACCATTTCGGCGGCGTCGGTCGCCTGGGCGAGCGTCTCGGCCACGATCGCCGCGACGGGCTCGCCGACGAAACGCACCTTGTCGCTGGCGAGCAACGTGCGTGCCACCGCGGGGTTGAAGTTCGACGGAACCGGTTCGAGACCGAGCGACGCAGCGGTGAACACGCCGACGACGCCCGGCATGTCCTTCGCTCCGTCGATGTCGATCGACAAGATCGTGCCGTGGGCGACCGCAGAGCGCGCGTAGACGACGTGGAGCGCGCCGGTGAGGAGCTCCTCGTGCAGGTCGTCGACGTACATGCCCCCGGTCGTGAGGAATTTCGGGTCTTCCTTGCGCTGAACTCGGGTCCCCAAGATGCTGCCGGCCACGTGTGCCCCCTTGTTTGGTCGGAGTGGTGCTCGCGAACCTAGTCGGCGGCGGGGGCGCTGGACCCAGCCGTGCGCACAGCGAAGATCTGCGAGACCACGTTGTACGGCCAGCCGTCGGGAAGCGTGGTCGAAAGCGGAGGCAGCGGCAGGATCGTCGAACGTTGGTCGCCCTCTTCGACGAAGCCGATCTCTTCGCGCGCGGCTTCACGGACACCGTCGTCGGTGCCGAGCCGTTCGACCTCGCCGGCGAGTTGGCCGTTGACCCGTTGCAGCTCGTCGAGTTCGGCTTGGCGCTGGTCGAGCTGTTCGCCCTGATCGAACCAGGTGCCCAACGGCAAGATGAACACCGCCGCGGCAATCGTGCCGATGACCAACAGTACGAACAGGCCGCTGAACAGGGCGAGTTTCGGCCGTCGGAAGATCCGCTTCTCGATGGGGATCGGGCGCGTGAAGTCGCCGAGCCGTGATCGTCCGTCGTCGGACGCTGCGGCAGGTTCTTTCGGCCTCGGGATCGAGGTGGTGCGCGAACGACTCACGGCGTCATTCTCGCAGGGGCGGGGTCACGTTTCGTGTCAACGCAGCGGAGCGAGGGCGGATCGGCCGCGGTATTCGGCGGTGTCTCCGAGCTCGGCCTCGATGCGCAGCAACTGGTTGTACTTCGCGACGCGGTCGCTGCGAGCCGGCGCACCGGCCTTGATCTGTCCACAGTTGGTGGCGACGGCGAGGTCGGCGATCGTGGAGTCTTCGGTCTCACCGGAGCGGTGGCTGAGCACCGAGGTGTAGCCGTGCCGGGTGGCCAGCTCGACGGTGTCGAGCGTTTCGGTGAGCGAGCCGATCTGGTTGACCTTGATCAGGATCGAGTTGGCGGCGTTCTTGTCGATGCCGGTCTGCAGGCGCGCCGAGTTGGTGACGAACAGGTCGTCGCCGACCAGCTGCACCTTGTCGCCGATGGCGGCGTTGAGCGTGGTCCAGCCCTCCCAGTCGTTCTCGTCCATTGCGTCTTCGATCGACACGATCGGGTAGGCGTCGACCAGGCGCTTCCAGTACTCGGTCATCTCCGACGGTGACAGCACCTTGCCTTCGCCTTCGAGGTGGTAGGCGCCATCACGGAAGATCTCGCTGGTGGCGGGATCGAGTGCGATGGCGATGTCGTCACCGGGCGTGAATCCGGCTTTCGTGATCGCTTCGACGAGGATCCTGATGGCTTCCTCGTTCGAATCGAGGTTCGGTGCGAAGCCGCCCTCGTCGCCCACAGCGGTCGACAGACCTCGTTCGTGGATGATGCCCTTGAGCACGTGGTAGGTCTCGGTGCCCCATCGCAGCGCCTCGGAGAAGCTCGGTGCGCCGACCGGCATCACCATGAACTCCTGGAGGTCGATCGAGTTGTCGGCGTGCACACCACCGTTGATGACGTTCATCATCGGTACGGGCAGCACGTGTGCGTTCGGCCCGCCGAGGTAGGTGTACAGCGGCAGGTCGAGTTCGATGGCGGCCGCCTTCGCGATTGCCAGGCTGGTGCCGAGGATGGCATTGGCGCCGAGGCGCGACTTGTTGTCGGTGCCGTCGAGGTCGAGCATCACCCGGTCGAGGAATCGTTGGTCGGTGGCGTCGAAGCCTTCCAACGCGTCGGCGATCTCGTCGTTGACGAACCCGACGGCCTTGAGGACTCCCTTGCCGCCGTAACGGTCGCCGCCGTCGCGCAGCTCGACCGCCTCGTGCTCGCCGGTCGATGCGCCCGAAGGCACCGCGGCGCGGCCCAATGCGCCCGAATCGAGGAGTACCTCGACCTCTACCGTCGGATTCCCACGGGAATCGAGAACTTCGCGGCCGTTGATGCTGAGGATCGCGCTCATTGCACCAACGTACCGGAGGAATGTCCTGCACTCCGAGAGGCGTTCGACCCGACTTGTCGTGCGTTGTGGGGTCGGCCGTGACGAGTTTCTGCTCAAGTCGACTCACCTCGGCCGCCGATGAAGGCGACATGGAACCGTTGGATCCGCGACCGCGGGGCGCAATGTTGCCGCCGCCGACCGCACCGGTCGCGCCCGGTGCCACGATCACGGCCCAGATGCCGGTGGTCGGATCCGATGCTGACGGGGCGTCGCCGTCTGGCACCATCGACGCAGACCCCGCGGCTTCGAGTGGACCATCGTGGACGGCCCCCCGCCCCCGCCTCGGCGGTCCAAAGCGACGGTGACGGCGCGTCCGCCCGCCCCGCTGCGAGCCATGGCACCCTGGCGGATCGCCGGCGCGGTGGCGCTGACCGCCACGTTCGCGCTCATGGGCTGGCAGGTTCAACGACTGGTCGACGACCAGGCCTGGTCGACCGGGCTCATGTGGATGTCGGTCGCCACCGGCATCGTCGCTGCGCTCTGTGTGCTCGTCTGGACCTGGATCAGCACCGACAACGCTCGACGTCTGGTCGAGCCAGCGGTGCGCAGCCAGGTGCCCGATCCGAAGGCCGCGGTGCTGACCTGGATGGTGCCGTTCGGGTTCATCGCGCTCGCAGTGGCGGTTGTCGCAGTGCTCGGCGCCCAAACCGATCAGGGCGACGACAAGGTGATCTCGGCCCTACCGCTGGGCGTCGCCGTGGTGGCGCTGCTGCTCGCTGTGCCCTTGACCTACCGACCGCTGAATCACCTCGCCGGGGTGGTTCGCCAGGTCGGCGGCTACTCCGTGCAGCTGGCGCAGTGGATGTGGGTGCCGGTGGTGATGGCGATGGTCGGCGTCGCTTCGATCGTGACATTGCGGTTCGCCGGCTTCGACGACGCCGAAGCGGCCAGCACCAGTTCTGCTGACGCCGCAGGCTGGGCGCCGCTGTGGGTCGTGGCCGTCGTGGCGATCGCCCCCTGCGTGATCGTGGTAGCGCTCGCGTGGCGCGCAGCTGCGTCGGTCGAGGAGGCGATCAACGTCGCAGCGATCCGCCGCCGGCCCGGTGCCACAGTCGAAGGGAGCGGCGGCGCCGAAACATCGGGCGGCCCGTCGCACGCCGAGCCCGGATCGAACCACACGGATCGAGCTGGTCCCGGGCGCCGAGATGCTCCGGCTGGTGATGGTGACGTTGGTGGCAGGACTTGCGCTGCTCAGCATCGTCGGAGCGGTTGCCACCACCATGCTCTGGCTCGACTCGCGTGACACCGGGCTGGTCGCGGCCGAACAGGAGCGAACCTGGGACACCCTCGACGCGCTGCAGGCTGCGTCGACCGGAGCGACGATCGCGCTCCTCGCTGCGGTGTGTGCGTGGACGTTCGTGATCGTGCTCAACGTGCGCGCGGCCTCGGGTCGGCGCCGCAATCCGATCCTCGCTGCTGTGACGTGGCCTCTCGCTGCAGGTGCGGTGTGGTGGATCGCGGATCGCATGGTCGTCGACGGATCGATCGGTCGGGTCGTCGTCGGCTTCGCCGCCCAGGCAGCCGTGCTCGCCGTGCCGTTCCTGGTGCTCGAACGCAGCGCCGAGGCCGTCGAGGCGCGGCATACACCGCTGAGGATCGTGTACTCGCTCGTCGTGGTGCTGTTGGTTCACGTACAGGGTCTCGGCGGGCTGTCGCGATTGCCCGACTCGGTCACCACCACCGACGTCGGACGACTCGCCGGCTACCTCGCGATCGGTGCGTTGATCCTGCTGTGCACCACGCTGTCGGTCACCGAAGCGTGCAGGTCGATGTCGCGGGCATGTCGGTACGAAGCCGATCATCACAACCTGCTCGTCAGCCAACGCCCGACCGGCACTGCCAGCCGAGAACCGGCGGCCAGCAGATGACGCACCCCGACGGTACCGACGGCGTCTCGCCATCGTTGCCGTCGCCCGCCGATGCTGCGCCGCCTCCGCCTCCGCCGCCCCCTCCGGCACCTCCATCACCGTCGTACGTCTGCGCCCCTTCGGCACCTCCTTCACCGTCGTCGTCGCCCCCATCTCCCCAGCCGATGTCGCCGCCGCCGTCGGCTCCTGATCGTGGGGTCGATGTCGCTGCGGGTGGTGCGCTCGGCAGACCGACGTTCACCCCGTTGCGCACCGAGCCGCCACCGCGTCTGTTCGCCACATGGTGGTTGCGCTACGTGCTCGCGTTGGCGCAACTGGTGGCGATCGTGGTGGTGCTGCTGCGCGAGTACGACACGGCGGGCGGCATGGATGTGTTGTTCGTGGTGACTCCCCATGTGATGGCAGCGGTGATGCTGGTCGGCTGGAGCGCACTTGCCATGATCGATGCTGCGCGTCTCGTGCCAGCGACGCGGTATCGCCGCAGGTCGAGAGCATGGTTGGCGGTGGTGCTGTGGCTCGTTGCATTTGCTGCACCTGTTGCCGCGATCGTTGTGGTCCAAGAAGCGAGCGACCGATTCGCAGACAACGCCGATGACCTCGTCCCGATCGTGATCGCAACGTTGGCGGTGCTCGTCAGTTTCGTGCTCGTCTGGCTGCCGTTTCGCTACCACGTTCGCCAAGCCCATCGCATCGGGGCTCCCGCAGGCGTGGTCGCAGCATGGTTCTGGCTGCCGTTGGTGGCGGTCGTCGGCGTGCTCGCCGCGATGGCGCTCGGTCTGCACGAACTGCTCGCCGACGGTGGCTTCACCGACGTCGAACGCATGGTGCAGGTCGGGGTCGTCTATGGGGTGCCGGCGCTCGTGTTCACGATGTCGACGTGGCGGGCGACGACGGTGTTCGACGAGGTCATCGAGCTGCGCTGGATGCGGTGGCGTACCGAGTGGGAGCACACGCTCGCGGCGTTCGCGGCGCAGCCTCCGCCGGGTCCTGAGGCTTCGCCGTCGATCGACGACTCCCGCGCCAAACGTCGCTGACTTCGCCCAGCGATGCACCGTGTGTCAGACACATCGTGTGCGGATGCGTCGGTCAGGCGGTCGACTTGACTTCGTCCCAGAGTGCGTCGAGCGTTGCGAGGTCGGCGGCCCGGAGATCGATCGATCGTTCGACGGCGAGGCGTTCGACGCCTTCGAACCGCGTGCGGAACTTGTCGGTGGCTGCGCGTAGCGCGAGCTCAGGGTCGACGTGGAGATGTCGGGCGACGTTGACGACGGCGAAGAGCAGGTCGCCGAGCTCTTCGATGGCAGCGGTCGCATCGGAAGCGTCGAGCGTCTCGTGCAACTCGGCGGTCTCTTCGGCAATCTTCGGGAATGCCCCGCTCACGTCGGGCCAATCGAAGCCCACCTTCGAGGCCTTGGCCCCGACCTTGGCGGCATAGGCCAATGCCGGCATCGAGCGCGGGATGCCCTGGAACACCGAGGTTCGGCCCTTCTCCTCGCGCTTGATGTCGTCCCAGTTCGAGAGCACCTCGGTGGTGTCGAGGTCGGTGCCGACCAGTTCGCCGAACACGTGCGGGTGGCGTCGCACGAGCTTGTCGTGGATGCCGTTGGCGACGTCGGCGATCGTGAAGCGTCCCTCTTGCTCGGCGATCGTGGCGTGGAACTCGATCTGGTACAGCAGGTCGCCGAGTTCTTCGATCAGATCGGCGTCGCTGTCGGCTGCATCGCCATCGCCGTCCTCGCGGTCGGCCAGGGCGTGAATCGCGTCGACCACCTCGTAGGACTCTTCGAGCAGGTGCGGGATCAGCGACTCGTGGGTCTGCTCGATGTCCCAAGGGCACTGCTCGCGGCAGGGTGCGGGTGAGTTGGTGGAATCGGACGTAGGCGCCGCCGACGGGGGTGCGCAGGCGCGGGATCCAGATCGAGGTGAGGTGGTCGGCGTCGATCGTGCGGTCGAGGTCGGCCCAGGTGGTTTCCACGATCTGTTCGTCAGGCGTGCCGAGGGCTTGCAGGATGGTGACGGGCTCGTCGCCGGTCGCCTCGTCGGCGGCCAGCTTGATGTCGGACAGCACCCAGTTGGCGTGCGTGTGGGCCACCAGCAGCGGCCCGGATTCGCCAGCGGCTGCGGTGGCGAACTCGTGGCCGTCGATCAGGCGGGCGCCGGCTTCGACCGGGTCGACACCGAGGCGCGCCCAGGCCACGTCGAGGAACGACATCGCCGGACGCAGGTCGCAGTCGATGTCGTCACGGGCGCGGAGGTGGCGCACCGTGCGTTCGAGCACGAGTGGCGACCCGGGCACGGCGTAGAGGATCTCGCCATGTTCGCCGGCCGCGGCCACGAGCGTGTCGGCGATCTCGGTGTAGACCTCGTCGAAGGTGTCGGCGCCGTCGTAGAGGTGGTCGAACGTGGTGGCGTCAGCCACGAGATCGGCCGACGGATGGATCGAGGTGCGCAGGTAGCGGTGCGAGGCATGTTCGATCGCTCGGAGCGTCTCGACGGTGACGTGGTCGCGACCGCCCGGACCCAAGCCGACGACGACGATGCGTGGTCGTTCGGCGGTGGTCATGGTCAGCCCAAGGCGACGACTTGGCCGGAGGCGGCGTCGAAGGTGCCGTATCGAGGATCGACGTAGACGTCGGCGTCGGCCAGGCGAGCAGCAGCCTCGATGGTCGTTGTCACGGTGTCGGCGTCGGTGGGGGAGAGGGCGTCGAACGCACGGAACTCGAGCACGACCCAGGCGAATTCGTTGCCGAGCTGGTCGAACAGGGGCGCCGTGTCGACCGGGTTGTCGGCCGAGAGCGCGGCGACGACCTGAACGAATTCGACGTCGCTGGCTTCGGCAACCTGGTCGTTGGTGATGCAGCCGATGTCGCCACCCGCTTCGCCCAGGCTCGGATCGAGGTTCTCGGCCGCGAGCAGCGTGGCGAAGTCGGCGCCGGCGGTGAGTTCGTCTGCGACGCGGGTGGCGGTGTCCTGCTCCTCGACGACGATGCCGTTGGTGCACACCGTGCCACTCGCGTCGATGCCGGCGTTGTAGCGCTGCGCCACCTCGTCGGCACCGAGCTCGTCGCCGGCGTCGGCTGCCACTTGCTCCTGGATCCAGGTGGTGATCTGGGCCCGGAGCGCCTCGGCGGGGACGAGCTGATCGCTCGGAGCGCCCAGTTCGGTCAGCTGCGTCTGGAACTCGTCGCTCGTCAGCGTGGCGTCGCCCACCCGAGCGACGTTGTTGCTGTCGGAGAACGTTGCGCATCCGGTGGTGAGCGCGGCGAACGCAGCGACGGACAACACGAGTGAGAGACGTCGATTCACCCGCCGCACGCTACCGCTCCCAGTTCCCAGCGCCCAGGTCTCTGGGAACCACGCTGGTTCCTGGAGACCCGGGCGCGGGGAACCACGATCAGGAGTCGGCGGGGACGAGGTCGCGCAGGAAGCTGGCGAGGAAGGTGCTGGCGTCGGTGCCGCGCGGGAGCGGCACCACGAGCTGGCCGAGATCTTCTTTGTACTTCGCGCCCTTCGAGATCCGGCGCAGGCGCATCGTTTCGCTCAGCTTCAACTCCAACGGGGCCAGCTTGGCGCTGCCACCGCCCGACGCCGAGCTGGAGATCTGGATGTCGTTGATGCCGAGGCGATGGCACTCGGCTCGCAGGTAGCCGACCTGGAGAAGGGCCGCAGCCGGGGCGGGAAGCGGGCCGTAGCGGTCTTCCCATTCGGTGCGGATGTCGTCGACCTCAGCAGCGGAGGTCACCGCCGCCAAACGTCGATAGGCCTCCAGTCGCAGCTCTTCCTTCTCGACGTAGTCGGTTGGCAGGAACGCATCGGTCGGGACGTCGAGCTTGATCTCGCTCGGCGCGTCGGGCTGCGGCTCGCCCTTCATCTCGCTGACCGCCTCGGTCACCATCTGGCAATAGAGGTCGTAACCGACCGCTGCGATGTGGCCACTCTGCGACTCGCCGAGCAGGTTGCCGGCACCGCGGATCTCGAGGTCGCGCATCGCGATCTTGAAGCCCGATCCGAGTTCGGTCGACTCGCCGATCGTTCGCAGGCGCTCGTACGCCTCTTCGCTGAGAATCTTGTCGCGCGGGTGGAACAGGTAGGCATACGCCCTCGACCCCGACCGGCCGACACGGCCACGCAACTGGTGCATCTGGCCAAGTCCCAACAGGTCGGAGCGTTCGACCACGAGCGTGTTCACCGTTGGCATGTCGATGCCCGACTCGATGATCGTGGTGCAGACCAGCACGTCGTAGTTGCCGTCCCAGAAGTCCTGCACCACGGTCTCCAGCGAGCCTTCGTCCATCTGGCCGTGAGCGATCGCGATGCGCGCTTCGGGTACGAGTTGCCGCAAACGGCTCGCCGCGGTGTCGATCGACTGCACCCGGTTGTGAACCCAGAACACCTGACCCTCGCGCAGCAACTCGCGACGGATCGCTTCGATCGCCACCCGCTCGTCGTACTCGCCGACGTAGGTGAGGATCGGCATGCGATCGGCCGGCGGGGTTTGCAGCAGCGAGAGGTCGCGAATGCCCACGAGCGACATCTCGAGTGTGCGCGGAATCGGTGTCGCCGACAGCGTGAGGACGTCGACGTTGGTCTTCATCTTCTTCATCGTCTCTTTGTGCTGGACACCGAAGCGTTGCTCTTCGTCGACGATCAGCAGGCCGAGATCTTTGAACTTCACGTCGTTCGCGAGCAGGCGGTGCGTGCCGATCACGCAGTCGACCTCGCCAGCTCTTGACGCCCTCGATCACCTTCTTGGCCTGGCCGGCGGTCAGGAACCGCGACAGCGTTTCGACGCGAATCGGAAATCCGGCGAAACGGTCGGCGAAGGTGTTGCCGTGCTGCGTCGCGAGCAGCGTGGTCGGAGCGAGGACGGCGACCTGCTTGCCGTCCTGGATCGCCTTGAACGCAGCGCGGATCGCCACCTCGGTCTTGCCGAAGCCGACATCGCCGCACAGCAGCCGATCCATTGGATGGGCAAGTTCCATGTCGGCCTTGATCGCCTCGATCGCCGTGCGCTGGTCGGGCGTCTCGACATAGGGGAACGCCTCCTCCATCTCGGCTTGCCATGGCGTGTCCTGCGGGAACGAGTGGCCGACTGCGTTGATGCGCTTCTGGTAGAGCACGACGAGTTCCTGCGCGATCTCGCGCACCGCTGAGCGGACCTTGCTCTTCGTCTTCGCGAAATCGGATCCGCCGAGCTTGTGGAGCTTCGGGGCCTCTCCGCCGGAGTACTGGCGCAGCGTGTCGATCTGATCCGACGGGACGTAGAGCTTGTCGCCGCCCTTGTACGAGATCAACAGATAGTCGCGTTCGACACCGCCGATGGCCCGTTTGACCATCCCCTCGTACTTGCCGACGCCGTGCTGATGATGCACGACGTAGTTGCCGGCCTTGAGGTCCTCGAACGTGCTGGCGCTCTCGCGCTTGGCCTTGCGAGCCGTGCGGTGAGCTCGTCGACGACCGGTGAGGTCGCTCTCGGCGACGATGGCGACCTTCGCGTTCGGCAAGGTGCAGCCGCGATGCAGCGGGGCCACGGTGATGCTGCCGCCCGCCTTCAGCGGCGAACCAGGGGCGACGACCGGGAAGTCGAGACCGTTGTTCACCAGCAGGTCGTGGAGGCGCTGCGCCGAGCCGGTGCCGTCGGCGGCGACCACCACCCGGAAGCCGCGTCCGATCAGTTCGATCAAACGGTCGGTGAGGCCCGAGCCGTCTCCGGCGACAGGACCCCAACCGGACGCCTCGACGAGCGGAGTGTCGGGCGACTCGGGGGTGGAATCGATCGACCAGAAGGACCCGGCGCCGTCGAGCAGCGTGTCGGGGTCGGCGTGGAGGCGGGGGAACGACTTGTCGGGATCGCGCGCCCACGTGGAGGCAAGCGTGCGGGCGAGGTCGTCTTCTTCGGCGATCAGATCGAGTGCTCGATCGCGCATCCGGCGTGGTTCGACGAGGATGACCTTGGCGGTCTCGGGGAGGACGTCGGTGAGTAGCTGGTCGCTGTCGACGAGCCATGGCAGCCAACTCTCCATGCCGTCGAAATGCACACCCTCGGCGAGGCGCTCCCACTGCTCGCGGCCCCACGGCTCGGAAGCGACGAGCGTGGCTGCCTTCGCCCTGACATCGTCGGTCGGCATCAGCTCGCGGGCGGGGAAGATGCGAACTTCGTCGAGGTCGTCGGTCGACCGTTGATCGTTCACGCCGAAGCGGGTGAGGCGGTCGACCTCGTCGCCCCACAGGTCGATGCGGATCGGTGCGTCGGCGGTCGAGGGGAACACGTCGACGATCGCGCCGCGCCGGGCGAACTCGCCGCGGTGCTCCACGAGCTCTTCGCGTCGGTAGCCGAATTCGACGAGCCGTCGGCCGAGAGCGTCGGGATCGACGTCGTTGCCCGGTCGCACGATGATCGGCTCGGTCGTGATTGCGCCGGGGCCGAGCTTCTGCATGAGCGCCCGGACGCCAGCGACGATGATCGCCGGGCAGCGCTCGGGGTCGCGGAGGCGCCACAAGATGTCGAGGCGCTGACCCATGGTCTCCACGCTCGGGCTCACCCGTTCGAATGGGAGGGTCTCCCAGCCGGGGAAGTGCACGACATCGCCGGGCGGGAGGAACTGGGCAAGGTCGTCGGCGAGCTGGCCGGCCATGGTGCCCGTCGGGCAGCTGACCACGAGCGGGCGGCGCGACGACAACCGCGAGAGCGCTGCGATCGAGATCGGACGCGCCACTTCGACCACGGCGAGCCGCGCCTCGGGGTCGCCGAGTGCCCGCGTCAGCCCCGGCTCGTCGCGCAACATCGCCGGCAGCTCGCCCAGTGCGCCCACCGGCACCATCAGGTCAGTCATCGCTCCCACCCTGCCCGCCACCCCCGAAAAATCCCCCGATCTTTGCGCTGAGCGTCACGAACCAGGGACATTTCGGGTTGCAGCGAGTTGCGGGCGGTCATCACTTGCCGTTGTAGCGCTGCATTGCGGCGTCCACACCTCGGGCGATGATCAGCTCGACCGCGTCAGCGGCGTTGGCGATCTCGATGTCGAGCAGCTCGCGTTCGCGCTTGGGCACCTTGGACAACACGTGGCCCTTGCCGACGTCTTTGTGATCGGGTTTGCCGACCCCGATGCGCACCCGCAGGTAGTCCTGCGTCTTGAGGTGCTGGGTGATCGAGCGGAGGCCGTTGTGGCCGGCGAGTCCGCCTCCCGCCTTGATCTTGAGTTCGCCCGGCGGCAGGTCGAGTTCGTCCTGGACGACGATGATCTGCTCAGGCGTCTCGATGCGGAATCGTCGCACCAGCGCGCTCACGGCCTGGCCCGAGTCGTTCATGAACGTGATCGGGAACGCCAACGCGACGCGATCGTCGCCGTCGGATCCAGGCAGGCGAGTCTCGGCAACGAGCGCGTTGTCGCGGCCGCCCTTCAATGCGACGCCGCACCGTTCGGCGAGCAAGCGCACTGCTTCCTCGCCGACGTTGTGGCGCGTGCGGGCGTACTTCTCTCCCGGATTGCCGAGCCCCACGACCAACCAGTCGAACGGCTCGCCTTTGCCCACGCGACCGAACAGCCCCATCAGCTGACCCGTCGTTGCCCAACACACCCGAATTGCCCTCGATCGTGACGCTGAGCGTCACGATCGTGCGCGTTTCGGGAGTGGGGCCGACCGCACCGGGCGTCGGTCGGTTGGGCTGCTCCGGTCATCGGGCCGGTGCCGTCGAGGTCACTCGCCGTCGGAATCGGCAGCGGCTTCGGCGTCCTCGCCGGACTCGCCATCCTCGGCGGCCTCGGCAGCGGCGGCCTCTTGAGCGGCCTCTTCCTCGTCGAGGACCGGGGTGCGCATCGTGAGAACGGTGACGACGGGCGCATCTGCGTCAGCCTCGGCGGTGACGCCGGACGGCAGGGGCAGGTCTTCCACGCGGATGACCGTGTCCATCGTCATGTGGCTGACGTCGATGGTGACGCCGTCGGGGATGTTGCGCGGCGTGGTGCGGACCTCGAGCGTCTGCATGGCGAGATCGACCAGGCCGTTGTGCGCGGACACCTCTTTGGCTTCGCCTTCGAGGTGGATCGGGATCGAGACCACGATCTCTTCGTTGAGGTTCACCTGGATGAAGTCGATGTGCTGCACGGAGCGCTTCACCGGGTGGCGCTGGATGTCCTTGATGAGTGACGGGTACACGGTGCCGTCGACGGTGAGGTCGAGGATCGTGTTCATGCCCGAGGCACCCGACAGGGCCTGGCGCAGCTCGCGGCGATCGACCGACACGCTGAGCGGGTCCATCCCGTGGCCGTAGACGACGGCAGGGATCTTGCCGTCGGCGCGCAGGCGACGGGCATCGGAGCTTCCGGCGCGGCGGCCAACTTCGGCGGTGAGAATGGTCTCAGACATGGTGATCGGCTTCCATCGAATCTCGTGACAGCGCCCACACAACGGACGCCAGGTCGTTACAGCAGCATCCCAATCTATCGCCCGACACCGCCATCCCCTCCCGAGTCGGCCGCAACCCGCGCAACGCCCGCCCACCCCGAAATTGCCCACGATCGTGACGCTCACCGTCACGATCCAGGTCGAAGTGCGAGCTCCGTTGACCGTCGTCGATGAATTCGCTTGACCTGCGCGGCCGCCGCGTCGGGATTGGCTCGCATCGACTCGTCGAATCGAACGACTTGCCAGCCGGCTTCGAGACACGTGCGGTCGCGGGCTTGATCTCGGCGCTGTCCCAGATCGCCGCCGTGCCACCACGAGGCGCCCGGCTCGATTGCGAGCCGGATGTCCGGCCAGGCGATGTCGAAGTGAATCGTCTCGCCGCCGGGCAGTGTCAGCGGGTGTTGGCGAATCGGTGCGGTGAGACCACATCGATCGATTGCCTCGAGCAACGTGCGCTCGAGGTTGCTCTGCGAGGCGCGGTCGCGTCCCAGTGCGCTGTCGAGCCAGGCCTCGAGTCGTTTCACGCCGTCTTTGCCGCGGCACCGATGCGCTTCGAGGTATGCGGCAGCCGCCGTCGGAGTGATCAGCTGTCGATGCCATGCATCCTCCGCCGCTCGTTCGAATCGGTATTGGTTGAAGCCGCTGCGAGCGCCCAGAGCATCCGAAGTGGGGTGGCCACGGTCAGGCCATCGGGGCCCGTCTTGGCATCGCTCAGTCGACAGAACCATGACGACGGATGAACCGTCGCGAACGTTGGCAGGGTGCGCCGGAAGCCTCGGTCGACGATGACTTCGACGCGTCCGGTCGGCATCGATCGAAGCCCATAGAGGTGGCCGGCTGTCGTTCCACTCAGAAATCCGTGGTCAGCGATCCGCAGGTGGACCGCGAAACAACGTGCTTCGAACGTGTCTGGTGACGACACGATTCGCACGACTCCGGGCCCCATGTCGACGATCTTCCCGCTTCGTCGCGCCCGGGAGATGGCGGCCGTTGACACCCCGAGCACGTCGCGGAGCTGCCGAGTTGCGATGACCCCGTGTTGACGCGCAGCCAGGTCGAGGATCGTTGAATCGAGCACACCACAGAAGTGGGTGATCGGAACGTCAGATCGGAAAATGACCCGAATTGCCCGGTTTCGTGACGGCCAGCGTCACGAAAGCGGGCAATTTCGGAGAACGGAGCGGGTCAGGCGAGGTTTTCGCCGTCGAAGATGTCGCTCACGCTGGTGTCATCGAACACGGCGCCGAGGGCTTCGGCAATCAGCGGGGCGACCGAGAGCACCTCGATCTTGTCGAGCTGCTTCTCGGGCGGCAACGGCAAGGTGTTGGTGAGCACGACCCGGGCGATGGGAGCGTTCTTCAGGCGGTCGATCGCCGGCCCGGACAGCACGCCGTGTGTGGCCATCGCCCAGACCTCGCTGGCACCTCGCTCGATCAGGAGTTCCGCCGCCGCGCAGATCGTGCCGGCGGTGTCGATCATGTCGTCGGTGATCACGCACAATCGGCCCTCGACGTCGCCCATCACCTCGGTTGCCTCGGCGACGTTGGCCATGCCTTTCGGCCGACGCTTGTAGATGAAGGCCAGGTCGGCGCCGATGTCGGCGAGGTGCTGCGCCATGCGTTCGGCCACCTTGATGCGTCCGGCGTCGGGCGACACGATCACGGGCGCCTTGGCGTGCTGGCGGATGTACTGCTCGAGCACCGGCATGGCGGTGAGGTGATCGACCGGGCCCTCGAAGAACCCTTGGATCTGGCCCGAGTGCAGGTCGATCGAGATCATCCGCTTGGCGCCTGCTGCTTTGAACATGTCGGCGACGAGGCGGGCGGTGATCGGCTCGCGACCCTCGGCCTTGCGGTCCTGGCGGGCGTAGCCGTAGAAGGGGCACACCGCGGTGATGCGCTTGGCCGACGCCCGATAGGCGGCGTCGATCATGATCAGATGCTCCATGATCGAGTCGTTCACCGAGTGCGCGTCGATGCCGTAGTGGCTCTGGATGACGAAGACGTCGGAGCCGCGGATCGACTCGCCGAAACGGCAACGAACCTCGCCGTTGGAGAACTCGACGAGGTTGTCGTGTCCGAGTTCGATGTTCAGATGGGTCGCCACCTCCTGCGCCAGCTCTGGGTGGGTCCGCCCCGAATACAGGGCCAATCGCTTGGTGGTGACCTTCTCCATGAGCTGTGACGTCCTCCCCGAACGTTGGTGCGGCTCTAGCCGACAGGGGCAGTGTAGAAGGCGCCGGTCGTCGAGTTGGAAGTGACGCTCGATCCGGCCGGGAGATGGGCGTACGGGCCCACGATGGCGGCGGGGCCGACCTCGGCGTCGTGGCCGACGGTGTGCTCGACGACCGCTTCGCTACCGACAGCGCAGTCGACGAGGCGCGTGTCAGGACCGATCTCGCAGCCGTCGCCGATGACGGTGGATCCCTGCAGGATGGTGCCGGGATACAACGTGACGTCGCGACCGATGGTGACGGTGACATCGATGAAGGTCTGGCGGGGGTCGAGCATCGTGACGCCGCCGAGCAGATGTGAGCGGTTGGTGCGCGAGCGCAGCTCGCGTTCGGCGAGGGCGAGCTGCCAGCGGTCGTTGACGCCCTGGGTTTCGCCCGCCGGTGCCTGCACGACGCCAATGCGGTGTCCCATCGCGCCGAGCACCGAGATCACGTCGGTCAGGTAGTACTCGCCTTGGGCGTTGTCGGTGGTGAGCTTGCGCAGTGCCGGGCCGAGGAGGTCACGCCGAAACGCGTAGATCGAGGTGCAGATCTCCTTGACGTCGAGTTCGTCGGGTGCCGCATCTCGGTGTTCGACGATGCGGGCGGCCTGTCCGTCGGCTTTGCGGATGACGCGCCCGTAGCCGGTGGGATCGTCCATCACGCTGGTGAGCAGCGTGGCGGCGTTGCCACATTCGACATGGGTGTCGACGAGCTCTCGCAGCGTTTCGGGACGCAACAGCGGTGTGTCGCCCGGGAGCACGAGGATGGTGGAATCGTCGTCGTAGTCGTCGCCACCGAAGGCGGTCATTCCGATCGATGCGGCGTCGCCGGTGCCGTTCTGTTCTCGTTGTTCGACGAAGGCCACGTTGGCCCAGTCGGGTGCCATCTGCTGGACCTTCTTGGTGACCTGTTCGGCGCCGTGGCCGACGACGACGGCGGTGCGGTCGGGGCTGACGTGCTCGAGCGCGTGGATGACGTGGAGCACCATGGCTCGCCCGCAGATGAGGTGCAGCGGTTTGGGGCGGCTGGAACGCATGCGGGTGCCTTCACCGGCCGCGAGGATGATGGCGGAAACGCTCATGGCTCCGGGGAGAGGATTCGAACCCCTACACGCGGCACCAAAAACCGCTGTCCTACCATTAGACGACCCCGGACTGATTGTGTTTCTTGGTGCATGCACCGTATCTGGCCGGGCCGATCGTGCAACGCAACGTTGCTCGGTGCGGTTGCCCGGTGGCGCGGCGGCTCCGAACCGGTAGCGTTGCGGGCCTTATGGGTTCTCTGATCAAGAAGCGCCGCAAGCGCATGCGGAAGAAGAAGCACAAGAAGATGCTCCGCCGCACGCGTCACCAGCGTCGTAAGTAGTCATGTCAGCGGCGACCTGTTGGTCGCCACGTCCATCGGCACGGTTCGTGCCAGCACCACCCGAGCGCCCTCGTCGACCAGATCGCCGAGGGCGTTTGCGCGTTCGCCCTCGGTGAACCACGTGGCGCCGCTTCCAGCGAGCACCGGGGCCACGCCGACGCGGTCGCCGATCAGGTCTCGCCAACGCGCGAGTTCGGGCTCGACGGCGATCGCTGCGGGTTCGAGGTCGTTCGGTCCGTCGGCGGTCGGTGCACCCAGGTCGTCCCACGCCCGGTAGGCCGCCGGCGTGCTCACCCGCAGCGGCGGGATCACGAGCGTGACGACTCGGTCGGTGTGGGGGAGCACCTCGACGATTTCACCGATGCCACGGACGCGGGCGTGCCCGCCGACGAGGCAGAACGGAATGTCGGCACCGAGCGTTGCAGCGTGTTGCAGGTCGGATGGTGCGGTGCCGACCCCGCCCCATCGCAGCACCGTGGCGGCGTCGGTGGAGCCCCCGCCGAGGCCACCACCGTGCGGGATCTGCTTGTGGAGGTGGAGGCCGAACGCAACGTCGGTGCCGATCAGTCGGCGTGCACGCGCGACCAGGTTGGACTCGTCGAGGGGCATTCCGTCGGAGAACGGCCCGGATGCCGTGAGGCCAGTCGCCCCGGGCGTCACCGTGATGAGGTCGTGGAGGTCGAGGCTGACCATCTCGGCGTCGATCAGGTGGTAGCCGTCGTCGCGGACACCGGTGATCCGCAGCCCGAGCGTCAACTTCGCATGCGCCCTCAACGTGAGGGTGGGCGTCGGAGCGCTCGACGCAGCCGTTGGTGCGGTCATGGCGAGTGGTGTGGCGCGGCGAGGTGGGCGTCGGTGAGCCTGCACCAGGCGTCGACGTCGAGTTCTTCGGGCCGCGAGGTCGGGCTGATGCGTGCGCTTTCGTAGGTGTCCGGAGCCACGATTCCAGCGAGGGATCGGCGCAACATCTTGCGTCGTTGGCCGAACCCGGCGCGTACCAGGGTGAACAAGGCAGCTGGATCGGTGGTGGGTGGTTCGCGCCGTGTGATCGAAACGAGCGCCGACTCCACGTTTGGGCGCGGTACGAAGACCGAGGCCGGGACGTGTCCGACCACTTTGGCCGTTCCCCAATAGGCGGCTTTCACGCTGACCGCACCGTACGCCGAGGTGCGCGGCGCTGCAGCGAACCGTTCGGCAGCCTCGCGCTGGACCATCACGAGCATGCGCGAGATGGCGGCCACGTCGTCGAGCAGGTCGCAGATCAGTGGGGTGGCGACGTTGTACGGAAGGTTCGCCACGAGCACCCAGTCGTCGTGTCCGGCGAGCAGTTCGTTCCAGTCGAGGTGCATCGCGTCGGCCTCGACGACGTGCACGTTCGTTCGGTCGGCCACGACGTCGCGCAAGATGGGAACGACGCCACGGTCGACCTCGATGGCTGTGACGTGTGCTCCGGTGTCGGCGAGAGCGAGCGTCAACGAGCCGAGCCCGGCACCGATCTCGACGACGTGGTCGCCTTCGCCGACGTGTGCAAGGTCTGCGATGCGACGGACCGTGTTGGGGTCGGCAACGAAGTTCTGTCCGAGGTCACGACGTGGGGCGAGCGATCCTGAGTCGAGGAGTTCGCGAATGGTCGGACGCGAGTGGGTCACCGACGGATCTCGACCGAGATCGGGGCATCGGTCAGATCGGCGATCGCGCCGAACGCCGAGGTGTGCATCACGACATCGCTCTGAGCGCTTCCGGGAGCGATCACCGAGGTGCAGGTCACCGAGCGATTGTTGGCGAGGTTCACGATGGTCACGTCGCTGCCGCCGGCGACACCGGGGACGATGCAGGTGCTGCGGGCGATGCTGCTGCGGAAGGTGGCCTTGGCCACGATGCCGTCGATCAGGGGGCGGGCGGGGACGGCGATCTCGGCCTGGCCCGCGCCGACCGCGCTGGCGGGTCCGTCGAGGAACACCGGCGCCACCTCGCCGTCGGGCGCTTCCGGGCCGACCGCGGCGGTGGCGAGCTGCTCGGTCGAATCGGCGATGGCAACTCCATCGTCGGCGGTGGCGACGTCGGCGTCGATGCCGGCCACCGCGAGGTTGGGCGCTGCGGAGTTCTCCGAGGTGTTGGCCCACCACAGCGCAGGCAGCGCCAGCAGTGTCAGAACGGTCGCTGCGATGAAGCGGCGCCGGTCGGTGTCGGTGAGTGCCATGAGGTTCGTCGTGGGTTTCGTGCGACGGAGGTGTGCCCGCTGCCCGCTCGGTCTGAGGGCGCGTCAGCGTAGCGCCAGGTTGGCTGCGCAACGACTCGGACGGTGGCCGCCAACCACGCAGAGTGGTGGTGCCGGTTCCTCGTGCCCAAGGCGTCGAGGACTGCGATCAGAGATCGAAGATGCGCCGGGCGTTCGCTGAGGTGGCTTCGGCGACGTCTGCTACGTCGACGTCGCGGAGGTCGGCGATGTGTTGGCCGACATGGGGCACCCAGGCCGGCCGGTTGGGCTTGCCGCGATGGGGTACCGGCGCCAGGTACGGGCTGTCGGTTTCGACGAGCATCGACTCCAGCGGGCAGAGCGTCGCTGCGGCTTGTACCTCGGGGGCTCCCTTGAACGTGACGATCCCGGAGAACGACAGCATCGCACCGATGTCGAGCGCTCGTCGGGCCTCGTCCGGGCCACCGGTGAAGCAGTGGAAGATGGTGCGCTCGGGCACGCCACCCTCGGCGAGTACGGCGAACGTGTCGTCCCACGCGTCACGCGTGTGGATGACGAGTGCGAGATCGCGCTCGTTCGCGAGCTCGATTTGTTTGGCGAATGCGTGCTGTTGGGTCTCGCGCGGTGAGTGGTCGTAGTAGTAGTCGAGTCCGCACTCGCCGACCGCAACGATGCCGACGGTGTCGAGCAGGTCGACGATCGAGTCGACACCGTCGACTGCGTCGTGGGGGTGGAGTCCCACCGTGGCGAACACCCCGGGGTGAGCGCGTGCAGCGTCGATCGCCGCGAGCGATGTGGCGCGATCGCATCCAACCGAGATCAGCGTGGTCACGCCGGCCTCGGCTGCAGCGGCGACCGCGAGGGCGGTGCCGTCGGGGATCCGTTCGTCGTGCACATGGCAGTGCGAGTCGACCCACTCCATGTTGCGGTCGCTCACGACAGACGCGGGAAGAGGGCGTCGCCCTTGGTGACGGTCGCTCCAGGGACGTACTGGCCCCACGCCACGGCGTCGGGGAGGCGCTGCTCGCCGACCTGACCGGGCAGCCCGATGCGCTCCCAGATTGCCTGTGCGGTGTCGGGCATCGCCGGCTGTGCCAGTACGCGCGACGATCCGCAACGCTTCGAGGGCGTCGCCCATCACGGCATCGACGCCCGGGCCGGGGTCGGCCTTCCATGGCTCGTTGGTTTCGAGGTGGGCGTTGGTGGCGCGCACCAGCTGCCAGGTGGCGTCGAGCGCCTTGCTCGGCTGCACCGCGTCCCAGTGAGCAGCGGTCTCGGCGTAGGCAGTTGCCGCAACGGCGGCGAGGGCGCTGTCGGGGTTCGGCGCGGTGCCGATGCCGTCACACTTCTTCGCCACCACCGTGGCCACTCGGGCGAGCAAGTTGCCGAGATTGTTCGCGAGGTCGGAGTTGTACCGCGACGTGAATCCCTCGATCGAGAAGTCGCCGTCGTTGCCGTAGGCGGTGTCGGCGAGCACGTAGTAGCGGAAGCCGTCGAGGCCGACCTCGTCGATCAGATCGAGGGGGTTCACCACGTTGCCCGACGTCTTGCTCATCTTCTCGCCGCCACTGAGCAGCCAGCCGCCGATCGCCCAGCCCTTCGGCAGGTCGACGCCCGCGGACATCAGCATCGCCGGCCAGTACACGCAGTGCTGGCGGATGATGTCCTTGCCGATCAGGTGGTAGTCGACGGGCCACCAGTCGCGGTAGGTGTCGGTGCCGTCGCCGAAGCCGACCGCCGCGAGATAGTTGGTGAGCGCGTCGAACCAGACGTAGGTGACGTGCTTGGGATCCCACGGCAGCGGGATGCCCCATTCGAGCGAGGTGCGGCTGATCGAGAAGTCGCGCAGGCCGCTCTTGATGAGCCCGATCGCTTCGTTGCCGCGATGCTCGGGGGTGAGCGCTGTTGGGTGGGCCGCGTACCAGTCGAGGAGGCGGTCTTCGAAACGCGAGAGGCGGAAGAAGTAGTTCTCCTCCTCGAAGTACTCGACGGGGCGCTGGTGGATCGGGCAGCAGTCGGCGGTGCCGTCGATCTCGACCAGTTCGTCGTCGGCGTAGTACTCCTCGCAGGCAACGCAGTACTTGCCGGCGAAGGTGTCGAGTTCGATGTCGCCGGCGTCGTAGCAACGCTGCAACAACTCGGCAACGGCGGCCTTGTGGCGCGGTTCGGTGGTGCGGATGAAGTCGTCGTTGCTGATGTTCAGCCGATCCCATGCCGCAGCGAACTTCGGGGCGATGTCGTCGGTGAACGCCTGCGGCGTGACCCCGGCGGCCTCGGCCGCCTGCTGGATCTTGAGGCCGTGCTCGTCGGTGCCGGTGACGTACTTGACGTCGTCGCCGAGGAGGCGGTGCCAGCGGGCGAGCGCGTCACCGACGATCGTGGTGTACGCATGACCGAGGTGCGGCTCGGCGTTCACGTAGTAGATCGGTGTCGTCAGGTAGAACCGGCTCACGCCGTGCACGCTAGAGCCTCGGTCCCATCCGCCCACCGACGATTGACCGTGGTTCCCCGCGCCCGGGTCTCTGGGAACCACGATCAGGTGGGTCGTCGATACCGTGCGGGCGATGTCTGGAGTGTTCGTCGACGCAACTTCCGTGAGCCGCCTCGTGACCGAGACCTCGACGGCGACGCCCGACGGCGCCGCCGAAGTCACCCGATTCTCCGCCGAGGTCAAGCCCGGCTGGGACATCGGCGGCAACGCCAACGGCGGGTACCTGATGGCGATCGCTGGACGAGCGATGACCGAAGCCGTGGGACGGCCACCGGTGACGTTGACGGCGCACTACCTCCGGCCGGCGCCGGCCGGGCCGTGCGAGATCGATGTCACCACCGTTCGTTCAGGGCGTCGGTTCGCAACAGCCACGTCGACGCTGACCATGGCGTCGGGTCAGGTGCTGCAGCTCCTCGGCACGTTCGGTGATCAGACTCCGGGCGGCGCGTCCCTCACTCGCGAGGCCCCGGTCGATCTTCCCGACTACGACGACTGCGAGATCCCGCCAGCGCCCACCGATGGCCCAGGGCCTGAGATGTTCCGCCGCCTCGCTGTGCGAATCCGCCCCGGCGACGAGGGGTTTCGCACCGGCAACCCGTCGGGCAACGCCGAGATCCGAGGCTGGTTCGCGTTCGCTGATGGCGAACCGATCGACGCGATCGGGCTGCTGCTCGTTGCCGACGCGTTTCCGCCGCCGATCTTCAACACCGACCTCCCCACGGCATGGGTGCCGACCATCGAGCTCACCGTGCACGTGCGTGGTGAGCCCGAACCGGGCCCGCTGCGTTGCTGGTTCCGCTCGCGGTTCATCCATGACGGTCTGCTCGACGAAGAGGGCGAGATCTGGGACTCGACCGGCAAACTCGTGGCGCAGAGCCGGCAGCTTGCGCTGTATCCCCGCCCACCGGCCTGACGGTGTCGGGCGGCGTCATCGACGTCAGCGCCGCAGGATGCTCGACCGGCCGCGCTTCGATCCGCGCGAGCTGGCGACCGCAACGCCGGCCGCGAAGCTCGCTCCGGCGATGCCGACCGTGCCCACCGACGCAGCCGTTCGACGCACCACCGACTTGGTCTGCTGGCTGAAGATCACGATCGGCCACCCGTTGCGTCGGGCGTGGCGTTCGAGCTTCGCATCGGGATTGACCGCCACGGGATGCCCCACCGCTTCGAGCATCGGCAGGTCGCTCGCCGAGTCGCTGTAGGCGTAACACAGATCGAGCTGATAGCCGTTCCAGTTGGCGAGTTCGATCATCGCTTCGACCTTGCCGTCGCCGTAGCAGAAGGGCCCGTCGAGCTCGCCGGTGTAGCGGCCGTCAGCGACACGGCTCCGGGTGCCGATGCCAGAAGTCATCCCGAACGAATGGGCGAGCGGCTCGACGATCTCCTGCGGCGCAGCCGACACGATGAAGGTGTCGCGCCCTGCATGGCGATGGCGGTCGAGGAGACGCCGGGCCTCGGGACGCAGCTTGGCGAGCAGGCGGGGAAGGACCTCGACGTTGAGTGCCTGCAGGTCGCTTTGGCGCATGCCCGACACCGCTTTGAGGATGCGGGCCTTGACAGCGTCGGTGGTGTCGTCGTCGGCGCCGAACAGCTGGAACGAGATCGCACCTGCGGCGTCGCGGGCGAACTCGACGTTGGGGATCAGTCCGGCCTTGCGTGCCTGGAGTGCCAGCGTGAACGCCGACGATCCGGAGATCAGGGTGCGGTCGAGGTCGAAGAACGCAGCGCTCGGCCCCGAGCTCGCGACGTTGACGTACTCACTCATCGGGACCAGTCTCGCTGCTCAAACCGATCGCCAGCGCATACACCTCGCGTTTGGGTCGACCGACATTCTTGGCCACTGCCGCGGCAGCGTCGCGTGTCGACGACCCGCCGGCGATCTCGCCGCGCAGCGCTTCGCGCACGTCGTCGTCGCTGATCGGGCTGTCGTCGATGGGAGCGCCATCGAGCACCAGCACGTATTCGCCGCGCGGTCCACCGATGTCGATGTCGCCGAGTGGCCCGCGTACGACTTCTTCGTGGAGCTTGGTGAGTTCGCGGGTGACCACGACCTGGCGATCGTCGCCGCAGGTTGCGCGGAGATCCTCGAGGGTGCGCAGCACGCGATGTGGCGCTTCGTAGATCACGGTCGTGCGATGCTCGCTCGCGATCTCGGCCAGTCGCGCGCCACGATCGGCTCCCTTGCGGGGGATGAAGCCCTCGAACACGAACCGAGCGCTGGCGAGCCCGCTGATCGTGAGCGCCATGATCGCTGCACTCGGCCCTGGTACGGCGCTGACGTCGTAGCCGGCGTCGATGACCGCCCGCACGATGCGTTCGCCGGGGTCGGAGATGCCCGGAGTTCCGGCGTCGCTGACGATCGCCACGTCACGCCCATCTCCCAACACGCCGAGGACATCAGCGACGCGGCTGAGTTCGGTGTGGTCGTTGCAGACGGCCAATCGTTCGGCGCGCACCCCGGCGTGCTGCAGGAGCAGGCCGGTGCGGCGGGTGTCCTCGCAACAGATCAGCCCGACATGGGCGAGCACGTCGACCGCACGTGGCGACAGGTCGCCGAGGTTGCCGATCGGTGTCGCAACCAACCAGAGCGTGCTCATGCCGTGTGCGAGTCGTCGGGGCGAAGCTCGATTTCGTCGCCGACGCGCAGGCCCCAGCGACCGAACGCACCGCCTTCGGCTTCGATCACCCAGCTCGCCCGCCAGACCGGGACGCCGAGCCGGAACCGGTTCATGTGCATGGTCTTGACGACGACGCCCTCATCGTCGAGGTAGGCGACATCGATCGGAAACCGCATCCCGACCGTGTGGATCCATCGGCACCGCTCGATCACCATTGCCCCGTCGAGGTGGTCTCGTCCGAGCAGGCCGCGGCGCCGTGCTCGGCGGGTGTCGGCCACCTCGGCCGAGGCCAGTACGCGTGCGTCGCTGACCAACCAAGCCATCCCCGCAGTGTGCCAGATGTATCGACGGTCACGGTGGGCGCCTCGGTTCGGATCGTGCTGGGGTACGTTCGGCTCGTGGCCGGATTCGCACCGCTGACGCAGTTGATCGACGATGTCGTCGGCTGACGCGTTCGAGCTGGTCGGCGTCGACGCCGGCCCGGTGACCGGCGATCCGATTCTGCGCTCGATCGATCTGGTGGTGCCCGCCAATGGTGTGACGGTGCTCGCCGGCCCGTCGGGTGCCGGCAAGTCGACGCTGTTGCGTTTGTTGAACCGACTCGACGATCCGGTTGCCGGCGAGGTGCGTTGGAGAGGGCGGCCGCTCACCGAATGGCCGCCCACCGAGTTGCGGCGGCAGGTGGCGATGGTGTTCCAGCGCCCGCCGCTCTTCCAGGGCACCGTGCTCGACAACCTGCGGGTGGCGCTGGCGGATGTCGACGACGAGCGGGCGGCCCATGTGCTCGAACACGTCGGATTGCGTCGCGAGTTGCTCGATCACGACGCCGACAGTCTGTCGGGCGGCGAGGCGCAGCGGATGTGTGTGGCTCGAGCGTTGCTCACCGAGCCGGCGGTGTTGTTGGCCGACGAGCCGACCGCGGCGCTCGACCGTGCTGCCCGGGCCACCGTCGAGGACCTCGGCCGCATGCTCGCCGATTCGGGCGTCGCCATCATCTGGGTCAGTCACGACACCGATCAGCTCCGCCGCCTCGCCGACCACGTGATCGTGCTCGCCGACGGTGCCGTGCGTGCCGTTGGCCATCTCGCTGACCTCGACGCCAGCTCCGACCCCCTCGTGCGCCAATCGGTCGGCACCCCATGAGCAGCGGTTCCCCCCGCCCGGGTCTGCGGGAACCACGATGGTCGAGTGAGGTCGGTCGTGGTTCCTGGAGACCCGGGCGCCGGGAACCACGATGGGGGGCGACCGCGTGATGATGGCGGTCGAGCAGGGTGACATCGGCGTGGTCGGCCTCGCCGCATCGGGGATCCTCGTTGCGGTCGCGGTGGCGATCTCGTTGTGGCGCCAACTCGGGCTCGAACGCAGCCTGCTGTGGGCGTCGCTGCGGGCGTTGGTGCAGTTGCTCGCGGTCGGTTGGGTGCTGCAGTTCGTCGTCGACCCCGACGATCCGCTCGTGTACTCGGTGCTCTGGATCCTCGCCATGGTGAGTTTCGCCGCCTACACCACGTCGCGCCGAGCCGCCGATGTGCCCAAGGTGTTTCCGCTCTCGCTGCTGGCCTACACGGCTTCAGCGATCGTCGTCCTCGGTGTGTTGTTCGGCTTCGGGATCTACGACCTCGAGGGCCGCACGCTGGTGCCGCTCGCCGGCATGGTGATCGGCAACTCGCTCGCCGCGACCGTGCTGGTGTCGCGCCAGCTCCTCATCGCCGCCACCGAGCAGCGCGGCGTGATCGAAGGGCGCCTTGCACTCGGGCTGTCGTCGACCGAGGCGTTCCGCCCACACCTGCGCCAGGCACTCCGCACAGCGCTCGTGCCGCAGATCGAATCGACCAAGGCGGTGGGGATCGTGTTCCTGCCCGGGGCGATGGTCGGATTGATCCTCGCCGGCGTCGATCCTGCCGACGCGGTGAAGGTGCAGGTGTCGGTGATGTATCTCGTGCTCGGCAGCGTGGCGACGACCACGGCGGTGATGAGCATGGGCATCTCGCGTGAGCTGTTCACCCCGGCGCAGCAGTTGCGTCGGCCCGCCCAGCGAACCGACGACTGAGGGCCCGGACGGCGCGGGCGGCCGTCGACTTGGGTCGGCCGGCGGTCACACGTTGAAGCGGAACTCCATCACGTCGCCGTCTTGGGCGATGTAGTCCTTGCCTTCGACGCGCATCTTGCCGGCGTCCTTGGCAGCGTTCCACGAGCCGAGGGCGAGCAGTTCGTCCCACTGGATCACCTCGGCCTTGATGAACCCGCGCTGGAAGTCGGTGTGGATGCGACCCGCACATTGCGGCGCAGTCGACCCCTCGTGGAAGGTCCAGGCTCGCGATTCCTTCTCGCCAGTGGTGAGGTACGTGCGCAACCCGAGCAGGTGATAGGCGGAGCGGACCATCCGGAACAGGGCGCCTTCGCCGAGCCCGAACCCTTCGAGGATCTCGGCGCGCTCGACGGGGTCTTCGATCGCGGCCGCCTCGGCTTCCATCTGCACGCACATGCCGATGACTTCGACGTTGTCGCCAGCGTTGTTGAACTCGGCGGCGACCAGCGCTTCCTTCTCGGGGATCGACTCGATGTCGTCCTCGCCGACGTTGACCACCACGAGCACCCGCCGGTTCGTGAGCAGGAAGTAGGGGGCGAGCGCCTCGCGCACGTCGTCCTTCAGGCCGGCGCGATAGAGGGGTAGTCCTTCGGAGAGCGCCTCGTAGGCGACCTCGAGGTACTCGGTCTCCTGGGCCATCGCCTTGTCGAGCTTCGCCTGGCGCTTGGTCTGGTGGAGGCGCTTCTCGACGGTTTCGAGATCCGCCAATGCGAGTTCGATCTCGACGACTCGAAGGTGTTCGAGCGGGTCGGACGGCCCGGTGATGTCGTCGTTGACGAACGCCCGCAGCACGAACACGATCGCGTCGACTTCGCGGATGTTCGCGAGGAACTTGTTGCCGAGACCTTCGCCCTGGCTGGCGCCCTCGACGAGCCCACCGATGTCGACCACCTCGACCGAGGCGTGAATGGTCTGCTTCGACTTCGACATCTCGCTGAGTCGATCGAGTCGCTCGTCGGGCACCTTGGCGACGCCGATGTTGGGGTCCTTCGTGGCGAACGGGTACGGCGCTGCGAGGGCGCCACCACCGGTCAGCGCGTTGTACAGCGAGCTCTTGCCCGCGTTGGGGAGACCGACGAGTCCGAAACGTTCCATGAGCCGTCCGAGGCTACCGACGCATGTGCGCCCTCGCCGCGGCTCGGGTTCAGGCGGCGTCGGCGGGCTGGTGTGGGCCCACGTGTCGAGCGCAGCGCGGATGCGGTCGGCGGTCGCCTTCGGACGCGAGATGATCGCTCGATACGTGAACCGCAGCACGATCCAGCCGGCGCCGATCAGACGCGCGTCGCGCTCGCGATCGCGCTCGAAATTGTCTCGTTCGCGACCGTGGTGTTCCCAGCGGTCGCACTCGAGGATCACCGGGGTGCGGCGAACCTGGAAGTCGACCTCGATGCCCTCGATCACCGGATGGAAGTCGAGCGCCGGAAGGCCGTACTGCTGCGCGAGCCGGTCGAACGCCGTCTTCGAGCATCGTGTCGGTCGGCTTGGCGTCGATCGACCAGTCGGCGATGGCATCACGCACCGCCACCACGCCACCGCGCCCCGGACGGCCATGTTCGGCGGCCGCGGTGTCGAGCGCTTCGAGCGAGGCGAGCTTGGTGGTGATCGCATGGCCGACGGCGTCGTGGAGCGAGCCGGGGTCGACGGCGCCGAGGTCGAGCAGCGTCCGCACGATGTTGGTGCACGGGATGCTGAATCGGTGCTGCGGAACGAGTCGTGCGAGGTCTCGTGGGCGGTGAACCAGCACGCCATCGAGGTGCACGTCGCGCCGTTGCTGGGCGACGAGCACGTCGACCGGGTCGTGGTCGGGGCGGGGGATTCCCCACAGACGTGCCGCCGACCGGTGCGAGGCGATCGCTCCTGCGCCCACTGCGAACACCGCTGCGATGATCCGTTGTTCGGCGGTGTCGGGCGTGCCGTGCAGGCGGGCCACGTGGGGGTGGATCTGCTCGATCGTGCCCGCCTTGATGGCCCGGTACCAGGCAGCGCGGGAGAGCCCCGATGCCTCGAGGGTGATGATGCCGTGGTGGCCGCGGGCCCAGTCGTCGAAGTCTGACAGTCGCATGCCCGGACAGTGGGCGCCGGGTTCGGGAGAGAGGAATCCGACCCGGCGCGGACAGATGCCAGAGCTGGCCGACACGCCGGCGCGGGTACCATCGCCGCGATGACGCCCGAGCAGGCGCTGCTGCGCGTGATCCACTGCCTCGACCGGGCCCGCGAGTCGGGCTTCAAGGCCAAGGCATTCGCCCGGGCGCTCGACGTGGTGCGCTCCACTCCCGCCGAGGAACTCGCCGAACGTGCGGCTGCTGGCACACTGACCGATCTCGACGGCATCGGGTCGTCGACAGCCGCCGTGATCGCCGATGCGCTCGCTGGACGGGAGCCCGCCTACCTCGCCAAGATCGAGGCCGAGTCGCAGGTGCCGATCACGCCCGAAGGTCAGCTGTACCGCAACGCGCTCAAGGGCGACTGCCACCTTCACTCCACCTGGAGCGACGGCGGAGCGCCGATCGAAGCGATGGCGGCCACGGCGATGGCGATCGGCCACGAGTACATGGTGCAGACCGACCACTCGGCTCGCCTCACGATCGCCCACGGCCTCGACGAGCAGCGGTTGAGCCGAGCAACTCGATCAGATCGCCGCCGTCAACGCCGACATCGCCGCCGCCGGGCACGACTTCCGGATCCTGTCGGGGATGGAGGTCGACATTCTCGAAGACGGTGCGCTCGATCTCGCCGATCACATGTTGGAGCGTCTCGATGTGGTGGTCGCCAGCGTGCATTCGAAGCTGCGGATGGAGCGCCAGCAGATGACCGAACGGATGCTGATGGCGGTGGCGTCACCGCATGTCGACATCCTCGGGCATTGCACCGGCCGCATGATCGGCAAGCGTCCGCCGTCGGAGTTCGACGCCGACTACGTGTTCGCGGCGTGCGCGCAGTTCAACACCGCGGTCGAGATCAACTGCCGCCCCGAGCGGCTCGATCCGCCACGGGAGCTCCTCGATGTGGCGATCGAGTTCGGCTGCTGGTTCTCGATCGACTCCGACGCGCACGCCACCGGCCAACTCGAATGGCAACCGCTCGGTTGCGATCGGGCCGCTGAGCGCAACGTGCCGATCGATCGGATCATCAACACCCTCGGTGCCGACGACCTCCTCGCCTGGACCGCCGTAACCCCCTGACCGCCACCTCCTCGACCGAAAAATCCCCCGAACGTGACGCTCACCGTCACGAACGAGGGTGATTTCGCAGTGCGCTCACAAATGTCCCCCGAACGTGACGTTCAGCGTCACAAACGGGGGATTTTTCGGAATGGTGGCGGGCGGGAGGTCAGGACGTGAGGGCGCCGTAGGCGGCGAGGAGGAGGCTGGCGCCGCGGAGGTCGCCGGTGGTGCCTTCGCCCATCTTGTTCATCACGTAGCTGAAGCTCATGCCGGCATCGACGTCGATGATCGCCAGTGAGCCGCCCCAGCCACCCCAGAACGCAGTGCGCGGGTTCGGCACCGGCAGCATCGGGCCCGGTAGCCCGAAGCCCATGCCCATCGTCACCTCGAGCGGGAGGATCAGGTCGGGACCTTCGATCTGCTGGTCGAAGATGCGGGCGACGCCGTCGTCGGACAGCAGCGTGACGCCCCGGGCGGTTCCGCCGCACGCCGTCGGGGTGTGGCACAGCGCCACCGAACGGGCGTTGCCGTGGCCGCCGGCGGCCGGTACTTCGGCGCGACGCCAGTCCTTGCGCCAGGAGAACTCGGCGGCGAGCGCCGGGTTCCCGAGCGTGCGCATGGCGATCGAGTCGGGGGCGATGTCGGTGCCGCCCAGACCGGACGATGGAGGAATCACCCGGGCGACACGCGAATCGCACGACTCGGGTGTGCCGATGTGGAAGTCGGCGCCGAGCGGGCCGGCGACCTCGTCGGCGAAGAAGGTGCCGAGCGATCGGCCGGTGACCCGCTTGACGATCTCGCCGAGCAGGTAGCCCTGGCTGATCGCGTGATATCCCGACTGCGAACCCGGTTCCCACCACGGCGTCTGACGGGCGTGGATGCCGACGAGCTTGTCGTGATCGAGCAGGTCGGCGACCTCGAGCGGTTGGTCCCACCCGGACAGTCCGGCGGTGTGGCTGAGTACGTGCCGGGTGGCGACGGCCTCTTTGCCGCCGGCCGCGAACTCGGGCCAGTAGGTGGCGATCGGTTCGTACAGGTCGAGTTCGCCGCGGTCGGCGAGCATCAGACAGCAGAGCGCCGCCATCGTCTTGGTGGTCGACCACACGTTGATGATCGTGTCCTGCTGCCAGTCGCCGTCGACGCCGGGTGCGCCTGATACGTCGTCGTCGGGTCCGTCGAAGGTGGCGGTGCCTCCCCACAGGTCGACGACGAACTCGCCGCCGACGGTGATCGCCACCGACGCTCCCACGTCTTGTCCCGTGTCGAAGTTGTTCTCGAAGGCGACCTGGACTGCCTCGAACCCGGGTGCGACGGTGCCGTGGATCTGTGCCATCGCCGCAAGGTAGACCGCCGTTTCCATTCGCGTGTCATTGCGAATGACCGGGCCCAGCCGAACTGCAACGCGAATGCGGGTTGGTTGGGGTCGATCGTCGAGCGCCGTAGCATGGCGTGCCTATGTCGAAGAAGACCAAGAAGAAGAAGGCCAAGATGCGCCGCTCGAAGGCGAATCACGGCAAGCGCCCCAACATGGGTCGCTGAACCCATCGATCGCGCAGGCTCCGTTCGGGGCAGCGCGCCACTGAAGCGCCCGCTGGGCCGCTCCTTTCGGAGCTGCCGACCGGGCGCTTTGTCGCGTTTGCGGCCAGGTGCCCGGCTTCGGTCAATCGCCCCCGGCGGGCGAGACTGCACCGATGAGTGACGGCGCCGCACCGACCGACCCGCAGATGTCAGACCCTCGGGTCGAATGGTTGAGCGTCGCCGGCGATGTCGACACCTGGCGGTCGCTCGGGCTCGTGGTGACCGACGACGGCACGATCCCGCTCGTCGGCACGTCGATTCGCATCGTTGCCGATCGCGGCGACAGCGCGGCCGGCATCGTCGGATGGACGCTGAGCGGCGGTGCAGCGCCGGCCGCGGCCAGCCTCGACATCGACGGACTCGCCACCGATGTCGTCGCTCCCGCCGCGCCGATGTACGCCGAGCACCCGCTCGGTGCGTCGGGCCTCGACCACGTGGTGGTGCTGACCGCCGACCTCGAGCGCACCAGCGCTGCGATCGCCGACGCCACCGGTTGCGAACTCAAACGCATCCGTGAACTCGCCACGATGCGCCAGGGCTTCCACCGCATCGGCAGGGGTGGGCTGATCGTCGAGCTGGTGGAGCGTTCTGATCTGCCCGAGGGTCCGGCGACCTTCTGGGGCCTGGTGCTGATCGTCGACGATCTCGACGCCGCCTGCGATCTCATTGGGGCTGATCGAATCTCAGCGCCGAAGGATGCGGTGCAGCCAGGCCGCCGCATCGCCACGGTCCGCGCCGAGGTCGGCCTCGGTCTCCCCGTTGCGTTGATGACCCACTGACCTCGTCCGCACAGCGGCACCACCCGGTGCGCTGACCGTCCGGCCGCGTCGGTTGGCCGTCGGCCCGGCGGCGAGCACCAGCGCACAACCGAGCATCACGATCGAGAGGCCGACGACGGAGATGGTCGACGGTCCGTCGCCGCCGGTGCGGGGGAGTTGGCCCGTCGGCGAGGCCATGGGTGCAGAGACGGTGGATGTCGTGGTGCTGCTGCTTGCCGGTGGCGGGTTCGCAGCGGCGACGCTCGTGGGTGGAGCGGTCGTCTCAGGGCTGGTCGGGGGTGGTTCCGGCACGGTGTCGGGGACCGTGGTCGCAGTGGTCGCAGCAGTGGTGGTCGTGGTCGTTGGGGTGGTGGTGGTGATGGTGGTGGGGACGACGATGTCGACGAATCGGATCGTCTGCGCCGACGCATGTGGGTCGGCGTGTACGGCGATGACCCTCCCGGTCGATGCCACGGCCAACCGCTGGTAGACGACCACCGTGCGGGCTTCCAATGCCGCCGCCGCTGGCACGTCGAAGCGCACTTCGACGTCTCCGTCGGGTGTGGTGGGCGAGAACGACGTCGAAGCGACGATGCCGGTCGGGATCATCTCGACCCGCGCCACGGCCGAACTCGCGACCGCAGAGGTGGCTGCACCCGAGGGTGCATCGACGTGGCCCCCAGCGGTCGCGCCGGCACCGTTTGCGCCGGTCACGGCTGCGCTCGGCGCGTCCGGGTCGCGCCGGGACCTCGTCGCTGGGATCGAAGCATGGTCGGCGGGTCGGACCATGAGTTCGCCAGAGATGACGTACTCGGTGTTCGGCACGAGACCGGTGTAGGTGACCGTGTCGACGATCGTGGCGTCGCCGAGGGCGAGGTCGGCCGTCCGGTCGCCGTCGCGAGCATCGGTTGCGGAGGTGGAGATCGAGGCGCCGGGCACCACGTTGGTGTAGACGACCTCGACGCGGTCGCCATCGACGCCGGGCTCGAAGTCGAACGTGACGGGACCACCGTCGTGCAGCCCGCTTGCCCACGATGGCCTGCCGATCTCACGGACCGTGTAGACGCCGGCGGTTGCAGCGAACGGTTGGGTGAGTCCGTTGGGTCTCGTGGTCAGTCGAGCGTTCAGGTCGCTGTCGCGGGCGGTCACCTCGAATTCGAAGCCCGACATGTCGCGCCCGCCCTGCACGTCGGCCGCATCGAGCACTTTGCGGATCACGACCTCCTGGCGGATCGGCGTCGGCATGGTCGTCGTGGTGCTGGTTGTGGTGCTGGTTGTGGTGGTGGTCGTCGCAGGTGGTGGCGAGGGCGCCGCGACGCGGACCGATGTCGACTGCGGCGGACCGCTCCACGTGATCTGGCCCTGGATGCCGGTGCCGGCATACAGCGA
Source organism: Ilumatobacteraceae bacterium (assembly GCA_963717385.1). Lineage (GTDB taxonomy): Bacteria > Actinomycetota > Acidimicrobiia > Acidimicrobiales > Ilumatobacteraceae > Sva-07. The sequence continues at coordinate 159,177 of CAVQWE010000012.1, forward strand.
CACGTCGGCCGTGGGGGCCTGGGTGTGGAGTCCGAGTTCCCAGTCGGCCGCGGTGATGGTCACGTCGAATTCGGCGATGCCGTTGGTGTCGGTGACGTCGGCGCCGAGCGGGTTGGTGCCCAACGAGAACCTGCGGTCGGTGGCGAACCGCGACGCCATGTCGAGGGTCGGCCAGTCGAGTTCGGCGGCGGCCTCCCACCGCGCCGCATCGTCGGGTGACTCGCCGGTTCGGTCCACGGTGACCACGGCGCCGCGGGTGCGCGCCGATCCGATGCCGACCTCCGACATCACGACCACCGGCACGAACCCGACGGGCTTGTCGTTGGCGTCGAGCACCGCCACCTCCAGCGGGTAGCTGCCCGGTTGCGTCGGCGCGAGTCCGCCCGGCGTGGCCCATTTCGCCTCGAGCCGAACGCCACCGACAGCGTGCTGCGCGTCGGCGACCGCGGCCAATTGCTTGGCGACCTCGTATCCGTTGCGCAACGCCGAGAAGTCGGCGCCGGTTCCGGTGACGACGGCGGTGTCGCGTGCGAGCTTCAGCCCGGCGACTGCGCCGGTGGGGCTGACGTCTTCGACGAGCATCTTCACCCCGAAGTTCACCGCCACATGGCGGCGGCGTGTGTATTCGCCGCCGCCGAACAGCGCCGCGAACTGCCACTCTCCGGACGCAACGTCGTACGTGCCCGATGCGTCGATGCCGTACGGCACCACCAGGTCGCCGCCGAACGTCGACATCAACGCGGCCGCGCGCGCCATCTCGCCGGCGTCCCACGCCACCGGGTCGGGTTGCAGTGCGACGGTGCCTTCGCCGCCCACGTCTTCCATCACGCAGTAGCCGACGCCGGCGGAGTTGTTGGCCGACGTCGGCACCTGCCACAGCGAGCCGTAGTGGGCGCCGATGAACGAGAACGGTCCGCCGTTGCCCGAGTTGCCGGTGCCCGGCCAGGACCGCATCGTCGGCGATGGGGCGATCGACCCGCCGACCCCGTTGCGGCCCGATCCGGCTGCACCGTGGGAGAACCCGCTGGGCGGTGGGGGAGCGGCATCGGTTGCCGGTGCCCGCCCATTCGAGGCGACCACCGCCAGAGTGATGACCGCAGCGATGATCAATGCGGTGACGCCGTCGACGTCGCGGACGCGGCGGGTGTGCGCAGACGATCGGTGGACATGTCGGGCGCCTTCGCTGCCGGTTGGGGTGATTCGTGTTCGGGTTTCCTTCGGCTCGTGCTGCTCGAGCATCTCGGTTGCCTCCTTGGCCGTCTCCACTGCCAGTGGGCGCGCTGAACCGCAATGGGGAACAGGGGACCCCACGTCGGGTCGCCCGAACGGTTCGAGCCGGTGTTCATCGAGACGAAAACGCGGGGTCGTGTGCTGTTTCGTGACCGCTCGTGTCACTTGGCGCTGCTTGGCCGCGATTGTTACGGTCGCGCCAGTGGGGTCTCGTCTGACCCCGATGAGGAGGTACGGGCCATGGTGGATTCGAAGGTCTCGACAACGGGACGGAAACGAGGTCGACGTCTGGCGGTCGTGCTCGGTGTCTCGATGATGTTCACTGCCGGAGCACTGAATGTTCTGGTAGTGGACGCCGCACCAGAAGACGGTGAGGAGGCGGCATACGTTGCGATCGCACCCTGTCGTCTCTTCGACTACCGCCCTGGGGCCCCGACCGGCGGGAAGACCACCCCGCTCGGACCAGCTCAATCGTACTTGCAAGCGGCAACTGGTGAGGTCGGCGATTGCGACATCCCGGTCACCGCCACGGGAATCTCGATCAACCTCACTGCGGTCTCACCGACCGCCGACTCCTTCCTGACCGTGTACCCGGCGGATGAGACGCGTCCACGAGCGTCAGCGCTCAACTTCGTGGCCGGTCAGGCGCCGACAGGAAACGCGGTCAATGTCGGGTTGTCGACGACGGCGGCGACACTCGGAAAGCTCAGGATCTACAACTCGGCAGGACAGGTGTCCGTCGTCGGAGATGTGCTCGGTTACTACACACCTCTGACTGATGTTGCCGGTCCTCCCGGTCCTGCTGGTCCTGCTGGTCCTGCTGGCCCCGCAGGTGCTGACGGCGCTGCTGGTCCTGCTGGTCCTGCTGGCCCCGCAGGTGCTGACGGCGCGGCCGGCCCCGCTGGCCCCGCAGGTGCTGACGGCGCGGCCGGTCGCTGCCGGCGCTGACGGCGCGCCGGTCCCGCAGGTGCTGACGGCGCTGCTGGTCCTGCCGGTCCCGCCGGTCCTGCCGGTCCGACCGGTCCTGCTGGTCCTGCCGGAGGCTCCGGCAACCGGCTGTCGCCTGCGGACATCGCGCTGTTGCGTTGGGACCTCGACCCGGGCAGCCGCGCAACCATCGGCGTCGGAACACAGCCGACGCTCATGGCCACGAGTGGCTCGTCGATCTACGTGACCAACTTCGGCGCCGACACCGTCTCGGTGATCACCGCCGCCACCGGAGCCGTGGCAGCCACGGTTCCCGTGGGCGACGAGCCGTACGGCATCGCTTTCGATGGCGCCAGCATGTGGGTGGCCAACCAGGCCAGCGGCACGGTCAGCGAGATCGACGTGGCAACCAACACCGTTGTCGGCACACCAGTCGCTGTCGGCTCCGGACCTGTCGGCGTGGCGTTCGATGGAACCAACATCTACGTGGCCAACGCTGGAGACGACAGCGTCAGCGTGATCAACCCCGCCACTGCCGCGGTCATTGCCACGATTCCCGTCGGCGATCAGCCACAGAGCATTGCCTTCGACGGCACGAACCTGTACGTCACCAACCTCGTCGACAACTCGGTCAGCGTGATCGACCCGACCACCAACACCGTTGTCGGTGCGCCGATCGCCGTTGGTGCAGCCCCTCGTGGCATTGCCTTCGACGGAACGTTCCTGTGGGTCGCGAACAGTTCGGGGGCGTCGGTCAGCGTGATCAATCCCGTCGACCGGCACCGTCGTCAACACCGTCGCGAGCGTGGGCGGAGCAAGAGGTGTGGCGTACGACGGCAAGTACATCTACGTCAGCCGGTCTGGCGTTGGTCAGCTCGCTGTGATCAACCCGTTGACGTACGGCACCTCCGCTGTGCCCGTTGGAGCAGGTCCGTTCGGCGTGCTGTTCGACGGCACGAACATCTACGTGGCCAACCAAGTGGCCGGGACGGTGTCCAAGCTCACCCCGTTCTGATCGTCGTCGCACCGATCCTGCCCGCGGACATCGCCGATGACCGCAGGGATAGGATCGGTGCATGGCGGTGAACATGGCGGTGAGGGGCGGGCGGACGCTGGTGGGCGTCGCTCTCGTAGCGGTGCTGGCGGCGTGTTCGTCGGGCGGCGACACGGAGTCCGGCGACAGCGTGAACGGTTCGTCGGTGGGGGTCACCGAGACCCTGCCGGGAGACGGTGATGCCGAGCCGACGGTGACCGCTGCGGCGGATCCGGCCGAGTCGCTCGATCTGTCCACGGTCGACTGTGCAGCCGACGGGATCGACCTGGAGGCCGGATGGCCCTACACCGTGCCCGATTCGGTGACGGTGCTCGCCACCACCAACGACGTCCTGCGCTATCGGCTCGTGGGTGTCACCACCAACGCCGACACGACACTTGGCGACGTCCTCGACGTCTCGTTCGGCCTCTACGACTCGAGCGAACCCACAGGCTCCGACGACGAGGTGACCGTCGAGTTCACCGCCGATGCCGGCACCGCACGACTCGACCTCGAGCGCGCCTCCACCGATGAGTGCTGGCTCGTGGAAATCGACGCCGAGTACGTCCAAGCACCTCCGATGATGCCGCCACGATCTGCCGGGCCCGTCGTCGATCCGCTCGACGAACTCGCAAGTGTGGGCAACGGCGACATCATCACCGCTCGGGGGGCGTACCCGCTTGCGGTCACCCAGTGCGATCTCCCGAACCTCTCCATCGACGCAGTGTCCCGCGAGGGAACCCTGGAAATCACGGCGACGGAAGATCCTGCCGTTGCGTCCGTGCGCTGGGTGTACGCCGACGGTGTCGAGATCTCCGATGACGGTGCCATCGTGTTGTCGCTCGGTCCCGATACCGGTTCGTTCGTGGCCAATGGCACCAGTCCTGATGGTCCCGAGACCCTGGTGATCGACATCACCTGCTGATCAGCGCAATCCCGGATCGGGCCCGATCCTTGATGAGATCTTGCGATCCCGTCGCTTCCAATCGGTCACGAGAGACGTTACGGTGATGGGGGCTCAGTGGCGGCGGACGATCCTGGAGGTCAGAGTGCGAGTATTGGTAGCAGGCGGTGGAGGCTTCATTGGCGGACACCTGGTCGCAGCGTTGCTCGCGGACGGCCATGATGTGCGAGCGGTCGACATCAAGCCGATCGAACAGTGGTGGCAGGTGCACCCGGCCGCCGAGAATCGGCCCGACAACGACCTGATGTTGGCCGATCGATGCGTCGAGGCCACGAAGGGAATCGATCAGATCTACAACCTCGCAGCCGACATGGGCGGCATGGGGTTCATCGAGAACAACAAGGCTGCGTGCATGTTGAGCGTGCTGATCAGCACCAACTTGCTGCAGGCCGCCGTACAGAACAACGTCGAGCGGCTCTTCTACGCGAGCTCGGCGTGCGTCTACGCGTCCGAACACCAGACCGACCCGAATGTCACCGCTCTCCGAGAGGCCGACGCCTACCCGGCGATGCCCGAAGACGGTTACGGCTGGGAGAAGCTCTTCAGTGAGCGCATGGCCCGCCACTTCATGGAGGACTACGGAATCATCAGCCGTGTCGCTCGCTACCACAACGTCTACGGCCCGATGGGTTCGTGGACCGGGGGCGCGAGAAGGCGCCGGCAGCCTTGTGTCGCAAGATTGCAGAGTGCGTGGTGACTGGTGAACATCAGATCGAGGTGTGGGGCGATGGCGAGCAGACGCGGAGCTTCATGTTCGTCGACGACTGCGTGCAGGGCACTCGCATGCTGATGGCTTCCGATGTCGACGTGCCGATCAACATCGGTTCGTCCGAACTCGTGTCGATCAACGGACTCATCGACATCATCAGCGACATCGCTGGAATCCAGGTCGATCGCGTGCACGATCTGAGTGCACCGCAGGGTGTGCGCGGGCGCAACAGCGACAACACGCTGATCCTCGATCGTCTCGGCTGGGAGCCCTCGACCACGTCTGCGCTCAGGACTCGAGGTCACCTATGCGTGGGTGCTCGACCAAGTGAAGTCTGTCGCGTCCGCCGCGGCGTGACGTCGACCCGTCCGGTCTGGCGATGGCACCGTTTCGAGCTGAGGTCAGCGCGCTCGTCGTCAGTCCGCCCGCGCCGATCTGGGGGGCCCAGCTCTATCTCCTCGACCAGGTCGACGCGCTCCGCGACCGAGGTGTGCGCCTCACGCTCGGCAGCCCCCGTGGTAGCGACTTCGCCGACGAGTGGGAACGGCGTGGCCACGTGCTGCACGACCTCCCGATCACGCTGCACACGAGCATGCGTGTGGCGGGCACCAACGGTCGCCCTGGACCGGTCACCATCGCCCGGACGGGCGGCGGTGTGATCGCAAACTGCTGGCACATCGCCAGAGCAGCCCGCTCGTACGACATGCTCTCTTCGTTCTCACTGCGTTCGCACCTGGAGACGGCGGTGGCGGGGCGTCTCGCTCGCACCCCGACCGCACTCGATCTCGTCGACATCGTGCGTCCTGGTGTGGGGCAGAAGGTCCTCCGCCGTGCTGCGTCGCTCGCCCAGCTCACCGTGGCGAACTCGACGGCCACGGCATCCGTGCTCGGAGCGAAGCCCGCCGTGCAGATCATCCATCCGGGGATCGACCTCGATCGGTTCCATCCCGGACCACCGCCGGCAGCATTGCGTGCCGAGCTGTGCTGCGACCCGCATGCGCCGCTCGTCGGAATCGCCTGCAGGCTCGACGTTCGCAAAGGGGTGCAGATCCTCGTCGATGCGATGACGCAGCTGCAAGGATGCGCGTGCGCAACGCACAGCTCGTCGTGGTCGGCGACGTCGGCACTGGCCCGCCAGAGTTCGCCGCGCAGCTCAAGCTCGATGCTCACCACGCGCTCGGCGATCGAGTGCGCTTCGTCGGTCGTCGTTCGGACGTGGCCGACATCATGCGAGCGATCGATGTGCTCGTCGTTGCGTCCGAATCCGAACCGTTCGGCCTGACCGCGCTCGAGGCGCAGGCCTCGGGTACGCCGGTGATCGGAACCGATGCCGGCGGGCTGCCGGAGTTCGTCGAGCACGAGGTGACCGGTCTTCTCGTACCGCCGTTCGAGCCGGAGCCCCTCGCACGCGGCAATCGAGCGGGTGCTCGTGGGAGGTGGCTGCATCGACTCGATGGTGACGAAGGCCGAACAGCGAGCCCGTCCCGCTCGGGGCCTCGACGCCCAGTACGACCAGATCGCGGAGATGTATCGAGATGTTGCTGCCGGGACGGTGCGCCATGGTCTCTGACCGGCAAGTCGGCGAGTGGGTGACGCACTCCACGTTCCGCACGGTCTACGAGAGCTGGTGGATGACACTGCGTCTCGATGACGTCGAACGACCTGATGGGTCGCACACCGAACACGAGGTGATCCAGGGTCCGAATGCAGCCGGCCTCGTCGTCGCGCATCCGGCCAAGGGGATCTTGATGATCTGGCGACATCGATTCATGCCCGACACGTGGGGGTGGGAGATACCCGGCGGAGCGATCGACTCGGGTGAGTCTGCCGAGCAGGCGGCCGTTCGCGAGTGCCTCGAGGAGACCGGTTGGAAGGTGGCTGGGTGAAGTGATCCATCTCAGCACGCACCACCCGTCGGTGGGCCTGGTCAACCAGACGTTCGACTCTTTCTCGCCCACGACGCCGTCTACGTTGGACCACCGTCGGATCCCAACGAGGCGCTGCGGTCGAATGGCGCTCGATGCGCAGTCGGCAACCGATCTGGAGCATGGTGTGATCAGCGACGGGTTCAGCCAGCTCGGCGTGTCGCTCGCCATCGGTGCCATCGGACGCGGTGATCTGCTCTCCAGACAACCAGACGACAGCGAAAAGGCGGACTGAGATGTTGAACGCACAGCAAGGCGGACGTGGACGAAAGGACGACCCGATGAAGGTGGGAATCCTGGCTGGTGGACTCGGGAGCCGACTCTCCGAGGAGACGACGATCAAGCCGAAGCCGATGGTCGAGATCGGTGACAACCCGATTCTCTGGCACATCATGAAGTACTACGCACAGTTCGGGCACACCGACTTCGCCGTGGCGCTCGGCTACAAGGGCGAGTACATCAAGCGATGGTTCACCGATCACGTCGACGCTGGGCGGAGATCTGCAGATCGAGACCGGCTCCGGCGACGGTCATCGCCTCCGAGCGCTGGGCTCGACGACGACTGGACGGTCGATCTCGTCGAGACCGGGCGCAGCACGAACACCGGTGGTCGCATCAAGCGATTCGGCGCCGTTCCTCGGCGACAGCACGTTCATGATGACGTGGGGCGACGGTGTGTCGACGGTCGACCTCGACAAACTCGTCGAATTCCACAAGGCCCACGGCAAGATCTGCACCCTGACTGCCGTGCACCCGCCGGCTCGTTACGGTCATCTCGAGATCGACGGTGATCAGATCACCGAGTTCACCGAGAAGCCGCAGGCGGCCGAAGGTTGGATCAACGGTGCGTTCTTCGTGATGGAACCCGAGATCGTCGACTACATCGACAACGACGACACGTTGTTCGAACGCGAGCCGCTCGAACGGTTGGCTGCCGAGGGCCAGTTGATGGCATACAAGCACACCGACTTCTGGGCGTGCATGGACACCATGCGCGACAAGGTCATGTTGGAACGACTCTGGGACACCGGCGAAGCACCATGGAGGATCTGGCCATGAAAGTGCTCGTCACGGGCCACGACGGATACATCGGCACGGTGCTCGTGCCGATGCTTCAGTCCGCGGGGCCATGAGGTGGTCGGCATGGACAGCATGCTGTTCGACGACGTGCGTGTTCGGCCAACGCCAGTCGCGCCCGGATGTCGAGTATCAGACTCGACGTCCGCGATGCCGAGCCGCAGCATCTTGCCGGGTCGACGCAGTCATTCACCTCGCCGGCATGAGCAACGACCCCGCCGGCGACCTCAATCCCGACGCGACGTACGCCGTCAATCACGCGGCGTCGACACGGCTCGCCGAGTTGGCCAAGGAGCAGGGTGTCAGGCGGTTCCTGTTCTCCGTCGTCGTGCTCGACCTACGGCGCACACGGCGACGACTTCCTCGACGAGTCGGCCGAATTCCTTCCCGTCACGCCGTACGGCGAGTCGAAGGTGTTGGTCGAGCAGCGATCTGCATGAGCTGGCCGACGACACCTTCACGCCGACGTACCTGCGCAACGCCACGGCCTATGGTGTCTCGGAACGTCTGCGCGGCGATCTGGTCGTGAACAACCTGACCGGCTTCGCCGTGACGACCAACCAGGTCTACCTGAAGAGCGACGGTTCGTCGTGGCGACCGCTCGTGCACATCGAGGACATCTCGCGAGCGTTCTGCGTGCTGATGGAGGCCCCGCTCGATCTAGTCCACGACGAGGCGTTCAACGTGGGTCACACCGACGAGAACTACCGCATCAGCGACGTCGCCGAGATCGTCGGTGAGGTCACCGGCGCCGAGGTGACGATGTCCGACGAGGCGTTCAACGACCTGCGCAACTATCGAGTGAACTGCGACAAGCTCGTGTCGCGTTTCCCGAGGCCGACGCCGCAGTGGACGGTGCGCCGCGGCGCCGAGTCGCTGGAGGCGCGATGGTGGCCAACGGACTGACGATCGGGATCTCGAAGGTCGCGCGGTACATGCGGCTGCGTCACCTCCAGGAGATGATGGAAACGGGCGCACTGCTCCGCGACCTCCACTGGCCGATGGGGTCCGTCAGCATGAGCACGATCACTGCCTGCCGCGGATGTGGGTCGACGTTGCTCCGCCGTTTCTCGATCTCGGCGAGACACCGCTGGCCGATGCGCTCGTCGGACCGAGGTCGCGGCAGCCCCTGCAGCTCGAGGAGCGGTTCCCTCTCGCGGTGGCGTTCTGTCCCGACTGCTCGCTGGTGCAGATCACCGAGGACGTCGAGCCCGAGAAGCTCTTCGTCGACAACTACCTGTACTTCTCGTCGTTCTCCGATCACCTGCTGCAGCACAGCGCGACCACGCTGAAGGCCTGATCCGAACGCGTGGCTGTCGGACTTCGTCGCTGGTCGTCGAACTCGCCAGCAACGACGGGTATCTGCTCAAGAACTTCGTCGACGCAGGCATCCCGGCAGTCGGCTTCGATCCAGCCCCGGACCAGGCCGATGCCGCACGGTCGATCGGCGTCGAGACGCTCGAGGAGTTCTTCGGGCTCGACGCCGCTCAGCGCTCGCGGTCGCAGCGTGGACCCGCCGACGTGATCATCGCCAACAACGTGATGGCCCACATTCCGGACCCGAACGACTTCGTTGCCGGCATGGCCCACCTGCTCGCGGACGACGGGGTGATCACGGTCGAGAACCCGAGCGTGTGGGACCTCGTCGATCGCTGCGCGTTCGACACGATCTATCACGAGCACTTACTTCTATCACTCGTGTCTGTCGGTCAAGGCTCTCGTGGAACGCCACGGGCTGCACCTCAACCACGTCGAGTACTTCGCTGACCTTCATGGCGGCACCAATCGATGGCACATCGGCCACCACGATGCGCCGACCGCCCACG